>CAWDAF010000007.1:0-173861 GCA_963800225.1 uncultured Actinomycetota bacterium | reverse complement strand
GCGGCAGCTGCTGCGGTTCTGCCACGAGGTCACTCACATCGAGGGCATCGACCTCCCCGACCCGGTGACGATGGCGGTGGCCATCGAATCCCTCGATCGCCGTGGAGACCGAGCGGACGTTCGTCGCCGTGGAGACGACCGGCGTCCTCACCCGCGGCATGACGGTGGTGGACCGGCTGGGGCTGTGGGGCAACGACCCGAACGCCACCGTCGTCGTCAGGGCGGACCGCACTCGCTTCCTGGAGATGCTCCATCGCGCTTGCGGCTGACGCCCAGGTGGGGCCGGAGCCGTCGGCTGCGCGCCCTCAGTCCATGTCGCGCAGCGCGCGCGCCTCGATGTCAGTGAGCACCTCGTCCGCCACCTCCGCGCTGACCTCGCCGTTGCGACGCGCTCTCAGCACCAGGGCACGTTCGGCCTCGCTGGTCTGCGCCATGAGCTGCTCCAGCTGCTCGGCCCCGGCTCGGCCCCGTCGTCGTCACCGCCGGAACGCGCGTCCCGCAAGGCGTCCTGGGCGGCGAGCTGACCTTCGTACTGCAGGGTGACCGCGTGGCACACCGCCCTCGGGCATGTCGCCTGCCGCTCGCGGACGACAAGTAGCAGCGGCCTCGACAGATCGGCGCGTCAGCTCGCGGACGGCTTGGACCGAGCCGCCTTTGGGTTCCGACGCCGAGTGCTTGGACGAGCGGCGAGAGCGTGAGCCCCTGGACCACCAGCGTGACCAGCACGCAGCTGAGGCCGACGACGACGATCTGGGCACGCTCGGGGAAGTCGCTGGATGACGAGGTGGTCAGTGGCAGCGCGAGCGCCGCAGCCACGGTGACGACCCCCCGCATCCCGGCCCACGACAGCACGAGCGTCTCGCGGCGGCTCGCACCGGGTGACTGGGGACTGCGCCCAGGCAGATGCGCGAGCGACCCGACGCCGAACATCCACGCGAATCGCACCACGACGAGGACACCGACGGTCGTCAGAGCCAGGACGACGGTGCGGGCGTTGACGGGGCTGGCCTTGAGCACGGCGGTGAAGCTCGAAGCCGATGAGGACGAAGACCAGGCTGGTGATGAGGTAGTCGGCGAACCGCCACACCGCGCGACCCAGCAGCCAGCCTCCTGAACGTCAACGACCAGGTGCCCGTAGCTCGGCAGGAACAACCCGATCGTCAGGACGGCGAGCACGCCCGAACCCCGGGGATCTGCTCGGCGAGCAGGTACGTGGCGAACGGCATCGCGATCGTCACGAGTCGTCTCGGCCGACGACCTCGTGCAGTGCGGCCAGAGCGGCCTTCGTGAACCAGTCCAGACTACCAGCCCGACCGCGATACCGCCGACGACGGCGAGCACCCAGGATGCACAGACGACGTCGCCGAGGCCGGGATAGCCGCCGCTGACCACTGCGGTGACCGCCAGGAGCGTAGAGCACGAGAGCGGTGGCGTCGTTGAACATCCCCTCGCCTTCGAGCACCGTGACAAGCACGGTCGGGCAAGCGGGAGCCGCCGGGCGACAGCGGTCGCCGCTACCGGGTCCGGTGGGCTCACGACGGCGCCGAGCACCCAGGCCGGGCCCGGCCACGCCGGCCAGGTGTGCCGCCCAGGGCGACCGCGGCGGTGAGTGGCGACGGTAAGCCCCACGGCGAGCAGCAGGATCGGCTGGGCGCTTGCGGCGGAACTCGACCGGCGGTCGAACGCTGCGTGGCGGCGAACAGCAAGTGGTGGGAGCACCACCGGCAGGATGAGGTTCGGGTCGAGCCGCAGCGCCGGCGTCCGGGCAGCAGCGGCACCAGCAGACCGAACACCGTGACCAGCACCGGCGACGGCACGCGCAGACGGTCCGACAAGGGGGTCAGCACCACGATGCCGGCGAGCAGCACCGCAGAGCAGCAAGTGGTGTCGTCATGCTGGTCTCCCGGAGGGGTGAAGGTGGTGGCGGCCGTGGAGGACGCAGCATGCTCTCCGTCAACCGTCGAACATCGTGCCAACCTCAGCGTGGCCGGTGCACCCGGTGGCCTGGTCGCACATCCGGCGGACCTGCGCGAGGGTGGGCTCATGGCAAACCGGCTGGCGAACACGAGCCCGTACCTCCTCCAGCACGCGCAATCCCGTCGACTGGTGGGAGTGGGCGCCGAGGCGTTCGCCGACGCCCGGCGAGCGGGACGTCCCGGTGCTGCTGAGCGTCGGGTACGCCGCCTGCCACTGGTGCCACGAGGTTCCCCGGTTGACGGCTGTCAGCGGATTATGACGAAACCGCAGGTCAGACGGGGTATGGCGGGTCATGCCGGTTCAGCAAGTACCGCCGTTGGACACCGATTCCGGGGCTTCGTGCATCACTCTCTCCTGGCTCGTCTTGCTGAGCCTGCTCGAGGGCGGTTGTCGCAGCCGCCCAGTCGACTCGCTCCTGCTCGAGGCGAACCCGTAGGCCCAGCCGATCGGTGACGAGATCGGTGTAGAGGTCGAGTTCGGCCGCGGTCAGGCGCGTCAGTGATGACGTCGCCGGGCGGTCCTCACTGACCCAACGCTCGCGGTGAGCGAGCAGAGTCTCTCGGTCCATCAGGATCGAGCGGGCAGTGGGCAGCCAGGTGCGCAGACGGTCGAGGATCGCGAAGCCATGGGTGTCGATGTCGCCCCAGTAGATGACCGGGATGTCGGCGAGCCACGGGAGGCGGCCCGACGCGGTCTACCTCGAAGCCCTTGCCCCAAATGACGATTCCGTCGTCGGGAACGTCGACGCTCAGATAGGTGACCTCGTTTTCGATGACGATTGCCGTGCGAGGTGCGATCGCCAGCTCCCGCAGCTCTGTCGCTCGGAGCGCCAGCTCAGAGATGGGCGCAGGGAGCCCGAGCGACGGCGAAACACGGATTCGCACCATCTCTGGTTTGGCGCGAAGGCCTAGGTCGGTGAGGAACCCTGCCGCCGTTGAGGACACCCCGAGCATCGCGGCGAGCACGGGCCGATGCTTCTCGGCGAACTTGGTGTCAACGCCCGGAGCGCTGATCTCGCGGAGGTACTTCCCCGAGCCGCGGTGGGTGTCGAGCCACTCGAAGGCAGCGAGGAGTCGGGGCATCGCTTCGCCGAGTTCGAGGGCGCGATGGGGATGGGCGAGCACCCATGTGCGCACCGCCGGCGTCTTAGCGGCGAGCTCCAACAGCTCGCCGAACCGGTCCACCTCTCGCCTGACGCCCAGGAGCGACCAAGCCTGGTCCATGGTCGAAACAACCACTCGCGACGGCAGTGCGTTGCGGCCGATGTGGCGGCCGCCGACCTGACCGAGGACGACGTCGTATCGGCGCCCGGTGTCGCTTCCCGCGCTGAGGGCCGAGATCCACTCCCGGACAGCAACGAGGTCGTCGCCGATCTCCGATGCCTTGGGGCCTCGCACGGGAATCTCGATCGCAGAGAACTCCGATGCTCCGGCATGGGCACGCAGGAGCGAGCCGTCGTCCCAGCGCCGCCGGACTCTCTCCTCGATGTCGCGCCGAGTAGTCCAACCTTGTGTCACGACGCCCGCCCGTCACGACGTGAGCGGTACTCCTCGATCGTCATGGTCTGGAGTCGGGAGAAGGTGCCGCCCGGATTGTCGACGAACCCGATGGCCTTCACGTAGGGCTCGATCACGTGGACCTTCTGGAGCGGGGTGACGATGAGCAACTGCAGTCCGAGCTTGGCGAAGAGCTCCAGGGCGTAACGCGTGGACACGTCGGAGCCGCGGCCGAACGCCTCGTCGATCACGGCGAAACGGAAGTCGCGGGACTTCTCGGCGCCCCACTCAAGACCGAACTGGTAGGCGAGCGAAGCGGCCAGGATCGTGTAGGCCAGTTTCTCCTTCTGGCCGCCAGACTTCCCATCCGAGTCCGAGTAGTGCTCCCACTCCTCGTCGGTCTCGAGGATCCGCTCGGAGGCGGAGAACACGAACCAATTGCGCACGTCGGTGACCCGACGTGTCCATGCCTTGTCGGAGTCGGCGTAGCCCTCGCGGCCACGGAATCGCTCGATGATGCGCTTGACGTCGAGGAACCGCTGCTCGGAGTAGTGGTCATCGTCGCCTGACAACGCATCGTCGGTGGCGCTGCGCAGTTCGGACCGGAAGCTGGACACGTCCTGGTTGACCGTCGGTTGCTTCTCCAGGCGGATGTAATGGCCCGGGTTGTAGGGGATCGCGCCGAGTGCTTCGTTGATCTTCGAGACGCGCTCGTCGATCTCCTCTGCCTGACGTCGCAGCCAGGAGTTGAACTGCGCCAGTTCACGGATCGTCTCGGTGTTGAGCTGCCGCTTGAACTCCGCCTCGAACCGGGGGAGATCATCGTCGCGGACCGAGGCATGCAAGGCCACGTAGTCCGCCCGTGCCTCGGCCGTCGCGTCCATCTCGCTGCGCAACTCCGGCCAACGCCGCAGCACCTCCGCCATGTACTGGCCGAGGCTCTGGCTGAATCCACCGAGCTCCCGGTTAATCGGTCGATCCGCCTGTACAGCTCTTCCGTCAGCCGTTCTCCGGCCTCTGGCCACTGGCTGGAGTGTGAAGGACGGTTCCTTCCGAGTCGGACCTCGAGAGCTTCGTACGCGTCTCGCGCAGCCGCAAGATCGCTCGGTGGACTGGTCAGCGACGAAGGCGTCGTCGCGAGCCTTCTCGGTCTCTGCAGCCTGCACGGAGGCCTGAAGCTTCGCGAGTCGACCGATCAACTCACCGACGTGCGTCTTCACCTCTTGTTGTTGCTTCTCCACGCGTCCGAGGGCGAGCTTGATCTCCGCAAGTCGCGACGAGCCGGCCTCGAGCCGTGCCTTCTCTTCCTCGTGCAGGGCAGCGCGTTCTCGTGCCTCCACGACGTCCAGCTCACTCCACGACGGGAATCCGGCAATCGAGGTGAACGCATCGAGGCGTTGCTGGGCCGCCGCCCGCTCGGCCTCAACCTCGCGCCACGACTTCTCCGCTGCTCCCTTGGTCTCCTCCAACTGCGCGAGCTCCTCGTGCAGGGCGGCGATCTTGCGCTCGTTGGCCCATCCGAGCACCCACGTGCGCGGATCATCGACACGGGTGCGGTCGTCCTTCTCGTGTCGTTCACCCGAGCGGACCTGCCCCTCGCGAGTGACAGCGCGTCGTTCCTGTCCGAACTGAGCGAGCGTGTCCACGCATCGGTAGTCGGCGCGTTTGATCAACTCGTCGGCAAGGTAATCGGCGAAAGCTCCGGCCTTGGTTTCCAGGCAGTCAGCGAGGATCAGGTGGTCGTGCGCCGTCGGCCTGAGAGGGACACGGCGATCCGGAACGCGTTCGTAGACCAGTTTCGTGCCGATCTGGCGACCGTCCCGGCCGCGGAAGCTGAGTCGTCGCCCGTTGACCCACCTCGCAACCTCGTCGTAGTGGACCTGGGGGACCAGCAAGGAAAGCGCGAATCCGCGAAGCACCCGCTCGGCGGCGCCGCGCCACTCGCCTTGGCTCTTCGACGACGTCGAGCAGTTCGCCGGCGTACGGAAGCTCCTCTGGGGTCAGCCCAAGGTCCTGCAGAGCTGCTCCCTCAGGTCGGTGTGGGAAGCAGGCAGGTTGCTGGTCCGCTTGGTCAAGCTGTCGAGCTCGTCGGTGAGGACCCCGGCTTCGCGATCGATTCGCGAGATCTCGCCCAGCAAGCGGGCAGCGTCATGGCCGATCTGGCTGCGCCGCGATTCGAGCTCGGCACGCGTGTCCGCGATGCTGGTGGTAAGAGAGCTGAAGTCGCTTGGGCTCTCGACCGCTGCGTAACCAGCCTGCTTGACAGCGGCGTCGAACAGCGTGCGGCGTTTGGCACGTTCGTCGGCCTGTTCATGAGCCGCGCGGGAAAGGCGCTCAAGCTCGCCGATCCGGTCTCCGCCGGCCCGCGCCCGTTCGGCGATCAACTCGTCCCGCTCGGATTCGAGGCGTCTGGCAGACACCTCGCGGTCGGACTTCTCGGTGAAGAGCCGCTCAGCCTCGACTCTTCTGGGCAGCAATCTCCTCGCCGAGCATCCGGGAGCGTGCCTCGGCGACGAAGAGTCGGACAGCGTCTCGCTGCCGTTCCTGATCCGCGCGCTCGGTAAGCGCTGCGTCGTACTTCTCGGCTGTCGCGACGATGGGGGCGAGGGCATCCAGCTGCTCGCGCGCCCGCTTGACCGCGTCATGAGCCTTCGTCAGATCCTCGAAGTGGGCGATGATGTCGCGCACCCGACCGCTGGCATCTGATGGCTCAAGCATGTGATCGCGCACGAACTCGTTGAGATTTCCGACCGACTTCATCGACACCGTCTGGTGGAAGAGGTCGAGCGCCTGCTCAGAACGGATGCCGAGAAGGCGGCGCAGCGAGGTGCCGTACTTGGGAAAATCGTCGAAGATCTCAGCGCCGCTGGCCCGGAGGCGCTTGCGAAGGTCGCGCAGATCGGAGCCGAAGTCAGCGAAATCTGTCGCGATAGCGAGGGCCTTACCGGCCGTGACGAAGAACCGGTACGGCTGGCCTGTCTGTTCGCGCTGTTGGAAGACCTGGGCCAGGGTCACGCTTTCGCCGTAGCCGTCGTTGACGAAGACGCCGAGGATCACCGAGTAGGTCTTGGCGCTGGTGCGGAGGCCGATCGCCCGCGAGTGACCAGATGCCTCGACGCGCTCGGACTTGTAGTGCCCTTCGACATACGAGCGCAGTGTCCGCTCCTTGGCCTCTGCGCCTGCGGCCTTGTTGTAGGCGATCCGGTTCGCGGGCATCAGCAATGTCGTGATGGCGTCGACGATCGTGGACTTGCCAGAGCCGATGTCTCCGGTGAGCAGCGATGTCTCAGCACCAGGAGTCAACCGCCACACCTGCTTGTCGAAGGTGCCCCAGTTGAAGACCTCGACGTGATCGAGGCGGTATCCGGCGCGACCGCTGCTGCTGAGCTCGACTGCGGAGAACAGTCCCTCATTCATCGGAGGCCCCCTTTCCGGCGTACTGCTTCAACTTGCCGGCGAAGTCCGAGAGGGTCTGGGCATCCACGTAGGCCTTGAGGATGCGGCGCACTTCCCAATGGTCGGGCTGTCCGCGCAACGGCCGCAGGAAGCCGAGCTCGACAGCCTTCGCGATCGTGCGCTCCGCGTGATCGGTGACGCGCGCTTCGTTGGAAGAGTCGGCTTGGAAGACGCGCAGCATCTCCAGGATCTGGTCTCGCGTGAGGACCAGTCGGCCTTCACTTCCTGCGGTTTCGAACTCGAGCAGACGCTTGCGCAGGAGCACCAACAGTAGGGAGACGTTGTACGTCAGCGTCCGGCGCCTGACCAGTCGTGGCAGCGCCTCTTCGTCCTCGCCGTCGGGACGTGATCGCAGGTAGGCGTAGCCCTCGGAGTCGTCGACCACGATCTCGACGCCGATGGTCGCGAAGTGATCGCGGACACCGGCACCGGAGCGTTCCAGTGTCAGCCAGGTGTCCTCGTCGAGCTCGCGGTAGACGACGCCTTGCATCAGACGGATGATCGCGGACCCGATCGCATGCGCGTCGCTCATGTTCGCTTCACCGTCACCTTCGCAAGCCTGATACGTCGGGCGTGGTCGGGATCCTCGGGGTCGTTGATCTCGAGCAGGGTCTCGTCGCTGTCGTCCATCTCGACCTCGATGTCGTCATCGGAAAGCGCGAGATATCCGACCAGCTCGGCCGCGCCCTGTTCAATCGGGTACATCGCGACGATGTCGCTCAGAAGGGCAGTGCTGTGTTCGGGAAGGAGAGACCGGATGTTGGCAGCCAAGCGCGCCGAGTCGATGTAGGTCTGGTTGAAGAGCAGGTCAGCCTCCAGGTCAGCCTCCTCTGCTGGCGGGATCAGGCTCTCGACCTCGGAGGCGGGTGGCGGCGAGTACAGCGGTCGCTCGAAGGGCAGCGAGATCTCGATGCCAGGTTCGTCCACCTCCAAACCAATCTCGGGCGGGTCTGCGCGTAGTTCGAGGGCCTTTGCCTCGACGGCGCGAACCAGTTCGAGGACGCGTCGATTCTCAAGCCAGACCTTGTCGTCCAGGAAGCGACGCAACTGTTCCGAGATCTGCCGCACGGTGCCCTGCGCTCGCTCGGCGGCCTCCGCCCAATCGTGGTGGATCGACCGCACGCGGTGATCGTGCTCCACCGCTGCCAAGTTGCTGACCTTCGACAGCAGATCGGAGAGCTCATCTTGGCGGGACTCGGAGAGAAGGAAGTCGTAGAACGACTGGAAGGTCCGACCTTGGTCGGATCCGGCGATGTCGGAGCGTGAACCCATCAGGTCAGCGAGCAACTCGCCCTTACTGCGGTCCCATGCCGCGATTCGCTCTCGCGCTGCCCTGTCTAGGCCGCGGAAGTTCTCCTCCACCTCACGGAAGTCGCTCAACAGGTCGCGAGCGGTCGACGAGAACTGCTGATAGCGATCTCTCACGCCGGTTTCGTCCAAGACGGGGACTTGGCCGGCTTCAACCGCAGCGATCTGCGCGTCGATCTCGTCGCGCTGACGCCGTAGCTCTGCCAGTCGCAGATCGGGGTCGGACTCGGATCCGTGCACGATCTGCCTCAGCAGCTCGACGATCGTGTGTAGACGCGACTCGGTGCCGACGAAGCTCCGCGCCTTCAGCGACTCGACCCAGGCGTACGCCCGTCTCGAACGCTGGGGTCGCCTCGTAGTGGACCTCGTCGTCACCGGCCGGATAGAACCGACGAAGGAAGCCGGCTTCGGTGGCCGACCAGTCCTCCAGATAGGCGCGCGGATCTTTCGGAAAGCGGGTTTCGCCTTCGTCGCCGCCGGCCTCGTGATTGAGCGCGTAGAGCTGATCATCCAGGGCCGCGGCGACGACGGCTCGCCGAGGAAGCGCCGCGGTTGTTCTGGACGAAGAAATCACCGAGGAACGAGAGGATCAGGCTCGCGTTGTTGGCGCGCAGCAGGCGCCAGGCAGGGTGCCTCGTCCGCAGAGCGTCGATCGCCTCGTAGTCCACCCGACGAAGCCTACGGATCAGGTCCGACACGATTCAGCAACCCTGACTGATTAGGCCAGCGCCGAAAGCAGGTCCTGGGCCAGGAAGCTGACGGAGGCCGAGACGGTGTCCGGCTGGCCGACACCTTCCTCGGCTCGCCCCGCCATTGTCGATCCGAGCGCAACTGGTCCCGCGGCAAAGAGTTGCTGGACGAACTCGAGTGCCCGGGCGGTGGCCCGCTGCGAAAGTTCCTCCGCGAGGAGTTGCCGAATGGTCTCGGCGAGCTCGGAGGTCTCGGTCGCCACCAGCAGCCGGTAGATGTCGTGCGCGTCCTTGTCGTTGAGACGGTCGGGAGTGTCGACCCGTTCGCCCAGCTTGTGGAGCTTCGCCACGAGCAGTGCCGCTGAGCCTGCGACGTTGATGACGGCGCTCCGGCCGTCGCCATCGAGGGAATCGACGGTCATCCGAGACCGGTCAATGATCGCCGCCTCAAGTCCGGCGGCCCGGCGTGCCGAGCGCTTGTCGTGGGGTGGAATGCGGACGCCGCGACGGCTTCCAGAGCCAGCGAGGTGCTCGGGGACCATCAGATCGACGGGTATACCGTCGGGCGACATCCAGGCGCCGGGCTGCTTGCTTACCGGGTTGAGGGTGAAGCCGGCGCGTGTCATCGCTTCCTCAAGGAGAGGGTCGTCGCCCAGTGCTCGGGCGTCGATCGCCAGATCGGAGTCCTTGGTCGCCTCGGCAAGGGCGAAGGTCGCATGGCCGGTGTGCAGGTAGATCGCCTGGGCACCGATGAGGATCACCGACTCCTTGTGCGCTTCGAGAGCTGCGACCGCGTCCAGCAGAGCGGCACGCGCCTCAACGATCAAGTTGCCGGCGCCAGGCATCCGGGTTCTCCTTCATCCAGTCCAGCAGGAATTCGCCTTCGGCGGGGTTTCGGCCGGGACCTCCAAGGAGGTCGGCAACCGCTTGGCTGGGGGCGACGATGGTGACGTCTCGCCAGATCGAGGTGCGCTCGAAGACCACGGGGGAGCGCGGCGCGGCGAGGATGACGTTGGCGCCGGACTCCACGGGACGCAGTCCGAGGTCCGATGCGAGCATCGCAGGGTCCTCGGCGTAGATGAGACCCAAGCGAGCTTCGGCGTACGGCGCGTAGGGCTGGGTGGACAATGAGCCGCTCACCGCGTAGCGCTGTGACTTCGTCCGCTTGCTGAGCTTGTCGACGAGACTGTCGATGCCACGCGGTTCGAGGAAGCCACGCGTCGTGCTGGTGTCGAGGTATCGAGCGTCCTGGCTCCACCGCCGAAGCAGCTCGGGCCAGTCGACATCCGTGATGGGGCCGCGTTCGCTGCGGGTGAGCAGCCCTTCGCCGACGAGGTAGTCGCTGAGGCGGTAGGCGGCGCCGAGCGAGGCGCCAGCCAAATCGGCGAGATCAGCGACGGAGTACGGCGGGACGAAGTCAGCCAGTGCGCGGACGAGCCTGGCGGCAGGGAGGCCCTTCAGGCTGGTCGTCGGGCGTCCGGGACCCCGCCACGGATCGGCGCTCGCACCTCGATCGGACAGTAGGACCAGCGGGTCTTCCGACATCAGGTACAGGTTTCCGGTGGCGTCGGCGTAGGCGATGCCCCGTTCTTGGAGCACCCGCTGCTGCTGGGTGCTGAGGTAGCGAGCCACCAGCATCGGCCGCATTCGGGCCGAGTTGCTCGGCCCCTGCAGGGCGAGGAGTTGTTTGATGGCGGGGAGCAGGTTGCTCGAAGCCAGCGCACGCTTGGCCTCGACAGCGTACGTCGCCACGGTTTTGCCTTCCCGCACGAGAGAAAGCCGAGCGTCCGGGCGGCGGGAGGCGTTGGTGGCGCCGTCCAGTCCGCCGACCTCGGTCTTCGTCTGGACCGTCCAGCCCGTTGGGAGTGCGGCTTGGATCCGCGCAGCCGCCGTCAGCACGACGTCTGCCTCGCTCTTGGGCTCATCGCCGTACCCTTCGAAGGGCAAGGTGAGTGTGCGCTGAACTCCAACCATTTCTCGATAATAGCCGAGTTCCACAGATCGCGGAAGGTCGCTATTTTCGAGAAGTCTCAACGCGTGCGTCATGCCGTTCGCCGCCGTCGCTTGGGTCGGGGCAGAAGGTCGGTGACAGAGGTTGGCTCCCGGTCGGGTGCGACGAGGGCCTCAATGGCCGCCTCGGCCAGGTTCATCCGCTTGCCAGCCCAGCCGCCACGCCAGCTTGCGCATCGCGGACAGCTGGCCGCGGAGGTCTTCCTACCCGCGTTGGGAGAACAGCGCCTTCGATCCCTTCTCCATCACCATTCGGCTGTGCTCGACCCGCCACTTCGTCACCGGCACGTCGCCGATCGTGGGCAGGATGTGGGCGTTGAGGCGGGACGTGCGCCCCTCCATCGTCCGCGGTTGCTTGCCGCGCTCGATCGAATCCCTGAGGTACTCCTCACCGAGTATCCGGATCGTCCGGAGGCCCGCACATCGGCGCCGACCGGCATGGTCTGCTCGGTGTCGAGCGCGGCCTCGGCCTGAGCGAAGATCATGCGGGCCTCCTCCTCGGAGGCAGCACGGCGCAACACACGCTTCCACGGCTCGCCCTCGCAGGCGGGCGCCCGGAAGAACACCTGGTACTTGTTGTTGCCCGCGCCGGGGGCGTAGAGGCGCACCCGCCACGGCCGCGTGCTGCCGCCGAGGGTGCGCGGCTTGCCCTGCCCGAGCAGCTTCGGCTGAGAACGCGTCGCCGCGAGACCTCCTACGCTGGAAGAACCATCGCACGCTGATTTCGTGCATCACTCTCGTGCATGACTCTAGGAGAAATGACGCACGTGCCACTCATGAGGAGTTACAGGAATGGCCAATCGCCTCGCCTCGGCAACGAGCCCCTATTTGCTCCAGCACGCTGACAATCCCGTGGACTGGTGGGAGTGGTCGCCCGAGGCGTTCGCCGACGCCCGGGAGCCGCGACGTCCCGGTGCTGCTGAGCGTCGGGTACGCCGCCTGCCACTGGTGCCACGTGATGGCCCACGAGTCCTTCGAGGACGCGGCGACCGCGGCGTACATGAACCAGCACTTCACCAACATCAAGGTGGACCGCGAGGAGCGGCCGGACGTGGACGCGGTCTACATGCAGGCGACCACCGCGATGACCGGGCAGGGGGGCTGGCCGATGACGGTGGTGCTCACCCCGGAGGGGGAGCCGTTCTTCGCCGGCACCTACTTCCCGGACCGGCCCCGGCACGGGCAGCCGGCGTTCGGGCAGATCCTGCAGTCGCTCGCCGACGCCTGGGCGAACCGCCGGGCCGAGGTGGCCGAGGTGGCCGCGGACGTGTCGGGGCACCTGCGCCGGGAGGTCAGCCTCGCCGGGGAGGAGCCGCTGGACGCCGAGGCGCTGGCCGCGGCGGTGACCTCGCTCGCGGGCGACTTCGACGGCACCCACGCCGGGTTCGGGTCGGCGCCGAAGTTCCCGCCGTCGATGGTGCTGGAGTTCCTGCTCCGCCATACCGCGCGCACCGGGTCCCCGAACGCGTCCGGGATGGCCGACCGGACGCTGCGGGCGATGGCCCGCGGCGGGATGTACGACCAGCTCGGCGGCGGCTTCGCGCGCTACTCCGTGGACCGCGGCTGGGTGGTCCCGCACTTCGAGAAGATGCTCTACGACAACGCGCAGCTGCTCGGCGTCTACGTCCGCTGGTGGCGGCAGTCCGGTGACCCGCTGGGCGCCCGGGTGGCCCGCGAGACCGCCGACTTCCTGCTCACCGAGCTGCGCACCGAGCAGGGCGGACTGGCCTCGGCGCTCGACGCGGACACCGAGGGCGTCGAGGGCCGGTTCTACGCCTGGACCCCGGCCCAGCTGGTCGAGGCGCTGGGCGAGCATGACGGCCGCTGGGCCGCGGCGCTGCTCGAGGTCACCGATGCCGGCACCTTCGAGCACGGCGCCTCCACGCTGCAGCTGCTCACCGACCCCGACGACCCCGAGCGGTGGGCGTCGGTGCGGTCGCGGCTGCTCGCGGCCCGGGCCGAGCGGGTCCGGCCGGCCCTCGACGACAAGGTGGTCGCCGCCTGGAACGGTCTGGCCGTCGCGTCCCTGGCCGAGGCCGGCACGGTGCTCGGCGAGCAGCGGTACGTCGACGCGGCGCTCGATGCCGGGCGGCTGCTGCGCGACCTGCACGTGGAGGACGGCGGGACGCGGCTGCGCCGGGTGTCCCGCGACGGGGTCGTCGGCCGGCACGCCGGCGTCCTGGAGGACTACGCCTGCGTCGCGGGCGGCTTCCTGGCGCTGCTCTCCGCGACCGGGGACGCGTCCTGGCTGGAGGCGGCCGGCCGGCTGCTGGACACGGCGCTGGCCGAGTTCGCGGCCGACGACGGCGGCTTCTTCGACACCGCCGCGGACGCCGAGACGCTGGTGACCCGGCCTCGCGATCCCTCCGACAACGCCAGCCCCTCGGGCCAGTCCGCGTTGGTGCACGCCCTGCTGGGTTACGCCGCGGTGACCGGCTCCGGCCGGCACCGGGACGCGGCCGAGGCGGCGCTGCGCAGCGTCCGGACCCTCGCGGAGCGGGTGCCGCGCTTCGCCGGGTGGTCGTTGGCCGCGGCCGAGGCCGCGTTGGCCGGCCCGCTCGAGGTGGCGGTGGTGGGCGCGACCGGGGACCCGGACCGGGCCGCGCTCGAGCAGGTCGCCCGGGAGGCGAGCAGCCCCGGGCTGCTGGTGCTGGCCGGGGAGCCCGACGACGCGACGGCGGGAGCGGCGCGGATCCCGCTGCTCGCCGGTCGCGGGCTGGTCGGGGGGCGGGCCGCCGCCTACGTGTGCCGGGGGATGGTCTGCGACCGGCCGGTGACCACGGCTGCGGAGCTGCGCGCGCTGCTCAGGGGCTGACCGCCCCGTCCGAGCCGGCCGTGGGTCCGGTGGACGGGGTCGCGGCGGCCGGGCTCGACGCCGCCGGAGCGGACGGTGAAACGGCCGGGGACGGCGTCTCGGCGGCCGGCTCCGGGGTCGTGGTGGTGGCGCCGCCGGCCGCGGCCCCGGTGCCGGGTGCTTGCGAGGCCGGTGCCCCGGCCGACGCGGACGCGGTCGGCGCCGACGACGGGGTGCCGGCCGGCGAGGAGGACGGGCGCGTGGTGGGCTCCGCGGTCGGGGCCGGGGTGGCGGCCGTGCCGGAGGGCGCCGGGTCCCGGGCGCCGCCGGGGAGCGCCGCCGCAGCCGTCGTACCGCTCGAGCCGCTGCCCAGCGACCGGCCGGTGACCAGCTCGACAGCGGTGACGCCGAGAGCCGCGACCGCGAACACGGCCACCGCCCCCACCAGGACACGACGGGCCCGGGGGCCGGCGGCGGCACGTTCCCGGCCGCCGAACGTGGCTGACAGCCGGGCCCGGGTGCGGCGCAGCGAGGTCGTGTAGAGGGCCGCGGCGACGGAGGCGACCACGCTCACCACTCCGGCCCCGGTGACGGTGCCGACCACCCCGAGCCGCGAGCCCAGGGCTGCGGCGGTGGCCGCGGCCAGGGATCCGCCGACCAGCTGGGTCAGGGAGAGGTCGAGCCGGTGTGGGCGGGCCGGTCCGGCCGTCTCGGACGGGGTCGCGGGCGGAGGCGGGGAGGACGGTGAGGTGCGGTCGTTCATCACTGCTCTCGGCTGGTGCGGGGGAGGTGGCGTACCCAGGTCCGACGAACGACGGCCCCGAGAGGTTGCCGGTCGTGACGGACGACACGGCCCCGGACGGGCTCAGCGCAGGGAGTACGTCGCGATCGAGACGCCGACGTAGTGGGTGGCGAAGGCCGCGATGGTGAGGGTGTGGAACACCTCGTGGAACCCGAACCAGCGGGGGAACGGGTTGGGTCGGCGGATCCCGTAGATCACGCCGCCGACCGTGTAGAGCAGGCCGCCGACGACCATCAGGGTGACCACCGCGGTGCTGGCCCGGTCGAAGAAGGCGGGCAGGTAGAACACCGCCGCCCAGCCCAGCGCCATGTAGATCGGGGTGTAGAGCCAGCGGGGCGCACCGGTCCAGAAGATCCGGAACGCGATCCCCAGGGTGGCGCCTCCCCAGGCCACCCACAGCAGGGTCGCCCGGTCCTGTCCGTGCAGCAGCAGCAGGGTGAACGGCGTGTAGCTCCCGGCGATGAGCAGGAAGATGCTCGAGTGGTCCATACGTCGCAGCCACAGGCCGGTCCTCGGCGACCAGCGACCGCGGTGCATGGTCGCCGAGGCGGTGAACAGCGCCAGGGCCGAGGCCGCGAAGATCGTGGAGCCGACCCGGGTCGTCGTGGTCGGGGAGAGCACGATCAGGACGATTCCGGCGGCCAGCGCCAAGGGTGCGGTCGCGGCGTGCAGCCAGCCCCGCAGGTGCGGCTTGACCTCGTCCATGACCTCGCGGACGCTCTCGCCGAGGCGCTCGGACGCGTCGGACGCGGCGTCGGAGAGCGGGCGGTGGCGTTCGGTCATCCTCCCAATTTACCGGCCGTTCGCGCCGGGTGCCGCCCCGCCCGCGGGTAAGGTGGCTTTCCGTGGCGGACTGGAAGAGCGGGCTCCGGCGGGTGCTCTACCCCGCCTACGAGGCGCGGCTGGCCCGCCGGCTGCCGGCCGACCGGCTGCCCAAGCACGTCGGGGTGATGCTCGACGGCAACCGGCGATGGGCCCGCGCCGTCGGCCGGGACGCCGCGCACGGCCACCGCGCCGGAGCGGCGAACATCTCCCCGCTGCTGCAGTGGTGCGAGGAGCTCGGGGTGGAGGTGGTCACCTTGTGGCTGCTGTCCACCGACAACCTGAACCGCCCCGCCGACGAGGTCAGGGTGCTGCTGGCGATCATCGAGGAGGCGGTCGCCGACCTCGCCGCCGAGCAGCGCTGGCGGCTGCACCCGGTCGGGGCGCTCGACCTGCTGCCCGCCGACACCAGCCGCCGGCTCAAGGAGGCGGCCGACGCCACCCGGGACGTCGACGGTCTGATCGTGAACATCGCGGTCGGCTACGGCGGGCGACGGGAGATCGCCGACGCCGTCCGCGCGCTGCTCCAGGAGCACGCCACGCGCGGCACCTCGATCGAGGAGCTAGCCGACACCCTCGACGTCGACCACATCGCCGAGCACCTCTACACCAAGGGCCAGCCCGACCCGGACCTGGTGATCCGGACCTCGGGCGAGCAGCGCCTCGGCGGCTTCCTGCTGTGGCAGAGCGCGCACAGCGAGTTCTACTTCTGCGAGGCCTATTGGCCCGACTTCCGGCGGGTGGACTTCCTGCGCGCCGTCCGGGCGTACGCCGAGCGCGAGCGGCGCTTCGGCTCCTGAGCGTCCCCGACGTTTTACCCAGCCGTCATCACGCGTTCTGGCGTGTCGTCGTCGTCCAGACCAGCTCCCGTCCTACTTTTTAACGGACGCCGGGTGGGGAAGCCCGGCGCTTCGGGAGGCCCGTTCGTGAGCGATCGCGACCCAGCTCGACACCAGAGATCCGGACGTCCGCACTCGGACGCTCGGGCCCAGTCCCGGTCCGTCAGCGTCATCTAACGAGACCGGGCCGCGGGTGCGCGTGCCGGTCTGCGAGGGGATCACCGTGGCTGCAACCAAGAGCACCACCCCGTCGGACTCGACGAGCGCGTCGGCCCGCCGCCGTACACCCGAGGGCACCCGGACCTACGTGCTGGACACCAGCGTCCTGCTCGCCGACCCGGGGGCGCTGCGCCGCTTCGAGGAGCACGAGGTCGTCCTGCCGGTGGTGGTGATCACCGAGCTCGAGGGCAAGCGGCACCACCCCGAGCTGGGCTACTTCGCCCGGGCCGCGCTGCGGGCCCTCGACGAGCTCCGCGTGCTGCACGGGCGGCTCGACGAGCCGGTGCCGATCGGTGAGTCCGGCGGCACCGTCCGGGTCGAGCTCAACCACACCGACCCGACCTCGCTGCCCTCCGGCTTCCGGATCGGGGACAACGACTCGCGGATCCTGGCGGTGTCGCACAACCTGGCCCAGGAGGGCTACGCGGTCACCCTGGTCTCCAAGGACCTGCCGATGCGGATCAAGGCATCGGCGGTCGGTCTGGACGCCGAGGAGTACCTCGCCGAGATGGCCTCGGAGTCCGAGTGGACCGGGATGGCCGAGGTCGAGGTGGCCTCCGCCGACCTCGACGAGCTGTACGACGACGGGGTCGTCGACCTCGAGGAGGCCCGGGACCTTCCGTGTCACACCGGCCTGGTGCTGCTCTCGGACCGGGGGAGCGCGCTGGGCCGGGTCAAGGCCGACAAGCGGGTGCACCTGGTCCGGGGCGACCGGGACGCGTTCGGCGTGCACGGCCGCTCCGCGGAGCAGCGGATCGCGCTGGAGATGCTGCTCGACCCCGAGGTCGGCATCGTCTCGCTCGGCGGGCGAGCCGGCACCGGCAAGTCCGCGATGGCGCTGTGCGCCGGCCTGGAGGCGGTGATGGAGCGTCGCCAGCACAAGAAGGTGGTCGTCTTCCGGCCGCTGTTCGCGGTCGGCGGCCAGGAGCTCGGCTACCTGCCGGGCAGCGAGAACGAGAAGATGTCGCCCTGGGGCCAGGCGGTCTTCGACACCCTCGGTGCGCTGACCACCCCGGACGTGATCGAGGAGATCCTCGACCGGGGGATGCTGGAGGTGCTGCCGCTGACCCACATCCGCGGCCGCTCGCTCCACGACGCGTTCGTGATCGTCGACGAGGCCCAGTCGCTCGAGCGCAACGTGCTGCTCACCGTGCTGTCCCGGATCGGGGCCAACTCCAAGGTGGTGCTCACCCACGACGTGGCGCAGCGCGACAACCTGCGGGTCGGCCGCCACGACGGCATCGTCGCGGTGGTCGAGCGGCTCAAGGGACACCCGCTCTTCGCCCACGTGACGCTGCACCGGTCGGAGCGCTCACCGATCGCTGCGCTGGTCACCGAGATGCTGGAGAGCGTCGTCCTGTAACGATTTGCACAACCGGCCCTCCCAGACGGCCCCCGCCGACCCCCGAACCGGGTCGGCGGGGGCCGTCATACGCGTGGCCGGGGCGGCCCCGGTCAGGAAGAACGCAGCCATGAGACGGAATGGGCAGGAAGATCCTTCGTTCGGACCCGGATCCACCCGGGTCCCACAGAACGTCTCGCTCCGTGGACATTCCGTCCCGCCTGGTCGACGCCGCTCTGTGAGTCGTGGACACCCGCCTGCCCGCACGGTAGAAAAAGGCCTGTTCTCATGATGTGGTCGCGGTCACATCCACACCGGGGAACACCCATACGAGCGAAGGGAGCCGCACATGCGGCGCAAGGCCATGGCTGCTGCACTCGCAGCCACCACATTCTTCGGGGTTGCAGCCTGCGGGGGCAGCGGGAGCAGCAGCAGCTCTGACAGCACCAAACTCACGGGCACCGGCCCGATCACCCTGGTCCAGGGCAAGGACACCTCCGGGTTCGTCCAGGGCGTCCTGGACAAGTGGAACAAGGCGCACCCCGATGAGAAGGCTCGGCTGATCGAGCTTCCCGAGGACGCCGACTCCCAGCGCCAGAAGATGCTCCAGAACGCGCAGACCCAGTCCGACGCGTACGACGTGCTGGTCACCGACGTCGTCTGGACCTCGGAGTTCGCGGCCAACCGGGTGATCATCCCGCTGCCCGAGTCCGAGTTCCCGCTGGACAAGATGCTCAAGCCGGTCATCGACACCACGAAGTACGTCGGCAAGCTGTACGCGGCCCCGTCCTCCTCCGACGGCGGCATGCTCTACTACCGCACCGACCTGCTGAAGGCCGGTGGCATCAGCAAGCCGCCGACGACCTGGGCCGAGCTGATCGCCGACTGCAAGAAGATCCAGGCGACCCCGCAGGGCAAGGGCGTCAACTGCTACGCGGGCCAGTTCGAGAAGTACGAGGGCCTCACCGTCAACGCCGCCGAGGTGATCAACGGTGCGGGTGGCGAGATCACCGACGCCTCCGGCAAGCCGAACGTGAACACCCCCGAGGCCGCCAAGGGCCTGGACTTCCTGGTGAACGGCTTCAAGCAGGGATACATCCCCAAGGAGGCCATCACCTACAAGGAGGAGGAGGGCCGTCGCGCGTTCCAGGCCGGCAAGCTGATCTTCCACCGCCAGTGGCCCTACCAGTACAACCTGGCCAACGGTGACCAGGGCACCAAGGTCAAGGGCAAGTTCGCCGTCGCCCCGCTCCCGGGCCTCGACGGGCCCGGCGCGTCCAGCCTCGGTGGTCACAACCTCGCCATCTCGACGTACTCGAAGCACAAGAAGTCCGCGCTCGACTTCATCAAGTTCTACACGAGCGAGGAGAACCAGAAGGCCAACCTCGAGCTCGCCTCGCAGGCTCCGACCTTCTCGGCCCTCTACGACGACAAGTCGCTGCAGAACAAGTACCCGTACCTCACCACCCTGCGGGACTCGATCAACAACGCGGTCCCGCGTCCGCGGGTCGTCGCCTACGGCGACGCGACCACGGCGATCCAGGACGCGGCCTACGCCGCGCTGACCGGTAGCAAGAGCACCACTGACGCGCTCAAGCAGCTTCAGAGCCAGCTGGAGAGCATCACCAAGAAGTAGCAGGTTCCGCAGCTCGGATGATGCGTTCGTGCCGGTGGGGTGACGGTGAGTCACCGTCACCCCACCGCTCGGCTAGGAGGGAACATGGCAGTCGCTGCACCCGCTCCGGCGGGATCCAAGGGTTCCAAGAAGGTCAAGGAGTGGAAGTCACCTGACGAGGGCCAGGGCCGGCTGGCAGCGATCATGCTGTCCCCGACCATGCTGGTGCTGCTGCTGGTGATCGGACTGCCGATCCTCGCGGGCATCCGGCAGTCGTTCTTCGCGTCCGGTGGCATCGACGCCAGTGGGTTCGTGGTCCAGGGCGACCAGTTCGTGGGGCTGGACAACTACACCGCGATCTTCAGCGGGGCCACGGCGTCCCGCTTCTGGAACGCCTTCTACGTCACCACCCTGTTCACCGTGGTCTGTGTGATCATCGAGGTCGTCATCGGCATGGCGATGGCCCTGATCATGAACCGGGCGTTCCGCGGCCGCAGCCTCATCCGGGCCAGCATCCTGATCCCGTGGGCGGTGCCCACGGTCGTCTCCGCGCTGCTGTGGAAGTGGATCTTCAACGCCAACGGCATCGCGAACGACCTGATCAACAAGCAGGTGCTGTGGTCCACCGACGGCACCCAGGCCCAGCTGGCGGTCATCATCGCCGACACCTGGAAGACCGCCCCCTTCATCGGGCTGCTGGTCCTCGCCGGGCTGCAGGTCATCCCTGCCGAGGTCTACGAGGCCGCGAAGATCGACGGGTCGAGCACCTGGAACACCTTCCTGCACATCACGCTGCCGCTGGTGAAGCCGGCGCTGCTGGTGGCGGTGCTGTTCCGCATCCTCGACAACCTGCGGATGTTCGACCTGCCGTACGTCCTGATCGGCAAGGGGAAGCCGAGTGTGGAGACGCTGTCCATCCTGGCCCAGCAGGAGAGCGTCAACCAGAGATACGGACCGGCGGCGGCCTACGCGATGCTGCTGTTCATCTACCTGGTGATCGTCGCCTTCGCGTTCGTCAAGCTGCTCGGCGCCGACGTCATGGGTGACGCCGGGAGCAAGAAGAAGGCCAAGCGGTCCAAGAAGTCGAAGATCGGCCGCAGCGTGGCGAAGGGAGACAGGCCGTGAGCACCGAAGCACCGTCCGCCCGGCAGGGGACCGCCACCGGCGGGGACGACGCCCCGCGCAAGGTCAAGCCCACCAGTGAGCGGGTCACCCGCATGCGTGCGATGTCGATGTACGTCGGCATCGGCATCATCATCGTCTACTGCCTCGCGCCGTTCTACTGGATGATCGTGTCCAGCCTGCGGCGGACGGCCGACATCTTCGACCCGACGGTGTACCCGTCCCCGCCGTCGCTGCAGAACTACTCCGACGTCTTCGCGCCGGTGAACAACTTCACCCGGGCCCTGATCAACAGCATCATCGTCGCGGGCTTCACGACGGTCCTGGTGCTGATCGTGGGCATCTTCGCGGCCTACGCGCTGGCCCGGCTGGACTTCAGCGGCAAGAACCTCGCGCTCAGCATCATCATCGCGACCTCGATGTTCCCCGGGATCGCGCTGGTCGTGCCGCTGCTGAAGATCTTCACCGACATCGGCTGGATCAACACCTACCAGGCACTGATCCTGCCGAGCATGTCGTTCGCGCTACCCCTGTCGGTGTGGAACCTGACCGCGTTCTTCCGGCAGATGCCGCAGGAGCTGGAGCAGGCCGCCATGGTCGACGGCTGCACGCAGTGGCAGGCCTTCCGCAAGATCATCATCCCGCTCGCCGCACCCGGTGTGTTCACGACCGCGATCATCGCGTTCGTGGCCGCCTGGAACGAGTTCATCATCGCACTGACGATGACCAACAAGTCCGACTTCTTCACCGCGGTCGTGGCGGTCTCGCAGTTCACCGGGACCACCGGGCGGGACACCCCGTTCGGCACCCAGATGGCGGCGGGTGTGATCTTGACGATCCCGCTGGTGATCATGGTGCTGGCCTTCCAGCGCCGCATCGTCAGCGGCCTGACCGCCGGGGGTGTGAAGTAGCCGGTGGCCTCGACCTGGTGGCGTGACGCTGTCATCTACCAGATCTACATCCGCAGCTTCGCGGACGGGGACGGGGACGGGCTCGGCGACATCGCCGGGATCCGTTCCCGTCTTCGTCATCTCGCGGACCTGGGCGTGGATGCGATCTGGATCAACCCCTGGTACCCATCGCCGATGGCCGACGCGGGGTACGACGTGTCGGACTACCGCGACGTGGAGCCCCGGTTCGGCACCCTCGCGGACGCCGAGGCGCTGCTGCGCGAGGCCAAGGAGGTGGGCCTGCGGGTGCTCCTCGACATCGTCCCGAACCACACCTCGGACCAGCACGAGTGGTTCACCGAGGCGCTGGCGTCGGGTCCCGGGTCCCCGGCCCGCGAGCGCTACGTGTTCCGGCCGGGACGTGGTGCCGACGGCTCGGAGCCGCCCAACACCTGGCAGTCCATCTTCGGCGGCCCGGCCTGGCGCCGGGTCACCGAGCCGGACGGCACCCCCGGCGAGTGGTACCTGCACCTGTTCGCCCCCGAGCAGCCGGACCTGAACTGGGAGCACCCCGACGTCGGCGACGACTTCGAGCGCACGCTGCGCTTCTGGTTCGACCGCGGCGTCGACGGGTTCCGGATCGACGTCGCGCACTCGCTGATCAAGCAGGAGGGCCTTCCCGAGGCCGAGGACATGGAGTGGCCACGTCAACCGGTCGAGGTCGACGGCGAGCTGCACCGGGCCCCGTGGCGGCCGCACCCGCACTGGGACCGTGACGAGGTGCACGAGGTCTACCGTCGCTGGCGCGCGGTCGCCGACTCCTACGACGACCCCAAGGTGTACGTCGCCGAGGCCTGGGTCGACGAGCCCGAGCGGCTGGCCCGCTACCTGCGCCCCGACGAGCTGCACACCGCCTTCAACTTCACCTACCTCCAGGCCCCGTGGGAGGCCGGCTACCTGCGGCACGTGATCGGCGAGACCCTCGACGAGCACCGGGCGGTGGGCGCACCGGCGACCTGGGTGCTGTCCAACCACGACGTCGCCCGGCACGTGTCGCGCTACGCCCGGGAGCAGACCGTGCCCGGCAGCAGCGTGATGCAGCTGCTCGGCCGTCCGGCCGACCTCGCACTGGGGCGGCGGCGGGCCCGCGCGGCGCTGCTGCTGACCCTGGGCCTGCCCGGCAGCGCCTACGTCTACCAGGGCGAGGAGCTCGGCCTCGAGGAGGTCGAGGACCTCCCCGAGCAGCTGCTCGCCGACCCGACCTGGGAGCGCTCGGGGCACACCGACCGGGGCCGCGACGGCTGCCGCGTGCCGATCCCGTGGTCGGGCACCCGGCCGCCGTACGGTTTCAGCCCGGAGGGCGCGCACGCCGAGCCCTGGTTGCCGCAGCCGGCCGGCTGGGGGGACCTGACCGTCGAGGCCGAGACCGGCGACCCGGGCTCGATGCTCGAGCTCTACCGCACCGCCCTGCACCTGCGTCGGGAGACGCCGGCGCTCGGCGACGGCGAGCTGGCCTGGCTCGACACCGGCGCCGAGGACCACGTGCTCGGCTTCACCCGGGAGCCCGGTCTCGCCTGCCTGGTGAACGTCAGCGGGGAGCCGTACCCGCTGCCGGAGGGCTGGGTGGTGCTCCTCGCCAGCGACGACCTGGTCGACGGGCGGCTGCCGGCGGCGACCTCGGTGTGGCTCACCCGGCCGGTCGGCTGACCGGCTCCGGACGCCGCTCCCGCCTCGCTGGTCACACCCGTCCCAGGGCTCACGCGGTGTGGTGAGGGTCATCCCCACCACACCGCCGGACGAGTTGCGATCAGTGTCCGGTTCTTGGACAGTGGGTTACTTGCCGCGCCGAGATCGGGGGACTTGCGCGGCTTGTCCATGTCGTCGACGTCTGTGAGAAGTAGTGCCCCGACGTGAGCCGCACATCCCCCAGCACCGTGACCAGATCCCCGCACCGGCCCCCAAGCGCGGCCTCCGGGCGACCCTGACCGTCGCCGGCGTGGCCGTGGCCGCCACCGGCATCGCCGTCTCCTCGGGCATCGCCCTGCAGGGTGGCAGCGGTGAGGTCGCCTCGGCGGCCGCCGCCTCCACCAAGGTCAGCGACCGGTCCGGCGCCGCCACCCTGAGCCCCGTCGACCTCGGTGACCGCACCCTGTCGGTCTCCCGGTCCGACCGCCGTACCGCGGTGGACCCCGCGAAGAGGGCGCACCTCGACCAGCGCTCGGGTGGCCAGGTCACCCAGACCGAGGACCTCAGCTCGCAGGACCCGCGGACGATCGCGAAGGCGCTGCTCCCGCGGTTCGGCTTCGGCGCCGACCAGTTCTCCTGCCTGGACTCGATCTACAACAACGAGAGCGGCTGGAACGTCCACGCCGACAACCCGACGTCCTCGGCCTACGGCATCCCGCAGGCGCTCCCGGGCACGAAGATGGCCTCGGCCGGACCGAACTGGCAGAGCGACGCCGCCACCCAGATCAAGTGGGGCCTCGGGTACATCAAGGGTCGCTACGGCACCCCGTGCAGCGCCTGGAGCTTCAAGCAGGGCCACGGCTGGTACTGAGCCACTGTGCCAGGACGATGGGCGACTCCCGATGGGGGAGTCGCCCATCGCCGTCTCTGGAGCCGGGTGTACGCCGAGCGCGTTGTGTAGGGCTGCGAGCCGGAGAACAGGAGACTCTCGCGGATTCGCCACCGAAACAGCCGGGAACGGGCAAGCCACCTGTCCGGCCGCGCCGTCAGCCGGCCAGGAAGGAAAGCCTCATACGCAGGATCCGCGAAGCCGACAATCCGAGCATGAGCGATGTTGTGTCCGGGGTGACGGTGAACCGCTGGAGGCGGTACGGCAAGGACCGGCTGTACGTCTCGGCGGCTGACGGCGACCTCAAGATCGGCTGGTGGGACCTGGTGGCGCGGGAGGGCCACCCGGAGACTCCGGAGCACCTGGGAACGTTACTGGCGGCCGTCGAGAGCTGGACGGTCGGGCGCGTCCTCCCGGCCGCCGAAGCGGCGGTCGTCGCCGAGGTCTCCCTCGGGCCGATCCCCTCAGAGGTTGCCGTCGAGCCGGTCGCCGAGTCGGCGCCCTCCCCGGCCGCCGAGCCGATCCACGCCCCCGCTGAGGAACTCATGCCGGTGGTGACGACCTCCGGACCGCAGCCCGCGGCACGTCCCTGGATCGATCTCGCCACCAACCGGCCCGGCGCCGAGGCCCGCGGGCAGGCTGTAGCCGCCCGGGACGCTGCCCCCGTCAAGACTCTTCTCGCGCGTGCGATCGGTTTCAACACGGATGAGCGCTCATGGCGGATCGGCGCGGACGGCGAGGAGAAGGTCGCCGCGCGACTCGCCAAGGTCGCCAGGAAGGACCCCCGCTGGCGGTTCCTGCACGCGATCCCGGTGGGGGACCGGGGCTCCGACATCGACCATCTCGTCATCGGACCCGGCGGCATCTTCACCGTCAACGCCAAGCACCACCCCGGCGCGTCGATCCACGACCTGGCGGCCGTGAGCAGCCGTCAGGTCACGGGTGGGTCATGCTCGCCACGTCGAGCGCGCTGTCGAGCTGCTCGGCGGTGAGCGTGCCGTCCTCGACGAAGCCCATGTCGAGCACCACCTCGCGGATCGTGCGCTCCTCGGCGAGCGCCCGCTTCGCGACCTTGGCGGCGTTCTCGTAGCCGAGGTACTTGTTGAGCGGTGTCACCACCGACGGTGAGGACTCGGCGTACAGGCGCATCCGCTCGGTGTTCGCGGTGATCCCCGCGACGCAGCGGTCGGCCAGCAGCCTGGTGCTCGTGGACAGCAGCCGGATCGACTCCAGCAGGTTGCGGGCGAGCACCGGCATCATCACGTTCAGCTCGAAGCTGCCCGACGCACCGGCGGTGGCGACCGTGGCGTCGTTGCCGACGACCTGGGCGCACACCATCAGCGTCGCCTCCGGGAGCACCGGGTTCACCTTGCCCGGCATGATGCTCGACCCCGGCTGCAGGTCGGGGAGGTTGATCTCGGCCAGCCCGGTCCGCGGGCCCGAGGACATCCAGCGCAGGTCGTTGCAGATCTTGGTGAGGCCGACCGCGACCGTCCGCAGCTGCCCGGAGAGCTCGACGAGCGCGTCCCGGGCGCCCTGGGCCTCGAAGTGGTTGCGGGCCTCGGTGAACGGCAGCCCGGTGGCGTCCGCGAGCTCGGCGATCACCCGGGCCGCGAAGCCGGCGGGGGTGTTGATCCCGGTGCCGACCGCGGTGCCGCCGAGAGGCAGCTCGGCGACCCGCGGCAGCACCGCGTCGAGCCGCTCGATCCCCAGCCGCATCGCCGCGGCGTAGCCGCCGAGCTCCTGGCCGAGCATCACCGGCGTCGCGTCCATCAGGTGGGTGCGGCCGGACTTCACGGTCTCGGCGAACTCCTCGGCCTTCGCCTCGAGCGCCGCCGCCAGGTGGTCCAGGGCCGGCTTCAGCTGCTGCTCGGTCGCCGAGGTGGCCGCCACGTGGATCGACGTCGGGAAGGTGTCGTTGCTCGACTGGCTGGCGTTCACGTGGTCGTTGGGGTGCACGTCGACACCGGCTCGGGCGGCGAGCGAGGCGAGCACCTCGTTCATGTTCATGTTCGACGACGTGCCCGAGCCGGTCTGGAAGACGTCGACCGGGAACTGGTCGAGGTGCCGGCCCTCGACCACCTCCGCGGCGGCGGTCCGGATCGCGTCGGCCTGGTCGGGGGTGATCACCCCCAGCTCGGCGTTGACCCGCGCGGCGGCGGCCTTCACCTGGGCGATCGCCTTGACGTGCTCGGCCTCGAGGGTGCTCCCGCTGATCGGGAAGTTCTCGACCGCGCGCTGCGTCTGCGCTCGCCACAGGGCGTCCCGGGGCACCTGGACCTCGCCCATGCTGTCGTGCTCGATGCGGTATGCGTCCATGCCCTGCACGCTACCCACGGACCCGGTGGCCGTCAGCGGCGGGACAGGTAGAGCCAGTACTGCTCGGCGCGGCCCTGGAGCCGGACGTCGTACGGCAGCGGGGTGACGCCGCCGAACACCGCCGCCATCGCGGCCTCCAGTGCCGGGGCCGGGGACGCCGACCAGACCACCGCCGCGCCACCGGGGCGCAGCGCCTCCCGCACGGTGCCGAGGAACCCGGCCCGGTAGACCTCCGCGTTGGCGTCGTGCACCAGGAACCCCGGGCCGTTGTCGACGTCGAGCAGCACCAGGTCGTACGACGACGGGGCCGCCTCGACCAGGGCCTGCCGGACGTCGGCGGTGACCACCTGGAGCCGGTCGTCGGCGAGGAAGGCCGGGCCGTGCGGGACCGTGCCGTCCCGCATCCAGCGGACCAGGTCCTCCTCGATCTCGACCACCACCAGCCGCTCGACCCGGCGGTCGGCGAGCACCTCGTGGGCGGTGTAGCCGAGTCCGAGCCCACCGACCACCACCGTCCGCGGGTCCTGGACCTGGGCGAGCGCAGCCGCGGCCAGGCCCCGCTCGCTGCTGGTCTCCTGGGTGTCCATCACGAAGACGCCGTTGACCCGCAGCTCGACGAACCCGGGGCCGTCCGCGTCGGCATCGGGGTCGCGGCGCTCGCGCAGCACGAGCTCGCCCCGCGGGGAGGTGGCGCGAGCCAGGTCGACGTACTCCATGGGCACGGTCAGGAGGAGGCGACGTCGAGCGCGTCGAGGTCGACCTGGAGGTGGCCGACGTTCGCCGCGACGTTCCCCGACATCCGGCCGGTGACCTCGAGCGCCTGGGACCAGGACAGGTGGAAGGCGGCGATCCCGTCGGCGAGGGCGTCGGCGAACTGCCCGGCTCCCGCGGCGGCCTGCCGCGCGTGGCCGGCGACGGGTCCGACGGCGTCCCGGAGCTCGCCGCCGAGGGTCCGGAACTCCTCGCTCACCCCGGCGAGCACGGCGCGGTCGGCCTGGATCCGGCGGCTCATCGGGGCCCCCAGTCGAGCAGGTAGTTGACCGAGACCCGTCCCTCGTCGGCGGTGACCACCGACTCGACGTCGAGCCGGTCGGGCTCCGCGACGGCGGTGGGGAGGCTGCGGACCACGTCCGCGGAGCCGGAGGTCGCGGACCGCGACTGGTCGAGGACCGCGTCCGCACGGGAGCGGTCGGCCCCGAGATCGGTGACCGCGCCGTCGAGGGTCCGCTGGAGGTCGTCGAGGCTGAGGCCGTCGCGCCGCACGGTCAGCGAGGTCGGGGCGTCCCCGGGCCCGGGGGCGGTGACGATCGCGGCCACGCCGGTCGTGGTGAGCCGGTGCCCGTCGGTGAACCGCACGGTCACCTCGAAGGGCGCCCGGTCCCGGCGCTGGAGCACCGTGGAGGAGTCGCCGTCGGCGAGGCCGAGGTCGCCGCGGGACGGGGGGTCGGTCAGGTCGACCTGCAGGCCGTCGCCGAGGATCTTCTCGGCGGCGGACCGCTGGCTGTCGCGATCGGTGTTGCCGGCGGTCACGGTGCATCCTCCTAGGAGCGTGGGGGTCAGCGCGAGCACCAGCAGCCCGGCGAGGCCGGACGCGATCCGGCGCGGGTGCTGGTGCCGGGGGTGGCGGCTACTGGTCGACATCGACGTCCCAGTCGAGCAGGTGTCCCACGATGTCGTCCACCCGCCGGGTCATCCGGTACTCCGCGATCCGGTCGGGTACGTCGCTGGCGATGATCCGCCTGGCCTGGTCGGGGTGGTCGCGCAGCAGCCGCTGGAACACCGGGAGGGTGTCGTCGCGGATCAGCGCCCAGCGGTCGTCGAAGGCGGCGATGTCGCCGTCGGGGAGCGGGGTCGTCACGTCCACGTGCACCTGGGTGGGGTTGTCCACGTCGACGTGCGGGATCTCGTGGCCGAGCACGCTGTGCGGGGTCGCCAGCCGCTGGGGCCCCGGGGTGTCGACCTGCACGTGCAGCGGGAACACCTCGGCGTACCCGCGGGCTCCCGGGATCGACGGCGCCCCGATCAGGGTCATCGCCCAGGTCATCGCGGGCCCGGTGGGGTCGTGGTCGTACATCCGCTGGTAGTCGTCGTCGATGATGTCGCGCTGCTCGCGCAGCAGGAACGCCTCGTTGCCGCGCTGCACCCGGTCCGGGTCGCCGCTGGCGATGTCGCGCCAGCCGTCGAGCGTGGCCCGGTCGATGAGGCCGGCCTGCTCCAGCTCGGTGACCGCGTCCAGGCCACCGTCGCGGTAGGCCTGGTGCATGGAGCCCTGGTCCAGGAAGATCTGCCGCTGCATGTCCAGGAACGTGGTCTCGTAGTAGCGCAGCTCGTCCTCGGGCAGGTTCGCGAGGTCCTCGACACCGTCGGGCAGCCGGTCGCGCAGCGGGGTCGGCAGGTCGGTGGCGGCCTCGGCGATCCGCCGGAGCTGGGCGAGGTCGAAGAAGCCGGCCGCGAACGACGGCCCGATCATGTTCGCCATCCCGGCCCACTGGAGGTCCGGGTCGGAGAGGTAGACGTCGCCGTAGTAGCGGTAGACCGCCTCGATGGTGGCCCGGTTGACGTCGGCGCCCTGCGCGGGGTCCCACTGGTCCAGGTCGAGGCCGGCCACCTCGGCGGCGCGGTACTGCCAGTAGCTCTCGAGGGTGGGTGCGTACTGCGGCGGCGGGACGCCCAGGTCACGCGCCCGGTGGAGCAGCTCCCGCACCGCGGCGTAGTCCTGGGGCGGCTGCCGGAGCTGGTCGCGGAGCCGGTCCAGCGGGCCGCCGAGCTGCTGGGCGGCGCTGGTGGCGAGGTCGCCGACCAGGTCCCCGCCGAGGCTCCACAGCGCCCGGGTCACGGCGTTGCCCTGCGCCACCCGGTACGCCGCGACCAGGGCCGGCGGGACCGGGACGGCGACCGCCTGGGTGAGTGCGGCGGAGACCCGTCGCGCGTGCCGGGTGAGCCGGTCGCACACGTCGTCGTACTCCAGCTCGAGCTTGTGCTGGGCCGCCGAGCGCTCACCGGAGGCGGCGGACGTCGTGGCGGCCCGGCTGTCGGAGAGCTCCCGTCGCTCCAGCCGCGCGGTCTGGGGCGGTACATCGGCGCCGATGCCGGCCGTGGCGGACGCGAACCGGGAGGCGGCCTGCTGCACCGCGTGCTCGTAGGCCGCCTCCGCGGCCGCCCAGCGCCGGTTCAGGTCGGGCACCTCGACGTCCTGGGCCTGCTCCAGGTCGCGGGCGAGGTCGGCCAGCACCCCGGCGGCGTGCTCGAAGTGCTCCGCGAAGCGGCCCAGGTGTCCGGCCAGCGTGGTGGCCTCCGCGCCGACGGCGGTCGCGGCATGCCCGTGCCAGCCGTGCGCCCAGCGCTCCGGCGCCGAGGCCGCCGTGGTCCCCCGCGAGCGCAGGTGGCCGCCGAGCCGGCCGAACGACCGGGCCGCCCCCGCGACCAGCGCCGGGTCGGTGTCGAGCCGGAAGTGGTCCCCCATGCCCGACACCCTAGTGAACCGGCCTCCGGGATCAGGCCTTCTCGGCGGAACGGGTGCGCACGGTCAGCGCGATCGGCTTCTGGGTCTCGGCGAAGAAGTCGTTGCCCTTGTCGTCGACGACGATGAAGGCGGGG
Source organism: uncultured Actinomycetota bacterium (assembly GCA_963800225.1). Lineage (GTDB taxonomy): Bacteria > Actinomycetota > Actinomycetes > Propionibacteriales > Nocardioidaceae > Nocardioides_B. The sequence goes on along the minus strand of CAWDAF010000007.1, from coordinate 143,989 downwards.
AAGTCCTCGACCTCGATCTTCCAGACCGCCTCCATGCCGAGCTCGGCGTACTCGAGCACCTCGACGTGCTTGATGCAGTCCTGGGCGAGCCGGGCCGCGGGCCCGCCGATGGAGCCCAGGTAGAAGCCGCCGTGCTCGCGGCAGGCGTTGGTCACCTTGACCGACCGGTTGCCCTTGGCCAGCATCACCATCGAGCCGCCGGCGGCCTGGAAGGCGTCGACGTAGGAGTCCATCCGGCCCGCGGTGGTGGGCCCGAACGAGCCCGACGCGTAGCCCTCGGGGGTCTTCGCCGGCCCGGCGTAGTACACCGCGTGGTCCTTGAGGTACTGCGGCATGCCCTCGCCGGCATCGAGCCGCTCCTGGATCTTGGCGTGCGCGATGTCGCGGGCGACGACCAGCGGGCCGGTCAGCGACAGCCGGGTCTTCACCGGGTGCCGGGACAGCTCGGCGAGGATCTCCGGCATCGGCCGGTTGAGGTCCACCTGCACGACGTCCCCGTCGAGCTTGTCCTCGGTGGTCTCCGGCAGGTACTTCGCCGGGTCGCGGTCGAGCTCCTCGAGGAAGACGCCCTCGGCGGTGATCTTGCCCAGCGCCTGGCGGTCCGCGGAGCAGGACACCGCGATCGCGACCGGGCACGAGGCGCCGTGCCGGGGGAGCCGCACCACCCGGACGTCGTGGCAGAAGTACTTGCCGCCGAACTGCGCGCCGATGCCGAAGGACTGGGTCAGCTTGAAGACCTCGTCCTCCAGCTCGAGGTCGCGGAACCCGTGGGCGTCCATCGAGCCCTCGGTGGGGAGGTTGTCGAGGTAGTGCGCCGAGGCGTACTTCGCGGTCTTCAGCGCGAACTCCGCCGACGTGCCGCCGATCACCACGGCCAGGTGGTACGGCGGGCAGGCGGCCGTCCCGAGCGAGCGGATCTTCTCGTCGAGGAACTCCAGCATCCGCTTGGGGTTCAGCACCGCCTTGGTCTCCTGGAACAGGAAGGACTTGTTGGCCGAGCCGCCCCCCTTGGCCATGAAGAGGAACTTGTACTCCGGCTTGTCGGTGCCCGGCGTGGAGTAGAGCTCGATCTGCGCCGGCAGGTTGCTGCCGGTGTTCCTCTCCTCCCACATCGTCAGCGGCGCGAGCTGGGAGTAGCGCAGGTTGAGGGTGGTGTAGGCGTCGAAGACGCCCTTGCTGATCCACTCGCCGTCGTCGGTGCCGGTGAGCACGCCCTCGGACTTCTTGCCCATCACGATCGCGGTGCCGGTGTCCTGGCACATCGGCAGCACGCCGCCGGCGGAGATGTTGACGTTCTTGAGCAGGTCGAGCGCCACGAACCGGTCGTTGCCGCTGGCCTCGGGGTCGTCGATGATCCGGCGCAGCTGCGCGAGGTGGGCGGGCCGGAGGTAGTGGGCGATGTCGTGCATCGCCTCGGCGGTGAGCAGCCGCAGCGCCTCGGGGTCGACCTGCAGGAAGGTCCGGCCGTTCGCCTCGAAGGTGCTGACGCCGTCGGTGGTGAGCAGCCGGTAGGGCGTCTCGTCCGGGCCGGCGGGGAGCAGGTCGGAGTAGCGGAACAGGTCGTCGGGCTGGACGTCGGCACTCACCGGCAAGGCACCTCGAGTCGTGCGGGAAGGCGGGAAACGGGCGGTCCGAGCGTAGACGACGGCGGCTAGGGTGGACGCATGGAGGGACAGGCACCCGAGCCGCGGCCGGTCGCGCCGGCCGACCCGAGCCGGCTGAGGATCTCCGACGAGGACCGGCACAAGGTCGCCGACGTGCTCCGGCAGGCCGCCGGGGAGGGCCGGATCGACCTCGAGGAGCTCGACGAGCGGCTCGAGGCGACATATCACGCCAAGACCTACGGCGACCTGGTCCCGATCACCGCCGACCTGCCCGCCGCAGGCACCCCGCCCGGGACGCGCCCGGAAGCCGCGTCGGCCTGGCACCCGGTGCCGTCGTCCGGGCTGCCGCGCTACCCCTCGTCGCTGGCGCTGATGTCGGAGACCCGGCGCACCGGCGGCTGGCTGGTCGAGGACGGCCACACCGCGGTCGCGGTGATGGGCAGCGTCGTGCTCGACCTGCGCCAGGCCCAGTTCGAGTCTGCCGAGCTGACCGTCAACGCGCACGCGCTGATGGGCGAGGTGCGGGTGGTGGTCGGCCCCGGCACCACGGTGGTGGTCGAGGGCACCGGCGTGATGGGGGAGTACCGCGAGCAGCGTCCCCGGGTGCCCTTCGACCCGGCGGCCGGGGGGCCCGTGGTCCGGGTCCGCGGGTTCGCGCTGATGGGGTCGGTGCACGTGCAGCGCCGGGCCCTGCCCTCCGAGGGCCCTCGCCGGCTGCGGGGGCGCGGCCGCCGCTGAAAGGCGCGAAACTTTCGACTTCCAGAAGCGGTCCGCGCCAGGCTCGATGGGTTACGTTGCGGGAGGACGGCCGTCGGTGCCGTCCACCGGCGACCCCAGGACCCCGGGAGTCGACCAGTCCCGCACGTCGTTGAGAACCCTTGTGGAGGTGCCGTCGTGGCCCGAAGTACCGTCCGAGTCTCCGTCGTCGCAGCGCTCAGCGTCCTGGCGCTGGCCGCGTGCGCACCCCCGTCGTCCAACTCCGGCGGGTCCGGTGGTGGCGCCAAGGCCGCGACGGCGACGTCCGCGCAGGACCTCGGCGGGATGGACGCGCTGGTCAAGGCCGCCAAGGCGGAAGGCACGCTGAACGTCATCGCGCTGCCGCCGGACTGGGCCAACTACGGCAACATGATCAAGGCGTTCAGCGACAAGTACGGCATCAAGGTGAGCTCGGCGCAGCCGGACGCCGCCAGCCAGGACGAGATCAACGCCGCGAAGTCGCTCAAGGGCACCAAGCGCGCCCCCGACGTCTTCGACCTCGGCCAGTCCGTCGCGCTCGCGAACACCAAGATGTTCGCGCCGTACAAGGTCTCCACCTGGGACGACATCTCCTCCGACTTCAAGGACCCGAAGGGCACCTGGGTCAACGACTACGGCGGCTACATGTCGGTCGGCTACGACTCCAGCAAGGTGCCGAACGTGACCGGCCTCAGCGACCTGCTCGGCTCGGGCTTCAAGGGCAAGGTCGCCCTCAACGGCGACCCGACGCAGGCCGGCGCGGCCTTCAGCGGCGTGATGATGGCCTCGCTGGGCAACGGTGGCTCGGCCCAGAACATCAAGCCCGGCGTGGACTACTTCGGCAAGCTGAAGCAGGCCGGCAACTTCCTGCCGGTCGACCCGACGCCCGCCACCATCGAGTCCGGCCAGACTCCCGTCGTCATCGACTGGGACTACCTGAACGCCGCCGAGACCAAGAAGCTCAAGACCTGGAAGGTCATCGTCCCCGACAACGCGGTCGTCGCCGGGTACTACTACCAGGCGATCAACGCCGACGCCCCGCACCCGGCCGCTGCGCGGCTGTGGCAGGAGTTCCTCTACTCCGACGCGGGCCAGAACCTGTGGCTGGCCGGCGGCGCCCGCCCGGTGCGGGCCGACGCGATGGTCAAGGCCGGCACGATCGACAAGGCGGCGTACGACGCGCTCCCGGCGGTCAACGGGAAGGCGGTGACGCCGACGGTCGCGGAGACCGAGAAGGCCACCGCCTACCTCGCGGACAACTGGGCCAAGACCGTCGGCTGACCGTGCGCGAGACCCGAGGAGCCACGGCGTGAGCAGACGTTCCCGCCTCGCGCCGTGGCTCGGGCTGTCGCCCTTCCTGCTGTTCCTGCTCGTCTTCCTGGTGGTGCCGACGATCACGGTGATCGTCGGCGCCTTCCAGGAGAGCGGACGCTTCACGCTGCTGAACATCCGGGCGCTGTTCACCCCGGCGCTGCTCACCGTGCTGTGGAAGAGCGTCGTGCTCTCCGCGACCAGCTCGCTGGTGGGCGCGGTCTTCGGCGGCTTCCTGGCCTACCTGGTCGTGCTCCGGCCCGCGACGAGCACGTTCCGCCGGGTGGTCACCGCGATCAGCGGCGTGCTCGCCCAGTTCGGCGGCGTGCCGCTGGCCTTCGCGTTCATCGCCACCCTCGGGTTCAGCGGCGTAGTCACCCAGGCGGTCGAGAACACCACCGGGTTCAACCTGTTCGGGTCCGGCTGGCTCTACGGCCTCCCGGGCCTGATCCTGGTCTACAGCTACTTCCAGATCCCGCTGATGGTGATCGTCTTCCTGCCCGCCCTCGACGGGATCCGTCCGCAGTGGCGTGAGGCCGCGGTCAACCTCGGCGCCAGCACCCGCCAGTACTGGACGCAGGTGGCGGGCCCGATGCTGTTCCCGGGCTTCCTCGGGGCCGCGCTGCTGCTGTTCGCCAACGCGTTCGCCGCCTACGCCACGGCGGCCGTCCTGGTCAGCCAGGGCAGCCCGATCCTGCCGCTGTTCATCCGGGCGGCCCTCACCAGCGAGGTGATGCTGGGTCGGCAGAACCTCGCCTTCGCCCTGGCCTTCGAGATGGTCATCGTGGTGGCGGTCGTCATGACCGCCTACAGCCTCCTGGTCCGTCGTACCTCGAGGTGGCTGCAGTGAGGCGGTCGCGGACCTGGGAGGTCATCCGCGTCGTGGCGCTGGGCCTGTTCGCGGTCTTCTTCTTCGTGCCGCTGCTGGCGATGCTGGACTTCAGCACCCGCGTCGTCGGCGGGGGCGGTCGCACCCTGCAGCCGTACCGCAACCTGTTCACCGACCCGACGATCTCCTCCTCGATCGTGACCTCGGTGCTGCTGGCGGTCCTCACCACCGTGCTCATGCTGGTGCTGCTCACCCCGACGATGATCTGGGTGCGGCTGCGGGTGCCGCAGGCCTCGAAGCTGGTGGAGTACCTCTGCCTGCTCCCGCTGACGATCCCGCCGCTGGTGATCGTGGTCGGCATCTCCAACGTCTACGCGTGGGTGACCTACATCTTCGGCGACTCCGCGCTGACGCTGACCTTCGCCTACGTGATCCTGGTGCTGCCCTACGCCTACCGGTCCATCGACGGGGCGCTGGCCGCGATCAACGTGAACACGCTGTCGGAGGCCGCGCGGTCCCTGGGCGCCGGCTGGGGCACGGTGATCGTGCGGATCGTGCTGCCGAACATCGTGCCCGGCGTGACGTCGGCGGCGTTCGTCTCGGTGGCCCTGGTCCTCGGCGAGTACACCTTCGCCTCGCTGCTGAACTTCAACACCCTGCCGACCGTGCTGGCGCTGCTCAACAAGAGCGACGCGCCCACCGGCGTCGCGGGTGCGCTGGCCTCGCTCGTGCTCGCCGCCTTCCTCCTCGTGCTGCTGTCGTTCGTGGGCCGCCGCACCCGTACCTCGAAAGGGGCCTGACGTGACCGTCCTGCACTCGACCCGTGAGCAGAAGGGCACCGGCACCGGCGTCTCCCTGGTCGACCTGCGCCGGACCTACGGCAGCCTGAACGCCCTCGACGGGCTCAGCCTGGACATCGCGCCGGGCGAGATGGTGGTGCTGCTCGGCCCCTCGGGCTGCGGCAAGACCACCGCCCTGCGGATCCTCGCGGGCCTGGACCGGGCCGACGCGGGCCAGGTGCTCGTCGGCGGCGAGGACATCAGCGCAGTCCCCGCGAACAAGCGTGACATGGGCATGGTGTTCCAGGCCTACAGCCTGTTCCCGCACATGACGGTGCGCGACAACGTCGCCTTCGGGCTGCGGCTGCGCGGCCAGGACCGGGCCAAGCGGCTCCGGCGCTCCCAGGAGATGCTCGAGCTCGTCGGGCTGACCGCCTTCGAGGACCGGTACGCCCACCAGCTCTCCGGCGGCCAGCAGCAGCGGGTCGCGCTCGCTCGTGCCCTCGCCGTGGAGCCCGCGGTGCTGCTGCTCGACGAGCCGCTGTCCGCGCTCGACGCCAAGGTCCGGGTCCAGCTGCGCGAGGAGATCCGGCGGGTCCAGCTCGACGTCGGTACGACGACCCTGTTCGTCACCCACGACCAGGAGGAGGCGCTCGCCGTCGCCGACCGGGTGGGTGTGATGAACTCGGGTCGCCTGGACCAGATCGCGCCGCCCACCGAGCTCTACGCCCGCCCCGCGACGCGCTTCGTCGCGGAGTTCGTGGGGCTGTCGAACCGGATCCGTACCGACGTCTCCGACGGCCACGCCGATCTGCTCGGGGCCCGGGTGCCGCTTCTCGACGGCTCGGTTCAGCACGGGGCCGGGCACGCGCTGGTCCGGCCCGAGGCGGTCGGCGTCTCGGCCGTCGCGCCCGGGTCGGACCAGGCGAACGCCCGGGTGCTCTCGGTCGCGTTCCTCGGGCCGTTCTGCCGGGTGCAGTGCCGGCTCCAGCACGGCGAGGTCGTGATCGCCCAGCTGCCGAGCTCCCAGGGCACCCGGCTGTCGGCAGACGCAGCGGTGCGCGTGGAGATCGCCGCCGACGCGGTCCTCGTCGTCGCCGACTGAACGCCCGCGGCGGTGCCCGTACCGCCCCCGGACTGCCCGTTCGTCCTCGCCACCGTGACCGGGACAGGTCCGGTGGCCGAGCACCGTTGCCTTCCGCGCCGATCCCGGTAGTGTGAGCCCGACCACACCTTTACGACGGATCGTCCGGCACGTACCTGCCGGTGAAGGAGACGAACAGTCATGGCTTCAGTCAGCTACCAGCACGCCGAGCGGATGTACCCCGGCGGTGAGCGCCCCGCCGTGGACGACCTCAACCTCGAGATCGAGGACGGCGAGTTCCTGGTCCTGGTCGGCCCCTCGGGCTGCGGCAAGTCCACCAGCCTGCGGATGCTCGCGGGTCTGGAGGAGGTCACCAACGGCAAGATCCTCATCGGCGACCGCGACGTCACGCACCTGCCGCCGAAGGAGCGGGACATCGCGATGGTGTTCCAGAACTACGCGCTCTACCCGCACATGAGCGTCGCCGAGAACATGGCGTTCTCCCTCAAGATGGCCAAGGTGCCCAAGGAGGAGCGCATGGAGCGGGTCAAGGAGGCGGCCAAGCTCCTCGACCTCACCGAGTACCTCGAGCGCAAGCCGAAGGCGCTCTCCGGTGGCCAGCGGCAGCGCGTCGCCATGGGCCGCGCGATCGTGCGCCAGCCGCAGGTGTTCTGCATGGACGAGCCGCTGTCGAACCTCGACGCCAAGCTCCGCGTCTCCACCCGCACCCAGATCGCCGCGCTGCAGCAGCGGCTCGGGGTCACCACCGTGTACGTCACCCACGACCAGATCGAGGCCATGACGATGGGTGACCGGGTCGCGGTGCTCAAGGACGGTGTCCTGCAGCAGGCCGACACCCCGCTGAACCTCTACGACAAGCCCGCCAACCTGTTCGTCGCCGGCTTCATCGGCTCGCCCGCGATGAACCTGCTGCGCGCGCACAACGTCAACGGGCACGCCAAGCTCGGTGATGTCGAGGTGCCCATCGACCGCGACGCGGCCGGCAAGGCGCAGGGCGACATCACCATCGGCGTGCGGCCCGAGGCGTGGCGGATCGTCGGCGAGGGCGAGGGCGTCCCGGTCAAGGTGAGCGTCGTCGAGGAGCTCGGCGCGGACGGCTTCATCTACGGCACCAGCGGCGCCGAGGGCACGCCGGACCAGGTGACGATCCGGATCGACGGCCGCCGTAGCCACCACAAGGGCGACACGATCTACGTCACCACCGACCCGAGCACCGTGCACGTCTTCGACACCGAGAGCGGCCTTCGCTTGTCGAAGTAGCGCGGAGCGGGTTGACTCGCCCCCATGCGCCAGCTGACCGCCCTCGACGCCCAGTTCCTCAACGTCGAGTCACCGACCACGGTGGGACACGTCGGCAGCCTGATCGTCCTCGACCCGTCGACGGCACCGGGCGGCGCGTGGGACCTCGAGTCCGTCCGGGACGTCTTCGAGCCCCGGCTGCACCTCGCGGCGCCGCTTCGGCAGCGCCTGGTCGAGGTGCCGCTGGGGCTCGGTCGTCCCTACTGGGTCGACGACCCGCACTTCGACATCGAGTTCCACCTGCGCGAGCTGGCGCTGCCCGCGCCGGGCACCCGCGAGCAGCTGGGGGAGCAGGTGGCCCGGATCCACGCCCGCCAGCTCGACCGGAGCCGCCCGCTGTGGGAGGCCTACGTGATCACCGGCCTCGAGGGGGGCCGGTGCGCGTTCTACTCCAAGATCCACCACGCGGCCATCGACGGGGTCTCCGGTGCGGAGATCCTCGAGACGATCATGGACCTCAGCGTGGAGCCGCGTGAGGTGCCTCCCGAGGATCGGCCGTTCGTGCCGCGGCGGATGCCCTCGACGCTCAACCTGGTGCGGCGCGGCATGCGCCAGGCCGCTACGCACCCGGTCGAGCTGCTGGCCACCGTGCCCAAGTCGCTGCGGTACGTGGACCAGCTGCCCGGCGCCGCCAACTTCCCGGGCACCCGGCTGATCAGCGGCTCCGCGACGCTCGTGGCCCAGGCCCTGGGGGGCGCGCCCCGGTCCGAGCTCGAGTCGCGAGGGCTGAAGGCGCCCCGCACCCCGCTGAACGGCGCCATCACCCCTCACCGTCGCTTCGCGTTCGGGTCGCTGCCGATGAGCGACGTCAAGCTGGTCAAGAACCACTTCGGGATGACCGTCAACGACGTGGTGATGGCGCTGACCGCCTCCGCCCTGCGGCAGTGGCTGCTCGACCACGACGCGCTGCCGACGACCCCGCTGGTCGGCGCGGTGCCGGTCTCGATCCGCACCGACGACCAGGCCGGCTCGCACGGCAACCAGGTGTCGGTGATGCTCGCGGAGCTGCCGACGCACATGCACGACCCCGAGCAGCGCATGCGGTTCATGCGCGCCTCGATGACGGACGCCAAGCGGGCGTTCGAGGCGGTGCCCGCCTCACTGCTGCAGGACCTGTCCGCGTTGGTGCCGACGGCGCTGTCCGGGCTCGCGGCCCGGGCGCTGTTCAAGCTGGCGACCGTGCCGGGCGTGCCGTTCAACCTGTTCGTGAGCAACGTGCCCGGCCCGCAGATCCCGCTCTTCATCGCCGGGGCCCGGGTCGAGGGGATCTACCCGGTCTCCGCGGTCACCGACATGACCGGCGGGCTGAACATCACGCTGTTCTCCTACGACGGCGCGCTCGACTTCGGGCTGATCGCCTGCCGCGAGATGGTCCCCGACGTGTGGAACCTGATCGGCTACCTGCAGGACGCGATGGCCGAGATGGTGGCCCTGGTCCCCCCGCCCGTCGAGTCGGCGCGAACGCAGGCCTGACCCCCGTCGAGTCGGCGCGAACGCAGGCCTGACCCCCGTCGAGTCGGCGCGAGCGCAGGCCTGACCCCCGTCGAGTCGGCGCGAACGCAGGCCTGATCTCCTGGTCAGCGCCTGCTTCGAGCGGCGACGCGGGAGATGGCGTCGACGAAGGTGCCGTAGAGCGCCTCCGGGACGTCGTGCCCCATGCCCGGCACCAGCAGCAGCTCCGCCCCGGGAATCGCCCCGGCGGTGGCGCGGCCCCCGGAGACATGCACCATCTTGTCGTCGAGGCCGTGGATCACCAGCGTCGGGACGCTCAGTCCGCGAAGTCGGCGGGACCGGTCGGGCTGGCCGACGATGGCGAGCATCTGGCGGACCACGCCGGGGGCGCTGACGCCCCGGTCCCAGGTCTCCCGGGCCCGGTCGTGCACCGCCGACCGGGCCTCCGGGTAGCCCGGCGAGCCGATCATCTTCCACAGCTTGGCCGAGCTGTCGACGTACGCCTGCCGGCTCTGCACGCTGCGGGCGAGCAGCAGTGGGAGCAGCCGCGGGTCCTGCCAGCCGACGGTACGGCGGCCGGTGGTCGACATGATCGAGGTCATCGACCGGACCCGCTCGGGACGCAGCAGCGCCATCGTCTGGACGATCATGCCGCCCATCGAGACGCCGACGATGTGCGCGGAGTCGAGCCCGAGGTGGTCCAGCAGGCCGAACGCGTCGCCGGCCAGGTCGTCGAGGGTGTACGGCGGACGGGGCGCGCGGGACGCCGGCAGCACGAAGCTCTGCACCAGCATCCGGCGGCTGACCCGGGCGCGGACGCGGCTGGACCGGCCGGTGTCCCGGTTGTCGTAGCGGATCACGAAGAAGCCCGCCTCGGCGAGCAGGCCGCAGAACTCCGGGCTCCACCAGGTCATCGGGCCGCCGAGCCCCATCACCAGCAGCATCGGCTCGTCGGTGGGATCGCCGAACGTCTGGTAGCAGAGGTCGATGCCGTCGGCGACCGGGGCCAGCTGCTCCGGGGAGGCGCCCTCGGGCACGGAGCTGAGAGGCGGCTGGGAGGTGCTGGTCATCGGGTCACTCGCTTCCGGTTCGACGGGCTAAGTTACCGACCAGTTTACCTCCTCGGCCGACGGCGCCCGGCGGGAGGCTGGAACGTAACGTTCCGGCCTCGGGCGGCATATGTCTGCCCCGATGTGGCTACCGTCACACCATGGACACGCCCCTCGGCTCCTTCCTCTGTCCCCCCGGTTTCGCCGGGCCGTCCGGGCTGCGAGCGATCGCCCGGGAGGGCAGCGTCGCGAAGGAGGCGGTGCGCCTCGTCCGGCACACCGCCCAGGAGCGCCGCCGTCGCCGGGAGACCCCCTACGTGATGCGGGCGCCCGTCCGCAGCCTGGAGCCGGTCGTGCTGGTGCCCGGGTTCATGGCCGGCGACGGCACCCTGGGACTGATGTCGCGGCACCTGCGCGGCCTGGGCTACCGCACCTACCGCTCGCTGATGCACGCCAACGTGGGCTGCACGATGGACGCCTCGGAGGCGCTGGAGCGGCGGATCGAGACGATCGTGCTCAAGCGTGGCCGCAAGGTGACCATCGTGGGGCACAGCCTGGGCGGCCTGATGGCCCGCGGGCTGGCCGGCCGGCGGCCCGACCTGGTCGAGGGCATCGTCACCATGGGCAGCCCGATCCTGGCGCCCGGGGCGGCGCACCCGATCCTGCTCTTCGACCTCAAGCTGGTCACCCGGCTGCAGAAGGTCGGTCTCGGCAAGATGATGGGGGAGGACTGCACGTCGGGGGACTGTGCCCGGGAGAGCTGGCAGCAGGCCCGGGTGCCGCTGCACCCCGGGGTCTCGTTCACGTCGGTGTTCTCCCGTCGTGACGGGGTCATCGACTGGCGCAGCTGTCTGGACCCGCAGGCCGAGACCGTCGAGGTGGCCACCAGCCACCTGGGGATGGCATTCGACCCGGTGGTGCTCGACATCGTGACCCGGGCGCTCGCGGACCACCGGGCGCGCCGCGACCAGGTCAGCCCGTCGGCCAGGTTGGCGGCAGTTCCCGACGCCGAGGTGGGTTAGCCCCCCGTCGCGAGCAGGTCATCGCCGCGGCGCTGACGGCACCCTGCACCAGCAGCTCCACGTGGGAGTCGTCCAGCGCGCGCAGGGCGCCGTCGCCGCCGCCCAGCACGTCCCAGTCGTTGAGCATCGCCAGCATCGCCGCCATGAAGGAGTCGCCCGCACCGACGGTGTCGACCACGTCGGTGCGTGGCGCGGGCACCTCCAGCATCGCGCCGTCGGTGAACGCCACGGCCCCGCGGGACCCGCGGGTCAGCACCACCAGCTCGGTGTGCTCCCCGGCCAGCAGCTCGCGGCAGACGTCCTCCTCGCTGCTGCCGGGACGCAGCAGCCGGAGGTCCTCGTCGGACAGCTTGAGCAGCCGGGCGCCGGCGCCGAGCGCCACGACGTCGCGCCAGGCGGCGGCCGGGTCGTCGAGGAAGAACGGCCGGATGTTCGGGTCGTAGCTGACGAACACCTCGTCCTCCACCGCCCGACGCACCAGGTCGACGACCGCGGCCCGGCCCGGCTCGAGGACGGTGCCGAGGGAGCCGACGTGCACGCCGGCGACGCCCTCGGGCAGCTCCAGCGCGGGCAGGTCCCAGACGATCTCGAAGTCGTACGTCGCGGCGTGCTCCGCGTCGAGGTGCGCCGTCGCGGTGCTCGTCGTACCGCCGGTGACGACCGAGCCCTCGCCGAGATGGACGCCGCTCTCGCGCAGGTGCTCGACCACCAGCTCGCCGTAGTGGTCCTCGCCGACGCGGGTGACCAGGGTGGTGGGCACGTCGAGCCGGGCCAGCCCGACCGCCACGTTCAGGCAGGAGCCGCCGACGGCGTCGTGGCGCGGGCTCCCGTCGGAGGGCACCACCACGTCGACCAGTGACTCGCCGACCACGACGAACGAGGACGTCATCGCCGGCCTCAGTGCCCGAAGTCCACGGCGGCGTAGGCCTTGAGCTTCTGGAGCTTGTGCTCGGAGGTGATCGAGCGGATCGTGCCGCTGCGCGAGCGCATCACCAGCGAGTGGGTGCTCGCCCCACCCGCGCGGTAGCGCACGCCCTGCATGAGCTCGCCGTCGGTGATCCCGGTGGCCACGAAGAACACGTCGTCGCCGGTCACCAGGTCGTCGGTGCTCAGCACGTGGTCGGGGTCGAGGTCGTGGCCGGCGTCGAGGGCGCGCTGGCGCTCCTCGTCGTCCTTGGGCCAGAGCCGACCCTGGATGACGCCGTCGAGGCACTTCATCGCGCAGGCGGTGATGATCCCCTCGGGGGTGCCGCCGACGCCGAGCAGCAGGTCGATGCCGGTGCCGGCGCGGGCGGCCATGATCGCGCCCGCGACGTCGCCGTCGGAGATGAACTTGATCCGGGCACCGGTGGCCCGGATCTGCTCGGTCAGCGAGTCGTGGCGGGGCCGGTCCAGCAGCACCACGGTGACGTCCTCGGGTGCGCTGCCCTTGGCCTTGGCGACCTGGTGGATGTTCTCGGCGACCGGGTAGCGGATGTCGACGACGTCGGCGGCCTCGGGACCGGTGACCAGCTTCTCCATGTAGAACACCGCGGACGGGTCGTACATCGAGCCTCGCGGTGCCACCGCCATCACCGCGATCGCGTTGGCCATCCCCTTGGCGGCCAGGGTGGTGCCGTCGATCGGGTCGACCGCGACGTCGCACTCGGGGCCGGTGCCGTCGCCGACCTGCTCGCCGTTGAAGAGCATCGGGGCGTTGTCCTTCTCGCCCTCTCCGATCACGACCACGCCGCGCATGCCGACGGTGGAGATCAGGGTGCGCATCGCGTTGACCGCGACCCCGTCCGCGCCGTTCTTGTCTCCCCGTCCGACCCAGCGTCCGGCCGCCATCGCGGCGGCCTCGGTGACCCGGACCAGCTCCAGGGCGAGGTTCCTGTCCGGCGCCTCGTGGGCGGCGGACAGGTCGGGCGGGAGCCGGCGCTCGTCAGACATGGTCGGATCCTAGTGCACGGTACGGCGGCTCAGGAGGCTTCCGGGGAGCCGATCTCGGGGCCTTGACAGCGACCTGGCGTCGGTGTCGGGACCGGACCGGCGCTAGCCGGCCAGGGGGGCCCACGCCCACAGCACGACCGTGCCGACCACCACCGCCGGCACGGTGATCAGCGCCCCCAGCACGTGGAAGGTGCGCGTGGACGGCGGCTCGCTGCGGGCCAGGGTGCGTCGCCACAACAGGTTCGCCAGCGAGCCCGTGTAGGTCAGGTTCGAGCCCACGCCCAGCCCCACCAGCGACGCCAGCACCGCGGTGACGCCGAGGGGCGCGACCAGGGGCACCAGCAGCAGGGTCGCCGGCAGGTTGTTGACCAGGTTCGCCAGGGCGGTGGCGAGCAGGGCCACCACCAGCAGCGACCCGAGCCCGGTCCCGTCCGGCACGAGCGAGTGCACCAGGTCCCCGAGGAAGGTGGCGGACAGTCCGGCCACCACCACACCGAGGCAGAGCACGAACACCGCGAACGACAGACTCGTCGACCGGGCCACGGTGAGGGGCTCCACCCGCCGCCGGGCGAGCGAGTACACGCTCAGCACGACCGCCGCGGCCCCCGCGACCCAGGCCGGCTGCACTCCGAGGGGGGACAGCGCGCCGAACGCGACCAGCATCAGCGCGACGACGACGAGGGGTACGACGGGCAGGTCGACGTCCGGCGCGGACCGGGACCGGTGCGGCGGGCGGGACAGCTCCTCGGCGAAGAACAGCCGGTGTCCGACGTACTCCACGGCGATCACCGCCAGCCACACCGGCGCCATCAGCACCGCGAAGCCGACGAACGACACCGTCGGGATGGCGGGCAGCGCGAGCAGGTTGGTCAGGTTGGAGACCGGGAGCAGCAGCGACGCGCTGTTCGCGAGCCGGGCGCTCGCGTAGACCCCCGGTCGGGGGCTGACCCGCGTGCTCGTGGCGGCCGCGGCGACGACCGGGGTCAGCAGCACGACGGTGGCGTCGAGGCTCAGGGCCGCCGTGGTCAGCGCCGCGGCGACGAACGTCAGCGCCAGCATCCGCCGGGGGGAGCCGCGCCCCGCCCGGGCGACCAGGGCGCCGACCGCGCGGAACACCCCCTCGACCGCGCACAGCTCGGCGACCACCAGGATCGCCGACAGGAACGCGACCACCGGGAACAGCAGCCGCACCTCGTCGAGGGCCCCGCTGACGTCCACGGCCCCGGTCGCGACCACGGTGGCCGCGGCGACGAGGCCGACGAGCAGCTCGATGCGGGCCCGCGGGTGCACGAACGCGACGACCAGCACCACCAGGAGCGCGAGGACCGTGAGGGCCTCGACCAGCGCGTGGGGCACCGCGGAAGCCTATGCCCCGCGAGGGCGGCGCCTTGTCGCGGTTGCGAGGATGGGCGGGTGAGCCAGCAAGCAGCAGCCCGTCACCAGCGTTCGGCCGCCGGCATGGTCGGGGCCCTGATCGTGCTGTTCGTGGTCGTCGTCGGGTGGGTCGCCGTGCGCGCGGTGCTCAGCCCCGACCGGGAGACCCGGGTGCAGACCGTCGACTACCAGCGGGTGGTGCCGGCGGCGCGCAAGGCCGCGCCGTTCGACCTGGTCGCGCCTGCGTCGCTGCCGCGTGGTTGGCGCGCCACCACCGTGGGCTATACCGACGGCGCCGGCGCGCACTGGCATCTCGGTGTGCTCACCGACGCGGGTCGCTACGTGGGGCTCGAGCAGGGCACCCAGTCGGTGCGCTCCGCCGTCGCGGAGTACGTCGACCCCGCAGCCACCCGCGGTCGGCCCGTCGACGTCGGAGGGGTGTCGTGGGCGACGTACACCGATGCCGGGGGCGACCTCGGCCTCGTGCGTCGCGAGGGCCGGACCACCACGCTGGTGGTCGGGCACGACGTCGACCGGGCGACGCTGGTGTCCTACACGCAGAGCCTGCGCTGACGGCTCACCGGCCCGCGTCGTCGGCGTCCTCGTCGACCTCGACCGCGGCGTCGAGCCGCTTCTTGGCGCCGTCGAGCCACTCCTGACAGATCTGGGCGAGCTTCTCGCCGCGCTCCCACAGCGCCAGCGAGTCCTCGAGGTTCGTGCCCCCCGACTCCAGGCGGCGGACCACGTCCACCAGCTCCTCGCGGGCGTCCTCGTAGCTGGGCCGGTCCTCGCTCATGCGTCGTTCTCCTCTGGTGCTGACGGGGCTGGGTCGGTGCCGGTCGCCTGGAGCCCGGCGAGCCCGATGACGTCGGTGACCACCGCGCCGATCCGGCCGTCGGCGACCCGGACCTCGACGGCCTGGTCGGTGCCGACCTGGCCGATGGTGGTGACGACGTGGCCCCCGGCGTCCTGGAGCACGGCGTAGCCGCGGCTCAGGGTGGCGAGCGGCGACAGGGCGCGCACCCGGGCGAGCCGGTGTCCGAGGTCGTTGGCGGCCCGGTCGAGCTGGTGGTGGACGGTGCGCCGGGACCGGTCGCGGAGCGCGTCGACCTCGCGGCCTCGCTCCCGTAGGCCGCTGCCGGGGTCGGCGAGAGCCGGGCGGGCGCGGACCGCGTCGAGGGCGTGCTGCTCGCGGGAGAGCCAGGCGTCGAGCAGCCGGCGGGTGCGCTCGCGCAGCTGCGCTACCCGCGCGGACTCCTCGGCCACGTCGGGGACCACCAGCTTGGCCGCGTCGGTGGGGGTCGAGGCCCGGACGTCGGCGACCAGGTCGAGCAGCGGGCTGTCGGGCTCGTGGCCGATCGCGGAGACGACGGGGGTGCGGGCCGCGAACACCGCCCGCAGCAGGCCCTCGTCGGAGAACGGCAGCAGGTCCTCGACCGACCCGCCTCCGCGGGCGATCACCACGACGTCGACCTCGGGGTCACGGTCGAGCCGGCCGAGGGCCTCGATCACCTCCGCCGCCGAGCTGGTGCCCTGCATCGCGGCGTACCGGACCGCGAAGCGCACCGCGGGCCAGCGCCTGCGGGCGTTCTCGAGGACGTCGCGCTCGGCGGCGCTGTTGGGGGCGGTGACCAGGCCGACCGTGCCGGGCAGGAACGGCAGCCGGCGCTTGCGCTCGGCGGCGAACAGTCCCTCCGCGGCCAGCAGCTGCCGCCGCCGTTCGATCCGGGCCAGCAGCTCGCCGAGCCCGACCATCCGGATGTCGCGGGCGTACAGCGAGAGGGTGCCGCGGTTGGCGTAGAAGGACGGCTTGGCGTGGACGACCACCGAGGCCCCCTCGACCATCGGCGGGTTGAGGGAGTCGAAGACCTGACGCGAGCAGGTCACCGGGATGGAGATGTCGGCCACCGTGTCGCGCAGCGTCATGAAGACGGTGTTCATGCCCTGGCGGCGGTTGAACTGCGCCACCTGGCCCTCGACCCACACCGCTCCGAGCCGGTCGACCCACCCGGAGATCGCGTTGGCGATCTGCCGGACGGGTGCCGGCTGCTCGGGGGAGGTCTCCATGGCCACGCCAGCACCCTAGGGGAGAGCACCTACGATGACCCCATGAGCACTTCGGACCTGGGGATACCGCCCGTTCTCGCCCCCGAGCAGGCCGACGAGCGCGCAGTCCTGCTGGCTGCCCCGCGGGGCTACTGCGCCGGGGTGGACCGGGCCGTGATCACCGTGGAGAAGGCCCTCGACCTGTACGGCGCCCCGGTCTACGTGCGCAAGCAGATCGTGCACAACAAGCACGTGGTGTCCGACCTCGAGTCGCGCGGCGCCGTCTTCGTCGAGGAGCTCGTCGAGGTGCCGGAGGGCGCGACCGTGGTGTTCTCCGCCCACGGCGTCTCGCCCGACGTGCACCACCAGGCCGAGCAGCGCTCCCTGAAGACCATCGACGCCACGTGCCCGCTGGTGACCAAGGTGCACCACGAGGCGCGCCGGTTCGCCGCCGACGACTACGACATCCTGCTGATCGGCCACGCCGGCCACGAGGAGGTCGAGGGCACCGCGGGGGAGGCCCCCGAGCACATCCAGCTGGTGCAGACCCCGGAGGACGTCGCCGGGCTCGAGGTCCGCGACCCGACGAAGGTGTCGTGGCTCTCGCAGACCACCTTGTCGGTCGACGAGACGATGACGATCGTCGACGCGATCCGGGAGCGGTTCCCGGATCTGCTCGACCCGCCCTCGGACGACATCTGCTACGCAACGCAGAACCGTCAGATGGCGATCAAGGAGATCTCCCGGGCGGCCGACCTGGTGATCGTGGTCGGCTCGGGGAACTCCTCGAACTCCGTGCGGCTCGTCGAGGTGGCGCTGGAGGCCGGTGCCAAGGCGTCGTACCGGGTCGACGACGCCAGCGAGATCGACGAGTCCTGGCTCGAGGGCGTCTCGACGGTCAGCGTCACCTCGGGTGCCTCGGTGCCGGAGGCGCTCGTGGACGGGGTGCTCGCCTTCCTGGCCGAGCGCGGCTATCCCGACGCGCAGGCAGTGCACACCGCGGAGGAGTCGCTGATCTTCGCGCTGCCACCCGAGCTGCGCCGCGACATCCGGGCGGCCGAGAGGGCAGGCGCCTGACCAGCCGAGACGACCGCTCGCGCGGCGCCACGGGAGCGGGCCGCGGTCAGGCGGAGCGGGCGTCGGCGACGCGGTCGGGGTCGGCGGGCGAGCGGCGGGCTCGCAGGGTGCCGGCGTTGCGCCGCGCCACCTGACGGACCGCGAGCAGCGCGAGGGTGAGCGTGTAGCCGACCACCAGCGCCGTGGAGTGGTGAGCCAGCCCGGAGACCAGCGCCTGGAGGAACCCGTCGGCGGGTTCGGCGACCGCGTCGCGGGCGACCACGGCGAGCACGGCGACGGTGCCGGCCATCAGCAGCGGCGGGAGGACCCCCACCACGAAGAAGTCCCGGGGCCGGACGGCGAGCGCGGATCCGGCGCAGACGAGCACGAACAGGACGTCGAAGGCGGGGCTCAGCCCGTCGACGACCGCCAGGTCGAGGAGCACGACGACCAGGACCGCGACCCCGGCGGCGACCGCCACCAGGTGCCCGGCATGACGACCCTCTTCCCAGAGGGTCCTGTGGTGTGGCGCACCTGTGCTCACGCCAGCACCGTAGGCCCGGCCGGCCGCGGTCACGTCGCGACGCGCCGGACCGGCGGCTGCTCACGGAGGTCGGGCCCGTCCAGGTCGGGCAGCTCGCGCCGGGGCTCGGCGACCGAGTCCAGGAGCTCCGCGGCGGTCAGCGGCCGGACCGCGTCCACCACCGGGGTAGGAGCATCGGTCGCGCCGCCGCCGACACCGAGGTCGCTGAACCGGCGGGCCGACACCAGCACGCGGTTCTCCAGGGAGCCGACCGCGCGGTTGTAGGCGCTCACCGACGCGGTCAGCGAGCGGCCCACCCGGTCGAGGTGACCGCCCATGGTGGAGAGCCGCTCGTGCAGGTCGCGGCCGAGCTCGTGGATCTCCCGGGCGTTGTCGGCCAGCGTCTGCTGCGTCCAGGCGTAGGCGACCGTCCGGAGCAGGGCGATCAGCGTGGTCGGAGTCGCCAGCACCACCAGGCGCTCGGCGGCGTGCTCCAGCAGGGCCGGCTCGGCCTCGAGCGCTGCGGACAGGAAGGACTCGCCCGGCACGAAGAGCACCACGAACTCGGGTGTCGAGGGCAGTGCCCGCCAGTAGGCCTTGCCCGCCAGCAGGTCCACGTGCTGGCGCAGCTGGCGGGCGTGCCGCAGCAGGTGGGCGTCGCGGGTGGCGTCGTCGTCGGCGCCGGTGGCGTCCAGGAAGGCGTCGAGCGGCACCTTGGCGTCCACCACCACGTGCTTGCCACCCGCGAGGTTGACCACCAGGTCGGGGCGCACCAGTCCCTCGTCGGTGCGTGCGGACAGCTGCTCGGTGAAGTCGCAGCGGTCCACGAGGCCGGCGAGCTCGACGACGCGCCGCAGGTGCAGCTCGCCCCAGCGGCCTCGGACCTGCGGCTTGCGCAGCGCCGTGGACAGCGCAGCGGTCTCGCGGCGCAGAGAGTCCGTGGTGTGCCGGACGTCCTCCACCTGCTGCTTGAGCTGGCTCTGCCAGGAGACCCCGTGCTGTGCCATGTCGCGCAGCTGGTCGTGCAGTCGGTCGAGGCTCTCGCGCATCACGGCCGCCTCGGCCGCGCGGCCCTCCACCTGCTGGAGCGCGAGCCGCTCCGCGGGTGCGTCGGGGTCCCGGCGCCCACGGGCGAGGAGTGTGCCGACGACGGCCCCGAGGAGCAGTCCCACGAGCAGCACGAGAAGTAGCGAGAGCGTCGTACCCAGGTCCATGTCTGCAGGATGCCGGGCACCGCCGACAGTTCCGTCGTGGCGAGGGGTGTGTCGTGACGTGGGTCAGGACGGGCGCCGTCCGAGTCGTCCCTCGACGCCTCCGTCGCGGGCTCAGTCCGCCAGCTCGACGATCACCGGTGCGTGGTCGCTGGCGCCCTTGCCGGCCCGCTCGTCGCGGTCGATCTCCGCGCCGGTGACGCGCCGGGCGAGCGAGGGGGAGCCGAGCACGAAGTCGATCCGCATCCCGCGGTTCCGCTCGAAGCGCTGCCGGTAGTAGTCCCAGTAGGTGTAGACGTCCGGTCCGGGCTGGTGAGGGCGCACGACGTCCGCATAGCCGGCGTCCACGACGGCCTGGAAGGCCGCCCGCTCCGGCGGGGTGACGTGGGTGCTCTTGGCGAACTGCGCGATGTCGAAGACGTCCTCGTCGCGCGGCGCGATGTTCCAGTCCCCGGTGAGGGCGACCGCCCGCTCCGGGTCGTCCGCGAGCCAGCGGGCCGCGTCGTCGCGGAGCGCCTGCAGCCAGGCGAGCTTGTAGTCCAGGTGCGGGTCGCCGATCGCGCGTCCGTTGGGCACGTAGAGCGACCAGACCCGGACCCCGGCGCAGGTCGCGCCGATCGCTCGCGCCTCGGCGGCCACCGGATCGCCGAAGCCGGGCATCGCGTCGAAGCCGTGCTGGACGTCCTCGAGGCCCACCCGCGAGACGATCGCGACGCCGTTCCACTGGTTGTGCCCGAAGGTCGCGACCTCGTAGCCGAGCGCCTCGAGGCCCATCGTCGGCCACTGGTCGTCGCGGGCCTTGGTCTCCTGGAGGGCGAGTACGTCGATCCGCTGACGCTGCACGAAGGCCTCGACGCGGTCGATCCGGGAGCGGACGGAGTTCACGTTCCAGGTGGCGAGGCGCATGCGTCCGACCCTACGGCGGGCAGGTCGGAGGGCAGCAGGGAGTACATGTACATGTCGCGCCGCTCGTCTCCCACCGTCTCCCAGGAGCGCATCAGCCCCTCACGCAGGTAGCCCGCCCGTTCGGCGGTCCGCCACGAAGCCTCGTTCCACGGCTCGACGTACAGCTCGAGGCGCTCGATGCCCGGCAGGGTGAGCCCCCACGTCGACACCGCCCGCAGTGCGTGCGTCGCCCAGCCGCCGCGCCGGTGGCTCGGCCCGACCCAGTAGCCGATCGACGCGCGGCCCTCGCGCAGTCCGTGCACCCAGAGGCCGACCTGGCCGACCGCCTGGTCGGTGACCGCGTCCGCGACCGCGAACGAGCAGCCCAGCCCCTCGGCCGCGCGGCCGCGCTGCCGGTCGACGTACGCACGCGCCTCGGCCCGGCCGGAAGTGGCCGGGACCGTGGTGATGCCGAGCAGCGACGGGTCGGTGGAGGCGTCCTGGACGAGAGGCACGTCGGCGTACGTGAACGCCCGGAGCCGGACCGGCCGCCGCTCGATGACGGGGAGCTGCTGGGGCAGGGGCACGGCCCCAAGTCTCACCGAGAGCGGCCCGGGGCGTCACGCGATTCGTTCCGGTCCGGTGTGCGCCCGTAGACTCGCCGCCCGTGGCACTCACCATCGGAATCGTCGGTCTCCCCAACGCGGGCAAGTCGACCCTCTTCAACGCCCTGACCAAGAACGACGTGCTGGCGGCGAACTACCCGTTCGCGACCATCGAGCCGAACGTCGGCGTCGTCGGGGTCCCCGAACCACGGCTCGGCAAGCTCGCGGAGGTGTTCGGCTCCGCGAAGCAGCTGCCGGCGACCGTCGAGTTCGTCGACATCGCGGGCATCGTCCGAGGCGCCTCGGAAGGGGAGGGGCTGGGCAACAAGTTCCTGTCCCACATCCGGGAGTCCTCGGCGATCTGCCAGGTGACCCGGGTGTTCCGCGACGAGGACGTCACCCACGTGGACGGTGAGGTCAACCCGGCCAGCGACATCTCCACGATCCAGACCGAGATGATCCTGGCCGACCTCCAGACGGTCGAGAAGGCCCTCCCGCGGCTGGAGAAGGAGGCGCGCATCAAGAAGGACAGCGTCGCCGCCCTCGCCGCGATGAGGGAGGCCAAGGAAGCGCTGGAGGCGGGGACGCCGATCACCGCCACGAAGATCGACCCGACGCTGCTGCGCGAGCTCAGCCTGCTGACCTCGAAGCCCTACATCTACGTCTTCAACTGCGACGCGGACGAGCTGGCGGACGAGGACCTGAAGCAGCGGATGCGCGACCTGGTGGCCCCGTCCGAGGCGATCTTCCTCGACGCGAAGTTCGAGGCCGAGCTGGTCGAGCTCGGCGACGACGACGAGGCGCGGGCGATGCTCGAGGAGATGGGGGTCGACGAGCCGGGTCTGGACGTGCTCGCCCGCGTCGGCTTCGACACCCTGGGGCTGCAGACCTACCTGACCGCCGGCCCCAAGGAGTCACGGGCCTGGACGATCCCCAAGGGCGCGACCGCTCCCGAGGCCGCCGGGGTGATCCACACCGACTTCCAGCGTGGCTTCATCAAGGC
This sequence comes from uncultured Actinomycetota bacterium, assembly GCA_963800225.1. Classification (GTDB taxonomy): domain Bacteria; phylum Actinomycetota; class Actinomycetes; order Propionibacteriales; family Nocardioidaceae; genus Nocardioides_B. Next base: position 122,169 of record CAWDAF010000007.1, on the reverse strand, counting down.
CGAGATCGTGTCGTACGACGATCTGGTCGCCGCGGGCTCGATGGCGGCCGCCAAGCAGGCCGGCAAGGTCCGCATGGAGGGCAAGGACTACGTGATGGCCGACGGCGACGTCGTGGAGTTCCGCTTCAATGTTTAGCGTCGTCGAGATTCGCTAGTAGGCGTTGGGGATTGCTGGTTCTCGGAGTCGAGCTGGTCCGCAGACAGTCCGCAGGCCGGTCATCGAAGGCCCGGCTCTTCGGCCGGGCGTGCTCCGTCCACTCAGTGGCACGCTGGTGCGATGGCACTTCCCGAGACTGATCTGCACCGCATCCGGGTGTGGGCACGAGAGCGGGTGCCCGAGCACCTGTGGGACAAGCTGAAGGTCGAGGCCGACGTCTCCGAGCGCCACGTCGACATCGTCGAGGTGCGTCCTCCATGGGACGGGGTCGGTGAGCACACCCTGTTCCCGATCGCACGGCTGCGCTACACCAAGTCGACCGGCCTCTGGGCGATCTATTGGCGCGACCGCCACCTCAAGTTCCACGAGTACAACGCAAGCGCCCGACCAAGAACGTCCAGGCCCTCCTGGACCACATCTGCAGCAGCGGCGACCCGATGTTCTGGGGTTAGCGAGCGGATTGACTATCGATATAGTGGAGGATAGCCTCAGTTATATGAGAACTGAGGCGCCGCTCCTCGCTCCGGTCTTCCGGTCGGACGGCCAGGCGCGCCTGCTCTCCTCATTGTTGCTCACCGGCGACGAGCTGAGCATCACCGATCTGGCCAAGCGAGCCGAACTGGCCTACCCGACCGCGCACCGCGAGGTGGCGCGCCTGGTGGACGCCGGCATCCTGAGCGAGCGACAGGTGGGCCGCACGAGGCTGATCCGGGCCAACGACGAGAGCCCGCTGGTGGGTCCCTTGCGCGAGATCCTCACGGTCGTGACCGGCCCGGTGGTGATGCTGGCCGAGGAGCTTGCCCGCATCGACGGGATCGAGTCGGCGTTTCTCTACGGCTCCTTCGCCGCGCGGATGCTCGGGGATGCCGGTCCGGCGCCGCACGACATCGACCTCATGGTGCTCGGTGAGCCCGACGTGGACGCGGTCTACGAGGCGTGCACCCGAGTCGAGGCCGCGGTGCACCGCCCCGTGAACCCAACGATCCTCACTCCTGAGGAGTTCGCCGCGTCTTCCGCCTTCCTGGACAACGTACGCAGCGGCTCGGCGGTCGCCGTGATCGGAGCGCTGCCATGGCGCTGACCCCGCTCACCCGCGTCCAGCAGGCAACGGTCCTCGCGCTGGTCGAGGCACGACGTCTCGACGTCGTGCCCGCAGACCTCGCGCGAGCGACCTCGTTCCTGCGCCAGGCCGCGGAGCGCTTGGACCAGTTGCCTCTGCTCACCAGCGTCGTCGTCAAGTACGGCATCGCCTACGACGCCTGTCACGACACGGGCGAGGCGATGCTGGCGGCGTACGGCTTCCGGACGACAAACGGGCCCGGCCAGCACGAGGCGCTCGGCCGTTACCTGCGTGCCGTCTTCGACAAACCTCCGGCAGAGAAGGCGGCACGGGAGTTCGACCGCCTGCGTCGCGCTCGCAACCAGGACCGCTACGAGGCGAAGCCGGTGGGGGCCGCATCCACCGAGAAGGCCGAGCAGGTCGCCCGGACGCTGTTCGACGCTGCCGTGTCCCGGGGCGTGATCCCGTGAGATTCGACGAATCGCATGGCGAACTGGTCTGACATGACGCTTCCGGAGACCGACCTGCACCGCATTCACGCCTGGGCTCGCGGCCGCGTGCCGGAGCACCTGTGGCCCGAGTTGAAGTGGAGGCCGACGTTGCCGATCGCTACGTCGGCATCGTTGAGGTGCGCCCAGCGTTGGAGGCGTCGGTGAACACACCCGGTTCCCGATCGCGCGGCTGCGCGACACGAAGTCGACCATCCAGTGGGCGATCTACTGGCGCGATCGCAACCTCAAGCTCCACGAGTACAAGCGCAAGCGCCCGGCCAAGAACGTCCAGGCTCTCCTCGACTACATCGACAGCAGCGGCGACCCGATCTTCTGGGGCTGAGCCATGGCTACCCCATGTGGATTGGGGCTTCCCGACGTCTCGAGAGACGGGTCGCGCTTCGTGCAGCAGACCCGGCCGGCTGACCTCGACATCACCGAGCAGGGGGGCCGACGGATGGCAGGCCTTCGCCGTACGCTCACAGCGTGGGACCAGCCGAGCTGGATGACCTGCTGGTGGCAGGTGAGGATGCGTTGGTCGCTGGCGAGTGGGCCAGCGCCCGAGATGCGTTCGTGGCAGCGTTGGAGGTGCGGCCCGTTGCCGAGGCGCACGCCGGCCTCGCCGACGTGTTGTGGTGGCAGGGGGAGACCGCTGCCGCGATCGAGCACGGAGAGCGCGCCTACGCCCAGTTCCGGCGCCGTCCTGATCCGTTCCAGGCGGCGCGGGCCGCGATCGGGCTGTACTTCCTGTACCGGATCAGTCTCGGCAACACCGCCGCGGCACGCGGGTGGCTGGGACGTCTGGCGCGTTTGGTGGACGAGGCCGATCTGGTGCCCCTGTCCGGCTGGATCCTGCTGTTGCGGGCCCACGACACCGACGATCCGACGTCCGCGCAGGAGTGGGCCCGGCAGGCGAGTGAGCTGGCCCGACGGTTCGACGACCCCGACCTCGAACTGTGTGCGCTGAGCCAGCTCGGCGCTGCCATGGTCGAGTGCGGGCGCCTTGCGGACGGCGGTGCCCTGCTCGACGAGGCGATGGCCGCCGCGCTCGGTGGAGAGTGCCGGCGACTGAACACGGTCGTGTACACCAGCTGCAACATGATCAGCTCATGCAGCCGCGTCGACGAGGTCGAGAGAGCAACCCAATGGATCCGAGCGGCAGACGGGTTCACCCGACGCTACGGGTGTGCCCACCTGTACACGCACTGCCGCAGCTATCACGGCTCGGTGCTCTTCGCCGCCGGCGAGTGGGCCGCGGCGGAGGAGGCGTTCCGGGAGGCGCTGCGCATCGGCGAGTCCGCAGAACGTGCGCTGTACGGTGAGGCACTGGCCGGGCTGGCCCAGCTGCGACTCGCCCAAGGACGTCTCGAGGAGGCCGAGCGGCTCCTGGACGGCTACGACAACCACATCGCCAGCACGACCGTCCTTGCCGGGCTGCGGCTGGCGCGCAACGACCCCGCCACCGCCGCCCGGATACTCCGGCGGCGGTTGCACGAGATCGACGAACGCCAACGCGACCGGACCGCCGCGTACCGCGCCGGGGCGACGATCTGTCTCGAAAGAGCGGAGCTGCTGGAACTGCTCACCGAAGCCGAAGTGGCAGACGACCGAGTGGAGGCGGCGGCCGAGAGCGTCGAGCAGATGGCCACGATGCCGACCATTGCGGAGTGTGACGTGATCGGTGCGCGCGTCGAACGAGCGCGCGGCCGACTCCTCGGTGTCAAGGGCGACCCCGCTGCGGCGACGGCCCACCTGGAGCGCGCGCTCGCGGTCTTCGTACGGCTCGAGATGCCGTACGAGGCCGCACGCACCCAACTCCTGCTGGCCACAATGGTCGCGGAGCGAGAACCCGCAGCCGCGGACGCGGAGGCCCGCGCTGCGCTGGCCGCCTTCGACGCGCTGGGCGCACGCCCGGGCGGGGACGCCGCAGCGACCCTGCTCCGGTCGTGGGGAGAGCGGCCGGTGGCCCGCGGAGAGCGGGGTACTCGTGGGGAGCTGTCCCGACGGGAAAGGGAGGTGCTGCTGTTGCTCGGCGAAGGGCTGTCGAACCGGGAGCTGGCCGAGCGTCTCTTCCTCAGCCGGAAGACCGTCGAGCACCACGTGCGGAGCGTGCTGACCAAGCTCGGCCTGCGCAACCGCGCCGAGGCCGCTGCCTATGCCGTGCGGCACCAGGACGGGGAATCAGCCACGAATTGAGGGTTCTCGCCGATGCCGGCACCTGCCGGTGAGCGCACGCTGGCGGCATGAGTGATCAGACGGCAGGATCAATGGGCCGGACGCCCGTGGTTCAGGAAATGTTCCGCGAGGCCGAGGACTCCTACGCCCTCGCCGAGCTCAAGCGCCGCGCCAGGGCGACCTGGGCCGCCGGCGACTATCCCAGCATCGCCGCGCGCGAACTGTGGCCACTCGGCGAGCAGATCATCAGCCGGGTCGAGGTACGGCCCGGGGAGCACGTCCTGGACGTGGCCTGTGGCTCGGGCAACGCCGCGATCCGGGCAGCCCAGGCCGGTGCGCACGCAGTCGGCCTCGACCTCACTCCCGAGCTGTTCGACGCAGGACGCCGTGCCGCAGCCGATGCCGGAGTCGAAGTGGAGTGGGTCGAAGGTGACGCCGAGGCCCTGCCCTTCGACGATGCGACCTTCGACGTCGTCGTCTCCGTTCTCGGCGTCATGTTCGCGCCACGCCATCGCGTCGCGGCAACGGAACTGGCCCGGGTGCTGCGCTCCGGTGGCCGGCTGGCCATCCTCTGCTGGACACCCGACAGCAGCATCGGCAGGGTCTTCGCGACCCTCGGGCGGTACCTTCCCGAGCCACCATCGTTCGCGGCGCCGCCCCTCCTGTGGGGCAGTGAGGAGCACGTGCGGTCGCTGTTCACCCGAGTTGGCGTCGAGCTCGAGTTCGAGCGCGGCACGGCCCACTTCCCGCCGTTCGCCACCGCCGCGGACGACCTCGAGTTTCGACTGGCGCGCTTCGGACCCCTCATGGCTGCACACACCGCCGCAACCGCGGCCGGACGCTGGCCCGACCTGGAGCGCGAACTGCTGGCCCGGCACGAGCGCCTCACCTCGGGCGACTACCTGCTCACCCTCGGACACAAACGCTGAAGGACACCACGCACGGAGAGGTCACGATGTCCCACCGTCAATCCAGAGACGCGCTTCGCAAGAATGGCGGCTACGACGCGATCGTCGTAGGCGCCCGATGCGCCGGCGCGGCGACCGCGATGCTGCTGGCCGGCAAGGGCTACGACGTCCTGCTCGTCGACCGGGCCAGCTTCCCGTCCGACACCGTCTCGACACACGTGATCCACCCGCCGGGCCTTGCGGCGCTGCGGCGGTGGGGGCTGCTCGACGACCTTGTCGCGTCCGGCTGCCCGTGGCTGCCTGCCTACACGTTCGACTTCGGGCCGGTCGTGCTCACCGGGACGCCGCGCGTGGACGGCATCGCCGGGGCGTACGCCCCGCGGCGGACGGTGCTGGACGAACTGCTGGTCCGCGCGGCCGAGAAGGCCGGCGCCGAGTTGCGGGAGGAGTTCAACGTCAGCGAGGTGATCTTCGACGAAGACGCGGTGGTCGGCGTCCGGGGCCACTCGCGCGGCGGGCGGCAGGTCAGCGAGTACGCCCGCGTCGTGATCGGCGCGGACGGCGCCCGCTCCCGGGTGGCCGAACAGGTCGTCGCGCCGCGCTATCACCAAGGACCGGTGCTGTCCACCGCCTACTACGCGTACTGGTCCGGCGTGCCGGTCGAGGGAGTCCGGTGGGTGGTCCGGCCTGGACGCGGCTTCGGCCTGATCCCCACCAACGACGAGCTGACCCTCGTCCTCGCGGCGTGGCCGCAGGCCGAGGTGGCCGGGGTCAAGCAGGACCTGCAAGCCAACTACCTGCGCGAGATCGGCGCCGCACTCGGTGATCGGCTCGACGGCGGCCATCAACAGACCCGCATCGTCGGTGAGGGGGTACCCAACCGGTTCCGCCGGCCGTACGGGCGAGGCTGGGCCCTGGTCGGCGACGCCGGGTACGCGAAGGACGCGGTCACGGGCCAGGGGATCAGCGACGCGTTCCACGATGCCGAACTGTGCGCCGACGCGCTCGACGCGACATGGCAGGGCACCCGCGGGTACGACGAGGCGCTGGCCGACTACCAGCGGCGCCGCGATGAGCGGGTCTTGCCGATGTATGAGTTCACGAACCAGCTGGCCGACCTGGCCGCTCCACCGCCGCTGGCGATGCACGAGCTGGTGAGCGCGATCGCCGGCAGCCAGGCGGGGATGGACGAGTTCGCCAGCATGTTCGCCGGGGCGCTTCCCGTGCCGGAGTTCTTCGACCCCGCGCACATCGGCGCGCTGGTCGGTGCCGATACCGAGTCGGCGCGATGACCACCGCATACCAGGCCGAGATGCGACGTGGACCTGGTGCCCGGCTGCGCTGACGGTGATCGGCTCGCCGACTTCCGGGCCGCGTCGTCGCCCACCAGCAGCTCGGAACGTTCGGCACATTCACGCGTCGCTCGTGACGGATCGGGCGGCGACTTCTGCCTCCGGCCCCGTCGTCGTGTCGTCGGCTGAACGCATCCTCGACCGAGCAGTGCGGCGCGTGCTCACGATGGGGGCACCCCGTGCCGCGAACCAGACGCGGCGTCCGCCAGATCAGAGTCGGACCGCCGGCACTTCACCGCCGTCCGGCCCAGTCACCTTGATGCTTCACCCTCCTGCCCGAGACGCTCAGGTGACCCCAGCGGTCCGCAAATAGTCCGCAAGAAGTCCAGCCGAGACCGATGCCGGCCGACGACGTCCAACGGTCCCGCGACCGCGTTTCCGCAGGTCAGACCGTGTTTTCCGGTGTCAGTCGGCGACGACCAACGACCACCGAAACCCCGCGTGATCGTTCCGTTTCAACGTCTGAACCAACCCCATCACCGTCCGGCCCCGGCGGGAACTCGGTCAGGTGCACTGAGAGTGACTCCGCCACGACCTGGGGGAGCGGCACCGTCCGGGTCGAGCGACGGGTCTTCGGGACACTGCGCACCTTGGCTCCAGGCGCGATCTGCCACTCGACCCGCACGGTTCGGCGCATGAAGTCCACGTCCTGCACGCGCAGGCTGAGCGGCTCGCCGATGCGGAGACCGAGGCCGGCTTGAGCGATGACCATCGCGCGGTTGCGTCGTGGCACAGCCTCCGCCCACGCGGCCACCTGCCCGACGAACAGCGGCACCACCCGCTCAGGACCCGCCACTGACACAGGGCGCCGACGCGGTCAGGTCATGAGTTGCCCGATGCCGGCGGACTGTTCGGCTCCACCTTGGTGCGGTGCAGCCAGTCGGCGAACGCCTCGACTCCGGCCACCACCCCGACGCTGCGCATCGATGCGAATCGGTCGAAAGTGTGGAGACCGCCGGGCAGCTCGGCCCAGACAACGGGTCTCTGTGACCTCGCTCGGAGCGTGGTCGCGAAGGTCCGGGCGTCGTTTACCGGCACCATCGGGTCGCGGGCGCCGTGGACGAGCATGACTGGCGGCGCGTCCGGTCGGACGTAGTCCGCCGGTGAGGAGGGGAGGCTGCCACCCGACGCGGGGCCGTAGTAGCCGTAGAGGGCGACCGCCCCGGCAATCCGGGTGTCGCGGTCTTCGAAACCCGGCTGGAAGCGCGGGTCGTTGCCGGTCAGGGCGCACATCAGCGCTGTGTGTCCGCCCGCTGACCCACCGATGACCAGGACGACCGACGGGTTCGCGCCGTACGCGCTGCCTTCGGTGCGCAGCCAGGCGATGACTCGCTTGGCGTCGACCACCTGGTCCGGGAACCTCGCGGGTCGCAGCCGGTAGTTCGCGCTCACGCACACCCATCCCCGGCTCGCGAACCGCTCGAGCAGCAGCCGCGCTTCCCGGCTCTTGACCCCACTGAAGAACCCGCCGCCGTGGAAGTGCACCAGGACCGGTCCCGGCTGCGACTGGGCACGCGGCCGATAGACGTCGAGCAGGTTCGACTTCCCGGGCGCTGGCCCGTACCGAACGTCCTTGACGCGTACGACGTCGCGGCGAGGCCACCGCACCGGCGCGAGGAGCACTCGCAGGAGCTGACCGGGTCCGGTGCCGCGGTGGAGCCGAACATCGGAGCCCAGCTCAACGCGAAGCACGGACTCGAGTGTCCCGATGGTGCGGGCCGCGAGCACGACCGAGACGACGATCCCCGCGACCGTGAGAGCCGCGAGTGCAAGGGTCGCCTTGCCCGCCAGGGAGTCCAGATCCCCCTCGGCTGCTGCCAGCACGGTCGGCGCCGCGACCAGGAGAAGCATGAGGACCGGCAGCTCGCTGGCCACGGTGGCGAGCACGAAGGACGGCGTCACGCGGGGCCCGTTCGTGGGCCGCGGTCGTAGACCGAACCACACGAAGATGGCGGCGAACGCCATGCTGATCGCATAACCCACCGGAATGTCCCCCACGACAGCCTCGCTCTCATGTCCAGGGGGGAGGCTTTCGTTCAGCGGTGGAGCAGTCAACCCAATTGCGCCCTGCGGTCGATGAAGCGACGGGCTTCGGCAGGGCCCGAGGACGGACGCCGGTCATGCTGCGGAGCGATCGCACCCGCCTAGCAGAGGTGAGCGCGCCGGCTCAATAGCGCAGAGGACCGTCAATCAGCATCGCTCCCTCTGGCTGTGGCAGGTGTGGACGCTGCCTGCGGCGATGCAGCGTGCGAGTTCGGCATCCTTCTCGCGCCCGGCTCCGCTGAGGAATGGTTGTACAACGGGACGCGATCCGTCGAGCGACGGTCGGCCTGGTTGTGGACCGGCTTGCAGCGAACCGACCCCTGCCAACCAGTTGAGTGGCGGGACTTGTGGGAGGGCACCGCGGCTGTGCGAGGGCGCTTTACTGCGGCTGGGGCGGCCACGCAGGATGGCGGAAGAGTTCGAGAAGACTTCATGGTCGATGTCGAAGAGGCCGGCAGCCGTTCGACGTACGTGCGAGAAGCAACTCCCCGGCAACCAGTAGGAGTGATCAAGATGCCGCGTTTCATGGGATTCGTGAGGATGGAAGAGGGCGTCGGCACGCCGCCGCAGGCGCTGTTCGACGCGATGGACGCCTACATCGGCGACCAGGCCGCCAAGGGTGTGTTCCTCGACGGCGGCGGCCTGTACGGGACTGAGGACGCCGTGAACTTCGTGGTCCGCCAGGGCGAGGTCAGTCGGGTCGACGGACCGTACGCCGAGGCCAAGGAGGTCGTTGGTGGCTGGGCCATCATGCAGTACGACACTCTCGAGGAGGCGGTGGCCGATCAGGAGGAGTTCGCCGCGCTGCACGCCAAGCACTGGCCCGAGGTCACCGTGATCTCGACCCTGCGCCAGATCTCCACGGGCCCGGAGGTCCCCGGCGACTGAACGGGGCTCACTACGCTGGCATCGTGCCGGCAGGGACCAGTGCGGACGAACCGACCGGGGCCGTCGTCGCCGCGTGGCGGGCCGAGTCGGCCCGCCTCGTCGGTGCCCTCACCCGGATGACCCGTGACGTGGAGCTCGCCGAGGACCTCGCTCAGGACGCACTCGTGGCGGCGCTCGAGCAGTGGCCCACAACCGGCGTCCCGGGAAAGCCGATCGCGTGGCTGATGACCATCGCGAAGCGCCGCGGCATCGACCACTTCCGGCGCGCCGACAGCCTGCGCCGCAAGCTCGCGGAGCTCGAACACGTCCGCGGGGGAGAGGAGGCCGAGATGCCCGACCTCGACGGCCAGGTCGACTACATCGAGGACGACGTCCTGCGGCTCATCTTCTTGTCCTGCCACCCCTCCCTGACTGCCGAGTCCCGCGCCGCGCTGACGCTGCGTCTGGTCGGAGGACTCACCACCGCCGAGATCGCCCGCGGGTTCCTGGCCACCGAGTCCACCATGGGCCAACGCATCTCGCGGGCCAAGAGGACACTGACCGCGGCCCACGCCGAGTTCGAGCTGCCCACGGGCCCGGAGCGGACCAGGCGTCTCGACGACGTGATGGCCGTCATCTACCTGATCTTCAACGAGGGCTACACGGCCACCGCCGGCGAGGACTGGATGCGCCCCGACCTGGCGAGCGAGGCGACGAGGCTCGCTCGCATGCTGGCCGCCGTCGCTCCCGACGAGCCCGAGGTGCTCGGCCTCCAGGCGCTGCTGGAGATCCAGGGCTCGCGGATGGCCGCCCGGATCGATGAGCACGGCGCACCCGTGCTGCTGGAGGCGCAGGACCGGACACGGTGGGACCAGTCGCTGATCCGGCGTGGACTGACCGCCCTGCAGCGGGCCGAGCAGCTCGGAGCGCGCGGGAAGCCGGTCGGGAAGTACTTCCTCCAAGCCTCGATCGCCGCCCAGCACGCCCGAGCGGAGCGTGCCGAGGACACGAGCTGGCGCCGGATCGCGGCTCTGTACGACGTCCTGGCCGACGCCGCGCCGGGACCGGTCGTCGAGGTGAACCGGGCGGTCGCGTACGGGCGGGCGTTCGGCCCCGACGCGGGGCTTGCCGTGCTGGAGGAGCTGGACGCGCGCGTGCTCGGCGACTCGCCGCTCGTGCCGAGTGTGCGCGGAGACCTGCTCGAACGGGCGGGCCTGCATGCGCAGGCGGGCGAGGCGTTCGCCGAGGCGGCCGCGCGCACCAGGAACGAGAGCGAGCGTGCAGTCCTGCACCGTCGGGCCGAGCTGAACCTGACGCGCGTGTCGAAGTCGAGGTGATCTGGTCGAGCCACGTCCGCCGACGGGTTCGCGAGCACCTGTGGCCCGACCTCAAGGTGGAGGCGGACGTTGCCGACCGCTACGTCGACATCGGCGAGGTGCCCCGCCTTGGGACGGGGTCGGCAAGCACACGCTTCGGGCTCGCGCTTCTCACCTGCCCTGGTGCCGCTCGGGCCGGCGTCGACGCAGCGCACTGCACCCTTGTCGTCACTCGCCGGAGGTGTCCGGTGCCGGGCGGCCGTTCATGCGAGCGAGCATCTGGTTGTAGGCGTCCAGCATGGCCTCGTCCTCGTCGACGTCGGCGTCGTCCGCGATGGTGGCCGTGCCGCCCGTCTGAGTGACCTGCTCGGCGAGGGTGTGGCGGCGGATGGACTCGAGCCATGGACCGATCAGCTGGGTCGAGCCGGTGTGGGTGATCATCGCGATCGTCACCGCGACGCCGAAGAGCATCATCAATCCGTCGCCGCCGACCCACATCAACGCCCCGCCGATCTGCAGGTCGCGCACCGGGGCGGGAGCCCAGCTCGGGTGAGCACCTTCCATGACGGGGAACATGTTGTAGCTGGTCTGCATCAGCACGATGCCGACCACGGTGTCGGGGACCATGCCGAGCAGTAGCAGCCCCAGTCGTCCGAGGTAGGGCAGCCTGGAGCGGATGGGCTCGGCGCCGAGCAGCGGAAGCAGGTAGATGCAGCCGGTGATCAGGTAGAGCCACTTCTCGGTCTCCATCACCCAGCCGTGTGCGGCCATGGCGTCCATGAACCCGGTCAGGTGGGTGCCGATGATGACCGCGGCGTACAGGCCGAAGCCGACCACCGGGTGGGCCAGCACGCTGACCGGCCAGGACCGGGCGAACGACTCCACGCTGCCCTGTTTGCCCTGCGCGGCGGCCGCGGCCCGCATCGCCGTGATCGGGGAGCCGAGGACCAGCAGTGCCGGGACGACCATGATCAGCAGCAGGTGCTCGATCATGTGGTCCCAGAACAGCGCCATCGCGTAGGTGTCGATCGCGGAGCTGACGGTGACCAGCAGCACCAGGATCCCGGTCACGAACGACGCGACCCGCACGGGATGCACCGTCCGCACCCGGCCCCGACGCGCCACGGCCACGGCGCCGAGGTAGGCCACCAGCACCACGGCGGAGAACAGCAACCACCAGGGGCGGACCTGCCAGTCGGTGAACGAGGCCCACCCCAGGGGCGGCAGTGAGTTGCTCATGGACGTCATGCGATGCCCGCCCATCTGTTGCATGCCGGCGGGGGCTTCACCGTGACCGGAGGCGTACCGGTGCCCGCGGGCCCCGCGGCGAGCAGGATCGCGGGCAGCGCGTCAGGATGCGCGGCCCGCCCGCGTGCGCGCTCCGCCTGACGATCTTCCGGGTCGGAGAGGACCCGGCGAGGGCTTGTCATGGGGCGCACGGTGCTCAGCTGCCGCTGTCCAGTCCGCGCACGTAGGCGACGGCCTGCTCGACGTCGTGGGCGGTCCACGAGCTGGCCCCGCCGGCGTTGGGGTGGGTGTAGTTCTGCTGGCCCTCGTCGTTGAGGAACTTCCGCAGACTGGTGGGCAGTCGGGTGCCGCGGGCGTCGGGGTGTCCGACGGTGATCCAGCGCAGCCGGCCGGACGGGTCGATGATCATGACGACGTCTTGGTGGTGCACGTCGTAGGAGTTGTGGACCAGCTTTCCGGTCATCCAGTCCCGCACGGTGTCCACGGGCTTGGTCTTCTCGGTCGAGACGCCCAGCGCCCGCCAGAGCGCCGCGACTTCGACGGGCTTGCCGGTGGCCAGCCGCCAGTCGGGCAGCGTGCCGTACAGCTTGGCGTAGGCGTGCGTGCGACGCACCGTGTCGCGCCGGGGATCGACGGTCAGCTCCAGGAAGACCAGCCCGTCGGACGTGCCGTTGCGCCGCTCGGCACCGGCGGCGCGGTGCATGTCGGCGGAGGTCATCGGGCAGGTCTCCTGGCAGAACGTCAGCAGCGGAGCCAGTACGACGACCTTGCCCCGCAGCGACCGAAGGGTGAAGGGGTGCCCGTTCTGGTCGACCAGGCGAGCGTTCGCCACCGTGGCGGGCACCTTCTGGTTCAGGGTGTTGCCGGTGGCGACCGCGCTTTGCCCGGAGACGGCTTGCCTGTGCTGGCTGGAGCCACCACCGGCTGCGCAGCCGGCAGTCGCCGTGAGGGCGACCAGAACAGCGGCGATCACGCCACTGGCACGCCGCGGCGGCGGGGCCGGGAAAGGCATCGAGGGGGTCCTTCCGTTCGAGGAACTGTCGACCGCACGAGAGCAACGACAGCGACATCCGTGGCCGATTCGCGGTGGCGGTCGCTGTGGCCGGGCGAGCGGCGGTGCCGGCGACGAGGCACACCTGACCAGCTCGAGAACCCTGGGCTGGCCAGGGACGATTCTACCGCGACCCCGCGGGCCGGATCAGGGAGGCGGAGTCAGCGGAACCTGGTGGTTGCCGACCCGGTCTGTGTGAGCAGGCGCGCACCGCAGTGTCCGGTGACGAGCTGGCTCACTCGCCAAGAGCGCCCGCTTCGCCGATCGGTCAGTCAGGGAGATAGGTCAGTCAGGGTCCAGGCGGAGGTCGAGTTCGAGCCCAGCCGCCTCGGGCAACTCGGCCGCTGCGACCACGGCACCGTCGCCGTCAATGGGGGACTGCCTGTGCGCGCTGTGCGTGGTGGCATCCGAGCGGTGGAGGCGCACACTGGAGAGGGCGGGTGGACTGTGTCCGGCGCCGGGCTCGCTCAGTGGGAGGCGAGGCGGATGGGCGGCATCGAGCAGCTGCGGGAGTTGCACGACGCATACGTGTGGCGGGTCAACGCGGCGATCGGCGAGGACCGGCTCGACCTCGTCAGCGAGCTTGCGGACGAGTACCTCGACCAGGCGCTTGCGCTCATCACCGATGGGGAGCCGCGTGGGTGCGGCAGGGCCGACTGTGCCGTCTGTCGAGGCCCCCACCCAGTGGTCGCCCGGCAGCCCCGTCGTCGCAGGTGGCCTCGCCGCGCACGTAGAACCGACAGGCTCTGAGCTCGCTCCGCCACCGTGGGCCCGGGCCCCTGACCTGCTGGGCGTCCCAGGCGTCGCCCGAGGACGCCGCTGGCCTGAGCGCGGGTTCCGGCGGTGCCGGCGGCGGGCCACGACTCGATTGGCGGACAGGCGCCGATCCATGTACTGTTCCACTCATCCCCGCAAGGCAATGGGCTGGCCCCTGTCGAGCTTCGGCTCGACGAGGAGACCAGCACATCGTCATGGGGATTGTCTGGACGAGGAAGCCCCGGATTTGACGGGGCAGAATCAGCCGGGTAAGTTTTACCAGGTTGCCCCCCAGCGAGGCCGAGAGGCCGAACTGCGGTGCGCGCTTGATCCTTGAGAACTCAACAGTGTGCCAAAAGTCGACGAATTAATTTGTAACGCCAGTCGGCAGGTTGCGAGGCGGTCCCTTTGGGGTTGTTTTGGTATCTGTCGATGGTTCCTTTGGTAAGACGTCTGTCCTTGATCCTTTGGGGTTGGGGGTGGGCACTCTTGCTGGGATGCTCCATTTGATGTGTCGATGATTCATGGGCCTTTGTGTCTGTGGTTGTCAGATGTTTTCAACGGAGAGTTTGATCCTGGCTCAGGACGAACGCTGGCGGCGTGCTTAACACATGCAAGTCGAGCGGTAAGGCCCTTTCGGGGGTACACGAGCGGCGAACGGGTGAGTAACACGTGAGCAATCTGCCCTTCACTTTGGGATAACTACCGGAAACGGTGGCTAATACCGAATATGACCACTTCACGCATGTGATGGTGGTGGAAAGTTCCGGCGGTGAAGGATGAGCTCGCGGCCTATCAGCTTGTTGGTGGGGTAATGGCCCACCAAGGCAACGACGGGTAGCCGGCCTGAGAGGGTGACCGGCCACACTGGGACTGAGACACGGCCCAGACTCCTACGGGAGGCAGCAGTGGGGAATATTGGACAATGGGCGAAAGCCTGATCCAGCAACGCCGCGTGAGGGATGACGGCCTTCGGGTTGTAAACCTCTTTCAGTACCGACGAAGCGCAAGTGACGGTAGGTACAGAAGAAGCACCGGCCAACTACGTGCCAGCAGCCGCGGTAATACGTAGGGTGCGAGCGTTGTCCGGAATTATTGGGCGTAAAGGGCTCGTAGGCGGTTTGTCGCGTCGGGAGTGAAAACTCAGGGCTTAACCCTGAGCCTGCTTCCGATACGGGCAGACTAGAGGTATGCAGGGGAGAACGGAATTCCTGGTGTAGCGGTGAAATGCGCAGATATCAGGAGGAACACCGGTGGCGAAGGCGGTTCTCTGGGCATTACCTGACGCTGAGGAGCGAAAGTGTGGGGAGCGAACAGGATTAGATACCCTGGTAGTCCACACCGTAAACGTTGGGCGCTAGGTGTGGGACTCATTCCACGAGTTCCGTGCCGCAGCTAACGCATTAAGCGCCCCGCCTGGGGAGTACGGCCGCAAGGCTAAAACTCAAAGGAATTGACGGGGGCCCGCACAAGCGGCGGAGCATGCGGATTAATTCGATGCAACGCGAAGAACCTTACCTGGGTTTGACATATGCCGGAAAGCCGTAGAGATACGGCCCCTTTTAGTCGGTATACAGGTGGTGCATGGCTGTCGTCAGCTCGTGTCGTGAGATGTTGGGTTAAGTCCCGCAACGAGCGCAACCCTCGTCTTATGTTGCCAGCACGCCCTTCGGGGTGGTGGGGACTCATAAGAGACTGCCGGGGTCAACTCGGAGGAAGGTGGGGATGACGTCAAGTCATCATGCCCCTTATGTCCAGGGCTTCACGCATGCTACAATGGCCGGTACAAAGGGCTGCGATACCGCAAGGTGGAGCGAATCCCAAAAAGCCGGTCTCAGTTCGGATTGGGGTCTGCAACTCGACCCCATGAAGTCGGAGTCGCTAGTAATCGCAGATCAGCAACGCTGCGGTGAATACGTTCCCGGGCCTTGTACACACCGCCCGTCACGTCACGAAAGTCGGCAACACCCGAAGCCGGTGGCCCAACCCTTGTGGAGGGAGCCGTCGAAGGTGGGGCTGGCGATTGGGACGAAGTCGTAACAAGGTAGCCGTACCGGAAGGTGCGGCTGGATCACCTCCTTTCTAAGGAGCATGTTGGCAGCCGGCTCTCACTTCGGTGGGGGTGTGGTTGTCCATTGGTTTGTTTCGGGGACGAGTGTTCCTCGGCAGGCCAGCTCACTAGTGGAACGTCGACTATTTGGTCTGCTTGTCTGTGATCGCTCGTTAGTACTGTCGCACCGTCTCGTACGGTCGGCGTGGAACCTCGGGTGGGAGTGGATGGGTGGGTCTGGCACGCTGTTGGGTCCTGAGGGATCGAGTCGTGAGACTTGGTTTCCTTGTGGGCCACCTTCTCCGCGAACTACCGACTGGTCACTTTGTGTCCGCACGGTCAGCGTGGGTGATGGGGGTGGGACCGCCCGTAATTTGAGAACTACACAGTGGACGCGAGCATCTTTGTAGCAAGACAAGCTACTAAGGGCACATGGTGGATGCCTTGGCACCAAGAGCCGATGAAGGACGTAGGAGCCTGCGATAAGCCCCGGGAAGTTGGCAACCGAGCTGTGATCCGGGGATTTCCGAATGGGGAAACCCAGCTGGAGTCATGTCCAGTTACGCCCATCTGAACACATAGGGTGGTGCGAGGGAACGTGGGGAAGTGAAACATCTCAGTACCCACAGGAAGAGAAAACAACAGTGATTCCGAGAGTAGTGGCGAGCGAAATCGGAACAGGCCAAACCTATTGCGTGTGATAGCCGGCAGGCGTTGCGCAGTGGGGGTTGTGGGGCCGTCACGTTGGTTCTGCCGAACCAGCACAGAGTAAGAAACCGTCGTTGAAGTTGAAGCGGACTGGAAAGTCCCGGCGTAGAGGGTGATACCCCCGTACACGTAAGACGATGGCTCTGAGACGTCACCCCAAGTAACACGGAACCCCTGAAATTCCGTGTGAATCTGGCGGGACCACCCGTTAAGCCTAAATACTCCTTGGTGACCGATAGCGGACAAGTACCGTGAGGGAAAGGTGAAAAGTACCCCTGGCGGGGAGTGAAATAGTACCTGAAACCATGTGCCTACAATCCGTTGGAGCGAGACCTCGGTCTTGTGACAGCGTGCCTTTTGAAGAATGAGCCTGCGAGTTTGCGTTGTGTGGCGAGGTTAACCCGTGTGGGGAAGCCGTAGCGAAAGCGAGTCCGAATAGGGCGTTTGAGTCGCGCGACCAAGACCCGAAGCGGAGTGATCTATCCATGGGCAGGTTGAAGCGCGGGTAAGACCGCGTGGAGGACCGAACCCACCAGGGTTGAAAACCTGGGGGATGACCTGTGGATAGGGGTGAAAGGCCAATCAAACTCCGTGATAGCTGGTTCTCCCCGAAATGCATTTAGGTGCAGCGTCGCGTGTTTCTTGCCGGAGGTAGAGCACTGGATAGTCTAGGGGGCCTACAAGCTTACCGAAATTAGCCAAACTCCGAATGCCGGTAAGTGAGAGCGCGGCAGTGAGACAGTGGGGGATAAGCTCCATTGTCGAGAGGGAAACAGCCCAGACCATCAGCTAAGGTCCCTAAGCGATAACTAAGTGGAAAAGGATGTGGAGTCGCACAGACAACCAGGAGGTTGGCTTAGAAGCAGCCACCCTTGAAAGAGTGCGTAATAGCTCACTGGTCAAGTGATTCCGCGCCGACAATGTAGCGGGGCTCAAGTTATCCACCGAAGCTATGGCATTCATGCAATAACCTGGCCCACTTGTGGGTCCATGTGTGTGGATGGGTAGGGGAGCGTCGTATGGCGAGCGAAGCGGCGGTGTGAACCAGCCGTGGACGCCATACGAGTGAGAATGCAGGCATGAGTAGCGAATGACAAGTGAGAAACTTGTCCGCCGAATGATCAAGGGTTCCAGGGTCAAGCTAATCTGCCCTGGGTAAGTCGGGACCTAAGGCGAGGCCGACAGGCGTAGTCGATGGACAACGGGTTGATATTCCCGTACCGGCAAAATAGCGCCCATGACGAACCTAGTGATGCTAAGTGCCCAAAGCCTCCTAGATCCCTTCGGGGACGTGGAGGTGGAGCGCATGACCCGAACTAGTAGTAGTCAAGCGATGGGGTGACGCAGGAAGGTAGTCCAACCGTGGCGATGGTAGTCCACGGCTAAGGATGTAGGGCGAGAGGTAGGTAAATCCGTCTCTCTGTGTTGGATCACGAGCCTGAGATCTGATAGGGAGCCCGTTTGGGCGAAGTGGATAGTCCTATGCTGTCGAGAAAAACCTCTAGCGAGCTATGCGCCGCCCGTACCCCAAACCGACTCAGGTGATCAGGTAGAGAATACCAAGGCGATCGAGTGAACCATGGTTAAGGAACTCGGCAAAATGCCCCCGTAACTTCGGGAGAAGGGGGGCCGGATTCGTGAGGGGACTTGCTCCTCAAAGCGATGATGGCCGCAGAGACCAGGCCCAAGCGACTGTTTACTAAAAACACAGGTCCGTGCTAAGTCGTAAGACGATGTATACGGACTGACTCCTGCCCGGTGCTGGAAGGTTAAGGGGACGTGTTAGCTGATTCGTCAGCGAAGCGCAGAACTTAAGCCCCAGTAAACGGCGGTGGTAACTATAACCATCCTAAGGTAGCGAAATTCCTTGTCGGGTAAGTTCCGACCTGCACGAATGGAGTAACGACTTGGGCGCTGTCTCAACCATGGACTCGGCGAAATTGCAGTACGAGTAAAGATGCTCGTTACGCGCGGCAGGACGGAAAGACCCCGGGACCTTTACTACAATTTGGTATTGGTGTTTGGTTCGGCTTGTGTAGGATAGGTGGGAGACTGTGAAACTCGGACGCCAGTTCGGGTGGAGTCAACGTTGAAATACCACTCTGGTCGTACTAGATATCTAACCTAGGTCCGTTATCCGGATCAGGGACAGTGCCTGATGGGTAGTTTAACTGGGGCGGTTGCCTCCTAAAATGTAACGGAGGCGCCCAAAGGTTCCCTCAGCCTGGTTGGCAATCAGGTTTCGAGTGTAAGTGCACAAGGGAGCTTGACTGTGAGACAGACATGTCGAGCAGGGACGAAAGTCGGGACTAGTGATCCGGCGCTGGCATGTGGAAGCGGCGTCGCTCAACGGATAAAAGGTACCCCGGGGATAACAGGCTGATCTTCCCCAAGAGTCCATATCGACGGGATGGTTTGGCACCTCGATGTCGGCTCGTCGCATCCTGGGGCTGGAGTAGGTCCCAAGGGTTGGGCTGTTCGCCCATTAAAGCGGCACGCGAGCTGGGTTTAGAACGTCGTGAGACAGTTCGGTCCCTATCCGCCGCGCGCGCAGGAAACTTGAGAAAGGCTGTCCCTAGTACGAGAGGACCGGGATGGACGAACCTCTGGTGTGCCAGTTGTTCCGCCAGGAGCACGGCTGGTTAGCTACGTTCGGAAGTGATAACCGCTGAAAGCATCTAAGCGGGAAGCACGTTTCAAGATGAGGTTTCCCACCGGGTAACCGGGTAAGGCCCCCAGTAGACGACTGGGTTGATAGGCCGGAGGTCGAAGGCAGTAATGTACGGAGCCGACCGGTACTAATAGGCCGAGGGCTTGTCCCTCAAAGATGTTGCGCGTCCACTGTGTGGTTCCCGAGTTACGGTCGGGAACTCTCCCACACACCAAGAGCACACCCCACCGGGTCATCGACCCGGGCCGGGTGGCCGATGGTGGGTGGGGGAATGGTTTCCAACCAGCTAACTCCATAGAGTTTCGGCGGCCATAGCGAAAGGGAAATACCCGGCTCCATTCCGAACCCGGAAGTCAAGCCTTTCAGCGCCGATGGTACTGCAACCGGGAGGTTGTGGGAGAGTAGGACGTCGCCGAACAATCATTCGCCTAGAGGCCACCCACACGGGTGGCCTCTAGCCGTTTAACAACCACCAGGGGTGGACCAGGCCGGGTGGGGATGACCCGGCGCCCGGGTGGGAACCCTGCCGGTGCAGCCGCCATCATCACCAGAGACCACCCGCCACCACCCCAGCAGCACCCCCGCAGCACCCCCGCAGCACCCCCGCAGCACCCGCCAGACCCGCACCAGCTGAAGAGAGAAGACCCCCGCATGCCGAACCAGCCCCGATCCGGCGGCCCCCGCCGCGACGACAACCAACCCCGCGGCAACCGCCCCACCACCCGCGGCGGCACCGGCAGCGGCGGCGGCACCGGCAGCGGCGGCGGCACCGGCAGCGGCGGCGGCACCGGCAGCGGCGGGAGCACCCGCGGCGGCTCCGGCAGTGGCGGCCGGTCCCGGTCCCGCGAGGAGATCCCCTTCTCCCGCCCCCGCAGCACCCCCCGCGGCACCACCGGCTCCAGCGGCACCAGCGGCAACGCCGGCAACACGAACAACAAGAGGGGCAACGCCGACAACACCGGCGGCTCCCGCGGCAGCCGCCCCGACGACCGCCGCGACGACCGGCGGGACCGCCGCGACGACCGGGGCGGCGACCGGCGGGAGGGACGCGACCGCAGCGCCGACCAGGCCAAGTACGACGGCCCCCCGATCGAGGAGACCATCACCGGCAACGAGCTCGACCACAACACCACCCAACAGCTACGCGGCCTCCCCGAGAAGCTCGCCGCCCGCGTCGCCCGCCACCTCGTCGCCGCCGGCTACCTCCTCGACACCGACCCCGAGACCGCCTACCAACACACCCTCGCCGCCCGCGCCCGCGCCGCCCGCATCGCCATCGTCCGCGAAGCCTGCGGCGAAGCCGCCTACACCGCCGGCCACTACACCGAAGCCCTCGCCGAGCTCCGCGCCGCCAAACGCATCAACGGCTCCCAGGACTACCTCCACGTCATGGCCGACTGCGAACGCGCCCTCGGCCGCCCCGACCGCGCCCTCACCCTCGCCCGCAACCCCGCCGTCACCAACTTCACCCCCGACCAAAAAGCCGAGATGACCATCGTCGAAGCCGGCGCCCGCCGCGACCTCGGCGAAACCGACGCCGCCCTCCGCACCCTCGAGAACGCCCCCCTCCGCTCCAAATCACGCGAACCCTGGGTCGTCCGCCTCCGCTACACCTACGCCGACACCCTCCACACCGCCGGCCGCACCCCCGAAGCCATCGAATGGTTCCACCGCACCCTCGCCATCGACACCAACCAGATCACCGACGCCGACCAACGCATCCACCAACTCGAGAACCCCTGACCCACACCCCCGCGACGGGGCGTGGGCAGGAGAGTGGTCCGCGCCCACCCGAGGGCGCCGGCACCGCGCACCGGTCTGGACCGGCCAGCCGTCAGCCGGCGGTGCGGGGAGTGCGGGTGAGCCAGCCGACGGCGAGTCCGACCGCCACGCCGATGACGGTCTCGACGCCGCGGTCGGCGAGCAGTACCGAGGCCGGGACCGGTGCGGCCAGGTGCACCATCAGCAGAGCCAGCGGCGTGATCGCCACCAGGGCGAGCGCGTAGTTGCGGCCGACCAGCAGCTCGGCGGCGGCCTGCAGGGCGACCACCACCAGGATCAGTGCGAGGTCGCCGAGCCCGAGCGCGAGCAGGGCGGCCGCGACGACCAGGCCGACCGCCGTGCCGATGATGCGGTGCAGGCCGCGGACCACCTGGGGCAGGAGGTCTCGCGCGGCCAGCGGGACCGCGGCCGAGACCATCGCCCAGTAGGGGTGCCCGATGCCGGAGCCGGTGGCGACCAGCCCCGCCAGCAGCACCCCGCAAGCGTTGCGGGCCACGTGGCGGCGCGCCACCCCGGCGTACGACGGACGGGGCGGCGCGGCGCGACGGGTGGGCGTCGGCTGCCGCCACCGGCGCAGGAGTCCACCCGACCCGCCGACGAGCATCGCGAACGCCGCCGAGGTGCCCGCGACCAGGGCGCTGAGGGCCACGTCCCGGCCGTCGGTGGTGAGCGAGGCGCAGGCCGCGAAGGAGAACACCAGGAACAGCGGTCCGGGTGGGTGCCACTCCTGGGCGTCCGAGACCAGCGACCCGAACCCGGCGACCAGGGCCGCGACCGGGATGGCGAGCCACGCCCGTTGCGGGAACATCCCGACCACGGTGCCGAGCGTGACCGAGGCGGTCAGCAGCAGGCCGAGGGTGAGCTGCATCCGGGCCCGGGGGAGGGACGTGTGCGTGCGTCCGTAGAGCGAGGTGAACGCCCCGAAGGCGGCGTAGATCGACAGCTCCTGCCGGTCGAGCGCCCAGAGCACGAGCAGCGGGACGAGCACCGACACGGAGGCCCGAAGGGCGACCCGGTGGGCTCCTGCGGGCGGTCCCACCCGCAACAGCTGCGCGGTGAGGGGGGACCGGGACGTCATGGACCGATTGTCGCGGCTCCTGCGGGGGCTGACGGCACCGGCCGCGTGTCGTGGGACGGCAGCAGCGACGGGTCGCCGGCCGCGCCGGTACGGGCCGACGCGACCGAGCTGAGCACCGAGAGCAGGGTCACCATCGCCGCGGTGGACAGCGCGGTGACCCAGTCCACGTCCAGCAGCCCGACCGAACCGGCGCTGAGCAGTCCGAGCAGGGACTGCGAGAACGACTTGACCGCCCGTTCGGCGGTGGCCTGCCAGAAGAAACGTCCGAACATGAGATGCCTCCTCGCGCAACGGGATGTATCTGGGAGGAGGACCCCGCGTCGCGCGGTGATACCGGGTCGTACAGACTCGGCTACTCCCGTCCGGGGTCTCATGCGCACCGTTCACAGCAGGAACACAGAGAGTTTGGCCCCTTCCTGGACTGGAAACACCACTCGGAGTCGGTCGTGCACTCGCGCCGGCCCGCACATCCCCTGGAGGACCCATGACCAGCACCACCACCGAGAAGACCCGTGACGACACTGAGATGAAGTCGGGGTACGCCGTCTTCGGAGCGCTCACCGGGCTCGCGTCCGCCGTCGTGCTGCTCCAGGGCCTGTGGGCCGGGATCTTCCTCGAGAACGACGGCAAGCGGGACGCCGCGTCCACCTGGATCGACGTCCACGCCCGCGGCGCCGACCTCGCCCTGCTGCTCGCCGTGCTCGCCACCGCGTGGGCGATCTGGAAGCTGCGCCCCCGTCGCGACCTGTGGGTCGGCAGCCTGGTGTTCGCCCTGCTGATCGTCTTGGAGTCCTACCTCGGCGGCGCCATCCGCGACGCCGGCAAGGACACCCTGACCGCCGTCCACGTGCCGCTGGCGATGGCGATCATGGGGCTGGCCGTCTGGCTGCCGCTGCGAGCCCGCAGCGGCCGCCGCTGAGCGTCCGCCCGGTCCGGGGCGCACGGAACGACTCCCCGTCCGGTCCACCCGGTCACACTGGGCAGTGAACCGCGGACGCCTCCGCTGCGTGTGCTGGGCAGGAGGTCGCGATGTCCGAGAGCGACGCGGCCCTGCTGCAGGCTCTGCACGAGGAGCACGGGCCGGCTCTGTGGTCCTTCTGCCTACGGCTGACCGGCCACGACCGGTTCCGTGCGGAGGACGTGGTGCAGGAGACGCTGCTGCGGGCCTGGCGCCATCCCGAGGCGATGGCCGAGGACCACGACCACGTCCGCGCCTGGCTGTTCACGGTGGCCCGTCACCTCGTCGTCGACCAGTGGCGGTCCCGCCGCTCGCACCCCGAGGTGGTCACGGCGAGGCTGCCGGAGCGGGGGAGTGCCGACCAGACCGATCAGCTGCTGCTGTCCTGGGTGGTCGCCGAGGCCGTCGGCACCCTGTCGCCCGAACACCGTGCCGTGCTCCTCGAGTGCTACTACCGCGGGCTCCCCGTCGCCGAGGCGGCCGAGCGCCTCGGGGTCCCGGTCGGCACCGTGAAGTCGCGCACCCACTACGCGCTGCGGGCCTTGCGGCTCGCGCTGGAGGAGATGGGGGTGGCCACGTGAGCGGCGACGAGTACGCGGATGTCGACGCCGCCTACGTGCTCGGGTCGCTGCCACCTCAGGAGCGACGCGACTACGAGCGGCACCTCGAGGGCTGCGACGCCTGCTCCCGGGCGGTGCGCGAGATCGCCGGCCTGCCCGGGCTGCTGTCCCGGCTCGACGCCGAGGAGGTGGCCGGCTTCGACGACCCCGAGCCGATGCCGGTGACCCTGCTTCCCGCGCTCCTCACCGAGGTACGGCGGCGCGGCCGGCGCCGTCGGCTGGTGCTGCTGGCGACCTCGGGGGTGGCCGCGGCTGCGCTCCTCGTCGCCGGGTCGGTCCTGGGCGTCGCCGGCCGGCCGGACGCCACGGTGGCACGCCCCCCAGCGACCTCGACCCCGGCGACCAAGTCCTCGACGGGCGGACTCGCCGGTGCCCGGGCGATGACCCCGCTCGGGCAGTACCAGCTGGCCGCTGACCTGCAGCTGCGAGGGGTCGCCTGGGGGACCCGGCTCGACGTCACCTGCCGCTACCTCAGTCGCCCGCCGGAGGGCCTCGGCCCGCTCGACTACGTCCTGGTGGTCCGCACCCGCGCCGGCGGCGAGGAGCAGGTGGGCACCTGGCGGGGCGTGCCCGGCAGGCAGATCACCTTCGCGGCGGCCACCCGGTGGCGTACCCAGGACATCGTCGGGGTGGAGGTCCGCACGATGGCGGGGCGCCCGCTGCTCCGGGCGCAGCTGTGACGCCGACGCGTGCCGTAACCGTGACGCAACCTCCCAGGGCGCGCCCGGAAACCTGGCGCTGGTGACATGGGTCCTCCCACCACGACCATCCCGGGAGTCACCCTTGTCCGCACCTCTCCACCTGTCCGACGACCCCGACCGGCTCGCGCGCCGGATCGGCTACGGTCTCGGCCGCCGCGCGATGCTGCGCGCGGCAGCCGCCGGGGCGGTCGGCTCGGCGGCCGTCCTGTCCGGCAACCAGGCGCAGGCCGCACCGCGGCGCGGTCGCGGCAGTGGTGGCGGGGTCAGGGTGCTGCAGCCCGGCAGCGGCCCCACCCGCGGCCGCTACGTGCCCGCGAAGGCCGACGAGATCTACTGGGGCCGACTGCCCAACCGGGACTCCGCCCCGGTCGCGGTGGTCTCCTCCGGCGACGTGGTCACCCTGGACACCATCTCCCACGAGGGCGTGCTGGAGGACCAGGGCAAGGACCCGCGCCAGTTCTTCGAGTCGTACGGCGTCCCGGAGCGCAACGTGCTCACCGACGCGATGGCCGTGGCCGCCACCTCGACCCACGACGGCCCCGGGCCGCACGTGATCACCGGGCCGATCGCGGTCCGCGGTGCCGAGCCCGGGGACGTGCTCAAGATCGAGGTGCTCGACCTGCCGCTGCGGGTGCCGTACGGCGTGATCTCCAACCGGCACGGCAAGGGCGCGCTGCCCGGCGAGTACCCGGAGCAGTTCGCCGGCGTGCCGGGGAACGAGCCGTACTTCAACCAGGGCGGCAACGTGAGCGTGTTCGCCGCGGTGGACCGGAACCGCGGCCGGCTGCGCGGGCGACTGCCCGGCGACATCCCCGTCGGCTTCGACCTCAAGCCGTTCATGGGCACGATGGGGGTGGCCCGGGACACCTCGGCACTCGTGGACTCGGTGCCCCCGACCGACGCCGGCGGCAACATCGACATCAACGACCTGACGCTCGGGTCGACGCTCTACCTGCCGGTGCAGGTGCCCGGCGCGATGTTCTTCAGCGGCGACCCGCACATGGTGCAGGGCGACGGCGAGGTCGCGCTGCCCCCGACGGGCCCGAGAACGGTGGCAACGCCACCAGCCTCGACATCGCGATGAAGACCGCGGTGCGGCACGCCCTGGACTTCCTCACCGAGGACCTCGGGCTGGCCGGGCCGGTCGCCTACGCCTACCTCTCGGCAGCCTCGGACTTCCAGTGCTCGCAGGTGGTGGACCGGACGACCGGGATCCACGCGCTGATCCGCAAGGCCGACTTCCGGCACCCGCGGGGCTCCTAGCGCGGCCGACGACCGAGACTCGCCGCCTCCGACGGTCGTTCACCCGGATTGGGTGAACGCCCCCGGGTCGGGGACGATGGGGCGGACATGACACTCCTGGACCGCCTCCCCGCCACTCCGGCCGACCCCGACGCCCTCTTCGAGACGTTCGAGGAGTGGGCCGCGGAGCAGGGCCTGACCCTGTACCCGGCCCAGGAGGAGGCGCTGATCGAGGTCGTCACCGGGTCCAACGTCATCCTCAGCACCCCGACCGGCACCGGCAAGAGCCTGGTCGCCACCGGGGCGCACTTCGCGGCGCTGGCCCAGGGCCGCCGCACCTACTACACCGCCCCGATCAAGGCACTGGTCTCGGAGAAGTTCTTCGCCCTGATCGGGGTCTTCGGGCCCGAGAACGTCGGGATGCTCACCGGCGACGCCGCGGTGAACTCCCAGGCGCCGATCGTGTGCTGCACGGCCGAGGTGCTCGCCAACATCGCCCTGCGCGAGGGGGCGGCCGCGGACATCGGCCAGGTCGTGATGGACGAGTTCCACTTCTACTCCGAGCCGGACCGGGGCTGGGCCTGGCAGGTCCCGCTTCTCGAGCTGCCGCAGGCACAGTTCGTGCTGATGTCCGCGACGCTCGGCGACGTCACCCGGTTCGTCGACGACCTGTCGCGGCGTACCGGGCGGGAGACCGCGGTGGTCACGAGCGCCACCCGGCCGGTGCCGCTGACCTACCACTGGGCGCTCACCCCGCTGCACGAGACCCTCGAGGAGCTGCTGACCACCCACCAGTCGCCGGTGTACGTCGTGCACTTCACCCAGGCGGCGGCCCTCGAGCGGGCGCAGGCGCTGACCAGCATCAACGTGTGCACGCGCGAGGAGAAGGACCGGATCGCGGAGCTGATCGGCGGCTTCCGGTTCAGCCCCGGCTTCGGCAAGACGCTGGCCCGGCTGGTCAAGCACGGCATCGGAGTGCACCACGCCGGGATGCTGCCGAAGTACCGCCGGCTGGTCGAGCAGCTCGCGCAGGCCGGACTCCTCAAGGTCATCTGCGGCACCGACACCCTCGGGGTCGGGATCAACGTGCCGATCCGCACCGTCGTGTTCACCGGTCTGAGCAAGTACGACGGGCGCCGTCAGCGGATGCTGAAGGCCCGGGAGTTCCACCAGATCGCCGGGCGCGCCGGCCGGGCCGGCTTCGACACCGCCGGGACCGTGGTGGTGCAGGCCCCCGACCACGTCGTGGAGAACCACCGGCTGGTGCTCAAGGCCGGCGACGACCCGAAGAAGCTCAAGCGCGTCCAGCGAAAGAAGGCCCCCGAGGGGCAGGTGACCTGGACCGAGGACACCTTCGACCGGCTGGTGGCGGCGGAGCCCGAGGCGCTGGTCTCGCGGATGCGGGTCACCCACGCGATGCTGCTCAACGTGCTGGCCCGGGAGGGCAACCCGTTCGAGGCGATGCGGCACCTGCTGCGCGACAACCACGAGGACGGCCGTGCGCAGGTCCGCCTGGTGCGCCGGGCGGTCGCGCAGTACCGCGGGCTGCTCGCCGCCGGGGTCGTGGAGCGGGTCGATCCTCCGGACGCGGACGGCCGCACCGCCCGGGTCGTGGAGGGTCTGCAGCTCGGGTTCGCGCTGAACCAGCCGCTGTCGACGTACGCGCTCGGTGTCTTCGACGTGCTCGACCCGGAGGCGCCGACGTACGCCCTCGACATCGTCTCCGTGGTCGAGGCGACCCTGGAGGACCCGCGGCCGGTGCTCGGCGCCCAGGAGCACAAGGCGCGCGGCGAGGCCGTGGGGGAGATGAAGGCCGAGGGCATCGAGTACGACGAGCGCATGGAGCTGCTCGAGGAGGTGTCCTGGCCCAAGCCGCTGCAGGAGCTGCTCGAGCACACCTACGAGGTGTACCGCCGCAGCCACCCCTGGGTCGCGGAGGACGGGCTGTCGCCGAAGGCGGTCGTGCGCGACATGTACGAGCGCGCGATGACCTTCGGGGAGTACGTCGCGTTCTACGGGCTGACCCGGTCGGAGGGCCTGGTGCTGCGCTACCTCGGCGACGCCTACCGGGCGTTGCGGCAGACCGTCCCGGAGCGGGTCCGCACCGACGAGCTCGAGGACATCATCGAGTGGCTCGGCGCCGTCGTCCGGCAGACCGACTCCAGCCTGCTCGACGAGTGGGAGCAGCTCAGTGACCCGACCCGCGCCGCGGAGGCGGCTGCGGAGGTGCTGCCGCCGACCCCGGAGAACATCACCGCCAACGAGCGGGCGTTCACCGTGCTGGTCCGCAACGCGCTGTTCCGCCGGGTCGAGCTGGCCGCGCTGCGCCGCTGGCAGCAGCTGGCCGACCTCGACGCCGAGGCGAACGCGTCGATGACCGCCGAGGACTGGCGGGAGGCGCTGGAGGAGTACTTCGCGGCGCACGACTCGATCGACACCGGCCCGGACGCCCGTGGGCCGCAGATGCTGGTCGTGGAGAAGGCCGGGCGCAGCTGGCAGGTGCAGCAGATCCTCGGCGACCCGGACGGCGACCACGACTGGCGGATCACCGCGACGGTGGACCTCGACGCCTCCGACGACGAGGGCGAGCTCGTGATGGACGTGACCGGGCTGCTCCAGCTCTGACCTGCTGCCCCCTCAGGCGTCGTGGAGGACCTGCTCGACGACGCGCAGGTCCTCGGTGACCAGCGCCTTCCAGAGTGCCCAGCCGCGGGCTCGGGCCCAGGTGCCGTCGTCCTGGCGGGCCGCCTCCCGGAACGCGCGGCGGCCCGTCCCGGACAGGAACGTCCACGCCAGTACCAGGTCGCAGGCCGGGTCGCCGACCCCGGCGGTCCCGAAGTCGATCACCGCGGCCAGCCGGCCGTCCCGGACCAGCAGGTTGCCGGTCGCGACGTCGCCGTGGAACCACACGGCCGGTCCGTCCCAGGTCGCCGCGAGCGCCTCGTCCCAGACCGCGGTCGCCCTTCGGGTGTCCACCCGGCCGTCGAGGCCCGCGAGCGCCGCGCGGGTCTCGTCGTCGTAGTGGGCGGGGTCGCAGCCGCGGAAGAAGCTGTGCGCGCCGGCCGCGGGGCCGCCACCCGCCTCCACCGACCACAGCGCGCGGAGGAACCCGGCCACGTCCTCGGCGAACCCGACCTGGTCGAGGCGGTCGTGCCGGGCGGTCTCGCCGTCGAGCCAGCGCCGGACCGACCAGCGGAACGGGTACTCCTCGGTGGGTTGTCCCAGCGCCACCGGGACCGGCACGGGCAGCGGCAGTCGCGGCGCGAGCACCGGCAGCCACCGGTCCTCCTTGTCCACGGCGGGCTCGTAGCCGGCGGCCGTCGGCAGCCGCACGCTCAGCTCGTCGCCGAGCCGGTAGGTGCGGTTGTCCCAACCGTCGACCTCGACCGGCGCCACCGGCAGGTCGGCCCACTGCGGCAGCTGGGCGGTCACCAGCCGGCGTACCAGTGCGGCGTCGATCCCGGCGCGTCCGTCGGTCATCGGCCTCAGACGAAGGCGCTCTCGCCGGTGATGGCGCGGCCGACGATCAGGGTGTTGATCTCCCTGGTGCCCTCGTAGGAGTAGATCGCCTCGGCGTCCGCGACGAAGCGGCCGACGTGGTGCTCGAGCAGGATGCCGTTGCCGCCGAGCACCTCGCGGGCCCAGCCGACGGTCTCGCGCATCCGGGCGGTGGTGAACGCCTTGGCCAGCGACGCGTGCTCGTCACGCAGGGCGCCCGCGTCCTGGAGCTGTGAGACGCGCACGCACATCGCGGTGGAGGCCACCACGTTGGCCAGCATCTTGACGAGCAGGTCCTGCACCAGCTGGAAGCCGGCGATCGGCTGGCCGAACTGCTCGCGTCCCTGCGTGTAGCGCAGCGCGTGCTCGTAGGCACCGCGGGCGCAGCCGGTGGCCGCCCAGGCGACACCCATCCGGGTCACCTTGAGCACCTTGGAGGTGTCCTCGAAGGAGCTCGCCCGGCCGAGCCGGTTGGTCTCGGGGACCCGGACGCCGTGCAGGTGGATCTCGGCGTTCTGCACGACCCGGAGCGCGATCTTGTCCTGCTGGATGTCGAAGGTCATCCCCTCGGTGCCCTTCTCGACCACGAAGCCCTTGACCTGCTCGTCCTCGACGTCGCGGGCCCAGATGATCACCAGGTCGGCGAAGGAGGCGTTGCCGATCCACTTCTTCTCCCCGTCCAGCACCCACTCGTCGCCGTCGCGCCGTGCGGTGGTGCTCAGCCCGCCGGCGATCCCGGAGCCGGTGTCGGGCTCGGTCAGCCCGAACGCGCCGATCAGCTCCATCCGGGCCATCGCCGGGAGCCAGCGCTGCTGCTGCTCGTCGGAGCCGCAGAGGGCGACCGAGCCCATCGCCAGGCCCCCGTGCACCCCCATGAAGGTCTGCATCGACGGGTCGACGCGGGCCAGCTCCATCGACATCATCCCGTCGAGCAGGCTGCCGCGGCCGGGGCAGCCGGGGCCGTCGAACTGCAGCCCGGCGATGCCGAGCCCGGCGATCCCCGGCACCAGGTCGTGGGGGAAGGCCGCCCGCGTCCAGAAGTCGTTGATCACCGGCTCGACGTGGGTGGTGAGGTGCTCCCGGACCCGCTCCAGCAGCGTGCGGTCCTCGTCGGGCAGCAGCAGCTCGAAGGCCAGGAAGTCCGAGTCCGGGGTGTCGGCGAGGCGCGGGCGGTCACTCATGGGTGCTCTCCGATGCGTCGAGGAAGTCTTCGATCACCGGGGCGAGCTCGTCGCTCTCGGTGAGGATGCCGAGGTGCCCGCCGTGGTAGACGTGCAGCCGAGCGCGCGGGATCAGCCGGGCCAGCACCCGGGCGTTCACCAGCGGGATGATCGGGTCGTCGTCGCCGCCGAGGACCAGGAACGGCTGCTTGAGCAGAGGCAGGAACGGCAGGCTCGACCAGCCGGTGCAGGCGGCCAGCTGGTAGTAGTAGCCGCGCTTCGGTCCGGACCGGGTGGTCGCGTGCAGCAGGTGCGCGCCGAGGCCCGGGTCGGTGCGCATCGTGCCGCCGTAGATCTCCGAGGCGATCTTGGCGGCGTACGCCGGGTCCCGGTGCCGCCGCGGGGTCATCATGCGGCCCAGCACCTTGGGATGCGCGGGGACCATCAGCGAACCGGTGCCGGTGGCCACGAGCACCACGCGGCGTGCCTTGCGACGGGACTGGACCGCGATCTGCTGAGCCAGGCCGCCGCCCCACGACAGCCCGAGCACGTCGAACTCGCGGTAGCCCAGCCTGCCGACGACCGCGGTGACCCACGACGCGAGGGCCGGCAGGGAGTACGGGAACGGAGGCAGCGGCGAGCCGCCCACCCCCGGTACGTCGAAGCGGATCACGCCGCGGTCGGGGTCGAGCGCGTCCACGAAGGGCTGGAGCGCCTCCAGGCTGGCGCCGATCCCGTTGCACAGCAGCAGCGGGGGAGCGTCCGCGAAGCGGCCCCGGCCCGGGCGGACCGCGACGCGTGCGGTGACGCCCCGGACCGCGACGGTGCGGAGCCGGTCGCGGCTAACGGTCGAGGACATAGGTGCCCGGGGCGTCGCAGAGGGGCTCGTAGGCGGCCGAGCCGAGACGCCTCGGCCTGTTGCGCTCCGGACCACAGCGCTCGCCGAGCCAGCCGACGTAGTCGTCCCACCAGCTGCCCCTGGTCTTGGCGGCCGCGGCCAGCCAGTCCTGGGCTTCCGTGGGGTTCTCGGCCGCGGTCTGGAAGGTCGCCTTGGGGTTGCCGGGCGGGTTGACCATCGAGGCGATGTGGCCGCTCGTCGACAGCACGAACTTGGTGTCCCCGCCGAGGAGCTGGGTGGTGCGGTAGCACGACTCCCACTTGCACAGGTGGTCCGCGATGCCGGCCACGACGTACGCGTCGGTGTCCACCTTGCCGAGGTCCAGGTCGCTGCCGAGCATCCGGGCGGCGCCGGGCCTGGTGAGCCCGTTGGAGATCGCCAGGTCCATGAAGTCGCGGTGCATGGCCGCGGTCATCCGGACCGGGTCGGCGTTCCAGTACAGGATGTCGAAGGCCTTGGGGGCGTGGCCGAGCAGGTAGTTGTTGACCCAGTAGTTCCAGATCAGGTCGTTGGGA
This sequence comes from uncultured Actinomycetota bacterium, assembly GCA_963800225.1. GTDB lineage: Bacteria > Actinomycetota > Actinomycetes > Propionibacteriales > Nocardioidaceae > Nocardioides_B. Next base: position 90,864 of record CAWDAF010000007.1, on the reverse strand, counting down.
CGCAGCCAGGCGAACACCTCCGCGAGCACCCGTCCGTCGAGGTAGCCCTTCTCCTGGGACGCCTTCACCGAGGCGGCGGCCGCCTTGCGCGACAGCAGCGCGCTGGGCAGCCCGGCCTGCTCCTGGTCCAGGACGGTCACCGCCAGGCTGAACGCCGCGACCCGGTCGAGGTCGCCGACCTCGGCGAGGTGCGCCAGCACCATCGAGCTGAGCATGCCGCCCGAGCAGATCCCGAAGATCGCCACCTGGTCGGACCGGGAGATCTTCTGGCTGGCGTCCATCGCCTCGATGATCGCCTGGCCGTAGCTGTCCACCCCCCAGTCGGCGTGCCGGCTGTCGGGGTTGCGCCAGGAGATGCAGAAGACCTGCTGGCCGTTGGCCACCAGGTGCTCGACCAGGCTGCGCTGCTCGGCGAGGTCGATGACGTAGTACTTGTTGATCGTGGGCGGCACGATCAGCAGGGGGGTGGTCCGGACCTTCGCGGTCTGCGGGGTGTACTGGATCAGCTCGAACATCTCGGTGCGCAGCACCACGGCGCCGGGCGTGACCGCGATGTCGGTGCCCACCTCGAAAGCGTCGGGCTCGACCATCGACGGCACCCGCGGGGCGGTGGCGAAGTCGCGCACGAAGCGGCGACTGCCCTCCACGAGGTTGCCCCCGCCGGTGTCGATCACCCGCTTGAGCACCTTCGGGTTCAGGAACGGGTTGTTGCTGGGGGCCGACGCCTCGACGAGGTTGTCGACGATGAAGCCCATCCGCTGGTCGTCGCCCCAGTCGAGCTCGGCGTCCTCGACCAGGCCCCGGGCCGCCCCGCCGACCGCCAGGTAGTACTGGAGGGTGCGCTTGAGCAGCGGGTTGCGCGACCAGCCCTCCTCGGTGAAGCGGCGGTCCTTCTCGTGCGGGGCGAGCTCGGAGCGGCCGACGCCGACCTTGGCCAGCTCGGCGACCAGGGCTCCGGTGCGACCGGCGACCCGGCCCGGATGCCTGGCCAGGCCCGCGGTGAACCGCACCCCGGACATGCCGGGCAGGAACCGGCGCAACGGGCTGCGCGTCGCGTCGCTCAGCAACAGGTCGAGCGGGGTGGCCGCGTCGGAGGCGTCCGGGCCCTCGTCGACCTCACGCATCCGCTGGTCGGCCTGCTGGGCCGCGGTCTCGGTGGTGCTCATGACGTCTCCTTCTCCGGGGCGCTGACCTCGCGGCGCAGGATCTTGCCGGTCGGTCCCTTGGGCAGCTCCTCGACGACCCAGAGGTGCCGCGGGTACTTGTAGGCGGCCAGCCGCTCCTTGGCGAAGTCGCGCAGCTCGTCCTCGCTGACCTTCTTGCCCGGCTTGAGCGCGACCGCGGCGCCGACCTCCTCGCCCAGGTCGTCGTGCGGGATGCCGACCACGGCCACCTCGGCCACGTCCGGGTGCTCGTAGAGCGCCTCTTCCACCTCGCGGGGGTAGACGTTGTAGCCGCCGCGGATGATCAGGTCCTTCTTGCGGTCGACGATGAAGAAGTAGCCCTCCTCGTCCTGCTTGGCCATGTCGCCGCTGCGGAACCAGCCGTCCGGGATGGCCTCCCGGGTCGCGTCCTCACGCCTCCAGTAGCCCTTCATGACGTTCTCCCCGCGGATGGCGATCTCGCCGACGTCCCCCTGGGCGACGTCCTTGCCGTCGTCGTCCACCAGCTTCATCTCCACCCCGCGCACCGGGACCCCGATCGAGCCAGGCTTGCGCGCGATGTCGGGGCGGTTGAACGACGCCACCGGCGACGTCTCGGACAGGCCGTAGCCCTCGAGGACCATGCAGCCGAAGGTGTCCTCGAAGTTCTTCATCACCTCGACCGGCATCGCCGAGCCGCCCGAGATGCAGGTGCGCAGGCTGGAGACGTCGTACGACGTGGCGTCCTCGACGTGCAGCATGCCGGCGTACATGGTGGGGACGCCCTCGAAGACGGTGACCTGGTCGCGGCCGATCACCTCGAGCGCCTTGGTGGCGTCGAACCGGGGGATCAGGGTCAGGCAGGCGCCGGTGGCCACCGCGGCGTTGAGGCCGCAGGTCAGGCCGAAGCAGTGGAACAGCGGCAGGCAGCCCATCACCACGTCGTCGGACGTGATCTCGATCAGCGTCTCGGAGCTGACCTCGGCGTTGGTCGTCATGTTCGCGTGGGTGAGCTCGGCGCCCTTGGGCTGGCCGGTGGTGCCCGAGGTGTAGAGCAGCACGACCGTGTCCTCGTCGTCGCGCTCGGCGATCTCCTCGACCGGCTCGTGCTGCGCCAGCAGGTCGAGGAAGTCGTCGGGGTCGACCGAGACACAGTCGATGCCCACGGTCTCGGCGGCCTTGGCGGCCTCGTCGGCCATCGCGTGCCAGGCGAACACGATCGAGGCGCCGGAGTCCTCGAGGTAGTACTTCACCTCGCGGGCCTTGAGCAGCGGGTTCATCGGGACCACGACCGCGCCGGCGCCCAGCGCGCCGAAGAACAGCACGGGGAACGGTGGCACGTTCGGCAGCACCAGGCCCACCCGGTCGCCGGGACCGACTCCGTGCGACTGCAGCATCGCGGTGACCCGGCGGGCCCCGTCGAGCAGCTGGTCGTAGCTGATCACCAGGTCGTCGAGACGGACGGCCGGACGGTCGCCGTGCTGCTGGGCCGTGGCGGTCAGGATGTGGGCGAGGTTGGTCACGAGCGCCTCCGGGCTGAGCGGTCAGGTGGTGGTGGACGAGCCCTACGGTCTGATCCTCCCTTACCCCGGGGTGGCCGGCGTCACACCGGGTCGGGGCGAGCGCTCGTCATCGGTCCGCCGAGTCGGCGCGAACGCACGTTATGCGTGCCTATGTGCGCTCGATTGTGGCCGTTCGTGACAGCCGGGTCCGAGTGTGGCCGGTCCCGACCCGTCCACCCGCCGTCGAGCCGTCGGCATCGACCACTCTCGCGCGCACCCACGCCGACTCGGCCAGTTCATGAGGTGCGTTCGCGCCGACTCGACAGCCCGATAACGTGCGTTCGCGCCGACTCGACAGCCCGATAACGTGCGTTCGCGCCGACTCGGCGTCAGTGGAAGCGGGAGCGGGGCATCGCGTACACGAACCGGGCACCCGGGTACTCGCTCAGCGACCAGAGCTGGTCGCGCTCGGGCCAGTAGGCGATGTCCTCCGGGCCCACGGGCAGCTGGCGCCGGTGCTCGACGAGCGCGCCGGGCCGGCCGACCCAGACGCTGCCGAGCCGGTAGCGGCCGCGGCTGGTGGTGACGTACCAGGTGCCGTCCACGCTGGTCGCGCCCTGCATGCCAGGCACGCCGCCCTCCTCGAGCACGCTGGGGCGGCAGGCGCCGTCGTGGTCGGCGCGCAGCTGCGAGGTCACCGGGTCGATCTCGTACCGCGCCAGCCGGGTGGTCATGTCGGCCCTGCCGTACTCTCCGGCCACGAGCTCGGCGGGGGACGTGCTCCGGTCCAGCGAGACGAAGGAGTAGCGGAGCTTCTCGGTCCCGGAGGCCGCACGCGCGTCGTAGGTGAACCGCACCGGCAGCAGGTAGCGGAAGCCGTAGGCGTCGACGGTCGCCGGTGCGGTGTCGCGGACCCGCAGCCGGGTCGTGTCCCCGGCCGGCACCCGGACGACGTCGTCGAGGTCGAAGGAGCTGAACCCGCGCGTCGTCCCGGCCACGTGCACGTGCCGGCCGTGCCACACGATCCCGCCGGCGTGCACCGACACCGGGCGTACGTCGACCGAGCCGTCGTCGCGCAGGAACGGCTCGACCAGGAGCACGTGCCGGTAGCGGATCGCCGCGGGGTCGCTGAGGTCCACGAACGTCAGCCGCGCCCCCATCGACACCCCGTCGACGCGCTGGGAGTAGGCGCTGGTCACCAGCACCGACCGTCCGTCGACGAGCCCGCCGGAGTCACCGGTGGCCGCGTCCGAGGAGGTGGTGATGCCCTGCGGCCACCAGCGCCGCGAGCTGCCGTCCTCCCGGTCCCAGCGGAAGCCCCACGTCGCGGCGGGTGCGGGCACCCGGACCGCGCGCGCCGTCCGGTCGAGGTCGCCGAGCACCCCGGCCAGCCCGACCCGGCCGCCGAGCCGGGCGACGAGCGCCTCGACCTCGGCGACCCGGTCGTCGCTGCGCAGCAGGTGCACGCCCGGGCGGGGCGACGCGGTCGACGGAAGGGGCTCCATCGCTCCAGTGTGACCGCGCGGCCTGGCATCATGCGCAGCGTGTCCCTGCCCCCCGTCCTCGTCGTCGGCGCGGCGCTCGTCCGGCACGGCCGGGTGCTCGCCACCCGGCGCACGCATCCGCCCGAGGCCGCAGGGCTGTGGGAGTTCCCCGGCGGCAAGGTCGAGCCGGGGGAGGACCCGGCCGCCGCGATCGTCCGGGAGATCCACGAGGAGCTCGGCTGTGAGGCCCGGGTGACCGGCTGGCTCAGCGGCGAGCAGCCGATCAAGGATCGCTACACGCTCCGGGTCGTGGTGGCCGAGCTGGTCGACGGGGAGCCGGTGCCGCACGAGCACGACGCGGTCCGCTGGCTCGGGCCGGAGGAGCTCGGCGAGGTCCGCTGGCTCGGTCCGGACCTGCCGTTCCTCGACGAGTTGCGCGGGCTGCTGCTGGACGGGCACCGGCTCGAGGGCGGCAACGTCGGCGGGGCCGTGCGGATCGGCGGGACCGTCCGCCGGGCGACGGGGCCGTGGACCCCGGCGCTGCACCGGCTGCTGGGCCACCTCGGCGAGCGCGGCCTGAGGGCCGTCCCGCGGGTGTACGGCGTCGACGCCCGCGGTCGCGAGATGCTCACCTACCTGCCCGGGACCGTGGTCGACGTCGACGCGGAGCAGCTCAGCGACGAGCAGCTCGCCGACGTGAGCCGCTGGGCGCGCGAGCTGCACGAGGCGGTCGCCGACCTCGAGCCCACCGGCCCCCGGCGGTTCCTCGCCGTCGACGATCCCAGCGTCGTCGGGCACAACGACCTCGCGCCGTACAACCTCTGCTTCGAGGGCGACCGGCTCTCCGGCGTCTTCGACTGGGACCTCGCCGGCCCCTCGACCCCGCTGAACGAGCTCGCGCACCTCGCCTGGACCGCGGTCCCGCTGTTCCGGCCGGTCCCGCCCGCCGACGCCGCCCGCCGCCTGGAGCTGATCGCCGCGGCGTACGGCGGCCTCACCGGCCGCGAGCTGCTGGCCGCCGTCCCGGCCCGGGTGCGGCTCGCCGCCGACGCCATCCGGGCCGCGGTGGCGGCCGGCGACGAGCAGATGCGCACCCTCACCGCACTCGGGGAGCCGGAGCGCACCGAGGCCGCCCTGGCCGCCCTGCTGACCCGGGCGCCGGAGATCGAGGCGGAGCTCCTGTGAGCGTGCGCGGGCTGTTCTGGGAGGACGCCGACGCCCGGGCCGCCGCGGACCGGCTGCGCCGCAACGGCTTCGACGCCGAGCTCAGCCGGGAGCGGTTCGCCGGCGAGGACGACGACGAGGACCACCCCTGGGCAGTGGTCACCGACGCCCCGCCGGCGATGCTGGAGGTGCTGGTCGAGGAGTACGACGGCTGGCTGGACGACACCGGTGCGCCACAGCCGCCGGTGTCGCGGCCGCCGCTGGACCTGCCCGCCGCCCCACGCCGTGTGAAGCGGCCACCGGCCGCCGAATAGCATGGCGGCATGGACCAACGGCTGATGCTCGTGCACGCTCACCCCGACGACGAGACGATCGGTCAGGGCGCCACGATGGCCAGCTACGCCGCACGCGGGACCCAGGTCACCCTGGTGACCTGCACCCTCGGCGAGGAGGGTGAGGTGCTGGTCCCCGAGCTGGCGCACGTCGCCGCCGACAAGGAGGACCGCCTCGGCGAGCACCGGATCACCGAGCTCGCCAACGCGATGAAGGAGCTCGGGGTCACCGACCACCGGTTCCTCGGCGGCGCGGGCCACTACCGCGACTCCGGCATGGTGTGGAACGAGCACGGCCACGCCGCGGCGGGCGAGGAGGTCAAGGACGGCACCTTCTGGAGGGCCGACCTGCTCGAGGCCGCGGACCTGCTCGTCGAGATCATCCGCGAGGTGCGCCCGCAGGTGCTGGTGACCTACGACCAGTTCGGGGGCTACGGCCACCCGGACCACATCCAGGCGCACCGGGTCGCGACGTACGCCACCGCCCTCGCCGCCGTCCCGTCCTACCGGCCCGAGCTCGGCCCGGCGTGGGACATCGCCAAGGTCTACTGGGGCGCCATGTCGGTCAACCGGATGCGCGAGGGGCTGCGTGCCCTGCGGGCGGCCGGCGACACCACCTCCTTCGAGGGGATGGACCCCGAGGGCCCGCTGCCGCCGTTCATGGTCCCCGACGAGCTGCTCTCCGCGGTGGTGGACGCGAACGACTTCGCGGACGCGAAGATCCGCGCGATGAAGGCGCACGCCACCCAGATCGCCGTCGACGGGCCGTTCTTCGCGCTGTCGAACAACATCGGCAACCAGGTGTGGGGCACCGAGTTCTACCGGCTGGCCAAGGGCGTGCCGGGTCCGACCAACGAGGACGGGCTCGAGACCGACCTGTTCGCCGGCCTGGTCTGAGTCGCGGGGTGGCCCTGCTGCGGCACCTCGGCTGCCTGCTGCTCGGGCTCGTCGTCGGCCTGGCGGCCCTCGCCGTGCACCGGTCCGCGGCACCGGCCGGGCTGCTGCTGGCGGTCGCCACGAGCCTCGCCGTCCCGTGGTGGCTGCTGCGCTCGCGGTGGCCCCGGACCGCCGCGTCGTACGTCGCTGGGTGGCTCGCCGTGCTGCTGCTCGCGGTCGCCGGCCGCCCGGAGGGGGACTACGTGGTGGCCGCCGACCTCGAGGGCTACGTGCTGCTCGGCACCGGCTTCACGTTGGTCGCCGTGGGGATCGTTTCGCTGGCGGGCGGGCGGCACCCGAGCACCTAGAGTTCCTGCCGTGAGCGATCAGCGCTACCGCACCAGCGACCGGCGCGTGATCCCGTGGCTGCTGGTCGGCCTGCTGGTCATCTTCGGTGGCATGTACGCCGCCACCGCCGCCTGGACCGCGGACCGGGTCGCGCAGGGCACCCGGGTCGGCGGCATCGACATCGGCGGCCTCCGCCCCGAGGCCGCCCGCCGGCTGCTCGCCGAGGGCCTCGACGGCCGGGCGGCCGAGCCGCTGACGGTGAGCGCGGCCGGCGAGCGGACCACGGTCCGGCCCGCGGCGGCCGGGCTCCGGGTCGACGTCTCCGCGAGCCTGGCCCAGACCCGCCACGAGGCGAGCTGGGACCCGCGCCGGGTCTGGGACTGGTTCGCCGGGCGGCACGACCTCGAGCCGGTCGTGCGGGTCGACGAGGCGACGCTCGGGGCGGCGGTGGCCGGCATCGCGGACCGGGTGGACGAGCCGGCGGTGGACGGCCAGGTCCGGTTCGTCAACGGCTCGGCCGAGCCGCGCTATCCCCGGAAGGGTCTCGTCGTGGACCGCGCGGCGGCCGCGGACGTCGTACGCCGAGCCTTCCTGCACCCCGACCGCACCCAGGACGGCGTGGTGGTGCTGCCGACCCGGGCGGACGACCCGGCCGTCACCAAGGACGCCGTGAGCCGGGCGATGGACGGGTTCGCCAACCCGGCGCTGTCCGGTCCGGTCGTCGTCCGCCTCGACGGCGAGGGCGTGCAGCTGCAGCCCGACGACTTCGCCGGCGCGCTGTCGATGACGGCCGTGGACGGCACGCTGGAGCCGCGGCTCGACGGCGCCCGGCTGATGGCGGTGCTGCGGCCCAGGCTCAAGGCGATCACCGACGCCCCGCGGGACGCCCGGATCGAGGTGGTCCGCGGCCGGCCGCGGATCGTGCCCGCGCGCGACGGCGTCTCGGTCGACCCCCAGGAGGTCACCGACGGGTTCCTCCAGGTGCTGACGGCCGACGGAGCCGCCCGCACGCTGTCGGTGCGCAGCGTGCCCGCGAAGCCCGACGTGAGCACCGCCGACGTCCGCCGGCTCGGGATCACCGAGCGGGTCTCCGGCTTCACGACGCACTTCCCCTACGCGGCCTACCGCAACATCAACCTGGGCCGCGCCGCGCAGCTGGTCGACGGCACGGTGCTGAAGCCGGGGGAGACGTTCAGCCTGAACAGGGTCGTCGGGGAGCGCACCGCCGCGAACGGCTTCACCAGGGGCTACATCATCGCCGACGGCGTCTTCACCCAGGACCTCGGCGGCGGGGTCAGCCAGGTCGCCACCACCACGTTCAACGCGGCGTTCTTCGCCGGCCTCGAGGACGTCGAGCACAAGGCGCACTCGTTCTACATCAGCCGCTACCCGGTCGGCCGGGAGGCGACGGTGGTGTGGCCCGACGTCGACCTGCGCTTCCGCGACACCACGCCGTACGGCGTGCTGGTGAAGGCCTCGGTCGACCGGGCGACCCGCACGCACCGGGGCACCATGCGGGTGACGATGTACTCCACGAGGTACTGGGACATCAGGGCCGAGAAGTCCGCCCGCTACGCCGCCACCGCACCCAGGGTCCGGCACCTCAGCGGCGCCGGGTGCGTCCCGAACCGCGGCTACGACGGCTTCGACATCGACGTGTTCCGGCTGTTCTACCGGCACGGCAGCGACGCCCTCGACCACCGCGAGCGGATGCACACCGGCTACACGCCCTCCGACACGGTGATCTGCTCCTAGGGCCGTGGCGCCACCCAGCGTCGTAACCCCCACGGGACGGGCTCGTTGCTCCCTGCATGACTCGTGTGCTCCGGACGTCCCTGACCGCCCTCGCCCTGGTCGCCGCCGTGCTGACGGCGGGCGCGACCACGCCGGCACGGGCGGCGGACCTCTCGACGGGCTGGCCACCGGCCGGGGCCAACGACTGGTCCTGCCGTCCCACCGCCGCACGGCCGGAGCCGGCGGTGATCGTGCACGGCACCTTCGGGGACCAGAAGTCCGGTCTCGACAGCCTGTCCGCGGCGCTCGAGCGGGACGGGTTCTGCGTCTACGCGCTCGACTACGGCAACCGGGCGACCGGCCCGATCGAGGACTCCGCCGCTGAGCTGAGGGACTTCGTGGCCCGGGTGCTCGCGTCCACCGGGGCGGCCAAGGTCGAGATGGTCGGCCACTCCCAGGGCGGGATGATGCCGCGCTACTACGTGAAGCACCTGGGCGGGGACGCCTACGTCGACGACCTGGTCGGCCTCGCGCCGTCCAACCACGGCACGACCGTCAACCAGGCCTTCGGCTCGTCACCGCTCTGCACGGCCTGCGACCAGCAGCGCCACGGCTCGCCGTTCCTCACGGCCCTGAACAGCCCGGACGAGACCCCCGGCGACGTCGACTACACCCAGGTCGAGACGCGGTACGACGAGGTCGTGGTGCCCTACACCTCGGCGTTCCTCGAGCCCGGCGCACGGAGCACCGACATCACGCTGCAGGACCGCTGCCCCGCGGACACCTCCGAGCACCTGTCGATCCCCTCGGACCCGCAGGCCATCGCCTGGACGCTCGAGGCGTTCCACCACGCCGGGCCGGCCGACGCGCGGGCGCGGATCGGCTGCCTGGGCTGACCCGGAGCCCTCAGCGCACCTCGACGCGGACCCGGTCGGTGTAGCCGACCCGGAAGTAGCGCCGCCACGCGTCGTACAGCTCGTGCAGGTCGCCGGGGGCGAGCTTGACGCAGCCGTAGGAGCGGTAGTCGTTGATCGCCGGGTACTCCCACCGGCACGCCTGGTCGCCAGGCCGGTCCGGGCACTGCCGGCTGCCGGCGCCCTGCTCGGTGTGGATGAACAGCGCGGTGCGCAGGGTGCCGTTGCGGCAGCGCTTGTCGCCGAGGTAGATGGCCCGGCCCTTGATCAGGCTGCCGCCGTAGTCGGTGACCAGGCGCGGCCGGTAGCGCCCGTCGGGCAGCCAGCCGTCGTTGCGGCGGCAGGAGTCCGTCGACCGGCGGGTGAAGCCGGAGCCGGCCCGCCACTGCCGCCGCTCCACGGTGCTCCGGTGCCCGTCGCTGACCCGGAAGACCTGCCAGGTCAGGGTGGAGCGGAAGGTGTTCGCGTAGTTCTTGTGGAAGGTGATCACCGCGTACCGGTAGCCGCCCGCCGCGGTGGCGCCCGGGCTGGTGACGACCAGGCCGCACGCCAGCGCGAGGAGGGCGAGGGCCAGGCGTGCGCGCATGTCAGTCTCCGGGCTGCTGCGACGTCGGGGCCGCGAGGTAGCGGTAGGTGTGGTGGGTGCGGAAGCCCAGTGTGGCGTAGAGAGCGAGCCCCGGAGCGTTGTCTGCGCGAACCTGCAGGTACGCCGTGCGCGCCCCCCGCTCCGCGGCCCACTCCAGCAGCGCGTCCAGCACCACCAGGCCGAGACCCTGGCGGCGGTGCTCGGGGGAGACCCAGACGTCGGTGATGCCGGCCCAGTCGCCCTCAGCGGCCACGCGCCCGCGGGCGACCACGGGGGAGCCGACGGTCACGAACCCGACCTCCGCCGGCCCCTCCAGCACCGCGCGAGCGTCGTCGGGGTGCGCCAGCGCGCGCTGGTCGGGGGCGAGCCAGGCGGCGGTGGCCGTGGTCGACGTCGTCACCTCGGGCGCGGAGGCCGTCACCAGGCGGCGTACGGCGCGGGAGGCCTGCGCAACCGGGGCCAGCTGGAACTCGGAGTCGGCCTCGCCGGGACGGGCGGTGACCCAGCCGGCGGCCTCGAACCGCTCGCCGGTGCCGGAGCCGACCACGACCTGGGCCCAGGCGGGCAGGTCGTGGGCGGCGTAGAACGCCTCCGCCCGGGCCAGCGCGTCGGCGAACGGCACCCCGGGGTCACCGACCGCCATCACCGAGTTGGCGCGGGCGCTGAAACCGCCGGAGGCCCGGAGGAGCCAGTCCCCGAGCCGCTCGGTGTGCACCGCCGGCCACGACGCGTTGGCCAGCGTGCAAGCCTCCTCGGCGCTCACCCGCATCCGCGGCGACGGTCGTGGCGGGACCGGCTTGCCGGACACGATGTCGGCCAGCGCGATCTCGGTGGCGGTGCCGTCCTCGGCGCGCACCACCGTCGCGGTCGCGGTCCAGGACTCCATCGTCCCGAGCAGGTCGGTCATCGCCGGGCCGCCCGAGGGACCGGTCAGGCCGGGGAGCCGGCGGCGGACCACCACCCGGGTGCCGACGCAGTGCGGTCCGAGGCCGGGGGGCAGCGTCATGGCGGGGACTTTCGTCTTGCGGTCGGGGTTCGGTTCGGTGCGGGCAGGTCGTGATACTAGGCTGTGGAGGACCACCACAGACAGCATCATCGGGAGGATCAAGGTGACCTACGTCATCGCGCAGCCCTGCGTGGACCTGAAGGACCGGGCCTGCGTCGACGAGTGCCCCGTCGACTGCATCTACGAGGGCAAGCGCATGCTCTACATCCACCCGGACGAGTGCGTCGACTGCGGTGCCTGCGAGCCCGTCTGCCCGGTCGAGGCGATCTTCTACGAGGACGACACGCCGGAGCAGTGGAAGGACTACTACAACGCGAACGTCGACTTCTTCAACGACCTCGGCTCGCCCGGTGGTGCCGCGAAGATGGGCGTGATCGACAAGGACCACCCGCTGGTGGCGGAGCTCCCGTTCCCGCAGAACCAGGAATGACGCCCGACATCGTCGCCGCGCCGACCGCCTCCCCGAGGTGGTCGGCGCGTTCTGTTTCCTCCGCCCTGCCCGACTTCCCCTGGGACCACCTCACCGCGTACGGCGCCCGCGCCCGGGCGCACCCGGACGGGATCGTCGACCTCTCGGTCGGCACCCCCGTCGACCCGACGCCCCCGCTGGTGCGCGAGGCGCTCGCCGCGGCCGCGGACTCGCCGGGCTACCCGTTGACGGTGGGCCGGGTGGACACCCGGCGGGCCTGCGTCGACTGGCTGTCCCGGCGCTTCGGGGTCACCGGCCTCGATGTCGGCTCGGTGCTGCCGGTGATCGGCTCCAAGGAGCTGATCGCCTCGCTGCCGACCCATCTCGGGCTCGGCGCCGGCGACCTGGTCGTGCAGCCCGAGCTCGCCTACCCGACGTACGAGGTGGGGGCCACTCTCGCCGGGGCGCGCAGCGTCGCCACCGACGCGCTGACCTCGGTCGGACCCGAACGGGTGTCGCTGGTGTGGGTCAACTCGCCGTCGAACCCGACCGGCCGGGTGCTCCCGGTCGAGCACCTGCGCAAGGTGGTGGCGTGGTGCCGCGAGCGGGGCGCACTGCTGGTCTCCGACGAGTGCTACCTGGAGTGCGCGTGGGAGACCGGCGAGGGTCGGGTCCCGGTCTCGGTGCTGCACCCCGACGTCTGCGACGGTGACCACACCGGGATCCTCAGCGTGCACTCGCTGTCCAAGCGGTCCAACCTGGCCGGCTACCGGTGCGCGTTCGTCGCCGGGGACCGGGACGTGGTGGCCGAGCTGCTCGCGGTCCGCAAGAACCTCGGCCTCCAGATGCCGGGCCCGCAGCAGCACGCGATGCGGGTCGCCCTGGACGACGACGCGCACGTCGAGGAGCAGCACGCCCGCTACGCGCGGCGGCGGACCGCGCTCAAGGCGGCGTTCGAGGGGGCCGGCTTCCGGGTGGACCACTCCGAGGCGTCGCTGTACCTGTGGGTCACGCGGGACGAGCCCTGCTGGGACACGGTCGGCTGGCTCGCGGACCGCGGCATCCTGGCCGCGCCCGGGGAGTTCTACGGCGCGGCGGGCGCCCGGCACGTGCGGGTGGCCTTCACCGCCACCGACGAGCGGGTCGAGGCCGCCGTACGACGGCTGGCAGAGCCGGTGGCCTAGGCGCCGGTGGTGTAGGCGTGGCCGGCGGGGGCGGCGATCGGGGAGCGCTGCGGGGGCGAGGAGAACATCCGCACCGCGGAGACGCTGCCCATGCGGATCACCGAGTGCTCGGAGTCGTCGGCGTGCAGCACCACGCCGTGACCGTCGACGGCGGCCACCCTGCCGCTGAGCCACTGGCCCTCGACGAGGATGGAGACCGGCACGTCGTTGTCGTGCGCCCGGTTGAGCGCCGTCCCGATCGTGTAGAGCACTGAGTCGCTGTACATGTCGCTGCTCCCCGGGCGGCCGGGTCCGCGCCCGTCCGTCCCTGATCCCGCTGGGGGCACACCCACCGCCCAGACCGGTCTCCATGCTCGCCGGGCCGGGGGCGCGGCGCATCGGCCTCGCGTCCGCAGCCTCCCGGCCGAACGGCCGACGAGTGATCCGTCGGTACTAGTCCTGTTCGCGACTTTGGTCCGGAATGACTGGCTTGCCGGCGGTCAGCCGCCGGCGAGCACGTCGACGTGCACGTGGTCGCGGTGCTCGAGCACCACCCGGCTGCCCGCGCTGCGCGGCGGCCGGTAGCCGCGCCAGCCCTCCTCGGAGCGGCTGCTCGACCAGATCCGCTTGTCGAAGATGACGTGGTCGACGTCGAGCCGGGCGGCGTGCGCGACCAGGTACGACGCGATCGCCCAGCCGGCCCGCCGGTTCGAGGGGTTCACCGGGCGCACGAAGACGTCCACGGCCCGCCCGCTGTAGTGCGCGGAGTCCTTCATGTGGCCCGTGGAGACCCCGCCGGCGGCGTACCCGCCGAGCGAGAGGTCGCCGAACGCGGCCCGGAGCTGGCGACGGACCTCGGCGGCCCGGGGGGTCAGCCCGCCGGAACCGGGCCGCTGGGAGGCCAGGTCCGAGGACGGGTCCACCACGCAGCTGAACCGGGCCCGGCTGTAGCCGGTCAGCGCCGACGCCAGCGCCCGGGCGTCCGCGGCGTGGTCCTCGTAGGCCTCCGGGAAGCCCGAGCGCTGCACCTTCTGCGCGGCCTCGGTGATCCGCATCTGCTGGTAGCCGTCGACCTTCTGGAGCGTGTCGTAGAACTTGTTGGCCGCGTAGACCGGGTCCTGGATCTGCTCCGCGGTGCCCCAGCCCTGCGACGGTCGCTGCTGGAACAGCCCGAGGGAGTCCCGGTCGCCGTGGTCCAGGTTGAGCAGCTTGCTCTCCTGGAAGGCGGTGGCCAGCGCGATGGAGGCGGCCCGGGCGGGCAGCCCCCGCCGTACGGCGACCGCGCTGATGGTCGCGGCGTTCTCGGCCTGCTCGGTGCTCAGGTCGACGACCGTGCCACCGACCGCGGCGGTGCAGCCGTCGGGTCCGGGCAGCGGCCCCACCCCGCGGTCGTAGAGCAGGAACCCGCCGCCGACCAGGGCCAGGCAGGCGAGCAGGACGAGCAGGGTTCCCCCGCGGCCTCGCCGTCGGTCAGTTGGCATGGAGGTCGGCGTTCAGCGCGATGCCGTGCCCGCCCCACGGCACGGCCTCGACCGCTCCGGTCGTGGAGTTGCGCCGGAACAGCACGTTGCTGGCGCCGGAGAGGTCGGCGGCCTTGCGGACCACCGGCTCGCCGTCCCCGAGCACGGTGACCTTGGTGCCCGCGGTGACGTAGCAGCCGGCCTCGACGACACAGTCGTCGCCGAGCGAGATGCCGATGCCGGCGTTGGCGCCGACCAGGCACCGCCGGCCGACCGAGATGACGGCCTTGCCGCCGCCGGACAGGGTGCCCATGATCGAGGAACCGCCGCCGATGTCGGAGCCGTCGCCGACGACCACGCCGGCGCTGATCCGGCCCTCGACCATCGAGACGCCGAGGGTCCCGGCGTTGAAGTTCACGAAGCCCTCGTGCATGACGGTCGTGCCCTCGGCGAGGTGGGCGCCGAGCCGCACCCGGCCCGCGTCGGCGATCCGGACGCCGGCCGGGAGCACGTAGTCGGTCATCCGGGGGAACTTGTCGACCCCGAGCACGGTGACGTGCCCGTGTGCCTCCGAGAGCCGCATCCGGGTCAGCTCGAAGCCCTCGACGGCGCACGGGCCGGCGTCGGTCCACACCACGTTGGCGAGCTTGCCGAAGATGCCCTCGAGGCTCACCGTGTGCGGGGCCACCAGCCGGTGGCTGAGCAGGTGCAGCCGCAGCCACACGTCGGGGGTGTCGGCCGGGGCCGCCTGCAGGTCGTCGACGACGACGCGCACCACGAGCCGGCGCACGCCGCGCACGTGGTCGACGCCCTCCAGCCGGGTGAGCTCCTCGGGGGCCCCCAGATCCTCGTCGGGACCGCCGAGCCGGGGGGAGGGGAACCAGGTGTCGAGCACCCCGCCCTCGCCGTCGGTGCCGGCGTACGTCGCCAGGCCGTAGCCCCACGCGGACGTGGGGGCGGGGGACAGGTCGGCGGCGTCCGCGGCGGGGGAGGTCACGGGACAACGCTACCTAAGCCGGGGTGGATCTCCGGCCACGCCACCGGCCCGTGGCCCGGCTGGTTGGATGGTCCGCATGTCACACGACCTGAACCTCGACCTGACCCGGGACGTCGTCTCTCTCACCGAGGACCTCGTCAACATCGAGTCGGTGAGCGGCGACGAGCAGCGGATCGCGGACGCGGTGGAGTCCGCCCTGCGCGGCCTGGACCACCTGGAGGTGCAGCGCTTCGGGCACACCGTGGTGGCCCGCACCCACCACGGCCACGACGAGCGCGTGGTCATCGCCGGCCACATCGACACGGTGCCGCTCAACGACAACCTCCCGGCGCGCCGGGACGACGTCGCGCTGCACGGCCTGGGCACCTGCGACATGAAGGGCGGCGTCGCCGTGGCGCTGCGGATCGCCGCCACCATGCCGGTGACCAACCGGGACCTCACCTTCCTGTTCTACGAGTGCGAGGAGGTCGAGGCCGAGCGCAACGGCCTGCAGCTGCTCTCGCAGAGCAACCCCGACCTGCTCCAGGCGGACTTCGCGATCCTGATGGAGCCGTCCGACGGGGTCGTCGAGGCCGGCTGCCAGGGCACGCTGCGGGTGGACGTGACCACCCGCGGCGTCCGCGCCCACTCCGCGCGGTCCTGGACCGGGGTCAACGCCATCCACGGCGCCGCCGAGGTGCTCGCCCGGCTGAACGCCTACGAGCCGCGCCGGCCGGTGATCGACGGGCTGGAGTACCACGAGGGCCTCAACGCGGTCTTCGTCTCCGGCGGGGTAGCCGGCAACGTCCTGCCCGACGAGTGCACCGTCTCGGTCAACTTCCGCTTCGCCCCGGACCGCTCGGTGGAGGAGGCCTACGCCCACGTCCAGGAGGTCTTCTCCGGGTTCGAGATCGAGCTCAGCGACGCCGCCCCGGCCGCCATGCCCGGGCTGTCCGTGCCGGCCGCGGCCGCCTTCATCGAGGCCGTGGGTGGCCGGGCCAACCCCAAGTTCGGCTGGACCGACGTGGCCCGGTTCAGCGGGCTGGGGATCCCGGCGGTGAACTTCGGCCCGGGTGACCCGCACCTGGCGCACAAGCAGGACGAGTTCGTGCCGCTGGAGCAGATCGTCACCGTCGAGCGTCAGCTGCGGACCTGGCTGGGGGAGGGGTCGTGACCGACCTGCCCGCGGACGGGGCAGACGGCGCGGACGGGGGCGTGCCGGAGAAGTTCCGCGGGCGGACGGTGATGCGGCGTGGCCAGGTCGACCACGGCACCACCGACCAGCGGCTGCTCGACTCCCGCGACTCGACCGACTGGCTGCACACCGACCCGTGGCGGGTGCTCCGCATCCAGAGCGAGTTCGTCGAGGGCTTCGGCGCGCTCGCCGAGCTCGGCCCGGCGATCTCGGTGTTCGGATCCGCCCGCACGGCGCCGGGGGACCCGTCGTACGCCGTCGCGGAGCGGCTCGGTGCCCGGCTGGTCGAGGAGGGGTTCGCGGTGATCACCGGCGGCGGCCCGGGCGTCATGGAGGCCGCGAACAAGGGCGCGGGCGAGGCCGGCGGCATCTCGGTCGGGCTCGGCATCGAGCTGCCCTTCGAGTCCGGCCTCAACGAGTACGTCGACCGGGGGCTCAACTTCCGCTACTTCTTCGCCCGCAAGACGATGTTCGTCAAGTACGCCCAGGGGTTCGTCGTGCTGCCCGGCGGCTTCGGCACCTTCGACGAGCTCTTCGAGGCGCTCACCCTCGTGCAGACCGAGAAGGTGACGTCGTTCCCGATCGTGCTCGTCGGCACGGACTACTGGTCCGGGCTGGTCGACTGGATCCGCGGCACCGTGCTGGCCGACGGCAAGATCTCCGAGAGCGACCTGGACATGTTCCAGGTCACCGACGACGTCGACGAGGCGGTGGCGGTGATGGTGGCCGCCCAGCAGCACCGGCGCAGCCTGGCGCCCGGCGGCGGGGAGTCCCCGGTGGAGTGGGAGCAGCCGGACTGATGGAGCCGCTCCGTACGATCGAGCCATGACCTGGTTCTTCGCCGTCCTCGTGGTGGCCGTGATGGGCGGGGTGGCCGTGGTGGCCGCCGGCAAGGGCGGCTCGATGGCCGAGGTGTTCGACGACCGCCCGGACGCCCGGGTGCCGGCCGACCGGCCGCTCGGACCGCAGGACCTGCGCCGGGTCCGGTTCGGGACCGCCCTGCGCGGCTACCGGATGTCGGAGGTGGACGCGCTGCTGGACCGGCTCGCCGCCGAGCTCGAGCCGCCCCGCGAGGTCCGGTCGGCGCCGCCCCCCGGCCTCGACCGGGCACCGGACGAGGAGGCCTGAGGTGCGCGTCCGGCTGGAGCGCGAGGTCGACGTCGCCGCCCCCGCGGACCAGGTCTGGGACTACGTCACCGACTGGCCGCGCCAGGAGGACTGGATCCCGCTGACCCGGGTGGAGAACCTCGACCACGCCGCCGGCCTCGGCGGTCGGTTCCGGGCCTGGACGGGCGTGGGGCCGCTCGGCTTCTGGGACCCGATGACCATCACCGCCTGGGCGCGCACTCCCGACGGCGGCGGCCGCTGCGAGGTGCTGCACCGCGGCACGGTCGTCCGGGGCGAGGGCGAGTTCGCGGTCGTCGCCCGCGGCGAGGACGCCTGCCGCTTCGTCTGGGCCGAGATGGTGGTGCTGCCCTTCGGGGCCGTGGGGGCGCTCGGCTGGCGCGTCGTACGCCCGGTCGTGGAGCGGATGATCGACCGGGGCCTGGGCGTCATGCGCGACCTGGTCGAGGCCGCCCCTCGGGGCTGACCCGGCTACCGGCCCTCGAAGGCGGGCTTCTGCTTGGCCACGAAGGCGTCGACGGCCTGCCGGTGGTCCTCGGTCGACCCGGTCAGCGTCATCATCTCCGCCTCGAAGGTCAACGAGCTCACGAAGTCGTGTCCGGCGCTGTGCTCCACCGCGCGGCGGATCGCCCCGAACGCGACCGTCGGGCCCGCGGCCAGGGTGCGAGCCAGCCGGCCGGCCTCGTCGGCGAGCTGGTCGCCCGGCACCACCGTGGTGGCCAGCCCCAGCTCGAGGGCCTCCTCGGCGGGGATCGTCCGCGGGAAGTAGAGCAGCTCGAGCGCCTTCGCCCGGCCGACCATCCGCTGCAGCGTCCACGATGCCCCGGTGTCGCAGGACAGCGCGATCCCGGCGAACGCCAGGTTGAACCCCGCGCTCTGGCCCAGCACCCGGAAGTCGCAGGCGAACGCCAGGCTCGCCCCCGCCCCGGCGGCGACCCCGTTGACCGCCGCGACCACCGGCTTGGGCATCGTCGCCAGCGCGGTGACGATCGGGTTGTAGTGGTCCTCGACGGTGTGGAACAGCTCGTCGGAGGAGCCGTCATGGAGGATCCGGACGTGCTCCTTGAGGTCCTGCCCGACGCAGAACGCACGGCCGGTGCCGGTCAGCAGCACGCAGCGCACCGCCGGGTCGCCGGCCGCCTCGGTGACCGCGTCCCGCAGCGCCACCTTGGTGGCGACGTCGAGGCTGTTCATCGCCGAGGGCCGGTTCAGGGTGATCGTGGCGACGCCCTCCTCGACGACGTAGAGGACGGGCTGTTCGGCGGTCTCGGTCACGGCGTCGGTCACGATGGGGCTCCAGTCTTGTCGGGGTCGGTGAGGCAGGCGTCGACGAACCGGGATGCGGCCGGCATCAGCCGGGCGGCCTCCCGCGCGAAGAACCGGGCCGCCTCGTGCCCCTCCCAGTCGGGAGGGAGCAGGTCGGCGGGCAGTCCCGGGTCGGTGAACAGGAACTTGCGCCACTCGTGGACGAGCACCGAGCGTACGGCGAACGCGCGCTCGTCCTCCCCGGCGTGGGCGATCCCGGCGAGCTGCGAGTCCGGGTCGTCGAGCAGCCGGTCCGCGAACCCGCGCCACGCGACGTACGCGGCGGCCAGCGTCTCCAGGTCCCACGCACGGCGGGCCCGCTCGACCGGGTGGTCGTCGGCGGCCCGCAGCCGGGCGCAGCCGGCCCGCTCCGCCGCGAGCAGGTCGTCGACCTCCGCGGAGGCGAACGGGCTGATCCAGGTGCTGTCCGAGAGCGGCGCGTAGCCGAGGAAGGACAGCCCCGTGCGGACCCGCTCCCGGGCCGACCGCTGGGACAGCGGCTCGAGCACCAGCAGGTCCCAGCTGCCCTCCCAGGACGCTGCGCGGGTCCGATAGATCCGGGCGGCGGCGTCGTCGAGCCGGTGCCGGGCCCGCTCGGTGAGGGCGTAGCCGCGGCCCGCCGGTAGCCGCTCGGGGCGCAGCCAGCCCTGGCGCACCATCCGGGAGATCGCGGTCCGGGCGGCGGGTGCGGCGATCCCCAGCGGGGCCAGCATCCGGACGACGGCCGCGACGGGAGCCTGGTCCCCGTGGGCGCGCAGGTGGTCGCCGTACAGGTCGAAGAGGGCGGACCGGGCGTGCACAGGAGGAGTCTGCCTCACCGCCTTGGCGAGGTTGAGCGTCGCCCGCTCGAAATATAGGGAATAATGGACGGGCAACTCCATCGCGCCGCGACACGTAGGCGCACAGAAACAGGAAGAGGTGTGCGCATGGCGGCGATGAAGCCGCGGACGGGCGACGGCCCGCTCGAGGTCACGAAGGAGGGGCGCGGCATCGTGATGCGCGTGCCTCTCGAGGGGGGTGGCCGGCTGGTGGTCGAGCTGAACGCCGAGGAAGCCGGCG
The DNA here is from genome assembly GCA_963800225.1 of uncultured Actinomycetota bacterium. Classification (GTDB taxonomy): domain Bacteria; phylum Actinomycetota; class Actinomycetes; order Propionibacteriales; family Nocardioidaceae; genus Nocardioides_B. Next base: position 71,084 of record CAWDAF010000007.1, on the reverse strand, counting down.
CCCTGGGCGAGGCGCTCCACCAGGTCGTGGGCTGACCGGTCTCCGGACCCGGTCCTGCGGCCGCCGGCACCGGTGCTCCCGGAGCGAACGACCTGCACGGACCCACGCGCAACCCTGCAGCATCGCCAGGACCCCGTCCGCTCTCCGGAGCGGGCGGGGTCCTGGCGTCGGCGGGCGGGGGTAGGGTTCCGGGCGTACGTCGACCGCCCAGCCTCGAAGGAGCGCCCGTGGGTCTGCCCACCCAGGTCTCACCGCCGCAGATCGCACTGAGCGACGTCGCTCCGTCCTCCGTCGTCGGGGTGGACGCGGTCGCGGTCCCGGTGCTCGCCGACCCCGACCACGGGCCGACCCTGGGCCCGGGTGCCGCCGAGCTGGTCGACGAGCTCGGCGAGGACCTGTTCGCACTTCTCGACGCCGCGTCCGCGACCGGCGCCGTCGGTGAGGTCGTCGAGCGGGTGGTGCTGGACACCGCCGGGCTGACCAACCCCGACCTCCGCCTGGTGCTGCTCGTCGGCGTCGGGTCCGGCAGCACCGACGACCTGCGCCGCGCGGGCGCCGCCCTGGCCCGCCACGTCCGCGGCCGGCTGTCGGTCGCCACCTCGCTGGGCGCCCTGGGCGACGACGCCGGTCTGCGGGCCCTCGTCGAGGGCCTGGTGCTCGGCTCCTTCGAGTTCCACTGGCGCTCGACGGGCCCGCTCCAGCAGCCCGTGGAGCGGGTCGTGCTCGCGGGCCTGGCCGCCGCGGACACCCGCGCCGAGGCGGTCGCCAAGGCGCTGGCGGTGGCCGGCGCCGGCTGGTTGGCCCGCACCCTCGCCCTGGTGCCCGCCAACGTCAAGAACCCGGCCTGGATGGCCGAGCAGGCCGCGGACGTCGCACAGCGCGCCGGGCTGGGGATCAAGGTGTGGGACGACGAGCAGCTGGCGAAGCAGGGCTTCGGCGGCATCGTGGGGGTCGGCCAGGCCTCGGCCAACCCGCCGCGGCTGGTCCAGCTGGACTACGCGCCGAAGCGCGGCGCCCGCAAGGCCCCGCACATCGTCCTGGTCGGCAAGGGCATCACCTTCGACACCGGCGGGCTGTCCATCAAGCCGCGCGACAACATGATGCTGATGAAGCGCGACATGACCGGCGCCGGGGTGGTGCTCGCCGTGATGGGGGCACTGGCCGACCTCGACTGCCCGGTGCGGGTCACCGGGCTGCTGCCGCTGGCCGAGAACTCCGTCGGCGCCCGCTCGATCCGCCCCGGTGACGTGCTGCGGCACTACGGCGGCCGGACCACGGAGGTCACCAACACCGACGCCGAGGGGCGGCTGGTGCTCGCGGACGCGATGGCCTACGCCGTCGCCGAGCTCACCCCGGACGCCCTGGTCGACGTCGCCACCCTCACCGGGGCCATGAAGATCGCCCTCGGCCAGCGCACCGGCGGCTTCTTCGCCAACGACGACGTGCTCGCCACCACGATCCGCACCGCCTCGCTGGCGGCCGGGGAGCCGCTGTGGCGGATGCCGCTGGTCGCCGACTACGAGGACCGGATCTCCTCCAAGGTGGCCGACGCGGACAACGCGGGCGGCGCCCCCGGGGCGATCACCGCCGCGCTGTTCCTCCAGCACTTCGCCGGCGGCCTGCCCTGGGCGCACCTCGACATCGCCTCGGTCGGCGACTCGCCGACCGACGAGCTCGAGTGGACCAAGGGCGCCACCGGATTCGGGGCCCGCGCGCTGCTGCACTGGCTGGAGCTGCGCGAGCCGCTGGCTGGCGTCTCGACCTAGGCCGGCCCCGACGGTGACCCTGACGTTGGTCGAGGCGGACCCCCGGCTGCACCGGTCCTACCTGGCGGCGCTCGACGAGCTCGCCGCCGAGGGCAACGCGCACTACCTCGACCTGGTGGTGCCGCCGGGGCCGGGCTTCGCCGGGGTCGCCTTCACCGCGCGGTCGCTGGCCGCGCCGGAGGTCTTCGCCGAGTTCTGCCGCTACACCCGCGCCCTGGAGCTGCCGGGCACGCCGCGGCCCGCCGGCTGGGTGCCGGGCTGCTACCTGTGGATCGTCGAGGACGGCGCGGAGGTGCTCGGCCGGATCTCGCTGCGCCACGAGCTCACCCCGTGGCTGCTCGAGGTGGGCGGCCACATCGGGTACGCCGTGCGTCCCTCCGCGCGGCGTCGCGGGGTGGCCACCACCGCCCTCGGCCTGATGCTCGAGGTGGCCGCCCGGCACGGCATCGACCCCGCGCTGGTCACCTGCGACGAGGACAACGTCGGCTCCCGCAAGGTGATCGAGGCCAACGGGGGAGTGCTCGAGGACGTCCGGGGCGTCAAGATGCGGTTCTGGGTGCCGACGAGCTGAGCGGCCCGACCACCGCACGGGGCGGCCGGGCGCCAGGGGAGCCGCCGGGGTCAGCCCCGCGGGGACCAGATCTTCTTGGCGACCAGCAGGCCGTCGCCGACCGGCAGCAGCATCGGCAGCAGCGACTCGTGGTCGCGGACCGCGATCCCGAGCTCGCGGATCGAGACCGTCTCGGCGTCGCGCTGCGCGGGGTCGGCGACCCGGTCGTGCCACAGGGCGTTGTCGAAGGCCACGATCCCGCCGGGCTTGAGCAGCCGCATCGCCTCGGCCAGGTACTCGGCGTACTCGGTCTTGTCGCCGTCGGCGAAGACGAGGTCGTAGTGGCCGTCGGTGAGCCGGGGGAGCACGTCGAGCGCGGCGCCCGGGATCAGCCGGACCCGCTGCGTGGGGATGCCCGCCTCCCCGAACGCCTTCTTGGCGAGCCGCTGGTGCTCGGCCTCGGTGTCGACGGTGGTGAGCACGCCGTCGGGACGCATCCCGCGCAGCATCCACAGGCCGGACACGCCGGTCCCGGTGCCGATCTCGACGACAGCGCGGGCCTCGGTCACGGAGGTGAGGAAGCGCAGGGCGGCGCCGCCGCCGACGCCGATCGGCGAGACGCCGACCTCCTCGGCGCGGGCGCGGGCTGCCTGCAGCACCTCGTCCTCCCCGACGAACTCCTCGGCGTAGGTCCAGCTGGCCGGCTTCAGTCCCGTGACGATGATGCCCTCCTGAGGTGATGCCGGTGTGATGCCGGTGTCGGTGACGTCGGGTGGACGCCCGAACAGACGTCGGCCCGACTCTACCGGTGCCGAGGCGGCGCCCGGGAACAACGTCCCCCGCCGGTCCGTTGACAGCGGTACAGACCGACAGCGGAATCGCAGCACTTCCCTCAGGCCCCTCTCAGGAGCGGCTCCTACGGTGAGAGGCAGACGCCAGCACGATGGCGAGCACCATCCGCCCCCGGAAACTTCTCCGGGAGCCCCTGCGCAGCGCGACGGCCGAGGAGCAGCCGATGACCAAGCCGACCCCCACGAGTCAGCCGAGTCGGTCCGGCGCGGGCGTCCCCGGCGCCGAGGAGTGGCAGCCGCCGTCCTGGGAGGACATCGTCGCCACCCACTCCGCCCGGGTCTACCGGCTCTCCTACCGGCTCACCGGCAACCCCCACGACGCCGAGGACCTGACCCAGGAGGTCTTCGTCCGGGTGTTCCGGTCGCTGTCGTCGTACACCCCGGGGACCTTCGAGGGCTGGCTGCACCGGATCACCACCAACCTGTTCCTCGACCAGGCCCGGCGCAAGGCCAAGATCCGCTTCGACGCCCTCGCCGACGACGCCGACTCGCGGATCCCGAGCCGGATGCTGGCCCCCGACACCCAGGTGCTGGACGGGCTCTTCGACGAGGACGTCGAGTCCGCGCTGGCCGCCCTGCCGCCGGACTTCCGGGCCGCGGTCGTGCTCTGCGACATCGAGGGCCTGAGCTATGAGGAGATCGCCGACGTGCTCGGCCTCAAGCTGGGCACCGTCCGCTCCCGCATCCACCGGGGCCGCACCATGCTGCGCAAGGCACTCGCCCACCGGGCGCCGTCGCAGGGCCGGTCCCGCTACTCCGGCCCCGCCGAGCCACGCCGTCGCCGGCTCACGCCCCAGGTGACCTGATGGCGGCGATGCGGCGCCCGGTGCGGCGACCCCTCCTCGGACCCGCGGGCCTGCTGAGCGGGCACCTCGGGTCCTCGGTGAGCGCCCTCGTCGACGGCCAGCTCGACGACGAGACCACCGAGCGGGCCTGGCAGCACGTGCTGCACTGCCCGCCGTGCCGTCGGCTGGTCGAGCACGAGGGCTGGGTCAAGCGCCAGGTCGCCCAGATCTCCGGCGGTCCCCGCGCCGACGAGCCCTCCGACCGGTTCGTCGGGTCGTTGCTCGACCTGGACCCCGCCGCGGTCGCCTGGGCCGAGACCCGGGAGATCGAGCGGTCCGGCCGCACCCGGCGTCGTGCGGGCATCGCCCTGGTCGGCGCCGGCTCGGTGTCCGCGGCGGTGCTCGGCCTCACCACGCTGAGCGGGGCGCCGATCGGCTTCGGGGGCGGCCCCGGCAGCACGCCCGTCTCGCGCATCGGGGGCGCGACCGCCTCCTCCAGCCCCACCCGCGCCACCGTCGCGCCCGCCGCCGTGGCGGTGCACGGCCGGCTCCCGGGCTACACCCTCGGGCCCGGCCCGGACGGCGTGGTCCACGCCACCGCGGTCGACGACCACCGCTGACCGGGTCCGCCCGCCGGTCAACCGGACGCGCGGTTGGGTCGTGGGTGAGAATGGGTGACGTGAGCCAGTCCGACGACGAACGCCCCGACTCCGCGTCCGAGCACGAGCCCGACGCGTCGGCCGGCCAGGACGCCCCGGACTTCGGTGACACCCAGCCGCTGCACCCGACCGGTGGCTACTGGCCGCAGGCCGGCTCCCCGCAGGCCGGCTCCCCACCTCCAGGCTCGCCGCCGTACGGCGCCCCGCAGCCGTCGCAGCCCGCACCCGGCTACGCGCGGCAGCCCACCGCGGCGTACCCGCTGTCCTACGGCCCGCCGCAGCCCGCTCCGCCGGGCCGGCCCACGTCGCGGTTCCCCGGCTGGGCCTGGCCGGTGATGACCGTGCTGGCGCTGCTGGTCGGCGCCCTCGGCGGCGTGCTCGCCTCGGTGGCGGTCTCCTCCACCATGTCCGACGGCGGCGTGAGCATCCCGTCCATCGGCATCGACTCCGGCGCTCCCGCCCCGCTGCGGGCCGACAACGGCAGCATCCCGGCGGTCGCGGCCAAGCTGCTCCCCAGCACCGTGCAGGTGCAGGCCAAGGGCGGCGCGGACGGCAGCATCTCCGGCGGCGCGACCGGGTCCGGCTTCGTGCTGGACGACAAGGTGCACGTGATCACCAACAACCACGTGGTGGCCGACGCGACCGGCGCGGGCGAGCTCAAGGTGGTCGACCAGAACGGCACCCGGCACGCGGCGAGGATCGTCGGCCGCAGCCCCGTCTACGACCTCGCGGTGCTGGCCGTCACCGGCGGCAAGGGCCTGCGCCCCGCCGCGATCGGGTCCTCGCGCCAGCTGCGCGTCGGCGACACGGTGGTGGCGATCGGGTCCCCGCTCGGCCTCAGCAGCACGGTCACCTCGGGCATCGTCAGCGCGACCGACCGCCCGGTGACCACCGGCAACAGCAACCAGTCGTCCTACATCAACGCCCTGCAGACCGACGCCGCGATCAACCCCGGCAACTCGGGCGGACCGCTGGTCAACCTGCGCGGCCAGGTGGTGGGCGTGAACTCCGCGATCGCCACCACCGGCGGCTCGATCGGCGGCGAGTCCGGCAACATCGGGGTGGGCTTCGCGATCCCGATGGAGCAGGTGCGGATCACCGCCGCGCAGATCCTGGCCACCGGCGAGGCCCGCTACCCGGTGATCGGGGCCAATGTGGACACCGGGCGGCAGAGCAGCGGCGCCGAGGTGGTCGCCGTGCCGGCCGGCACCCCCGCGGCGGACGCCGGGCTGCGCAAGGGCGACGTGGTCACCCGCGTGGACGGCAAGCCGGTCACCGACGGGATCGGCCTGATCGTCGCGATCCGCAGCCACCAGCCCGGCGAGACCATCGACCTCGTGGTCCGGCGCGCCGGCCACCTGGCCGACGTCAAGGTCCGGCTGGACTCCAAGGTCGGCTGAGCGGGGTCACGTCGCGTCACTGTCGTACGGCGGCAGCTCGCCGGCCTCCAGCGGGCGGTCGCCGGCGCGCTGGGGACCGGCGTCGTCCTCGGACTCGTCCCAGGCGTCCTGGATGTACTTGCGGACCGCCCGGCGCGGGTCGAGGTCGGTCAGCTCGAAGTCCGCGAACTCCGGACCCAGCTCGGAGCGGATGTCGTCGCGCGCGGACTGGGTGAACTGGCGCACCTGGCGCACGAAGCGCCCGGCCTGCCGGGCGAAGTCGGGGAGCCTGTCGGGACCGAAGACGACGACGGCGACCACGAGGATCACCATCAGCTCCGGCAGGCCGATCCCGAACACGGTTTACAACCGGCCGGCGGGGGAGAGGCCGAGCTGCATGCCGGCGAGGCCGCGGCCGCGGCCGGTGAGCCCGGTGGCCACCGCGGTCAGGGCGGCCGCCGCCGGGGAGTCCGGGTTGCTGTCCACGATCGGGACGCCGGTGTCGCCGCCCTCGCGCAGGGACAGGTCCAGGGGCACCTCGCCGAGCACCGGCACGTCGTACCCGAACCGGCCGGACAGCGTCGCCGCGACCCGCTTGCCGCCGCCGGCGCCGAACACCTCGAGGCGGTGCTCGGGGCCGCAGTGCGGGCAGGGCAGGAAGGACATGTTCTCCACGACCCCGACCACCCGCTGGTGCATCATCGAGGCCATCGTGCCGGCGCGCTCGGCGACCTCGGCGGCGGCCTCCTGCGGGGTGGTCACCACGACCACCTCGGCGTTGGGGAGGTGCTGGCCCAGCGAGATCGCGATGTCGCCGGTGCCCGGCGGCAGGTCGAGGAAGAGCGCGTCGAGGTCGCCCCAGAACACGTCGCTGAGCATCTGCACCAGCGCCCTGTCGAGCATCGGGCCGCGCCAGGCGACGACCTGGTCGCGGCGCGGCTTGAGCATCCCGATGCTGATCACCGAGATCTCACCGGCACTGGCGAGCGCCGGGACCGGCATGATCATGTCCTCGACCTGGGTGGGGCGCACGTCGCCGACACCGAGCATCGCGGGCACCGAGTGGCCGTAGATGTCGGCGTCCAGGATGCCGACCCGCATGCCCTGCTTGGCCATCGCGGCGGCGAGGTTCACCGTCACCGAGGACTTGCCGACGCCGCCCTTGCCGGAGGCGATCGCGTAGACCTTGGTCAGCGAGCCGGGCCGCGCGAAGGGGATCTCCTTCTGCGCCTGGCCGCCGCGGAGCTTCTCCTGGAGGCCGGAGCGCTGGTCGGGACTCATCACGCCGAGCGTCAGGGACACCCCGGTCACGCCGGGCACCTTCTCGACGGCGGCGGTCACGTCGCGGGTGATGGTGTCCTTGAGCGGGCAGCCGGCCACCGTCAGCAGCACCGTGACGCTGACCCCTCCCTTGTCGTCGACGTCGACCGACTCGACCATGCCGAGGTCGGTGATCGGCCGGCGGATCTCCGGGTCGTTCACGGTCGCGAGCGCAGCGTTGATCTGCTCGAGAGCGGGGGATGTCATGGTTTCCAGACTACGTGCCGGGCCAGGGAGCCGAGACGGGACCCGGTCACGCCGGATCGACGACGTCGTCGTCCTCGGCTCGGCGCTGCTCCTCGAGCTCCTGCATCAGCGAGCGCAGCTCGGAGCGGACGTAGTCGCGGGTGGCCACCTCGCCGAGGGCCATCCGGATCGAGGCCATCTCGCGAGCCAGGAACTCCATGTCGGCGTGCGCGCGGGAGTTCGCCTGGCGGTCCTGCTCGCCGATCACCCGGTCCCGGTCCTCCTGCCGGTTCTGCGCGAGCAGGATCAGCGGCGCGGCGTACGACGCCTGGAGGCTGAGCATCAGGGTCAGGAAGATGAACGGGAAGGCGTCGAACCGCGTCGGTCCCGGGGCGAGCACGTTGAAGAGCACCCAGACGAGCACGAACAGCGTCATGTAGATCAGGAACCGGGCGGTGCCCATGAACCGCGCGAACGTCTCGGCGAAGCGACCGAAGGTGTCGGAGTCGACCTGCGGACGGCGGACGATCTGCCGCCGGGTGTCGGTGGGCACGTCCAGCCGGGGGCCGCGGGGCTCGCGTCGGACGTCACGCGCGTTGAGCTGGTCCTTCCTGTCCTTGCTAGCCACGAGGCGTCCCTCCCTTCCCGCCCCCGATGCGCACCGGGGCGGCGGCTCGGCTCGGGGTGTCGCGCCAGTTCTCCGGCAGCAGGTGGTCGAGGAGGTCGTCGACGGTGACCGCGCCGACGAGGCGGCCGTCCTCGTCGACGACGGGGGAGGCGACCAGGTTGTACGTCGCCAGGTGACGCGCGCAGTCCTCGAGGCTCGAGGTCGGACGCAGCGGCTCGATGTCGGAGTCCAGGACGTGCCCGACCATCGTCGAGGGGGGCTCCCGGAGCAGCCGCTGGATGTGCGCGACACCGAGCAGCCGGCCCGTGGGCGGCTCGAGCGGCGGCCGGGCGACGTACACGAGGGCCGCGAGGGAGGGACTGAGCTCGGCGTTGCGCACGTGCGCCAGGGCGTCGGCGACGGTGGCGTCGGGGGAGAGGATCACCGGCTCGGTGGTCATCATGCCGCCGGCGGTGTGCTCCTCGTAGGACATCAGCCGCCGGACGTCCTCGGCCTCGCCGGGGTCCATCAGCTGGAGCAGCCGCTCGGCGGTCTCCGGGGGAAGCTCGGCGATCAGGTCGGCGGCGTCGTCGGGGGACATCTCCTCCAGGACGTCGGCGGCGCGCTCGTTGTCGAGGATGCCGAGGATCTCCACCTGGTCCTCCTCGGGCAGCTCCTCGAGGACGTCGGCGAGCCGCTCGTCGTCGAGGGCGGAGGCGATCTCGCCGCGGCGCTTGGCCGGCAGGTCGTGGATCACGCTGGCCAGGTCGGCGGGCCGCATCTCCTCGAACGCCGCGAGCAGGTGGGTGGCCCCCTGGCCCTCCTCGAGCGCGGTGAACCCGTCGATGTCGCGCCAGTCGACGACGTGCGTCTGGCCCTGGCGACCGAAGCGCTTCGAGCCCTCCTGGAGCGCCACCTTGTTGATCAGCCAGTCCCGGGTGCGGGTGAGCTCCATCCCCACGTCGTACACCGCTCCGACGACGCCGGTGTCGCGGACCGTCACCTGGCGGTCGAGCATCTGCCCGAACACCAGCGTCTCGGTGGGGCGCTGCTCGAAGCGGCGCATGTTCACCACGCCGGTGGTGATCACCTGGCCGCTGTCCACGTGGGTGACCCGGGTCATCGGCACGAAGATGGACCGGCGCCCGAAGACCTCGACGACCAGGCCGAGCACCCGGGGCTGCAGGCCGCCCGGACGGAGCACCACGACGAGGTCGCGGATCTTGCCGACCTGGTCGCCCGCGGGGTCGAAGACCGGCAGCCCGGACAGGCGGGCGGCGAAGACGCGGGTGGGGGAGGTGCTCACAGCCGACCAGATTAGCCGCTGGGAGGATGGGCCCCATGCGACTGGACTACGAGATCGTCGACGTGTTCACCGACCGGCCGTTCGCCGGCAACCCGCTGGCCGTCGTGCTCGGCGCCGAGGGCCTCTCCGCGGAGCAGTGCCAGGCGATCGCCGCGGAGTTCGGATTCTCCGAGACGACGTTCCCGTCCGCGGAGGTCGCCGGCGGCCGGGAGTACGCCACCCGGATCTTCACCCCCGAGCAGGAGATCCCGTTCGCCGGGCACCCCACCCTCGGCACCGCGTCGGTGCTGCGGTCCCGGGGGCTGCTGAGCGGGGACGCCTGCGTGCAGGTGTGCGGCGCGGGGCGGGTCGGGGTGCGCTTCGACGGTGCGGTGGTCGAGCTGAGCGCCACCCCGCGCGACCTGGCCGGCCCCCTGGACCCGGCCCTCACCCGTGACCTGCTGCGGCTGGTCGGGCTGGCCCCCTCCGACCTGGCCGGCCAGGCCTGGGTCGCCGGCTGCGGCCTGACCTTCGTGCACCTGCCGGTCCGCGAGGAGGCGGTGGTGCGCGCCGTACCCGCCGGGCGGGGGTTCGGCGCGCTCGCCGAGCGGATCGCCGCGGTCGCCCCGGTCGAGGACCTGCTCGACGCGCTCAACGTGTACGCCGTCGCCGGCGACGCCCCGGTGCTGGCGGTGCACTCCCGGGTGTTCGTCCCGGGCGTCGGGGTGCCCGAGGACCCCGCGACCGGGTCGGCGGCCGCCGGGCTCGGGATGGCGCTGGTCGCGTCGGGGCTGCTGCCGGAGGGGGGCCGCTACGAGATCACCCAGGGCGTGGAGATGGGCCGGCCGTCCGCGCTGTCCTGCCGCGTCGACGCGGCCGCCGGGGTGGCCACCCGGTGCCACGTGGCCGGCCGGGTGCAGCCGGTCGCGACCGGCCAGATCACCGTCCCGGGCTGACCCCCTCCCCCCCGGCGCCCCCCCTTTCGCCGAGTCGGCGCGAACGCACGTTATCCGGCCGCCGAGCCGGCGCGAACGCACGTTATCCGGCCGCCGAGCCGGCGCGAACGCACGTTATCCGGCCGCCGAGTCGGCGCGAACGCAGATCTCAACAGTGCGTTCGCGCCGACTCGACGGGGGTGAAGCCGGCATTCGCGCCGACTCGACGGGGGTGAAGCCGGCATTCGCGCCGACTCGGCAGGGTGGCGGTTCAGGGGAGCGGGGTGATCCGGCGGACCGTGCTGGTCGCGACCCAGCCGTCGGCGGCGGTGGCCAGGTCGGGGACGTTCAGCCGTCCCGCGACGAGCGCGGCCGTGGTCGCCGCCCACCCCTCGTCCCGCGGGTGTACGACGTCCGCCCGACCGGTCCACGTCAGCAGCCGGCCGCCGGTGTCCTTGCTGCGCATCACGACCTCGACCCGGTCGCCGTCCGGGACGTCGGGGAACGGCTGCTCGGAGCCACCTGAGACCACGCAGAGCGCGTCGTCGGACCACACGTGCCACACCGGCTGGGTGTGCCCGGCGTAGCGCACCCAGCACACACCTGTGCGGCGGGCGAGCTCGGCCACGAGGGCGTCTGTCGCGTCGGGGGAGGTCACGCGCCGAGCCTGCCACACGCGGGCAGCCGCCTCAGGCCCACAATGGCCCGGTGCGCACCCTGCTCCTGATGGCCGTCGGCGTCCTGGCCGTCTCGCTCTCCGGCCCGCTGATGGCGGCGATGGTGGTGCCGCCGCTGGCGATCGCCTTCTGGCGCAACGGTTTCGCGACCATGGCGCTGACCCCGGGGGTGCACCGCCGCCGTGACGAGCTCGCCGGTCTGCGAGGCCGGCCGCTGGGGCTGGTAGCGCTGTCCGGGGTGATGCTCGCGCTGCACTTCGGGACCTGGGTGACCTCGCTGACGCTGACGTCGGTGGCGTCCGCGACGGCGATCGTCTGCCTCCAGATCGCGTGGGTGGTCGCCTGGCAGCTGCTGCGCGGCGAGCGGTTCAACACCGGGGTGCTGACCGGGCTGGTGCTGGCCTTCGCGGGGGTGCTGGTGGTCTCCGGGGTCGACCTGACCCTCTCGGCCCGGGCGCTGGTCGGTGACCTGCTCGCGCTCGTGGGTGGGGCCGCCGCCGCGGCGTACATGATCATCGGCTCGCGGGCCCGCCAGGCGCTGTCCACGACGACGTACACGTTCGTCTGCTACGGCACCTGTGCCGCCGTGCTGGTGGCGGCGTGCGTGGTCTCGGGACAGGCGCTCTGGGGGTATGCGCCGTCGCAGTGGGGGCTGCTGCTGCTGGTCACCGCGACCGCGCAGCTGATGGGGCACTCGGTGTTCAACCACCTGCTGGCCACCACCTCGCCGGTGTTCGTCTCACTGGCTCTGCTGCTCGAGGTGCCCGGCGCCTCGCTGTTGGCCGCGGGCCTGCTGGGCCAGGTGCCGCCGTTCGGGGCGGTGGTCGGCCTGGTGGTGATCCTGGCCGGTATGGCGCTGGTGATCGTGAACAACCGGGCGCCCGGTATCGAGCCGGCCGCCGTCGACTGAGCAGTGCCCGGCGCATCGAAGCGTGCGTTCGCGCCGACTCGACCACCTCCGAGCGTGCGTTCGCGCCGACTCGACCACCTCCACGCGTGCGTTCGCGCCGACTCGACCACCTCCGAGCGTGCGTTCGCGCCGACTCGACCACCTCCACGCGTGCGTTCGCGCCGACTCGGCGGGGGTGCCACCGGGCCTGAGACAAATGCCACGGACGGCGGGGCTGCCGGTGCGGCACCCGCGGCGCTACGCTCCCGAGGACTTCGAAGCCCCCATCACGATCGTCCAGACGAGGTGTCCCCGTGTCCGCTCAGTCCGTCCCGGCCGCTCGCGAGCTGCGCGCCCGCCGTTCCTGCCACGCCGTCCCCGGCTCCAACCCGCGCTTCCTGGAGAAGGCGCAGGGCCTCGACTCCGACCAGGTGTTCCTCGACATCGAGGACTCCGTGGCGCCGATCGCGAAGCCGGACGCCCGCAAGAACATCGTCGAGGTGCTGAACACCGGCGACTGGGGCAACCGGGTCCGCACCGTGCGGGTCAACGACTGGACGACCCAGTGGACCTACAAGGACGTCATCGAGGTCGTCGAGGGCGCCGGCGCCAACCTCGACTGCATCATGCTGCCGAAGGTGCAGACCGCCGACCAGGTCAAGGCGCTCGACACCCTGCTCACCCAGATCGAGACCACGATGGGCTACGAGGTCGGCCGGATCGGCATCGAGGCGCAGATCGAGAACGCGCTCGGCCTGATCAACGTCGACGACATCGCCACGGCGTCGCCGCGGATCGAGACGATCATCTTCGGGCCCGCCGACTTCATGGCCTCGATCAACATGAAGTCCCTCGTGGTCGGCGAGCAGCCGCCCGGGTACGACGTCGGGGACGCCTACCACTACATCCTGATGCGGCTACTGATGGCGGCCCGCGCCCACGACCTCCAGGTGATCGACGGGCCGTACCTGCAGATCAAGGACCTCGAGGGCTTCAGGCGGGTCGCCGGACGCTCCGCCGCTCTGGGCTTCGACGGCAAGTGGACCCTGCACCCGAGCCAGATCGACGTCGCCAACGAGGTCTTCTCCCCGCTCCAGGAGGACTACGACCACAGCGAGAACATCCTGGACGCCTATGAGTACTTCACCTCGGAGAAGGGCGGTGCCACCGGCGCGGTGATGCTCGGCGACGAGATGATCGACGAGGCCTCCCGCAAGATGGCGCTGGTGATCTCGGGCAAGGGCCGGGCAGCCGGGATGAAGCGCGGCGACGTGTGGTCGCCGCCGCAGGCGTGACCTCCCGTACGATCCTCACGTGCTGACCCCCGACGACCCGACCACCGACGTCTCCGGGGTGCGGGTCGACGACGACGGGATCACCGCCCGTAGCGTCGACGAGGTCGTTCTCGACGTGGTCTTCGACGGCCGCCGGATCTGGTCGTTCTGGCTGCAGCGTGACGGCCGCCCGTCCGGGTCGTCGTACGTCGTGACCTGGCCGTCCGCGCTGCGGCGGTTCCTGCACGGCACCACGCGGCTCCAGCTCGTCGAGCACGTCTCCGGCGCGGTCGCGTACGACGAGGAGGTCCGCCTCGGCGTCGGGGACGGCCGGATCGCCGTGGTCAACGAACGCGGGCTGCCGCTGGGGATCGACAAGTCGCTGCGGCTCGCCCAGACCTTCGACACCCGCAGCGCCGAGCACGTCGCGCCGCTCCTGGACTCGATCGAGGAGGTGCTCGCCGCCCTGAGGAAGGCCGGCATCGACGCCTTCCCGGCCTACGGCACGCTGCTCGGCGCGGTGCGTGAGGGTCGGCTGATCGGCCACGACAGCGACGCCGACCTCGGCTACGTCAGCGAGCACACCCACCCGGTCGACGTGGTGCGCGAGTCGTTCCGGCTGCAGCGCGCGCTGGCCGACATGGGCTACCAGATCTCCCGCTACAGCGGCGCCGCGTTCAAGGTCGACGTGCTCGAGGCGGACGGGTCGGTCCGCGGCCTCGACGTGTTCGGCGGCTTCCTCGCCGACGGGTACCTGCACCTGATGGGCGAGATCCGCACCCCGTTCCGGCACGAGTGGATCTTCCCGCTGGGCACCACCACGCTCGAGGGACGCGAGCTGCCCGCGCCCGCGAACACCGACGAGTTCCTCACCGCGACCTACGGCCCGCAGTGGCGGGTGCCCGACCCGGCGTACAAGTTCGAGACGCCGGCCTCCACGCACCGGCGCCTCAACGGCTGGTTCCGGGGGACCCGGGTGAAGCGGGAGAACTGGGACCGCACCTACTCCCGGCTGCCCTCGACGCCACCGGTGGTGGAGCCGTCCGACTTCGCCCTGTGGGTGCGCGACCAGGAGGGCGGCGTGCCCTCGCGGGTCGTGGACATCGGCTGCGGCAGGGGCGTCGACGACCTCTGGCTGGCCCGTCAGGGCGCCTCGGTGATCGGCCTGGACTACGCGCTGCGTGGCAGTGCCGCGATCGCCGGCCTGGCCGCCGATGAGGAGGTCGACCTGGACTTCCGGTCGATGAACCTCTGCGAGCTGCGCTCGGTGCTGACCGAGAGCGCGCGGATCGCGCAGCTGCCGGGCCGCACCGTGGTCACCGCCCGGCACGTCGCGGACGCCACCGACAAGGTCGGCCGCGGCTACCTGTGGCGGGCCTGCGAGATGATGCTGCGCGGCGGTGGCCGGCTCTACCTCGAGATCCTGCTCGGCCGGGGCGCGGACGACCCGTTCGCCCGCGACGAGCACCTGCACGTCCTGGCGATGGGACGCGTCGTGGACGAGCTGGAGGCGCGGGGAGCGGTCGTGGTGCACCGGCACCGCCTGCGCCCGCGCCGGCACCTGCAGAAGCCCAAGCAAGAGAGCCCCGACGCTTCGCCGGGGCACCGGATCGGACGGTTGGTGGTCGAATGGCAACGGTGAGGTCCAGGTTCCGCAGCCGCGGCAAGCAGGCCGCGCGCACCCTCGGGATGGTCCGCGCGGGGCTCCAGGCAGACGCCGTCGAGGCGTTGCAGCAGCGGGTCAGCTCGCTCGAGGACGAGGTCCAGGAGTGCCGCCAGCTCAACCTGCGGCTCGCCGAGCTGACCGACGTGGTGCAGGAGCTGCTGCTCCCGGTCGCTCAGCGCGACGAGCAGCGGGTCGCGGCGGTGCTCGAGAAGTACTCCCAGGGCCTGTGAGCCGCTAGGTGGCACGCACGGTCTTCTTCCACGTCGGTCTGCCCAAGACCGGTACGACGTACCTGCAGACGCTCATGTGGGACAACCGCGAGGAGCTCGCGCGCCAGGGGGTGTTGCTGCCCGGGCACTCGGTGCGCCAGCACCTGTGGGCCAGCGGCGTGGTCACCGAGGACCCGCACCTCGACCGTCGGGGCCCCGAGGCCGCGCTCGCCTGGGACGCCCTGGTGGCCGAGATCAACGCCTGGCCCGGCACCGCCGTGGTCAGCCACGAGTTCTTCGCCGCTGCCAGCGCCGAGCAGGCGGCCCGGGCCGGGGCCGCCCTGCGGGGTGCCGAGGTGCATGTCGTGGTGACCGCCCGGGACACCCTCTCGCTGGTCACGGCCCGCTGGCAGGAGTTCGTCAAGAACGGCTCCACGGTGCCGATCGACGGCTACCCGACGCGCGAGGAGGCCCGCCCGCACGACGAGTGGGACTGGGGCACCCTCGACCTGGCCGACGTGCTGCGGCGGTGGGGATCGGCCGCCCCCCGCGAGCGCGTGCACGTGCTGACGCTGCCCAGGCCGGACGAGCCCCGCGAGACGCTGTGGCTGCGCTTCGCGACCCTGCTCGGCGTCGACCCGGCCTCGGTGGCGGCCTCGGGCGGCGGCCAGAACGAGTCCCTCGGCGTCGTCGAGGTCGAGCTGCTGCGCCGGGTGAACGCCGACCTGGAGGGCTTCGGCTCGGCGCAGGACCGGGGCAACTGGATCCGTGGCTACCTCGCGCAGGGCAAGCTCGTGCCCCGCGGCGGCGAGAAGTTCTGGCCCTCCGACGAGCGGGTCGCCGAGCTGTGCGCGCGCGGCACCCGGATCGCCGAGGAGGTCGCGGAAGCCGGGTACGACGTGATCGGTGACGTCGCGGACCTCCGGCCGCCGGTCGACGTACCCCGGCGCCGGCACCCCGACAGCGTCACCGAGGCCGAGCTGCTCGAGGCCGCCACCGGCGTGATCGCCGCGATGATGACCGACGTCCGCCGGCTGACCCGGCAGAACAACGCGCTGTCCGCGCCGCGGACCGCCGGCTGGCGGTCGCGGCTGCCGGAGCCGGTCAGGTCCTCGCTGAAGCGGGTGCGCGGAGTGTGGTCTCGTTCATAGCGGCCACCGCCCCGATCGGTGATACTCAGGCGAGCCGCACCTTCGTGCGTGCCGCACTCACCTGACTGGGAAGGACATCCCGCATGGGCCGCCTCTGCGAGACCGAGGACCTCACCGACATCCAGGTCGAGATCCTCAAGACCGTCCGCACGTTCGTGGACGAGAAGATCCTCCCCGTCGCCACCGAGCTCGAGCACCGTGACGAGTACCCCACCGACATCGTCGAGGGGATGAAGGAGCTCGGCCTCTTCGGGCTGACCATCCCCGAGGAGTACGGCGGCCTGGGCGAGTCCCTGCTGACCTACGCGCTCGTCGTGGAGGAGATCGCCCGCGGTTGGATGAGCGTGTCGGGCATCGTCAACACGCACTTCATCGTCGCCTACATGCTGATGCAGCACGGCACCGAGGAGCAGAAGCAGCGCTACCTGCCGAAGATGGCCGCCGGCGAGATCCGCGGCGCCTTCTCGATGTCCGAGCCCGGCTGCGGCTCCGACGTCTCGGCGATCAAGAGCAAGGCGGTGCTCGCGGAGGACGAGAAGACCTGGACCCTCAACGGTCAGAAGATGTGGCTGACCAACGGCGGCTCCAGCACGCTGGTGGCGGTGCTGGTCAAGACCGACCTGGGCGCGAGCAGCGTCTACAAGAACATGACCACCTTCCTGGTGGAGAAGCCCGCCGGCTTCGGGCAGGTCAAGGACGGCCTGACCATCCCCGGCAAGATCGAGAAGATGGGCTACAAGGGCGTCGACACCACCGAGCTGATCATGGAGAACCTCGAGGTCGGTGCCGACCAGGTCCTCGGCGGCGCACCCGGCAAGGGCTTCTACCAGATGATGGACGGCGTCGAGGTCGGCCGGGTCAACGTGGCGGCCCGCGGCTGCGGGGTCGCCAACCGGGCCTTCGAGCTGGGCGTCTCCTACGCCCAGCAGCGGGAGACCTTCGGCAAGAAGATCGCCGAGCACCAGGCGGTGCTGTTCCGGCTGGCGGAGATGGCCACCAAGGTCGAGGCCGCTCACCAGATGATGGTCAGGGCCGCCCGCAAGAAGGACGCCGGTGAGCGCAACGACCTCGAGGCCGGCATGGCGAAGTACCTCGCCAGCGAGTACTGCTCGCAGGTCGTCGAGGACTCCTTCCGGATCCACGGCGGCTACGGCTTCTCCAAGGAGTACGAGATCGAGCGGCTCTACCGCGAGGCGCCGATGCTGCTGATCGGCGAGGGCACGGCCGACATCCAGCGGATGATCATCGGCCGCCGGCTGCTCGAGGACTACAAGCTGCGCTGAGCCGGGTCGTTCGGCCGGGCCGCCCTCGGAGGCCCGGCCCCGGGCGAACCGCTCAGGCGTTGCCGAGGGTCTTGTTCAGGTCCGCGAGCGCCTTGCGCATCCGCTCGTCGTCGCGGTCGGCCGCCGGCACCAGCACCTCGGTGACGACGTCGACGACGTCGGCGAGCCGCTGGTTGAGCCGGCGGTTCTCCTCCACGGCGGCCTCCAGGGCCGCGACCCGGGCGGCCAGGTGGCCGTGCGGCCGCTCGGGCGAGCGGCGCAGCGCCTTCAGGCGGGAGACCACCTTGCTGCGGTTGGTCGGGTTGCTCATGACGTCCACCTCACGACGAGTCGACAGATCTCGGGGTTCTCGTCCCCGAGCGGGGCGAGGTCGCGGCCGGTCTCGCGGTGCACGACGTGGCCGCCGGCCGCCTCGATCTCGCGCTCGACGGTGTCGGGCCGCAGGTAGCTGCGCTGGTGCGTGCCGAAGTGCTTGCTCTCGTGGCGGGACTGCGGGGTGCGGAACTCCAGGAAGGTCTCGCCGCCGCGGCGCTGCACCATCGAGGCGAACCGCCACAGGTTGTCGCGTCCGCTGTCGCCGAGGGTGTCGAGCAGGCCACGGGCATAGATCTCGCGGGTGCCGGGCTGGTGGGCCAGCCGGGCCCCGGTCAGCAGCACCGTGCGGGTGTCCTCGAGGTTGAACAACTTGATGGTGACGTCGAGGCCGCGCTTCCGGATCCTCGCGCGGGCGCGGCGCATGCCCAGCGAGGTGAAGTCCAGCGCGGTCACCGGGTGGCCCTGCTCGGCGAGGAAGGTCGAGTCCCGACCGGTGCCGGCGCCGACGTCGAGCACCGGGGCCTGGCCGGCCTGCCGCTCCTCGAGCCGCTGCTGGACCCAGCCGGCGAACAGTGACGGCCCGGCCGGCACCTGGGCCGAGTCCGGGCTCTTGTAGAAGTCGCCCCAGAAGCGCAGCCGGCGCCGGGTCGAGCGGAACCACCCGTCCATGCGGCGTACGTCGACCGGGTCGTGGTCGAAGTGGAAGGCCGGGTCGGGCACCCGCCACTTCGGGCCGTAGGTGAAGGCGAGCACCTCCTCCGGGCGGGCGGGCGCGACGATCTCGCGGCCCTCCAGCGTGACCGTGCCGAACGGCAGCAGCGCCGACCGGTCGAGGGTCCCGGTCAGCGACCCGGTCACGAAGAACCGCTCGCCGATGTGGAAGGAGCCGAAGACGTCGATGCCGCAGCGCCGGCCGTCGGGCAGCGGCACCCACACCTTGAAGTTCGCGCCGGACATCCGCATCACCTTCCAGCCCAGCGCCCGCATCGTCCGGGTGGCGGCCGTGCACTCGCGGATGATGTCGAAGGGGTGGTGGTACTTGCTGAGGTAGGCCACGTCGGCGTCCGAGTCGTGCCCGATCATGTGACCGTCGCGGACGGCGCCGAGCAGGCAGCCGTACATCAGGTAGGCGTCCAGGCCACAGGCGTCGGTGAGGTCGCGCAGCACCTGCTCGAGCGCGTCCATGATGTCCTCGCGCGCGGAGTCCTCGGTGTTGCTGAAGTCGCGCTGGAGCCGGCCGCCCTTGTCGACGGCGAGCGGGTTGCCGTCGGCGTCGACGACGCTGACCCGCTGGTCGCCGGTGCCGAAGCGCACGGTCTGGGCGTGCAGCACGTCGCGGCCGACGTGGTCGACCAGCTCGACGTCGGCGACACCGTCGAGGTGGTGCACCAGCGTCCTGGGCCAGGACACCTGCACCCCTTGGCCCGAAGCCCGGTTGCCGTCGCGGGCGGGGTTGAACGACCACACCCGCTGACCGTCGAGAAGCACGTCCACCGCCCCGGACCACGAGGGGGGAACCACGAGGCCCGCGCTGCTGACGTCGATCCTGTCGGTCACGCGTCCTCCGTCTCCATGAGCCCCGAGGAGCCTATATCGGGCTCCGGGCGGCAATGGCGTCGACCCGCTGCGGAGGCGCGTGACAAGGTGGAGCCCGTCAGCCCGTCCGCATCCGTGCACTGGAGGAACCGATGGCCGCCCACGACGAGAGCCCCGTGAACGAGGACCTGAAGGCCAAGATGCGGGAGGCCCTGGACCGCAAGAAGGGCAACGACCGCGGGGTCGCCAAGCCGGCCGGCTCCAAGGAGAAGGCACACGGCTCCGAGGTCGCCGCCGGTGGCCCGAAGATGCACCGTCGCAAGGCCGGCGGCGGCGGCTCCTGAGCCTCGGGGCGGTCCGGGGCGTGAGGTTTCCCACGCCGCGGAACGCCGTCCGGCCCTCCCGTCGCACCCGCCGGTCCGCCACCATGGGCCCGGTAAGGACTCGGTGAGGGGCCGGCCCAGGCCACAGTGAGGAGAGCCGCATGCAGTTCGGTCGCAGCTACGAGGAGTTCGAGGTCGGTGCGACGTACAAGCACTGGCCCGGCAAGACGGTCACCGAGTACGACGACCACCTGTTCTGCCTGCTCACGATGAACCACCACCCGCTGCACCTGGACGCGCACTACGCCGAGACCAGCACCCAGTTCCAGAAGAACGTGGTCGTCGGCAACTACATCTACTCGCTGCTGCTCGGGATGAGCGTCCCCGACGTGTCCGGCAAGGCGATCGCGAACCTCGAGGTCGAGTCCCTGCGCCACGTCGCGCCGACCTTCCACGGCGACACGATCTACGGCCAGACCGAGGTCCTCGACAAGTGGGAGTCGAAGTCCAAGGACGACCGCGGCGTGGTGTACGTCGAGACCAAGGGCTACAACCAGGACGGCACCCTGGTGTGCGTCTTCCGGCGCAAGGTGATGGTGCCGAAGCAGTCCTACCTCGACGCGCGCGGCGGCGAGCAGCCGGCGCGACCCGAGCTGCGCGAGCCCGAACCGAGGGCCTGACCGGCCGGGTGCTCTACGGTGTCGCCATGAGCACGGACTCCCAGGACCCCGAGCTGTGGCTCGTCCGGCACGGCGAGACCGAGTGGAGCCGCGACGGGCGGCACACCTCGACCACCGACCTCGACCTCACCGAGAACGGCGTCGAGGTCGCTCGCGCGCTGTGTGAGCGCCTCGACGGGGTGTCGTTCGACCTGGTGCTGTCCAGTCCCCGTCACCGTGCCCTCCGGACCGCGGTCCTGGCCGGCGTGGACGACGTGCACATCGACGCCGACCTCGTCGAGTGGGACTACGGCGACTACGAGGGGGTCACCACCTCCGCGATCCGCGAGACCGTCCCGGGCTGGACCGTCTGGACGCACCCCACCCCCGGCGGCGAGACCGCCGAGCAGGTCACCGAGCGGCTCGACCGGGTGGTGGCCCGGGTCCGCGAGCACGGCGGCCGGGTGCTGGTCTTCGGACACGGGCACTCGCTGCGTGCGCTGACCGCGCGCTGGATCGAGCAGCCGGTGTCCGAGGGCCGGTTCTTCAAGCTGGACACCGCCACGGTGTCCACGCTGGGGTACGAGCGGGACTTCCCGGTCGTGCTGCGCTGGAACTCCTAGGCCTTCCGCGGTCGTGCGCGGTAGTAGTCGCGCCAGATCAGCCGGTGCACGGGGATCCAGCGCGGGATGTCACGCAGTCCCGGGATCAGCGGCAGGAACATCAGCCCGAGCGTGAGCACCATCATCAGCGCCCAGACCTCCGCGTCGGCGTTGTCGGAGGTGGAGAACGGCGGCACCTGGTACCAGAACGTGTAGAGCCACATCCAGGGCTGCCCCGGGTAGTTCCCGGTCTCGTTCATCATCCCCCACTGGTCGCCGCCGAGGTGCTGGGCGACGGCGAGGTTCTCGAGGTAGGCGCCGTCGGAGAGCAGCAGCATGGACCGGGTCTGGTCACCGCCGTAGAAGTTGCCCGAGGAGGTCAGGGACCCCTCCAGGCCGCCGGAGGCCGCCAGGGTCCCGAAGCCACGGACGATGGCCGGGACCGGCCCGTAGGGTCCCGGGGTCACCTTGGCGGGGTCCTGGCCGGGTGCCTTGGCGAGCGCGTCCGCGTAGCCGGTCGCCCAGCGGTCCCGCTGGGCCGGGGAGGCGGCGCGCCATACCCTCACCGCTGCCCTCGTGAGCGGGCTACCGCCCTGCTGGTCCTCCAGCGGCTGCAGGACCAGGTCGGCCGAGCTCGTCGGCAGCCGCACCCCACCCCATCGCTGCAGCGGGATGCCGAGCACCGTCTGGCCCGGGCTCTGGTGGTTGTAGGGCGGCCCGTAGGTCGCGCTCGCGGTGGTGCCGGCCAGCTCGCCGGCGGCGGTGGCGGCCACGTCGGACGGGACCGCCTTGGCCCAGGCCGCCATCGTGATCGCCTTCTCGTCGGGCGAGGAGAACACCGCGGACAGGCCCAGCGTCAGCAGGCTGACCACCCCGAGGGCGATCACGAACTCCTTGACCAGGTCGTAGGGCCGCTTGGGGAAGTCGTGCGAGTCCGGGGTTGCCGGTCGCCGCTTGGTCGTGGCGCTCATGTCAGCTGGCCTCCCGTGCGTCGATCGGGGGCACCACGCCGTGCCGGCGGACCAGCACGATGTGCACCGCGGCGATGACGCCGACCGCGAACGGCAGCAGCACGACGTGCCACAGCAGCATCTGCCCCGGGTTCAGCACGTTGAACCAGCCGCCGACGCCGATCGAGTTGATCCCGTCCTTCGCCTCGGCACCGATCCACTGGGCGTCGAAGTTGGACTGGGAGAGGTAGCCGGTGAAGGCGGTCCCGATGGAGGCGACGAACGCGACCACCCCGGTGACCCAGGTCAGGGTGCGCCGCCCGCGCCAGGCCGCCATCCAGAACTTCCCCCACAGGTGCACCACCATGAAGGCGAAGAACAGCTCGACGCTCCACAGGTGCAGCGAGTTCACGAAGTGGCCGAGTGAGGAGGTGTGCCACCAGGCGGACCCGCCGAGGGCCAGTAGGCCTCCCGACGCGAGGACCACCACGAAGGCGGCGAGGGTCAGCACCCCGAAGACGTAGATCCACGACGCGACGTACGCCGGCTGCCGGTCGGGCAGGGCCTCGCCCGGCGGGACCAGACCGGTCAGGCGCCGTCGCACCGCCACCGTCCAGCTGTGGCGGGGCGGCTCGTCGGCGGAGCTGACCGCACCGCGGGTCACGGCGGTCACGGCCGGTCCCCGTCCTCCGGGCCGCCCGGGTCGGCCGGGTAGCCGGAGTGCGGGAACGGCACCAGGATCGCGGCCACGAACATCAGCAGCATCGCCACGATGATCAGAGCGTTGGCGAGACTGATGCTGAAGACGCCCAGGTGCAGGTAGTGGCCTGCCTGCAACGCGGTCGCGGTGCCGAGCACCGTCGCAGCCGCCATGTCGACCACCTCGGATCGGTCCGGGAGCGTGGTGCGCCCCACTTGTTGCCCCCACTTGTTGCAGAGTCGAACGATCGGGGGCCGCCGGACCAGAGGATTAGGTCCCGGGGAGGATCTGCCAGGCGCTCAGCGCCTCCACCAGACCGGGGGAGCAGGGGAGCGCGTGGATCTCCGGGACGGTGAACCAGGCGGCCTCGTCGGCGTCGTCGCCTCCGCGGACGGCGGCGGTCGCGTCCCCGCCGGCAGGGTCGAGATGGCACAGGTAGTCGCGGATCACGTAGACCCCGCCGGCCGGGGCGTCCCGCTCGACGGTGCCCACCAGCCGGCCCACCAGCACCCGCAGGCCGGTCTCCTCCAGCACCTCGCGCGCGACTGCCTCCGGGTCCGCCTCGCCCGGCTCGACGCGTCCGCCGGGCACCGACCAGGTCCCCTTCGCCGGCTCCTGGCCGCGCAGCACCAGCAGCAGCCGGCGTCCCTCCGGGCGGTCGTCGAGCACGATGCCCCCGACGCAGTCGATCCGGTCCCTCACCGGCAGGAGCCTAGACGTCTTGACGCGGGGGGACGGCGGCCACGACGGTTAGGGCATGAGCCTGGTAGCGGGGTGTCCGCGATGCGCGTCGCCCGTCACCGAGCAGGGGAGCGGCTGGCGGTGCCGCGACCACGGCCCGATCGTCCCGCTGTGGCGACCCGCGGTCGCCGACTACACCAGCTTCGCCGAGCACGTGGCCCGCGCGGGCGCCGTCCCGACGTTCGCCCCGTGGCCGTTGCCGCCGGGCTGGTCGGTCACCGACTTCGGCTGTGTCGCGGGTCCGGAGGGGGACGCCCGCGCCAGCTTCCTGACCTGCGCGGGCCCCAGCGACCCCGACGGCGTGGTCGAGCTGACCGTGGTGTCGGAGGAGCCCGGCGTGGGTCTCGGGACCCGGTGCGCCGGACTGGTCCGCACCGACCCGGGCACGGAGATCGGCGAGGGGCCCGCACACGCCAAGGTCCGGATCGACGGCCACCCGATCGCGCTCTGGTCGGTGCTCACCAGCGACGCGGACGTCGACTTCGACCGCTCCGTCTTCGCCGGGGAGGCGCTCGGTCGCTGGCTGTGGCTGGTGCTCCGGCCGGCCTCGGCGGCCCTGCTGCTGAAGGCCGAGTGGGTGCTGATGGACATCGCCGGCCTCGGCCCCGAGCTGATCGACCTGCCCTTCGGGGGCACCCCGCCCGCCTGGTGAGGGCTCGGTTGGTGGGTGCCGGCCACTAGGCTCGGCGCGTGCGTATCGACCTCCACACCCACTCGGACCGCTCGGACGGGACCGAGTCGCCCGGCGACCTGGTCCGCCGCGCGCACGCCGAGGGGGTCGACGTCCTCGGGCTGACCGACCACGACACCACCGAGGGCTGGGCGGACGCCACCGATGCCGCCGCCGGGCTCGGCGTGGCGCTGGTGCGGGGCATCGAGGTGAGCTGCACCTTCGCCGGGTACGGCGTCCACCTGCTCGCCTACCTGCCCGACCCGACCTACGAGCCGCTGGCCCGTGAGCTGCAACGGGTCCTGGACGGGCGCAACTCGCGGCTTCCGGCCACCCTCGAGCGGCTGCGCGACCTCGGCATCGACATCGACGTGCACGACGTCCGCAAGGTGGCCGGCGAGACCGCGGCGATGGGCCGCCCGCACGTCGCCGACGCGCTGGTCGCCCTGGGTGTGGTCGCCGACCGCAACGAGGCCTTCGATCGCTTCCTGGGGCCGCAGGGGCCGGGCTACGTGCACCGCTACGCCGCCGACCTCGAACGGACGCTCGGCATCGTCGCGGACGCCGGCGGGGTCAGCGTGCTGGCGCACCCGTGGGCCTCTCGGCACGACCACACCGCCCTCGACGAGCCCGGGCTGCGGCGGCTGCGCGAGGCCGGCCTCAGCGGTGTCGAGGTCGACCACCAGGACCACGACCCGGCCACCCGCGAGGAGCTTCGCGGGCTGGCGACCCGGCTCGGCCTCGTGATCACCGGCTCCAGCGACCACCACGGCCTGGGCAAGGTCGGCCACGACCTGGGCTGCAACACCACGGCACCCGACCAGTACGACCGGCTGCTCGACCTGGCGGCGCGGGCCTCCGCCGCGTCCGGCCGGGAGACCCCGCCGGTGTCGGGGGAGCCGGTCGCGGGGCGGGGATGAGCGCGCCGGAGCAGCCGATCCTGGACGGGATGCCCGACCGGCTCTACGCCGCGGCGCCGTCCCGGCTCACGACGTACCTGTCCTGCCCGCGGCGCTACCGGCTGGGCTACCTCGACCGTCCGGCTCCGCGCCGGGGACCGCCCTGGGGCCACAACTCGGTGGGCGCCTCGGTGCACACCGCGCTGGCCCGCTGGTGGGAGCTGCCGCGCGAGCGCCGTACCCCCGAGGCGGGCGGGGCGCTGCTGGTGCGCGGCTGGCTCACCGACGGGTTCCGGGACCGGGCCCAGCTGGTCGCGGCCCGGGAGCGGTCCCGGGCCCAGGTCGAGCGCTACCTCGGCGGCGTCGACCCCGACGAGGAGCCGGTCGGCGTCGAGCGCACCCTGGTGGCGCGGACCGCCCGGGCCTCGCTGTGGGGCCGGGTCGACCGGCTCGACGACCGGCCCGGCGAGGGGGTCGTGGTGGTGGACTACAAGACCGGACGGTCGGTGCTCACCGTCGACGACGCCCGCGACTCCCTGGCTCTCGCGGTGTACGCCGCGGCGGCCGCCCGGACCCTGCGGCGTGCCTGCACCCGGGTCGAGCTGCACCACCTGCCCACCGGGGACCGCCTGGTCTGGGACCACACCGAGGAGTCCCTGGCCGAGCACCTCCGGCGCGCCGACGACCTGGCCGCCGAGCTGGCGGCGCTCGACGAGCGGCATGCCGCCGGGATGTCCCCGGCCGAGGCCGACGAGGCGTTCCCGGCCCGGGTCGGCGCCCGGTGCGGGTGGTGCGACGTCCGGTCCTCGTGCGCGGCCGGCCGCTCGGTGCCGACGCAGCCGCCGTGGGCCGGCGTGCCCCCGTGACCTACCGGCGGCCCAGCCCCTGGAAGCGCGCCTGCAGGCTGTGGGGCGTGTAGCGGGCGACCGCGGCGAGCACCTGGTAGCGCCGGCTCGGGATCGAGACGGACCGGCCCCGGTCCAGGTCGCGCAGCGCGTCGTCGACCAGCCGGTCCACGTCGAGCCACATCCAGCGCGGCGCCGAGTCCTGGCTGACGTCGATCCGCTGGTGGAACTCGGTCCGGGTGAACCCGGGGAGCAGGGCCATCACCCGTACCCCGCGGTCCCGGTAGGTGAGGTCCGCCCACTCGCTGAGCGAGGTGACGTACGCCTTGGCGGCGCTGTAGCTGCCGCGGGGCAGGTAGCCGGCGACGCTGGAGACGTTCACGACCGCGCCGCTGCCACGCTCGACCATCGGCCCCAGGGCCGCGTGGGTGAGCCGGAGGACGGCGGTCACGAGCACGTCGAGGAGGTACTGCTCCTGCTCGATCGTGTTGTCCAGGAACGGGTGCTTGAGGCCGAAGCCGGCGTTGTTGACCAGCAGGCCGATCGGCCGCGCCGGGTCGGAGACCCGGGCCTCCACGGTCGCGAGCTGCTCGCGGTCGCCGAGGTCGGCCACGATCACCTCGACCGCCACGCCGTGCTGCGCGGTCAGGTCGGCAGCCAGCCTCTCCAGGCGCTCGCGGGTGCGGGACACGACGACCAGGTCGTGGCCCTCGGCGGCGAGCCGGTGGGCGAAGGACCGGCCGATGCCCGCGGTGGCACCGGTGACGAGGACGGTCGAGCGGTGCTCGGGCGAGGGGGAGGACTGCGACATGCCGCCCAGCATTCATGGACGGACGTCGAGACCGCAACCGCCCCTGCGGCATGATGGGCAGGTGACTGCATCGAAGACCAAGATCCTCGCGGTCGCCAACCAGAAGGGTGGCGTCGCGAAGACGACCACCGTCGCCTCGCTCGGCGCCGCGCTCGCCGAGCTCGGCAACCGCGTCCTGCTCGTCGACCTCGACCCGCAGGCCTGCCTGACCTTCTCCCTGGGCATCGACCCCGAGGACCTCGAGCTGTCGGTCCACCACGTGCTGACCAAGGGCCTGGACGCGACCGAGGTGGTGATCGCGACCGAGGACGGCGTCGACCTGCTGCCCGCGACCATCGAGCTCGCCCGGGCCGAGGCCGACCTGCTCACCCGTACCGGCCGCGAGCACGTCGTGAAGATGGCGCTGGAGGACCTCGACTACGACTGGGTGCTGCTGGACTGCCCGCCGTCGCTCGGCGTGCTGACCGTCGCCGCGCTGACCGCGGCGCGCGGCGTGCTGATCCCGCTCCAGTGCGAGACGCTGTCGCACCGCGGGGTGGGGCAGCTGCTCGACACCGTGCACGACGTACGCCGGTTCACCAACCGCAAGCTCGAGGTCTGGGGGGTGCTGCCGACGCTGTACGACGGCCGCACCAACCACGCCCGCGCGGTGCTGGACAACATCTCCGAGACCTACCAGCTCGACGTCATCGAGCCGCCGATCCCGAAGTCGATCCGGTTCGCCGAGGCCCCGGCCGCGGGCCGGTCGATCCTGAGCACCACCACCAGCCACAAGGGCGCCGACGCCTACCGCGAGGTCGCGGCCAGCCTCACCCGCCGGGGACGCCGACCGGTCTAGGCTGGCCGGCATGGCAGGCCACGGCGGAGCAGGCGACCACCCCCGCACCGCCGAGGTCCTCAGGCCGCGCTACGGCAGGCTGGGCGCCGCGGGTGGTGCGGTGGCGGTGACCCTGGTCTCCGTCCTCGGCGGCGCCGGCGTGCTCCCCGGCGGCGGCGCCGACGCGCGTGCGGTCGCCCCGTCGTCCGCGGCCGAGGCGGCCCCCGCGGCCGTGGTGGCCCGGCCCGCCGGGACGCCCACCCCGTCGGCCCCTGCGACCGTGTCCCCGTCCGCGGCGGTCAGCAAGCCGCCGGCGGCGCGCACCGCGGACCAGTCACCGGCCCCGGGCGTCCCGGCGCGCAGCGGCACCGGCCGCCGGGTGGTGTTCGACATGTCCGACCAGCGGGTGTGGCTCGTGGGCCGGCACGCGGGTGCGGACGCCGTACGCCGCACGTACCTGGTCTCGGGGAGCGTCACCGACAACCTGGCCCCCGGCCGGTACGTCGTCTACTCCCGGTCGCTGCACGCCATCGGCGTCGACGACTCCGGCACCATGCAGTACATGGTCCGGTTCACCCACGGGCAGAACGCCGCCATCGGATTCCACGACATCCCGGTGCTCGACGGGCGGCGGGTGCAGACCCGGGACGACCTCGGCGCCCCGCAGTCGCACGGCTGCATCCGTCAGTGGCGGCCCGACGCCCGCGCCCTGTGGGCCTTCGCCCCGGTCGGCACGCGGGTCGTCGTCGTCGCCTGATCCCCGTGCCGGTTTACCAGGTGATGCCGGAAAACAGTCGCTCCCCATGGGAAACAACCCATGGGGAGCGCCAGAAACTCGGCATCACCTGGTAAACCGGCAGGCGAGGCAGGTCAGTCGGTCGAGCTCGCGGCCGGCCTGCCGCCACGACGGCGACGCCGGCGGTTGCGGGTGCCGGCCGGCTGGTCGCCATCCTCGGCGCCGTCCCGCTGCACGGGGGCGGCGGGTGCGGCCGGGGCGGAGGCGTCACCGTCGACGGGCTGACCGCTGCGGGTACGGCTGCGGCCACGGTCGCGGCGGGGACGGTCCTCACGGGGGCCACGCTCGGACGACCCGCCGGAGCGGCCACCCGAGGACGTGCCGCCCGCGCGCTCGGCCCGGGGGGCGGCCGGCTTGAGGCGGCCCTTGGTGCCGGGCGCGATGCCCATGTCGTGGAAGAAGTGCTCCGAGGTGGAGTACGTCTCGGCCGGCTCGTCGAAGGGCAGGTCGAGGACCCGGTTGATGACCTTCCACCGGGTCACGTCGGCCCAGTCGACGAACGTCACGGCCACGCCCGTCGCGCCCGCACGGCCGGTGCGGCCGATCCGGTGCACGTAGGTCTTCTCGTCCTCGGGGCAGCTGTAGTTGATGACGTGGGTGACGTCGGCGACGTCGATGCCGCGGGCGGCGACGTCGGTGGCCACCAGCACCCGCAGGTTCCCGCTGCGGAACTTCGCCAGCGCCTTCTCGCGCGCGACCTGCTGCATGTCGCCGTGCAGCGGGCTGGCGTCGAAGCCGCGCTCCTCGAGGTCCTCGGCGAGCCGCTGCGCCGCCCGCTTGGTGCGGGTGAACACGATCGTGAGGCCGGAGTTCTCGGCCTGCAGGATCCGGGCGACCAGCTCGGGCTTGTCCAGGTCGTGCACCTGGTAGATGAACTGCGCCGTCGCCGGGACGGTCTGCTGCGCGTCACCGGACTCGGCCCGGATGTTCATCGGGTGCCGCATGTGGGTGCGGGCCAGGGACACGATCGCGCCCGGCATGGTCGCCGAGAACAGCATCGTCTGCCGGGTCTCGGGGGTCTTCGCGATCAGCCGCTCCACGTCGGGCAGGAAGCCCAGGTCGAGCATCTCGTCGGCCTCGTCGAGGACCAGCACCTTGATGTGCGAGAGGTCGAGGGCGCGACGGTTCATCAGGTCGATGAGCCGGCCGGGGGTGCCGACGACGACGTCGACGCCGCTCTTGAGCGTGTCGAGCTGGTGGTCGTAGCCCACACCGCCGTACACGGTGAGCACCCGGGTGCCACGGTCCGCGCTGGCAACCGACATGTCGTTGGAGACCTGGAGCGCGAGCTCACGGGTCGGCGCGACGATCAGCGCCTGCGGCTTGTCGGGGGCGACCAGGTCGGCGTGGTCGGGGTCGTGCGGCGCGACCGTGCGCTGCAGGACCGGGATCCCGAAGGCCAGGGTCTTGCCGGTACCGGTGCGCGCCTGACCGATCAGGTCGGTGCCCAGGAGCGCGACCGAGAGGGTCATCTCCTGGATCGGGAAGGGGGTCGTGATGCCGACCCGCTCGAGGGCGTCGGCTATCTCGGGAAGCACCCCGAGCTCTCTGAAGGTGGTCAGGATCTCGCCTGTTCTCTGTGAGGATGTGGAAGCGTCGAGCCGCTGCGAGGCTCCCACTCCACGACCCCCACGGGACTTCCCGGGGTCGTCATGTGTCGTGCGCTCGTCGGCGGTACGCCGCCATTCTATCGGTAGGCTGCCCGCATGACTGAATCGCCGGCCGAGAGACCTTCGACGACCGGTCCCGTGGCGGTCTCCGGGCCCGGCTCGGCGCGCTGGTCCCCGGAGCTCCCGCTGGCCTTCTCCGACCCCACCTACCTCGCGGCGGTGGTCGACCTGCTCGGCGCGATCGCGTACGGCGAGATGTCCGCGTTCGAGCGGCTCAGCGAGGACGCGAAGATGGCGCCGACGCTGCGCGACAAGGCCGAGCTGGCCCGGATGGCCTCGACGGAGTTCGCCCACTTCGAGGCGCTGCGGGCCCGGCTCGGCGAGATCGGCGCGGACCCGTTCGAGGCGATGTCCGCCTTCACCACGCCGTTCGAGGACTTTCACCGTCGGACGGCGCCGTCGGACTGGTTCGAGGGCCTGATCAAGGCGTACGTCGGGGACGGGCTCGCTGCGGACTTCTACCGCGAGATCGCCGCGTTCCTCGACGCGGAGACCCGGGCGATCATCCTGGAGAGCCTCTCCGACGCGGGGCAGTCGGTCTTCGTCGTGGACCGGGTGCGGGCCGCGATCGCCGCCGAGCCCCGGCTCGGCGGGCGGCTGGCGCTGTGGGGCCGGCGGCTGATGGGGGAGGCGCTGTCGCAGGCGCAGCGGGTCGCCGCGGAGCGCGACGCGCTCTCCGCGCTGCTGTCGGGAGGGGTGGACCGGCCGGCGCTGGACCTCGCCGCGATCGGCCGGCTGTTCACCCGGCTCACCGAGAACCACTCCAGCCGCATGCAGGCGCTCGGTCTCGCGCCGTAGCCCGGTCCCGAGGAGGGTCCGCAGAACAGGAGACTCGGGCCGCGACGACGCTCGGTGGGCGTAGCGCGGGGGAGTCTCCTGTCCGCAGGTGTCGCGTCAGCGGCGGCGGCTGGTGCTGCGGCCGGTCACCGTGCAGGCGATGGCCACCAGCACGGCGGCGACCAGGACCTGCACGAGGTGCCGGAGCCAGTCCACGCCGCGGGTGTTCGCGGAGCCGCCGAGCACGTCGACGTACAGGTAGGTGCCCAGGAAGATCCCGAGCACCCCGCACAGCACGGTCAGCCAGAGCGGGATGTTGTCCCGGTTGCCGGGCGCGACGAACTTGCCCAGCAGCCCGATGACCACGCCGCCGATCAGGATGAAGAGGATCTCCCCGAGCATCGGTCCGGGCCCCTAGGAGCGGAAGCCCACGGCGCCGCTGGTCGCGGTGCCGATCTCGACGTAGGCGAGCTTGGCGACGGGCACCAGGACCCTGCGGCCCTTCGCGTCCGTCAGGACGAGCACGCCGTCGTCGGTGGCGAGGGCTGCCGAGACCGTCTTCTCGACGGTGTCCGCCGACTCCTTGGACTCGAGGACCAGCTCGCGGCTGGCGTTCTGCACGCCGATCTTGACCTCCACCGGAGGACCTCCTAGGTATGTGGTTCGCGGGGTGGCCCACAGGGGCCGGGGCTCAGGCCTGCTCGTCGTTGCGGGGGTAGCCGCGGATGCCGCGCCAGGCGAGCCCGGACACGAGCGTAGCCGCGTCGGCCTGAGAGATCTCACCGGCCGTGTCCAGCCAGAACCGCGCGCTGACCTGGGCCATGCCGACCAGGGAGACCGCGAGCAGCCGGGACTGCTCGTCGGGCAGGCCGGTGTCCTCGTGGATGACCTCGGCGATCGCCTCGGCGCAGTACGCCGTGACCCGGTCGACCCGCTCACGCACGGGCGGCTCGTTGGTCAGGTCGGACTCGAAGACCAGCCGGAAGGCGCCCTGGGCGCTGGCCACGTAGTCGTAGAAGACGTGCATGGTCGCCGTGACCCGCAGCTTGTTGTCGTCGGTGGAGGCCAGGGCCGCCTTGCACGCCTCGATGATGGTGTCGCAGGACTGGTCGAGCAGCGCCAGGTAGAGCTCGAGCTTGCCGGGGAAGTGCTGGTAGAGCACGGGCTTGGAGACGCCCGCCCGCTCGGCGATGTCGTCCATCGCGGCGGAGTGGTACCCCTGGGCGACGAAGACCTCCAGCGCGGACTCGAGCAGCTGGGCACGGCGCGCGCTGCGCGGCATCCGCCCGCCCCGGGGCTTCTGGTCGTGGGTGGTCGTCACGGGCGCAGCCTACTCCGGGGTAATGCCGAGGCCGGGAAGCGACGAGGGTTCCACATGACGGGACGTCCCCGGGAGCGGTCGGGGCGGTGCGGGAACATGAGAGCCGATCGAGGTGTTCCCCCTGCCGTACGCCGCCGCACCCGGCACCGCGATGAGCCTAGGAGTGTCCGTGTCACTGCCAGCACTGGTCGAGCCCGCTGACGAGCTCACCATCGACGAGGTACGCCGCTACAGCCGGCACCTGATCATCCCCGACGTCGGGATGACGGGGCAGAAGAGGCTGAAGAACGCCAAGGTCCTGGTGATCGGGGCCGGTGGCCTCGGTAGCCCCGCCCTGCTCTACCTGGCCGCGGCCGGCGTCGGCACCCTCGGCATCGCCGAGTTCGACGAGGTCGACGAGTCCAACCTGCAGCGCCAGATCATCCACGGGCAGAGCGACGTCGGGAAGTCCAAGGCGGTCTCCGCGAAGGAGTCGCTGGCCGAGACCAACCCGCTCGTGAACGTGGTGGTCCACGACGAGCGCCTCGACAACGACAACGTGCTGCGGATCTTCGCCGACTACGACCTGATCGTCGACGGCACCGACAACTTCGCCACCCGCTACATGGTCAACGACGCGGCGTACTTCCTGAAGAAGCCGTACGTGTGGGGCTCCATCTACCGCTTCGACGGGCAGGCCTCGGTGTTCTGGCCGACCCTCGAGGGGCCCGACGGGCAGAGCGACGCCCCCTGCTACCGCTGCCTCTACCCCGAGCCGCCGCCGCCGGGCATGGTCCCCTCCTGCGCGGAGGGCGGCGTGCTGGGCGTGCTGTGCGCGTCGATCGGCTCGATCCAGGTCAACGAGGCCATCAAGCTGCTCACCGGCATCGGCGAACCGCTGGTCGGCAAGCTGATGATCTACGACGCCCTGGAGATGGAGTACCGCAAGCTGAGGGTCCGCAAGGACCCCAACTGCGCGCTGTGCGGGGAGAACGCCACCGTCACCGAGCTGATCGACTACGACGCCTTCTGCGGCGCGATCTCCGACGAGGCCGCCGACGCCGCGGCCGGGTCGACGATCTCGGTCGCCCAGCTCGAGCAGATGCTGAAGGAGCGCGACAACGGCGAGCGCGACTTCGTGCTGGTCGACGTCCGCGAGCAGAACGAGTACGAGATCAACAAGATCCCGGGCTCGGTGCTGATCCCCAAGGGCGACTTCCTCAACGGCAACGCGTTCGGCCAGCTGTCCGAGCTGACCCAGGGCAGCAAGCAGGTCGTGCTGCACTGCAAGTCCGGGGTGCGCTCGGCCGAGGCGCTCGCGATCGCCCAGGGCGCCGGGTACGCCGACGCGGTGCACGTCGGCGGCGGCGTGGTGGCCTGGGTCAACCAGATCGACCCGTCGCAGCCGTCGTACTAGCCCTACCCGACGGCGCTGGTGCCCCGCACCGGTCCGTCCCGGCATCACCGAGGAGCCCCGCAGGCCACGGCCTGCGGGGCTCCTCGCATCTCGGGCCGTGACCTTCGCCGCGGTGCCTCGTTGGACAGGGGGACAGCTCATCTCTGGGAAGGACCGCCCATGCTGACGTCTCGGACCCGACTGCTGGCCGCTCTCGGCACCGGCGCCGTGCTCGCCCTGGCCGGGGTGGCCGCCCCCGCCCAGGCCGCCGCCGCGTACGCGCCGGCCGGCACCGCCGACATCCACCCCGGCACGATGATGTACACCGACGGCGCCCAGTGCACCGCGAACTTCGTCTACACCGACGGCTCCGGCGCCACCTACGTCGGGTACGCCGCACACTGCGCCGGCCAGGGCGCCGCGACCGACACCGACGGCTGCAGCACCCGGTCCCTCCCGCTCGGCACCGAGGTCACCTTCAACGAGGGCGGCAGCCTGGTCGACGAGGGCACCCGGGTCGGCACCGGCACCCTGGCCTACAGCAGCTGGCTGACCATGCAGCAGAACGGCGAGAGGGACCCGGACACCTGCGCCTACAACGACCTGGCGCTGGTCGAGGTCAGCTCCGGCGACGTCGGCAAGGTGAACCCCTCGGTGCCGTTCTGGGGCGGACCGACCGGCCTGGACACCGACGGCACCGCCGCGGCCGACCGGGTCCTCACCTACGGCAACTCCAGCCTGCGCGCGGGCGTCGAGACGCTGGCCCCGCACACCGGCGCCGGCCTCGGCGACGACCCCGCCGACGGCGGCTGGTCGCACCCGGTCTACACCGTGACACCGGGCATCCCCGGCGACTCGGGCAGCGGCTTCCTCAGCGCCGACGGCACGGCCCTGGGCGTGCTGTCCACGGTGGCGCTCGCCCCGCTCCCGGCCACCAACGGCGTCGGCGACCTCGCCAAGGAGCTCGGCTACGCGCAGGCCCACTCCGGGATCGCCGGGCTGAGCCTGGTCCACGGCACGGAGCCGTTCTCGCCGGTCCTCTGAGCCGGCGCACGTACCAGCAGCAGGGCCTGCTCCTCCGGGGGGCGCGGGCCCTGCTGTGTCTTCTCTTCCGCCGACGCTCGCCACTAGTGTCGGCAGGATGACGGGGAAGGGTCGACCACCCCGGGCCACCACGGTGGCCCTGCTTCCGGTGGCGGCGGTGCTGGGCCTGCTGGTGCTGGTCTGGGCCGCGACCACGGGACCGGTCCGGCTGTTCGGGCCGGCCGTCGAGCGGTCGGTGACGGTCACCCCGACCCGGACCGCCCCGAACCCCACGGCCAGCCAGTCGTTCGGGATGCCGACCTACCGGGAGCTCACCAAGAACGTCCGGCCGACCTGGGACGGCTCGTGGGTGCGGGAGCTGGTGCTCTACGCGCTGCTGATCGCGGTGGTCCTCGGCGCCCTGATGGCCCTGCGTGCGATGTGGCGGCACCGCTGGCGCCCACCGGAGCGGCCGGCGTCCGTCGAGGTGGACGTGGTCACCGGGGACGCCCTGGCGGCGGCGATCGAGGAGGACGCGGACGCGCAGCTCGAGGCGGTGGACCGCGGCGGCCCTCGGGACGGGATCGTCGCCTGCTGGGTCCGGCTGGAGGAGATCGTCGCCGCGGCCGGTCTCACGCCCCGTCGGTCCGAGACGTCCGCCGAGCTCGTCACCCGGCTGCTGGTCGCCCTCGACCTCGACCCCCGCGCCATCGGCAGGCTGGCGGCGCTCTACCGGGAGGCGCGGTTCTCCGAGCACCGCCTCGGCGAGGACAGCAGGGCCGAGGCCCGCTCGGCCCTGCGCGCACTGCACGAGGACCTGCGCAGCCGGGGGCGGGTCGCGTGAGCCCGCGGACGGCGTCGAGGCGGCTGTGGACCGGGCGGGTCGGGACCGCCTTCGTCTGCTGGGTGGTGCTCACGCTGGGCGCCCACGTGCTCGGCGGCAGCCCTCGGCCGGGGCTGCTCGCGCTCGTCGTCGCCGCCGCCGGGCTGGTGCTGTGGACGCTGCTGGACGGGCTGGACCGGACCCGCCCCGCGGACTGGGACCGCGGGGAGTCCCTGCCGGTCCGGCAGCCCGGCGAGGACACCCGGCTGGTCGGGCTGGACCGCGTGCTCGCCTCGCACCTGGAGGCCCGGGTGGTCGGCGACACGCTGCAGCGGACGCTGATGGCGCTCGTCGACCAGCAGCTGCTGGCCCGGCACGGGGTGACCTGGCGGGTGGACCCGGAGCGGGCCGGTGCCCTGCTCGGCCCCGAGCTGCTGGGGCTGGCCCGTCAGTCGCCGCCCTACCCGCGGATGACCGAGCAGCAGATCGACGTACTCCTGACCCGGATCGAGGCCCTGTGAAGATCGAGGCACTGTGAACGACGAGGCGCTGTGAACGACGACGGCGGGTCCCCGGTCGGCCCGGCTCGGGCGAGCCGGCTGGCGGCCCAGGTGCTCGACGAGGTGGAGCGCGCGGTGGTCGGCAAGCGGGACGCGCTGGTGCTGGTGCTCGCCGGCATCCTGGCGGGCGGCCACGTGCTGATCGAGGATCTGCCCGGACTGGGCAAGACCCTCGCGGCCCGCTCGTTCGCGCAGACCCTGGGGCTGGGGTTCGCCCGCGCCCAGTTCACCCCGGACCTGCTCCCGGCCGACCTGACCGGGTCGTTCGTGTACGACCAGCGGACGGCCGCCTTCGAGTTCCGGCCGGGACCGCTGTTCACCGGCCTGCTGCTGGCCGACGAGATCAACCGGACGCCCCCCAAGACGCAGGCGGCCCTGCTGGAGGCGATGCAGGAGGGGCAGGTGACGGTGGAGGGGCAGACCTTCGCCCTCGAGGCGCCCTTCCACGTGATCGCGACCGCCAACCCGGTGGAGTACGAGGGCACCTACCCGCTGCCCGAGGCGCAGCTGGACCGCTTCCTGATGCGGGTCGCCTTCGGCTACCCCAGCCGCGACCAGGAGTGGGCCGTGCTCCAGCGCCGGATGGAGCGCCGGCAGGAGGCGCAGCGGCTCGACCCGGTCACGGACGCCGCGGGCCTGCGCGCTGCCCAGGCGGCCATCGAGACGGTCACCGTCGACGAGAGCGTCGGTCGCTACTGCGTCGCGCTCGCCGCGGCCACCCGCACCCACCCGCAGGTGCTGATGGGCGCCTCACCCCGCGGCGCGCTGGCGCTGCTGCTCACCGCCCGCGCGTTCGCGGTGATCGCGGCCCGGGACTACGTCCTGCCCGAGGACGTCAAGGCGGTCGCGCCCTCGGTGCTCGCGCACCGGGTGACCGTGCGACCCGAGCTGTGGATGAGCGACGTCACCGGCGCCGGGGTGGTGCAGGGGGTGCTCGCGCAGGTCGAGACGCCCGGCGCCCGGGAGGCCGGGTTCCGTCCGCCGCCGGCGTACGGGCGCTGAGATGGCCCGCGCAGACGATGCCTGGCACCCGACCGCGGCCCTGGTCCGGGCCGCGACGGCGTCGGGGCTGCTCGGCGTGCTGGCGGTGGTCGCCGGTCGCCCGGACCTGCTGGTGCTCGCGGCCCCGCTGCTCGTGCACGCAGCCTGGGCCCTCGGCCGGCGACCGGCGGACCCGCCCGGCGTCCGCTCGGCGCTGGGGGGCGAGTCGCTGCGCGAGGGGGAGGGCGCGGTCCTCCGGGTGACGTTGGAGGGCTGCCCGCAGGTGGAGCACGTGACGCTCGCCGCGACGCTGCGCCGGTTCCTGGCGGCGGTGCCGGCCAGCGGGGTGCTGGGGTCGTGGTCGCCGCCCGGGGAGCCCACCACCGCGGTGGAGCTGACCCTCTCGCCCCGCCGCTGGGGACGCCGGCCGCTGGGGGACGGGCTGGTGGCCGCGACCTCGGCGTGGGCCGGCTACGCCTGGGGTCCCGTGCGGCTGCCGCCGGTCGTGGTCACCACCCTGCCGCTGCCCGGGCTCTTCGACAGCCGGGCCGCGTCCCCGCACCCGATCGGCCTGGTCGGCGCACACCCGGCCCGGCGTCCCGGTGACGGCTTCGAGTTCGACAGCATCCGGCCCTTCCACCCCGGGGACCGGTTGCGCCGGGTGCACTGGCGGGTGTCGCTGCGCACCGGCAGCCTGCACGTGACCACCGCGGTCGCCGAGGAGGACGCCGCCGTGCTCCTGCTCGTGGACAGCGGGGTCGAGGTCGGGGCCAGCGGCGGCGTGGGCGGGTCGGCCAGCTCGCTCGACGTCGCGGTCCGGGCAGCCGGCGCCGTCGCCGAGCACCACCTGACCCGCGGCGACCGGGTCGGGGTCCGGGTGCTCGGGCCCGGCGGGGGCGGCATCGCGACGACGGCCGGTCGCGCGCACCTGCGGCGGGTCCTCGAGACGCTGGCCCGGGTCACGCCCGGCCCCTACGACCACGCGGACACCGAGCACCTGCGGTTCAGGGTGTCCCCGGGCACCATGGTGCTGGTCTTCTCGCCGATGCTCTCGCAGCCCGCGGTGGCGGTGACCGGCCTGCTGGCGGCCCGCGGCCTCGACGTCGTGGTCGTGGACTGCCTCCCCGCAGACGTTGGCCCCGCGACCGTCGGCGCCCGGCAGGCGCTGGCCTGGCGGATGCGGCTGCTGGAGCGCAGAGGCCTGCTGGCCCGGGTCGCGCGGTCCGGCATCCCGGTGATCGTGTGGCGCGGGCCGGGCACGCTCGACGAGGTGCTCCGCCAGCTGCGGCGACGCGGCTCCACCGCGCCGGGGGTCCACCGGTGAACAGCCTCCGCGACCCGGGCAACCTGCTGGACCGGCTGGTGCTGTCGAGCCGTCAGCAGCTCGGGCTGCGCGCGCTGGCGCTCGGCTCGGCGCTGGGGGTGCTGGCCCTGGTCCCGGCCGCGGGCGGCGCCTTCCATCCGTGGTTCAGCGCCACCGGGGCGGTGCTCGCCGTGCTGGTGGCCCTGGTGCCGGAGTCCCACCTGCCGCTGGGCCTGGTGGTCTACCTCGGCGCCCTGTGGCTGGTGGCGGTGCCGGCCGGCCTCGGCGTGGCGACCCCGGCCGCGGCGGTCCTGCTCGGCGCCCTGCACCTGGCGTGCACGCTGGCGTCGTACGGGCCGCCCGGGCTGAGGCTCGACCGGCGGCTGCTGCGGCTCTGGGGCCGGCGAGCGGGCGGCTGTGCCGCGGCGGTGCTGCTCACCTGGCTGGCCGCCCGGGCGCTCTCCTCCCTCGACCGGCCGTCCGGGCTCGCCCTGGGGGCCGGGCTGGTGCTGCTGCTCGGCTGGACGGCGGCGGTGCGGCAGGGGCTGTTCGCCGGGGAGGACGATGCCGGCCGCTAGGTTCTCCCGCATGGACGCGGAGGAGTTCGTGGAGTCGGTGCTCTCCCTGGTCGAGACGGTGCCGCCCGGCCGGGTGACGACGTACGGCGGGATCGCCGACGCCGTGGGAGACCGGGGGCCGCGCAGCGTGGCGCGGGTGATGTCGACGTACGGCGGTTCGGTGCCGTGGTGGCGCGTGGTCCGGTCCGACGGGTCGCTGCCGCCCAGCCACGACGACGAGGCGCGGGCGCACTACCTGGACGAGGGCACGCCGTTCCGCGCCTCGGGGCGGGTGGACATGACCCGGGCCGCGTGGTGGCCGTCACCCCGCTGAGAGCCACGACCTGTGCCCGCGGCCCGGTCTCCCTACCCTGGACCGGTGACTGCTCCGCCCCCGCCCCCGACCACCGCCGACGCTCCCGCCGGCGACACGCTGCCGGTGACGGTCTCCATCACCCGGCACGTCGAGCCCGACCGGATGGACCAGATGGTCGCCTGGGTCCGGGCCGGCTCCTCGCTCGCCGAGCGCTTCCCGGGCTTCCTCGGCACCGGCTGGGTGCGGCCGAGCGTCGCCTCCGACGAGTGGCACATGCTCTACCGCTTCGACAGCGCGGAGTCCCTCGCCGGCTGGGAGGCGTCCTCGCAGCGCACCTGGTGGCTGGACTCCGCGCAGGGCCTGGTGGGGGAGTCGCGGCGCGAGCGGCGCACCGGCATCGAGGGCTGGTTCGACCCGCCGCAGGAGTACGCCGCGGAGGACCTGTCGGCACCGGCGACGGCGCCGCCGCGGTGGAAGCAGGCGGTGATGATCTGGACTGCGTTCTTCCCGCTCAGCCTGGCGATGGGAGCGCTGCTCTCCTCGGTCGCCCCGGGCCTCGCCCTGCTGCCGCGGGGGCTGGTCACCACCTTGGTGATGACGCCGATCATGACCTACCTGGTGCTCCCGCAGCTGACCCGGAGGCTGGAGTGGTGGCTGCAGGGCAGGCCGGCACCCTGGCGGCGCTGACCGGTTCTGTCGGTCACCGGTGATGTGATGGAGCCGTGACGACGTACCGGCTCTCCCACACGCGGTCCGCTGCGGTCGCACCCCCGACGCTCGACCGGTTCCAGCAGTCGGTGGTCGACCACCCGGGCGGCCCGCTGCTGGTGCTCGCCGGGCCCGGCACCGGCAAGACCACGACCCTGGTCGAGGCGATCGTCGACCGCATCGAGCGACGGGGCGCGAGCCCGGAGTCGGTGCTGGCGCTGACCTTCAGCCGCAAGGCCGCCGAGCAGCTCCGCGACCGGGTCACCGCCCGGCTCGGCCGCACGATGGCGACCACCCTCAGCTCGACGTTCCACTCCTTCGCCTACGGACTGGTGCGCCGCTACTCCTCCGCCGACCTGTACGCCGCGCCGCTGCGGCTGCTGTCGGCTCCGGAGCAGGACGTCATCCTCCAGGAGCTGCTCGCCGGCAACCGGGACACCGCCCTGTGGCCGTCCTCGCTGGACCAGGCGGTCGCCACCCGCGGGTTCGCCCGCGAGGTGCAGGAGGTGCTGTCCCGGGCCCGGGAGAAGGGGCTCGACCCGCTCGACCTCAAGGAGCTCGGCGACGCCGCCGACGCGCCGGAGCTCGCCGCGGCCGCCCTGTTCATGCAGCAGTACCAGGTGATCCTCGACGACCAGAGCCTCATCGACTACCCCGAGCTGATCTACCGCGCGGTGCTGCTGTCCGAGCAGCCGGCGGTCCGGGCCGACCTGCGGGCCCGGTTCTCGCACGTCTTCGTCGACGAGTACCAGGACACCGACCCGAGCCAGGTGCGGCTGCTGCGGGCCCTCGCCGGGGACGGTCGCGACCTGACCGTGGTGGGTGACCCGGACCAGTCCATCTACGCCTTCCGGGGTGCCGAGGTCCGCGGCATCCTCGACTTCCCGCGGGCGTTCCCGCACACCGACGGCACCCCGGCCGGCACGGTGGCGCTGCGGGTCACCCGGCGGTTCGGGCCGCGGCTGCTGCGGCTGTCCCGGGCCGTGGTGTCCGGGCTGGCCACCACCGGGTCGATCGACGCGGAGACCTTCGCCGCGTTCCGGCACCCCGACGCCCAGGCCGGTCCGTTCGGGTCCGGACGCGCGGACGTGCTCACCTTCGACACCGACCGGGCCGAGACCGAGCACGTCGCGGACCTGCTGCGCCGGGCCCACCTCGAGGACGGGCTGCCCTGGTCGGAGATGGCGGTGCTGGTCCGCTCCGGGCGCGGCACGATCCCGCGGCTGAGGCGGGCCCTCGGTGCCGCGGGCGTGCCGGTCGAGGTGGCCAGCGACGACACCCCGCTGGTCGCGGAGCCCGCGGTGATGCCGTTGCTCGACGCGCTCCGGGCGGTGGTGGACCTCGCGGTCGCGGACCCCGCCGACGCCGACCACTTCGGTCCCGACCGGGCCGAGTCGCTGCTCGCCTCGCCGGTGGCCGGTCTGGACGCGACCGAGGTGCGGGCGCTGGCCCGGGCCCTGCGGGCCCGCGAGAAGCGCGCGCTGGTCGAACGGT
Source organism: uncultured Actinomycetota bacterium (assembly GCA_963800225.1). Taxonomy (GTDB): domain Bacteria; phylum Actinomycetota; class Actinomycetes; order Propionibacteriales; family Nocardioidaceae; genus Nocardioides_B. The sequence continues at coordinate 30,040 of CAWDAF010000007.1, read as the reverse complement.
CGCCCGCCCCGGCCCCCGAGACCGCCCCTGGCGACCGATCCGGGCGGCACCGATCCGGGCGGCACCGATCCGGGCGAGACCGACCCTGCCGGGGAGACCACCGCCCCGCGGGGTCCGCGGTCCTCCCCGGAGCTGCTCCGCGACGCGCTGCTCGACCCCGCGATGCTGGAGGGGATCCGCGAGCGGGGGGCGGCGAAGGCGCTGGCGCTGGGCCGGCTGCTCGCGGGCGGGCGCGCCCTGCTCGACGACGGCGCGACCGCGGAGGAGGTGCTCTGGCTGCTGTGGTCAGGCACCGACTGGCCCCGCCGGCTGCGCCGCGGCGTCGACCTCGGCGGCCAGGCGGCGCGGCTGGCGCACCGGGACCTCGACGCGATCTGCGCCCTCTTCGAGACCGCGGCCAGGGCCGAGGAGCAGCGTGGCCACACCAGCGTGGTGAACTTCGTGGAGTCGCTGCGTGCCCAGCAGATCCCCGCCGACACCCTGGCCGAGCAGGGCGTGCGCGGCGATGCCGTCCGGCTGCTCACCGCCCACCGCTCCAAGGGTCTGGAGTGGCGCTTCGTGGTCGTCGCGCACGTCCAGGACGAGGGCTGGCCCGACCTGCGGCGGCGCTCCACGCTGCTGCACGCCGACCGGATCGGCGCCGAGGGCCTGCTGCCGCCGCTGACCGTGCAGGCCCTGCTCGCCGAGGAGCGGCGGCTGTTCTACGTCGCCTGCACCCGCGCCCGGGAGCGGCTGCTGGTCACCGCGGTCAGGTCGCCCGACGACGACGGCGAGCAGCCGTCCCGGTTCGTCGACGAGCTGGCCACGGCCGCGCAGGAGGACGGCGCCGCGGGCTACGTCCGGCACAGCCACCTGCAGGGCCGCCCGCAGCGACCGCTGTCCCTGACCGGCCTGGTCGCCGACCTGCGGCGCACGCTGTCCGAGGCCGACACCTCCCCGGCGCTGCGGCAGGCCGCCGCCGAGCGGCTCGCGGTGCTCGCCCGGGCCCACCACCGTGGTCAGCCGCTGGTGCCCTCGGCGGACCCCGGCCAGTGGTGGGGGACCCGCGCCCGCAGCGTCTGCGCGACCCCCGTCGAGCGCACCGACGGGCCGGTCACGCTGTCGGCGAGCTCGCTGGACGCGATCCTGGCCTGCCCGGCCAAGTGGTTCCTGGAGCGCAAGGCGGGCGGCGAGACCCCCTCCAGCCAGTCCCAGGGCTTCGGGCTCGTGGTGCACACGCTCGCGGACCGGATCGCCAAGGGCGAGCTCGCGCAGGGCGGTCGGCCCCGCGCCGAGCTGCTCGAGGAGCTGATGGGCCACGTCGACTCCGTCTGGGGGCAGATCGCGTTCCGCACGCCGTGGTCCCGCTCGCGGGAGCGGGAGGAGGTCGCGCTGGCCCTCGACCGGTTCCTCGACTGGCACACCGCTCCGGGGGCTCGCACCGTGATCGCCACCGAGCAGCAGCTCACCGCCGAGGTGACGCTGCCCGACGGCCAGCAGGTCCGGCTCCACGGGTACGCCGACCGGCTCGAGCTCGACGAGCAGGGGCGGGTGTGGGTCATCGACCTCAAGACCTCGAAGTACCCGCCCACCGACAAGGACCTCCCGAGCAACCCCCAGCTCGGCATCTACCAGCACGCGGTCCGGCACGGGGCGGTCGACGAGCTGGTCGCCGACCTCGTCGAGGGGCCCGGCGTGCCCGGGGGTGCCGAGCTCGTGCAGCTGCGCAAGGCGCTCGCCGGCGGGGCGAAGATCCAGCGGCAGGACCCGCAGGAGCCCGACGCCGACGGTCGCCGTGTGGTCGAGGTGCAGCTGATGCGCGCCGCCGAGGTGGTCCGCGGCGAGGTCTTCGACGCGACGCCGGGCAAGCACTGCGACCACTGCCAGTTCCATGCCATCTGCCCCACCAAGGCCGCCGGGACGGTGCTGTCATGAGGATCGAGACCCCCGAGGCCCTGCGTGCCCTGATGGGGGCGCCGTACCCGCTCAGCGACCAGCAGTTCGCCGCGGTCACCGCGCCGCTGGCCCCGCAGGTGGTGATCGCCGGCGCCGGGTCGGGCAAGACCACGGTGATGGCGGCGCGGGTGGTCTGGCTGGTGGCGACCGGGCTGGTCGCCCCCCAGGAGGTGCTCGGGCTGACCTTCACCACCAAGGCCACCCACGAGCTCGGCACCCGCATCCGCGAGTCGCTGCGGGCCGCCGGCATCCTGCGGTCACCCGGCGGCCGGACGCCGGTGGACCCGGGGGCGCCGGCCGACGACGGGGAGCCCGAGGAGCCCACCGTCTCGACGTACAACGCCTACGCGGCCTCGCTGCTGACCGAGCACGGCCTGCGGATCGGCCACGAGCCCGACACCCGGGTGGTCGCCGATGCGTCGCGCTACCAGCTCGCGGCCCGGGTCATCGCCCGTCACCGGGGCCGCGTCGAGCTGCTCAGCGACCACCCCAAGACGGTGATCGACAACCTGCTGGCCCTCGACAGCGCGATGAGCGAGCACCTGCGCACCCCGGACGAGGTGCGGGCCTTCCAGCAGCGACACCGCCCCGCGGTGGAGGAGGCACTGGCGGCCGAGACCTACAAGACCAAGGCCGCCGACGTCGCCAAGGTGCTCAACACCTTCGGCCGCCGCGAGGAGCTGCTGGGCCTGGTGGAGTCCTACCGCACCCTCAAGCGAGAGCTGGGGCTGATGGACTTCTCCGACCAGATCGAGCTGGGCGCCCGGCTGGCCGCCGACCAGCCCGAGGTCGGCGAGGCCGAGCGCACCAAGTTCAAGGTGGTGCTCCTCGACGAGTACCAGGACACCTCGGTGGCCCAGGCGCTGATGCTGAGCCGGCTGTTCTCCGGGCCCGACCCCGCCCACGGGCGTGGCCACGCGGTCAGCGCGGTCGGCGACCCCAACCAGGCGATCTACGGCTGGCGCGGCGCGTCGGTCTCCAACATCGTCGGCTTCGGCGGGGACTTCCCGACCGCGTCGGGGGACACCGGCGTGGCGACGTACCCGCTCAGCGTCAACCGGCGCTCCGACGCGCGCATCCTGGAGGCCGCCAACGACCTGGCGGCCCCGCTCTACGCGCAGTTCACCTCGGTGCGCGAGCTGGAGCCCAAGCCGCACGCGGAGCCGGGCACCGTCCGGGTCGCGGTGCACGAGACGTACGGCGAGGAGCTCGCCTGGCTGCCCGCCCAGGTCGTCGGCGCCCACCGGGCGATGGAGACCCCGTCCTGGCGCGAGATCGGGGTGCTGACCCGGGACAACGCGCACGCCGCCGACGTGTTCGACACGCTGACCCGCGCCGAGATCCCGGTCGAGATCGTGGGTCTCCAGGGGCTGCTGCGGCTGCCGGAGGTGGCCGAGGTGGTCGCCACGCTCACCCTGCTGCACGACCTCACCGCCAACGCCGAGCTGCTCACCCTGCTGACCGGCCCGCGCTGGGCCGTCGGCGCGCGCGACCTCGCGCTGCTGGGGCGGCACGCCCGGTCGCTGACACGGGTCGCCGAACCACGGGAACGCGATCGGCTGCGGGCGCTCGGCGACGAGCTGGAGGCGGCGGTCGCCGGGGCCGACCCGACCGAGGTGGTCTCGCTCAGCGACGCGCTCGAGGACCCGGGGGAGGGGGACTACTCCGACGAGGCGCGGCAGCGGTTCGGGCTGCTGGCCGGTGAGCTGCGCTACCTGCGCGCGCACGCCGGCGAGCCGCTGCTCGACCTGGTCCGGCGGATCATCGACACCACCGGCATCGACGTCGAGCTGGCGTCGTCGGTGAGCCCCGCGGCGCAGGCCCGCCGGGACAACCTCGACCTGTTCGTGAAGGCGGTCGCGGAGTTCCAGGCCGTCGACGGCACCGTCACGCTGCCGGCGCTGCTGGCCTACCTGCAGGCCGAGGACGAGTACGGGTCCGGTCTCGACGTGGCGACCCCCACCGAGGCCGACTCGGTCAAGCTGCTCACCGTGCACCGGTCCAAGGGCCTCGAGTGGGACGCCGTCTTCCTGGTCGGGGTCGCGGACAGCAAGTTCCCCAGCGGCACCTCGCGCACCAAGTGGACCAACGGCCCGGCGGTGCTGCCGTCCCCGCTGCGGGGCGACGCCGAGGACCTGCCCGGGCTGTCCGGCTGGTCCTCGGCGGACCTCAAGCGGCTCACCGCCGACACCAAGGCCCACGAGCTCACCGAGGAGCTGCGGCTCGGCTACGTCGCGCTGACCCGGGCGCGGCACCTGCTGGTGGTCTCCTCCTACTGCTGGAGCGAGCGCACCACCCCGCTCGGCCCGTCGCCCTACCAGCAGACCCTGCGTACGTCGCTGGAGCGATGGGGGCTGCAGCCCGAGCTGTGGCGGGACAAGCCGGCGAAGTCCGACCCCAACCCGGTCGCGGCGCTGCCGACCGGGCGACCCTGGCCGATGGAGGCGCACGCCGGTGAGGTCGAGCGCCGGCTGCGGGCCGCCGAGCTGGTGCACGCGGCGATCGCCCGCCAGGCCGGCGCCCCGGACGGCGCGGCGGCCGCGACGAGGCGCTCGACATGGTGGAGGCCGCCCGGGTCAACGAGTGGGACGACGAGCTCGAGCGGCTGCTGGTCGAGGCCCGGCTGGACCGCGCCGAGGACGTCGCCGTACCGCTGCCCTCGAGCCTGTCGGCGACCGCATTGGCCCGGCTGCGCGACGACCCGGACCGGCTGGCCGCCGACCTGGCCCGCCCGATGCCGCGACAGCCGTCGCCCTCGGCCCGCTTCGGCACCCGCTTCCACGCCTGGGTGGAGGCCCGCTTCGGCCAGCAGGAGCTGATGGACCCCGACGAGCTGCCGGGTCGTGGCGATGCCGAGATCGACGACGACGACGACCTGCGCGAGCTGATCGGGCTGTTCGAGAAGGGCGACTTCGCCGACCGCACCCCGGTCGCGGTGGAGCCGCCGTTCGCGCTGGTGCTCGCCGGCCAGGTGGTGCGTGGCCGCATCGATGCGGTGTACGTCGACCCGGCGACCGGACCGGGGAGCGAGGACGGCTTCCTGGTCGTGGACTGGAAGACCAACCGGGCGCAGACCGCGGACCCGCTCCAGCTGGCGATCTACCGGCTGGCGTGGGCCGAGCTGGCCGGCGTCCAGGTCGACCGGGTGCGCGCCGCGTTCTACTACGTGCGCAGCGGCGACCTCGTGGAGCCGGAGCGGCTGACCTCCCGGGCGGAGCTGGAGGGCCTGCTGCGGCGCCCGCAGTGACCAGCCGCGATGACCCGGCCAGGTCATGCCGGGCTCGCCCGGGGGAGCGCACCCTGGGGGAGGAGGCGCCATGACCACCCAGCCCATCGACCGCAGCGACCAGGTCGTGCTCCCGACCCAGCCGGGTCCGGGGGCGGTGCGGGCGCCCACGGCGCCGCCCCCGCCGCCCGACCATGTGGTCCGGCACGGCGCCCGCTGCTACTGGGACCACCGGGAGTGCCGCTGGGTGTGCCCGGTGACCTGCACGGACTAGCCGACCGCCAGCATCGCGTCGAGGGCGACCTGCACCATGTCGGCGAAGGTCTCCTGGCGCTCCTGGGCGCTGGTCTGCTCCCCGGTGACGATGTGGTCCGAGACGGTGCAGATCGCCAGCGCGCGCCGACGGTGCTGGGCCGCGAGGGTGTACAGCGCGCTCGCCTCCATCTCGACGGCCAGCACGCCGTACTCCGCCATCCGGGTGGTGAGCTCGGGGCGCGGGCTGTAGAACGAGTCGCTGGACAGGATCAGGCCGACGCGGGTGGCCGCGTCGAGCCGCCGGGCGGTGGCGGCGTCGTGGGCGGCGCGCAGCAGCTCGTAGTCGGCGACCGGCGCGTAGTCGAGCCCCTCGAACCGGATCCGGTTCATCGAGGAGTCGGTGCAGGCCCCGGAGGCGATCACCAGGTCGCGCAGCCGCAGGTCCTCGGACAGCGCGCCGCACGACCCCACCCGGACCACGGTCGAGACGTCGTAGTCCCGGAGCAGCTCGGTCACGTAGATCGACAGCGACGGCAGGCCCATCCCGGAGCCCTGCACCGAGACCCGCTCGCCGCGGTAGCGGCCGGTGAAGCCGAGCATTCCGCGGACCTCGGAGTAGCAGGTGACGTCCTCGAGGAACGTCTCGGCGATCCAGCGGGCCCGCAGCGGGTCTCCGGGCAGCAGGACGTGCGGCGCGATCGCGCCCGGCTCGGCGCCGATGTGGGTGCTCATGCCGGTCACGCTATCCGCCGGTGCGGGACGCCGGGGGCCGGGCCGTAGGGTCGTCGTCGTGACCGTCCCGCAGTTCCCCGCCCCGGGGTCCACCGACATCGCCCTGTCCGTCCGCAGCCACGAGCGGGTCGGTGAGAGACGGGTCGACGAGGCCTGGCTGGAGGCCACCTGGCCCGCGCCGACCACCCGGATCGTGCCGGTCTCGGTGACCCGGTTCCCGGTCACCGACGACGGTGCCGCCGTCCGCTGGCACACCGCCGAGGAGCTGCCGGCCGCGGGCCTGCGGATCTTCCTGGGGGTGAGCCACGAGGTGGCCTACTTCGCGCTGGTGGTGGCCGAGCCGACCGACGAGGGCCGCTGGACCACGCTGCGCGAGGTGGTGCACTCGGTGACCGAGCCGGACGCCGGGCTGATGGTGCACGCGGTGGCGCTGGCGGAGTGGCACGCGTCGCACCGGTTCTGCCCGCGCTGCGGCGGGGCCCTGCGCTCGACCGCGGCCGGCCACGTGCTGGTCTGCGAGCAGTGCGCGCGCCAGCAGTTCCCGCGCAGCGACCCCGCGGTGATCATGATGGTCACCGACGAGTCCGGCGACCGCGCGCTGCTGGGCCGGCAGGCGGCCTGGCCGGCGGGCCGGTTCTCCACGCTGGCCGGCTTCGTCGACCCGGGGGAGAGCCTGGAGGAGGCGGTCGTCCGGGAGGTCGCCGAGGAGGTCGGCGTCGAGGTCACCGACGTCACCTACTTCGGCAACCAGCCGTGGCCGTTCCCGCAGAGCCTGATGGTGGGCTTCTTCGCCCGGGCCACCACCACCGAGATCAACGTCGACGAGGACGAGATCGAGGACGCGCGCTGGTTCACCCGGGAGGAGATGCGCGCCCAGGCCGAGGACGGCACGCTGGTCCTGCCCGGCGGGATCTCGATCAGCCGGTCCCTCGTGGAGGCGTGGTACGGCGGTCCGCTGCCCGGCTCCTGGTAGGCCTCAGGAGAGGCTGGCCAGCTTGGCCTTCACCTGTGCGACCGACGGGTTGGTCTGCGCCGAACCGTCGGCGAAGACCAGCGTCGGCACCGTCTGGCTGCCGCCGTTGACCTGCTCGACGAGGAAGGCCGCGTCCGGCACCCGCTCGATGTCGACGACCTCGTACGCGATCCCCTCGCGGTCGAGCTGCGAGCGCAGCCGGTGGCAGTACCCGCACCACTGGGTGGAGTACATGGTCACGGCGGCGGTGCTCACGGCACCATCAACAGGGGCAGTCATGACTGTCCTTCCTCACGTCTACGCTGAATCCATCGAGCCGGCACGACGGCTGGTCGTGCACGGCCCTCGTCCAACACCCGATCCGAGGAGAATGTTCCCCGATGCACCCGTCCTCGGCGTCCGGAGCCGACCAGCTGCTGGCGTCGCTGGACCCCGAGCAGCGTGCCGTCGCGGTGGCGCTCCAGGGGCCGGTCCGGGTGCTCGCGGGCGCCGGCACCGGCAAGACCCGGGCGATCACCCACCGGATCGCCTACGGCGTCGCGTCCGGGGTCTACAACCCCACCGAGGTGCTCGCGGTGACCTTCACGACCCGGGCCGCCGGCGAGATGCGCACCCGGCTGCGCGGGCTCGGGGCCGGCGCGGTGCAGGCCCGCACCTTCCACTCCGCAGCGCTGCGGCAGGCGCGCTTCTTCTGGCCCAAGGTGTACGGCGGTGAGCTGCCCACGCTGCTCGACTCCAAGCTCGGCCTGATCGGCAACGCCGCCCGCCGCAACCGGGTCGGCACCGACCAGTCCACGTTGCGCGACCTGGCCAGCGAGGTGGAGTGGGCCAAGGTCAGCAACGTCCGCCCCGACGACTACGCCACGATCGCCACCTCGCGCGGCCGGTCGGTCACCGGTCAGGACGCCGCGACCGTGGCCCGGGTGTTCGCGACGTACGAGGACGTCAAGCGTGGCCAGGGGCGGATGGACATGGAGGACGTGCTGCTGTGCGCGGCCGCGCTGCTGGCCGAGGACGAGCGGGTCGCCGCCCAGGTCCGCCGGCAGTACCGCTGGTTCGTGGTCGACGAGTTCCAGGACGTCAGCCCGCTCCAGGCCGCGCTGCTGGACCTGTGGGTCGGCGGTCGCGACGACATCTGCGTGGTGGGCGACCCCGCCCAGACGATCTACTCCTTCGCGGGGGCGAGCTCCTCCTACCTGCTGGACTTCCCCGCCAAGCACCGCGGGACCACCTCGGTCGAGCTGGTCCGCAACTACCGCTCCACCCCGCAGGTCGTCGACGTCGCCAACCGGCTGCTCGCGGGCACCAGCAGCGCCGGCGTCCAGCTCCGCTCGCAGTCCGAGGCCGGCCCCGAGGTGACCTTCGCCGAGCACAGCGACGAGGTCGCCGAGGCCGAGCAGGTGGCGGCCGACGCGCTGGCCCTGGTCCGGGCCGGCACCCCGGCCCGCGAGATGGCCATCCTGTTCCGGATCAACGCCCAGTCCGAGGCGTTCGAGGAGGCACTGGCCGCCCGCGGCGTGCCCTACGTCGTCCGGGGTGCGGCCCGGTTCTTCGAGCGGGCGGAGGTCAAGCAGGCCGTCACGCTGCTGCGCGGCAACGCCCGCGGCGCTGGCGGGCCCGACGGCGACGACCCGGTCGCCGCCACCCGGGCGGTGCTGGCCGGCATGGGCTGGAAGGCGGAGGCCCCCACCGGGCGCGGCAACGCCCGGGACCGCTGGGAGTCCCTCCAGGCGATCGTGTCCCAGGCCGAGGAGCTCCTGGCCGCCGACCCCGCCGCGACGCTGGCCGGCTTCGTCGCCGAGCTCGACCGACGCGCCGCCGAGCAGCACGCCCCGGTCGCGGAGGGGGTCACGCTGGCCAGCCTGCACGCCGCGAAGGGCCTCGAGTGGGACGTGGTGTTCGTGACCGGCACCCAGGAGGGCACGATGCCGATCATCTACGCCGACGGTCCCGCCGCCGTCGAGGAGGAGCGCCGGCTGCTCTACGTCGGGATGACCCGGGCCCGGCAGCGGCTCACCGTGTCCTGGTCGCTCGCGCGCACCCCGGGCGGCCGCTCCTCCCGGAAGCCGTCCCGGTTCCTGACCGGGCTGCGACCGACCAGCCCCTCGGACCGGGCCGCCACCGAGCGCGGCCCGTCCGGCCGCAAGCCCAAGGGCGTCGCGCACTGCCGCGAGTGCGGTCGGCCGCTGGGCTCGACGGCCGAGCGCAAGGTGGGTCGCTGCACCGACTGCCCCGCCTCCTACGACGAGGAGCTGTTCGAGAGGCTGCGCGAGTGGCGGGTCGAGCGGGCCGGGCAGGAGCGGGTGCCGGCGTACGTCGTGTTCACCGACCTGACCCTGCAGGCGATCGCCGAGGTCAAGCCGGCCGACGCCAGGTCACTGCTGCGGATCAACGGGATCGGCTCGGGCAAGGTCACCAAGTACGGCGACGACGTGCTCGCGCTGGTCGCGGGGGAGACCGTCGACCCCTCGGCCTGAGGCGCCGCCGGCACGGTGATGCCCACCGGATGGCCCACCCGGACCAGCCTCCCGGCAGGGCCGGTGACCCGGTCGGGAGGCTCCGGACGGCCCGTCCGAGGGGCTTCGGAATCTTTTCGCGGAAATACCCAGAAATTCGATTGCCGCTTACAGGGCACGGGCGGTAGTTTGCTTCTCACCGCAGCACGACCGCGCACCACGGCCCTGACAACGCCGGCGCCCGAGGAAGACCAGGAGGTGATTGCAGTGAACGACACCATCAACGTCATCGAGCACGCCGACTTCGGCATGCCCGCGATCTCGCACGTCCGTGTGGCCTCCCTGCGCGCCTTCCCGATCGCGGCTGTCGTGCCGGCTGCACAGGACACGTGCGCCTTCGACGACCAGACCGACGTGTGGGGCTACGGCTCCGTCGACACCGACGTCACCGTCCTCACGGGAGCCTTCCCGGGTACCTCCGCCTGGAGTCCGCCGATCTAGATGAGTCCTCATCAGCTCGGCAGCCTCCAGGCCGCGGAACCCGTCACCCGGGATCCGCGGCCTTTTTGTATCCCCAGCAGCACCCACGAGCGCCCACCCGGCGCCAGCAGCACACCCTCACAAGGAGGTGAGAGATGAGTATCAGCGTCCTCGACACGTACGCCGTCGGCGCACCCGTGGTCGACGCCGAGCAGCTGCCCTGTCGCAGGGAGGGCCCCGAGCTGTTCTTCGCGGAGACACCCCAGGACGTCGAGGTGGCCAAGGCGCTCTGCCTGGACTGCCCCGTCCGCCAGGAGTGCCTCGCCGGAGCCCTCGAGCGGCGTGAGCCGTGGGGCGTGTGGGGCGGTGAGCTGTTCCAGCACGGAGTGGTGATCCCCCGCAAGCGCCCCCGCGGTCGCCCGCGCAAGAGCGAGGTGGCCGCCTGAGCGTCCGCCCCGCGGCAGCAGTCCCACCAGACCGACCAGTGACCCACCGACCAGCCACCCACCGACCGGAAGGACCAGCCATGTACCCCCAGGAAGAGCTCGCACGGACGCAGCAGCACGCGCGTCTGGAGGAGGCCCGGCGCCTGCGCCGGGGCCACTACGTCGCGCTGGCCCGGCGCAAGTCCCGCCAGGCCGAGCGTGCCGCCCTCCAGGCCCGACTCGTCCTGGCTCGCGCGCTGTGACCCGCACCCGCACGGTCATGCCCGCGCCGAGCCCCACCACCATGAACGACCTCACGAACCGGAGCACGAAGATGAACTTGATGCATGAAGATCTGGCCCGCGCACAGTTGTCCGCGCGCCTGGGAGAGGCGCATGCCCAGCGACGCGCCCACCAGGTCGCGCTGGCCCGCCGGCTCTCACGCCGGGCGGAGCAGGCCGCGCTGCAGGCACGGCTCGCCCTCGCCCGCGCGCTGTGAGCCCCGCACCACCGCCCGACCACGCACGACCCGGACCCCGGCCGCACCCCGCTGCCGGGGTCCGGCACGTCCGCGCGCCGGGACCGGGTCGTAGCCTGGAAGCATGAGTCACACGCCGACCTGTGCCTTCTGCGGGACGACCGCCGCGCCGGTCGCGGGCGCCACCGAGCCCGCGCCGGACGTGCTGCCGCTGACCTGGACCACCGCGGTCGAGAACGGCCGCAACCGGGTGTTCTGCGACCGCTGCTCGCGCGAGCACCTGCGGGCGATCGAAGGCAAGCTCGACAGCGAGTGGTGGTGACCGGGCCGGTCAGGCCTCGCTGAAACCGGGCAGCGCGTCCTCGAGCATCGCCCGGAACGGCAGCTCGGCCTCGAGCTGGCAGAGCACCCCGATGCTGCCCACCCAGACCCGGTGGATGAGCAGGTACGCCGGGGGCAGGTTCAGCCGCAGCGCGAGGGTCGCCCCGGGCTGGCGAGGGTCGCCGACCCGCTGGAACTGCTCGCGCATCCAGGCCCGGGAGAACGCGAACGTCTCGACCCGCGCCGGCTCCACGAACGGGCCGAGGTAGTCGCGCAGCTCGTCGGCGTCCACGGTGATGGTCGGCTTGATGAAGCCCTCCAGCCGCAGCCCCTCCACGACGTCGTCGTAGTCGTCGTACGTCGCGATCCGGATCAGCGCACCGATGGTCCGCGGCAGGCTCTTCTCCGGCAGCCGGGCGACGGCGCCGTAGTCGACGATGCCGATGCCGCCGAGCGAACCGTCCTCGGTGGGCAGGATCCGGAAGTTGCCGGGGTGCGGGTCGGCGTGCAGCATCCCGACGCGGGCCGGGCCCTCGAACAGGAACCGGGCGTAGAGGCTGCCGTAGTGGTCGCGCTCCTCCTGGCTGCCCTCGGCGATCAGCCGGGCCAGCGACGCCTGGCTCTCGACCCACTCCGAGACCAGCACCTTGTCGGTGTGCGCGACCACGTCGGGGACCAGGAAGTCGGGGTCGCCGGCGAACTCCTCGGCGAACGCGTGCTGGGCCTCGGCCTCGAGCCGGTAGTCGAGCTCCTCCGCGACCCGGTCCTGCAGCTCGGCGACCAGCGGCTTGATGTCGATCCCGGGAACCATCCCGCCGAAGGTCCGCGCGAGCCGGCTGATCTGGCGCAGGTCGCTCAGCAGCGCGTCGCCGGCGCCCGGGTACTGCACCTTGACCGCGACCTGGCGGCCGTCGGCCCAGCGGGCCTTGTGCACCTGGCCGATGGAGGCGGCCGCCGCCGGGTTGTCGTCGAACTCGACCAGCTGCTTGCGCCAGCCGGTGCCCAGCTCGGTGGCCAGCATGTGGTGCACGGTCGTCGCCGACATCGGGGGAGCCGAGTCCTGGAGCCGGGTCAGCTGCTGGCGGTAGGGCGCCGCGAGCTCCTCGGGCAGCGCGGACTCCAGGATGGAGAGCGCCTGGCCCATCTTCATCGCGCCGCCCTTGAGGTCTCCCAGGGTGCGGAACAGCTGCTCGGCGGTGCGCTGCTGCACGTCGGACAGCACGGCCTCGGCCGGGGCGCCGCCGATGCGGCGGCCGACGCCCACCGCCCGCCTCCCCGCGAAGCCGAGGGGGAGCGCCGCGAGTCGGGCCGTGCGTGCCACTGCCTTGCGCGGGAGCTCACTCATGGCCCCATTGTGTCCGACGGACCCTGGAAAGGACCGCTCGGAGGTCCGAGTCCCTGCCCGGCGTCACGCCCAGCTGCACGCACAGGCGGGGTGTCGGAGCCAGTCCCGGGTCTCCAGGTGGGTCAGCCGGGGGTGCAGGGTGACGGTGGCCGACCAGGTCGACGGCCGCCCGCCGTCGACGAAGCAGGTCACGTCGTGCGCCGCCCAGGCCAGCGCCAACGACGCCAGCAGCGGGTCGACCGGCTCGGGCACCCCGTCCTCGCGGTCGCGGGCCGAGGCCGCGGCGTACTGCCGCACCAGCAGCGGCCATGCCGGGTCGGCGTCGGTGCAGTGCGCGTCGACGCAGCGCAGGCAGGCCGTGGTGCCCGGCGCCACGAACGGCCCGACCACCGCGCGTCCCTCGGTCAGCCGCACCACGACGTACGGCGTGCCGGCGCGGGTCCAGGCGTCGACATGCTCCCGGTCGGGCTCGCCGACGCCGACGAGAACCCCGCAGTCCGGGGGAGCGGACGCCCGGCCGGACGCCTCCCGGATCCCCGCGCTGCCGGTCAGCGCCAGGAACGGGTCGCGCAGCCGCTCACCGGCCGGGCCGCCGAAGCAGCCGGTCGAGGTGCGCGCACGGCGCCGGGCGTGCCGGGTCGCGGACAGGCCGGCCCCGGCGGCGCGGGCCAGCGCCGCCGTGGCGCCGGGTGCGAGGTCCCGGTCACCGTCCCCGAGCAGCGGCAGCAGGTCGGCCTCGTCGATGAGCTGGCCGTGCTCCTCGAGCAGCGCCACCGTGCCGGCATCCGGCTCCTCGTCGCCGACCGGCTGGGCCGCGGAGGAGAGCCGCCGCAGGGTGTCGCGGACCGAGGGGATGTCGGGGAGCACCAGCGCGGACGACGGGTCGAGCCCCACCTGGAGCTCGCCGGGTGCCCGCCGGAGGACGTGGGTGCCGGGGCGCAGGATCGGACGCATGCCGGCCAGCCTGCCGCAGCGGCGCTCCGGCTGCGCCGGCCCGTCCACAGGCCCCGGACAGCAGAACGCGGGACCCCTCCGAGGAGGGGTCCCGCGTCGATGCTTGGAACTGCTGGGTGCTCAGGCCTTGCCGAGGATGCGGTTCAGGTTGGTGCCACAGACCGGGCACACGGCCTTGGCCATGCGGGTGCCCTTCTCGTTCACCTTGACCTCACCGTCCGCCTCGCGCTTCTCCTTGCACTTCACGCAGTAGAACTCGCCGCTCCAGGTCTCCGCCATGACGGCCTCCTTGGTGTTGTCGAACTGGTCGTCGGCGGGGAGCTCGGGAGAGGTCCCGCCGGGGGCCGCTCGTCTGCGACCGCCACGCACACTACGGCAGGCGGAAGGCGGTTGCATGCAGGCGCAGGCGCGCGGAGGCGTCTTTTCACGCTCAGCCGGGCACGCGGGGCGCCCGTTTCGCCCCTTTCGTGTCCTCGGCGGTCCGACCGCGTGCGATTGATCTCTCACCGGGCGCCGTACCCCGGCGGTGCTGGGTAGTCTCCGCGGCATGAGCGACTTCGCCGACCTGGCCCACCTCCGCGTCGACCGCCGTGAGGACGGGGTCGTCGTGCTGACCCTCGACAACCCCGACCAGCGCAACGCGATGTCGGATCAGATGACGGAGTCCTGGGTGGCCGCCGTCGACGCGCTCGCCGGGGACCGCGACGTGCGCGCGGTGGTCGTCACCGGCGAGGGGTCGGCCTTCTGCTCGGGGGGCAACACCGGCTGGATCGCCAGCGAGCCGGACGCCTCGGTGGACCGGTTGCGCACCCGGATGATCGCGTTCTACCGGGCCTGGCTGTCGATCCGCCGGCTCGAGGTGCCCACCATCGCCGCGGTCAACGGGCCGGCGATCGGGGCCGGGCTGTGCCTGGCGCTCGCCTGCGACCTGCGGTACGCCGCGTCCGGGGCGCGCCTGGGGGTGCCGTTCGTCAAGCTCGGGATGCACGCCGGGATGGCGGCGACCTACCTGCTGCCCGACGTCGTCGGGCCGGCCCACGCCCGCGACCTGCTGCTCACCGGCCGCACCGTCGACGCGGACGAGGCGCTCCGGCTCGGCCTGGTCTCCGCGGTGCTGCCCGCCGACGGGTTCCTCGACGAGGTGCTGGCGACCGCGTCCGGGATCGCCGCCACCGCGCCGATCGCCACCCGGCTCACCACCGTCGCGTTGCGCCACGGCGGCCACGCCGACTTCGACTCCGCGCTCCAGTGGGAGGCGCTGGCCCAGCCGGTGACGCTGGCGACGGCCGACCTGCAGGAGGGCATCCGGGCGGCCCGCGAGAAGCGTGCACCCGTCTTCGAGGACCGCTGACCCACCCCACCCCCGCCGAGTCGGCGCGAACGCAGGTCTCGACCCCGCCGAGTCGGCGCGAACGCAGGTCTCGACCCCGCCGAGTCGGCGCGAACGCAGGTCTCGACCCCGCCGAGTCGGCGCGAACGCAGGTCTCCCCGGGTGCGCCGAGCGTCGCGGACAAGAAGAGGCCCCCTGCCTCGTCGGCGCGTCGTTTGCCTTCCCCTTGCGAACGACACCCCGACTCGGCCGGGGGCCTCGTCTGCCTCCCAACCTAGGGCGGGCCCCGGACTGGGTCAACGGCCAGTTCTCCACCCCTGTGGATAACCCTGTGGATGCTGTGTGGAGCGCGCCGCCGGGCCTGTGGACGGATCGGTGCGGCGTCGTGGACGAAGCTGTGGGGGACTCGCCCGGGTGCGACCCTCGCCACCCACGCTGACCAGCGACGATGGCCGTGCACACGCTGTGGACGGCAGACTGTGCACGACCGCGCGGCCGAGCGTCCCGCGTTCGCCCGTGACCGACCCGAAGACGAGAGCAGGGTGACGCCGTGACCGGCCCGGACCCCGTTGCCACGCTGCGCCGGATCGCCTTCCTGCTGGAGCGCCGGCAGGCGGACAGCTACCGGATCAAGGCCTACCGGGGCGCCGCCGCGACCCTGCTGGGCATCGACGCCGCCGAGGTGCGCGACCGCGCCGCCGCGGGCACCCTGCGCGACCTGCCCGGTATCGGCGCCAAGACGGCCGCGATCGTCTCCTCGTGCGTGGCCGGTGAGGTGCCGGCGTACCTCACCGAGCTGGAGGCGACCGCCGGACCGCTGGCCGCGGGCGGTGCCGAGCACCGGGCCGCGCTGCGCGGCGACCTGCACTCCCACTCGGACTGGTCCGACGGCGGCTCGCCGATCGAGGAGATGGCGATGACCGCCCTCGAGGTCGGCCACGAGTACCTCGTGCTCACCGACCACTCGCCGCGGCTGACGGTGGCCAACGGGCTGTCGGCGGCCCGGCTGGCCGAGCAGCTCGACGTGGTCGCGGCGGTCGACGGCCACCTCGGCGACGGGTTCCGGCTGCTGGCAGGCATCGAGGTGGACATCCTCGACGACGGAGGGCTCGACCAGACGGATGAGATGCTCGCCCGGCTCGACGTGGTGGTCGCCTCGGTGCACTCCAAGCTCAAGATGGACGCGGCGGCGATGACCCGGCGGATGGTCGCCGCCGTCCGGCACCCCGAGACCAACGTGCTCGGGCACTGCACCGGCCGGCTGGTGCAGGGCGGGCGGGGCACCCGGGCCCAGAGCAGCTTCGACGCGCCTGCGGTCTTCGCGGCCTGCGCCGAGCACGACGTCGCCGTCGAGATCAACTCCCGACCCGAGCGTCGCGACCCTCCCGACGAGCTGGTCGCGCTCGCCCTCGACGCCGGCTGCCTGTTCTCGATCGACAGCGACGCGCACGCGCCGGGGCAGCTGGACTTCCTGGCGTACGGCGCCGAGCGCGCCGAGCAGATCGGCGTCCCCGTGGAACGGATCGTCAACAGCTGGCCCGTGGAGCGCGTGCTCGCCTGGGCGAACCGGTAATCTGCGTCACATGGCCCCCACCCGCGTCCCCGCCGAGGACGCCCCCGTCGTCGAGGTGCGCCGCTCGCGCAACCGCAGGCGGACCGTGGCGGCCTACCGCGACGACGACAAGGTCGTGGTGCTGGTCCCCGCCCGGTTCACCCGCGCGGAGGAGCAGGAGTGGGTGGCCACGATGCTGGCCCGGCTGGAGCGCTCCGAGAAGCGCCGCCGGCCCAGCGACTCCGGGCTGGCTCGCCGCGCGGCGGGCCTGAGCGAGAAGTACCTCGACGGCCAGGCGGTCCCGCGGACCGTGCGCTGGGTGGACAACCAGAACAGCCGGTGGGGGAGCTGTACGCCGAGCGACCGCTCCATCCGGTTGTCGACCCGGCTCCAGGGGATGCCGCCGTGGGTCATCGACTACGTGCTGGTGCACGAGCTCTCGCACCTGATGGAGACCGGGCACACGCCGGCGTTCTGGTCGTGGGTGGACCGCTACCCCAAGGCCGAGCGCGCGAAGGGCTTCCTCGAGGGCGTCGCCGCCGCCTCCCACCTCGGCATCGAGGCCGACCCACCGGACTGCTCCGACGAGGGTGCGGCTCAGATGGCCGCCGACGACGTCTGAGCCGACGTCCGAGCCGATGTCTGGGCCGATGTCTGGGCCGACGTCTGGGCCCGGGCGAGCGCCAGCTCGACCATCACCGCCATGTCGGGGTCGTCGGTGGGCAGCGCGTGCACCGGCCACCACCGCACGTCGAGCGACTCCTCGCTGACCGCGGGCACCGCGCCGGGCGGCGCGAGCGCCAGGAACCGTACGTCGAGGTGACGGACCCGTTCGTGGGGTCCGCAGAACGCCACCTCGTGGGCGTCGAGGTGCAGCGGCTCCGGGTCCAGCGCCAGGTCGTCGATGCCGGACTCCTCCCGGCCCTCCCGCAGCGCCGCCCCGGCCAGCGTCCGGTCCTCCGGCTCGCAGTGCCCGCCGAGGTGGAACCAGCGGCCGGCCTTCGCGTGCAGCGTCAGCAGCACCTGGGTGCGGTCGGCCGACAGCACCAGGGCGCCGGCCGTGACGTGGTCGGGGTGACACCCCCGCGTCATGCCGTCGGGGTGCGCCTCGAGGTGGCCGACGTACTCCTGGCGGAGCCGCTCCTGGCGCGGGTCCGGGCCGCGCCAGGACCGCAGGGCCGCCAGCGCGTCCTCGTGCAGGGTGCTCACGTGTCGGTCGGACCTGCCGGACCGGACTCGCCGGACTCGCCGGACTCGTTGTCGAGCAGGTCGGCCAGGGCGGCGTCGAACTCCTCGTCGGACAGCGCCTCGGAGGCGGGCACCGAGCCCTCGCGGAAGCCCAGCGGGTCGTCGAGGTCGGCGGCGGTGGGCAGCAGGTCGGGGTGCGACCAGACGGCGTCCCGGACCTCCTGGCCCTGCCGGGAGCGCAGCGAACCCCACAGCGCCGACGCATCCCGCAGCCGGCGCGGACGCAGCTCCAGCCCGACCAGGGCGGCGAACGCGGACTCCGCGGGGCCTCCGGCGGCCCGGCGGCGCCGCACCGCCTCCTGCATCTTGGTGGCCTGCGGCATCCGGGTCTCGGTGGCCTGGCCGACCACCTCGTCCACCCAGCCCTCGACCAGCGCCAGCGCGGTTTCGAGGCGGGCGAGCGCGGCCTGCTGCGCCGGGGTCTTCTCCGGGTCGAACAGCCCGCCCTCCAGCGCCTCCTGGAGGGAGGCCGGGTTGGTCGGGTCGATGTCGCGCATCGACGACTCGATCTTGGACGTGTCGATGGTGGTGCCGCGGCCGTAGTCCTCGACGGCCGCGACGAGGTGCCCGCGCAGCCACGGGACGTGCGCGAACAGCCGCTGGTGGGCGGCCTCGCGCAGCGCGAGGTAGAGCAGTACGTCGTCCGCGGACACGTCGAGCCCGTCGGCGAACGCCCGCACGTTGGTCGGCACCAGCGCGGCGGTGCCGTCGGGGCCGAGGGGGAGGCCGATGTCGGAGGCGCTGAGCACCTCACCGGCCAGGCCGCCGAGGGCCTGCCCGACCTGGGAGCCGAACATCGCTCCACCGGCCTGGCCGAGGATGCCCATCAGCGGGCCGGCCATCGCCTGCGCCTCGGCCGGCAGGGCGGAGCCCATCGCGGACACCACGTGCTCGGCGACCGGCTCGACGAGCCGCTGCCACACGCCCACGGTCTCCTCGACCCACTCCGCGCGGCTCCAGGCCACCGCCGAGCGGACGCCGGAGGGGAACTCGGTGGCCGAGTCCAGCCAGTGGTCGGCGAGCCGCAGGGCGTCCGCGACCTCGCTGCGCTGGCGGTCGGTCGGGGTCGGGTCGGGCTCCTCGGCCACCGTGCGGCGGGCGACGTCCTTGGCCAGGGTCCAGTTCACCGAGCCCTCGTGCGGGGCCATCATCGCCTGCATCTGGCTCATCAACGCGGAGAGGTCGGGCATCCCGCCGGCCCCCTGCGCGCCGCCGAACGCCCCGGGGAGGCCACCTCCGGCTCCCCCGAAGGCATTGAAGATCTGCTCGAACGGCGTGCCCTTGAAGGGGTTGTTGTCCTCGCCGTCGGGCCGTTCACCCGGGTCGTTCGTCATGGGTCCAAACTACTCGCTCCGGCAACCCGGCCCGGACCGCTCCACTAGGCTCCGCCTGTGACCACAGTCCTGCCCGTCGTACGCCTCGTCGACCTGCGCGAGTCCCCGCTGGACGTCGCCGAGGTGGTGTCCGCGCTCTCCGACCGGGCCGTCGGCGGCATCGACGTGTTCGTGGGCACCGTCCGCGACCACGACCACGACCAGGGCGTCACCGGCCTGGAGTACTCCGCGCACCCCACCGCCCTGCAGAGCCTGCACGACGTCGCGGCCTCCGTCGCCGAGCGGTACGACGTCCTGGCGGTCGCCGCCGTGCACCGGGTCGGCAAGCTCGCGATCGGGGACGCGGCCGTCGTGGTCGCCACCGCCGCCGTGCACCGGGGGGAGGCCTTCGAGGCGTCCCGCGCGCTCATCGACGAGCTCAAGGCGACGGTGCCGATCTGGAAGCACCAGCTGTTCACCGACGGCACCGACGAGTGGGTCGGGACGCCCTGAGACCGCCCGGGCGTGGCGGGACGGTTCCCGGGCCCGTGCTCCCTACCCTGGTGGGGTGGAGATCCTCGCGTGGTTGCTGCCCTCGGGTGTGGTGCTGGTCATCATGATGGCCTGGGCCGCCTGGGCCGGCCGGCCGCAGCGCGAGGAGACGGCCGACCGCTCGGAGGCGGCCTACGCGCGGTTCGCCGCGGCCATCGCCAAGGAGCACCCCGGCGCGGGGCGGGCCCGGCCTCCGGTGGCCCGGGACCGCAGCACCGGGATCGCCGTGCGGCCCTCCCGCAGCAGCGGCGGCGTCGTGAGCAGGGACAGCACCCGCCGCTCCGCCTAGTTGTCTGCGGGTGAGAAAGTAAGGCATGAGCCGCCGCACCCTGGCCAGCACGCTGGTGTTCTGCCTGCTGCTGGCACTCGTCGCCGTCGCGGCCTTCCTGCCCGTGCCCTACGTGACGATGAGCCCCGGCCCGACCGTCAACGTGCTCGGCGACAGCCAGGACAAGCCGATCATCGACGTCCGCGGCGCCCGCACCTACCCGACCTCCGGCGACCTGCGGCTGACCACCGTGTCGGTGACCAACCCGACCCGGCGGATCGGGCTGGCGGAGACCCTCAAGGCGTGGCTGGACCCGAAGCGCGCGGTGTACCCGCGCGACGTGATCTACCCGCCGGACCAGTCCGCCGCCGCCGTGCAGCAGCAGAGCAGCGTCGAGATGGTCAGCTCCCAGGACACCGCGATCGCGGCGGCGCTGACCGAGCTCGGCTACCACCTGCCGCTCCAGATCGAGGTGCTCGCGGTCACCAAGAAGGCCCCGGCCGACGGGAAGCTCAGGACCCGGGACCGGATCCTGCGGGTCAACGGGACGAAGATCCGCTCCGTCAAGCAGGTCACCCGGGCGATCCAGCGCTCCGGCGTCGGCAAGCCGGCCACCTTCGTCGTACGGCGCGGGGCGGCCACGAAGACGGTGCGGGTGACCCCCAAGGCAGCCCCCGACGACCCGAAGCGGGCCATGGTCGGGGTGCAGATCGGCACCGGCTACGACTTCCCCTTCGACGTGTCCGTGCGCCTCGGGGAGGACATCGGCGGGCCCAGCGCGGGACTGATCTTCAGCCTCGGCGTGTACGACCGGCTCACCCCCGGGTCGCTGACCGGCGGCACCGACATCGCCGGAACGGGAACCATCGACGCGCACGGACGCGTTGGAGCCATTGGAGGCATCGAGCAGAAGATCGTGGCGGCGGCGGACACCGGCGCCAAGATCTTCTTCGTGCCGCCGGCCAACTGCTCATCCGCCGAGAAAGCCGACGTGAAGAAGGACCAGATCAGGCTCGTGAAGGCTCCCACCATGCATTCCGCGGTCCAGTCGCTGCGTGCGTACGCCGCGAACAAGAACGCCGACCTCCCGGCCTGCGGATGAGCGACCAGCAGACCGAGGCCACCCCCGGCCCGCCCGTGGACACCGTGCTCCGCGAGGCGGTGCGGGAGATCGAGGCGCACACCGCGGAGTCCGGGTGGGACCAGCCGGCCCGGCTCTACGCCCTCGCGCTGACCAGCGACCTGCTCACCCGTGAGCCGGCGCTGGCCGCCGCGATGGGCATCGACGCCGCCAGCGCCGCGGGGTCGCTGACCCCCGTCGAGCAGGACGAGGTCCCGGTGGACACCCCGCTGGAGACCGTCCTGGAGCAGATCATGTGGCCCGAGGAGGTCTTCGGCTGCGCGGCGGTCCTCGAACGGGTGGTGCTGCCCCCGTCGGCGGACGCCCAGATGCCGGCCGACCCCGGTGACGCCGAGCGGTACGCCGCGGAGCACCCCGACCGCCAGGAGGTGCGGATCGTGGCCGCCGCGACGCGGGCCGGGTCGACGTACTGCGCGCTGCGCATGAAGGCCCACGACGACGCGCTGTCGGTCGTGGAAGCCCCCGACCTGGTGCCGGCCCTCCTAGAGTTGCTGCTCAGCACCCTTGAGAACTGACAGGACCGGTTGAGCCACTGTGAGCGGACTCTTCGACGACGACAACTCCGAGCCGACGCAGCGCGTGCCGCCGCCGGGACCGCAGCCACGCTCGCGGGCCCTCATCGGCACCATCGTGGTGCTGGTCATCGCGTTCTTCCTGGTCTCGGTGTTCACCGGGGTGTGGACCGACCGGCTGTGGTTCAAGAGCGTCGGCTTCTCCGAGGTCTTCAGCAAGATGCTCGGCACCAAGGTGCTGCTCTTCATCGTCTTCGGGCTGCTGATGGCGGTCGCGGTCGGGGCGAACGTCGTGCTGGCCTACCGGTTCCGGCCGCTGTTCCGTCCCTCGTCCGCCGAGCAGGTCAACCTCGACCGCTACCGTGAGGTCGTCGACCCGCTGCGCCGCTGGCTGGTGGTCGGCCTGGCGATCGTGCTGGGCCTGTTCGCCGGCGGCTCCGGCTCCGGGCAGTGGCGCCAGTACCTGCTGTGGCGGCACGGCGGGTCGTTCGGCAAGAAGGACGCGACCTTCCACAAGGACGTCGGGTTCTACGTCTTCGACCTCCCGTGGCTGCACTACCTGGTGGACTTCGCGATGGCCGCGGCGGTCCTGAGCCTGCTCGCCGCCGCCGTCGTGCACTACCTGTTCGGCGGGATCCGGCTCCAGGCCAAGCAGGACCGGCTCTCCGGCGCCGCGCAGGTGCAGATCTCGGTGCTGGCCGGAATGTTCGTGCTGTTCAAGGGCGCCGACTTCTGGCTGGACCGCTACAACCTGACCAGCAACAGCGGCGGCCTGTTCACCGGTGTCACCTTCACCGACCAGCAGGCGGTGCTGCCCGCCAAGACGATCCTCACCTTCATCGCGATCATCTGCGCGGTGCTGTTCTTCGCGAACGTGCTGCGCCGTACCTGGCTGCTGCCGTCGGTGGGGCTGGCCCTGCTGGTGCTGTCCTCGATCCTGCTCGGCGCGATCTGGCCCGGCATCGTCCAGCAGTTCCAGGTGAAGCCCTCCGAGCCGGCCAAGGAGGCGACCTACCTCGCCAACAACATCAAGGCGACCCGGGAGGCCTACGGGATCGCGGACACCAAGGTCACCCAGTACGACGCGAAGCTGACCCTCAGCCAGGCCCGGCTGCAGTCCGACGCCAGCTCCATCCCCGGCGTCCGGCTGCTCGACCCCGCCCTGGTCTCGGACGCCTTCGAGCAGCTGCAGCAGGTCCGCGGCTTCTACAGCGTGCCCCGGGTCCTCGACGTCGACCGCTACCCGGTCAACGGCAAGGTCCGCGACATGGTGCTCGCGGTCCGCGAGCTCGACCAGACCGGGCTGCCCGACAGCCAGCGCAACTGGGCCAACGAGCACACCGTCTACACCCACGGGTACGGCGTGATCGCCGCCTACGGCAACCAGAGCGACAAGAACGACCGGCCGGTCACCAACAGCGACGGCAAGCCGGTCTGGGCGGAGCGCGACCTGCCGCCGGTCGGGGTGCTGTCCGACATGTTCCCCGACGGCTACCAGCCGCGGATCTACTTCGGCGAGAAGAGCCCCAACTACTCGATCGTCGGCAAGGCGCCCAACGGCAAGAACATCGAGTTCGACCTGCCGGAGAGCAGCGGCCTGGCCGCGAAGATGGACACCTACTCCGGTGCGGCCGGGGTGCCGATCGGCAACCTGTTCAACCAGCTCCTGTACGCCGTGAAGTTCAGCGAGCCGAACATCGTGCTGTCGAGCCTGGTCAACCAGAACTCCAAGATCCTCTACGACCGCTCCCCCCGCAACCGGGTGCAGAAGGTCGCGCCCTGGCTGACCGTCGACGGTGACGCCTACCCGGCCGTGGTGGACGGCAAGGTCAAGTGGATCCTCGACGGCTACACCACGACCGACATGTACCCGAACAGCGAGAAGGACTCGCTGCGCTCGATGACGTCGGACGCGCTGAGCCCCAACACGACGTACGCCACGCTGCCCACCGACCAGATCAACTACATGCGCAACTCGGTCAAGGCGGTCGTCGACGCCTACGACGGCACGGTCGACCTGTACGAGTGGAACGCGCCGAACCAGAAGAAGGACCCGATCCTCGCGGCCTGGGAGGGGGCGTTCCCGGGCTCGGTGAAGCCCAAGTCCCAGATCCCGCCCGAGCTGCTCCAGCACATGCGCTACCCCGAGGACCTGTTCAAGGTGCAGCGCAACATGCTGGCCGCCTACCACGTCACCGACGCCAAGACGTTCTACGCCGGCGACGACCAGTGGAAGGTGCCGGAGGACCCCGAGAACAAGGCGAACAAGCAGCCGCCGTACCGACTGTCGGTGCGGACCCCCTCGGGCGGCCCGGACCCGGTCTTCTCGCTGACCAGCGTGTTCGTGCCGCAGAAGCGGCAGAACCTCGCGTCGTTCATCTCGGTGGACTCCGACGCAGCACAGAGCGACTACGGCACGATCCGGATCCTGCGGCTGCCGAGCAACACCCAGGTGCCGGGGCCCTCGCAGATCGCGAACTCCTTCGGCAGCGACCAGCAGATCCAGCAGCAGGTGCTGCCGTTCACCCGGTCCAACGCCAAGGTGATCTACGGCAACCTGCTGACGCTGCCGGTCGGGGACGGCCTGCTCTACGTGCAGCCGCTCTACACCCAGCGCAACACCGGGCAGGGCACCTATCCGCAGCTGCGGTTCGTGCTCGCGTCGTTCGGTGACGCGGTGGGCGTCGGGACCACGCTGAACGGCGCCCTCGAGGACGTGCTCGGCACCACCGTCAAGGACAACGCCTCCAACGGGACCGGGGGATCGGTCAGCGGAGGCGCGATCTCCAGCGACGTACGCGGGCTGCTGCGGCAGGCCGAGACGAAGTTCGCGGCAGCCCAGAAGTCGCTGCAGTCCGGCGACCTGCAGGGCTACGCGAAGGCACAGAGCGAGGCGCGTGCGCTCGTGCAGCAGGCGATCACGGCCGCGGACTCGGCGGCGGCGAAGCCGTCGCCGTCGCCCTCGAAGTCGTCGTCCCCGTCGCCGTCCTCCTCGGCCTCGCCGGGGAACTAGCCACCGGGACGGCCGTCGATTTTGAGTCTGCGACGGTCGTCCCGTAAGGTTGGGTTCACCGACGCGGGGTGGAGCAGCTCGGTAGCTCGCTGGGCTCATAACCCAGAGGTCGCAGGTTCAAATCCTGCCCCCGCTACCACCGCTGACCTGGGCTTTCGCCCAGGTCAGCGTCATTTAAGGGGTCGGTCTGACCCTCGGTGAGAACAGAAGTGAGAACATCCGGGTTCTCGCGCGTCCGTCCTGCGTCCCAGATCAGGGCGGCGACGGTGTTCGCGGCCTGCTGGTCCATGCCGGGCAGCACGTGGCTGTAGACCTGCAGCGTGAATGCCACGGTGGCGTGCCCGAGTCGCTCGGACACGATCTTGGCGGGCACTCCCGCCTTCAGCGCCGCGGTGGCGTAGGAGTGCCGCACGTCGTGCAGCCGGATCGGGGGTAGGCCCGCGGCAGCGCAGTGGTCGTGGAAGAGCGAGGTGATGGTGTCCGGGTGCAGAGGTCGACCGTCCGGCCACACGAACAGCAGTCCGCCCTCCTGGCCGAGGAGCCGCCGCTCCTCGCCCCATGTGGCGAGGTAGCCACGCAGAGCGGCGACGGTCGTGGGATCGAGGGCGATCCAGCGCTCCCCGCTGCTGGTCTTGGTCGTGGACTCCACGACCTTCCCACCGGCCACGACGCGCGTGATGTCCGGCGAGACGCGTGCGTAGTCCAGGTCGAGGTCCTGCAGGCACAGGCCGGAGAGCTCGCCGCGGCGGAAGCCGGTCGTCGCGACGAGCAGCCACAGTGCGTAGAAGCGGTCGTTCTGCACCTGCTCGATGAACCGGAGCAGCTGTTCGGGACTCCACACGCGCGGCCGGGTTCGAGCGGCGCGGGGGGCGGCGGCCCCGGCTGCGGGGTTGCGCGGGAGGTAGTCCCAGCGCACGGCGTCCTGGAGTGCCTGGTGCAGCATGCGGTGCACGTTCAGGACGGTCTTGGCCGACAGACCGCCCGGGCCCTTGATCCGGCCGTCCGTGAGCAGGTGGCCGTAGAGCAGGTTCAGCCTGACGGCTGTCAGCTCGCTGAGTCGGGTCTCGCCGATGTGGGGGTTGACGTAGGAGGTGAGATACACGCGGTAGGTCTCCCATGTCGTGACCCGGACCCGCGCCCGCGCGGACGCGTGCCACTCGTCGAGGTAGGCCCGGACAGTCCGCGCCGACGGTGCGACCCGGCGTCCGCCCTCGTGAGCCTTGATGGCGTCGCGCAGCGCTGACTGTGCCTCCCGCTGGGTCGCGAAGCCGCGCTTCGTCGACGTCCGCCGCTTCCCGGTCAAGGGGTCCTTGCCGAGGTCGAACCGGTACATCCAGGTGCCGTTGGCCACCCGGTGGACGCTTCCCCTCACGAGGACTCGAACAGCAGCCGCAGCTGGGCGGTGATGACGTAGACCCGGCCGCCGAGGTGGGTGGTGGGAAGGTCTCCGCTGGCCGCGCACCGGTAGGCGGCGGACCGGCTGATCCCGAGGATCTCGGCCACGTGGGCGATCGTGATCAGCATCGGCAGGCTGTCCAGCCGGTTGTCCACGACGGTCACCGAGTCGGGCTGCTGGGACTGGCTGAGAGTCTCGATGGTCATCTGGTTCTCCCTCGACGAAACCTGTCCTCCCATGACGCCACGGACACCGTGTGAACGAAAGGTCTGGCGACTAGTCCGTCGGTAGTCCACAGGCACGTCCCGACGTACCGGCGCTTGTCGGTCGCGACCTTTACCATCGAGAGATCTCGGGAGGTGGAGGGCCTCATGGAGATCCACGGACAGGGCAACGCCTCACGGCTGCGGGAGCGACGCCTGCAACGCGGCATGACCCAGCAGGAGGTCGCCGAGGCGCTCGAGCGACTTGCCTGGCTCCAGCAGCGCCAACGCGTCGGCGTGAACCCCGACATGGTCTCCAAGTGGGAGCGGGGGACGAAGCGCCCCAGTCGGCTCTATCTACGTCTGCTCTGCGCCCTCTTCGAGGTGACTCCCGCTCAGCTGGGCTACGGGAGATCCCAGCCGGAGGTCGCTCCCGCTCTCCCGCCGACAGGGTCGGTCACGAGCGAGCTGGCCGCGGTCGCGGCGGTCCTGGACGGGACCTGCGGCCCCGTGGAACTGTTGCAGCCGAAGATGCTCGACCTGTGGAGGGACGACTTGCTCAGCCGCCGCCAGGTTCTCAGGTTGATGGGTGTCGCGCCCGCCGCCGGGGGACTGGAAGCGCTCGAGACGACCCTGCGCGTGCTTCCGGCGCCGCACCAGCCGCAGTTCCGCGGCCAGGAGACCGTGGCCCAGCTCGACGGGCTGGCGCACGAGCTGGAGCGGCTCTACCACTCCACCGACCCGCGGCGACTCCTGCTTCCGGTCCGGGGCCTCATCGGGACCGTCGAGGACTTCTTGCCTGACGCCCGCGGCCAGGAGGTTCGGCGCACGCTGCTCGGGATCCTCACGCGGGCCAACCTGCTGGCCGGACGGTTGTCGTTCTTCGACCTGCACGAGTCGTTCCAGGCTCGCGCCCACCTGGATCTTGCCCGTGAGGCGGCGGGGGAGGCGGGCAGTCCATTGCTGTCGGCGGTCGTGCTCGGTCACCTGGCGTTCCTACCGGCCGAGAAGCACAACTTTCCGGCCACCGCGTCGTACCTCGCCGGCGCCCGGGACTCGCTCACCCGACAGCCAGCCTCCCTGGTGGCGGCCTGGATCAGCGCCATCGAGAGCGAGATGACCACCAGGAATGCGGCGACTAGCCAGGCGCTGAGGTGCCTCGAGCGGGCGAAGGCTGAGCTCGCTAGGGCATCGAGCATGCCGGTTCCAGAGTGGTTCGACTTCTTCGACGAGTCCAGGCTGCGGGGCTTCGAGGGCTTCGCCCTGCGCCGAGCGGGCGACGTCGATGGGGCTCGGGCACGCCTCCAGGCGGCCCTGGTGCCGGCCCACCAGACGACGCCGAAGCAGCGATCGGTCACGATGATCGACCTCGCGGTGACGTGCGTCATGGGCGGCGACGTGGACGAGGGTTGCCGGCTCGCGACCCAGGCGGCCAGCGACCTGCGTGAGGCCGGCTACGCGACCGCGGTGGAGCGACTCACCGAGTTCCAGGGAGTGCTTCCCGACCAGCGGCACCCGGCGGCTAGATTGCTCAGGGAAAGCATCGCCGAGCTGTCGTAGGGGTGGTCCTGGTGGCCGGAACCGACTCGTCTGCGATCCGGGCTGTCGTCTTCGACGTCGGCGAAGTCCTTATCGACGAGACCACGGAGTACGGCACGTGGGCCGACTGGCTCGGCGTGCCTCGCCATACGTTCTCCGCGATGTTCGGTGCGGTCATCGCCCGCGGCGGCGACTACCGCGAGGTCTTCCAGCACTTCAAGCCCGGCTTCGACCTGGCCGCCGAGAGACAGGCGCGGCTCGACGCCGGCCTGGGGGAGTACGTCAACGGCCGCGATCTCTACCCCGACGTCCGCCCGTGCTTCGCTGACCTCAAGGAGGCCGGGTACCTCGTCGGTATCGCAGGCAACCAGACCGCCCGTGCCGGCCGGTTCATCCGCGAGCTCAACCTGCCGGCCGACTTCATCCTGACCTCTGACGACATCGGGGCGGAGAAGCCCGACCCGGCCTTCTTCAAGCCGGTGATCGAGCGCACCGGCTTCGAGGCGCACCAGGTCGCCTACGTCGGCGACCGCGTCGAGAACGACATCCTTCCCGCGCGCGACGCCGGCCTGCGGACGGTGCTGCTGCGCCGTGGTCCGTGGGGCTTTGTCAACGAAGCCCTCGCCGACGCCGAATCCGCCGACGCGAGAGTCACGGACCTCTCGGATCTGGTGGACGTCTTGCGGCGGTAGCTGGCGCGGTCCCACCCCCGGATACCGGTGACGCGGCGCCTCCACACTTCTCACTGAACCGCGTTCTCCCCGTCTGTCTGGAGGTCGAGCAGGAACCACCACAGACCCGTGAATCACCTGTAGCTGGGCAGGCGCGTGAGCGCGTCGGGCGGAGCCCGACACGAGGGTGCGCCGGTCCATCAGGCTGCGGGATCGATGACGACGGTGTGGCCGAGCTTCTCGAGCTGGGCGACGAGCCGGCGGGTGTGGGCTTCCTCGTTGCGTTTGGCAAGCCACTCCGGGCCGAGGTCTCGGTAGGGCTCGTCGCGCTTCAGGACGTAGTACGCAGTGGTAAGGATGGTGTGAGCCACCGCGACTTGCGCCCTACTCATTCCTCGTCGGCGGGTGAGGCGGGCGTGCTGCACGGCCAGGTAGTTCTTGCCGTGCATGCGGCCGACGGACCCTGCGGCCTCGACCAGGATCGACGCCAGCCACTTGTTGCCCCGTCGACGTCCGGCCGGGCTCCGCTTCCCAGCGGACTCATGGATCGCTGGCGCCAGACCGGCCCACGAGGCCAGGTGCGCGGCGGTCGGGAACCTCGACATGTCGCCGCCGGTCTCGGCGAGGATCACCTGAGCGACCCTCGGTCCGACACCGGGGATGGTTTGAAGCAGGTCGAGCTGGTGGCGCCAGGGCTCGCATGCCGCAGTGATCGACCGGTCCAGCTCGGCCATCGCTTCCTGGACGCGGTCGAGGCGATCCAGGATCGACCGGGCCAAGACCGCGTGGTGCTGGTCGAAGTGGCCTTCCAGAGCCTGGGCCAGGTCGGGGATCTTCGACCGCATCCGACCCTTGGCCATCTCCGCCAACACCCTGGCATCGGTCTCACCGCCGATCATCGCGGTCAGCATCGCCCGCGCGGACACGGTAGTGAGCGAGGACGCCACCACGGACAGCTTGATCGAGGCGTCCTCCAGCATCATCTCCAGCCGCACCGTCTCCCGGGTCCGATCGCCCTGCAACTGCACCCAGTACCGGGTCATCATCCGCAACCGACGGATCTCCGGCGGCGGCACGAACGACGGCGCCAACAGCCCGTGCTCGAGCAGCTGCGCGATCCACTCCGCATCACGCACGTCGGTCTTGCGGCCAGGCACTGCCTTCATGTGCGCGGCGTTGAGCAGCCAGACCTCCATCACCTCCTCCAGGCAGTAGAACGGTGGCTTCCAGTACGTCGAGGTCGACTCCATCGCCGCAATCGTCACGCCGTTCTCCAGCAGCCAGTCCCGCATCACTCGCAAGGAACCGGTCGTGGTCTTGAACGTCCGGGTCTCACTACGACGCGACCGTCGAGCAGCCGGCATCCGCACGCACGCCGTCAAGGACGCCTTCCCGATGTCCAGGCCAGCGACCCGCTCGTACAGCACCTCCATGGCGAGCTCCCTCCCGTCTCCCACAGCCGCGGCCATCGCGGCCGGGTGTCGCTCGGAAGGTCTTCTGCCGGGATACAGACCCACGTGCTCGCAGCAACAATCCAAAGGCACCCGAAGACCCCACGCCATACACCTCTACGGGCTCACCCGCACCAGTGTGATCCGACGTCGCCGAGCGACCCCACGATTCTCATCCCTCAACGCAGCGACGAAGTCGCAGGCCTTCACACCTCTTGCACCAGCGTGGGCAAGGCCCGCTCAGGCTCCGCTGGCGTTGACCAGGCGGTCG
>CAWDAF010000006.1:0-452578 GCA_963800225.1 uncultured Actinomycetota bacterium | reverse complement strand
GACTGATTGTCTCTCTTTGCCTGCCGCTGGGTGGTGGAAGGCCGAACGAGCCTGATGGCGCTTCGTTCGGGTATCCGATCGCCCGCACGCCCGCACAGCAGCCTCAAGGCCGTGCGTCTTCGCCCGGCACGACCAGCGCGTCCACTTAGGGATCCGGCACCGGCACGGGGCAGTGGCCAACGGCTGGGGCCGGATTCGCCATCCACCGCGTGCCGAGCCCCAGGTGCCTTCCTGTGGAGCCTCATGCTCATCTCGCGGTCTCCGCTTGCGAGTGGATCCGCGGCCTGACGAGGCGGCAGCAGCCGTGGGCGTCGGCGGCGAGTACGGCGCCGGCGAGGCCGATCGCGAATGTGGCAGCGCCCATCCAGCGTTCCAGCGGGTGTGGGGAGGTCAGGTTGGCCTCGGTGTTGAGTGCCATAAACCCAGCGATCGCGCCAGTGGTCGTGCGCAGACCGCGGGTGCTGAGCCGACGTACGCGGACGATGCCGGCGCGCGCCAGGAACAGCCAGGCCATCGTCAGGTGGATGCCTGCTGGTGCCAGTGCGGCCCATCGATAGGGCCAGGTGAGAGCACCGTCGACGGTCTTGGCGTGGCCCCCGGGACTGCGTCGCCGTACGGGGCGCCGAGCCACCGTGCGATCTGGAAGGCGGCCACTGCGGTGAGGGGCAGCGCGCCGAGCAGGGCCAGCGTGCGTAGGCGACGTGGTGACGTGGTGACTCCACGGTTGTCGCGGGGGTTGTTGAGCTGTCAGGAGCCCACGGCGGGTCCGCCACGCATAGGCGGCGGACCGGCCGTGGTCGCAGGTGTGTGCCCGGGTCCTCAGCGTCGGCGCAGTGCGAGTCCGAGCCAGGTGAACCAGACGATGAGTCCGAGCCCGAAGATGGACGCCGCGGCATCGGACGCGATCGGGATGACGGTGACCATGCCGGCGGCGGCGAGGCCGAGTGCGAGCCCGCCCAACCCGGCCGAGAGAGCGCGGGTCCGTAGCGCGGCGAGTCCGACCACGGCCATCCAGAGGGCGCCGGCGACCTCGATGCCGCCGCCGAGTGCATCTTGGACCACGCTGGTCGAGACCCACGTGTTCACAGCGAGGTTTTGGTCCTGGGCGTGGAGGGTCACCGCGGCGTGCTGCCCGACGAGGGCGATGCTCCCGCTGGCGACGAGCAGTCCCGACCAGATCAGCCCGAGTGCGGTGGAGAACCGGCCAAGCGCGGGAGCCGCGGCCAGTCGCTGGCCGACTCCGAGCGAGACCAAGGCCATCGCGACTCCACCGAGGAGGTAGAGAACCAGGTACCAGCCGGCCAGCACGGCACGGTGGTCCAGGAGGAAGCCGAGCGAGCCCGCGGGGTCCTCCACGGGCCCGGTGAATCCGCGAGGGACGAGGTAGGCGGCCATCACGAGGAAGCCCACGACGTAGGTGCCGGCAACGACCTGAGCGGCGGTGCCGCCGGCGCGGATCAGAGCGGGCGACGTTCGGGGCGAGGAGGTGGGAGGAGGACCCGGAGCCTGTCCGGCCGTGGTGGCGGTGTCGAGTGCGGTGGTAGCGGTGTGTCGTCTCATGCATCGATCCTCTGGGAACTGGCGCGCCGCCACATCGGAGCCAGGGCCGCAGCCGTCTCGTCCCTGGGGCCGGACCGAGCCAACCGAAAGTTCCATCCGGTCACCGGCGTCGGCGGCTAGGCTGAGGCGATGGGCGGAGGTGCGCTGCGCGCGCTCTGGGACGAACCGCAGGTGATCGCTCCCGCGGGGTCAGCGTGGTGGGACCGTGCCCTGGTCGCCGGGTTGGTCCCGGTCACGGCGCTCGAGGCCGGGCTTCGCGAGGACATGGTATGGCCGCTCTGGCACGCGGGGTGGGCGCTGGTGTGTGTCGCCACGCTGCTGTGGCGACCTCGCCACCCGCTGACGATGCTCATCGTGGCCTACGCCGCCCAGACCGTCGCCGGAGTCGTCCCCGCGCTCGCCGGGGAGCCGAACCGCGTGCTCAATGTCACCGCCGTCGTCCTGCTGGTGGCATACTCGTTGGGCCGCTGGGCAAGCGGGCGCGCGGTGGTCGCGGGTAGCTGCTACCTGCTGGTGGTTCACCTGGCGCGTGAGCCGCTCTACGGCTCCAGTCGTTCCTCGATGGCGCTCGGTGTGGGGGCGCTGATGCTGCCGGTGGCCATCGGCGCTTTGGTGCGGTTCTGGGCACGGTCCCAGGTGCGCGCCCGCGAGGAGATCAGGGCACGCGAGCGTGAACGGCTGGCCCGCGACCTTCACGACACCGTCGCCCACCATGTCTCCGGCATCCTGATGCACGCCCGGGCAGCCAAGGTCCGAGCCCGCACCGACCCCGGCGCCGCCGCCGAGGCGATCGACGGGGTGGAAAACGCCGCCGCGCGGACCCTGGACGACATGCGGACGATGGTGGCACTGCTGCGCCAGGACGAGCAGGCCCGCGACGACCGGAGTCCGACCTATGGCATCGCGGACATCCCGCGGCTCGCACGTGAGCACGCCCCCGGCCCTCGGGTCGTCGTCCGGACCTCCGGCGACCTCGACCGACTGCCGGCGCCGGTGGGGTCGGCCCTGTTCCGCGCGGCGCAGGAGGCGGTGACGAACGCCGGCCGTCACGCCCAGGACCCCTCGGTGGTCTCCGTCGACCTACGCGGCGACGAGAGCACAGTGAGGCTGCGGGTCCATGACGACGGGCGACCGGCGACCTCGGGGCGCGGGCGACGCGCGAGCCCGTCCTACGGTCTGGTCGGCATGCGGGAACGTCTGTCGTTGCTGGGCGGCGCCGTCAGCGCCGGCCCCGATCCCGAGGGCGGCTGGACTGTCGAGGCAACCGTCCCGGTCGCCACGGTCGACACCGAGGCCGGCTCATGACGGCGCCGGTGCGGGTGCTGATCGCAGACGACCAGGACATGGTTCGCGTGGGCCTCGCCACGATCCTCGATGCTGAACCCTCGATCGACGTCGTCGGGCAGGCTCGCGATGGGCTCGAGGCCGTTCAGCAAGTCCGGTCGCTGTGTCCTGATGTCTGCCTCTTCGACGTCCGGATGCCCAACCTCGACGGGATCGAGGCCACCCGACAGGTCGCCGGGCCCCAGGTCGAGGACCCAGTTCCCGTCATCGTGATCACGACCTTCGACCAGGATGAGTACGTATACGACGCGCTGCGGGCCGGCGCCCGCGGCTTCCTACTCAAGGACGCCGACCCCGACCTCCTGGCCCGCGCCGTTCGATCCGCCGCGACGGGCGAGGCCTTGATCGCGCCAGCCGTCACGGCTCGGCTCCTGGCGACCTTCGCCTCGTCCCGCGGCGAGGCGGTGGCGGAGCCTGTCGAGCCGTTGACCGCCCGGGAGGAGGCTGTCCTCGACCTGGTCGCCGCCGGCCGGACGAACACCGAGATCGCCGAGGAGCTCTACCTCTCGCTCAGCACCATCAAAACCCACATCAGCGCCCTCATGACCAAGCTCTCGGCACGCAACCGCGTCGAGATCGTGATCTGGGCCTACGAGAGCGGCCGGGTCGACGCTCGAGGGCATCCCTGAGCCTGGTCGCTGGGCGAGCGGACCCGCGCCGGGACCGGCGTACTCCTCGTCGGCGTGAGCGCCGTCGGCTTCCCGTCACACGCGGACGGTTCAGACAGCGCGGTCCAGGATAGTGGCCAGTTCGGCGGGCATTGACAGCATCGGGCAGTGGCTGCTGGGCAGGTGCTCGACGGCGGCACCGATTGAACCGGCCATCTGCACCTGCGCGGGGACCGGGACGATCCGGTCGTCGTCGCACACGACGTACACGGGCGTGTGCGGGTGCGGGGCCGCTGAGACCGGGGTGCCCAGCGCGGCCATCGACTGCAGGCCGTAGCGCGGGTGATAGGTCGCAAACTCCTGGCGCGGGATGTCGTGGGCGATACCCTGGTGCGCGACGTCGATATCGTCGGTGATCTCGATCGCGCCGTCCTCACGCGGGACCTGCCAGTCCATCGGCGGGGCGTCGGCGAGCATCTCCATCAGGGACATGCCCTGCGGCACGAGGAAGGCCGCGACGTAGACAGAGCGGCGGACCGCTGGGTGGTCGGCGACCTCGGAGGCTGCCAGTCCGCCGGAGCTGTGGCTCACGAGCACAACGTCGTCGTCTGTCTCGTCGAGGACCGAGCGCAGGTGCGCGGCGTCGTCGTGCAACCCTCCGAGCGCGGCCGGGTCGTCGCCCACGCTGGGCATCCGCTCGATCGGGACCGCCGTGTGTCCCCGGGTCTCGAGCTCGGGGACCAATCGGTCCCACACGAAACCTCCGGACCAGCCCCCGTGCACCAGCACCATCGTCGCCATCGTCGGGCACCTGCCTCTCGTGCGCTGATACCAGCGATTCTGACAGCCGGTCGAGGCGCACTTCAACCCAGTTCGCGGGACGTGGGGGCTCGGGCACAATGCCGTTGTCACGCTGGGGACGGGCTCGGCGGGTGCAGGGCATGGCGGTAGATGCCGGCGTCGTTGCGCTCGTCGTGGTACGGCAGCTCGTCGGTGACGGACATCAAGACCTCGCGGGGTGGATACGGATCGAGACACCAACCGAGCCGGGTTCATCGCGTCGTCACCGGGACGCCCCGCCGCCCCCGGACTCAGCACCTGCCGGGCCCGAGAAGTCTCGGCCGCTCCCGATCCGTGCTCAGCGCGACGAGGAGCGGTGGCCGGCACTCCGGGGAGTGCGGGATGAAACTACCGGGGCTACGGAGTTCGGAAGCTATGGCGGCCCGCCAAAGCATGCCGGTCACGACGTCGGCGGTGACCAGGTCGCCGGCTGCGCGCCCAGGACGGGCTGGGAGCCAGGCTCACAAACGAGGTGCGGCACTCTGCGCGGCGACAGGCCAGGCGGTAAGGCGGATCCCCGATTGTGGATCCTCATCTGGCACGACCGTTGGCGCCCCGGGGATCACCGGTTGGTGCGGTAGGCGTCTCGTCGGTGGGCGACGTCGACGACGGTCACGGTCTGATGCTCGTCATCGATGCGGTAGATGACGCGGTAGGCGCCGCGTCGGGCGCTGTGGCGGTCATCGAGCGGGGCCTGCAGTCGCTTCCCGACTCGATGGGGATCGTCGAGAAGTGCGCTGGCGATGAACTCGTGCGCGGCGAACGCCACGGCCGGGGGTAGGTGCTCAGTCAGTTGTCCTCTGGCCGTGGGGGCGATGACCAGCGTGAAGCGTTCGTCGGACCCAGTCACGCATCTTGCCGACGTCGAGCGTTCATCGCGTGGGCCAATTGGTGCTCGGACTCGCCCTGACCGCGCGCAAGCTCCGCATCCGCCGAGGCGAGCCGATGCAGCGCCTCGGAGTCGGACAGGATCGCGATGGTCTCCTCAAGCGACTCCAGATCTTCCGGCGCGATGAGGACGGCAGACGGCTTGCCATGCACGGTGACCGTGACGCGCTCATTTACCGGGACCAACCGCGAGCAACCGGGACTGCGGGAGGCGCTTGCAGCCAGCCGCGCCGGCGACACGCTCGTGGTCACCAAGCTCGACCGTCTGGCCCGATCCCTGCCTGATGCTCGGGATGAAGGTCGCCAAGGCCAAGGGCCGGCTGCGCGGCAAACAGCCCAAGCTGAGCCGGAAGCAGGAGGCGCACCTCGTGTCGCTGGTGCACAGCGGCGAGTACAGCACCCTCGAGGTCGCCGAGTTGTTCGGCGTGGACCGCTCTACGGTCTACCGCGCCATCGAACGCCAGCGGATCGCGGCCAAGGCCGGTGTCGCGGTGACACCACCGAGACAGAGCCGCGGGTTGTCTTCACCCTGCCCGGGAGTGCGGTGGCCGGCGTCCGCCTTGACGTCGCCCCTGCTGACCGGCGCGAGCGACCGGGGTGCGTGCGGCCGTCGGGAGCCGCGCATGCGCGTTGTTCTGGGGTCGGGCGTGCCGGGTCTCAGCGGTAGATGCGGGGTGTGAAGCGCAGGCGGTCGGCCACGTCGCTCCCTCCGGCGTCGTCACCCCGGGCTACGACGACGCCGTGCGGGAGGACGTCGGTGCCGCCCTCGAGGAACTTCTTGAGGGCCTTCTGGTCCAGTGTCAGGGTGGCCGCGCCCACGCTGACCTTGACCCAGCGCGGGTTGCTCAGGCAGGAGAGGGGGACGACCACGCGGGTGAAGTTCTCGCGGTAGTTGAACATGTGCCCGATCTCGCAGGCCTTGCGGTAGGTGCGGTAGCTGCGCAGCTCATCGTGACCGGCGTACCTCCCTGGAGAGGTCTCGACCTGGTAGAGCCAGCGGCGCTTCTCGTTGGTCTTGATCTCGCCGGTGAAGGTGAGCACGGTGTGCTTGCGCGGACGCAGGTCGACGTAGTTGGCGCGGATCACCAGGCGACCGGAGCGGTAGTGGACGAACACGTCGCTGATGTCACCGTTGGTTGCACCGGGGTCGGCAACCGGCTTGGCGGACTCGCCGTCGGCGAGGTCGATCTTCACGACGTCGTGGGTGGCGTCGTGGTACCGAAGCTGGTCGGCGCTGGCCGAGCTGGCCGGCGTCAGCGCCGGGACCAGAGCGAGTGCGAGGACTGCGGCGAAAGCGCGCGCACCCCATCTGGAGATGCTGGACATGATGACTCCCCCTGTGCCTGGGACCCGGTGCGGGCCGAGGCACACCGTAGGTCACTTTCTGCCGATTTGCTGGTCTTATGGCGCAAGAGGAGGACCCGAATTCGCTCTCGCAACGAGGCGGGCCGTCGGCGGGCGACGTCGGCGCTGTGGTCCGTCACGGTCACCGGGGGCTTGTCCGGCCGGCCGACGCCCCACGAGCGGCCCCGGCGTCTCGCATGTGGATCCCCGACCGGTGCTGAGCGGCGCTCAGTCTGAGCAGTCGACTGCGATTGCGAGGGCGGTGCAGATCTCACGCATCCGGGCCTCGGCCACCCGTCCAAGGCGTTCAACAAGGATCGCGATCGAGACGCTTTCGACCGAGTCGAGATTGACGGCGCAGTGAAGTGGCACCGGATCGTCGCCGGGTTCGAGGAGAACCTCGCTTCGAAGGCCTCGGATCGTGGTCGTACAGGGGGCGATGAGGGCGCGGCGATGCCGCGGGATGACTGCGTCACGAGACAGTACGACGACAGGTCTGCGGCCGATCTCGGACATCTCGCACCACCACACCTCCCCTCGTGCGGGGAGGTCCGTCACGAGGCTGCGACCGCGCGTCGGAACGAGGCCAAGTCTCCCCACTCGTCTGGTTCGTCGAGCGGATGTGCGTCGTACGCGGCGTAGCTGGCGTCCACTTCGGCCGCGCGATGCCGAGCCAACAGGGCCGCGAGGGCTTCGTCGACAAGCACGGAGTCCGGCTTCCCGACCGCCTTGCGAGCGCTCTCGAGGAGGTCGGCGTCCACCGTCGTGCTCAAGCGTGTGCGACTCATGCCACAATCATGCCACCAAAGACGTCGGCTAGAAGAACGCCTCGAGCGCTGTGCCCGCAAGGCGATGGTCACATTTAGCGTGCCGCCGGTGAACCCCTTTGCCAGACGACTCCTCGGGACCACCGACTAGCTCGACCAGCACCCGGCCCGCGCGCCGGATCGAGGACCCGGTCCAATCCTCATGCTCAGCCTGAGACAAACCCTGGACACAATGCCGGCGACGGAGGCCTGCTTCTCACGACGACCAGGCACGCTCGTCCACGTCACCTGCAAGCGCGCAGAGTGCGCTTCGTCGTCACTCACTGGCCGCATCACGGCAGGAGACCGTCGTCGTGGAGACCTACTCGTCCATCCTGCTGCTGGTTCTGCTGGTGCTCATCGTTCGGGAGAGCCGAGCAGGCACCCAGGCGGCCAAGGGCGACCCGGGCGTGGTGCTCGAGCGCAACGAGAGGTTCCGCACGCTCCGCATGCAGGAGCTGGAGCCGCTGGTGGCCGTCCTCGTGGTCGGTTCCCTGATCATCTCCGACCTTGAGCGCGAGCCCGTCCACGCGCTCGCGGCGCTGGCTGGCGGAGTCGCGGGCCTGGTGTGCGGTGCATGCCGTGCGCGCTCGACCTACGTCGCGGCCGCGGCCCAGCACAAGGGCATCATCCTGCGCTACAGCGTCGAGTCGTTCGTCGCGCTGGGTCTCCTCATCATCATCAAGCTCGTCGCTGAGCGGAGCCTGCTGCCTGACGGCGACATCGTCCGCCTCGTGCTGGCCGCTCTGCTGAGCTTCCTGCTCGTGGAGTCCATCGCGGGTCGTCGCACTGGTCCGCTACTACCACCGGGACCCGGCCGCGGTGGACAGCGCCATCCAAGGCGGCGCGCAGGCGCACCCTCTCAGCCCCGGCGGCAGCATGCCGGAACGCGGACGCGAAGACGGTGGCTGAGAGGCACCCCGCAGACGTCGAGCCCTCCCCCGGTTCCCCCGAAGGAGCCCACATGCGCCTCGAACCTCGCCCACTGATCACGCTCGGTCTGGCGGCTGTCTACATGGTCATCGTGGCCATCACCTGGATCATCGTCGGCTTCGACTACGACGCGGTCGGTGACTCGACCTCGAACATCGTCCAAGGGATCGTGCTTCCGGTCGCTCTCGCGTCCGTGTTCATGGCTGCTGCGACGAGCTACCTGGGTTGGTGGAGGCCAGCGATCCACGAGGAGCGGCGTGCCCCGCGGTGGCTCTGGGCCGTCCCGGTGCTGATGTTCCTGCCCGGCCTCGGCTCGCTCCTCGGCGGTTTCGGACCTGCGGACCGCTCCGCCTCCTACGTCTTCTGGTTGGCCATCGGCACGCTGCTCGTCGGGTTCGGCGAGGAGATGCTGACACGTGGCACGAGCCTGGTCGGCCTGCGCGGCGGCTTCAGGGAGCCGATGGCCTGGTTCTTCAGCTGCCTGCTGTTCGGGCTCATCCACTCACTCAACCTCCTCTTCGGACAGTCGCTCGGCTCGACCCTGCAGCAGATCGCCATCGCGTTCGTCGCCGGATCGGTCCTCGACTTCACGACCCTCGCGTTCCACGACGCCGCCGTCGATGCGACGTCACTGTTCAACGGCCTCGGCTTCCTGGAGTACGTGGCATTCACCCTGGCCATCGTCGGTGTGGTCATCGTCCTGCGCCGCGGCAGCGAGGAGCATGCGACCACGTCGGACGCCGTCACTGCGACCTGAGCAGACCCGGACGTCCGCACGTCGGCTGAGAGTGAGTCCGGATTTCCGGGGATCGAGCGGCCCGGGAGATGGGACACACCCGGTGAGACCTGCTCGTGCCGTTTGCCTCAAGGTGATGGCCCGCCCGGCCGATGGAGGGGGCATGACCTCCGACGCACCCACCCGACGTCGGCTGCTCGCAGGCGGGGCCACCGTGCTCGGCACGACCGTCGCGACCCAGGCACTGGGCCCCGGTCCGGCGCTGGCCGCCACGACGTACCGGGTGAACCCCTACCCGGCCACGACCGTCCCCGACGCCCGACAGCGACACTTCCTGAACCGGCTCGGCTGCGGCTACTCGCGCGGCAGCTTCGCGCAGCTGCGCGCCGCCGGCACCGCGCCCCGGTGGCTCGAGCAGCAGCTGGCACCGGCCAGGGTCGCCGAGTCGGCCCTCGCCACGGCGCTGCCGTCGTGGTTCCCCGACCTGGCCCAGCCACCGGCCACCAAGTGGGCCAAGAACCAGGCCGGGACCAAGGGCGGCTGGGAGTACGCCGCCGACCTGGCCAGCATCTCGATGCTGCGCCGTGTCTACTCCCAGCGGCAGGTGCTGGAGAACATGGTCGACTTCTGGTCCAACCACCTGCACGTGCACGCCGACACCGACCTCGGCTGGGTGCACCGCGCGTCCTACGACCGGATGCTCCGCACCCGGGCCCTCGGCCGCTTCGACGACCTGCTGGTCGCCGCGGCACTGCACCCGGCGATGCTGCTCTACCTCGACAACTGGACCTCGGTGAAGGGCGCCCCGAACGAGAACCAGGGCCGCGAGCTCCTCGAGCTGCACACCGTCGGCCGGGGCTCGGGCTACACCGAGGCGATGGTCAAGGACTCCGCGAAGATCCTCTCCGGCTACACCGTCGACGCCTTCGGCTCCTGGGACCCCTTCTACGACCGCGGCCGGCACACCACCGGGCCGGTGCGGGTGCTGGGGTTCAGCAGCGCCAACGCCTCCACCGACGGCCGCTCCGTCACCGTCGCCTACCTGCGCTACCTGGCCCGGCACCCGGCCACCGCGCAGAACATCGCCCGCAAGCTGGCCCACAAGTTCGTCTCCGACACCCCGTCCACGTCACTGGTCACCGCCGTGGCCAAGGCGTTCCGCGACTCCGGCACCGACATCAAGGCCGCCCTGCGCACGCTGGTCGCGCACCCGGACTTCTACGCCTCCCGCGGCACCCTGGTGCGCACCCCGGTCGAGGACTTCGTCGCCACCTGCCGGGTGCTCGGCCTGCACGTCAAGGCGCCGACCGGCGGGCAGTCGTTCGCCCGGGCCTGCGTCTGGGTGCCGCAGACCACGCTGCTCTACCAGTGGCCGCGACCGGACGGGTCGCCGTACGGCGCCGCGGCCTGGGCCTCGGCCACCCGGATGCTCAGCTCCTTCCGGATGCACTGGGACCTCACCGCCGGCTGGTGGCCGACCAAGGACGTCGGCTACCGCACCCCCGCCTCCTGGCTGCCGCAGCCGACGATCCGGCTCGACCGGTACGTCGACCACCTCTGCCGGCTGCTGCTGGGCAAGCCGTCGGACTCCCGGATCCTGGGAGCGGCCGTCGCCGCGACCGGCTACGGGCCCGGCACCCTGGTGACCAAGGACCACGCGATCAGCCACTGGCTGTTCGTGCGGCTGGTCGGCGCACTGCTCGACTCCCCCGACCACATGCGGCACTGAAGGACCGGCCCCGATGACACACGACCCCGACTGCTGCCGCGAGTACGAGACGGCGGCCCGGCTGTCCCGCCGGCGGTTCATGCAGGGCATGGCGGCCACCAGCGCAGCCACGGTGACCGGCACGATGTTCGGCGACGCCTTCCGGCAGACGTCGTACGCCGCCACGACCGGCGGCAACGTGCTGGTGGTGATCAGCCTGCGGGGCGGCATCGACGGCCTCGGCATGGTGGTTCCGCACGGCGACCCGGCCTACTACACCGCCCGGCCCACCATCGCGGTCCCGAAGGCGTCCCTGGTGGCCCAGGACGCGATGTTCGGCCTGCACCCGCAGATGAAGCCGCTGGAGTGGCTGTTCACCTCCGGGCAGCTCGCCGCGGTGCACGCGGTCGGGCTGCCCGTCCCGAACCGCTCGCACTTCTCCGCGATGGAGGAGATCGAGGACGCCGACACCGGCTCGGTCACCCGCCGCGGCTGGGTCAACCGGATGATCGGGCTGAACCAGCGCACCGACCCCAGCGAGGCCATCCACCTCACCGACTCGGTGCTGCCGACGATGCTCTCGGGCCCGGCGCCGGCGCTCGCCGCGGCCCGGGTCGCGGACGTCTCGCTGGTCGGCACCGACGACGACTCCGCCCAGTGGGCCGGCCGCCGGCGGACCCAGCTGGACCTGATGTGGCGCGGCGGCTCGGGCGTCCCGCTCTACGAGGCCTACCGCTCGGCCACCCGGACCGTGGACCTGATCGCACCGGCCGCCGCCGCGGCCTACACCCCGACCGCTGGGGTCACCTACCCGCGGGACTGGCCGGCCACCGACCTCTGCGACGCCATGAAGGACACCGCCCAGCTGATCAAGGCCGACGTCGGCACCGACGTGGTCTCCATCGACTTCGGCTCCTGGGACATGCACTCCGACTACGGGCCGACCGGCTGGGGCCGGATGCAGTCCATGACGGGCGGGTTCGCCCGGGTGCTCGACGCATTCATGCGCGACCTCGGTCCCGACCTGCGCAGCCGGGTCACCGTGGTGACGATCAGCGAGTTCGGCCGGCGGATCAAGGAGAACGGCAACCGCGGCCTCGACCACGGCTGGGGCAACATGATGCTGGTCGCCGGCGGCGGCGTGCGGGGCGGCCGGTACTACGGCCGCTGGCCGGGCCTCGGCGACGGCAGGCAGGTCGACGACGACCTGCGGGTCACCACCGACTACCGCAACGTCTTCGCCGAGGTGATCGCGCGCCGGTTCCCCGACCGCTCGCTCGCCGGGGTCTTCCCCGGGCTCGGCTACGCCCCGGTCGGCTTGATGAGCTGACCGGTCAGGAGAGCCTGACCAGCAACGGCTTGACGCGCTGACCTGTCAGGACAGCTTGGCGAGGATCAGCTCGCGCACCCGCCCGGCGTCGGCCTGACCCCGCATCTCCTTCATCACCGCGCCGATCAGCGCCCCCGCGGCGGCCACCTTGCCGTCCCGGATCTTGTCGGCCACGTCGGGGTTCGCCTCGATCGCCCGGTCGACGGCGGACGAGAGTGCGCCCTCGTCCGACACCACCGCGAGACCGCGCCGCTCGACGACCTCGTCCGGGGACCCCTCGCCGGCGAGCACACCGTCGAGGACCTGTCGGGCGAGCTTGTCGTTGATCTTGCCCTCGTCGACGAGCGCCTGGACCCGGGCCACGTCGGCCGGGCTGACCCCGAGCTCGGCGATGTCCACGCCGCGCTCGTTGGCCCGCCGGGCCATCTCCGAGAGCCACCACTTGCGCGCCGTGGCCGGGCTGGCGCCGGCGGCGATGGTCTGCTCGACCAGACCCAGTGCGCCCGCGCCGACGGTGTCGCGCATCTCCAGGTCGGTGAAGCCCCACTCCTGCTGGAGCCGGGCCCGGTGCACGCGCGGGGGCTCGGGCAGCGACGCACGGAGCTCCTCGACCCACTCCCGCGACGGCGCCACCGGCACCAGGTCGGGCTCGGGGAAGTAGCGGTAGTCCTCGGCGTCGGACTTCTCGCGACCCGAGGTGGTGACCCCGGTGTCCTCGTGCCAGTGCCGGGTCTCCTGGAGGATCGAGCCGCCCGCCGAGAGCACCGCGGCGTGCCGGCCGATCTCGTAGCGGACCGCCCGCTCCACCGAGCGCAGGGAGTTGACGTTCTTGGTCTCGGTGCGGGTGCCGAGCTCGCCGGAGCCGGCCGGGGCCAGCGACAGGTTGACGTCGCAGCGCAGCGAGCCCTGCTCCATGCGGACGTCGGAGACGCCGAGGCCGAGCAGCAGGTCGCGCAGCTGGGCGACGTACGCCCTGGCCACCAGCGGGGCCTGCTCGCGGGTGCCGGGGATCGTCTTGGTGACGATCTCGATCAGCGGGATGCCGGCCCGGTTGTAGTCGACCAGCGAGTGGTCGGCGCCGTGGATCCGCCCGGTCGCGCCGCCGACGTGCAGCGACTTGCCGGTGTCCTCCTCCATGTGGGCGCGCTCGATCTCGACGCGCACGGTCTCCCCGTCGCCCCCCTCGGTCGGCACCGTGACGTCCATCCAGCCCTCGAAGGCGATCGGCTCGTCGTACTGGGAGGTCTGGAAGTTCTTCGGCATGTCGGGGTAGAAGTAGTTCTTCCGCGCGAAGCGGCACCACTCGGCGATCTCGCAGTTCAGCGCGAGGCCGATCCGCATCGCGGACTCGACGGCCGTGCGGTTCACCACCGGCATCGCCCCGGGCAGGCCGAGGCAGACCGGGCAGACCTGGGTGTTCGGCTCGGCGCCGAACCCGGTCGCACAGCCGCAGAACATCTTGGAGTTCGTGTTCAGCTCGACGTGCACCTCGAGCCCCATGGTCGGGTCGAACCTGGCCAGTGCCTCCTCGAAGGAGAGCACCTCCTCGGCGGTCCGTGTCGTCATGCCGTCACCTCCTGCAGTGCGGGTGCCTGGTCGAGCAGCGGGCCGCCCCAGCGGTCGGTGAGCAGCGCCTCGAGCGCGGCCCCGACCCGGTAGACCCGGTCGTCGGCCAGCGCGGGGGCGAGCACCTGGACGCCCGTGGGCAGGCCGTCCTCGGGGGCCAGGCCGCCGGGCACCGAGATGCCCGGGACGCCCGCGAGGTTGGCCGGGATGGTGGCGAGGTCGTTGAGGTACATCGCCACCGGGTCGTCGAGCTTCTCGCCGAGCCGGAACGCCGTGGTCGGCGCCGTCGGGGACAGCAGCACGTCGGCCTTCTCGAAGGCGGCGGCGAAGTCCCGGCTGATCAGCGTGCGGACCTTCTGCGCCTGGCCGTAGTAGGCGTCGTAGTAGCCGCTGGACAGCGCGTAGGTGCCGATGATGATGCGGCGCTTGACCTCGTCGCCGAAGCCCTGGTCGCGGGTCGCTCGCATCACCTCCTCGGCGCTCGGGGAGTCCTTGCCGTCGGGGAGCACCCGCAGGCCGTAGCGCATGGCGTCGAACTTCGCGAGGTTGGAGGACGCCTCCGCCGGCAGGATCAGGTAGTAGGCCGCCATCGCGTGCACGAACGTCGGGCAGGAGACCTCCACGACCTCGGCGCCCGCGCCGACGAGCAGCTGGACCGACTCGTCGAAGCGCTGCTGGACGCCGGCCTGGTAGCCGTCGCCGGTCAGCTCCTTGACGACGCCGATCCGCACCCCGCGGACGTCCCCGGCGGCGCCCTGGCGGGCGGCGGCCACGACGGGGGGCAGCGGGCGGTCCACGGAGGTGGAGTCGAGCGGGTCGTGACCGCCGATCACCTCGTGCAGCAGCGCGGCGTCGAGCACGGTGCGGGTGACCGGTCCGGCCTGGTCCAGGGAGTTGGCCAGCGCGACCAGCCCGTAGCGGGACACCCCGCCGTAGGTCGGCTTCACCCCGACCGTGCCGGTGACGGCGCC
Organism: uncultured Actinomycetota bacterium; assembly: GCA_963800225.1. Taxonomy (GTDB): domain Bacteria; phylum Actinomycetota; class Actinomycetes; order Propionibacteriales; family Nocardioidaceae; genus Nocardioides_B. The sequence goes on along the minus strand of CAWDAF010000006.1, from coordinate 437,944 downwards.
CGGCTGGCGGATCGAGCCTCCGGTGTCGGTGCCCACGGCGAGCGGCGCCTCGAAGGCCGCGACGGCCGCGGCCGACCCGCCCCCCGAGCCTCCGGGGATCCGGTCGAGGTCCCACGGGTTGTGCGTGGGCCCGTAGGCGGAGTGCTCGGTGGAGGAGCCCATCGCGAACTCGTCCATGTTGGTCTTCCCGAGGATCGGCAGGCCGGCCGCCTTCAGCCGCTCGACGACGGTGGCGTCGTACGGCGGCACCCAGCCCTCGAGGATCCGGGAGCCGCAGGTCGTGGGCAGCCCGCGGGTGGCGAGCACGTCCTTGACCGCGATCGGCACGCCGTCGAGGCCGGAGGCCCCGGAGCCGGAGGCCCGGCGCTCGTCGGAGGCCCGGGCCGCGGCGAGCGCACCCTCGGCGTCGACGTGCAGGAAGGCGTGCACGGCACCGTCGACCACGCCGATCCGGTCGAGGTGCGCCTGGGTGACCTCGACCGAGCTGGTCTCGCCGGAGGCGAGGGCGTCGGCGAGCTCGGCGGCGGTGGAGCGGGTCAGGTCGCTCATGCCTCCTCCCCCAGGATCCGCGGCACGCTGAAGCGCTGCTGGTCGACCTCGGGCGCCCCGGAGAGCGCCTGCTCGGCCGTCAGGCCCGGGCGGGCGACGTCCTCGCGGAACACGTTGGTCAGCGGCAGCGCGTGCGACGTCGGCGGGACGTCGTCGGCGGCCACGTCGCTGATCGAGGCGATGGAGTCGAGGATCACCGCGAGCTGGGGCGCAAGGTGGTCGAGCTCGGCGTCGGACAGGTCGATCCGGGCGAGATCGGCGAGGTGCGCGACCTCGTCACGGCTGATGTCAGGCATGCGCTCATCCTAGGGAACGCCTCGGGCGGGGCTCTCCCCGCGTCCGGCGGGCGGCGGGTGGTGTGCGGGCGTGCCACGGCGGGGGACGGCCTCGGTTAGGGTCGGTATGACCGTTGATGAGGAGATGTGCGTGAGTGAGCCGACAGGCGCCGGTGGCGCCGCGCTGCTGAGTGCGCCCGCCCTCGGCGTCAGCGACCGCCTGCAGCAGGCCTCGGACCGGGCCGCCTACCTGTCCGTCGCCGACCGCGGTCTCAGCGGCGCGCTGCGCACCGACCGCGCCGTCGACCTGGTCCTCGAGATGCTCACCGGGGCCGTCGTCGACTGGGCGCAGATGACGGTCCTGGACGGCCGCCACTACTCCTTCCGGGCCCGCCTGGTCGAGGGCGGCTTGCACGCCGCGTCCCTGCCGGTCACTGCGCTCGATCCCTCCTCCAGCCTCGGCCGGGTCGTCGCGACCGGCGCCTCCGACCTCGTCATGGTCCCCGACGGCGAGCGCGCCGACTCGGCGCTGGCCTCGGCGGTCCCGGCCCACGAGCTGCGTGCCGCGCTCGCCACGATCCGCCCGGTCGACATGCTGACCATCGCGCTCACGGCCCGCGGGACGACGTACGGCGCTCTCACCGTCGCCCTGCGCGGCGGCAACGGCTTCGACGAGGCCGCGGTGGCGTTCCTCGAGGACTTCGCGCACCGGGTCTCGGTCACCCTCGACACCACGCGCGCGCTCGCCGACTCGCGCCGGGTCGCGCGGGTGCTGTCGCGCGACCTCAACCCGCCGACGCTGCCCACGCTGACCGGCGTCGAGTCCGCCGCCTACTACCGGGTCGCGTTCGAGCACGAGGCCCTGGGCGGCGACTTCTACGACGTGCACGGCGACCCCGACGACTGGACCGCGGTGATGGGCGACGTGTGCGGCAAGGGCGTCGAGGCCGCCGTGCTCACCGGGAAGGTGCGGCAGACCGTCCGGACCGCGGCCCTGGTCGACCGCGATCCCGGGCGGGTCCTCGAGCTCACCAACCGGGTGCTGCTGGCCGACGGCGGGGACACGTTCGTGACCATGGTCTGCGCGCGCGGGCGGCTGGTCGGCGACACCCTCCGCCTGGAGGTCGCCACCGCCGGCCACCCGGCCCCTCTGGTCGTCCGCGCGGACGGCTCGGTCGAGCAGCCGCTCGTCACGGGCACGGCACTCGGGCTGCTCCCCGGGACGCCGTACGCCTCGGTCACGGTCGACCTGGCCCCGGGCGAGACCTGCCTGTTCCACACCGACGGCGTCACGGAGGCCTCCGGGCACCGCGGCCGGTTCGGCGACGACCGGCTGCACCAGGTGCTGGTCGACACCGGCGCCTGCGACGTGCGGGCTCAGGTCGAGAGTGTCGCGGTCGCCGTCTCCGCCCACCTGCGCGACCGTGCCCACGACGACATCGCGATCCTCGCCCTCCAGGCCAGCGGGGAGCGGTGAGCGGGGCGGCCGACCCGTGGTCCGAGGAGGTCGACCGCTACCTCGGCTCGCTGGAGCGCGGTGACCGGGCGGCCGCGCTGGGGCAGGTACGGGACCTGCGCCGACGTGGTCACGAGGTGCTCACCCTGGTCGAGCGGCTGCTCGCCCCGGCCCAGCTGCGGGTCGGCGAGCTGTGGGTGGCCGACACCTGGAGCGTGGCGCAGGAGCACGCCGCCACCGCGATCAGCGAGGCGGTGCTCGGTTCGCTGGCGCTCGAGCGGGAGCGGCAGGTGCGCCCACCCGTCGGCGAGGCCTCGCTGATCGTGTCCTGCGTGGAGCAGGAGTGGCATGCGCTGCCCGCCCTGATGGTCGCCGAGCACCTGCGCTCCGACGGCTTCCGGGTCAGCTACCTCGGCGCGAACTCCTCCGCCCAGGGCCTGGTCCGGCACATCCACGAGACCGGCCCCGACGCGGTCCTGCTGAGCTGCTCGCTGTCCTCCTTCCTCCCCCTCGTACGGCGGCAGGTGGAGGCCGTCCGCGACACCGGCACGCCGGTGGTGGTCGGCGGGTCGGCGTTCGACCGCGAGGGACGCCGGGCCGCCACCCTCGGTGCGACCGCCTTCGCCCCCGTCGCCACCGGGCTCGGCCGGCTGGTCAGGGAGCTGCCGTCGGCAGTCTCGCCGGCCCCGCCGCTGACCCATCCAGGCGCCGAGGAGTCGTTCGTGGTCTTCGGCGACCGCGAGACCCTCTCCGACGAGGCCGGTCGGCTGCTCCGACAGGAGCTCCCGGCCGAGGGCCGCCCGTGGGAGCAGGTGCTCGACGACCAGCTGCCGCACCTGGTCGGCAGCGTGGCGGGCGCGCTGATCACCGGCGACCCGCACATCGTCACCGACGCGCTCACCTGGGGTGAGATCGTGCTGTCTCACCGCGGTGCGCCGGCGGACACCGGCCGCGTGCTGCGCGCCGCCCTGCTCGGCGCGATGCACCAGCTGCCCGTGGCCACGCGGATGCTCGCTGAGGCCGGCTGACCGGCCGCTCAGCCCTCCTCCTCGCCGACCTGCGCGACCTCGCGCGCGGCGTCCGGCCCCTCGTCGAGCAGCACCCGGAAGCCCTCCTCGTCGAGGACCGGGACCTTGAGCGAGACCGCCTTGTCGTGCTTGGAACCGGGGGCCTCCCCGACCACCACGAAGTCGGTCTTCTTCGACACCGACGAGGTGGCCTTGCCACCCAGGGCCAGGATCGCCTCCTTGGCCTGGTCGCGGCTGAAGCCGGCCAGCGACCCGGTGACCACGACGCTCATCCCCTCGAGGGTGCGCGGCCGGGACGCGTCGCGCTCGTCGGCCATCCGCACGCCCGCGGCCGCCCAGGACTCCACGATCGCGGTGTGCCAGTCGCCCTCCGGGCCGTCGAACCAGGCCCGTACCGACTCCGCGATGGTCTGCCCGACCCCGTCGGACTCGGCCAGCCGCTCGACGCCGGCCTCCCTGATCGCGGTCATCGAGCCGAACTCCCCAGCCAGCGCCCGGGCCGCCGTCGGCCCGACGTGCCGGATCGACAGGGCCACCAGCACCCGCCACAGCGGCCGGTCCCGGGCGTCGCCGAGGTGGTCGAGCAGCCGCTGGCCGTTGGCCGACAGCACCGGGGCGTCGCCCTCGCCCTTCTTGGGCGCCCGGGTGAACAGCGGTGCCCGGAGCAGCTTCGCCGCGGTGAGGTCGAACAGGTCACCCTCGTCGACGATCACCCCGGCGTCCAGCAGTGCCACGGCCGCCTCGTAGCCGAGCCCCTCGATGTCGAAGGCGCCCCGGCCCGCGACGTGGAAGACCCGCTCGCGGACCTGGGCCGGACAGTGCCGGTGGTTCGGGCAGCGCAGGTCCTTGTCGCCGTCCTTCTGCTGGACGAGCATCGTCCCGCAGGAGGGGCACTCGGTCGGCATCACCCACGCAGGCGTGCCCTCGGGCCGCAGCGCCAGCACCGGTCCGACGATCTCGGGGATCACGTCGCCGGCCTTGCGCAGCACCACGGTGTCACCGGGCCGGACGTCCTTGCGGCCTACCTCGTGGGCGTTGTGCAAGGTGGCCATCTCCACCGTCGACCCGGCCACCCGAGTCGGCTCCATCCGGCCGAACGGGGTCACCCGGCCGGTGCGACCGGTGTTCACCTCGATGGCGAGCAGCCGGGCGTTGACCTCCTCGGGCGGGTACTTGAACGCGATCGCCCACCGGGGCGCCCGGCTGGTGGAGCCCAGCCGTCGCTGGAGGCCGACGTCGTCGACCTTGATCACCACGCCGTCGATCTCGTGCTCGACGTCGTGGCGGTGCTCGCCGTAGTACTCGATGAACTCGATCACCGCGGCCAGGTCGGGCAGCACCCGGGCCCGTGGGCTGGTCGGCAGCCCCCACGCCGCGAGCGCCTCGTAGGACTGGGACTGCGCGGTCGGGGTGAACCCCTCCCGGGCCCCGAGCCCGTGGCAGACCATCGCCAGCGCCCGGGTCGCGGTGACCCGCGGGTCCTTCTGCCGCAGCGAGCCGGCCGCCGCGTTGCGCGGGTTGGCGAACGGCGGGCGCCCGGCGTCCCGCATCGTCTCGTTGAGCCGCTCGAACGCCTCGACCGGGAGGAACACCTCGCCGCGGACCTCGACCAGCGCCGGCACCGGGTACGTCGCGGTGCCGGTCAGCCGGGCCGGGATGCCCTCGATCGTGCGCACGTTGGGGGTGACGTCCTCCCCGGTGCGGCCGTCGCCTCGGGTGGCGGCCCGGACCAGCCGGCCGTCCTCGTAGAGCAGGTTGATCGCCAGCCCGTCCACCTTGAGCTCGCAGAGCATCGCGGGGTCCTCGACCCCGTCCCGCGCCAGCCGTCCGCGCCAGGTCTCCAGCTCGGCGTAGGAGAACGCGTTGTCCAGGCTCATCATCGGCTCGAGGTGGTCCACGGCGGTGAACTCCGTGGAGACCGCCCCGCCGACCTTCTGGGTCGGGGAGTCCGGCGTGCGGAGCTCGGGGAACCGCTCCTCGAGCTCCTCCAGCCGGCGCATCCGGGTGTCGAAGTCGGCGTCCGACAGCGTCGGGTCGTCGAGCACGTAGTAGCGCCACCGGGCGTCCTCGACCTGCTCGGCGAGGTCCCGGTGCTCCTCACGGACCTCCGGCGGGGCGGCCTCGACCCGGGCGTCGGACGGCGAGGTGGGATCGGACAGCTGCGACATGCCCCCATCCTGCCGTGCCCCACCGACCCATCCGGGCACGGCGCGAGCGCGAACCTCTGCGACCGCCCCCTTGGACCGCCCGGAGAGGATCTCCCTATGCCGCCGTTGCCACCCACGCCCCCCGGGCCGGCCCCCTCGCTCACCCGGCGCGAGGCCGAGGGCACCCCGTCCGGCCTGGTGCTGATGCTGCACGGCGGCAAGGCCGACGGTCTCACCGAGGTCGACGACGGGAGTGCCTCCTGGCGCCGGTCCCGCTGGATGATGGACCACGTGGCGGGCCGGCTGACCCGGTCCGGGGCGCACGTGTGGCTGCTCCGCTACGGGGTGCGCGGCTGGAACGCCCGGGTCGGCTCTCCCCCGTCCCCGGTCCCCGACGCCCGGTGGGCGCTCGACGAGGTCCGCCGCGAGCACGGTGACCTCCCGGTGGTCCTGCTGGGCCACTCCATGGGCGGTCGTACGGCGGTCGCGGTCGCGGACCACCCCAACGTCGTCGGCGTCGTGGCCCTGGCACCCTGGCTCCCCGCCGACGAGCCGGTCGCCGCGCTGGCCGGACGCCGGCTCGCGGTGGCGCACGGCCGCAGCGACAAGATCACCTCCGCCCGCCAGTCCCGGGCGTTCTGCCTCCGGGCCGAGGAGGTCGCCTCGTCGGTGGAGTTCCACGACATGGGCCGCGTCGGGCACTACATGTTCCGCCGGATCCCGGACTGGAACCACTTCGCGGCGGACCGGGCCCTGGTCCAGCTGGGCGCGTCCTGCCCGGCCTGACCGGCGTTACCCAGATTCATTTGCATGCATCACGCATGCGGTCTATCGTTCCCCGATGAAACGAAACCGTTTCGTTTCATCCGTGTCACAGCACCCGTCACCGGGGAGGGAGCACCCGCATGGCCGGCACCCGGAAGCCCCTCGTCCACCGCCCGCGGGTCGAGGGTGAGCGCGAGTCGGAGATCCTCGACGCCGCGCTCACGCTGCTCGCCCGGGTCGGCTACGACCGGCTCACCTTCGACGCCGTCGCCACCGAGGCCAAGGCCAGCAAGGCCACCCTCTACCGGCGCTGGGCGTCCAAGGCGACGTTCGTCGTCGACGCGCTCCTCCAGACCAAGGAGGCCCTGCAGGCCCCCGTCGTGGACACCGGCAGCCTGCGCGAGGACCTCGTGCGGATGTCGTGCGGCCACGGCGGCCTGACCGACGCCCGCTCCGCCGAGGTGATGGCCGGCGTCATCACCGCTGTGCACCACGACCCGGCGTTCGCCGAGGAGTTCCGCACCCGGGTGATCGCCCCCAAGCTCGAGGTCACCCGCGCCGTGTTCGAACGGGCCCGGCGGCGCGGCGAGATCGCCGCCGACCTCGACCTCGACCTGGTCTCCCCGGCGCTGGCGGGGATCATCCTGCACCGCAGCTTCGTCCTCGGGCTGCCCGCCGACGAGAAGACCGTCGCCCGCGTGGTGGACGAGATCATCCTCCCCGCCGCCACCCGCACCACCTCTCCCGACCCGACCGATCAGAAGTAGGACTCTCGATGACCACCACCACTCCCGCCGCCGTGGAGCCGGGCTCGACCCACGGCCACCGTCACCTCGGATGGGCGCTCGTGCTCATCTCGGTGGCGCAGCTGATGGTCGTGCTCGACGCCACCATCGCCAACATCGCCCTGCCCTTCATCAAGAAGGACCTCGACATCTCCGCGGCGAACCTGTCGTGGATCGTGACCGGCTACTCCCTCGCCTTCGGCGGGCTGCTGCTGCTCGGTGGCCGCCTCGGCGACCTGTACGGCCGCCGCCGGACCTTCATGGTCGGTGTCTCGGTGTTCGCCGTCGCCTCGCTGCTCGGCGGCCTGGCCGGCAACGAGGCCCTGCTGCTCGGCGCCCGGGGCCTCCAGGGCCTCGGCGCCGCCCTCGCCTCCCCCGCCGCCCTGGCCCTGATCACCACGACCTTCCCGGCCGGCCCGCAGCGCAACCGCGCGTTCTCGGTGTACGCCGCGATGTCCGGTGCCGGCGCCGCCGTCGGCCTGATCCTCGGCGGCTGGCTGACCGGCCTGGAGCCGACGCTGCTCGGCCACGTCGTCGACGGCTGGCGGCTGACCTTCCTGATCAACGTGCCGATCGGCCTGGCGGCCGCGATGGCCGCCCCCCGGCTGCTCTCGGAGAGCGAGTCGCACCCCGGTGAGCTCGACCTGCCCGGCGCACTGTCCGGCACCCTCGGCCTGGTCGGCATCGTCTACGGCCTGACCCGCGCCGGCAACCCCGCCTACGGCTGGGGCGACACCTGGACCGCGGTCTCGCTGGTCGTCGGCGCGCTCCTGCTGGCCACCTTCGTGCTCGTCGAGCGCCGGGTCGCCCACCCGCTGCTGCCGTTCCGGATCCTCGCCAACCGCACCCGCGCGACCAGCTTCGTCACGATGATGCTGGTGCCCGCGGCGATGTTCGCGATGTTCTACTTCCTGAGCCAGTTCGTGCAGAACGTGATGGGCTTCTCCCCGCTCAGGACCGGCGTCGCGTTCCTGCCCTTCAGCGCCGGCATCATCGTGGCCTCGATCGTCTCCTCCAAGCTGATGGAGAAGGTCGACCCGCGCTGGCTGGCCGGTGTCGGCACGGCGATGGCGGGCGCCGCCCTGTTCGGCTTCTCGCGGCTGCCCTACGACGACTCGCTGAGCGGCCTCTCGGTCGACGCGCACTACGCGAGCGACATCCTCCCGTTCATCGTGCTGATGTCGCTGGGCATGGGCCTCACCTTCGTGCCGATCACCCTGACCGCCGTCCACGGAGTCGGGGCGCGCGACTCGGGCATCGGCTCCGGGGTGCTGAACACCATGCAGCAGGTCGGCGGTGCGCTCGGCCTCGCGACGCTCTCCACGGTCGCGGTCCACTTCACCTCCGAGAAGGTGTCCTCGCTCGCGACCGCGGCGCAGTCGGCCGCTCCGGCCGGCGGCGGCGACCCGCAGCAGGTCGCGCAGGTGCAGCAGCTGATCGGCAACGTCGCCTTCACCGAGGGCGCGACCCAGGCGTTCCTCACCGGCGCCGCGATGATCTGGCTGGGCACCCTGATCGTGCTGCTGTTCCTCAACGTGAAGCACGAGGAGCTGGCGGTCGACGAGATCCCGGAGGGAGTCGGCGCCCACTGAGACGTCCGAGAGCGGCCGGCCGGCGTCAGGGACGCAGGTCGGCCGCGACGGTCCGGCACAGCGACAGCGCCCGGCGGGCCCAGCCGGGGTCGGCGCCGGCCAGCCCGCACGACGGGGTGACCACCAGCCCCGCGGCGACCTCCGGGTCGAGCCCCAGCATGTCGAGCAGCCGCAGCACCCGCTCGGTCACGACGCTGTCCGACAGCGCGCCGGTCGGGGCGGTGGTCGGCACCACCCCGAGGTGCACCGGGCGGCCCTGCTCGAGCAGGCCGGCCAGGTCGTCGTACGCCGCGGGCGGGAGCACGTCGAGGTCGACCGAGACGCCGGCCGCACCCGCGCCGGTGAGCAGCGGGATCGGCACGTCGGGGGCGCAGCAGTGCGCGACCGGCGTGGCGCCGGCGGCGGTCACCGCCGCGAAGACCCACTCCAGCGCCGGGCTCGCCTGCGGGGCGTCGACCGAGCGGTGCCGGTGGAACCCGGACGCGGTCGGGACCCGGCCCCCCAGCACGGCCGGCAGCGCGGGCTCGTCGACCTGGACGATGATCCGGGCCTCGGGGATCCGGCGCTGCACGTCGGCGACGTGGCCGCGCAGCCCCTCGGCGAGTGCCTGGGCGAGCTCGCGGCGGGCGCCGTGGTCCGCGAGCACCCGGTCGCCGCGGGGCCGCTCGACGGTGGCCGCCAGCGTCCACGGACCGGTGACCTGGATCTTGAACGGCCCGGCGTAGCCCTGGGTGTGCTCCTCGACGGCGTCGAGGTCCTGGGCCAGCAGGGACCGGGCGCGCCGGTGGTCGAGGCCGGGCGCGTCGGTCAGCCGCCAGCCGGCGGGCTGGAGATCGGCGCCGAGGTCGGCCATCACCGCGAGCGCGCGACCGGTCATGTTCGCGTGCGCGCCGCGGCCGGGCAGCTCGGGCACGTGCGGCAGGTCGGGCAGCTCCTCGAGCACCACCTTGACCGCGAGGTCGTAGTCGGCCGCGTCCCGGCCCGGCATCGACCCGACCCCGGTGGCCGCGATCACGCCGTCACCGGGCCACGACGGGCGGAGCCGATGGTGCACGAGCCGACCACCCTCGAGCCGTCGTAGACGACCGCGGCCTGGCCGGGCGCTATGCCCTGCGCGGGGTCGAGCAGCTCGATGCGGACCGTGTCGCCGTCGGCGACGACCACCGCCCGGTGCTCGTCGCCGTGCGCCCGCAGCTGGACGGTGCCGTGCAGCGGAGCGTCCGGTGCGGCGCCGCACCAGCGTGGCCGGATGCCCTCGATCCGGTCGACGGTCAGCTCCTCGCGGGGGCCGACGGTCACGGTGCCGGAGACGGGCTCGATGTCGAGCACGAAGCGCGGCTTGCCGTCGGGGGCGGGCCGGCCGATCCGCAGACCCTTGCGCTGGCCGATGGTGAACTGGTGGGAGCCGTCATGGCTGCCGAGCACCTCACCCGTGGCGTGGTCGACGATCTCCCCGCTGCCGGTGCCGAGCTTGTCGCGCAGCCAGCCGGCGGTGTCTCCGTCGGAGATGAAGCAGACGTCGTGGCTGTCGGGCTTCTGCGCGACCTGGAGCCCGCGCCGTGCGGCCTCCTCGCGCACCCGGGTCTTGCGGGAGTCGCCGAGCGGGAAGATGGCGTGCGCGAGCTGCTCCTGGGTGAGCACGCCGAGCACGTAGGACTGGTCCTTGCCCATGTCCTCCGCGCGGTGCATCTCGAAGGTCCCGTCGTCGCCCCGCGACAGCTGCGCGTAGTGGCCGGTGGCGACCGCGTCGAAGCCGAGCGCGACGGCGCGGTCGAGCACGGCGGCGAACTTGATCTTCTCGTTGCAGCGCAGGCAGGGGTTGGGGGTGCGGCCCGCGGCGTACTCCGCCTTGAAGTCCTCCACGACGTCGTCGTGGAAGCGGTCGCTCATGTCCCAGACGTAGAACGGGATGCCGATCACGTCGGCGGCCCGGCGGGCGTCGTTGGAGTCCTCGATCGTGCAGCAGCCACGAGCCCCGGTCCGGTAGGACTGCGGGTTGCGCGAGAGCGCGAGGTGGATGCCGGTGACGTCGTGACCGGCCTCGACGGCGCGGGCAGCGGCCACCGCGGAGTCGACGCCGCCGGACATCGCGGCCAGGACGCGCATCCTCAGCCGACCTTCTTCGACGCGCCGAAGCCCGCGGCGGCACCGGCCGCCCGGGCCCGCGTCACGACCGGCGCGATGGCCTCCACGAGCGCGTCGACGTCGGCCTGGGTGCTGGTGTGCCCCAGCGAGAGCCGCAGCGAGCTGCGCGCCTGCTCCTCGCCGCAGCCCATGGCGAGCAGCACGTGGGAGGGCTGCGGGACGCCGGCCGAGCAGGCCGACCCGGTGGAGGTGGCGATGCCGCGGGCGTCCAGCAGCATCAGCAGCGAGTCGCCCTCACAGCCGGGGAAGGTGAGGTGCGCGTTGCCGGGGAGCCGGCTCGTGACGCCGGTCGGCGCGGCCCCGTTGAGGGCGGCGTCGCCGACCTGCTCCTGGACCCGGCGCACCAGGTCGTCGCGCAGCGCGGCCACCCGCTCGGCGTGCTCGGGCTGTCGCTCGACGGCCAGCCGCACCGCCGCGGCGAAGCCGGCGATGGCCGGGGTGTCGATCGTGCCCGAGCGGATGTCGCGCTCCTGTCCCCCGCCGTGCAGCTGCGGGGTCACGGTCAGGTCGCGCCGGACCACGAGCGCGCCGACGCCGTACGGTCCGCCGGCCTTGTGCGCGGTCAGGGTCAGCGCGTCGACGCCGCTGGCCGCGAAGTCCACCGGCACCTGGCCGATCGCCTGTACGGCGTCGGTGTGCACCGGGACGTCGTGGGCGTGCGCGAGCTCGACCACCTCGGCCACCGGCTGCACGGTGCCGACCTCGTTGTTGGCCCACATGACCGAGACCAGGGCGACCGACGCCGGGTCGCGCTCCAGCGAGGCGCGCAGGGCGTCCAGGTCGAGCCGGCCGGTGCGGTCGACGGGCAGCAGCTCGACCTCGGCACCCTCGTGCTCGGCGAGCCAGTGCAGCGGGTCGAGGACCGCGTGGTGCTCCACCGCCGTGGACAGCACCCGGGTGCGCCGCGGGTCCTGGTCGCGGCGGGCCCAGAACAGCCCCTTGACCGCGAGGTTGTCCGACTCGGTGCCGCCGGAGGTGAACACCAGCTCACCGGGCCGGCAGCTCAACGCCCGGGCGATCGTCTCGCGGGACTCCTCCACCACCCGGCGGGCCGCGCGGCCCGAGGCGTGCAGCGAGGACGGGTTCCCCAGCCGGGTGAGCTGCGCGGTCATCGCCGCGACCGCCTCGGCGTACATCGGGGTGGAGGCCGCGTGGTCGAGATAGACCGGGTCGGTGGTGTCGTTCATCGCACCCACCAGCGTACGGCGTGCGACCGGGCTCAGGGCACCAGCGTCGCGACCAGGGCCCGGTGGTCGGTGTAGCCGACGACGTAGGAGTCGGTGCGCACCGCCCGCAGCCCGTCGTTGACCAGCACGTGGTCGATCGCCAGCAGCGGCGGGACCGTGAACCCCATCCGGGTCACCACCCCCGCGGAGGGCCAGGTCGGCTGCCAGCGGGACCGCGCCTGGGTGGCGGCGTCGCTGTAGCCCCGACCCTCCAGCTCGCGCATCGAGGCGTGGTCCATGGTCGCGTTCAGGTCGCCCGCGACCACGGTCGGGCGGGCCAGGCCGCGCGCGCCCTGGCGGACCGCCATCTGGTCAGCGCGCCAGCCGGCCACGTCGCCGACCGGCGGGCGCGGGTGCACCGCGAGCAGGTGCACCCGTCCCCCGGGCGCCTTGCGCAGCCCCGGGAGCCGGACGTCGAGGGCGTAGCTGCCGAACAGCGTGGGCAGCCGCCGGACGTGGCTGATCCGGGTGCGCGAGAACACCATGGTCCCGGCGGCCCCCGCGGCCGCGCGGCCGGCATGGTGCCCGAACGTCTGCCTGACGCCGGCCTCGCGCAGCCGGACCAGCGCCTCGGGAGTGACCTCCTGGAGCACCAGCACGTCGACCCGTCGGTGCACCGCGAGCTGGACGACCTGCGGGACGTCCGCCCGGCCCACCCGCAGGTTCACCGTCATCACCCGGACCCGGTCGCCGTGGGTGGCCGACGCCGAGACGCTGCCGAGGTACGGCGCCCCGGCCCAGGACGCGTGCACCACCACGCCGACCAGCGCGACCACGACGAGCGCGCGTGCCGCACCCCGCCAGAAGCCGCGGGCGCGCCAGGCCGGCAGCAGCAGGAGCAGCAGCGCGAGGGTGTAGAGCACCAGGGCGTACGGCGTGAAGGCGACCAGTCGCACCCACAGCGACCCGGACAGGTCGAGCAGCCGCGCGGCGGTCACCGCCCCCGCGGTGACCAGCAGCGCGGTCACGAGCAGGCCGAGCACCAGCCACCGCAGCTTCATGGGTCCACGCTAACCAGGAGAGCGTCGCGGATGTCACACCGTGCGACGAGTGTTCGATTCGTGCCGTCACGCCGCAGACCGGTAGTGTCGTCGTGCTGGCCCCATCAGTTCTGCCTCGGGCCAGGCACGCGTCATCCACCGAGCGCCGCGACCACACCGTCACCGGACCTGAGTCGCGCCGGGCAGGACGACCCTTCTAGCTTTTCGGAGTCCCCCTTCATGGCGAACCCTCGCCCCAGCACGCCCCCGTCCAGCTTCGCCGACCTCGGCGTCCCCGCACCGCTCGTCCAGGTGCTCGACGCCGCCGGCATCACCTCCCCCTTCCCGATCCAGTCGGCCACCCTGCCGGACTCGCTGCAGGGCCGCGACGTCCTCGGCCGCGGCCGCACCGGCTCCGGCAAGACCTACGCGTTCGCCCTCCCGCTGCTCGCGCGGCTCGCCGCGAGCAGCGGCCGGCGCCAGCCGGGTCGCCCCCGGGCGCTGGTGCTGGCTCCCACCCGGGAGCTGGCCAGTCAGATCGAGGCCGCGATGGCTCCGCTGGCCCAGTCCCTCGGCCTGCGCACCCTCACCATCTTCGGCGGGGTCCGCCCCAACCCGCAGATCCAGGGCCTGCGCAACGGCGTCGACATCGTCATCGCCTGCCCGGGCCGGCTCGCCGACCACGTGCAGTCCGGGCACTGCGACCTCGGCTCGATCGAGATCACCGTGCTCGACGAGGCCGACCACATGGCCGACCTCGGCTTCCTGCCGGTCGTCCGCCGGCTCCTCGACAAGACCCCGCAGAGCGGCCAGCGGCTGCTCTTCTCCGCCACCCTGGACGCCGGCGTCGACGTGCTGGTGAAGCGCTTCCTGCACAACCCGGTGACGCACAGCGTCGACTCGGAGCAGTCCCCGGTGACCAAGATGACCCACCACGTGCTGCACGTCAGCAAGGACGGCCGGGTGCCGGTTCTCGCCGACCTCACCGCCGCCCCGGGCAAGACCGTGGTGTTCACCCGCACCAAGCACGGCGCCAAGGCGCTCGCCCGCCAGCTCAACGCGCGCGGCGTCCCGGCCGTCGAGCTGCACGGCAACCTCTCCCAGAACGCCCGGACCCGGAACCTCACCGCCTTCGGCAGCGGTACGGCGACCACGCTCGTCGCGACCGACATCGCGGCCCGCGGGATCCATGTCGACGACGTCAGCCTCGTCGTGCACGCCGACCCGCCGGTGGAGCACAAGGCGTACCTGCACCGCTCGGGCCGCACCGCGCGGGCCGGCGCCGAGGGCACCGTCGTCACGCTGATGATGGACGCCCAGGTCGGCGACGTGCGCGACCTCACCCGTCGGGCCGGCATCAAGCCGACGGTCAGCCGCACCCAGCCCGGTGACGCGCTGCTGTCCCAGATCGCCCCCGGCGAGCGCACCTACCTCGCCGCGAAGGACCTGCCGGCCGCCGAGCCGGAGCGTCAGGGCGGCGGCTCCGGCCGCGGCCGCTCCGGCGGCGGCCGTCCCCAGCGGGGCGGCACCGGGGGCCAGGGCGGCACGGGCGCCGGCGGCGCGGGCCGCAACCGGCGCCGCGGTGGCGGCGGCCAGGCCTCCTCCGGGGGCGCCGGTGCGAGCACCGGTCGCGCCTCGCGCGCGGGTGGCTCGGGGCGCGGCCGCTCCACCACTGCCGCCGGGTCCGCCGGCAGCCACAGCGCGGCGTCGTTCTCCTCCGCACGTCGCTCCCGCTAGTTCATCAATTCTGGGGATGCCGCCCCCTCCTGCCGGACAGCAGACTTGGGTCCGAGCCGGGGGGCGTGGCACACACGGAGGGACGGCCGGACTCCCAGGGGCCTTCCCTTCCGTGTGCGCCTCCCCAGGCAGAGGAATTACGTGACGCTCGCGCCCGATTAGTTCTGATGGACTAGGCCTCTCTGGCCTGTTCGGGGGTCGCTGAGCGGCCCCCGCAGCGTCGACACTGGAGCATGGCCGCCGGACGAGTGCTCGCACCCAGCAGCGGGCTCGTCCTGCTCGTCACCGGGGCCGCCGTGTGCGTGAGCGCCGGCGTGGTCCTGCTGTCCGCCTGGTCCAGCCTGCCGCTCTCCGTGCTCGCGGCGATGACGGCCCTCCGGGTCGCCGCCACCGTCGGCTTCCTGCTCGCGGGCGGTCTGCGACTGGCCCGCTGGCGGGTCACCTCCGACGCGCGCAGCGCCTACACCGGCGTCGCCCTGCTGGTGCTGGGCGGTCTCTCGCTGCCGCTGTTCCACCTGGCCCGGTCGCTCTCGGACCACAGCCCCGGCTCCGCGCTCGCCCCGGCCACCCGGTGCGTCGGGACCCTCGCGTGCGTCACGCTGCTGCTGCGTGCCCTGGCGTACGGCGAGGACGACTCCCGCGGCGTGCGCCCCCGGGTGCTCGCGCTCCGCACCGGGCTCGCCACCGCGGCGGCCCTGGTCGCCCTCACCCTGGTCTGGGCGATGGCACCCGGTTGGCTGGAGGTGAGCCTGCCCGCGGTGATGACCCTCGACGCGGCCATGGTGGCGGCCTGGGCGGGCGTGGCCGCCGTCGCGGTCCGCCGAGGGCAGGACGAGCCCTGGGCGATCCAGCTCGCCCCGCTGATCGGCGCGCTGGGCATGGTCGAGCTGATGCGGCTGCTGGACGTCGCCGACCCGGGCATCTGGCTGCCGGCCGCCGCCGTGCTGCTCTCCCTGGTCGCGCTGGTCACCACCTGGTGTGCGGCCGGCGACCTGAGCGAGGCGCTGTCCACCGAACGGGACCGCGCGCTGGCCCTGTCCCGGGCGCTGAGCGCCGCCACCGAGGCGGCCACCCGGCACGACGCCTGGCGCGAGGAGCTCACCCACGACCTGCGCAACGCCGTCGCCGGCCTCCGCGCCGCGCTGCACACCCTGGACGCGCACGGCGCCGCCCTCGACCCCGTCGAGGCCGGCCAGCTGCGGGCCGCCGCCCTCGACGAGGTCGGCCACCTCGAGCACCTGGTGGAGACCGGTGGCCGTGAGGAGGTCGTCGACTTCGAGGTCGGCTCGGTGGTCCGCACCGTGGTCCGCACCCGCCGCGCCACCGGTCAGGACGTGCGGGTGCACGGCACCGCCGGCGTGGTCACCGGCCGCCCCGGCGACCTGGCCACGGTCCTCCAGAACCTGCTGGTCAACGCCGGGGTGCACGCGCCGGGCAGCCGGGTCACCGTGCGGCTGGGGATGGTGGGGACCGACGTCGAGATCGCGGTCAGCGACCGGGGCCCGGGGCTGGACCTCATCGAGGCCGAGCAGGCCTTCGCCCGCGGCGCACGCGGACCCGGCAGCCCCGGCTCGGGGCTCGGGCTGTACGTCGCCCGGTCCCTGATGCGCAAGCACGGCGGCGACGTCGAGCTGCGCAGCCGGGTGGGCGGCGCGACGTTCGTGGTCACCCTCCCCGCCGTCGAGCGTCGCCTGCGGTCCGTCGCCGCGCGGCCCGCGAGCGTGGACGCGTGAGCGAGGCCGCCGTCCTCCGGGCGACGGTGGTCGACGACCACCGGCTGCTCGCCCAGAGCATCGCGCTCGCGGCGCGGCTCGGGGGCATCGACTGCACGGTGGCCGAGCTGACCGACGCCGCCTCGGTGCTCGCCCAGGTCACCGACGACCCGCCCGACGTGGTGCTGCTCGACCTCGACCTGGGGCCGCGGGTCGGGGACGGCGCCGCGCTCGTCGGGCCGATGACCGCGGCCGGCGTGCGGGTGCTGGTGATGAGCGGGTCCACCGACCCGGTGCGGCTGGGCTCGACCCTGGAGGCCGGCGCCGTCGGCGTGCTCGCCAAGACCGAGCCGGTCGAGGTGCTGCTGGCGGCCGCGCGCAGCGCCGCGGCGGGCCGCCCGGTGATGGCCGTCGACGAGCGGCAGCGGCTGCTGCGGGCGGCGGGCGAGTCCGCGAGCCGCTCCCGGGCGGCCCTCGCACCGTTCACGAGACTGACCGAGCGCGAGGCCCACGTGCTGCGGGCACTCGCGCTCGGTCATGGTGTCGCGGCGATCGCGGCACACGGCCACGTCGCGGAGGCCACGGTCCGGACCCAGGTGCGCGGCGTGCTCACCAAGCTCGGAGTGGGCTCCCAGCTCGAGGCGGTGGCGCTGGCGCACCGCTCGGGCTGGGCGGACCTCAGCCCTTGCGCTTGGTGATCTCCTCGGTCGCAGCGGGCAGCACCCGGTGCAGGTCGCCCACCACACCGAAGTCCACGAGCTCGAAGATCGGCGCCTCGTCGTCCTTGTTGACCGCGACGATCGTCTTCGAGGTCTGCATGCCGGCCCGGTGCTGGATCGCCCCGGAGATCCCGTTGGCGACGTACAGCTGCGGCGACACGGTCTTGCCGGTCTGGCCGACCTGGAAGGCGTGCGGCATCCAGCCGGAGTCGACGGCGGCGCGCGAGGCGCCGACGGCCGCACCGATGGAGTCCGCGAAGCCCTCGACCTCGGAGAAGTCGCCCCCGGTGCCACGGCCGCCGGAGACCACGATCGCGGCCTCGGTCAGGTCCGGGCGTCCCGATGCCTGGCGCGGCTCGGAGGCGGTGATCCGAGCGGTCCGCGCACCCTCGGAGATGGTCGCGGCGAAGGCCTCGACCGTCCCGGCGCCGGCGGCCTGCTCCGGTGCCGCGGAGTTCGGCTTGACGGTGATGATCGGGGTGCCCTTGGTGACCTTCGCCTGCACGGTGAAGTTGCCGGCGAACACGCTCTGCGTGGTCACCGGGGAGCCACCGTCGCCGGCCTGGACGTCGACCGCGTCGGTGATCAGCCCCGAGCCCGTCTTGACCGCGAGGCGGGCCGCGACCTCCTTGCCCTCCCCACCGGACGGGATCAGCACGGTGCCCGGCGAGGTCTTCTCGACCAGCTGGGCGAGCGCCTCGGCCTTCGGCGCCACCAGGTAGTCCTTGATGTCGGCGTCGTCGACGGTGTAGATCTTCTCGGCGCCGTACGACGTGAGCGCCTCGGTCGCGGCCGAGGCGGCGTCGGCGGAGCCGATCACGACCGCGGACGGCTCGCCGAGGCGGCGTGCGATCGTCAGCAGCTCCAGGGTGGGCTTGGTGACCTTGCCGTCGACGTGGTCGACGAGAACCAGAACTTCGCTCATGACTCGATCAGCCCTTCTCAGATGAACTTCTTCGAGGCGAGGAACTCGACCAGCGCGGTGGCGCCCGATCCGTCCTCGTCGGTGACGACCTCGCCGGCGGTGCGCGGCGGGCGGGCCTCGGTCTCCTCGACGACGCTGGAGGCGGCCGAGAGTCCGACCAGCTCCGCGTCCACGCCGAGGTCGGCCAGCGACCAGGTCTCCAGCGGCTTCTTCTTCGCGGCCATGATGCCCTTGAAGGAGGGGTAGCGCGCCTCGCCCGACTGGTCGGTCACCGACACCACCAGGGGCAGCGTGCCCTCGATCGTCTCGGTCGCGACGTCGCCGTCGCGGCGGATCCGGACGGTGCTGCCGTCGACGGCCACCTCCGAGCCGAGCGTGACGCCCGGGACGTCGAGCCGCTCGGCGAGCATCGCCGGCAGCACGCCCATGGAGCCGTCGGTGGAGGCCATCCCGCACACCAGCAGGTCCCACTCACCGATCTTCTTCACGGCCTCGGCGAGCACCAGCGAGGTGCTCAGCGCGCAGGAGCCGGCGATCGCGTCGTCGAGGACGTGCACGCCCTTGTCGGCACCCATCTGCAGCGCCTTGCGGATCGCGTCGGTGGCCTGCTCCGGACCGATGGTCAGCACGGTGACGGTGGAGTCGTCGCCCTGCTTCTCCTTGATCTGGAGCGCCTGCTCGACGGCGTACTCGTCCAGCTCGGAGAGCAGCCCGTCCACGCCGACGCGGTCGACGGTGTTGTCACTCTCGAAGTGCCGGTCCGCCGTGGCGTCCGGCACGTACTTCACGCATACGACAATGTTCATGGTTGTCATCGGCCCGGTGAGGGGCCCCTCCTGTGAGTCGGTTGGACCCGAGGTTACCCGCGCGTAGCAACGCGCGGTACCGGGCCCCGGGTGGGGTCAGTCACATGGCTGACCTGGGCGGGTCAGGCGCGGGTCAGGGCCGGATGACCCGGTCCAGCACCTTGCCGGCGACCAGGTAGATCACCGCGGCGATCCCCCAGTTGGTCAGCGCCTCCTTGGTGGCGGCGCCCTTGCCGGTGAAGTCCTTGAAGGTGCCGAAGTCGAGCTTGGCGGCGGTGTCGAGGACGAAGCTGACGATCGGGTTCGCCTGGTTCATCTTCAGGGCGACCAGCAACGCGCCGACGGCGAGGAACAGGGCACAGACCACGGCGACCAGCCACACCAGGGAGGCGATCCGGGAGCGCAGCCCGTTGACGCCCGCGACCATCTTCTGGCCGGTGCGGCGCCGCTTCTCGGGCTTGGCCTCCGTCGTGGTGGCGGACCGCTCCGCCACCGGCGTCTCCGTCTTCTGCTGCGTGCCGCCGCCGTCGGCTTCGGTCTTGTTCGCGTCGGTCACGAGGTCTCCTTCTGATGAGTAGCACGCACAGTAGCCGACCCCTCGCCGAGCGAGAACACGTTCCCGTTCCGGTCCCGCTACCGGCCCTGGAACTCCGCCTTGCCGGGGCCCTCGGTCACGAACGACCGCATCCCGGTGGAGCGGTCCTCGGTCGCGAAGAGCGCCGCGAACTGGACCCGCTCGATCTCCAGCCCGGTGTCCAGGTCGACCTCGAGACCGCGGTCGATCGACTCCTTCGCGGCCCGCAGCGCGTACGCCGCGGCGCCGCTGAACTGCCGGGCCCAGGCCAGCGCCTCGGCGTAGACCCGGTCGTCGGCGACCACCCGGTCGACGAGGCCGAGCCGCAGCGCCTCGTCGGCCTTGACGAAGCGGCCGGTGAAGATGATGTCCTTCGCGGCCGACGGGCCCACCAGCCGGGTCAGCCGCTGGGTGCCGCCGGCGCCCGGGATGATCCCCAGCAGGATCTCGGGCTGACCGAGGGTGGCCCCCTCCCCCGCGATCCGGATGTCCGCGCAGAGCGCGAGCTCGCAGCCGCCGCCGAGGGCGTAGCCGGTGACCGCGGCGACGACCGGCTTGGGGATCTTGGCGACCGCGGTGAACGCCGACTGGAGGCCGCCGGAGCGCTCCACCATGTCGGTGTAGGACATCTCCGCCATCTCCTTGATGTCGGCGCCGGCCGCGAAGACCCGCTCGCCGCCGTACACGATGACCGCGCGGACGTCCGCGCGCGTCGCCGCCTCCTGGGCGGCCTCGCGGATCTCCTCCTGCACCTGCACGTTGAGCGCGTTCATCTTGGGCCGGTCGATCCGGATGGTGCCGACGCCGTCCTCGACCTCGAGGCGCACGAACTCGCCCATCAGAACGTGATCCCGCGGGCGGCGAAGCGCTGCTCGACCAGCGCGGCGGCGGCGGCACCGTCGCGGTCCAGCACGGTGCGGTAGGTGGCCTGCGCGGCCTCACCGAAGGAGGTGTCGGGCGCGTAGGAGAACTGCGACTGCACCAGCGAGGTGTCCCACGCCTCCGTGCTGAGACCGAGCCTCTGGTAGCCGAGCCGGATCTCCCACAGCGCCTGGCTCCAGATCTGCCCGTCCGCGTGCACCTCGCCCCGGCGGGTGGCGACCGTCATCTCGGTGTCGAAGCGCCGGATGCAGTGCGGCGCCCGGGTGTACGACGTCGAGTCCCAGTCCATCGGGCAGGCGGCCTCGGCCTTCATCGGCCAGCCGTACTGCTTGTCCGCGGCGAGCCCGACGCTGACCGCGAAGTAGTCGCCGAAGGACTCACCGATCGAGCCGGCGTCGAGGCTGGTGCCGAAGCCGGGCACCTGGTCGCCCTGGATGGCGTGCCCGTACTCGTGGTCGACCACCTCCGCGTCCTCGGCGTCGTCCACGCCGCCCTTGCCGAACCGCAGGATGTTGTGCTTGTCGGTGAAGTAGGAGTTGTCGATGCCGTACTGGTCGATCTTGGCGTCCATCGGCCGGGCCAGGATCGCCCGGAGCGGGCCGTCGGGCCGGAACCCGAGCGACTGGAGGTACTCCTGGCCCTGGTTGATCCAGAAGTAGGCCATCACCTGCTCGAACTGGTCCTGGTCGCGGGTGTAGGCGAACGTGTTGCTGGTGCTGTACGCCGCGGCGCCGGTGTTGGAGCGGATGTTCGCCCACTTCCCCGACAGGTACCCCGAGCCGTCGAGGTTCCGCAGCTGCGCGGTGGCGTAGGCGCTGGCGGGGACGGCCGATGCTGCGTCCTTCTGGTCCGTCAGCGTCTGGATCCCGGAGGACTGCACCGGGTTGACCATGAAGACCTGCGCGGTCCCGGTCGTGGACCCGCTGCCCGGCTTGGTGGCCGAGGCGGGCGAGGCGAGCGAGGCGGCGGTGGCGAGGGACACGGTGGCGGCCAGGCCGGCCATCGCGAGGAGGCGGGTGCGAGGAGTGGTCACCGGGTGGAGAGTAGACGCAACTCGCCCGCTTGCCTACACCCTGATGCGAGGCGCGGCGGTCCGCGGGGCCGCCGATCGGCCACAATGGTCCGGTGAGCCCTCCCCATCCCGGACCGGCGCCCGCGTGGCCCGGCAGCCACCAGCCACTCGGCGCGTCGTGGAGCGAGCGGAGCACCAACTTCGCGGTGTTCGCCCCGGAGGCGACGGGCGTCGAGCTGTGCCTGTTCGACGAGGCGGCCGACGGCACCGAGGCGGAGACCCGCTACACGTTGACCGAGCAGACCCTCGGCATCTGGCACGGCGCCGTCCCCGGGCTGCCGGTCGGCCAGCGCTACGGCTTCCGCGCCGACGGCCCCTGGGAGCCGGCCCGGGGCCGGATGTTCAACCCGGCCAAGCTGCTGCTCGACCCCTACGCCCTCGCGGTCAGCGGCTCGGTGGTGCCCGACGGGCCGATCTACGGCTACCAGCGGCCGCCCGGCCACGAGCACGGCCGGGTGCGAGCCGCCCAGCGCGGGCCGCGCTGCGAGGCCGACTCCGCGCCGTACGTCCAGCGCTCGGTGGTCGTGCACGACGACTTCGACTGGGGCGACGACGACCTGGTCCGGCCGCACACGCTGTGGACCGACACGATCATCTACGAGCTGCACGTCAAGGGCTTCACGCAGACCCACCAGGAGGTGCCCGAGGAGCTGCGCGGGACCTACGCCGGGCTGACCACCGACGCCGCCGTGCGCTACCTCAAGGACCTCGGCGTCACCACCGTCGAGCTGCTGCCGGTGCACCAGAGCGTGCCGGAGCCCGACCTCGGCGCGGTGGGGCTGACCAACTACTGGGGCTACAACTCGATCGGCTTCTTCGCCCCGCACAACGCCTACAGCTCCGCCGGCGACACCGGCCAGCAGGTCACCGAGTTCAAGGCGATGGTCAAGGCGCTGCACGCCGCCGGCCTCGAGGTGATCCTCGACGTGGTCTACAACCACACCGCCGAGGGCAGCCCGCTCGGCCCGACGCTGAGCTTCCGCGGGCTCGACGACATCGGCTACTACAAGCACGTCGACTGGGTGCACGACGGCGCGACCTACTTCGACGTCACCGGGTGCGGCAACACCGTGGACGCCGCGCACCCGCCGGCGCTGCGGATGATCCTGGACTCGCTGCGCTACTGGGTCACCGAGATGCACGTCGACGGCTTCCGCTTCGACCTGACCCCGGCGCTCACCCGCACCGGACACCGGGTCGACCTGCGCGGCCACTTCATCACCACGATCGGCCAGGACCCGGTGCTGCGGCACGTCAAGCTGATCGCCGAGCCGTGGGACGCGAGCATGGACGGCTACCAGGTCGGCCGGTTCCCGCCCCCGTGGTGCGAGTGGAACGACAAGTACCGCGACACCGTCCGGGACTTCTGGCGGCTCGACTCCGGCGGGATCCGCGACATCGCCTCCCGGCTGGCGGGCTCCTCCGACCTGTACGCCGACGACGGCCGGTCGCCGTACGCCTCGGTGAACTTCGTGACCGCCCACGACGGCTTCACGCTGCGCGACCTGGTCAGCTACGACCACAAGCACAACGAGACCAACCTCGAGCAGAACCGCGACGGCACCGACAACAACCGCTCCTGGAACTGCGGCGTGGAGGGCGAGACCACCGACCCCCACGTCGTCGCCCTGAGGCACAAGCAGGCCGCGAACCTGCTGGCCACGCTCTGCCTGTCCACCGGCGTCCCGATGATCACCGCCGGCGACGAGCGCGGGCGCACCCAGCGCGGCAACAACAACGCCTACGTCCAGGACAACGAGGTGTCCTGGATGGACTGGCGCCCCGACGACGCCTGGCTCGACCTGTACGACGTCGCGCAGACCGCCCTGCGGCTGCGGCGCGAGCACCCGGCACTGCGGCAGCGGCACTTCCTGGAGGGCCGGCCGACCGTCGAGGGCGGCCCGAAGGACCTCGCCTGGATCCACCCCGAGGGCCGGGAGATGACCGAGGCCGACTGGTTCGACGACCGGCTGCGCACGTTCGGGATGTTCGTCTCCGGCGACCCGCTGCGGGCGCCCGGGCCGCAGGGCGAGCAGCTGCACGACTCGTCGTTCCTGCTGTTCTTCAACGCGCACGGCGAACCCGGCAAGGCCACGATCCCGCGCAACCAGTGGGTCAGCGCCGGCGAGGTGGTGCTGAGCACCGACGGCGGGCACCCGATCGGCGAGCGGGTCTCGGCCGGCGAGGTGCTCGACATCGAGCCGCGCTCGATGATCGTGCTCCGCCAGCTCTGACCGGTCGTCCCCGACCGGTCAGAGCCGGCTGTCGCTCAGGCGCCGCTCACGCGGTGGGCAGCGCGACCAGGCCCAGCTCGGCGTCCGCCGCGAGGTGCTCGTTGCGCGGCAGCACCCGGACCGTGTACCCGAAGGGGCCCGACGTCGCCAGCGCGACCGTGCCCTCGAACCGGTGCCGGCCGCCCTCGTAGGTCTCGGCGTGCGTCAGCGTCGCGACGGTGGTGTCGACCAGGTCGTCCTCGTGCCTGATCCGGCCGTGCACGACCTGCACCTCGACGTCCTCCGGCGTGAGGTGGCCCAGGGACACGAACGCGCGCACCTCGAGCGTCTCGCCGATCTCGGGGGCGTCGGTCACCCCGCTGGACTCGACGTGGTCGACGGCCACGCCGTGCCAGCCCTCGCGGACCCGGTGCTTCCAGTCGGCGAGCTGCTGCGCGCCCGCGTAGTCGCCGTTCAGGGTGCGCGAGCTGTGCGCCGCCGGGCTGTAGAGCCGCATCGTGTAGTCGCGGACCATCCGGTCGGCGAGCACCTTGGGGCCGAGCGACTTCAGCGTGTGCCGGACCATCTCGATCCAGCGGACCGGCGTGCCCTCGTCGTCCTCGTCGTAGAACCGCGGCGCGACCTCGTTCTCGATCAGGTCGTAGAGCGCGGTGGCCTCGATGTCGTCGCGGTGGTCGGGGTCCTCGACCCCGTCGGCGGACGGGATGGACCAGCCGTTGTTGCCGTCGTACCACTCGTCCCACCACCCGTCGAGGATGGAGAGGTTCAGCCCCCCGTTCAGGGCCGCCTTCATGCCGGACGTGCCGCACGCCTCGTAGGGACGCAGCGGGTTGTTCAGCCACACGTCGCAGCCGGGGTAGAGCGGCTGCGCCATCGCGATGTCGTAGTTCGGCAGGAACACGATGCGGTGCCGGACCTCGGGGTCGTCGGCGAATCGCACCATCTCCTGGATCAGCTTCTTGCCGCCCTCGTCGGCCGGGTGCGACTTGCCGGCGATCACCAGCTGCACCGGCCGCTCGGGGTGCAGCAGCAGGCGCTTGAGCCGCTCGGGGTCGCGCAGCATCAGCGTGAGCCGCTTGTAGGACGGCACCCGGCGGGCGAAGCCGATGGTGAGCACGTCGGCGTCGAGGGCCGAGTCGATCCACGTCAGCTCGGCCGGCGCGGCGCCCCGCTGCCTCCAGGACTTGCGCATCCGCGCGCGGGCGTCGTCGACGAGGCGCTGGCGGAGCACCCGCTTGGTGTCCCAGATGGCCTTGCCGTCGACCTTGTCGACGACGTCGAACACCAGACCGGGCTGGTCGGCGTCCGGGTCGGGACCGGGCTTCACGCCGTGGCTGCGGGCCAGGTCGAAGATCTCCCGGGCCACCCAGGTCGGCGCGTGCACGCCGTTGGTGATCGAGGTGATCGGCCGGTCGTCGGCGTCGAAGCTGGGCCAGAGCCCGCCGAACATCCCGCGGCTGACCACGCCGTGCAGCTGGGAGACGCCGTTCGCGCGCTGCGCGAGCCGGAAGCCCATCACGGCCATGTTGAACATCGAGGGGTCGCCCCCCTCGAAGTCCTCCGAGCCGAGGCCCAGGATCTGGTCGACGGGGACGCCGTGACAGGCGTTCTCGCCGCCGAAGTACTGCTCGATCAGGTCCTTGGGGAACCGGTCGATGCCGGCCGGCACCGGCGTGTGCGTGGTGAACACGGTGCCCGCGCGGGAGACCTCGAGGGCTGCCTCGAAGGTGAGGCCGGTGTCCTCGGTGAGCTCGCGGATCCGCTCCAGGCCGAGGAAGCCGGCGTGGCCCTCGTTGGTGTGGAAGACCTCGGGCGCCTCGGCGCCGGTGATCCGCGTGTAGGCGCGGATCGCGCGGATGCCGCCGATGCCGAGCAGCATCTCCTGGCGCAGCCGGTGCTCGGTGTTGCCGCCGTACAGCCGGTCGGTGACGGTGCGGATGACCTCGCTGTTCTCCTCGGTGTCGGAGTCGAGCAGCAGCAGCGGCACCCGGCCGACCTGGGCCACCCAGATCCGCGCGGTCAGCGACTCGTCGTTGTCACCCTCGCTGGGCAGGCCGACCTCGATCTTGGCGACCGAGCCGTCGGCCTCGCGAAGCAGCGAGAGCGGCAGGCCGTCGGGGTCGAGGACCGGGTAGGTCTCCTGCTGCCAGCCGTCGCGGGACAGCGACTGGCGGAAGTAGCCGTGCCGGTACATCAGGCCGACCCCGATGATCGGGACGCCGAGGTCGCTGGCGGTCTTGAGGTGGTCGCCGGCCAGGATGCCGAGACCGCCGGAGTACTGCGGGAGCACGGCGGTGATGCCGAACTCCGGGGAGAAGTAGCCGATGGCGCGCGGCAAGGGGGTGTCCCGGGCGTCGCGGCGCTGGTACCAGCGGTCGCCGGTGAGGTACTCCTCGAGATCCTTGCGAGCAGCCGTCAGCCGCTTCTTGAAGGCCTTGTCCCCGGCCAGCTCCTCGAGCCGGGACATCGGCACCGAGCCGAGCATCCGCACCGGGTCGTGGCCCGAGGAGGCCCACGCGTCCGGGTCGACGGCGGCGAAGAGGTCCTGGGTCTCGGGGTGCCAGGACCAGCGGAGGTTGCCGGCGAGCTCACCCAGGGCCTGGAGCGCCGGGGGCAGGACGGGACGGACGGTGAATCGGCGAATGGCTCTCACGGGAGCACGGTAGCCCAGCGGGACTTGAACGATCCAATGTTCGCCGACAACGGCCGTGTTTCGTGTCGTCCCGGGCACGGTACGTTGACCTCATGGTCGGTCGAATCCCCGTCATGGGCGTCACCCCCGTCATCGAAGGTGGCCGCTACCCAGCGAAGGCGACGGTCGGTGAGTCCTTCCCGGTGACCGCCGTGGTGTTCCGTGAGGGACACGACGCGCTGAACGCCGACGTCGTGCTCACCGGACCCGACGGCGTGCGCCGCCCGTGGGTGCGGATGCACCCCGACGCCACCGAGCCGGGCCTCTGGCACGCCTCGGTCACCCCGGACTCCACGGGTGCCTGGACCTTCGAGATCGAGGGCTGGAGCGACCCGGTCGCCACCTGGCGCCACGACGCCGAGATCAAGATCCCGGCCGGTCTGGACGTCGAGCTGATGTTCGCCGAGGGCGCGCTGGTCCTGGAGCGGGTCGCGGCCCTGCTGCCCAAGCGCTCGGAGGACCTCCGCACGATCCAGGACGCGCTCACCGCGGTCCGCGACACCACCCGCCCGGAGTCGGTGCGGCTCAGCGCCGCGGTCTCCCCCGAGGTCGACGACGTGCTCTCCCGCCACCCGTTGCGCGACCTGGTCACCGCCGAGGGCCCCTACCCGTTCTTCGCCGACCGGGAGCGCGCACTCTACGGCTCCTGGTACGAGTTCTTCCCGCGCTCCGAGGGCGCCTACGTCGACCCCACGACCGGCACGACCGTCTCCGGCACCCTCGCGACCGCCGCGAAGCGCCTCGACGCCGTCGCCGCCATGGGCTTCGACGTCATCTACCTGCCGCCGATCCACCCGATCGGCCGGGTCAACCGCAAGGGCCGCAACAACACCCTCGACCCGGGACCGGACGACACCGGCTCGCCGTGGGCGATCGGCAGCACCGAGGGCGGCCACGACGCGATCCACCCCGACCTCGGCACGATGGCCGACTTCGACGCGTTCGTCGCGCGGGCCGGGGAGCTCGGGCTCGAGGTCGCCCTCGACCTCGCGCTCCAGGCCGCCCCGGACCACCCGTGGGTGACCTCGCACCCGGAGTGGTTCACCACCCGGGCGGACGGCTCGATCGCCTACGCGGAGAACCCCCCGAAGAAGTACCAGGACATCTACCCGATCAACTTCGACAACGACCGCGACGGCATCTACCACGAGGTGCTGCGGATCGTCCGGATGTGGATGTCGCACGGGGTCCGGATCTTCCGCGTCGACAACCCGCACACCAAGCCCGTGCAGTTCTGGGAGTGGCTGCTCGGCGAGGTCCGCAAGACCGACCCCGACGTGATCTTCCTGGCCGAGGCGTTCACCAAGCCCGCGATGATGCGCGGCCTGGGCACCGTCGGGTTCCACCAGTCCTACACGTACTTCACCTGGCGCACCGCGAAGTGGGAGCTCGAGGAGTACTTCAAGGAGGTGGCCCATGAGACGTCCCCGGTGATGCGTCCGAACTTCTTCGTGAACACCCCGGACATCCTGCACGGCTTCCTCCAGTACGGCGGCCCGGCGGCGTTCAAGATCCGCGCCGCCCTGGCCGCGACCGGGTCCCCGACCTGGGGCGTCTACGCCGGCTTCGAGCTCTACGAGCACGTGGCCGTCCGCCCCGGCAGCGAGGAGTACCTGGACACCGAGAAGTTCCAGATCAGGATCCGCGACTGGGAGGCCGCCGAGGCCGAGGGACGCACCCTGGCGCCGTACCTGACCCGGCTCAACGACATCCGTCGCCGGCACCCCGCACTCCAGCGGCTGCGCAACCTGACGGTGCACTCCAGCGACGACGACAGCATCATCGTCTACTCCAAGAGCGAGGGCGACGACACCGTGATCGTGGTCGTCAACGTCGACCCGCACGGGACCCGCGAGACCACCGTGCACCTCGACATGCCCGCGCTCGGCCTCGACTGGCACGACCAGTTCGTGGTGCACGACGAACTGGTCGGCGACTCCTGGACGTGGGGTGAGCGCAACTACGTGCGCCTGGACCCCTACGTCGAGCCGGCCCACATCCTGACTGTCCGGAGGCTTCCCGCGTGACCCACCCGAACCCGACCAGCGACGGCACCGCCGAGGGACTGCCCGAGAGCGCCCCCGACTGGTTCAAGACGGCCGTGTTCTACGAGGTCCTGGTGCGCTCGTTCAGCGACAGCAACGGCGACGGCGTCGGCGACTTCAACGGCCTCACCGACAAGCTCGGCTACCTCGAGTGGCTCGGTGTCGACTGCCTGTGGGTGCCGCCGTTCATGACCTCACCGCTGCGCGACGGCGGCTACGACGTGGCCGACTACACCAACATCCTGCCCGAGGTGGGCACCGTCGAGGACTTCCACAGCTTCCTCGACGCCGCCCACCAGCGCGGGATCCGGGTGATCATCGACTTCGTCATGAACCACACCTCGGACCAGCACCCGTGGTTCCAGGCCAGCCGCGAGGACCCCGACGGGCCCTACGGCGACTTCTACGTCTGGTCCGACACCGACGAGCTCTACGAGGACGCCCGGGTGATCTTCGTCGACACCGAGCCCTCGAACTGGACCTGGGACCCGGTCCGCCAGCAGTACTTCTGGCACCGCTTCTACAGCCACCAGCCGGACCTGAACTTCGACAACCCCAAGGTCCACGAGGCGATGTTCGAGGCGCTGTCGTTCTGGCTGGACATGGGCATCGACGGCTTCCGCCTCGACGCCGTGCCCTACCTCTACGAGCGTCCTGGCACCAACGGCGAGAACCTCGCGGAGACCCACGAGTTCCTCCGCAGGGTCCGCCGCTACGTCGACGAGAACTATCCCGACCGGGTGCTGCTCGCCGAGGCGAACCAGTGGCCCTCCGACGTCGTGGACTACTTCGGCGACATGGAGTCCGGGGGCGACGAGTGCCACATGTGCTTCCACTTCCCGGTGATGCCACGCATCTTCATGGCGGTCCGCCGCGAGTCGCGCTTCCCGATCTCGGAGATCCTCGAGCAGACGCCGGCGATCCCGTCGGGCTGCCAGTGGGGCATCTTCCTGCGCAACCACGACGAGCTCACGCTCGAGATGGTCGCCGACGAGGACCGCGACTACATGTGGGGCGAGTACGCCAAGGACCCGCGGATGAAGGCCAACATCGGCATCCGCCGCCGGCTCGCGCCGCTGCTCGACAACGACGTGAACACCATGGAGCTGTTCACCGCGCTGCTGCTCTCGCTGCCGGGCTCGCCGGTGCTCTACTACGGCGACGAGATCGGCATGGGCGACAACATCTGGCTCGGTGACCGCGACGGCGTGCGCACCCCGATGCAGTGGACCCCCGACCGCAACGCCGGCTTCTCCACCGCGACCCCCGGTCGGCTGGCCCTGCCGCCGAACCAGGACCCGGTGTTCGGCTACCAGCGCGTGAACGTCGAGACCGAGCTGGAGAACGCCTCCTCGCTGCTGCACTGGACGCGACGGATGATCCACAGCCGCAAGAAGCACCCGGCCTTCGGGCTCGGTGACTTCACCGACCTCGGCGGCTCCAACCCGAGCGTGCTGTCCTACATCCGCGAGCACGTCGCCGAGGACGGCACCACCGACACGGTGCTGTGCGTGAACAACCTGTCCCGGTTCCCGCAGCCGGTCGAGCTCGACCTGCGCCGCCACGAGGGGGTCTCCCCCATCGAGCTGCTCGGCGGGGTGCGCTTCCCCGAGATCGGCGAGCTGCCCTACCTGCTCACCCTGGGCGCCTACGGCTTCTACTGGTTCCGGCTGCCGGCGCCCCAACCGGCCACCCCGGACGGGAGCCGCGCATGAGCGACCCGATGCGCGACGCCCTGCACGCCTACCTCGAGACCGCCCGCTGGTTCGGCGGCAAGGGGCGCGACCTCACCGTGACCGGCGTGCACCGGGTCGCGGTGCTCGGCGGCGCCGAGGACGAGCCCACGGTCGGGATCGAGCTGGTCACCGTGACCTACGCCGACCAGTCCACCGAGACCTACCAGATGCCGGTCTCCTACTACGCCGAACCGCAGGAGCGCATCGAGCACTCGTACGTCGGCACCTGGACCGACCCGGACCTCGGGGAGGTGGTCGCCTACGACGCCGCGCACGACCGCGAGGCCGCGGCGCTGTGGCTGGCGGCGTTCGACCGGGCGGCCGAGCAGCCGCTCACCGTCGGCGCGCTGACCTTCCACCGGCTGCCGGGTCACGACCTCGACCTCGACCAGCACTCCTCGCTGTTCTCCGGCGAGCAGAGCAACTCCTCGCTGGCGTTCGGCGACGACAGCCTGATGAAGATGTTCCGCAAGGTCACCCCGGGCGGCAACCCCGACATCGAGATCCACCAGGCGCTCACCGAGCAGGGCAGCGACCACGTCGCCGCCCTCTACGGCTGGCTGGAGCTCGACGGCTCCGTCGTGGGCGCCGACGAGCCGGTGCAGCTGGCCATGCTCCAGCAGTTCCTGCGCACGGCGAGCGACGGCTGGGAGCTCGCGCTGGCCAGCGTCCGCGACCTGTTCGCCGAGGCGGACCTGCACGCCGACGAGGTCGGCGGGGACTTCGCCGGCGAGTCCGAGCGGCTGGGCCTGGCGACCGCCCAGGTGCACGACGTGCTCGCGGACGCGTTCCCCACCGAGGCCTGGACCGCCGACGACCTGGCCACCCTGTCCCAGTCGATGCTGGCCCGGCTCGAGGCGGCCCTGGCGATCGTCCCGCAG
Source organism: uncultured Actinomycetota bacterium (assembly GCA_963800225.1). Taxonomy (GTDB): domain Bacteria; phylum Actinomycetota; class Actinomycetes; order Propionibacteriales; family Nocardioidaceae; genus Nocardioides_B. Next base: position 406,981 of record CAWDAF010000006.1, on the reverse strand, counting down.
CTCGAGCCGCACGCGGAGGGCCTGCGCGAGACCTTCCGCGGCGTCTCGGGGCTCGGGCAGTCCGCGACCGCCCAGCGGGTGCACGGCGACTTCCACCTCGGGCAGACCCTGCGCACGTCTCTGGGCTGGAAGATCGTGGACTTCGAGGGCGAGCCCGCGAAGCCGCTCGAGGAGCGGGTCCGCCCCGACCTGGTCTGGCGCGACATCGCCGGCATGCTCCGGTCCTTCGACTACGCCGCGCACGCGGTGGTCGCCGACTTCCAGGCCGACGAGGAGGCCAACCGGCAGATCGCCTTCCGCGCGGCCGAGTGGGCCGACCGCAACCAGGCGGCCTTCCTGCGCGGCTACGTGGACAACAGCGTCCGCACGCCGGAGGGCGGGCTCACCGCCCACCAGGACCTGATCCTGCGCGCCTACGTCGCCGACAAGGCGGTCTACGAGGCCGTCTACGAGGCTCGAAACCGACCATCCTGGCTGCCGATCCCGCTGGGCGCGATCGCCCGGATCAGCCGGCAGAACGCCCTCGACACCACCCCTGACCCCCAGGAGCCCCAGTCATGAGCGCAGTCCTCCCCCTCGACAGAGCTGTCCTCGACCAGGTCGTCAACGGCCGCCACGGCAACCCCCACGACGTTCTCGGCGCGCACCCGCACGACGGCGCGGTGACGGTGCGGGTGTTCCGCCCGCTGGCCGACTCGGTCGTCGTCGTCCACGGCAGCTCGCGGACCCGCCTCGAGCACGAGTACGAAGGCATCTGGGCCGGCGTCCTCGACGTCCCCGCCGTGCCGGACTACCGGCTCGAGGTCGCCTACGCGGGCGCCGCGGCGTACACCACCGACGACGCCTACCGCTACCTGCCGACCCTCGGCGAGGTGGACCTGCACCTGATCAACGAGGGCCGCCACGAGCGGCTGTGGGACGTCCTCGGCGCGCACGTGCGCACCTACGACGGCCCCACCGGACCGATCCGCGGCACCTCCTTCGCCGTCTGGGCCCCCCACGCCAAGGGTGTGCGGGTGAAGGGCGACTTCAACAGCTGGGACGGCCGCGAGCACCCGATGCGCCAGCTCGGCGTCTCCGGGGTGTGGGAGCTCTTCGTCCCCGACGTCACCTCCGGCACCCGCTACAAGTTCGTGGTGCTCGGCGCCGACGACCACTGGCGCGAGAAGGCCGACCCGATGGCCTTCCACACCGAGGTGCCGCCGTCCCAGTCCTCGGTGGTCTTCGACTCGACGTACACCTGGGGCGACGACGAGTGGATGGAGGCCCGCAAGGCCGGCGGCGCCCACGAGCGGCCGATGTCGACCTACGAGATGCACCTCGGCTCGTGGCGGCGCGGCCGGTCCTACGCCGAGCTGGCCGACGACCTGGTCGGCTACCTGGTGGAGACCGGCTTCACGCACGTGGAGTTCCTGCCGGTGATGGAGCACCCGTTCGGCGGCTCGTGGGGGTACCAGGTCACCTCCTACTACGCTCCGACCGCCCGCTTCGGCGACCCCGACGGCCTGCGCTACCTGGTGGACCGGCTGCACCAGGCCGGCATCGGCGTGCTCGTGGACTGGGTCCCCGCGCACTTCCCCAAGGACGACTTCGCGCTGGCCCGCTTCGACGGCACCCCGCTCTACGAGGACCCGAACCCGTCCCGCGGCGAGCACCCCGACTGGGGCACCTACGTGTTCAACTTCGGGCGCAAGGAGGTCCGCAACTTCCTGGTCTCCAACGCGCTGTACTGGCTCGAGGAGTTCCACATGGACGGCCTCCGCGTGGACGCGGTCGCCTCGATGCTCTACCTCGACTACTCGCGCGAGGCCGGCGAGTGGACCCCGAACGTGTACGGCGGCCGGGAGAACCTCGAGGCGGTGGCGTTCCTCCAGGAGATGAACGCGACCGCCTACAAGCGGGTGCCCGGTGCGATCACGATCGCCGAGGAGTCCACGTCGTGGCCGGGGGTCACCCGGGCCACCCACCTGGGCGGGCTCGGCTTCGGCTTCAAGTGGAACATGGGCTGGATGCACGACAGCCTCGGCTACGTCCAGAACGACCCGATCCACCGGCAGTACCACCACGGGCAGATGACGTTCTCCCTGGTCTACGCCTACTCCGAGAACTACGTGCTGCCGATCAGCCACGACGAGGTCGTGCACGGCAAGGGCTCGCTGCTGCGCAAGATGCCCGGCGACCGTTGGCAGCAGCTGGCGAACCTGCGCACCTTCCTGGCCTACATGTGGGCGCACCCCGGCAAGCAGCTGCTGTTCATGGGCTCGGAGTTCGGGCAGGAGTCGGAGTGGGCCGAGGGCCGCGAGCTCGACTGGTGGCTCCTCGACAACGCGGACCACCGCGGCGTGCACTCGCTGGTGCGGGACATGAACGGGATCTACAAGGACACCTCGGCGCTCTGGTCGCTCGACAACGACCCCGCCGGCTTCGACTGGATCGACGCGAACGACTCCGGCAACAACGTGTTCAGCTTCATCCGCAAGCCCAAGGACGCGAGCGAGGGGCCGCTGGTGTGCGTGGCGAACTTCTCCGCCGTACCGCACCACGACTACCGGCTCGGGCTGCCGCAGGCCGGCTCGTGGTCGGAGGTGCTCAACACCGACGCCGACGTGTACGCCGGCTCCGGGGTCGGCAACCTGGGCGAGGTCCGGGCCGCGGAGGGGTCGCACCACGGCCAGCCGGCGTCGGCGAGCGTGACCGTGCCACCGCTCGCGACGCTCTGGCTCCGCCCGACCAGCTGACCGCGGCCGTTCAGGATGCGGTCAGCCTGCTGACCGCATCCTGGCGGGGTGACGTCCTCGCTGCTGTCCCGGTCGATGTCGCGCCGGTTCTTCCTCGGCGCGGCCGTGAGCACCGCGGTCACGGCCATCGACCTCGCCCCGTCCGCGTGGCACCGCCACCTCGGTGACCTGTTCGCGCTCGGTGTCGCGTCCGGCGACCCGGCGTACGACGGCGTGGTGCTGTGGACCAGGCTCACCCGCGACCCCCTGGCGCCGGACGGCCTCGGCGGGATGCCCTCCCGCGCGGTGCCGGTCGACTGGGAGGTGGCCTCCGACGAGGCGATGCGGCACGTCGTCCGGCGGGGCACGACGGTGGCGCTGCCGCGTGCGGCGCACGCCGTGCACGTCGAGGTCACCGGGCTCAGGCCCGGTGCCGAGCACTTCTACCGCTTCCGCGCCGGCACCGGCGTCTCGGCGGTCGGCCGGACCGTGACGACACCGCTGCCCGGGGCCTTCGGCGGCCCGCTGGCCATGGGCATCGTCTCCTGCGCCGACTGGGGCGCCGGCTACTTCACGGCGTACCGCCGGCTGGCCGAGGACCAGCCGGACCTGGTGCTGCACCTGGGCGACTACATCTACGAGAACAACCGCGGGTCCGTGCGTCCGCACCAGCCCGACCGTCCGTGCGTGTCCCTCGCCGACTACCGGGTCCGGCACGCGCAGGCCCGCACCGACCCGGACCTGCAGGCGGCGCACCTGGTCGCGCCCTGGAGCGTGGTGTGGGACGACCACGACGTGCAGAACAACTACGCGGGCCTCTCCCCGGCCGTCCGTGAGCCGGGCTTCGCGGCCCGCCGCGCCGCGGCGTACCAGGCCTACTACGAGCACCTGCCGGTGCGGCACGGCCGGATGTACCGCCGGGTCCGCTGGGGGTCGCTGGCCACCTTCCACCTCCTCGACACCCGGCAGTACCGCGACAACCAGGCGTGCGGTGACGGGGTGAGGCTCTGCCTCGCCGCCGCTGCTCCGCACCGCACCATCACCGGCGCCCGGCAGGAGGCGTGGCTCGAGCGCGGGCTGGCGGCCTCGACATCGAGGTGGGACCTCATCGTCCAACAGGTCTTCTTCGCGGTCCGCGACCTGGTGCCCGGGCCGGCGGTGGGCTACTCGATGGACGCCTGGGACGGCTACGCCGCGTCCCGGGAGCGGGTGCTCGACACGTTCGTGCGCGACCGGGTGCGCAACCCGGTGGTGCTCACCGGCGACGTGCACAAGCACTTCGCGAACGACGTGGCACGGGGTCCCGACCCGGAGGGCCGGCCGGTGGCGTCCGAGCTGGTGACCACGTCGGTCTCCTCCACCGGGGACGGGCGGGACCTCCCGCCCGACGTCGCCGCGCTGCTGGCCGAGAACCCGCACATCAAGTTCGTCAACGGCCAGCGGGGCTACATCCGCGCCAGGCTGGAGCCGGGGCTGCTCACGGCCGACTTCCGGGTGCTGCCCTACGTGTCCCGTCCCGGTGCTCCGGTCTCCACCCGGGCCACGTACGTCGTGGAGGACGGGCACCCGGGGGTCGTGGCCGTCTGAGACGACCCGCGGGTTCGTTAGGGTGAGCGGGTGGGTGACTCCGGGTCCGTGCGGCCGCTCAGCGACGGGGTCGTCGAGCTCCGGGCCGCCGACGGCGACGGCCGCTTCGCCGTCGAGCACGACGGCCGGGTGGTCGGCGACGTGGCCGTGCGGCGGATCGGCGTCGCCGAGGGCGAGCTCAGCTGGTGGCTGGCCGAGGACCAGCGCGGCAAGGGGTACGCCACCCGGGCGGTGCGGCTGCTCGTCGAGCACGCGCTCGGGGACCTCGGGATGGGCCGGGTGCAGGCTCGGGTGGACCACGCCGACGACCGCGCCGTCCGGGTCGCGACCCGCTCCGGGCTGATGCGCGAGGGCGTGCTCCGGGTCGAGCCGGGCGCGGGCGACGACGCGGCGGCGTACGTCCTGCTGGCGCGGCTGCGCTCGGACCCGCCGGTGAGCGCCCCGGAGGGCTTCCGCACGCTGCTGAACTCCTTCCTGCCCCGCAAGCGGGCGATCGCGCAGATGCTGGTGCGCGACCCGGACGGGCGGGTGCTGCTGTGCCGGCTTACCTACAAGAACGACTGGGACCTGCCCGGTGGCGTGGTGGAGGTCAACGAGTCGCCGCGGGAGGCGGTCGCGCGCGAGGTCGAGGAGGAGCTGGGCCTGGACCTGGCAGCCGGGCCGCTGCTGCTCACCGACTGGCTTCCGCCCTGGAGCGGCTGGGACGACGCGCTGTGCCTCGTCTTCGACGGCGGGACCCGGGACGCCACGCTGGTCGACGGCGCGGTGCTGCAGGCGCGGGAGATCCGGTCGGCGCGGTTCTGCACCCGCGACGAGGTGCGCGAGCTGTGCGCGGACTTCACCGCCCGGCGGATCGAGGCGGCGCTGGGCAGGCTCGACGGTCCGGGAGGCCCCGCGTACACCGAGTCCGGACGAGACTGAGCCCGTGCGCCTCGCGATCGCCCTCGGCTGGGCCGTCACCGCCCTGGTCCTGGCGCCGACCGCCGGTGACCTGGGCGGCCCGCTCGCGACCGGGGCGCTCGGGCTGCTGACCGGGCTGGTCGCTGGGACGGCGACCCGTCCTGTGGGGCCGGTGCTGCTGCTGGCGCCGGCGGCCGCGGTCCTGGTGACGGGCACCGTGCTCGTGGTCCCGGTCGACGGCACCGCCGCCGTCGCGTTCGCGGTGGGCCTGGCCGCGGCCGGCTCCGTGGGCCGGGTGCGGGTCGGCGTGGTGGCGGTGGGCTCCGCGGCGGCCGCGCTGACCGTGGGCACGATGGCCGGCGCCTGGTCGGTCGACGAGCCGGCACCGAGCGATCCGCGGATGGTGGCGGGCGCGGGTGTGGTGGTCTCCCGGGACACGCACGCCTTCCTGATCCGGCAGGGCGCGACGATCCTGCGCCACGATGGGGAGACCGCGGTCGCGGACTTCCTGTCCCGGACGGACCCTACGTCGCCGGGCGGCGGGGAGACGTACCTCTGGCGGGTGCAGCTCGGGTCGCGCGACGCCGACCGGGTGCTGAAGAAGACCGAGATGCCGGACCACTTCTTCAACTGGTGGACGCACTCCGGGAAGGGCCTGGTCGCGGGTCCGTCGGGGGCGACGTACGCCGAGCAGCAGTTCGCGCGGGCGGTCCGGGCCTGGCAGGCGGGTGACCGCGCGGCCGCGATGTACCGCCTCGGGGCGGCCACGCACCTGGTCGACGACGCCTGCGCGCCGCCGCACGAGCTGTTCCTGGTGCCGCACCACCGGGCCTACGAGGAGTGGGTGCTGGCGCGGCAGGACACCCTGGCAGTGGACCGGGGCGGGATCTACGCCGCCGACTTCCGGCAGCGGACCGGGCACGGCGGCCCGGAGTGGTCGAGCGCGCACACCCGCGGCTGGGTCGACGAGTGCTCGCACCGGGCGGCGGAGTTCGTGCTCAACACGGTGCAGACGCCGTCGGACGGTCCCGGTGACCCGAACCCGCCGGCGGGCGCCGACGGCCACTTCCGTGACACCCAGCGGCTGACCGCGGGGTATCTCGCGTTCTTCTTCGACACGGTGGGAGGGCCATGACGAGGGACGAGCCCTCGCCGGATCGACGGAGCCCGCGGCGCACGAGCGTGCTGACGGCGACGGCCGCCTGCTTCGGGCTGATCGTGAGCGGCGGGGTGGCCGCGGCCGTGGTGGCCGGGCTGCTGCAGTGGACCTCGTCGGTCTCGGCGTGGCTGGACAACCTGCTGCCGCTGGTGGTGCTGGTCCTCGGGATGCTGCTGGCGGGCCGGGTGGCGGTGGACGTCGCGGGCCGGCTCGGCGCGGTGGCGACGGTCGCGTCGGCGGTCCTGGTGGGCCTGGTCGGGTGGTCGCTGAGCCGCACCAGCGAGGCGCACGGCGACGGGATCGAGCCGTCCCAGGTGGTCTACGCCGCGCTCGGGGTCGCCGCAGTGTCGACGGCGAGTGCTGTCCTCGTCATCTGGAGACGGTCCCGCGGCTAGCCCGAGACGGACCGCCCGGGAGGCAGCCCTGCCCGCACCTCGGCTGATCCCGGCCCGGCCAGCCGTGGCAGATGCCCTGGGTCTGCTCGTCGTGCGCCGACACGTGCGGTCGCGCCGACTCGACGGGGTTCACACGTGCGGTCGCGCCGACTCGACGGGGTTCACACGTGCGGTCGCGCCGACTCGACGGGGTCACACGTGCGGTCGCGCCGACTCGACGGGGGTCAGAACAGCGCGGAGGCGAGCCCCTGGCGGCCCTTGAGAACGCGTGGGTCGTCGTTGCCGACGGCCGCGAAGAGGCCCAGCAGGTGGGTGCGGGCCTGGTCCCTCTCCGCCCCCGCGGTACGGCGGACCAGGTCGATCAGCCTGGTGAAGGCGTCCTCGACGTGCCCGCCGAGCATGTCGAGGTCGGCGACCAGGGTCTGGGCGTGCACGTCGTCGCGGTTCGCGGCTGCGGCCTCGCGGGCGGTCCGGGCGTCGACGCCCTGGGTGCGCTGGAGCACCTGGGCCATCGCGAGCCCGCCGGCCGCCTCGGTGTCGGCGGGGTTGGCGTCGACGAGCCGCTGGTACTCCGCGACGGCGCCGTCGACGTCCCCGGCGGCGAGCGCGTCCTGCGCGGGCGCGTAGCGCGGGTCGACGTGCTCCTCGTCCTGCGCCGCGTCCGGGGCCGGGGCCGCACTGAGCGGCTGGTGCCGGCCGGTGACCCCCTGGGTGGCCATCTGCTCGAGCACCTGGGTGAGCAGCGTGCGCAGCTCGGCGAGCGGCGGCGCGTCCTGGAGCAGCGGCATCATCCGACCCTGGACGACCAGCGCGACCAGCGGCACGGACGGCACCTGCAGCGCCTGCGCGAGCTGCGGGGAGGTGTCCACGTCGACCTTGCCGACCAGGAACTTGCCGTCGAACTCGTCGGCGAGCACGTCGAGGTCGGCGGCCATCTGGGCGCTGGCGGGCGCCTGCGACGGCGAGTAGACGACCAGCACGACCGGGGCGGTCATCGACGCCTCGAGGTGGCCCTGGATGTTCTGCTCGTCGAGGTCCACCGAGTACGAACCGGCGCCTGCCGCCGCTCCGGCGGGGCGAGCGGGCGCGGCCGTCGGGGCGGGCCGCTTGAGCGCGGACAGGTCGACGGCACCGGGACGCGAGAACGGCTGCTGTGTCATGCCCCTATCTTGTCCGATCCCCCACCGGGCTCCCAATCACGGGTCGTCCAACGGGCGCTTGACGGCCGGGCCCCGGGTTGGTCATATGGCTGCAGGTGCGACCGGAGGAGACCGGATGAGCGACGTGTACGGCGTGCTGACCCGCAGCGGCGATGCGTGCGAGGTGACGTTCGAGCGCGACTACGCCACCTCGTCCGCGGACCTCTGGTCGGCGCTCACCGATCCCGGTCGGCTGACCCGCTGGCTGGCGCCGGTGGAGGGCAACCTGCGCGAGGGCGGCCACGCGGTGGTGCACTTCGAGGACGAGGACGCGCGCTTCGGGATCGAGGTGTGCACCGCCCCGGAGACGCTGGTCGTGCACTGGCAGCACGCCGAGGGCCACACGGTGGTCCGGGCCTCGGTGTTCGACCTGGGCCCAGACCGCTGCCGGCTCACCCTCGTGCACGACGCGCTGAGCGCCACCCAGGCCCCGGGGTACGCCGGCGGCTGGCACTTCCACCTCGACTCGCTCGGCGGGCTGCTGGCCGAGAGCGGCGCCGCCCGGCGCAGGTGGCGCGAGCTCGCCGAGCACTACCGCACCGCGATGGGCGACCCGCGCTAGAAGCGCGCGGGCTCCCGGTACTCGCCCCACTCGGCCCGCAGCGCGTCGCAGATCTCCCCCAGCGTGGCCTCGGCCCGGCAGGCCTCGAGCATCACCGGGATCATGTTCTCCTCGGTGCGGGCGACCTCGACCAGCCGGGCGAGCGCCTCCTCGACGACGGCCTGGTCGCGGGCGGCCCGGCGCTCGCCGAGCTCGCGGACCTGCTCGACCTCGACCTCGTGCGAGACCCGGAGGATCTCCAGGTCGTGGGTGACCGACGGCTCGTGGCAGTTCACGCCGACGATCCGCTTCTCGCCCTTCTCCAGGGCGGTCTGGTAGACGAAGGCCGCCTCGGCGATCTCCGACATGAACCAGCCCTCCTCGATGCCGCGCAGGATGCCCTTGGTCATCGGCCAGGCGTTCGCGGTACGGGCGCCGGCGGCGGTGCCCTCCCGGACCTGCTCGGCGAGCGCGGCGTGGTCGCGCGAGGACCCGGTCCAGCCGCCCTGGCTCAGGATCCGGTCGAAGATCTCGTAGGCCTCCGCCTCGATCTTGTCGGTCAGCGCCTCGACGTACCAGGAACCGCCGAGCGGGTCGGCGACGTTGACGACGCCGGTCTCCTCCATGATCACCTGCTGGGTGCGCAGCGCGATCTCGGCGGCCTGCTCGCTGGGCAGCGCCAGGGTCTCGTCGAGGGCGTTGGTGTGCAGCGAGTTGGTGCCGCCGAGCACCGCGGCGAGCGCCTCGATGCCGGTCCGTACCACGTTGTTGTAGGGCTGCTGCGCGGTCAGCGAGACACCGGCGGTCTGGGTGTGGAAGCGCAGCCACTGCGCCTTCTCCGTCTTCGCGCCGTAGACGTCGCGCAGCCAGGTCGCCCAGATCCGGCGGGCGGCGCGGAACTTCGCGATCTCCTCGAAGAAGTCCAGGTGGCTGTCGAAGAAGAACGACAGCCCGGGCGCGAAGTCGTCGACGTCCATGCCACGGGACAGCCCGAGCTCGACGTACCCGAAGCCGTCGGCGAGCGTGAACGCGAGCTCCTGCGCGGCCGTGGAGCCGGCCTCGCGGATGTGGTAGCCGGAGACCGAGAGCGGCTTGTACGCCGGGATCTCCCGCGCGCAGTGCTCCATCAGGTCGCCGATCAGGCGCAGGTGCGGCTCCGGGGGGAAGAGCCACTCCTTCTGCGCGATGTACTCCTTGAAGATGTCGGTCTGCAGGGTGCCGTTGAGCGCGCCGGTGTCGATGCCCTGCCGCTCCGCGCTGACCAGCATCATGCAGAACACCGGGACGGCCGGGCCGGAGATCGTCATCGACGTGGTCACCTCGCCGAGCGGGATGCCGCCGAACAGCACGTCCATGTCGGCGGCGGTGTCCACCGCGACACCGCAGTGCCCGACCTCGCCGAGGCTCTGCGGGTCGTCGGAGTCCCTGCCCATCAGCGTCGGCATGTCGAAGGCCACCGAGAGCCCGCCGCCACCGCGGTTGAGGATCATCTTGTAGCGCTCGTTGGTCTGCTGGGCGTTGCCGAAGCCCGCGAACTGGCGGATCGTCCAGGCGCGGCCGCGGTAGCCGGTGGCGTAGAGCCCCCGGGTGAACGGGAACTCCCCGGGCCACTCGCTGTCGTCGGTGCCGTATGCCGGGTCGACCTCGACCCCGGACAGGGTGGTGAAGTCGACGTCGCGGACCCGCGACTTGGCGTAGCGCTCCGCCCAGCGGTCACGTGCGGACAGGTCGGCCATGGTGCCTCCAGGTGAGAACGGTCACCTGCGATAGTAGGACGTCCAACTATCTGTGTCGATCCGACCGCTCAGAAGTCGCCGGCCGCCTCGCGGATCGGGCGCAGCAGCGCGGACAGCGCGCGCAGGTCGTCGACCGGGACGTCGGCCAGCGCGAACCGCGCCCCCACCAGGTCGGCGGTGGCCGCCTCCACGACCGCCCGTCCGGACTCGGTGACCTCGGCCAGCACCGCCCGGCCGTCCTGCGGGTGCCGGCGCCGTACGACGTGCCCGGTCGCCTCGAGCCGGTCCACGATCGAGGTCACCGAGGTCGGGTGCACCTGGAGCCGCTCCCCCATCTTGCCCAGCGGCAGCGACCCGGCCCGGGAGAACACCAGCAGCACCAGCGCCTCGTAGCGGGCGAAGGTGAGCCCGTGCGGGCGGAGGATCTCGTCGAGCTGCCCGAGCACCAGCTGCTGGACCCGCATCAGCGAGGTGACCGCGTGCATCTGGTCCACCGCGCCCCAGCGCAGCCCCCACTGCCGGGCGGCCTCGTCGATGGGGTCGAAGCCGAGCGGGGGGCCGGGCCGCCGGCTCACGGCTTCCTCTCGTGCCGCGACCTCTTCAGCAGCGCCATCTGCAGGCTCTGGATGGTCTGGTCGCGCTGCAGCGGTCGGCCGACGTACCGGATGTCCCGCAGCCCCTGCTCCTGGGCGGCGGACTCGAAGGTGAAGTGGCCGTACCTCAGCAGCAGACCCAGGGTGGGCTGGTCCACCGTGATGTCGAGGATCCGGGACAGCGGGGTGCTGGCGTGCCGGCTGGAGAACACCCCGGTCACCCGGAACACCCGCAGGTTGGTGATCACGAAGACGTCGAGCAGGTGGATGACCGCGCGCCAGGTGGCGTAGGCGATCAGGCCGAGCCCGAGCAGGATCAGCACCCAGGCGCCCTGCGGCGAGGACAGCGCGGCGGCGTAGAAGAGCGCCAGCGCGACGGCGACCACCAGGGCCGGCGGCACGTAGACCACCCAGTGGTGGTGCACCTCGTCGACGATGTCCTCCTGGGAGCTGTCGTCGCGCAGCAGCCGCCGGCGCACCCGCCCGTCACGGATCCGGCGCAACGACGCCACCCCGGGCAGGGACACCGGGGACCTACTTGAACAGCGCGCTGATGAAGGCGATGACGGCGTTGAACGCGTCGCCGACCACGTTGCCCGCGCCCCGCACGACCTCCGCCGCGTTCTGCGGCTGGGTCAGCAGGTAGAACAGCGCGAAGGCGATCACGACGCCGCCCAGCAGCTTCTTCATCCTGCTCTCACTCCCGATCGTCTCCGGTCTACCGGGCTCATTCCTAGCAAAGCACGGTCCCGAGGTGGTGGAGGCGCGCGGCCGGTGCGGTGCTTGGCCCGGCGGGACGCGGGTACCGACCCGTCATGGACGACAAGACCGTCGAGGCCGTCGGCAAGCTCAGCGAGGCCCTCGAGACCACCGAGCGGGCCCGCGGGCACCTCTACTCCTTCCACCAGCTCACCGGCAGCGCCGACCTCCAGCTCGGGGAGGCCTGCGACCTGCTGCGCGAGGCGGGGCACGACGAGCTCGCCGCCCGGGTCGAGCGTGAGCTGGTGGGCCGCAACGTGCTGGAGGGCCGGTGGACCTTCCAGGTCGTCGAGGAGTACGACGACACCTACTGGTCCACGTTCCGCGCGTTCGAGAAGGAGGCCCGCGACGCCCTCACCGGCGGCCGCCGGCACCTGTTCGAGGCCGGGATGAAGGAGGACCGTCGCACGCACGGCCACCCCGACCACAGCCACGGCCCCGATCGCCTCTGACCCGCTGCCCGGCGGCTACCGGTCGGTGAAGGTCTCCAGCAGCACGTCGGCCGCGGCGTAGGGGTCGGAGCCGCCCGCGACGACCTGCTCGGCGAGGTCGTCGAGCTCGCTGCGCGCGTGCACGTTGCCCCAGCGCCGACGCAGGGCGGTCACCGCGATCGCCTCGATCTCGTCGCGCGCCCGCCGTACCCGGCGCCGGTCGAGCTCGCCCGAGGTCTCCATCCAGGTGCGGTGCGCGTCGATCTCCTGGACCACCTCCTCGACCCCCTCGCCGGTCTGCGCCACGGTCTTCACGATCGGCGGTCGCCAGTAGCTGTCGGGGTCGGCGCCGCGGTCGGCCAGCGCGATCATGTTGCGCAGGTCGCGGCGGACCTGGTCGGCACCGTCCCGGTCGGCCTTGTTGACCACGAAGACGTCGCCGATCTCCAGGATCCCCGCCTTGGCGGCCTGGATCCCGTCCCCCATCCCGGGGGCGGTGAGCACGAGCGTGGTGTCGGCCAGGCCGGCGATCTCGACCTCGCTCTGCCCGACCCCGACGGTCTCGATCAGCACCACGTCGCAGCCGGCGGCGTCCAGCACCCGCAGCGCCTGGGGGGTGGTCCAGGCCAGCCCGCCGAGGTGGCCGCGGGAGGCCATCGAGCGGATGTAGACCTCCTTGTCCAGGGCGTGGTCCTGCATCCGCACCCGGTCCCCGAGCAGGGCACCGCCGGAGAACGGCGAGGACGGGTCGACCGCCAGCACGCCGACCCGCTTGCCGGTCGCCCGCAGCGCCCTCACCAGCGCGTTCGTCGAGGTGGACTTGCCCACTCCGGGCGGTCCGGTGATGCCGACGATCTGTGCGTTGCCGGTGTGCGGCGCGAGGCCGGCCATCACCTCACGCAGCAGCGGCGACTCGTCCTCGACCAGCGAGATCAGCCGGGCGACGGCACGGGCCTCGCCCTTCCGGGCGCGCTCGACGAGGTCGGGCACCGAGGCCTGCGACCGGCGCCCGCCCACGCTCACGCGCGGGCCCCCCTGCCGCTCACGCGGGGACGTGCAGGATCAGCGCGTCGCCCTGGCCACCGCCGCCGCACAGGGCGGCCGCACCGGTGCCACCGCCACGGCGCTTCAGCTCGAGAGCCAGGTGCAGGGCGATCCGGGCGCCGGACATGCCGACCGGGTGTCCCAGCGCGATGGCGCCGCCGTTGACGTTGACCTTGTCCTCGTCGAGGCCGAGCTCGCGGGCGGACTCGATGCCGACGGCGGCGAACGCCTCGTTGATCTCCACCAGGTCGAGGTCGGCGACCGCGATGCCCTCCTTGGCACAGGCCTTGGAGATCGCGTTGGCCGGCTGCATCTGCAGGGTCGAGTCGGGACCGGCGACCTGGCCGGAGGCGCCGATCTCGGCGAGCCAGGTGAGGCCGAGCTCCTCGGCCTTGGCCTTGCTCATCACGACCACGGCGCAGGCGCCGTCGGAGATCTGCGACGCGGAGCCCGCGGTGATCGTGCCGTCCTTGTCGAAGGCCGGCCGCAGCCTGCCCAGCGACTCGGCGGTGGTGTCACCGCGGATGCCCTCGTCCTGGCTGACCACGACCGGGTCGCCCTTGCGCTGCGGGATCTCGACCGGGACGACCTCGTCGTCGAAGACGCCGTTCTTCCAGGCCGCGGCCGCGCGCTGGTGCGACCGGGCGGAGAACTCGTCCTGCTCCTCGCGGGACAGCTGCGCGCCGGCCGCGTTGCAGGTCTCGGTGAGCCCGCCCATCGGCTGGTCGGTGAGCTGGTCGTAGAGAGCGTCGTAGGCCATCGAGTCGACGAGCTTCACGTCGCCGTACTTGAAGCCCTCGCGGGACTTCGGCAGCAGGTGCGGCGCCTGGGTCATCGACTCCATCCCGCCGGCGACGATGATCTCGTGCTCGCCGGCGCGGATCAGCTGGTCGGCCATCGCGATCGCGTTGATCCCGGACAGGCAGACCTTGTTGATCGTGATCGAGGGGACGCCGAGCGGGATGCCACCCTTGTGCGCGGCGCTCCGGGCGGTGATCTGCCCGGCGCCGGCCTGGATGACCTGGCCCATGATCACGTACTCGACCTGGTCGCCGGTGATGCCGGCCTTCGCCAGGGCGCCCTTGATGGCGACCCCGCCGAGGTCGGCGGCGGACTGGTCCTTGAGACCCCCCAACAGACGGCCGATCGGGGTGCGGGCACCGGCAACGATCACGGATCCGGACATGACGCCTCCTGCGGGGTGACGAAGAGCTTCGATGTTCGGACCCTACCCAGCCCGTGCACGCACCGGGAGGGCCGGAGACCCCACCGGCGTGAGGAACAGGTCACAGTCCCTCGCCGTGCACCACCCCGCGGTCCACGATGAGCCCATGAGCGTCACGATTCCGGACCACCTGTTCGTGTGCATCGACCACGTCGGGGTGGCCGTCCCCGACCTCGACGAGGCGATCGCGTTCTACGCGAGCGCCTTCGGCATGCGGGTGCAGCACCAGGAGACCAACCAGGAGCAGGGCGTCCGCGAGGCGATGGTCGCGGTCGGCGACTCGGGCTCGTGCATCCAGCTGCTCGCCCCGATCGACGAGACGTCCACGATCGCGAAGTTCCTGGACCGCTCGGGCCCCGGGCTCCAGCAGCTCGCCTACCGGGTCACCGACGTGGAGCAGGTCAGCGCGGTGCTGCGCGAGCGCGGCCTCCGGCTGCTCTACGACGAGCCCCGGCGCGGCACGGCCGGCAGCCGGATCAACTTCGTGCACCCCAAGGACGCCGGCGGCGTGCTGGTCGAGCTCGTCGAGCCGGCCAGGGAGCCGGCGGCGGAGAAGTAGGCAGTGGACTAGAGAGGTACGTCACAGCGGGCTGACACCGAGGTTACCCGTTAGTAGATTCGCGCCGACCCCGACGCAGGAGACACCGATGAAGCAGATCCTCGACGCCATCCTCGCCGGCGACACCTCCCCGGAGGAGTACGCCGCCCTCGACATGCCGGAGTCCTACCGAGCCGTCACCGTGCACAAGGACGAGGTGGACCTCTTCGAGGGGCTCGCCTCCCGCGACAAGGACCCGCGGCTCTCCTTGCACGTCGAGGACGTGGCCCTGCCCGAGCTCGGCCCGGGCGAGGCCTACATCGCGGTGATGGCCAGCGCGATCAACTACAACACGGTGTGGACCTCGATCTTCGAGCCGGTCTCCACGTTCGGCTTCCTGGAGCGCTACGGCCGCTCCTCCCCGCTGGCCAAGAAGCACGACCTGCCCTACCACGTGGTCGGCAGCGACCTGGCCGGCGTCGTGCTCAAGACCGGCCCCGGCGTGCACTCCTGGCAGCCCGGCCGCGAGGTCGTCGCGCACTGCCTGTCGGTGGAGCTGGAGAGCTACGAGGGCCACAACGACACGATGCTCGACCCGGAGCAGCGGATCTGGGGGTTCGAGACCAACTTCGGCGGTCTCGCCCAGATCGCCCTGGTCAAGTCCAACCAGCTGATGCCGAAGCCGGCGCACCTGACCTGGGAGGAGGCCGCCACCCCCGGGCTGGTGAACTCCACCGCCTACCGGCAGCTGGTCAGCCGCAACGGCGCCGGGATGAAGCAGGGCGACAACGTGCTGATCTGGGGCGCCAGCGGCGGCCTCGGCGGCTACGCCACCCAGTTCGCGCTGAACGGCGGGGCCACCCCGGTGTGCGTGGTCTCCAGCGACGACAAGGCCGAGCTCTGCCGCAAGATGGGCGCCGAGCTGATCATCGACCGCCGCGCCGAGGACTTCCGCTTCTGGAAGGACGAGCACACCCAGGACCCCAAGGAGTGGCGCCGCTTCGGCAAGCGGATCCGCGACCTGACCGGCGGTGAGGACGTGGACATCGTCTTCGAGCACCCGGGCCGGGAGACCTTCGGCGCCTCGGTGTTCGCCGCGCGCAAGGGCGGCACCATCGTCACCTGCGCCTCGACCAGCGGCTTCATGCACGAGTACGACAACCGCTACCTGTGGATGAACCTCAAGCGGATCATCGGCTCGCACTTCGCCAACTACCGCGAGGCCTGGGAGGCCAACCGGCTGATCGCGAAGGGCCAGATCCACCCGACCCTGTCCAAGGCCTACACGCTCGACGACGTCGGCCAGGCGGCCTACGACGTCCACCAGAACCTGCACCAGGGCAAGGTGGGCGTGCTGTGCCTGGCCCCGGAGGAGGGGCTGGGCGTCCGGGACGAGGAGAAGCGGGCCAGGCACCTCCCCGAGATCAACCGGTTCCGCGGGGTCTGAGCCGGCTCCTCGGGCGCCTTCCGGACGCCGGTGAGAATTTCTTCGCGACAGGCATCCCGGTCCGGGGTGCCTGTCGTGTTTCTCCCCCGGTTTCGGCGAGACTGTGGCCACACTCGGACGCCGAGGCGAGCAGACGCTGCCCGAGGCTGCGACACAACGGGACAACACGGAGGAACGACCCCATGAGCGACCGACCTGGCCTGTCCATCTTCGACGATCCGGACGACAACGGGAACAACAGCGCCGCCGACGAGGCGACCCAGGTGCTGCCGGAGGTCAAGGCACCCCAGCCGGGCAGCCAGCAGGGCGGCCAGCAGGCCGGCAGCAGCCCGGGCAGCAGGCCGGGCGACAGGCACCGCCGGCCCGGCAGGCGGCCCCGCAGGCCAGCCGGACCGCCACCCCGCAGCGCCCGCCCGAGCAGCGCGCGACCACCTCCCCGGCGGCTGCCCCGGCCTCCGCCGCGCGCCCGACCTTCCCGGTGGTCCGCCGCGGTGGCTACGACACCGCCGCCGTCGACCGCCAGCTGCACACCCTCGCGGGCGAGCGCGACGGCCTGGCCGCGAGCCTGTCCGAGACCACCGCCCGCGCCGACGACCTGGAGAAGCGCCTCGAGCAGCTCCAGACCGAGCTCTCGGAGAACCAGAACCCGACGTACGCCGGCCTGGGCGGCCGCGCCAGCGAGATGCTGCGGCTCGCCGAGGAGCAGTCCGACGACGTGCTCAGCCAGGCCCGGGCGCAGGCCGACGAGATCAGGCGGCAGGCGGCCAAGGACGCCGAGGTGCTGCGCTCGCAGGCCGCCCGGGACGCCGAGGACATGCGGATGGTCCAGCTGAAGGAGCTCGACGAGACCCGCAGCCGGACGCTCGCCGACGTCGAGCAGGAGCGCTCGCTGTCCAAGGCGGAGGCCGACGACACCCTGGCCGCCGCCAGGCGCGAGAGCGAGCAGCTCCGGCTCGCAGCGCAGCAGGAGACCAACGCGATGCGCACCAGCGCCAAGCGCGAGGCCGAGCAGGCGAAGGCCGCCGCGGACCGCGAGGTCCAGGAGGCCCGGCGCACGCTCGCGGTGGAGAAGGAGCGACTGACCCGCGAGGCGGCGGACCACCACTCCAACGCCACGGCCGAGACCCAGAAGCTGGTCGCGGAGGCCGAGGCCCGCGCCGACGCCGCCGAGACCCGCGCTCGCGAGGCGATCTCCGCCGCGAACGGCCAGCGCCAGCACGCCCACGAGGAGGCCGACCGGCTGGTCAACCACGCCCGCCGCGAGGCCGAGCAGATCGTCTCCTCCGCCCAGACGCAGGCGACCACGTTCACCGCGGCCGGCCAGGCCGAGGCCGAGCGCGAGCTCGCCTCCGTCAAGGCGGAGGTCGACCGCTACCAGAAGCGGCGCGACTCGATCGTGGCCCAGCTCGGGGCCCTGCGCGACGTGATCTCCGGCTTCGGCGACGAGCCTGACAGCCGGGGCGGCCAGTCCTCGAACCGCGCGTGAGCGCACCCGCCACCCGCGCGGGGCGGGCGACCCGGAACGCCCAGCAGCCCGGAGGTCGTGCCACCCCGCGGGTGCGCGACGCGCCGCTGCAGCATCGCTCCCCCGTCGCGGTGGGCTTCTTCGTGACCCTCGGCGGCCTGCTCGCCTACTGGCTCGGCGTCCGGCTGCTGAGCGTCGGGTCGATCCTGATCCTCATCCTGGTCGCCGGCTTCCTCGCCGTCGGGCTCAACCCGGTCGTGGAGTGGCTCGGCCGGCGCGGGCTGCCGCGCAGCTGGTCGGTGGTCGTGGTGATCACCGCGGTGCTGCTCACGGTGGCGCTGTTCCTGGTCGCCCTGGTGCCGGTGATCACCGACCAGGTCACGACGATCATCGACAACGCCCCGGGCTGGTTCAAGGAGCTCCAGAGCAACCGCTCGGTGCAGCGGCTCGACGCCCGGTACGACCTGGTGGACCGGGCCCAGAAGATGGTCTCGCGCGCCAACCTGGGCTCCGCGGTGTTCGGCGGGGTGGTGGGGGTCGGCGTCAAGCTGCTGTCGTTCCTGGCCAACACCTTCATCGTGGTCGTGCTGATGCTCTACTTCCTCGCCACGCTCCCCACCGTGAAGCGGTCCGCCTACCAGCTCGCCCCGGCCAGCAAGCGGGACACCGTCACCGACCTCGGCGACCGGATCCTCGCCAACGTCGGTGCCTACGTCTCCGGCGCCTTCGTGGTGGCGTTCGCCGCGGGGATCAGCTCGCTGGTCTTCCTGCTCGTCGTCGGCCTGAGCCAGTACGCCGTCGCGCTCGCAGCCGTGGTCGCGCTGCTCGACGTGATCCCGATGATCGGGGCCACCCTGGGAGCGGTGGTGGTCACCCTGATCGGGTTCGCGACCGACCCGCACATCGGGCTCTACTGCATCATCTTCTACATCGCCTACCAGCAGTTCGAGAACTACGTGATCTACCCGCGGGTGATGTCACGCTCGGTCAACCTGCCCGGCTCGATCATCGTCATCGCGGCGCTGGTCGGCACCGCCCTGCTCGGGGTGATCGGGGCGCTGCTGGCGATCCCGACCGCGGCGGCGATCACGCTGCTGGTCCGCGAGGTGCTGGTCCCGCGCCAGCAGGCCCACTAGCGCGGGACGTCCTTGAAGGCCGCGGTGGTGCGGTCGGCGTAGGCACTCGTGTCGGCCGTCTCCATCGGTCCGTCCCACTCGGTCGGCAGCGGCACGTCGACCGAGGGGGCGACCCGCTCCACGACCAGGTCGAGCACCTTCTCGGCGTCCCCGACCCACAGGTGCTTCGCGCCGTCGACGCCGATCACCTCGGCCTGCGGCACCGCCGCGAAGCGCTCCCGGGCCTCCGGCGGCCGCAGGTAGTCGTCGTGCTCGGGCACCAGGGCGGTCAGCGGCTTGCCCGACGCGGCCCAGGCCGCCAGGTGCTCCGGGTCGCTGAACCGCAGCGGCGGGGACAGCAGCACCACCCCCTGGACGGCCGGGTCTCCGGCGTACATCAGGGCGAGGTCGGTACCGAAGGACCAGGCCAGCACCCAGATGTTCGGCAGGTCGTGGAACTCCGCGTACTCGATGGCCGCCGCGACGTCGTACCGCTCCCCCACGGCACCGTCGAACGAGCCGCCGCTGGTGCCCTGCAGGCTGGAGGTGCCGCGGGTGTTGAACCGCAGCACCGCGACGCCGGCCAGCGCCGGCAGCCGGAACGCCGCCTTGCGGAAGACGTGGCTGTCCATCATCCCGCCGTGCGTGGGCAGCGGGTGCAGGCAGACCAGGGTGGCGAGCGGCGCCCGGTCCTCCGGCACCGCGAGCTCGCCGACCAGCTCCAGGCCGTCGGCGGTGTCCAGCGTGATCGCCTCACGGCGGGCGGGCAGGACCGAGTTCGCGCGGATCGCAGGCATGGCGCCATTGTCCCCGATCCGGATCAGCGGCGGGTGTGCCGGGCTCCCCAGCAGGAGGTGTGCCAGTGCCGGCGCTCGTCGAGGCCGGTGGCCGTCGAGGAGAACGAGGTGGCCAGCACCGGCCAGGCGACCGTGTGCGGGGTGGCCGGCCGGATCACCTGGTGGCACCCCGGGCAGCGGTAGGGCTTGGTCGCGGCCGAGCCGGTCACCCGGCGGACCACGAACTCCTCGCCGTCGTAGAGCTCGACCCGGTCCGCGCTCATGCGGCTCCCGCCGACTCCGCGGACAGGAACCGCTCGACGCGACGGTCCGGGACCAGCCACACCAGCGCGGCGAACACGAAGACCGCCACCGACAGCCAGGCCGCGACGAAGGCCAGCGCGATGCCGGCGAGGTACATCAGCGGGGACAGCTTGCCCTTGAGGTCGCGGCCCAGTGCGGCGCGCAGCCGGTCCCCACCCCGGCCCGCGAAGATGCACCGCTCGACGGTGTAGTAGGCGATCGCCGCGAGCAGCAGGTTCAGGCCGTAGACGATCACCGGGACCCGGTCGAAGTCGGTCTCGTCCATCCACGCCGTGGAGAACGGGAACAGGGACAGCCAGAACAGCAGGTGCAGGTTGGCCCAGAGCACGCCGCCGGAGATCTGCTCGACGAGCTGGAACATGTGGTGGTGGTTGTTCCAGTAGATCCCGACGTAGACGAAGCTGAGCGCGTAGGTCAAGAAGCCGGTGGCGGAGTCGGCGAGCGCGTGCCAGTCGCTGCCGTCGGGGACGTGCAGCTCGAGCACCATGATGGTGATGATGATCGCGAGCACGCCGTCGCTGAACGCCTCGAGCCGACTGGTCCGCACCCCGGCATTCTGCCAGGTCCGCCCGGGAGCGCCCGTCAGCGGACCGTGTAGTCCCGGAAGCCGCGCTGGGTCTTGCGGCCGAGGTAGCCCGCGGTGACCAGGTGCTCCAGCAGCGGGGCAGGGGCGAAGCCCGGCTCCCTGAACTCCAGGTAGAGCTCGCGCTGGATGGCCAGCGAGACGTCGTTGCCCACCACGTCGAGCAGCTCGAAGGGGCCCATCGGCAGCGCACAGCCGTACTTCATCGCGGTGTCGATGTCGTCGGCGGTGGCGTAGTGCGCCTCGAGCATCTTCACCGCGTCGTTGAGGTAGGGGAACAGCAACGCGTTGACGATGAAGCCGGCGCGATCGCCGCAGGAGACCGCGACCTTGCCGACCCTGCCGCACAGCGCGCGGATGGTCTCGGCCACCTCGTCGGACGTGCTGACCGTGCTGACCACCTCGACCAGCTTCATCACCGGGGCCGGGTTGAAGAAGTGCATGCCCACCACGTCCTGGGCCCGACCGGTCACCGACGCCAGCGAGATCACCGGCAGCGAAGAGGTGGTGGTCGCCAGGATCACGCCCGGCTTGCAGATCTCGTCGAGGTTCTCGAAGAGCAGCGACTTGATCTTGAGGTCCTCGGCGACCGCCTCGACGACGAGGTCGACCTCGCCGAGGTCGTCCAGCGACGTGCTGCCGGTGAGCCGGGAGAGCACCTCCTCGCGGGCGGTCTCCTCGAGCTTGCCGCGCTGGATCGCCTTGTCCAGTGACTTCTCGATGCTGGCGCGCACCCCGGCGACCCGGTCCTCGCTGCGTCCGACGTACGTCACCGGGAAGCCGGCCTTGGCGAAGACCTCGACGATGCCGGTGGCCATCGTGCCGGTGCCGACCACCCCGACCTTCTCGATGTCGTGGCGCATGCGGGGCTGGTCATCGGCCGACGGGGTGAGGTGGTCCGCGACCACGACCGGGCTGTCGGGAGCCTCGTAGGTGTAGAACCCGCGACCGGACTTCCGGCCGAGCAGGCCCGCGCTGACCATCTGCTTGAGGACCGGCGCCGGGGCGTGCAGCCGGTCCCGGCCCTGCTTGTACATCGTGTCCAGGATCTCGTACGCCGTGTCGAGACCGATCAGGTCGAGCAGCGCCAGCGGCCCCATCGGGTAGCCGCAGCCGTAGCGCATCGCGGCGTCGAGGTCCTCGCGCGTCGCGTAGTGGCCCTCGAACATCGCGGCGGCGTGGTTCAGGTAGCCGAACAGCAGCGCGTTCGCGATGAAGCCGGCCTTGTCGCCGACGACGACCGGGGTCTTCCTCAGCGAGCGGGCGAGGTCGGCGGCGTCGTCGAGGACCGTCGGCTCGGTGACCACCGTGCGGATGATCTCCACGAGGTTCTGCACCGGCGCCGGGTTGAAGAAGTGCACGCCGATGACCCGGCCCGGGTGCGAGGTCGCGGTGCCGATCTCGGTCACCGACAGCGAGGAGGTGTTGGTGGCCAGGATCGCGTCGAGGCGGACGATCCCGTCGAGGGCACGGAAGATCTCCTGCTTCACCGAGAGCCGCTCGACGACGGCCTCGACGACCAGTCCGCAGTCCTTCACATCGGCGATGTCGGTGGTGAAGGTGATGTGGCCGACCAGCTCGGCGGCGGTGGCCTCGTCCAGCTTGCCGCGCTTCACCGCGCGGGAGGTGGAGTGCTCCACGTGCTGGCGGCCGCGCTCCAGGGACTCCTCGGTCTGCTCGACGCCGATCACGGTGTACCCGTTGCGGGCGAACACCTCGGCGATGCCGGCCCCCATCGTGCCGAGGCCGATCACGCCGATGGAGCTGAAGTCACGTGTGCCAGTCGTCATGGGGGGATCATGGCACGCCCCGGGCCCCACCCTCCGACCGCCGTGAGCAACTTCACCCGGCCCGGTCGACCCCCCGCCGGGCCGGACCGGCGGGTAGATTGCCGCCTCGTGAGGTCATCGGCGGGGCGAGGAGTGCAGTGAGACTGGTCGTGGCGCGATGCCAGGTCGACTACGCGGGACGGCTGACGGCGCACCTGCCCATGGCGACCCGGCTGATCATGGTGAAGAACGACGGCTCGGTGCTGGTGCACTCCGACGGTGGCTCCTACAAGCCGCTGAACTGGATGTCGCCGCCGTGCCGGGTGGCCGAGGGCACCAGCGAGGACGGCGTCCACGAGTGGCTGGTCACCGGCAAGGACGACGACACCCTGCGGATCCTGCTCGAGGAGGTGCTGCACGACAGCGCCCACGACCTCGGCGTCGACCCGGGCCTGCAGAAGGACGGCGTCGAGAAGCACCTCCAGGAGCTGCTCGCCGACCACCCGGCGACCCTGGCCGACGGCCTGAGCCTGGTCCGCCGCGAGTTCCCCACCGCCATCGGCCCGGTGGACCTGATGTGCCGCGACGCGGAAGGCCGGTCGGTCGCGGTGGAGATCAAGCGGCGCGGGGAGATCGACGGCGTCGAGCAGCTGACCCGCTACCTCGAATTACTGAATCGTGACCCGCTCTTGACCGTCAAGGGACCGGTTCGAGCGATCTTCGCGGCCCAGGAGATCAGGCCCCAGGCCCGGGTGCTCGCCACCGACCGCGGCATCACCTGCGCCGTGGTCGACTACGACGCCCTGCGCGGCATGGACGACCCGTCCGAGCGGCTGTTCTGATGCGGGTCTTCCACCTCACCACGGCCGAGGTGTGGGCCGCGGCCCAGGAGGCGGGCGTCTACACCACCTCGACCCGCGGGCGCAGCCTGGAGCAGGAGGGGTTCGTCCACTGCTCCGAGGCCCACCAGGTCGAGGGGGTGCGGTCGTCCTGGTTCGCCGACGTCCCGGACCTGGTGCTGCTGGAGGTCGAGACCGACCGGCTGACCTCGCCGTGGCGAACCGAGCAGCTCGACGGCGCCGACCAGCCCTACCCGCACGTCTACGGGCCGCTGGACCTCGACGCGGTCGTGAGCGTCCACGCACAGCCCTAGCCCAGGTCTGGTCGGGCCGGGCGGGACACCTAGCCGACGAGCGCGACGACCTCGTCGGCGCACCCCCAGGACAGGGTGACCCCCGCCCCGCCGTGCCCGTAGCAGTGCACGACCCGGCAGCCCTCGCCGGCCACGGCCTCGAGGCGGACCTCGGGACGGGCCGGGCGCAGGCCTACCCGGTGGCCCAGCACCCGGGCCCCCGCGAGCGCGGGCACCAGCTCGACGGCCCGGTCCAGCACCCGTCGCGCGACCTCGGGGTCCGGCCGGCGGTCCCACTCCCCCTCGTCGTCGGTGCCGCCGACGACGATGTCGTGCGAGCGCGGGACCACGTAGACGGGTCCGGAGCCGTCGAGCCACCAGCGTCCGAGACCGACCTGCTCGACGTACACCACCTGCCCGCGCACCGGCAGCACGGTCGGGTCCCCGGCCATCCGGCGGGCGCCGAGACCGGTCGCGTTCACCACCACCTCGGCCTGGTCGGGCAGAGCCGAGAGCGCCATCCGGGTCACCGTCCCGCCGAGCCGCGCGACCTGCGCGACCAGCCAGCGCAGGTAGACCGGCATCTCGACGACCGGGGCGACGAAGCTCCACGCGTCGGCGTACGGCGCCGCGAACGTGCTCACCCGGGTCAGCGCGGGGACCGCGTCGCGCCACCACGGGTCGGGCTGCCGGGTGCGGTGCACCTCGGTCCCGCGGAGCATCCGCACGCCGGTGCCGTCGAGCCCGGCCAGCCCCTCGAACGCGGCGTACGTCGACCGGGACCACGCCGTGACCCGCCCGGCGGGGTGGGCCCGGTACGGGTACCAGAGGGCGGCCGCCACGGCCGAGGTGGTCTCCGGGGGCAGGTCGCGGGCGACCACGTCGACCCGGTGGCCCGCCTCCAGCAGCCGCACCGCGCAGGACAGCCCGACGACGCCCGCCCCCACCACGATCACCCTGGCCATGGGCCGAGTCTGCCCTACCCGGTGTCGCTGGCGCCGTGGTAGTCGGTGATCACCACGGCCCCGGCGCGGCTGCGGACCGTCGCGACGACGTAGCGCTCGAGCCCGGGCCGCTGGACCGCGCAGACGATCCGGGTGCCGACCCGCGCCGGGTAGGCCGGCACGTCGCCGCAGTCGGCCGACGTCCAGCCCTGCCCGCGCAGCGTGTCCTCGAGGCTGCGGGTGGCGACCAGACCGGCGCCGAGCCGGGCGTCGAAGCCGACCTCCTTCCCCGGCGCCGCCGCCCGCAGCAGCACCCGGACCCGCACCCGCAGCCCGTCCACCCAGGCCCAGCAGGACATCGCGCTCGGCACCGACCCGTCCCAGGACGGGCAGTCGAGATAGTCCAGGGTCAGCCCCTGCGCCCGCACCTGCCGGGCGAGCCGCGCGGCCAGCGGGCGCTCCCACCGGTTCATCGGGTGGTCCGGGACCGCACTGCGCGCCGGGGTCGGCGCGCCCAGCGCGGGCGGGACGACCGACGGCGCGGTGTCGGCGACGGTCGGCGACGGGGACCCGCTGCACCCCCCGGTCAGCAGCACCGCGGCCGTACCCACGAGCGGCAGCACCCAGGCTCGCGCGCGCACGTCACCTCCCGCTGGTCCGACCCCTGGTCCGACGATAGCCAGCCGGGGCCAACCAGAGACGGGTCATCCGGGGGCGAGCCGGATCTCGGCGAGCAGCACCGAGCGGCCCTCGCCCACGCCGTGGTCGCGCACCAGCAGCTCGAGCTCCACCTCGCTGCCGTCCCGACACAGTCCGGGGACCACGACGGGCTGGCCCAGCAGCGGCTTGCGTCCCACGAGCAGGTACATCGTGAATCCGGCGACGTGCGCCTGCCGGTAGCGCTCGGGCACGATGCTCACGATCCGCTGGCCCACGAGCTCGGCGGGGTCGTCGTACCCCAGCAGGCGGGTCGCCTCACGGCTCGCCGCGAGGATCTGGCTGGCCTCGTTGGCCGCGATCAGCCCGTGGCTCGCCTCGGTGACCGTCCGCGGGTCCCACTCGGTCGCCTCCTGCGGCTCGGGGCCGGCGTCGTCGGGGACCGTCCACGGCTCCGGGGTGCTGCCGTCCGCCTGCCCCAGCACCTGACGGCACAGCCAGCGCCGGAAGGCCTGGATCTCGGGCTGGGTCGGCGGGGTGAGCACCAGCCCCTCGCGGGACAGGTCCAGGGCCGCCTCGATCGCCCGGTCGAGGGTCGCGAAGTGCGGCACCGACCCGACCGGCACCGGCACCTCCAGGCGGGCCGCCGAGACGTGCGGCTCGGCGGCCCCGCCCATCAGCTCGTCGGTCTCGAGCACCCCCCGGCTGCGTGGCACGTGCTCCTCGAGCACCGCGATCGCGTCGGTGGCCTCGGCGTGCATCTGGATCGGGTCCTCGCCACCGGAGTCGAGGCTGGCCAGCAGGTACTCCCGGAGCAGCGCCTCGGCGTGCTCCTGCCAGGCGGCGTGCAGCAGCAGCGGCATGTTCTGGAGCTGGACCGGAACGCAGGCACGGTCACCACCCGGGTCGGCCTGGTCGGTACGACGGACCACCGAGGCGTCGCGCTCGCGCTCGGCGCCGGAGAGGTGGAACCACACCGTCTTGCCCTCGGGGTGCCGGCTCACGCCCCAGTCGTCGACGACCGACTCGAGCATCAGCAGGCCGCGCCCGGTGCCGGCGGTCGCGGCGTAGCGGCGTGGCGAGGGCAGATGCACGCTGCCGTCACCGACCTCGACGCGCACCCCGGTCCGGTCCAGCCGGCCGGCCAGGTCGATGTCGGTGCCGGCGTGCAGCAGGGCGTTGGTGACCAGCTCGCTGACCAGCAGGGTGGCGGTGTCGTCGAGGTCCAGGCGGCCACCTCGCTCGAGCAGGTCGTGCACGTGCCGGCGGGCCAGCGAGACGCTGTCCGGCCGGGGTGGCAGCCGCACCGCGAACGCGGCGTCACCGGGCACGGAGTCGGAACCGACGCTCACCTGCCACTCCGTTCGCTCGACGCAGCCACGGTGCCATGCGAACGACCCCGTCGACACATTCTGGACCTCTGCCGGGTGCGCGTCACGGATTTGCGGCTGTCGCGTCTCAGCCGGCGCTCACGCGATGACCGCGTCGATGGTCTTCTTCAGCGCGCTCGGCTGCGACGGCTTGCGGGGCGCCCTCTCCTTCGCCGCGAGCATGTCGGCGCCGATCTCCTGGAGCGTGGAGCGGCCCAGGCCCGCGCGGACCCGGGGGAACCACTCCTGCTCCTCCTCGTCCATGTGGTGCCGGACGTTCTCGATCAGCACGGTCGTCTTCGCCGCGAAACGCTCCGCGTCGGGCTTCATCGCCGCCAGCTCGACGACCAGCACGTCGGCGACGTGGTGCTCCTCGTAGGACTCCAGCACGTCGTCCTCGACCTCGGGGAGCAGCTCGCGCACCCGCGGGTACATCACCTCGTTCTCGATGTAGGTGTGCACCGTGAGCAGCTCGATCATCCGCTCCACGAGCCTGCCCTTCGCGACGTACGCCGCGGGGCCCGCCTTCTCGAAGTCGGTGAAGACCTTGCGGATCTCCTGGTGGTCCTTCTTCAGCAGCACGATGGCGTCGGTCGACACGGGCATCTCCTCGCGGGTGGGTGGCCCCTCCCGTACCCGCGAGCCGGTCGCCCACACGCCTCCGAGGCGTGGCTCTCGGTCAGTCGAGGTGGTGCGCCGCTCGGATCTGCCGCAGGATGCCCGCCATGATCTCGGTCAGCCCGAAGTCCTTGGGGGTGAACACCGCGGCCACGCCCATCGCCTGGAGCCGGGCCGCGTCCGCCGGCGGCACGATCCCGCCGACCACGACGGGCACGTCCTCGAGGCCCTGGGCGCGCAGTCCCTCCAGCACGTCGGGGACCAGCTGCATGTGCGAGCCGGACAGGATCGAGAGCCCGACGCAGTGCACGTCCTCGGCCACGGCCGCCGCGACGATCTGCGCCGGGGTGAGCCGGATGCCCTGGTAGACCACCTCGAAGCCGGCGTCCCGGGCCCGGACCGCCACCTGCTCGGCGCCGTTGGAGTGTCCGTCCAGCCCCGGCTTGCCGACCAGCAGCCGCAGCCGGCTGCCGAGCTCCTCCCCGGTACGGCGGACGTCCTCGCGGACCTGGCTCAGCTCGGCCCCGGCGTCGGCCACCCCCACCGCGCCGGACACCCCGGTCGGCGCCCGGAACTCGCCGAAGACCTCGCGCAGCGCGCCGGCCCACTCCCCCGTCGTGGCCCCCGCCCGCGCCGCCGCGAGCGTGGCCTCCATCAGGTTCGCGTCGGACTTGGCGGCGTCGGCGAGCGCCGTCAGCGCGGCGGTCACCGCGGCCTGGTCGCGCCCGGCGCGCCAGCGGGCGAGACCGTCGAGCGCGGACTGCTCGGCCTCGGGGTCGGCGGCCTGGATCGCGGCGTCGAGGTCGGCGGTCAGCGGGGACGGCTCGGTGGTCTCGAAGCAGTTCACCCCGACGACCTTGTCCTCCCCGGACTCGATCCGGCCGCGGCGGGCGGCGTGCGAGGAGACCAGCGCCTGCTTCATGTAGCCGGACTCGACGGCGGCCACCGCGCCGCCCAGGGCCTGCACCCGGTCGATCTCGGCGCGGGCACCCTCCACCAGGCTCGCGACCCGGGCCTCCACGACCGTCGAGCCCTCGAACAGGTCGTCGTACTCCAGCAGGTCGGACTCGAACGCCAGCACCTGCTGGAGCCGAAGCGACCACTGCTGGTCCCAGGGCCGGGGCAGTCCGAGCGCCTCGTTCCAGGCGGGCAGCTGGACGGCGCGGGCGCGGGCGTCCTTGGAGAGCGTGACGCCGAGCATCTCCAGCACGATCCGCTGGACGTTGTTCTCCGGCTGGGCCTCGGTCAGGCCCAGGCTGTTGACCTGCACGCCGTACCGGAAGCGGCGCATCTTGGGGTCCTCGACGCCGTACCGCTCGCGGGTGATCTCGTCCCACAGCTGCACGAAGGCGCGCATCTTGCACATCTCCTCGACGAACCGCACGCCGGCGTTGACGAAGAACGACATCCGCCCCACCACCGCGGGGAAGTCCTCGGGCGCGACCTGCCCGGAGTCGCGGACGGTGTCGAGCACCGCGATCGCCGTGCACAGCGCGTAGGCCAGCTCCTGCGTCGGGGTCGCCCCGGCCTCCTGGAGGTGGTAGCTGCAGATGTTGATCGGGTTCCACTTCGGGATGTGGTTGACCGTGTAGGCGATCAGGTCCCCGGTCAGCCGCAGCGAGTGCTCGGGCGGGAAGACGTAGGTCCCCCGGGAGAGGTACTCCTTGATGATGTCGTTCTGGGTGGTGCCGGCCAGCCGGCCGTGCACCGCCTCGAGGTCCGCCTCGGGGTCGCCGGCGAGCGCCTGCTCCTCGGCGACGACCTGGTAGAGCGCGAGCAGCCACATCGCGGTGGCGTTGATCGTCATGGAGGTGTTCATCGACTCGAGCGGGATGTCGGCGAACAGCCGGCGCATCTCGCCCAGGTGCGGGACCGGGACGCCGACCTTGCCGACCTCGCCGCGGGCCAGCGGGTGGTCCGGGTCGTAGCCGGTCTGGGTGGGCAGGTCGAACGCGACCGAGAGCCCGGTCTGCCCCTTCGCGAGGTTCTTCCGGTAGAGCGCGTTGGACTCGGCGGCCGAGCTGTGCCCGGCGTAGGTCCGCATCACCCACGGACGGTCCTTCGGGGCGGCGTTGGTCTCGGTCATGGGCTGAGCGTACGGCGAGGTGACCCGTCGGTAACCGGTCTGTGAACTAGTCCACAGCCCCGGCTCAGTCCGCCAGGTCGGGGACGTCCACCCGGTGGATGTCCGCGCCCAGGCCGCTCAGCATCTCCACGAAGTAGGGGTAGCCGCGGTCGATGTGCCGGCTCTCCGCGACCGTGGTGGTGCCCTGGGCGGCCAGGCCCGCGAGCACCAGCGCGGCCCCGGCCCGGATGTCGTGGGCCACCACCGGCGCCCCGGACAGCTCGGGACGGCCGCGGACCACGGCGTGGTGGCCGTCGGTGCGCAGGTCGGCGCCCAGCCGGGCGAGCTCCTGGACGAACATGAAGCGTGCCTCGAAGACGTTCTCGGTGACCATCGCGGTGCCGTCGCTGACCGCCGCCAGCGCCATCGCGAACGGCTGGAGGTCCGTGGGGAATCCCGGGTAGGGCAGCGTGACCACGTCGAAGGACTCCAGCCGGCGCTCGACCACCACCCGGAAGCCGTCGTCGACGTCCTCGACCGAGGCCCCGGCCGAGGCGAGCTTGTCCAGCACGATGTCGAGGTGCCCCGAGCGGCCGCCGTGCACGGTCAGGTCACCGCCGGCGATCGCGGCCGCGAACGCCCAGGTGCCCGCCACGATCCGGTCCGGAACGGTGTCGTGCTGCACCGGCCGGAGCCGGTCGACGCCGTGCACGACCAGCGTCGAGGTGGAGATGCCCTCCACCTGGGCGCCCATCTCCACGAGCATCTCGCACAGGTCGATGATCTCCGGCTCGCGGGCCGCGTTGTCGATGACCGTGGTGCCCTCGGCCAGCACCGCCGCCATCAGCAGGTTCTCGGTCGCGCCGACGCTCGGGAAGTCCAGCCACAGGTTGGTGCCCCGCAGGCCGTCCGGCACCTCGGCCACCACGAAGCCGTGCTCGATGCGCATCCGGGCGCCGAGCTCGGTGAGGCCGGTCATGTGCATGTCCAGGCCCCGGGAGCCGATGTTGTCCCCTCCCGGCAGCGCCACCCGCGCGCGGCCGCAGCGCGCGACCAGCGGGCCGAGCACGCTGATCGAGGCGCGCAGCCGGCGGACCAGGTCGTAGGGCGCCTCGTAGCGCAGCTCGTCGGGCACGTCGATGACGGCCGTGCCGCTGGGGTTGGCCTGCACCGTGCCACCGGACGGCGGATGCTGCACGGTGACCGTGCAGCCCAGCTCCTCCAGCAGCCTGGCCATCACGTGCACGTCGAGGATGTCCGGGACGTTGCCGACCGCCGTCCTGCCGGGAGCCAGCAGGGCTGCCGCCATCAGCTTGAGCGCACTGTTCTTGGCACCGCCGACGTACGCCGTGCCGCGCAACGGGTGCGAGAGCGGCCCCGCGGACCGGACCTGGTATCCCTGCATCCGGCCGATGCTAGTGCCGGGCCCGGTCGGGGCGACGACCGGCGCAGCCTAGGGTGGGCGGATGGTCAACCTCACCCGCATCTACACCCGCACCGGCGACGGCGGCGAGACCCGTCTCGGCGACATGAGCCTCACCACCAAGAACGACCTGCGGCTCCACGCCTACGCGGACGTGGACGAGGCGAACGCCCACATCGGGCTCGCGCTCACCCTCGGCGACCTCGAGGCGGACGTGGTCACGCTGCTGACCACGGTCCAGAACGACCTGTTCGACGTGGGAGCCGACTTCTGCACGCCGGTGGTGGCCCAGCCGGAGTTCCCGCCGCTGCGCATCGAGCAGGCCTACGTCGACCGGCTCGAGGCCTGGTGCGACGAGTACAACGAGACGCTGCCCAAGCTGCGCTCGTTCATCCTCAACGGCGGTACGCCCGGCGGGGCGCACCTGCACGTGGCCCGCACGGTGACCCGCCGCGCGGAGCGGTCCGGCTGGGCGGCCTACCAGGAGCACGCCGACTCCATGAACGTGCTGGCCCTGAAGTACCTGAACCGGCTCTCGGACCTGCTGTTCATCCTCGCCCGGCACGCCAACCGGGAGCAGGGCGACGTGCTGTGGAAGCCCGGCGGGGAGCGCTGAGGCTGCTCAGCGGTTCAGCCGGCGTCCCGGCGGGGCGGCCTCGAGCCAGGCCAGGAACCCGGTCAGCGCGTCCGGGCTCATCGCCACCTCGAGCAGCCCGGCCGGGGTGCGGCAGGTGACCACGATGTGGCCGGCGTAGAGCGAGTACGCCTCGACGCCCTCGGCGTCGCGGCGCCCGACGTACTCCAGGTCGGAGCGCGAGTAGGTGAACCGCGGACGCGGCCCCAGGGAGAAGATCCGGAACCACTCGAGGTCGTCCCCGGTGTAGCGGCCCACCCCCAGAATCCAGCCGCGCCCGGCCCTGCCGGGCCGGACGCGGACGCTGAACTCGAAGGTGCCTCCGTGCCGGGAGATCACCCGCCGGCGGACCACCAGGGTGATGCCGTAGAGCAGCACCAGGAACAGCAGGACCCCGGCGGAGTCCACCAGCCACTCCCAGACCGGCATCTACCGCCTCCGCTGACTGCGCACGTGGGTCAGGACGTCTTCTCGGCAGCCCGGACCCGGGCCTCGGCCCACGCCTGCTCGACCTTGGCCACGGCCTCGCCGTCGGGCACGCCCTCGGACCGGTAGCGCTCCAGGTCGATGCGCGCCTTCTCCAGGTCGATGTCGTGCGACATCTCGGCGTGCTGGGCGAGGATCGAGACCCGGTTGTTGGCCACGGACAGGAAGCCCTCGTCCACAGCCGCGACCCAGGTCTCCCCCTCCGGCGTCAGCACGTCCACCACGCCGTGCACCATCAGCGAGAGCATGGGGGCGTGGTTCGGCAGGACGCCGATGTCGCCCTCCGTCGTGCGGGCGATCACGCGCGTCGCCTGCCCCGACCAGACCGTCCGGTCGGCCGAGACAAGCTCCACCTGCATCAGGTCGTCACTCACGCTGGCTCCTCATTCGTTGGATCGAGCGGCGCACCCCGCGGGGTCGGGGTGCGCCCAGGGGTCTCCGGGGATCAGAGACCCTTCTCGATCTCGCTCCACTTCTTCTCCACGTCGTCGAGGCCACCACACATGAAGAACGCCTGCTCGGCCACGTGGTCGTAGTCGCCGTCGGCGATCTTCGTGAACGCCTCGATGGTGTCCGCGATCGGCACCGTCGACCCCTCGATGCCGGTGAACTGCTTGGCGACGTAGGTGTTCTGCGACAGGAACCGCTGGATGCGACGGGCCCGGGACACGATGATCTTGTCCTCCTCGGACAGCTCGTCGACACCGAGGATCGCGATGATGTCCTGCAGCTCCTTGTTGCGCTGGAGGATCTGCTTGATCCGGACCGCGGTGTTGTAGTGGTCCTGGCCGATGTACTGCGCGTCCAGGATCCGCGACGTCGAGGTCAGCGGGTCCACGGCCGGGTAGATGCCCAGCGAGGCGATCTCGCGGGACAGCTCGGTGGTCGCGTCCAGGTGGGCGAACGTGGTCGCCGGCGCCGGGTCGGTGTAGTCGTCGGCCGGCACGTAGATCGCCTGCATCGAGGTGATCGAGTGACCGCGCGTGGAGGTGATGCGCTCCTGGAGCACACCCATCTCGTCGGCGAGGTTGGGCTGGTAGCCCACCGCGGACGGCATCCGGCCGAGCAGCGTCGAGACCTCGGCGCCCGCCTGGGTGAACCGGAAGATGTTGTCGATGAACAGCAGCACGTCCTGGCTCTGCACGTCGCGGAAGTACTCCGCCATCGTCAGCGCGGACAGCGCCACCCGCAGCCGGGTGCCCGGCGGCTCGTCCATCTGGCCGAACACCAGGGCGGTCTGGCCGATGACGCCGGCCTCGTCCATCTCCGCGATCAGGTCGTTGCCCTCACGGGTGCGCTCGCCGACGCCGGCGAACACCGACACACCACCGTGGTCCTTGGCGACGCGGGCGATCATCTCCTGGATCAGCACGGTCTTGCCCACGCCGGCGCCGCCGAACAGGCCGATCTTGCCGCCCTGCACGTACGGCGTCAGCAGGTCGATGACCTTGATGCCGGTCTCGAACATCTCGGTCTTGGACTCGAGCTGGTCGAAGGCGGGAGCCTTGCGGTGGATGCCCCACCGCTCGGTGATCTCGAGCTTCTCGTCCTTCTCGAGGTTCAGGCAGTCACCGAGCGCGTTGAACACGTGCCCCTTGGTGACATCGCCGACGGGGACCGTGATCGGGCCGCCGCTGTCCTGCACCGAGGCGCCGCGGACCAGGCCGTCGGTCGGCTGCATCGAGATGGCGCGGACCATGCCGTCGCCGATGTGCAGCGCGACCTCGAGGGTCAGGGTGTGCGTCTCCCCCGCCAGCTCGACCTCGGTCGTCAGCATGTTGTACATGTCGGGGATCGCGT
This sequence comes from uncultured Actinomycetota bacterium, assembly GCA_963800225.1. Taxonomy (GTDB): domain Bacteria; phylum Actinomycetota; class Actinomycetes; order Propionibacteriales; family Nocardioidaceae; genus Nocardioides_B. The sequence continues at coordinate 373,549 of CAWDAF010000006.1, read as the reverse complement.
CCGCGGGGAACTCGATGTCGACGACCGGCCCGGTCACGCGGGCGATGCGCCCCACGCCACCCTGGTCCTGCACGGTCCCTCGTTCTTCAGTCGTGGCAGTCATTGCTCTCACTCACTCCCCGAGTTCGCGCCGGCGAGCGCGTTGACGCCACCGACGATCTCGCTGATTTCCTGGGTGATCCCGGCCTGTCGGGCCTGGTTTGCGGTTCGCGTGTACTTCTTGATGAGCTCTTCGGCGTTGTCGGTCGCGGACTTCATCGCCCGCTGGCGCGCGGCCAGCTCGGAGGCGGCGGCCTGGAGCAGCGCGAAGTAGATGCGGCTCTGCACGTAGCGCGGCAGCAGCGCGTCGAGCACCTCGGCGGGCGAGGGCTCGAACTCGTAGAGCGGCAGCACCTCGTCCTCGGCGGGCCTCTCCTCGCCCTCGACGACCTCCAGCGGCAGCAGCCGGATGACGGTCGGCTCCTGGGACAGCATCGACTTGAACCGGGTGTAGACGACGTGGACCTCGTCGACGTCGCGCGCGCCCTCGGGCAGCTCGATGTGGGCGTTCTCGTCCCCGGCCAGGAACGCCGCGATCAGCGCCTCGCCCATGTCCGCGGCCTCGTCGTAGCTCGGCTGGTCCGAGGACCCGGTCCAGCTCTGCACGACCTCACGGCGGCGGAAGGACAGGTAGGCGACGCCCTTGCGTCCCGCGACGTAGGTCTCGACCTCCTTGCCCTCCTCCCGGAGCTTCTGCGCGAGGCGCTCGTACTCCTTGAGCACCGCCGAGGAGTAGGCGCCCGCGAGACCGCGGTCGCTGGTCACGACGAGCACCGCGGCCCGCTTCGGGTTCTCGGGCTCGGTGGTCAGCGCGTGCACGACGTTGGAGAACGTCGCCACGGCGGAGACCGCACGGGTCAGCTCGCGGGCGTACGGCGCTGCCGCCTGGGCCCGATGCTGCGCCTTGACGATGCGCGACGCAGCGATGAGCTCCATGGCGCGCGTGATCTTCTTCATCGACTCCGTCGACTTGATCCTCGCGCGGTACTCACGCAGCGATACGGCCATGGGTCAGCCTCGCTTCTGCTTGACGATCTGCTCCTGCTCGACGGCCTCGTCCTCGAGCGCCTCGTGCTTCTCCGTGCCGGGCTTGATCGACTCGCCCTCGGAGGTCTCGAAGTCGTCCAGGAAGGAGTCGTAGGCGTCCTCCAGGGCCGAGGCGGTGTCCTCGGTGAAGTCCATCGACTCACGGATGGAGGACAGGATGCCCTCGTGCGAGCGGCGCAGGTAGTCCAGGAACTCGGACTCGAAGCGCAGCACGTCCTCCGCGGGCACCCTGTCGAGGCGGCCGGTGGTGCCGGTCCACAGCGACGCGGCCATCTCCGGCACCGGGTACGGCGAGTACTGCGGCTGGCGCAGCAGGGCCATCAGCCGCTGGCCACGGTCGAGCTGCTGGCGCGAGGCGGCGTCGAGGTCGGAGGCGAACATCGCGAACGCCTCCATGGCGCGGAACTGCGCCAGGTCGACCTTGAGCGAGCCGGTGACCTTCTTCATCGCCTTGGTCATGGCCGCACCGCCCACGCGCGACACCGAGACGCCGACGTCGATCGCCGGCCGCTGGTTGGCCGCGAACAGGTCGGACTGCAAGAAGATCTGGCCGTCGGTGATGGAGATGACGTTGGTCGGGATGAACGCCGAGACGTCGTTGGCCTTGGTCTCCACGATCGGCAGCCCGGTCATCGAACCGGCACCGAGCTCGTCGGACAGCTTGGCGCAGCGCTCGAGCAGGCGGCTGTGGAGGTAGAACACGTCCCCGGGGTAGGCCTCGCGGCCCGGCGGGCGGCGCAGCAGCAGCGAGACGGCGCGGTAGGCCTCGGCCTGCTTGGTCAGGTCGTCGAAGACGATGAGGACGTGCTTGCCCTCGTACATCCACTTCTGGCCGATCGCGGAGCCGGTGTACGGCGCGAGGTACTTGAAGCCCGCGGAGTCCGAGGCGGGCGACGCCACGATGGTGGTGTACTCCAGCGCGCCGGCCTCCTCGAGAGCGCCGCGCACCGCGGCGATCGTCGAGCCCTTCTGGCCGATCGCCACGTAGATGCAGCGGACCTGCTTGGCCGGGTCGCCGGAGTCCCAGTTCTGCTTCTGGTTGATGATCGTGTCGATGGCGATGGTGCTCTTGCCGGTCGCACGGTCACCGATGATCAGCTGACGCTGGCCACGGCCGATCGGGGTCAGCGAGTCGATCGCCTTGATGCCGGTGGCGAGCGGCTCGTGCACCGACTTGCGGGCCATCACGCCGGGAGCCTGGAGCTCCAGCGCGCGACGTCCGTCGGTCTCGACGTCGCCGAGACCGTCGATCGGGGTGCCGAGCGGGTCCACGACGCGGCCGAGGTATCCCTCTCCCACGGGCACGGAGAGGATCTCGCCGGTACGGCGGACCGTCTGGCCCTCCTCGATCCCGCCGAACTCACCGAGGATCACGACGCCGATCTCGCGGATGTCGAGGTTCAGCGCGATGCCGAGGGTGCCGTCCTCGAACTCCAGGAGCTCGTTGGCCATCACGGACGGGAGGCCCGTCACGCGCGCGATGCCGTCACCGGCCTCGGCGACGCGCCCGACCTCCTCGCGGCTGGCCGTCTCGGGCTGGTAGTCCGACACGAACTTCGCAAGCGCGTCCCGGATCTCCTCCGGACGGATCGAAAGCTCCGTCATTTCATCCCTGCTCTCCGTGGTCAGATTCGGTGGTTCAGTTCCGGACCATCAGGTCCGGTGTTCCATGATCGTTGAGGTGCTGTGCAGCTGTGGTGCGGTGGGCCGTGGTTCGGATGCCCGTGGTGCCGGTCAGCCGGCGACCAGGCGTCTGGCGTCGTCCAGGCGGCTGGCGACGGTGCCGTCGATGACATCGTCCCCGATCTCCACCTTCACCCCGCCCATGATCTCCGGGTCGACGACCACGTTCAGGTGCACCGGGCGTCCGTACTGCCCGGCCAGGGCGGCCGAGAGCCGGTCGCTGTCGCCGTGGTCGAGCTCGCGCGCGACGGTGGCGGTGGCCACCAGCCGGTTGCGGTTCGCCGCGGCGACCCGCTGGTACTCCTCGACCGCGAGCGCCACCGTGCGGTGGGTGCCCGTCACGGACTGGCGGGCCAGCCGCTGGGTGCCGGGGTGGGTGTGATCGCCGAGCAGCCCGTCGAGCAGCGCCCGCTTGTCGTCGTCGGACCGCTTCGGGTCCGACAGCGCCTCGCGGAGCTCGGGGTTGTCCGACACCAGCCGGCCGTACGCGAAGAGCTCGTCCTCGAGCGCGTCGGCATCGCCGGCCTTCTCCGCCCCGCGGACCACGGCGATCACGCCGAGCTCCTCGAGGGCGTCGCCCAGGTCGCGCGAGGCGGCCCAGCGGCGCCCGACGGCGGTGGCCACCAGGTCCAGCGAGGCCGGGTCGAGCTGCGCACCGAAGATGGAGCGCACCAGGCCGGCCTTGGCCTCGGGCAGCAGGGTCGTGTCGGTGGCGGTCCGCCGCAGGCTCGGCTCGCGGCGCAGCACGTCGGCCACCCCGAACAGGTCAGCCGCGACCCGGTCGGCGTCGGCGCCCTGCTCGACCGCCGTGGCCAAGGCCTCGGTGATGGTCGCCAGCGACTCGGCGGAGGAGCCTCGCATCAGGGTGCCCCGTCCCCGTTGGACCGGGCCGAGCCGACCGCGGAGTCGGACTCCAGGTCGGCCAGGAAGCGCTCGACGACCCGGCTCTGGCGAGCCTCGTCGTCCAGCGACTCACCGACGATCCGGCTCGCCAGCGAGGTCGCCAGCGTGCCGACCTCGCGCCGCAGCGAGGCGACCGCCTGCTGGCGCTCCGCCTCGATCTGGTGGTGGGCGAGGCCCACGATGCGAGTCGCCTCGGACTGTGCCTGCTCGCGCATGTCGGAGATGATCGTCGCGCCCTGCTCGCGCGCCTCCTCGCGGATGCGCGCCGCCTCGTGCCGGGCGTCACCGAGCTGCTTCTCGAGCGCGGCGAGCTTGGCGTCGGCCTCGGCCTGCTTCGTCTCCGCGGCCTTCAGCCCACCTTCGATGGCGGTCGTCCGGTCGGCGAAGGTCTTCTCGAAGTTGGGTACGACGAACTTCTTGATGGCCAGGAACAGCAGACCGAAGACGACCAGGGACAGGACGATCTCCACCACGTGCGGCAGCAGGGGGTTGATCCCCTTCTCAGCCGCCAGGGTGATCGGGTTCATGGTCGGAGCCCTTCGTCGATGGGGTCGATCACTACAGGACGAAGGCCAGCGCGATGCCGATGATGGCGAGAGCCTCGGCGAGCGCGAAGCCCAGGATGGCGATCGTCTGCAGGCGGGACTGGGCCTCGGGCTGACGTGCCACACCATTGATGTAGGCGGCGAAGATCAGACCGATACCGACACCGGGACCGACAGCGGCCAGGCCGTAGCCGATCATGTTGAGCGAGCCAGTCATGGCTTGTTCCTTTCGGTTGTTTCTCTGTGGGTCTCAGTGCTCGTCTGCGACGGCACCGGAGATGTACATGGCGTTCAGGAGGACGAAGACGTAGGCCTGCAGGAACTGGATCAGCATCTCGAGGAACGCGATCACGATGAACAGCAGCCAGGCCACGAGGCCGACCGGCTTGACCAGCGTCGCGCCGTGCACGAGGAGGTACTCACCGCCGACGGCGAACAGGATCAGCAGCAGGTGGCCGGCGAACATGTTCGCGAAGAGTCGCAGGGCCAGCGTGACCGGGCGGACCAGGATGTTGGACATGAACTCCAGCGGCACCAGCAGCAGCAGCATCGGGCCGTGGATGCCCGCCGGCACGCACTGGAGCCTGAAGTAGCCGCCCACCCCGTGCCGGGCCATGCCGGCCGCGTTGTAGATGACCCAGCTCATCAGGGCCAGGCCGTAGACCATCCCGGAGCGGGAGAAGGTCGGGAACTGGATGAACGGGATCGACGCCATCAGGTTGTTGAAGAGGACGAAGAAGAACAGCGTGAACAGGTACGGGACGTAGCGCATGAAGTCCCGGCTGCCGATGATGTCGCGGCCCATGCTGTTGCGCACGAACGTGTAGCCGGCCTCCGCGGCGTACTGCATCCGGCCGGGCACCATGGCTCGCTTGCGAGATGCGACGTAGAAGAGCACGAAGACCAGGACCGCGGCCAGCACGATCTGGAGCATCGGCTTGGTGACCCCGAGGTAGAAGGTCTGCCCGAACATCTCGAAGGTCTTGTCGGTCCCGATCGGAGGCAGGTCGAAGCTGCCGGGACCGGGGGGCGTGAAGCCCTCGGCACGGATCACCGTCGTCCCTGTGAAGCTCACTGCGTCTCCTGTTCCAGCACTATTTGTGGTCCCCGTCCCCTGCTGTCGGACGGTTGAAACGGTTCCAGGTCAGGTAGAGCCCCAGGACGGCGCCCACGATGATGCCGACGGCGACCAGGAACGATGTCCCGAGCCAGCGGTCCGCCAACCAGCCTGCGAACCCGTAGACGAACACGCCTGCAACCAGGTAGCCGACAGCGTGCCAGGGATCGCCCCCTTGAGGCTGGGGAGAACCTTGGCCCTGCTGAGTCATTGCGAACCGGACGATAGCAGTCCCGGGGTGCCATCACGCACTCGCCTCCGGACCGTCGTCGGTGCGCTCCGGGAGGTCGTAGAGAGGCTGTCGCGAGTGGGTGGCCGCAATGATTTGAGCCACCAACCAAACCAGCGTCGTGACGATCAGCGTCCCCGCCACCCAGCGGGCGTCGACGGTGCTGCCGAGCACGCCCGAGGACCTCAGGGCCACGAAGACCACGCCGACGGCGACCACCTCGAGGGTGTAGGTCAGCAGCGCCACGAGCAGCGAGGCGGCGGGGCTGACGCTCGCCACCGCGTTGACGGTGAGCGCGCCGAAGCCGAAGAAGACCACCACCATGCCGGCGCCGATCGCGGCACCCAGGGCGGCCGGCGACCCGGCGGCCAGGGCCCCGGTCAGGACGGCCACCAGCCCGACCACGAGGGCGGCGGCGACGGCGGTGCGCACCTCGGGGCTGACCAGCACAGGCCGCGGGCCGGAGCCGGGCGGAACGGGTGCGGTCGTCATGTCGGCGGCCGATCTAGTCGCTGGCGAGGACAGGTCCGGGCGAGCCCGAACGCTTGTGAAAACTAGCACAAGGTCCGCCGGAGACGGTAAACCTGCTGGTCAGCGGCCCCCTGGCGCCGGACGCTGGAGGCGCGGTACGACGAAGGTGAGCAGCACCGTGAGCACCACCCAGACCGTCAGCAGGATGACCGTGAGCCGGCTGGCGTAGAGGCTCGCGAGCACGGCCCCGAACGCGATCAGCCCGGCCCACAGCCACATGATCAGCACCGCGCGCCGGTGCGAGTGGCCGATCTCCAGGAGCCGGTGGTGCAGGTGCTCCTTGTCCGGGGCGAAGGGCGAGCGGCCGGCACGGGTACGGCGGATCACCGCGAGCACCAGGTCGGCGAACGGCACCACCAGGATCGAGATCGGCAGCACGATCGGCAGCAGCGTCGGCAACAGGCTGGCCTGGGACCCGCCCGCGCCCTGGGTCATGTCGACGTTGGCGAACTGTCCGGTCAGGGTCAGGGCGGACCCGGCGAGCATGAGCCCGATCAGCATCGAGCCGGAGTCCCCCATGAAGATCCGGGCCGGGAAGAAGTTGTGCGGCAGGAACCCCACGCACGCGCCACCCAGCGCCGCGCACAGCAGTGCCGCCGCGATCGCCAGGGTCTCCTTGTTGGCGTCCGCGAGCTTGTAGGCGAAGGCGAAGAACGCCACCGCGCCGATGCCCACGACACCGGCCGCCAGACCGTCCAGGCCGTCGACGAAGTTGACCGCGTTCACCGTGGCGACCACCACGACCACGCTGAGCAGCGCCGACTGCGCGCCGGTCAGGCTGAACTGGCTGCGCCCGGGCAGCTGGAAGGAGAAGTACTGCACCTGGTTGAGCACCAGGAAGCCGGCCGCCAGCAGCTGACCGCCGAGCTTGGTGAGGGCGTCGAGCTCGAACAGGTCGTCGAGGACGCCGAGCAGGCAGATCATCGCTCCCCCGCCGAGCACCACCGCGGAGTCGTGGAACACCTGCGGGTCGCTCAGGGACAGGAACGGGAGGTGGTGGGCGACCAGGTACGCCGCGCCGAGCCCGCCGAGCATGGCGACGCCGCCGAAGTACGGGATCGGCACGGCGTGCACGTCCCGGTCGCGGACCCGGGCGACCGCACCGGTGCGCAGCGCGATCTCCCGCGCCACCACCCCGAGCAGGTAGGTGACCACGGCCGCGACCAGGAAGACGGTGAGGTACTCGCGCACAGGTGGCCGGCTATCCCTCGTCGGTGATCTCGACACCGAGGGGCTCGACGATCTCGTTGAGCCGGGCGAGGGAGACCGCGCCCACGCGCAGCACCCGCCCCTGCGGGCCGGTCACGTCGACGATGGTGGACGGCTCGGCACCCGGGGTGGGGCCGGCGTCGAGGACCACCGTCACCGACGACGCCAGCATCGACATGGCCTGGTCGGCGTCCGTGGCGGCGGGCAGGCCGCTCTTGTTGGCGCTGCTCACCGCGAGCGGCCCGGTCCGGGCCAGCAGCTCCAGGGCGACCGCGTGGTCGGGCATCCGCACCGCGACGGTCCCCCGGGTCTCCCCGAGGTCCCACTGCAGGGACGGCTGCTGGCGGCACACCAGCGTCAACGGGCCGGGCCAGAGCTCCTTGATCAGGGCCCGCGCGTAGGACGGCACCCCCACCGCGAGGGCGTCCAGGGTGGTCGGCGCGGACACCAGCACCGGCGGCGGCATCTCGCGGCCCCGACCCTTCGCGGCCAGCAGCCGGTTCACCGCGTCGGAGTCGAAGGCGTCCGCCCCGATGCCGTAGACGGTGTCGGTCGGCAGCACCACCAGCTGCCCGCGCTGCACCGCGAGCGCGGCGTTCGCGACGCCGGCCTCCCGCTCTGTCTCCTCCGCGGTCCGGAACCGCTGGGCGGTCGCGCCCTCGTCAACGCCGTCAGTCACACCGTCATCGTGCCAGTCGGGCGGTCGTGAAGCGCGCGCGACCTGCCAGGTCGCGGTGGTCGCGCACGTCGCACCAGCGGCCGGAGCCCGCGAAGACGGCCGGCGCGGACTCCCCCTGCACATCGGCGTGCTCGGCGCCCACGACGCCGGAGGGCCGCAGCAGCCGAGCCGCCACCCGCTCCAGGACGCGCATCGCGACCAGCCCGTCGTCGCCGGAGAACAGCGCCAGCTCCGGGTCGTGGTCGCGAGCCTCCGGGGCCACCGACTCGTAGGCCTCCAGCGGGATGTACGGCGGGTTGCAGAGCACCACGTCGACGGTCCCGTCGAGGTCGGCGAACGCGTCGGCCATGTCGCCGTGCCGCAGGTCCACCCCGGACCCGGCCAGGTTGGTCACCGCCCAGTCGTGCGCCGCGTCCCCGAGCTCGACGGCGTGCACCTCCGCTGCCGGCACCTCGGTCGCCACCGACAGCGCGATCGCCCCGGAGCCGGTGCACAGGTCCACCACGACGGGCACCCGCCCGGCGTCCACGACCGCCCGGGCCCGCTCGATGCCCCAGCCGGCCAGCAGCTCGGTCTCCGGGCGCGGCACGAACACCCCCGGCCCCACGGCCAGCTCGACGTAGCGGAACGCGGCCGAGCCGGTGAGGTGCTGCAGCGGCTCCCGGGCGGCCCGACGCGCCACCAGGACGTCGTACGCCTCGGCCTGGGCCGGCGTGACGGCCTCGACGAGCGCGAGGGCGGGACGGGTGGTGCCGAGCACGTGTGCGAGCAGCTCGGCCGCGTCGTACTCCGGGCTGGCCACCCCGGCCCCGGCCAGCCGGGCAGCGGCCCTGCGGACCAGGTCCCGGGTCACGACCCGGACTCGAGAGCGTCCAGCCGGGTCGCGAGGTCGGCCTGGACGCAGGACGCGATGACGGCGTCGAGGTCACCGTCGAGGACGTGGTCGAGGTTGTAGGACTTGTACCCGGTGCGGTGGTCGGAGATCCGGTTCTCCGGGAAGTTGTAGGTGCGGATCCGCTCGGAGCGGTCCACGGTGCGGACCTGCAGCCGGCGGGCGTCGGACGCCTCGGCGTCGGCGGTGTCCTGGGCGACCTGGAGCAGCCGCGCCCGCAGGATCCGCATCGCCTGCTCGCGGTTCTGCAGCTGGCTCTTCTCGTTCTGGCAGCTGGCGACGATCCCGGTGGGCACGTGGGTGATCCGGACCGCGGAGTCGGTGGTGTTCACCGACTGGCCGCCGGGACCCGAGGACCGGAACACGTCGATGCGCAGGTCCTTCTCCTCGATGGACACGTCCACCTGCTCGGCCTCCGGCATCACCAGGACGCCGGCGGCGGAGGTGTGCACGCGCCCCTGGCTCTCGGTGACGGGCACCCGCTGGACGCGGTGCACGCCGCCCTCGAACTTCAGCATCGCGTACGGCGCCTCGCCCGGCTCCGGAGTGCCCTTGGCCTTCACCGCGACGGTGACCGACTTGTAGCCGCCGAGGTCGGACTCGGTGGCGTCGAGCTGCTCGGTCCGCCAGCCCCGGCGCTCGGCCCACCGGGTGTACATCCGCAGCAGGTCGCCGGCGAACAGCGCGGACTCCTCGCCGCCCTCACCGGACTTGATCTCCAGCAGCGCGTCCTTGGAGTCGGCGGCGTCCCGCGGGACCAGCAGGTGCCGGAGCCGCTCGTCGGCGGCCGCGCGGCGCTCGGTGAGCTGCTCGGCCTCGGCGGCGAAGGACTCGTCCTCCCCCGCGAGCTCCAGGGCGGCCTCGATGTCGTCGCCGAGGCGGCGCCAGTCGTCGTAGGCCCGGACGATCGCCGACAGCTCGGCGTAGCGCTGGTTGAGCCGCTTCGCGAGCCCCTGGTCGGCATGGATCGAGGGGTCGGCGAGCCGCATCTCGAGCTCGGCGTGCTCGGCCACCAGGCCGTCCACAGCCTCGAACATGCTTCCCACCTCGCCTCACCCGACCATGGCCGGACAAAGACGTCGCGCCGGCCACCGCTCGGGGCGGGGCCGGCGCGACGGGAGGAGCTACTTCTTCGCGGCGCCCTTGGCGGCAGCGGCGTAGCGCTTCTCGAAGCGGGCCACGCGACCACCGGTGTCCAGGATCTTCTGCTTGCCGGTGTAGAAGGGGTGGCACTGCGAGCACACGTCGGAGTGGATGGAGCCACTCGCCACGGTGCTGCGCGTGGTGAAGGTGTTGCCGCAGGTGCAGGTCACCTGGGTGTCGGTGTACTCGGGGTGGGCGTTCTTCTTCATGGTGTTCCTCTCGAGGGGTTCGGTCGCCGGGTCGTCCCCCGTCGTCGTCGGGGATCGTGAACCGGAACCAGCCATCCAGTCTGCCAGGGCTCCTGCCCCGCTGCGCCAATCGGCACCGGGTCGGACCCTGACAGACCTCACAACCGGGCGGACCCGGTTTTTCTTCCCGTGGCGGCGGCGCCGCCGAGGGCTCTCAGCTGTCCCGGCCGTTGTTGGCGATCGGGGTGGTCTTCTGCACCTGGGTGAGGAACTCGATGTTGCTCGAGGACTTCTTCAGACGCTCCAGCAGCAGCTCCAGGGCCTGCTGCCCGTCGAGCCCGGAGAGCACCCGGCGGAGCTTCCAGACGATGGCCAGCTCCTCCTTGCTCATCAGGAGCTCCTCGCGACGGGTCCCGGACTGCACGGCGTCGATCGCCGGGAAGATCCGCTTGTCCGCGAAGTCACGGCGCAGCCGGATCTCCATGTTCCCGGTGCCCTTGAACTCCTCGAAGATCACCTCGTCCATCTTCGAGCCGCTCTCGATCAGCGCGGTGGCCAGGATGGTCAGCGAGCCGCCGTCCTCGATGTTGCGGGCGGCGCCGAAGAAGCGCTTCGGCGGGTAGAGCGCCGCGGAGTCCACCCCGCCGGAGAGGATCCGGCCGCTGGCGGGGGCCGCCAGGTTGTAGGCACGGCCCAGGCGAGTGATGCCGTCGAGCAGGACGACGACGTCGTGGCCGAGCTCGACGAGGCGCTTGGCCCGCTCGATCGCGAGCTCGGCGACCGCGGTGTGGTCGCTGGCCGGCCTGTCGAAGGTCGAGGAGATGACCTCGCCCTTGACGGAGCGCTCGAAGTCGGTGACCTCCTCGGGACGCTCGTCGACCAGGACCACCATCAGGTGACACTCGGGGTTGTTCGTGGTGATGGAGTTCGCGATCGACTGCATGATCATCGTCTTGCCGGCCTTGGACGGCGAGACGATCAGGCCACGCTGGCCCTTGCCGATCGGGGCAGCGATGTCGATGACCCGGCCGATCAGGTTGCTCGAGTCGGTCTCCAGCCGCAGCCGCTCGGAGGCGTAGAGCGGGGTCAGCCGCTGGAACTCGACGCGGCCCTTGGCGGCCTCGGGGTCGGCACCGTTGATGGTGTCGATCCGGACCATCGGGTTGAACTTCTCCTTGCGCTCGCCCTCGCGGGGCTGGCGGACCTGGCCGGTGACGGCGTCACCGCGGCGCAGGCCGAGCTTGCGGACCATCGACAGCGAGACGTAGACGTCGTCGGAGCCGGGCAGGTAGCCGCTGGTGCGCACGAACGCGTAGTTGTCGAGAACGTCGAGGATGCCGGCGGCCGGCACCAGAACGTCGTCCTCGAGCACGGTGGTGTCGGGCTCGTTGCGGCCGCCGCGGTTGCTCCGCTCGTTGCCGCCGCGGTTGTCGGACCGGTTGTCCCCGCGGTTGTCGGGCCGGTTGTCGCGGTCCCGGCCGCGGCGACGCCGGTTGCGGCGTCCGCCCTCGTCATCGTTGCGGTCGTTGCCCTGGTTGCCGGAGCGGCTGGCCTGGTTGCCCTGGTGACCGCCCTGGTTGCGGTTGTCCCGGTCGCCGCGGTTGTCGCTCTGGCCGCGGTTGTCCTGGCCGCGGTTGTCGCTCTGGCCGCGGTTGTCCTGGCCCCGGTTGTCGCCCTGGCCCCGGTTGTCCTGGGTGCGGTTGTCGCCCTGGCCCCGGTTGTCGCCCTGGCCCCGGTTGTCCTGGGTGCGGTCATCGCTCTGGCCCCGGTTGTCCTGGCCCCGGTTGTCGCCGGCTGCTGCCCCGGTTGTCCTGGGTGCGGTCTGCCTGGGTGCGGTCGCGCTCAGCCTGGTTGCCGTGGTCGCGGTCGCCGCCCTGGGCGCGCTCGCCCTGGCTGCGGTCCGGCGCCGCGGTCTCGGCCTGCGCGCTGCGCTCGCGCTCCTGCCGGGGCTGTCGCTTCGGCCGGTCCTGCTGCCGGTCCTGCTGCCGGTCCTGCTGCCGTCGGGGCAGCGTCCTGCTGCTTGGCCCGCGGCGCGGTCGAGCCGTTCGCCGTACCGGCGTCACCGGCCGTCTGACCGCCGGACTGTCTGCCCGCCTGGGCACCCGGCTCGCTCCCCGACTGGGCCCCGGACTGGGCCGACCCCCCGACTGGGCGGCCTTGATCGCGTCGACGAGCTGGCTCTTCCGCATGGCGCCGGCGCCCTTGATGCCCAGGCCGCCGGCCATCTGCTTGAGCTCCGGCAGGAGCATCCCCGAGAGACCGGAGGCGCGGCGCGGCTTGCTACCGGCGGCAGGAGCCGTCCCCTCACCCGCCGGAGGGGTGGTGGAGGTGGTGTCTGTCACGTGAGGTTCCTTCCCACGTAGAGGGCCGATCCGATGACGTTGCGGCGGCCTCGTTCAGTGTGGTGTCGCGTCGAGCCCGTGACGGTCCCGGTGCGCGTAGGGTGCGCACGCGGATCCGCCAAGGCGTAGGTGCGAGGAGAGTGCGACCTGCGTGTCCTCGGGGTACGTCGCTACGTACCCCGACCAGCCGGCGCATCGGCAGCCTAGCACTACAGGTCGCGCCAGGTGTGCGACATCGCCACCTGTGGCAACGCCGGTCGTTCCCCCGTTGTTCCTGCTCAGTCCTGCGCCGCCTCCTCGGGAAGGCCGACCCGGGCGCCGTGCAGGTCGATCGGCACCACGAGCGCCTCCCAGCCCGCCGGAGCACGTTCGGCGACGCCGGCCTGCCGGCTGCCGTCGGTGAGCACCAGGACCGTCGGACCGGCGCCCGAGACCACCGCGGGCAGGCCGTCGGCGCGCAGCGCACGGACCAGCGCCAGCGTCGCCGGCATGGCGGGCTCCCGGTAGTCCTGGTGCAGCCGGTCCTCGGTGGCGGCGAGCAGCAGCTCGGGCTGCCGGCTCAGCGCGGCGACCAGCAGCGCGGCCCGACCGGCGTTCGCCGCGGCGTCCGCGTGCGAGACCGTGTCCGGGAGCAGACCGCGGGCGACCGAGGTCCGCACTCCTTCCGGCGGGACGAGGGCCACCGCCTGCACCCGGGGGTCGACCGCCACCGACACCGCACGGAACCTGCCGCCGTCGCGGTAGGCGACCGTGAAGCCGCCGTACATCGCGGGCGCGACGTTGTCGGGATGCCCCTCGATCTCGGCGGCCAGCGCGAACACGGCGTCGTCGTCCATCAGCAGCGAGCCACCGGCCACCAGGCCGCGGGCGAGGCAGACCCCGGCGACGATGGCGGCCGAGGACGAGCCGAGTCCGCGCGCGTGGGGCACCCGGTTGTGGCACTCGAGCCGGATCCCGGGGACCTCGGCGCCCATCTGCTCGAAGGCCGCACGCATCGAGCGGTGCACGAGGTGCCGCTCGTCGAGCGGGACCGTCCCCGCTCCCGTCCCGCGGACGGCGATCTCCACCCCGGGCACGTCCCGCACCTGCGCCACCACCCGGTCGCGGTGGTCCAGGGCGAGGCCGAGGGCGTCGAAGCCGGGGCCGAGGTTGGCGCTCGTGGCGGGCACGGAGACGGTGACCGGCCCGGTGAGGAAGGTGGTCAACGCAGTCCCGCTGCGGCAGCCGCCGCGTCCACGTCGGCGTCGACCACGGTGTCGACCAGGTCGGTGAACGTGGACAGGGCGGTGTCGATGTCCTTGAGGCCGTGGCCGGTCACCGTCACCACGACCCGGTGGCCGGCGTACGACGTGCCCTCGCTCGCCTCGAGCAGCAGCCCGGCCACCCCGGCCGCGGAGGCGGGCTCGACGAAGACGCCGTCACGCGCGGCGAGCTGGCGCTGCGCGGAGAGGATCTGCTCGTCGGTCACCGAGCGGAAGCGCCCCCCGGACTCGTCCGCGGCGGCCACCGCGAGGTGCCACGAGGCGGGGTTGCCGATCCGGATCGCGGAGGCGACCGTCTCGGGGTCGGGGACCGGCGCGCCGGAGACCAGCGGCGAGGCGCCGTGCGCCTGCCAGCCGTGCATCTGCGGGGTCCGCGAGCTGCGGCCGGCCTTCTCGTACTCCAGGTAGCCCTTCCAGTACGCCGAGATGTTGCCGGCGTTGCCGACCGGCAGCACGTGCACGTCGGGGGCGTCGCCGAGGGCGTCCACGATCTCGAAGGCACCGGTCTTCTGGCCCTCGAGCCGCATCGGGTTGACCGAGTTGACCAGCGCCACCGGGTAGTCGGCGGCCAGGCCACGCGACAGCCGCAGGCAGTCGTCGAAGTTGCCGCGCACCATGATCACCTGGGCGCCGTGCACGATCGCCTGGGCCAGCTTGCCGGCCGCGATCTTGCCCTGCGGCACCAGCACCAGCGGCTTGATCCGGGCCCGCGCGGCGTACGCCGCCATCGACGCGGACGTGTTGCCGGTCGAGGCGCAGACCACCGCCTCCGCCCCGCTGCCGACGGCGACCGAGAGCGCCACGGTCATGCCACGGTCCTTGAAGGAGCCCGTGGGGTTGTCGCCCTCCACCTTGAGCCATACCTCGCCGCCGGTGACCTCCGAGAGCCAGGGGCTGTCGACGAGCGGGGTGCCGCCTTCGCGCAGCGTGATCGTCGGGGTGCCCTCGGGAAGGTCCAGCCAGGACCGGTACTCCTCGATCACGCCCCGCCACTGGTGCGCACCGGCGCTCGGGTGGCTCATTCGGCGTCTCCCTCGACTCGCATCACCGACGACACGTCGTGCACGAAGTCCATGGTCCGCAGGGCCTCCACGGTCGCGGACAGGGCGGCGTCGGTGGCGCGGTGGGACACCACGACGAGCTGCGCGTCGTCGCCGTGGCCCTCCTGGCGCACCGTCTGGATGGACACGTCGTGCTCGGCGAAGGCGTGCGCGACCGCGGCCAGCACGCCGGCACGGTCGTCCACGTCGAGCGCCACGTGGTAGCGGGTCAGGGTCTCCCCCATCGGCAGCACCTCGCACTGGGCGTAGGCGGACTCGCCGGCGCCGCGCACGTCGTTGAGCCGGTTGCGGGCCACGGTGACCAGGTCGCCGAGGACCGCGCTCGCGGTGGGAGCGCCCCCGGCGCCGGGGCCGTAGAACATGAGCTGACCGGCGGCGTCGCTCTCCACGAACACCGCGTTGTAGGCCTCGCGGACGCTGGCCAGCGGGTGCGAGCGCGGGATCATCGCCGGGTGCACCCGCGCGGAGACGGCCGGGCCGCTGGGCCCTTCGCGGAGCTCGCAGATCGCAAGCAGCTTGACGACGCTGTTCATCTCCCGGGCCGACGCGACGTCGGCGGCGCTGACCTCGGTGATGCCCTCGCGATAGACGTCGGCGGCGGTCACCCGGGTGTGGAACGCGAGGCTGGCCAGGATCGCGGCCTTGGCCGCCGCGTCGTACCCCTCGATGTCCGCGGTCGGGTCGGCCTCCGCGTAGCCCAGCTGCTGGGCCTCCTCGAGCACCTCGGCGAAGCCGCTGCCGAGGGTGTCCATCTTGTCGAGGATGAAGTTGGTGGTGCCGTTGACGATGCCGAGCACCCGGCGCACCTTGTCCCCGGCCAGCGACTCGCGCAGCGGGCGCAGGATCGGGATGGCCCCGGCGACGGACGCCTCGTAGTACAGGTCGCGCTGCGCCTTCTCGGCGGCCGCGAACAAGGTGGCGCCGTCCTCGGCCAGCAGCGCCTTGTTCGCGGTCACCACGGACGCGCCGCTCTCGAGCGCGGCGAGGATCAGCGACCGGGCGGGCTCGATGCCGCCGATCACCTCGACCACCAGGTCGACGTCGTCACGGCGCACCAGCGCCTCGGCGTCGGTGGTGAACAGCTCGCGGGGAACCTCGCTGTCACGCTGCAGCTCGGGACGCCGTACGGCGACCCCGACCAGCTCGATCGGCACTCCCACGCGCGCGGTCAGGTCGTCGTGCTGCTGTCGCAGCAGCCGGACGACCTGGCTGCCGACGGAGCCGCAGCCGAGCAGTGCGAGCCTGAGCGGCTGGTTGGCGGGCCTGTCCACGTCGTCATCCTCTCCGGTCTGTCATGGGCGTCGTTCTCGTCGTCCGCTGCCTGAGATGCTCAGGCGCCGACGTCGGTCCGCAGGAGATCTTCCTCCGTCTCGCGGCGGACCACGACCGTGCTCGCCCCGTCGCGGACCGCGACCACCGGCGGCCTCAGGGCGTGGTTGTAGTTGCTGGCCATCGAGCGGCAGTAGGCGCCGGTCCCGGGCACGGCCAGCAGGTCCCCCGGGGCGAGGTCGCCGGGCACGAACTCGTCCTTGACCACGATGTCGCCGGCCTCGCAGTGCTTGCCGACCACCCGGCCGAGCACCGGCTCGGCGTCGGAGTGCCGGGAGGCGATCGTGCAGGAGTAGTCGGCGTCGTAGAGCGCGGTGCGGATGTTGTCGCTCATCCCGCCGTCCACCGAGACGTAGCTGCGCGTGGCGCCCGCGTCGAGGCCGACCTCCTTGACGGTGCCGACCTCGTAGACGGTGCACATCGCCGGGCCGACGATCGCCCGGCCGGGCTCGATCGACAGGTGCGGCACCGGCACGTCCAGGCCGCGGCACTCGTGCTCGACGATCTTGGTCAGCTCGGTGGCGAGCTGCGCGGGGTCGGCCGGGTCGTCCTGGGTGGTGTAGGCGATGCCGAACCCGCCGCCGAGGTCCAGCTGCGGCATCGAGACGCCGAGCTCGGCGGAGACCTGCGCGTGCAGGGCGAGCACCCGCTTGGCCGCGACCTCGAAGCCGGCCGTGTCGAAGATCTGCGAGCCGATGTGGGAGTGCAGGCCGAGCAGCTCCAGCCCGGGCGCCTCCCGCACGCGGCGTACGGCGTCCAGCGCGTCGCCGGAGGTGATCGAGAAGCCGAACTTCTGGTCCTCGTGGGCGGTGGCGATGTACTCGTGGGTGTGCGCCTCGACCCCGGCCGTGACACGCACCATCACCGGCGCGGTGCTGCCGAGCTCCGCGGTGACGGCGGCGAGCCGCTCGATCTCGTGGAAGGAGTCGACCACGACCCGGCCCACCCCGGCCCGGACCGCCCGGCGCAGCTCGTCGAGGGTCTTGTTGTTGCCGTGGTACTCGATCCGGGCCGGGTCGAAGCCGGCCCGCAGCGCGACGGTCAGCTCACCGGCCGAGCAGACGTCGAGGCAGAGCCCCTCCTCGGCCACCCAGCGCGCGACCGTCGTGCACAGGAACGCCTTGCCGGCGTAGTAGACGTCGTAGCCGGCGAACGCGTCGCGGAACGCGCGCGCACGGCCCCGGAAGTCGGCCTCGTCGAGGACGTAGGCCGGCGAGCCGTGCTCGGCCACCAGGGCCGGCAGCCCCACTCCCCCGACCTCCAGCACGCCGTCGTCGTCCTTGCGCGCGGTCGAGGACCACAGCAGCGGCACCAGCCGGTTGACGTCGAAGGGCGGCCGCAGCCACGACGGGCCGCGCGGCCCCTCGGCGTGCGCCCAGCCTGCTTCGTGGGCCCGCATGTCACATCCGCTCGGGAGCGGAGACCCCGAGCAGGTGGAGGCCGTTGGCGAGCACGACCCGGGTGGCGGCGACCAGCAGCAGCCGCGCCCCGTGGATCGGCGCGGGCTCCTCGTCGCCCATCGGCAGCACCCGGCAGGCGTCGTAGAAGCGGTGGAAGGCACCCGCGGTGTCCTCCAGGTAGCGCGCCACCCGGTGCGGCTCGCGCAGCTGGGCGGCGGCGCCGACCACCCGCGGGAACTCCGCGAGGGCCCGCAGCAGGGCGCCCTCCTTCTCGTGGCCGAGCAGCGCGGGGTCGAAGGCGTCCCCGGTCGCGGGTGCGAGCCCGAGGTCGGCGGCGTTGCGCAGGATCGAGGCGAGCCGGGCGTGCGCGTACTGCACGTAGTAGACGGGGTTGTCGCTGCTCTGCCGGGCCCACAGGTCCAGGTCGATGTCGATGGTGGTGTCGGAGGTGTAGCGCGCCAGCGCGTAGCGGGCGGCGTCCACCCCGATCCGCTCCACCAGGTCCTCGAGCGTGATCACGGTGCCGGCGCGCTTGGACATCCGCAGCGGCTGGCCGTCGCTGAGCAGGTTCACCATCTGGCCGATCAGCACCTCGAGGTCCTTGCCGGGGGTGTCCCCGAAGGCCGCGCAGAGCGCCATCAGCCGACCGACGTACCCGTGGTGGTCGGCGCCGAGCATGATCAGGCAGCGGTCGAAGCCGCGCTCCTTCTTGTCCACGTAGTAGGCGGCGTCACCGGAGATGTAGGCCCCGTCACCGTCGGACTTGATGACCACCCGGTCCTTGTCGTCACCGAACTTCTCGGTGCGGATCCACAGGGCGCCGTCCTTCTCGTAGGTGTTGCCCATCTCGGTGAGCCGCTTGATGGCGCGCTCCACCGCCCCGGACTCGTGCAGGTTGTTCTCGTGGAAGTAGACGTCGAAGTCCACGCCGAAGTCGTGCAGGGTCGCCTTGATCTCGTCGAACATCATCTGCACGCCGACGGCCCGGAAGACCTCCTGCGCCTCGTCCTCGGGCAGGTCCAGGGTGCCGGGGCGCGCCTCGAGGACGGCCTGGGCGATGTCGACGATGTACTGACCGCCGTACCCGTCCTCGGGGGCCGGCCGGCCCTGGGCGCTGGCGAGCAGGGAGCGGGCGAACCGGTCGATCTGAGCGCCGTGGTCGTTGAAGTAGTACTCCCGGGTCACCTCGGCGCCCGACATCGTGAAGATCCGGCCGAGCGCGTCGCCGACGGCCGCCCAGCGGGTGCCGCCGATGTGGATCGGGCCGGTCGGGTTGGCGGAGACGAACTCGAGGTTGACCTTCTCCCCCGCGAACAGGTCGCTCGACCCGTACGACGCACCCGCGGCGACCACCTGCGCCGCGACCATCCCCTGGGCGCCCGCGGCGATCCGGATGTTGAGGAACCCGGGGCCGGCGATCTCCGCCGACTCGATGCCGTCCCGGCTGCCCAGCCGCTCCGCGAGCAGCGTCGCGAGGTCGCGCGGCGGGACGCCGGCCCTCTTGGCCAGCTGCAGGGCGACGTTGGTGGCGTAGTCGCCGTGCTCGCGGACCTTGGGTCGGTCCACCACCACGGTGGCGGGGACGCCGTCGGGCAATGAGACGGCTCCCTCCTCCACCAGGGAGGTGAGGGCGTCGACGATCGTGGCGGAGAGCTCTTCGGGTGTCACCGGCTAAGCGTATCGGCGACCGTGCCGGGCCAGGTCGCTGACCACGGCCACGAGCTCCGTGGGCTCGAACGGCTTGGTCAGGTAGGCGTCCACCCCGAGCGCCTCGCCGCGGGCCCGGTCGGCGGCCTGCGCACGCCCGGTGACCAGCACCACCGGGATCGACGCGGTGCCCTCGTCGGCGCGCAGCCTGGCCAGCGTCTCGAAGCCGTCGAGGCGCGGCATCACCACGTCGAGGGTGATCACGTCGGGCCGCCAGGCCGCGGCGAGCGCGGCACCGGCCTCACCGTCGGGGGCCGACCGGACCTCGAAGCCCTCGAGCTCGAGGTTGACCACGACCAGGTCGCGGACCGGCGCGGAGTCGTCGACCACCAGGGCACGCAGCACCCGGCCCGCCTCGGCGGCGGGATCGGGGCCGCCGTCCGCGGCGGTCGCGAGGTCCGTCTCGTGCACCGTGCCCACCCCCGATCACCCGACCTGCGTCGTCATGTACGCTCGTCCCGCACCGTGAGCCCCCGTAGCTCAGGGGATAGAGCACCGCCCTCCGGAGGCGGTGGCGTAGGTTCGAATCCTACCGGGGGCACTCACTTCCTCCCACCGCTGACCTGCGGTTTCATCACTTCCGGGCGGGTGTCAGTCAGGCAGTGGGCCTGGGCTGTGGGCCTGACCTGGGGGCCATCGCCGACTCGAGCAGGGCGACGACCTCGTCGAGGTCGAGCGCCCAGATCTCCTGGCCGCCACCCGCGACGAGCGAGTCGACCCGGGCATGCGCGCTCCGGACCGCGTCCCGCAACGTGCGGGCCCTGGCCGCGTCCTCCACGTTCGTGGTCGACGACTCGAGCACGGTCAGCCGGTCCTCGAGGGCGGTGACCCGCGGAAGGCCGACCTGCCAGCCCCCGGCGACCCGCTCGAGCGACCCGGTGTCCCTGAGCTGGGGCAGGAGCTCACGCGCCAGCCAGGTGACCTCCGCCTCGGCCGCCTCGAGGCGCTCACGCCACCGGCTGCGGCGCCGGGCACGTAGGACGACGGCGACGACCACCGCGGCCACCACCACGAGCCCGGCGAGCAGCCACCAGGCCCAGGACGGGACGCCCTCGCCGCTCGTCGCCTGGTCGGCGGCTGCGGACGGCGCGCCGGGGGACGCGGACGGCGGCGGCGACGGCGACGCGACTGCGCTCGCGGTCACCGACCTCCTCTCCCCCGGCGCCGGCCGCGAGCTCTCCCGTCCCGGCGTCGACGGAGCCAGCGACGCCGGTGGCGCCGCCGTCGCAGATCGGCTGGGGTTCGGCTTCGTGGGCGCCGCCGTCGGGCTCGGCGCCGCGGTCCGGCTGGCAGAGGGCTCGCCGGTGGGCCCGGGATTGCCCGGGGACCGTGTCAGGCTCGGCAGCGTCCGGGTCGGGGAGGCGGAGAGCGAGGGCCGCCCCGCGGACCCGCCCCCGTCGCCGCCGCATCCTGCCAGCGCCACCAGCAGGACGAGGGCGACAGCGGCGGCACCGGCACCTCGGCCACCACTTGACATGCGAGCACCTCCGGTCCGGATGTCTGGACCGATCATGGACGGACAGCGCGGCCCCGCGCTTCACCCGCCGCGGGTGAGCCAGCCGACACGCTCAGCAGCCGTGGTCCAGCGTCCCGTCGCGGCGGGCGTCGTTCCCGAGCCGCCGGGCCTGCGCCACGTCCGGGAAGACCACGCTCGCCGCACCGGCGTACCCCGTGGGTCCCTGCACCACGCAGCCCTTCAGCTTCGCCGGGTCGACGGACGCGACCGCCTGCGCGAGCCGGTACAGCTCACCCGGCCCCAGGTCGGTGTCGAGGTCCTTCGCCGCCGCCAGCACGCCGCGCTCCATGAAGCCGGGCCGGTCCTGGTGGGCGCGCACCCGCCGCAGGATGCCGCGCAGCAGCTCCTGCTGGTTGCCGGAGCGGTCGAAGTCGCCCCGCGGCAGCGGGTGCCGGACCCGGCCGAAGATCAGCGCCTGGAACGGGTTGAGGACGTTGCGGCCGACCCGGTAGCCCTGCGGACGCACCGCGTCGGAGAAGGCGAAGCGGGAGTGGACGGTGACCCCGCCGATCGCACGGACCATCGCCCGGAAGCCGAGGAACCCGGTGGTGAAGACGTAGTCGGGGCGCACCCCGACCAGCCGGCCCACCGAGTCCGCCATCAGCTGCGGGCCGCCGAAGGACATCGAGGCGTTGATCTTGTCGCGACCGTGCCCGCGGATGTCCACGTAGGAGTCGCGGGGGACGCCGATCACGGCGCCGGCCCCGGTCTCGAGGTTCAGCCCGACCAGCTGGATGGCGTCGGCGCGGGTGCCGGTCATCGGCTGGCCGGGGCGGGCGTCGGAGCCGAGGCAGAGCACCCAGACCACGTGCCGGGGGTGGTCGACCGCCCGCGCCGTCGCCACCCGCACCAGGGCGGCGTCGCTGTGCCGCACCGCGGCGTCGGGCACCACCAGGGCCGTGACGGCGAGCAGCACCGCGAGCACCAGGATGCGGCGCGCCCCGCGCCACGGGAGGTGCCGCGAGGTCGGCGTGGTCATCAGGAGCCCCTCGGTACGTCGGAGCGCGCGACGTCGTACCCGAAGATCCGCCACGGCCCCGAGCCGGTCCGGGTCAGCAGCAGCCGGCCGGTCAGGTGCGTGCGCTGCGCGGGCCGCCCGCCGCGGTCCACGAGCAGCACCAGGTCGACCGCGGCGGTGACCCCGGCGACCCGGCCCCGGGGTGCGAGCACCGACAGGTACGCCGTACGCCGGGAGGCGTGCACGGCTCGGGTCGTGGCACCGAACCGGCGGTCGGTCAGCAGCGCGACGTCGCCGCGGGCCCGTCCGGCCGCGCCCGGGGTGAACGAGCCGAACGAGCCGGCGAAGTCCGAGCGCGGGTAGGGGCCGGCGAGGAAGGCCGCGTCCAGATAGCCGGCCAGCGCCGCACGGACCCCGGCGGCGACCTGCTGCCGGCCCCGGTCACCGAGCCGGCCGGCGACGTGGGTGACCTCGACCCGCCAGGGCGAGGACCGCACGACCGGTGTCGCGCTCGGCTCGGTGGCCGTGGCGGTGGCGTTGGCGGTGGCCCGGGCGGCGGGCTCGGGGGCGGGGCTGTCGGTGCAGCCGGAGGCCGCGAGGAGCACCGCGGCGACCAGGACGACGGACGCGTGGGACCGCGTCGACGGGCGCTTCACCGGTGAGGTCCTCCTGGGTGCTGGCGGACCGATCGGGACCCCCTGCGACCCGGCTCGTGGTGAGACTCGCAACACCTCGGCCGGAAGGGGTGGTCCGGGCTGCGCCAGATTGTGATCAAGGTCTAGCCTGGTACGCGTTCCCACCCTAGAGACACATCTCAGAAATACAGCGGAAGAGGCGATTCAGGCCGTGGCCGAGTCTTCGCGAGGCGCATCCACCTCCGGGCAGTCCGTCGGGCAGTCCACCGGCAAGCAGTCTGCCGACGACCCCCTCGCCGAGTTCGGCGCGAACGAGTGGCTCGTCGACGAGATGTACGAGCGCTACCAGGCCGACCCGGACAGCGTCGACAAGGTCTGGTGGGACTTCTTCAAGCAGCACCGCGCCGACGGGGCCGGCGTCGCCAACGGCACCCCGGCCGCCACGAGCGGTAGCGCCGCCAAGGCCAGCAACGGCACCACGGCGACCCCCGCCAAGCCCGCCCCGAAGCCGGCCGAGAAGCCGGCCGCCGGTGCCTCCGAGCAGAGCGCCCCGGCCAAGCCGGCCCCGAAGCCGTCCGTCAAGCCCTCCGCCGCCAAGTCCGGGGCGGCCGCAGCGCCCACGACACCGACGGCCGCCGCGTCACCGGTCCCCAAGGAGCCCGAGACGGCCGCCAAGGCCGAGGCCTCCGACGAGCCCACCTACACCGTGCTCCGTGGCGCGCCCGCCCGCACCGTGCAGAACATGGACGTCAGCCTCACCGTCCCGACCGCCACCAGCGTGCGCTCGGTCCCGGTCAAGCTGCTCATCGACAACCGCACCGTGATCAACAACCACCTCGCCCGCGCCCGCGGCGGCAAGGTGTCCTTCACCCACCTGATCGGCTACGCGCTGGTCAAGGCGCTCCGCACGATGCCGGAGATGAACAACGGCTTCGACACCATCGACGGCAAGCCGAACCTGATCACCCCGGCGCACATCAACCTCGGCCTGGCCATCGACATGGCCAAGCCCGACGGCACCCGGCAGCTGCTGGTCCCCTCGATCAAGGCCACCGAGTCGATGAACTTCGCCGCCTTCTGGACCGCCTACGAGGAGATCGTCCGCAAGGCGCGCACCAACAAGCTCGCGGTCAGCGACTTCCAGGGCACCACGATCAGCCTGACCAACCCCGGCACCATCGGCACCAACCACTCCGTGCCGCGGCTGATGAAGGGCCAGGGCGCGATCGTCGGCGTCGGCTCGATGGACTACCCGCCGGAGTACCAGGGCGCGTCCGAGGAGACCCTGACCCGCAACGCGGTCAGCAAGGTCATGACGCTGACCTCGACGTACGACCACCGGGTCATCCAGGGCGCGCAGTCCGGTGAGTTCCTCAAGCGGATCCACGCGCTGCTGCTCGGCGAGGAGGACTTCTACGACGAGATCTTCCGGTCTCTGCGGATCCCCTACGAGCCGATCCGCTGGGCCAAGGACATCTCGGCCAGCCACGACGACGAGATCAGCAAGCAGGCCCGGATCCTCGAGCTGATCCACGCCTACCGCGTGCGCGGCCACATCATGGCCGACACCGACCCGCTCGAGTACCAGCAGCGCAGCCACCCCGACCTCGAGGTCGAGACGCACGGCCTGACCCTGTGGGACCTCGACCGCGAGTTCGCCACCGGCTCGTTCGGCGGCGAGGGCCGCCGCTTCATGAAGCTCCGCAACATCCTGGGCATCCTGCGCGACTCCTACTGCCGCACCGTCGGCATCGAGTACATGCACATCCAGGACCCCGAGCAGCGCCGCTGGATCCAGCAGCGCGTCGAGCAGCCGCACGTGAAGCCGCCCCGCGAGGAGCAGCTGCGGATCCTGCTCAAGCTCAACCAGGCCGAGGCCTTCGAGACCTTCCTGCAGACCAAGTTCGTCGGCCAGAAGCGCTTCAGCCTCGAGGGCGGCGAGACCACCGTGCCGCTGCTCGACGAGATCTGCGAGGCGTCCGCGGAGGCGGGCCTCGACGAGGTCAGCATCGGGATGGCGCACCGCGGCCGGCTCAACGTGCTCGCGAACATCGTCGGCAAGAAGTACAGCCAGATCTTCCGCGAGTTCGAGGGCAACATCGACCCCCGCACCGTCCAGGGCTCCGGCGACGTGAAGTACCACCTCGGCGCCGAGGGCGAGTTCAGCGCCGACTCCGGCTCCACCGTCAAGGTGTCGGTGGCGGCCAACCCGTCCCACCTCGAGGCCGTCGACCCGGTCCTGGAGGGCATCGCCCGCGCCAAGCAGGACGTGCTCAACAAGGGCGCCGCGTTCCCGGTGCTGCCGCTGCTCGTGCACGGCGACGCCGCCTTCGCGGGCCAGGGCGTCGTCGCGGAGACGCTCAACCTCTCCCAGCTGCGCGGCTACCGCACCGGCGGGACCATCCACGTGGTGGTGAACAACCAGGTGGGCTTCACCACCTCCCCCGCGTCGTCCCGCTCCTCGCTGTACTGCACCGACGTCGCGCGGATGGTGCAGGCGCCGATCTTCCACGTCAACGGCGACGACCCCGAGGCCTGCATCCGGGTCGCGCGGCTGGCCTTCGAGTACCGCCAGGCGTTCAAGAAGGACGTCGTCATCGACCTGGTCTGCTACCGCCGCCGCGGTCACAACGAGGGCGACGACCCGTCGTACACCCAGCCGCTGATGTACGACCTGATCGAGCAGAAGCGCTCGGTGCGCAAGCTCTACACCGAGTCCCTGATCGGCCGCGGCGACATCACGGTCGAGGAGGCCGAGCAGGTGCTGCGCGACTACCAGCAGCAGCTCGAGCGGGTGTTCACCGAGGTCCGGGAGGCCAGCCAGGCCCCCAAGGAGTGGACCACCGTCCCCGACTACCCGGAGAAGCACGGCTTCGAGGAGTCCACCGCGATCCCGGTGGAGACCCTCAAGCGGATCTCCGACGCGCACGTCAACGCCCCCGAGGGCTTCACCGTGCACCCGAAGGTGCTGCCGCAGCTCCAGCGCCGCGCCGCCGCCATCAACGAGGGCCCGATCGACTGGGGCACCGGGGAGATCCTGGCGTTCGGCTCGCTGCTGATGGACGGCCGCCCGGTCCGGCTCTCCGGCCAGGACTCGCGACGCGGCACGTTCGTGTCCCGCTTCGCGACGATCATCGACCGCAAGAACGCCGACGAGTGGACGCCGCTGGCCAACCTCACCGAGGACCAGGCCCAGTTCTACGTCTACGACTCGCTGCTCTCGGAGTACGCCGTGCTGGGCTTCGAGTACGGCTACTCGGTGGCCCGCCCGGACGCGCTCGTGCTCTGGGAGGCGCAGTTCGGTGACTTCGTCAACGGTGCGCAGACCGTCATCGACGAGTTCATCACCGCCAGCCACACCAAGTGGCGCCAGCAGTCCGGGGTGGTGCTGCTGCTCCCCCACGGCTACGAGGGCCAGGGCCCGGACCACTCCTCGGCCCGCATCGAGCGGTTCCTGACGATGGCGGCCGACGAGGCCTTCGTGGTCGCGCAGCCGTCCACCCCGGCCAGCTACTTCCACCTGCTGCGCAAGCACTCGCTGGACCAGATGCACCGCCCGCTGGTGGTCTTCACCCCCAAGTCGATGCTCAAGCGCAAGGAGGCGGCCTCGCAGCCGTCCGACTTCACCGAGGGCACCTTCCGCCCGGTGATCGGCGACGCCACCGTGGCCGCGGACAAGGTCGAGAAGGTGCTGCTGTGCAGCGGCCGGATCACCTGGGACCTGATGGTCGAGCGCAAGAAGCGGGAGGGCGACGAGCCCACCACCGCGATCGTCCGGGTCGAGCAGCTCTACCCGCGCCCGGTCGCCGAGCTGAAGGCCGAGCTGTCGCGGTACCCGAACCTCAAGGAGGTCCGCTGGGTGCAGGACGAGCCCGCCAACATGGGCCCGTGGCCGCACTACGCGCTGAACCTCACCCCGGAGCTGGACGGCCTGCCGTTCGTCCGGGTGTCGCGGCCGGAGTCGTCGTCCCCGTCGGTGGGCCAGCACTCCCGCCACGTGGAGGAGCAGAAGACGATCATCGCGCAGGCCTTCGCCTGAGCCGGGGAGCCACGTGTACTTCACCGACCGCGGGATCGAGGAGCTCGAGAAGCGCCGGGGCGACGAGGAGGTCTCGATCGCCTGGGTGGCCGACCGGCTCCAGGAGTTCGTGGACACCTACCCGGAGTTCGAGACGCCCGTCGAGCGGCTGGCCACCTGGCTGGCCCGGCTCGACGACCCCGACGACGAGTAGCCCCGACCACCCGAGCCGCGGAGTCCGGCCCGCCCCGGTGGCCGGCGCTGGACCGGGTCTCCTCGCGGTGCGGCTGTGTCGAATTCGCCCGTCGCCGTTCGTGGGATGGGTGAACGCGGTTCACTGGGTCCGCCAGCGCAGAAGGAGCAGTCATGACCGAGTACCTCCTCTACTTCAACCAGCAGTGGGTCGGCGACCACACCGAGGAGTGGTTCCGCGGGCGCGGACCGCTCGCCATGGCGGTCGTCAACGAGATGAAGGCCGCTGGCGTGTACGTCTTCGCCGGGGGTCTGGAGGAGGAGGACGGCCCGGTCTACAGCGCCGACCCCACCGGTGGCACCGTCGTGACGACCGACGGGCCCTACGTCGAGACCAAGGAGTTCCTGGGCGGGTTCGCCGTGGTGGACGTGCCCGACGACGAGACCGCCACGATGTGGGCGGGCAGGATCGCGGAGGCGTGCGGCTGGCCCCACGAGGTCCGCCGCTTCAAGCCGCAGCCTCCGGCCGGCTGACCCCGTCGTCGAGACCGTCCTCCCCACCGCGAACGCGCGAGATCACCGTCTGACTGCCCTGCGCCAACGGCTGCACCAGAAGTCCTTTCGTCGGGCGTTCCAGTCGGCTCTGGGCACGATCTGGGCCGCGCCCACGGTCCGTTCCAGCTGGTCCCGTTGGTCGGCGGTCAACCGGACCCACATGCTGGTGCCCTCGTCATCGACACTCGCCACCAGGTCGCCGTCACTCGTTCTCACCAGGCACCCGTACGCGTAGGGGGCGAAGGTCACGAAGGCGGACCAGGACTCGCGGCTGACCGGTCGCTCACCCACCCGTTGGTACATGCCGTCGGAGCCCTCGGAGCCGGCGAGAAGGCGAGCGGCGTCCTCCACGTGTCGTGGCCAGCCAGCGGACTCGGTCCACGGAATATCGGTCTCCAACGACGAGGCACGACTCGAGACCGTGGCGAGCACCTGCCGGACCACGTCGACCTCCTGGGCTCGCGACAGGTGGCGGGTGTCGATGATGAGCTCAGCCGCGTCGCTCACCGCGACATCCTCGCGCGCCGCCGTTCGATCCGCCATCCACTATCGGCGTGGTCGTAGCCGCGTCAGCGCTTGGGCGTGGGACTGGCTCGGTAGGTCAGACGGTGCGGGTTGGTCCACTGGTAGCTCCCGGCGTGGGGGCCGGTGCTCAGCCGGTGGTACCGCCAGCCGGTGAAAGTCTTCATGCGATGGTGTCGTCGGCACAGGCAGGCGAGGTTCGCGACCGAGGTCTGGCCCGGTGGACCACCGTCGTCGAGGTCGACGTAGGGGGTGATGTGGTCCTGGTCGCAGGCCCGGGCATCGACGGTGCAGCCGGGGAACACGCAGTGCCCGTCTCGCAGGACCACGCTCTCCCGCATCCACTCCGGCGGGTCGTGCCGGTCGACCGCCTCGGTGCGGGACAGGTCCAGGACCGGCCGGACCACCACCTTCTCGGCGCGGTTGAGCCAGGCACGCAGCAGGTCCAAGGTGGCCGCCCCCAGCCGCTCCACCTTCCCGCCCACCGCGGTCTCACCGTCCACCAGCTGCGCCCGCAGGTCGCCCGCATCCAGGTGCAGGTAGACGGTCGCCGACGCGGCGTTGCGCCGCACCGGGACCTCGGCGACCTCGGTGACCTCGGTGCCACTGTCCGCGCCGACACGAGGGGCGGTCAGCGGCTCGTCGTCACGGCGGTCGCCGAACACGTCCAGGGCCCGCTGGGGGTGCGCCAGCATGCCCAGGGCGTGCGCACGGCGTACGTCGAGGCTGCTGCTGTCCCCCAGCCGGCCCATGCCGGTGGCCAGCTCACTGATCGTCGCGTCCAGGTCGAGCGCGTCCAGCGTGTCCAGGGACGCGGTCAGCCGGCTCGTGGCCGTGGAGTCCCCGTGCCGGTAGTCGAACCACACCCCCCGGCTCAGCAGCGCGGCCTCCTCGACCCCCTCGGCGGTCTCGGGATCACAGCGGAGCAACGCCTCGTGCGCCAGCGCGGGCACGTTGGCGGGGACACGGTTCTTCCCCCCGAGGACGGCGGCGTGCCGATCCACGAAGCCGACCGCCGCGGAGGACAGCGCCTGCGTGTGCGCGGCGACCCGCCGCGCCTTCCACGCCTGCAGCCGGCCGCTCTGCACCTGCTCCCACAACCGCGGCAGCCGGAAGCACAGCTCGACCGCATCCGCGACCATCGTCATCGCGGACCGGTAGGAGACGTCCAACGCGGCGCCGATGGCCTCCACCGCAGCCTCGGCCACCGCCGGGGTGCCCGTCCCGGCCAGCAGCCGCTCCGACTCGTCGCCGTCCAGCGTCAGTCCCCAGGTGGCGACCGGGGTGTCCCCCTCGACCGGGTGCAGGTCGACGAGGTGCACCGCCAGTGCCAGCAGATCGGCCTCGGCTCGGTCCGCCGCCCGACGCCGCTCCGCGACGGCCACCAGCGAGGACCGCACGTCCAGCGACCGCAGGTCCGCCTCACTCGAGGCGAAGGTCGTGGTGTCCATGAGAACAACCTAGGACCGAGCACCGACAGTTTTTGGGCGGGAAACCCCTTGCCCACAAGGCGAAACTCACTGGGTGTCGCCACCACGTTGCGCCACCTGTCACACCAACGGGCTCACCGGGTCAGGGCCGCGGTCGCGGCGTGAGTGACCGCCACTCACAACCGGGATACGGGTGGCCGAACGCCCCACGCGGACTGCGCTGCGGATTCAGGCGGTCGACTCGTTGCGCATGAAGGTGGCTGACCCGGTCCAAAGAGAAACCATTGCCGATCCGAATGCGCCCACCTGTCACTCGGCGCCACTAGACTCGTCATCAACGGGACAACCGTCCCGACGGGGAGGGATTGACATGTTCTGGACAGTGCTCGCGATCTTGCTCATCGTCGCCTTCGTGGCGCTTCTGGTTTGGTTCGCTACCCATCGCGATGGCAATGGCATGGAGAACGCTCCTGAAGGGGCCAAAGCGAACCCGCCCGTGAACGGCACCGGCCTCTGGAACTGAGCCTCACCGGTTCGCGTTCGCCGAGCGATCGTCCGAGGGCATCCGCACTGGCACACCCGCGACTTCGCCATGGGAGTGCGTTCGCGAGTCCTGCGTCCTCGGATGAGGTCAGTCTCAGCCGGGTGTCAGTCAGCGCTCTCGGACCGAGGTGGGACGGTGCCCGCAATCTCGGTGACCTTGGCGGGTTGCCCCTCGCCGCTGGTGGCAAGACCGAGCCGGGTCGGGTCTACCGCTCGGCGGCTCCGGAATGGATGACGAAGAGGGGTTGGGATGATGCGCGAGCGGCGGGGCTCACCACCATCATCGACTTGCGCAATGAGATGGAGCGTGGTCGCACCGACATTCACCCTCTACTGGACCCCGACGTCATGGCCGGCATCACAGTCGTGCACGCACCCACCGAGGACCCGGAGGACAAGGAGTTCCTGACTGAGTGCGGGCCGTGGCTCGACCATCCCCGGTCGTGGGCTCCCAACCTGCGGTTCTACCCAGACAAGATCGCTCGTGTCTTCAACGCCATCGCAGAGGCCGGCCCTCCCTTGCTCATCCACTGTGCAGGGGGCCGTGACCGCACGGGCATGGTCGGCTCGATACTGCTCATGCTGGCCGGCGCCACTCACGAGTCGATCGTGGCCAACTACGAGGCCGGCTTCCGGGGTGCGGCGCAGCATCGGGGGCACGGTTGGTCCTTCAATGCCGACACAGCTACGTGGGTCCCCCCGACCGACGAGCCGTGGGGCGAGGAGGAGCTCGATGCGGCCGTGGCGGATCGGCGCCCCGCACTCACTGAATGGCTCGTGACCTGCCATGTGGAGGCGTACCTCCTCGGCTCAGGTGTCAATGAGGCGACGCTGCAGCGATTGAAGCAGTTGCTCGTCATCTGATCTCGCGGGCTGTCGTATTGCTGGCGCACCGACCTCGATCAGCGGGTGAAGACGATCTTCCCGAAGACGTCGCCGTCCGCCATCGCGGCGAACCCGTCCCGGGCCTGCTCCATCGGCAGCACCCGGTCGATGACGGGGCGTACGCCGCTCACGTCGAGCAGCTCTGTCAGCGACGCGAGCTCGGAGCGGGTGCCCATCGTCGAGCCGATCACCCGCAGCTGGAGGAAGAACACCCGGGTGAGCTCGGCGTTGTCCGGGTTCGGGCCGCTGGTCGTGCCGGAGACCACCAGCGTCCCGCCGGGACGCAGCGACTTCACCGAGTGCGACCAGGTCGCGCGCCCGACCGTCTCCATGACGGCGTCGACCCGCTGCGGCAGCCGGGCATTGCTCTCGAACACCTCGTGGGCGCCCAGGTCGAGGGCACGGGCGCGCTTGGTCTCGTCGCGGCTGGTCGCGTAGACCCGCAGCCCGCCGGCGCGCGCCAGCGCGATCAGCGCCGTGGACACCCCGCCGCCGGCACCCTGCACCAGCACGCTGTCACCGGGCTTGAGGCCGCCCTGGGTGTAGAGCATCCGGTAGGCGGTCAGCCACGCGGTCGGCAGGCAGGCGGCCTCCTCGAAGCTCAGCGACGCCGGCTTGGGCACCACGTTGCGACGCGGGACCACGACCTTGTCGGCCAGGGTGCCCTGGTAGCGCTCGCTGAGCAGCGACCGCTTCGGGTCGAGGGTCTCGTCCCCGGTCCACGACGGGTCGCTCACCACCGCGTGCACGACGACCTCGTTGCCGTCCTCGTCGAGGCCCGCGGCATCGCAGCCGAGGATCATCGGCAGCGCGTCGGCCTTGAGCCCGACGCCACGCAGCGACCACAGGTCGTGGTGGTTGAGCGAGGCGGCCTTGACGTCGATGGTCGTCCAGCCCCCGTCCGGGACCGGGTCGGGCCGCTCCCCCACGCGCAGCGCGGACAGCGGGTCGTCGGAGGAGAAGGACTCTGCGTAGACGGCGAACATGCCCCGACCCTAGCCAACCCGGGGCAAGTCGGGGCAACGTCAGCGTCGCGCGACGCCGTCCGCTCTCGCGGCGGCGGCGACCGCCGCCGAGACCGCCGGAGCCACCCGCGGGTCGAACGGCGAGGGAACGACGTACTCCTCGCTGAGGTCGTCACCCACCAGGTCGGCCAGCGCGTTGGCCGCGGCGAGCTTCATGCCTTCGGTGATCGAGGTGGCGCGGACGTCGAAGGTGCCGCGGAAGATGCCCGGGAACGCGAGCACGTTGTTGATCTGGTTCGGGTAGTCCGAGCGACCGGTGGCCACCACCCGGGCGTGCCGGTGTGCCACGTCCGGGTGCACCTCGGGGGTCGGGTTGGCCAGCCCGAAGATGATCGCGTCGTCGGCCATCGTGGCCACGACCTCCTCGGGCACGGTCCCGCCGGACACGCCGATGTAGACGTCGGCCCCGGCCATCACGTCCGCGAGCGCCCCGGTGCGACCGGTCAGGTCGGCGGTGGTGCGCGCGAGCGACTGCTTCACCGGGGTCAGGTCACCTCGGCCCGAGTGCAGCACGCCACGCCGGTCGGTCACGGCGAGGTCGGTGACCCCGGCGGCGAGCAGGATCTTGGCGACCGCGACGCCGGCAGCACCGGCCCCGGAGATCACCACCCGGGTGCTGCCCGGGCTGCGGCCGGTGATCCGCAGGGCGTTCTCCAGCGCCGCGAGCGCCACCACGGCGGTGCCGTGCTGGTCGTCGTGGAAGACCGGGATGTCGAGCAGGTCCTTGAGCCGCTGCTCGATCTCGAAGCAGCGTGGGGCGGAGATGTCCTCGAGGTTGATGCCACCGAAGCTCGGGGCCAGCCGGACGACGGTCTCCACGATCTCGTCCGCGTCCTTGGTGTCCAGGCAGATCGGGACGGCGTCGACGCCGCCGAACTGCTTGAAGAGCACCGCCTTCCCCTCCATCACCGGCATGGCCCCCCGCGGGCCGATGTCGCCGAGCCCGAGGACCGCGGTGCCGTCGGTGACCACCGCGACGGTGTTCGAGACCCACGTGAAGTCGTCGACCAGCCGCTCGTCCGCGGCGATCGCCTCGCAGACCCGCGCCACGCCGGGCGTGTAGGCCATCGAGAGGTCGTCGGCGCCGTCGAGCGGAGCCGTCGAGACGATCTCCATCTTGCCCCCGCGGTGCAGGTCGAAGACGGGATCGCCCGCGAAGGGGCTGCTGGGATCCGGGTTGTCAGGCACGTCGGGGATGTTACCGGTGGCGCAGGGGGGGCCGGCTCCGCCGTGGCCGGACGCGGACACGCACCACCGCGACCACGTCGGCATCCGGGACGGCTCCCACGGTCCAGGAGTCCACGCCCTCGGCGGGGTTGTCGCGCTCGACCCACCAGCCGCCCGGCTCCCGCCGGGTCGCCCGCTTGACCGCCACCACGCCGTCCGGCAGGCGTACGACGACCAGGTCACCGACTCGTGGGGTGGCGCCGTGCCGCACCAGCAGCCGGTCGCCGTCGACCAGGGTGGGGCGCATCGAGCGGCCGCGGACCACCACGAGCCCCCAGTCCGAGAGCGGGAGCCCCGGCACCGCGGCCAGCGCCCGACGCATGCCGGCTCGCCGCATGGGTACCTCCACCTTCCTCGTGCCACCGCACCGCGGCCCTCCCGAGCCCCTGAGCGCGAGCGGGAGTAGTGTCGCAGGCGTTGTCACTTCCTCCATCGAAAGGACCCGCATGTTTGCGCGACTGTTCGCTCCGACCCTCGAAGTACAGGCTCACTGCGACCTGCCCTGCGGCGTCTACGACCCGGCCCAGGCCCGGATCGAGGCCGAGTCGATCAAGGGCATCATCGCCAAGGTCGACGACAACGACGACCCTGACTTCCGCACCCGGGCGATCCTGATCAAGGAGCAGCGGGCCGAGCTCGTGAAGCACCACCTCTGGGTGCTGTGGACCGACTACTTCAAGCCCCCGCACTTCGAGAAGTACCCGCAGCTGCACCAGCTCGTGAACGAGGCCACCAAGCTGGCCGGTGCCAGCGGCGCCAAGGGCTCGCTCGACGCCAAGGTCGCCGACGACCTGCTGGCCAAGATCGACGAGATCGCAGAGATCTTCTGGGAGACCAAGAAGTCCTGAGCGAGAACCTGTCAGACTGAGCACGACCGGGGCCGGGCGCACCAGCGCCCGGCCCCGACTCACGAACGCGGCCGACCCGTCGGCCATCTTCTCGACGAGTCGACATGAGGGGTAGCACCGACGTGGCAGAGAACCACCCGGACGTGGAGCTTCGCATCCCGGCCGACAGCGCCTACCTGGCGGTGCTGAGGACGGCGACGGCGGGTCTGGCCGCCCGCCTCGACTTCACGCTCGACGACATCGAGGACCTCCGCATCGCCGTGGACGAGGCCTGCGCGATGGTCCTCCCGCAGGCTCGTCCCGGCTCGGACCTGACCTGCACCTTCGACCTGGCCGCGACGCGGCTGACCGTCGCGGTGACCGCCGAGTGCGAGACGCCGCGCCCCCCGAACCGCGACGGCTTCGCCTGGACGGTGCTGGCCGCCCTCACCAACGAGGTCACCGCCGAGGTCGACGGCGACCGGCTCACGGTCAGGCTGGCCCGCGGAACGACCGACGCGGACTAGGCGTGAGCGGGAGCACGAGGACCGGGGGCACCGACCTGGTCGCCATGCGCGCGAGGAGTGCCGCCCTGTTCGCACAGCTGGGCGACGCCAGCGCCACCGAGGCGGAGCGCAGCCACTACCGCGACGAGCTGGTGCACCTGCACCTGCCGCTCGTGGAGCACTTCGCGCGCCGGTTCCTCAACCGCGGCGAGCCCTTCGACGACCTGCTCCAGGTCGGCACGATCGGGCTGATCAAGGCCGTCGACCGCTTCGACACCGACCGCGGAGTGGAGTTCTCGACGTACGCGACCCCGACCATCGTCGGCGAGATCAAGCGGCACTTCCGGGACCGGGGCTGGGCGATCCGGGTACCGCGCCGGCTCCAGGAGCTGCGGCTGTCGATCACGTCGGCGACCGCCGAGCTCACCCAGCAGCTGGGCCGCTCCCCCACCGTCTCCGAGCTGGCCCGCAAGATCGGGGTCTCCGACGAGGAGATCATCGAGGGCCTGGAGTCCTCGAACGCCTACTCGACGCTGTCGCTGGACGCGCCGGACTCCGGTGACGACAGCGCCCTGTCGATGATCGACGTGATCGGCGGCGACGACGAGGCACTGGCGCACGTGGAGAACCGCGAGACCATCAAGCCGCTGCTCGAGGCGCTCGACCCGCGGGAGAAGCACATCTTGACGCTGCGCTTCTTCAAGGGGATGACGCAGTCCCAGATCGCGGCCGAGATCGGCATCTCCCAGATGCACGTGTCCCGGCTGCTGGCCCGCACGCTGCGCAGGCTGCGGGACTCGCTCGACCAGGCCTCCCAGCCGGACTAGGCGAAGCCGTCCCGGTCGCGGCGGTCCGCCTCCTCGACGGCCCGCAGCGAGGCGGGGTGGAAGACCCCGGCCAGCACCGCCAGGGCGGCCACGATCAGCACCACGGCCACCACGGTCGTGCTCCCGCCCCGGAAGCCCCACGCCACCGGCAGCTGGATCAGCTGGGCGAGCACGATCGGGGCCCGGGCCCAGGACTCCAGCCGGCGCAGCCGCCAGGCGCACCAGCCCAGCCCGACTCCGTAGGCGACGAAGAACAGCGCCGTCGTGACCCCCATGGTCAGCCGGCTGCTGGAGAGCCAGAAGACCTCCGCGACCCCGAAGCCGGCCAGGACCACCGCCTCGACGAGCACCAGCCCGGTCGCGAGCGCCAGCGGGGTCGGGGTCGCGGGCCGGTGGCCGGCGGGCCCGGGATGAGAGGGGTGGTCGGGGGTGCTCACGGGTCCAGATCGTACGCACCGCGGATCTGCAAAATCGCGGCGCGCTCCCTCGAAGACCTGGGAAAGCCGGGGCCGAGCCACTAAAGTCGACCGCTGTGACCAACGCGACGATCGCGCAGGGTTGATCCGACCCCACGTTCTTGCGACGCTGGTCACTGGTCATCAGGCGTCATGGACCTGTCACGACGACGACTCTCCGGTCTCCACCGGGCAGAACCTGCCCGGGCGGTGGTCTGGTCCGCGTGACACGTTCACCACGGGGGAACGCCAACCATGCTTCGTTCCACCCTGATCGGGGTACCCGCCGATCATCACCGTCATACTGAAAGGGAGTCATCCGTCATGGATTGGCGCCATCGCTCTGCCTGCCTCGACGAGGACCCGGAGCTGTTCTTCCCGATCGGCAACACCGGTCCTGCCATCCTCCAGATCGAGGAGGCCAAGCAGGTGTGCCGTCGGTGCGACGTCCGCGAGCAGTGCCTCGCCTGGGCGCTCGAGGCCGGTCAGGACCACGGTGTGTGGGGCGGTATGAGCGAGGACGAGCGTCGCGCGCTGAAGCGCCGTAACGCCCGGGCAAAGGTCCGCACCGCCTGACTCAGGCCGGGATGTCCACGGCCACCCGCGTGCCCCCCGGGGGCCGCGGCCCGATCTCCAGCAGACCGTCGAGCTCCGACTCGACGAGGGTGCGGACGATCGAGAGACCCAGGCTGGCGGACGCGTCGACGTCGAAGCCCGGAGGCAGCCCCACGCCGTCGTCGTCGACGGTCAGGTGCAGCCGGCCGACGATCCGGCGTGCCGTCACGGTGATCGTCCCCGCCCCGCTCCCGAACCCGTGCTCCACGGCGTTCTGCAGGATCTCGGTGAGCACCATCGCCAGCGGCGTGGCGACCTCCGCGGTCAGCGTCCCGAAGCTTCCGACGCGGACCGAGGTCACGCTCGCCCCGTGCGAGCTGACCTCGGTCACCATCACCCGCAGCCGGTCCGCGACGTCGTCGAAGTCGACGAACTCCTCGTGGGCCTGACTGAGGGTCTCGTGCACGATCGCGATCGACCCGACGCGGCGTACCGCCTCCTCCAGCGCCTCCCGCGCCTCCGGTGACTCGATCCGGCGGGCCTGGAGCCGGAGCAGCGCGGCCACCGTCTGCAGGTTGTTCTTCACCCGGTGGTGGATCTCCCGGATCGTCGCGTCCTTGGTGACCAGCTCCCGGTCCCGGCGGCGCAGGTCGGTCACGTCACGCACCAGCACCAGCGCGCCGATGTGCTCGCCGGTGGGCCGCAGCGGGATGGCCCGCAGGATCAGCACCGTGTCGCTGCCGATCTCGGTGTCCCGGGCGGTGCGGCCGCCCAGCACGGCGCTCAGCGTCTCCTCGTCGGGGCGGCGCGCCACCGGCACCAGGTCCCGGGTGGTCTGGGCGAGATCCAGGCCGGTCAGGTCGGTGGTCAGCCCGAGCCGCCGGTAGACCGACAGCGCGTTCGGGCTGGCGTACGTCACCCGGCCGGCGGCGTCGACCCGCAGGAACCCGTCCCCCACCCGCGGCGAGTCCGCGTGGTCCGAGCGCTGCCCCGGGAACGGGAAGTAGCCGTTCGCGATCATCTGGGTCAGGTCGGTGGCGGTCTGCAGGTACGCGAGCTCCAGCCGGCTCGGGGTGCGCACGCCGAGCAGGTTGGTGTTCCGCGCGATGATCCCCAGGATCCTGCTGCCCCGGCGCACCGGGATCGCCTCCACCCGCACCGGGATGTCGTCGCGCCACTCGGGGTCGCCCTCCCTGGCCACCCGCTCGTGCTCGTGCGCGGAGTCGATCAGCGGACGCCGCCCCTTCGGCACGAACGCACCGACCAGGTCGTCGACGTACGCCGTGGGGCCGGTCGTCGGACGCATCTGCGCGGCGGCCCAGTAGCCGGCGCCCTCCCGGTCCGGGAGCCACAGCACCAGGTCCGCGAAGGACAGGTCGGCGATCACCTGCCAGTCGGCCAGCAGCATCTGGAGCCACGCCAGGTCCTCGGCGTCGAGGTCGGTGTGGGTCCTGACGAGCTCGGTCAGCGTCGGCACCCCGTCAGCATAGGGAGCCTTGGTTTCGTGGCCCTCCAGGGTGTGCCGTTGCTTCCCAACCGGGGGCGCGGTGACTACCGTCACGACGTTGTTCACAACTCGGAGGTGGGACGCATGCGTGATCGAGACCCTGCGGCGGCGGAGCACGGCCGCCCACGACGCCGGACCAGCCCGACCTGGGCGGTGGTGGCCGGGCTGCTCGCCGTCGGGATCGTGGTGCCGCTGATGGTGTTCCTGTACGACTCCCCGACCCCGGCGCTGCTCGGCTTCCCGTTCTTCTACTGGTTCCAGTTCCTGATGATCCCGGTCGTCTCGCTGCTGACCTTCGCCGCGTTCCGGCTCTCGCTGCGGGCGACCGCCCAGGACCGTCCGACCTTCGGGCTGCCCGCGGAGCCCACCGACACGGAGGGTGAGCGCTGATGAGCAACGTCGACCCGGTCGAGCTCGCCGTCTTCCTGTTCCTGTTCCTGCTGGTCACCGTGCTGGGCTTCCTGGCCTCCCGGTGGCGCCGCGCAGACTCGATGGACAGCCTCGACGAGTGGGGCCTCGGCGGTCGCGGCTTCGGCACCTTCATCTCGTGGTTCCTCATCGGCGGCGACATCTACACCGCCTACACGTTCATCGCGGTGCCCGCGACCCTGTACGCCGGTTCGGTGGTGGGCTTCTTCGCGGTCCCGTACACCATCGTGCTCTACCCGATCATCTTCATCTTCCTGCCGCGGTTCTGGTCGGTCTCGCACCGGCACGGGTACGTGACGCCGGCTGACTTCGTGCGCGGCCGCTTCGACTCCAAGCTGCTCGCGCTCGCGGTGGCCGTCACCGGCCTGCTGGCGACGATGCCCTACATCGCGCTCCAGCTCGTCGGCATCCAGGTGGTCCTGGAGATGATGGGCATCGGCGGCGGCGAGAACGCGTCGTTCCTGGAGAAGGACGCCCCGCTGCTGATCGCGTTCGCCGTGCTCGCGGCCTACACCTACGCCTCCGGCCTCCGGGCTCCGGCGCTGATCGCCTTCGTCAAGGACACCCTGATCTACGTGGTGATCATCGTCGCGGTGATCTACCTGCCGATCCGGCTCGGCGGCTGGGACGGCATCTTCAAGGCGGCCACGGACTCGTTCACGCTGTTCAACAAGGACAACGCCGACGCGATCGCCGCGGGCACCGCCCAGGGCAAGGGGATCATCCCGCCGCCTGCCGCCCAGTGGGCCTACGCGTCGCTGGCCCTCGGCTCGGCTCTCGCGCTGTTCATGTACCCCCACTCGCTGACCGGGGTGCTGGCCTCGAAGAACCGCTCGGTGATCCGCCGCAACGCCGCACTGCTGCCGGCGTACTCGTTCCTGCTCGGACTGCTGGCGCTGCTCGGCTTCGCGGCGATCGCGGCCGGTGTGAAGGTGGACAACCCGCAGCTGTCCGTGCCGGCGCTGTTCGACAAGATGTTCCCGGGCTGGTTCGCCGGCGTGGCCTTCGCGGCGATCGCCATCGGCGCGCTGGTGCCCGCCGCGATCATGTCCATCGCGGCGGCGAACCTGTGGACCCGCAACGTCTACACGGCGTTCATCAACCCCGACGCCAGCCCCAAGCAGGAGGCCCGGCAGAGCAAGCTGGTCTCGCTGGTGGTGAAGTTCGGCGCCCTCGCGTTCGTGCTCGGCCTGGGCACCAAGGAGGCGATCAACTTCCAGCTGCTCGGCGGCGTGTGGATCCTGCAGACCATGCCGGCGCTGGTGTTCGCGCTCTACACGCGGTGGTTCCACCGCTGGGCGCTGCTGGGCGGCTGGGCGGTCGGGATGGTCTACGGCACGCTCACGGCCTACAACGTGCCGGGCGTCGGGGCGCCGGGCAGCCACTTCGGCGGCCCGCTCGCGCTGGTGCCGTTCACCGACACCAAGGGCTACATCGCCCTGACCGCGTTCGTCGTCAACGTGCTGGTGGCCGTGGTGCTCACCTTCGTGTTCCGGGGCCTCAAGGTCGCGGAGGGCGTCGACGAGACCAGCCGTTCCGACTACCACGCCGACGCGGGTGACCAGGGCGTGGAGGACGTCCTGGCCAGTGAGCCGGGCACCGCGCCTACCACCCGGTAACCTCCGGGTATGAGCGACGTCACAGCACCCCGGACCGACCCGACCACCGCGAGCGACGGCCACGGCGGCGAGCACGCCGTCGCGGTCGCCGCCGCGCACGGCGTGGACACGATGTTCACCCTCTCCGGCGCCCACGTCTTCCCGATGTACGACGGGGCGGTGCACGCCGCCCCGCCGATGCGCCTGCTCGACGTACGGCACGAGCAGACCGCGGTCTTCGCCGCCGAGGCCGTCGGCAAGCTCACCCGGGTCCCCGGGCTCGCGGTCCTCACCGCCGGCCCGGGGGTGACCAACGGCGTCAGCGCCATCACCCAGGCGCAGTTCAGCGGCTCGCCGCTGGTCGTCGTCGGCGGACGCGCCCCGGCGAACCGCTGGGGCATGGGCAGCCTCCAGGAGCTGGACCACCCGCCGCTGCTGGCCCCGGTGACGAAGTCCGCGCGCACCGTGCACACGGTCGCGGAGATCCCCGGAGCCGTCGACGAGGCGTTCACGCTGGCCCGCTCCTCGCACCGCGGTCCCACCTTCCTCGACGTCCCGATGGACCAGTTCTTCGACAAGGCGTCGGTCGAGCGGCCCGCGGTAGGTGCCCGCGAACGTCTCGAGGCCGATCCGGACGCGATCGCGCGGGTCGGGGCCCTGCTCGCCGGCGCGTCCCGGCCGGTGCTGGTCCTCGGCACCGACGTCTGGGCCGACGGTGCCGAGGAGGCGGCGCTGCGGCTGGTCGAGGAGACCGGGGTCCCGGTGATCACCAACGGCATGGGCCGCGGCGTCATCCCCGGCGGGCACCCGCTGCTGGTCACCAAGGCCCGCAGCGCGGCGTTCGGCGGCGCCGACCTGGTCGTGGTGGTCGGCACCCCGTTGGACTTCCGGCTCGGGTACGGCGTCTTCGGCGGCAAGGACGGCGCGACGCCCGCCCGGGTCGTGCACCTCGCGGACTCCCCCGGCCAGGTCTCCGGCCACGCCGAGCTCGCCGCCTCCGCCTCGGGTGACCTCACTGCCCTGCTCGACGGTGTGCAGGCCGCCCTGGAGCGTCAGCCGCACAAGCCGGACTGGTCGGCGTGGGTCCGGGACCTCCAGGACGCCGTGCGGGCGGCGGTGGCGCGCGACGACGCGCTGCTGCGCTCCGAGGCGGACCCGATCCACCCGGCGCGGATCTACGGCGAGCTGGTCCCCCGGCTGGCCGACGACTCGGTGGTGATCGGCGACGGCGGCGACTTCGTGTCGTTCGCGGGCAAGTTCGTCGAGCCCAAGCGGCCCGGCGGCTGGCTCGACCCCGGCCCCTACGGCTGCCTGGGGGCCGGCCTCGGCTCGGCGATCGCGGCCCGGGTCGCCCGGCCCTCGGCCCAGGTGGTGCTGCTGCTCGGCGACGGAGCCGCGGGGATGTCGCTGATGGACGTGGACACCCTGGTCCGGCACGACCTGCCGGTGGTGATGGTCTGCGGCAACAACTCCGCGTGGGGCCTGGAGAAGGGCCCGATGCAGATGATCTACGGCTACGACGTGGCCGCCGACCTGGCCCCGCAGACCCGCTACGACGAGGTGGTCACCGCCCTCGGCGGCGGTGGCGAGACGGTCACCGACCCGGCCCAGATCGGGCCGGCCCTCGACCGTGCGTTCGCGGCCGGGACGCCGTACCTGGTCAACGTCATCACCGACGTCGACGCCGCCTACCCGCGCGCCACCTTCGGGGTCTGAGGAGCCGATGACGGTCACGGTCCGCCCCGTGCACACCTCCGAGCTCGCGGAGGTCGGCGCGCTCACCGTCACGGCGTACGCCGCCGACGACCTGCTGGTCGAGGACGACCCGTACGTCGCGCACCTGCGCGACGCGGTCACCCGGTCCCGCGAGGCGGAGGTGTACGTCGCCACCCTGGCTGACCTGCCCGACGCGCTGGCCGGGACCGTGACCTTCTGCCCCGAGGGGTCGCCGTGGAGCGAGCTGGCCCGGCCCGGGGAGGGCGAGTTCCGGATGCTCGCCGTCGCCCCCGAAGCCCGGCGCCGGGGTGTCGCGGAGGCCCTCGTCGGGGTGTGCCTGGAGCGGTCCACCGAGCTGGGCTACACCGCGGTGGTGCTGTCCAGCCTGCCCCAGCAGGAGCCCGCGCACCGGATCTACCGGCGGCTCGGCTTCCGGCGCACGCCGGACCTGGACTGGGTCCCGGCGCCCGGTGTGGACCTGCTTGCCTTCCGCCGCGACCTCTAGGACGATCTGAGGAACCCCGGCGGGCCGCGATGACGGCCCGTCTCTCGCGCCGCCACCTGGGAGAAATCGGTGCAGCACCCCCCGACCTCTGTCGTGCCCGTGCTCCGCGACCACTGGCAGTGGCGCCCGGACTGGGCCGAGGACCGGCCCTGCCTGCTGTGGTACCTCACCTTCGAGAGCCGCCCCGAGCTGTCCCGGCAGGCCGAGGAGGTGCAGGCGCTCCTCCGCGGCATCCGGCTGGTCGACGTGGTGCCGCTGCCCTGGCTGCACCTCACGCTCGACGACGTGGGCTTCGCCGACGAGGTCTCCCCCGAGCGGGTCGAGGCGGTGGTCGAGGCCACCCGCTGCGCCGTCAAGGGCTGGGTGCCGCCGCTGATGACGCTCGGCCCGGTCGCCCCGATGGAGGACGCGGTGGTGCTCGCGGCCGGACCGGCCGACGCGCTCGGGGACCTCAGGGACCGGCTGCGCGCCGCCACCACCTCGGTGATGGGCCCCGAGACGGCCAGCGGCCTCGACGAGTTCTGGCCGCACGTGACGCTGGCCTACCTCAACGACGCCTGCGAGCCGAGCGAGGTGATGGACCCGCTCGCGCCGGTGTCGGCGGCACAGGTGGCGGTGGCGGTCCCCCGGCTGACACTGGCCTCGGTCACCCGTCGTGACCGGCACTACCAGTGGACCGCGCGGGCCGTGCTCCCGCTCGGCGACACCGACGACTGACCACGCTCGGCATCCGGTGCCTCGTCAGCCGCCCGTCCGCACGGCCCCGAGCGGCGGGAAGCGTGCTTTCGCGCCGACTCGGCGGCTAGAGGCGGGACAGGAACCGCTCCCGGTCGACCACGACCCGGGTGACCTCGCCGTGCCCGACCACCTTCTCCTCCCCCGTCGGGAGCGTGTGCCGGGCGACCACCTCGAAGCGCACCAGCCGGCCGTCGAGGTACGCCACGCTCGCGGTGACCTCGACCGAGGCGCCCACCGGGCTGGCGCCGACGTGGTCGAGCTGCACGCGGGTGCCGACGCTGGTGCGGCCGGGACCGGCGGTCCGGTCCACGACCGCGCAGGTGGCTGCCTCGCACCAGGCCAGCAACCGCGGTGTGCCCAGCACCGGGAGGTCACCCGAGCCCAGCTCCAGCGCGGTGTCCTGCTCGGTGACGGGGAAGGTCAGGGTCGCGGTGTCGGCTAGGTCCATGCCGCCATCCTGCCCGCCGAGGAGTGCCCGATTCGCCGCGACGCGGGGACGGATGCGAGAATCGCGGGGCTGAAGACACCAGCGTCGAGGAGGACACCATGGGCAAGACCGGCCGCAAGCGCCGCGCCCGCAAGAAGAAGGGCGCCAACCACGGGAAGCGCCCCAACGCCTGAGCCAGTCGTACAGGCGTTCCTTGCGCTGCACGCGCACATGAGAAGACCCCGTCGCCCACCAGGGCGTACGGGGTCTTTGCCTGTGCCGGCCCCACCGGGGGGACCCAGCGGGAGGAGCCGGCGGGAGGAGCCGGCCGGGAGGCCTCAGTCGACGCGGGTCTCGGTGATCTCGACCTGCACCTGCCGGATCCGCATCAGCACCTTGGCCCGCAGCGTCTCGGGGGCGTGCTCCGAGCAGGACCGGGCCACCAGGGTCTTCACGGTGCGTTCGAGGTCGTACTTCTGCAGGCACGGCCCGCACTCCTCGAGGTGGTGCTGGATCTCGGAGGAGTCGGCGTTCGGCAGCTCGTTGTCGATGAAGAAGAAGACCCGCTCGAGAACCTCCGAGCAGTCCTTGTCGTGGGGGTCACCACAGCTCATGACGCCTCCCCCTTCGTGCCCGCCGCGGACAGGCCGCGGTCCTGGGC
This sequence comes from uncultured Actinomycetota bacterium, assembly GCA_963800225.1. Lineage (GTDB taxonomy): Bacteria > Actinomycetota > Actinomycetes > Propionibacteriales > Nocardioidaceae > Nocardioides_B. The sequence continues at coordinate 329,986 of CAWDAF010000006.1, read as the reverse complement.
GTAGCCCTGCAGCATCTCCCGCAGCTGGCGACGGCCCCGGTGCAACCGCGACATCACGGTGCCGATCGGGGTGTCCATGATCTCGGCGATCTCCTTGTACGGGAAACCCTCGACGTCGGCGAGGTACACCGCAAGCCGGAAGTCCTCCGGGAGCTGCTGCAGCGCGTCCTTGACGTCGCTGTCGGGCAGGTGCTCGAGCGCCTCCGCCTCGGCGGACTTCAGCCCGGTCGACGAGTGCGACTCCGCGCGGGCCAGCTGCCAGTCCTCGACGTCCTCGGCCATCGACTGCTGCGGCTCGCGCTGCTTCTTGCGGTAGGTGTTGATGAAGGTGTTCGTCAGGATCCGGTACAGCCAGGCCTTGAGGTTCGTGCCGGGCTTGAACTGGTGGAAGGCCGCGAACGCCTTGGCGAACGTCTCCTGGACGAGGTCCTCGGCGTCGGCCGGGTTGCGGGTCATCCGCATCGCGGCCGAGTAGAGCTGGTCGAGGTACTGCATCGCGTCGCGCTCGAAGCGCACGCTCCGCTCGGCCTCCGACTCCTGCTCCCGGTCGACGACCGGCTCGGCCGGCTCGTCGGCGACGGCGGTGGGGGGTGCTGGCTTCTCTGTCATCAGCTCCCAGCCTACCGGCAGCGTGGGGTACGACGCCCCGCCGCTGCTGCCGCGGACGGCCGTCGGTCGAACGTCACACGTCGCCGCGCTCATGTCCGCTCCCTTCGCGTCGTGGGTGGATCAGACCGTGATGGTCTCATCGGCCCCAACACGTCACCGGGGGTTTCGATTCCCGCCGGGGCGGGAAGGGCCGCCGACCACGTCGCGGACCACGAACTCCAGCACCGCCTCGACGATGATGCCCATCGCGTCCTCGGCCGTGACCGGACCGCGCTTGGGCACCTTGAAGCCGTGGTCGGCACCGGGGACCACGGTGAGCTCCAGGTCGGGCGGGAACTCGTCGGGGCCGCCGAACGGGTCCCGCTCCCCCTGCACCACCAGCGTGGGCACCTCGACCGCCTCGAGCTCGTCGAGCCGCGAGGACTCCGGCCGCCCCGGCGGATGCAGCGGGAACGCCAGCGCCAGGAAGCCGGAGGCGCCCAGCTCGCGAGCGGTGCGGGCCGCGGACCGGGCCCCGGCGCTGCGGCCGCCCACCACCAGCGGCGTCCGGACGCGCAGCCGGTCGGCGGCGGCCACGAAGCACTCGTCGAGGACCGCCGGGCGAGGCGCGATCTTGCGGCCGGCCACCCGCCACGGCTGCTCCACGCGAACCACCGAGATGCCGTTGCGGGGCAGGGCCGCGGCCAGCGCCGCCAGGTCGGGGGCCTCGACGCCGCCGCCCGCGCCGTGGCCGAGCAGCAGGGTGACGACCGGGTGCCGGGAGCGGTCCCGCCACAGCCGGGCGTCGCCGTGCGGGGTGGGTACCAGCTGCCGGTCGGTCATGCCGGCGCCCCTGCCTGGTCGTCGTCGGTGGGCAGCGGGTCGAGCAGCCCGGGGCCGTTGTGACGGACATTGTTGACCGCGGTGCCGACCGGGTAGGCCTCGAGCCGTCCCGGCGCCGCAGGCACCAGCAGCGGGGTCAGCTCCTCGACGCCGGAGCGCCCCGGGTCGAGCCAGGCCGACCACCGGTCGCGCTCCACCATCAGCGGCATCCGGTCGTGGATGTGCCCGACCGAGTCCTCGGCGGTCGTGGTGATCACCGTGCAGGTCCACAGGAACCGCTGGGGGTCGTCGTCCTCGCGGGTCGGGTCGCGCCAGATCTCGTAGAGCCCGGCCATCGCCAGCACGCCGCCGTCGGCGGGATGGATGAAGAACGGCTGCTTGACCGGCTTGCCGGCCTTGGTGCGCTGCTCGGTGGGGTACCACTCGTAGTACCCGTCCGCCGGGAGCAGGCACCGCCGGGACGCGAACGGCCGCCGGTACGCCGGCTTCTCGTGCACGGTCTCCATGCGGGCGTTGATCATCTTGTTGCCGATCGCGGGGTCCTTCGCCCAGAACGGCACCAGCCCCCAGCGGACCGCGCGCAGCTGGCGCTCCCGGGCCGCAGGGTCCTCGCCCTCGCGCGGGGCCCGCTCCACCACGGCGTACACCTGCTTGGTGGGGGCGACGTTGAAGTCGGCCGGCAGCGGCTCGGGGACCTCGACCCTGTCGATCTCGAACTCCTCGACGAGGTCCTCCGGGCGACGGCTCGACGCGTAGCGACCACACATGCCGCTCAGGCTAGCCGTCCCGGTCAGCGGGCGAGCTCGCCCAGCAGCCGGGTCGCGGAGTCGGCGGCGCCGGGCAGCCCCTCGATCCAGACCCGGACGTCGGCCGTCCCGAGGTCGAGGTCGGCGAGGAACTCGCGCAGCAGCCCGACCGAGAGCCCCAGGTCGCCGGTGCGCTGGACCACGGCGACGGCGCGGTCCAGGCCGAGCCGGCCCAGCGTCTGGCCGCCGGAGAAGACCGCCCGCAGCGCCTCGCTGACCTGCACCAGCCGCAGCGCGCGGGTGAACTGGTGCCCCGGCAGCGCCATCGCGGCACCGAACCGGAGCTCGACGACGACCAGGGCGTGGCTGCGGGCGACCACGACGTCGGTGAGCTCGGACTCGCGGTAGATCTCGTCCAGCCGGGTGCGCACGTGGGCGAGGCTGGCCAGCCCGGTGAGCGGGTCCTCGCAGGAGACGTCGTGGAGGTACTCCAGGGTGGCCTCGCTCCAGGCCACCGCGAGCGCCTCCGCGGCGTCGAAGGCCGGGGCCGCACCCCGGACGAGGTGGTAGGTCGCGCGCAGCCCGGACAGCGCCTCCCCCAGAGAGGCGCCGTCCCGGGCCACGTCACGACCCACCACCGTGCAAGCGGCGCCGACGTCCGCGCCCGAGACCAGGGCCTCGGCGACCGCCTCGAACCGCAACGGCAGCGCGCGCCGTACCTCGTCGGGCAGCCTCTCGACCGTGGTCGCCCCGTGGACGGCACGACGAAACGCGAGGGTCGGGAACATCGGCATGCCGTGCGCCCTCCTGTCGTGTCGCGTCGCGGCCGGCCCCTCCCGGACGGCCCCGTCGACGGCTTGCCCGAAGGAGACGCGCGAGGACCCCCGGTATGACGCGGTTGCCGCGATGACTTCTCACCGAACGGGCCGGACCGATCACCCGTTCGTACATTTTTCTGCCGTTGACCGGTGGAATCGTCCTCCGCCGACTAGTTTGTCCCGCAGAGAGACGCGATCGGGCCCGCGTCACGCACGCGGCCCCGGTCCGTCCCACCCTCACAGCCCATGACCGATCTCCTGAGCGATGTCGACACGCCCAGCGACGCCGAGCTGATCTCGAGCGTCCGCGGGGGGGACGTCGCGGCCTACGGCGAGCTGTTCAGCCGCCACAAGGACGCCGCCAACCGGCTGGCCCGCCAGCTTGTCCGCGGTCCCGACTCCGACGACCTGGTCGCCGAGGCGTTCGCCAAGGTGCTCTCGGTGCTCCAGGGCGGCGGCGGCCCCGACGTGGCGTTCCGGGCATACCTGCTGACCGCCGTACGCCGGCTGCACGTCGACCGGATCCGGGCCGGGAAGCGGCTGCAGACCACCGACGACCTGACCCCCTTCGACCCGGGGGTGCCGTTCCAGGACACCGCGGTGGCCGGCTTCGAGAGCGGAGCGGCGGCCAAGGCGTTCGCCTCGCTGCCGGAGCGCTGGCAGCTGGTGCTGTGGCACCTGGAGGTCGAGGGGAACAAGCCCGCCGACATCGCGCCGCTGCTCGGGATGACCGCGAACTCGGTGAGCGCGCTGGCGTACCGGGCCCGCGAGGGGCTGCGCCAGGCGTTCCTCACCATGCACCTCTCGGACATCTCCGAGACCGAGTGCCGCTGGGTCAACGAGCACCTCGGGGCGTTCGTCCGCCAGGGCCTGGCGAAGCGGGACGCGGGCAAGGTGCAGGGCCACCTGGACACCTGCCGCCGCTGCTCGGCGATGTACCTGGAGCTGACCGAGGTGAACTCCAACCTCGCCGGCATCATCGCGCCGCTGCTGCTCGGCGCGGCCGCCGCCGGGTACCTCTCCTCCGGTGGCGCGGGCGCCGCCGGCCTGCTCGGGCTGGTCTCCCGGGCCAGGGACCTGGTCGCCGCGAACACGACCGCGGTGACCGCGGCCGGCGTCGCGGCCGGCGTCACGGTCGCGACGGTCGCCGCGGTGGCGCTCGGCGTGGTCGGACGGCACCAGCCGGACGCGACCGCGGACCGGCCGGCCGTGTCCGCGACGGTCCCCGGTCCCGCGACCGCCCGCACGTCGACTCCCGACGCGGGCAGCCCGTCCCCGGCCGGCCCGTCCGCCGCCTCCCCGAGCGCGACCGCGGCGACCGCCACCGTGTCGGCGAGCCCGTCGCCGGCACCGGCCCCGGCGGTGACCCCGTCCACCCTGCCCGCCTCGGTGCCGCCGGCGGCCCTGCCCGGCGACCTGCCCGGCGACCCGCCCGCTCCGACCGACGCACCGCCGGCCCCGGTGGTCGGGGCACCCGTCGTCGACCCGTCCGGCTCGGTGCAGGTCGGCGTCACGAACATGCGCTCCGGCGACGTCCTCGACGTCACGATGACCTCGGCGGACACCACCTTCGCCGCCGACCCGGCCGCGCTGCCGGCGGGCTGCACCGCGACCGGCCCCCGCGAGGTGCAGTGCGTGCCCGCGCTGGCCACCCCGGCCGGAGGTCGTACGGCGGCGCCCCCGGCCGGCGGCACCGGCGACTACACGGTGACCCTGCCGCTGGTGTTCCCCGACTCGATGGTCGAGGACGACCTCCAGGTGACCGCGACCCTCGGCGACGCCGGCACCTCGCAGAGCGTCCCCTTCGCGTTCCGGCCCAGCCGCCGGCCGACGTACGACGTCCGGCTGCCCGTCCTCACCGGCCCGGGCGGACACGCCCTCGCGGGCGACCTGGACCGCTGGACGCTCACCACCTCGGCCCTGCTGCCGCCGCGGGTCCGTGGGCTGCGCTACGAGGTGTCCGCGCCGGTGCGCTTCCGCGCCGTCGACGGCTGCGAGGTCGGCCCGGCGGGCAGCACGCTGACCTGCCCGGACCTGCGCGACGGCGACGAGGTGACGCTGCCGCTCGAGGCCAGGGCGCTGACCACCCCCGTCACCGCTGCCGTCACGGTCTCCTCGCTCGTCGACTTCGCCGACGCCGACCCCGCCGACCAGACCCGGCAGGTCCGCCTCTCCCCCGGCGCCGACCTCGGGCTGGACCTCGCGGTCGCGTCGGGCACACCCGACCCGGACGGGTCGGTGTCCCTGGCCGGACTCGTCAGCGGTCTCCGCGACGGCCTCGACCGGGTGACCTACCGGGTCGGCGGCGGGGTCGGCGACCGGGCCCGCTTCACCGCCGACGGCAACCCGTCCTGCACCGTGACGGACACCTCGATGACCTGTCCCGCACCGCCCGGCGGCGACGTCACCCTGGTGCTGCGGGCCGACGACCGCGGCACCGCCACCCCGGTCACGGTCTCCGTCGAGCCGGGGGCTCCGTTCGAGGCCGTCGGGACCGGCTCGCACGCGGCCGACGTCACGCTGCCGGCGCGGCCCTCCTACGACTTCGCGATGAGCGACCTCACCGAGACGGCGCACACCGTCGCGGGCGACACCGACACCTACACGCTGCGCAGCACCGTCAAGGCGGTGCCGGCCGGCGGCGGACCGCTCGCCTTCGTGCTCTCGCCCGGTGCGAGGTTCGCCGCCCGCCAGGACGGCGGCTGCACCGTGGTGGACCCGGGCCACGTCACCTGCGACGACCTGTCCCGGGCCCGGCCCGTCGACTTCGCCGTCGAGACGACCGCCACCGCCGCCCACGACGTCACCGTCGCCCTGCAGGTCCCCGCGGCCTACGACGACCCGACCCCGGCCGACGACCGGGGCACCGTCACCGGGCTGCGGCCCGGCACCCGACTGTCGCTGACCCCGCACGACCTCGGCACGCTGCACCGCGGCGCCGACGCGAACTACCCGGCCGGCCTGGGGCTGGGCGGCGTCCGGCACGGGGTGCCGTCGGTGACCTACCGGGTCGACGGCGCCGCCACCTTCGCCGCGGGCACCCCCGGCTGCGTCCCGTCGGGCGACACGATGACCTGCCCCGGAGCCGTCGACGGACCGCAGCGGCTGCTGCTGCACGCCGTCGACCCCACGGTGCCGACCCCGGTCACCGTCAGCGTGCGGCCGGACGGCGACTTCGTGGACCTCGGCGACCAGGGCACCGCCACGGCGGTCCTCGGGCCGACGTACGACTTCGCGATGACCGACCTGGTCCGCACCGGCCAGACCGTCACCGGCGACACCGACCACTACCGGCTGAGCGCCTCGGTCGGGCCGCTGCCGCCGGGCGTCGACCAGCTGGTCTTCGCGCTCACCGAGGGCGGCAGGTTCGCGCCCGGCCAGGACGCCGGCTGCACGCGCCTGGACGACTCCCACGTCCGCTGCGAGGGTCTCGGCGACGGCCGGGCGGTGGAGTTCCGGGTGGACTCCACCGCCACCGGCACGCACCCGGCGACGATCACCTTCGCGACCCCCGACGGGTACGACGACCCCGCACCCGGCGACCACTCCGGCACGGTGAGCGGCCTGCGGCCCGGCATCGACCTGCACCTGTCCGCGCTGACCCCGGACGCCGCACCGCCCGCCGACGACGCCGACCGGCACCGGGTCACCACCACGCTGAGCGGCGTCCGGGACGGGCTGGCCTCGGTGACCTTCACCCTGACCGGCGACGCCGCCTTCGCCGGCTCCCCCGGCTGCACGGCCGCCGGCGCCACCCTGACCTGCGCCGACCCGTCCGACGGCCCGGTCGCCTTCACGCTCCGCTCCGGGGACGTGCACCAGGCCCGGACGGTGCGCATCCGGGTCACCGCCGCGGCGCCCTTCCTCGAGCTCGACGGGTCCGACGACGCCGGCTCGGTGGTGCTCGCGCCCCGCCCGTCGTACCCGTTCGCGCTGGGCACGCTGACCCGCACCGCGCAGAGCGTCACCGGGGACACCGACCACTACACGCTGCGGACCACCGTCGACGCACCGGCGGACAGCGACGGCGTCGTGCTCGCGCTCAGCGACGGCGGTGTCCTGGCCGCCGCCCAGGACACCGGCTGTGCCCGCCTCGACGACACCCACCTGCGCTGCGGCGGCGGCGCCCGCACGGTTGACCTGGCCGTCGACTCCACCGGCACCACCGCCCACCCGGTGACGGTCGCCCTCCAGGTGCCCGCGCGCTACGACGACCCGTCGGCCGACGACAACCAGCGGACCCTGACCGTCTCCCCCGGCGTCGACCTGTCGCTCGGCGCGACCACCCCGGCCGTCCCGGTGCGCGGCGGGGACGGCAGCTACGAGGTCAGCACCGTCCTGCGAGGGGTGCGCAGCGGCCCGGTGACCGTCACGCTCGGCGGGACCGCGAGCGTGACCGCCGCGAGCTGCACCCTGACCGGTGCGCGCACCGTCAGCTGCACCGCCCCGACCGAGGGCCAGACGGTCCGGCTCACCCTGCGGCCGGAGCAGGCGACCGCCGCCACCCCGGTGACGCTGCACGCCCGGGCGGCCGACCCCCTGGTGGAGCTCGCCGACGGGGACAACACCGTGGCGACGACGCTGGCGCCCGACGTGTCGGTGCAGTCGGTGTCCGTGGCCGACCACACCGAGGACGTGGCCCGGGCGCGCGTGCAGGTGGCCGGCGTACCGGCCGGGGTGTCCCAGGTCCGGCTCCAGCTCAGCGGGGCCGATGTCGGCACCGGCAGCGGACAGACCCACCTGACCGGAGGTGCGGGTGGCGCCGACGGCGAGGCCGCCGTCGACTGCTTCGTCAGCACGGCGGACGGGAAGACCACGGTGCCGGACGGCGTGTGGGCCACCTGCACGAACGTCACCGCCGCCTCGCAGGGCCGGTTCTACGTCGACCTGCGGCTGGCGCACGCGCACGGGACCGACCACGCGGTCGCCCTGACCGTGGTGACGACCGGGGTGGACCAGGCCGGGCAGAGCGCCAACGACCGCTTCGCTGTCACCTTCCGCTGATCCCGGGCCCCATGACGGGCGCGTGACGCGGGCCGAATGGGGTATGAAGGTCTGCATGACACTAGTCCGAACTGTTGCGCGTCCGATGCTGGCCTCGATGTTCGTCATGGGGGGCATCAGCGCCCTGCGTAACCCCGACCAGCACGTGCGCATGGCCTCCCCGGTCACCGACAAGATCGCCGGCGCGACCAACGAGGCCGACGTGCCCGTCTCCGCCGACGAGAAGCAGCTGGTCCTGATCAACGGCGCCGCCCAGGTCATCGGCGGCCTGGCGCTGGCCACCGGCCGACTGCCGCGGCTGGCCGCCCTGGTGCTGGCCGGCTCGCTGGTGCCCACCACCGCCGCGGGCCACCGCTTCTGGGAGGAGCAGGACAAGACCCAGCGCGCCAACCAGCAGATCCACTTCTTCAAGAACGTCTCGATGTTCGGCGGACTGCTGCTCGCCGCGGTCGACACCGAGGGCAAGCCGGGGGTCGCCTGGCGCGCCCAGCACGCCGTCGGCTCGGCCCGTCGCGAGGCCAAGCACCTGCGCCGTGAGGCCAAGCTGGCCGCCAAGAGCGTCACCTCCTGAGCCGGGGGGCCGAGCGGATACGCTCGGCGCGATGAACGACTCGATGACGAAGGACCTCTGGCCCGCGCCGCACCCGGACGCCCCGCTGCACGCCGTCGTCCGGCTGCCCGGCTCCAAGTCCATCACCAACCGCGCTCTCGTGCTCGCAGCGCTCTCCGACGGTCCCAGCACCGTCCGGGGGGCGCTGCGCTCGCGTGACACCGAGCTGATGGCCGCTGCCCTCACCCGGCTCGGCGCCGCGGTCGACACCACCGGCGACGACTGGCTGGTGACCCCCTCCTCGCCGTCCGGTCCCCTGCCCGGGCGCGCGACCATCGACTGCGGGCTCGCCGGCACCGTGATGCGCTTCGTCCCGCCGGTGGCGGCGCTCGCCGACGGGCCGGTCGTCTTCGACGGCGACCCGCACGCCCGGACCCGGCCGATGCACGAGGTGCTCGAGGGCCTGCGCGGCCTCGGTGTCGTCGTCGAGGACGGGGGCCGCGGCGCGTTGCCGTTCACCGTGGTCGGCTCCGGCGGGGCCCGCGGCGGCCCGGTCACCATCGACGCCTCCGCCTCCAGCCAGTTCATCTCCGCCCTGCTGCTCGCCGGCGCCCGGTACGACGAGGGCGTCGACGTCCGCCACGACGGCAAGCCGGTCCCCTCGCTGCCGCACATCGAGATGACCGTGGAGCAGATCCGGCTGCACGGCGTCGAGGTCGACGACTCGACCCCCGACCGCTGGCGGGTGCTGCCCGGGCCGGTCCGCGCGGTCGACGTACGCGTGGAGCCGGACCTGTCCAACGCCGCCCCGTTCCTCGCCGCCGCCCTGGTCACGGGCGGCTCGGTGAGCGTGCCGCACTGGCCCGCCAGCACCACCCAGGCGGGCGACGCGCTGCGCGAGATCGTCGTGATGATGGGCGGCTCCGCCGAGCTGACCGAGGACGGCCTGGTCGTCAAGGGCACCGGCACCCTGGAGGGCATCGACTACGACCTGCACGACGTCGGCGAGCTCACCCCGGCCGTCGCCGCCCTGTGCGCCCTGGCGAGCAGCCCGTCCCGGCTGCGCGGCGTGGCCCACATCCGCGGCCACGAGACCGACCGGATCGCCGCCCTCGCCCGGGAGCTCAACGGCCTCGGCGGCCACGTCACCGAGACCGACGACGGCCTGACCATCGCGCCGGGCCACCTCGGCGGCGGCCCGTTCCGCACCTACGCCGACCACCGGATGGCGCACGCCGGGGTGATCCTCGGCCTGGGCGTTCCCGGCGTGCTGGTGGAGGACATCGCCACCACCTCCAAGACGTTCCCGGGCTTCGGTGACGTCTGGTCCGGGCTCTTCCCCGTCGGCTGACCCGTGCCCCGGTTCGACGAGAACGACATCGAGTCCTACGACCGGCCGCGCCGCCGGACCCGGCCGCGCACCAAGGACCGGCCGAGCTACGACGACGCCGTGCCGGGCCGGGTGGTCACCGTGGACCGCGGTCGCTTCACCGTGCTCGTGGACGGCCGGATCGTCACCGCGATGAAGTCCCGACCGCTGGGCCGCAAGGGCGTCGTGGTCGGCGACGAGGTGCGGCTGGTCGGGGACACCACCGGCGACGACGGGTCGCTGGCCCGGATCGTGGCGGTCGACGAGCGCCGGACCGTGCTGCGCCGCACCGCCGACGACGACGACCCGGTGGAGCGGGTGATCGTCGCCAACGCCGACCAGCTGGTCGTGGTCGCCGCCCTCGCCGACCCCGAGCCGCGGCCCCGGCTGATCGACCGCGCGCTGGTCGCGGCCTACGACGCGGGGCTCGAGCCGCTGCTGTGCATGACCAAGTCCGACCTCGCCGACCCGGAGACCCTGCTGGCGACGTACCGGCCGCTCGGGGTGCCGCACGTGGTGACCCGGCGCGGGGACGACCTGTCCGCGCTGCGCGACCGGCTGGAGGGCAAGGTGAGTGTGCTGATCGGGCACAGCGGCGTGGGCAAGTCCACGCTGGTCAACGCGCTGGTGCCTGGCTCCGACCGGGCGATCGGCCACGTGAACGCCGTGACGGGGCGCGGCCGGCACACCTCGACCTCGGCGCTGATGCTGGCGCTCCCCGGGCCCGACGGCATCGGCGGCTGGATCGTGGACACCCCGGGCATCCGCTCGTTCGGGCTCGCGCACGTGCAGCCCGGCCAGCTGATCGGCGCCTTCCCCGACCTCGAGGAGCTCACCGACGGCTGCCCGCGCGGCTGCACGCACGGCGAGGGCGAGCCGGAGTGCGAGCTCGACGAGGCGGTGGCCGACGGCCGCACCGACGCGGACCGGGTCGGCTCGTTCCGCCGGCTGCTGGCCAGCCGCGAGGCGTCGGGCGACTGACGCCTCGGGTGCTCAGCCCCACAGGGCGCGGGCCCCCGAGTCGCCGGTGAGCACCACCTGGGCGACCACCGCCAGCGCGACCAGCACGACCAGCACCGGCAGCACCTTGTCGGCGACCTTCGTCCGGCTCTCCCGGGCACCCTTGCCGCTGGCCAGCGCGGAGCGGCCCGGCAGCAGGTACGCCGCGACCAGCACCACCACGGCGAGCGCGACGGTCATCTGGGCCAGCAGGGTGCCGCGCGCCATGTGGGTGGCGACCAGCGGGCGGAGCTCGGGCCGGGCGTTGAGCAGCGCACGACCGGAGGTGGTGGCGGTGTAGGCGATCGCCACGCAGACGACCGAGGCGAGCGCCGTCGGCCACCGGGTCAGCCAGCGCCAGCCCGGCAGCACCGCGAACGCGATGGCGAGCATCGCCGTCAGCGGGATCAGCACGACGGCGGCGTGCACGACCAACGGGTGCAGCGGCAGACCGGCGACCTCCATGTCTGGCACCCTAGGCCCCCACGACCACCCGGCTGAAGGCTCTGCGGAGCCGCTTCGGGCGCTCGTCCCCGCCCGGCCTCCCCGGTCCGGCGCCCCGGTCGCATAGCCTGAGGCTCATGCCCACCTCCTTCACCGACGACCTGAGGCTCGCCCACGTCCTGGCGGACGATGCCGACTCGCTGTCCACGAGCCGGTTCAAGGCCCTCGACCTGCACGTGGTGAACAAGCCCGACCTCACGCCGGTCACCGACGCCGACAAGTCCGTCGAGGAGGGCATCCGCCGCACCCTGTCCCGGGCCCGCCCCCGCGACGCCGTGCTCGGCGAGGAGACCGGGTCCACCGGGCACAGCCAGCGCCGCTGGGTGGTCGACCCGATCGACGGCACCAAGAACTTCGTGCGCGGCGTCCCGGTGTGGGCGACCCTGATCGCGCTGATGGTCGACGACGAGGTGGTCGTCGGCTGCGTCTCGGCGCCGATGCTCCAGCGCCGGTGGTGGGCCTCCAAGGGCGGCGGCGCCTGGACCGGCCGGTCGCTGCTGCGTGCCTCCGAGTGCCACGTCTCCGACGTCTCCCGGCTCGACGACGCGTCGCTGTCCTACGCGTCGTTCTCCGGCTGGGAGGACCAGGACCGCCTCGACGCGTTCATGGCGCTGGCCCGGCGCTGCTGGCGGACCCGGGCGTACGGCGACTTCTGGTCCTACATGCTGCTCGCGGAGGGCGCGGTCGACCTGGCCGCGGAGCCCGAGCTGGCGCTCTACGACATGGCCGCGCTCGACGTGATCGTCCGCGAGGCCGGCGGCATGTTCACCTCCCTGGACGGCACCCCGGGCCCCACCGGCGGCAACGCGCTGGCCAGCAACGGCCGGCTGCACGACCAGGCGCTGGCCTTCCTCGGCTCGCTGCCCGACGACGAGCACGACCCCGACGTGGCGCCGCGACGGCACGGCTCGCTGCACGACCTCAGTGCGCGTCGGCGGCCGGCGTCCGAGGAGCCCGCGCCCGGGGACTGAGCCGCGCCCACAGCCGCAGCAGCGCGGGGGCGGCCAGCAGCCCCGCCAGGTCGAACCAGCCGTAGCCCCCGGCCGCCCCGGACGGCGGGTTGCCGATCGACACCCAGCCGGTCGGGTCCCGGGTGGCCCACACCCAGGTGCCGAGGTGGGTGCCGGCCAGCTCCAGCCAGCCCACCGCGACGAAGGCGCCGACGTAGACCGCCTGCGACGGCCCGAGCAGCAGGAAGCCGACCAGGCACAGGTACCAGAAGCCGCCGAGCACGTCGGGACGCGCGGCGACCCAGACGCCGTACGCCGCCCAGAGCCCGCCGACGACGAGCACCGCCGCGACCGTCGTCCGGCGGTGCCGCTCGACGAACGCCGCATGGCCCAGCGCGTAGGCCGAGAGGTAGACCAGACCGTGCCCCGGCGGCACGAACGCCGGCACGTTGTGGAAGCGGTAGGTGTAGACCTCCAGCGTGGGGCTGAAGACGTACTCGACCACGGTGGCGAAGCCGACCACCACCAGCGTCTGCGCGCGGACCGTCGGGCCGACCCGGGACAGCGCGACCAGCAGCACCAGCCAGGTCAGCAGGCCCAGGCCACGCTGCTGCCACAGCCCGCCGCCGCCACCGGCCCGGTCGAGCCAGAGCACGACCGTCAGCCAGCCCATCATCACCAGGCCGGCTCGGGCAGGGAGCTCGCGTCGCATCCGGGCCATCCTCGCAGGTCACTCCCTAGCCGCCGGGCACCCGGATCGCTAGCCTGAGCCGATGAGGATCACAGAGGTGCTCGCCCACAAGGGCAGCCACGAGGTCGTCACCGTGCGGCCCGACGCCACGGTGCGCGAGCTGGTGTCGATGCTCGCCACCCACAACATCGGCGCGCTGGTGGTCAGCGCCGACGGGGCGAGCGTGGACGGGATCGTGTCCGAGCGCGACGTGGTGCGCCGCCTCGGCCAGGACGAGGCGGTCCTGGACGCCCCCGTCTCGGAGATCATGTCCGTCGAGGTGGAGACCTGCGAGGGCCACCACACCGTCAACGAGCTGATGGCGCTGATGACCGCGCGGCGCTTCCGGCACGTGCCGGTCGTCGCCGACGGGCGGCTGACCGGCATCGTCAGCATCGGCGACGTGGTCAAGAGCCGGATGAGCGAGCTGGAGTTCGAGCGCGACCAGCTCGACTCCTACGTGCACGGCAGCCAGACCTGAGCCTCGCATAGGCTCGGGCGGACCAGCATCCCCTGTGCGAGAGGAACCACCGTGAGCCACGAGAAGCCCGAGATCGACTTCCCCGACGGCCCGCCGCCGAGCGAGCTCGAGGTCACCGACCTGACCGAGGGCGAGGGTGCCGAGGCCCAGTCGGGCCAGACGGTGCACGTGCACTACGTCGGGGTCGCGCACTCCACCGGCGAGGAGTTCGACGCCTCCTACAACCGCGGCGAGCCGCTCACCTTCCGCCTCGGCGTGGGCCAGGTCATCTCCGGCTGGGACCAGGGCGTGCAGGGCATGAAGGTCGGCGGCCGCCGCCGCCTGGTCATCCCGCCGCACCTCGGGTACGGCGACCGCGGCGCCGGCGGCGTCATCAAGCCGGGCGAGACGCTGATCTTCGTCGTCGACCTCGTCGACGTCCGCTGAGCCCACACCGACACCTGGGCCGGCCCGCCGGCCCTCAGCACCTCACGCGACGCGGACGGACTCCTCGCCGAGGGTGACCACGTCCCCCTTGGCGAGCTGCCGTCCGCGTCGCGTCTCGGTCTCGCCGTTGACCGAGACCAGGCCCTGGATCATCAGCGGCTTGGCGTCGGCGCCGTTGTCGATCAGGTCCGCCAGCTTGAGGAACTGCCCGAGCCGGATCGACTCGTCGCGGATGGGGACGTCTCGGATGCTCACGTCGGGCATTCTCGCGCATCGCTCGCGCGACCGACGGACCGCGTTCACCCCAGCGCTCCCCCGGGTTCACCCGCGGCCGGGAGCGTCGGTGTGGTCAGCGCCCTCGCACCTCGGGAGATCCCATGCACCGCGGCCACGTAGCCCCGATCAGCACGCTCGCCCTCGCCACCACCCTCGCCGTCGGAGCGGTCGTGGCCGCCCCGCACGCGCACGCCGCCCCCCGGCACGCGCCGTACACCTTCGCGATGATCGGTGACGTGCCCTACGGCGACTCGGCGCAGGCGGCCTTCCCGTCCTTCGTCGCCGGCATCAACGCCGACCCCGACGTCGCGATGGTCACCCACCTCGGCGACATCAAGTCCGGGTCGACCACCTGCGACGACCAGCGCTTCGCGACCGTCCGGCACGACTTCGACGGGTTCGCCGATCCGCTGGTCTACACCCCCGGCGACAACGAGTGGACCGACTGCCACCGTGCCAACAACGGCGCCTACCACCCGCTGGAGCGGCTCGCCGCGGTCCGGTCGACGTTCTTCTCGCACCCCGGCACCACCCTCGGAAAGCCGGTGCCGGTCACCTCGCAGGCCGACCGCGGCATCCCCGAGAACGTCCGCTACCAGCGGGCCGGGCTGTCCTTCGCGACCCTGCACGTGGTCGGCAGCAACAACGACCGTGACCCCTGGACCGGGATCGGCGAGACCACCGCGACCCCCGAGCAGCTCGCCGAGGAGCGCGACCGGATGAGCGCCAGCCTCGACAACCTGCACGCCGCCTTCCGGGACGCCCGCCGCGGCCACCTGCGCGGCGTGGTCCTCCAGCAGCAGGCCGACATGTTCGACCCGACCGTGCCGGACCCGGCCTACGCCGACTACGCGGCGTTCCGCCCGCTGGTGCAGGCCCTCGTCAAGGAGTCCCGCCGGTTCCACGGACCGGTGTACCTGTTCAACGGCGACAGCCACCGCTTCCACCAGGACCGTCCGCTGGCGAAGGGCTCACCGTGGCTCTCGTTCTACGGGGTGCACGGCTCGGCGGCCAACCTGCACCGGGTCACCGTCGACGGCTCGGACCTCGGCGAGGCGGACTGGCTCAAGGTGACCGTGCAGCCGCGCGGCCGCGACCTGCTCACCTTCCAGCAGGTGCCGGGCGCCTGAGCGCCGCCCCCGGATGCGTGCCAGGGCTCAGAGCAGCACGCTGACGGTGTGGATCAGCACGCCGACCAGGCCACCGACGATGGTGCCGTTGATCCGGATGAACTGCAGGTCGCGGCCCACGTGCAGCTCGATCTTGCGGGCGGCCTCCTTGCCGTCCCAGCGGTTCACCGTGTGGGTGATCACGGCGGTGAGCTCGGCGCCGTACCGGGTGACGGCGAAGACGATCAGGTCCGCGGCCCGGCGGTCCAGCCGGGCCCGGAGCCGGTCGTCGTCCTGGAGCCGCTCACCGAAGGCGGTCAGCTCGGCGTGGGCGCGGCGCCGCAGCGGCCCCTCCGGGTCGTCGAGGGACTCCATCAGCGCCCGCCGGAACGCGTTCCACAGCGACGTCGCGGTGACCACCAGCTGCGGGTGGGAGAGCACCCGGCCCTTGAGCCGCTCCATGCGCTCCTGGGTCGGCGCGTCGTGCAGCAGGTCGTCGGCGAGCTGGGCGAGGGCGCTGTCGAGGGCTCCCCGGGCGTGGTGGTACGGGTCCCGGCGGATGTCCTCGACCCAGTCGACGGCCTCCAGGTGCAGCCGGTGCGTGACCTTCTCGTTGAGCGCCGCCGGCGACCACCAGGGGGCGCGCTCGCCGAGGATCTCGACGAAGGTCTCCTCGTTCAGGGTCAGCCAGCGGTGCGCCTCGTCGAGGACCAGGTCGACCAGGCCGTGGTGCGCCCCGTCCCGGACCACCTCCTCCAGCAGGCTCCCGGCGATCGGGCTGATCGGCTCGGCGATGAACCGGGGCAGCAGCGCCTCCTCGACCAGTGCGACCATGTCGGCGTCGCGGATCCGCTCCAGGGCCAGGTGCAGCACCGCGGCGGCCTCGTCGGTGACCCGGCGCGCGTTGTCCTCGGTGCTGAGCCAGGAGCCGAAGCGGCGGCTCAGGCCGGCCGCGTCGATCCGCTCGCGGACGATCGACTCGTGCAGGAAGTTCTCCCCGACGAACTCCTCGAGGCTGCGGCCGAGCTCCTCCTTGCGCCGCGGGATCAGCGCGGTGTGCGGGATCGGCAGCCCGAGCGGGTGCCGGAACAGCGCGGTGACGGCGAACCAGTCGGCGATCGCGCCGACCATCGAGGCCTCGGCGCCGGCGTTGACGAAGCCGAGCCAGCCGGTCTGGTCGCGGGTCAGGACATAGACGACCGCGGCGAGCAGCAGCAGCCCCACCGCGAGCGAGCGCATCCGGCGCAGGCCGCGACGGCGCTGCTCGTCGAGCTCGGGGTTGGCGGTGATCGGAACGCTCATCGCGCTCGAACCTACAGGGGCCTCAGGCGTCCACCGGCCGACGGGCGGCGGGAACCGCGAACGCCGACGGGATCAGGATCACCGACACCACGAGCAGGGCGTGCAGGACGCCGAAGTGGCTGCCAAGGAAACCGAGCAGCGGGGGGCCGCCCAGGAAGGCCGTGTAGCCGATCGTGGAGACCACGCTGACCCGGGCTGCCGCCTTGGCCGGGTCGTCGGCCGCCGCGGACATCCCCACCGGGAACCCCAGAGAGGCGCCCACGCCCCAGAGCAGGATGCCCAGCACGACCAGGGCCGGCAGCTGGCCGAGCACCACCATCAGCACCCCGACCGCGGCGACGGCCATGCTCCCCCAGAGCACCGGCAGCCGGCCGAAGCGGTCGAGCAGCACCGTGCCGGTGACCCGGCCGGCGGTCATCGCGGTCACGAACAGCGCGAACGCGGCCGCGCCCAGCCAGGCGGCGGCGCCGTACCCGTCGACCATCGCGACGCCGAGCCAGTCGTTGGCGACCCCCTCGGTCAGTGCCATCGCCAGCACCATCACCCCGATCAGGAGGGTGCGCGGCTCGGTCCAGGCCGCCAGGGCGTGGCTCGGCGGGGCGCCCTCCTCGTGCGGCTCGACGCGCAGGAAGCCCCGCACGGACAGCGCGCCCAGCAGGACGACCAGAACGGCGACCGCGCCGACGTGCCAGCCGATCCCCAGGCCGACGTACGTCACCAGCGCGCCGATCGCCGCGCCCGCGACGGTGCCCAGGCTGAAGGAGGCGTGGAAGCGCGGCATCACCGAGCGCGCCAGCAGCCGCTCGACCTCGGCGCCCTCGACGTTCATCGACACGTCCCAGGTGCCGGTGCCGAACCCGACCAGGAACAGCCCCACCGCGGTGGCCGGCACCGACTCGAGCACCCCCACGCCGACCGCGACGACCATCAGTCCGGCCGCCTCGACCAGCGACCCGGCGATCACCACCCGTCGGGCACCGAAGCGCTGCACCGACCCGCCGGTGGACGGCAGCGCCACCACCGCCCCGACCGAGGCGGCCAGCAGGAGCAGACCCAGGTTGCCCGGGGTCAGGTCCAGGGCATGACGCACCGACGGGATCCGCGAGGCCCAGGTGGCGAAGGCGAACCCGTTGAGGAAGAAGGTGGCCAGCACCGCGTTGCGGGCAACGACCACCTCGCGCCTCGCTGTACCGGTAGAGAGACTCACCAGTGGAGCGTACTCGCTCGACCCGGCACGCCGGAAACCGGAACCCGGCGCCGGCATGACAGGATTCGGGCCATGAGCAGGACGGTCATCACCTTCGGCACCTTCGACGTCTTCCACGTCGGTCACCTCCGCGTCATCGAGCGGGCAGCCGCCCTGGGTGACCGGCTCGTGGTCGGCGTCTCGGCCGACGCGCTCAACCAGCGCAAGAAGGGCCGCTCGCCGGTCTTCTCCCAGGCGGAGCGGCTCGAGATCGTCGCCGCCCTGAAGCCGGTCGACGCGGTCTTCGTCGAGGAGAGCCTGGAGCTCAAGCGCGACTACATCCTCGAGCACGCCGCCGACGTCTTGGTGATGGGCGACGACTGGGCCGGCAAGTTCGACGAGTTCAAGGACATCTGCGAGGTGCACTACCTGGCCCGTACGCCGGCGATCTCCACCACTGCGCTGATCGAGAAGATCTCCGCCGGCTCCTAGCCGCGCCCTGGCCGTGCACTACCCGCCACGGCCCCAGTTGGCCACGATCGCGGCGGTCGGCGGCAGCACGGCGGCGACCACGCTCATCGCCACCGCGGCCGGCACCGACCACAGCCGGACGACGTTCCAGGCGAGCACGATCAGCGCGATGCAGATGCCCATCAGCCAGAAGTAGGCGCGCTTGCGGTGCGCCGGGGGCTCCCCCAACGGCTCGTCTCGCCGGGGCTCGTCGGGCAGGGACTCGTCGGGCCGTTCGTCCACGCGCACCACGCTACGCCGGGCTCCCCGCGGGCGACGGCTAGGCTCTGCCCATGTCCTCCGGCCAGTCTCGGCCCCCCGCGGTCCGCAAGCACCTGATGGTCCCGGGGCAGCCACGCCCGCCGCAACGCGACTCGATGAGCGTGACGTCGGTGCAGCGCTGGGTGATGTCGACCCTGATCGCGATCACCATCCTGCACCTCTCGGCCGGACTGGTGGTGGCGGCGTACTTCTCGGACCGGACCGACTCCCAGATCGGCCTGCTGGTGATCGCCGCGGCGTTCGGGCTGATCGCCTTCGAGGCCGCGCTGCTGATCCACAAGCACCGGCCGGTCTCCTGGTGGCTGCTGCCCGGGCTGCTGCCCGCGGTGGTCGGCGCGGTCCTGATCTTCGGCTGACCCGGCTCAGACCGGGCGCAGCTCCCCGTCGGCGCCGCGCGAGACCAGCCCGTCGGTGACCGCGAACGCGACCGCCCGGTCGAAGCGGTGCGGCTCCCAGTACGCCGCTCCGACCCTCTCCGCGAGGTCCTCGGGGGTGCTGGCGCCGTTGGCCTCCAGCGCCCGGACGATCTGCCCCATCTCGTGGAAGACCTGGCGGTCGCGCTTGCCCTCGGTGCTGGGCTTGGGGGGTGGCATCGGCATGGCGGTGTCCTCTCGTGTCGCTGCGGTCCGTGGTCGCTGCGGTCAGGCGTGCTGGGTCTCCCGGCCCGGCTCCGGGCTGTCCTCGGCGGTGAGCGGCTGGGCGATGCTCTCCAGCGACTGGCCCTCGGCCTTGACGCCCAGGAAGGCCTCGACGATGCCGCCGCCGATCATCAGCGCCGCGCCGATGAAGTAGCCGATCGCGATCCCGGTGATGTCCTTGCTCGCCGAGGCGTTGTCGATCAGCGCCCCGAACAGCAGCGGGCCGGAGATGCCGCCGACCGCCGTCCCGATGGCGTAGAAGAACGCGATGCACAGCGCCCGGGTCTCCATCGGGAAGATCTCACTGGCGGTGAGGTACGCCGCGGAGGCACCGGCGGAGGCGAAGAAGAAGATCACCGCGCCGAAGATCGTCAGCGTGACCGCGTTGAGGTCGCCGAGCACGAACCCGGCCACGCCGAGCAGCACCCCGGACAGCACGTAGGTGCCGGTGATCATCCGGACCCGGCCCAGGCTGTCGAACAGCGGGCTGAGCACCAGGGCGCCGATGAAGTTGCTGGCCGCGAAGATCGCGAGGTAGTACCCGGTCTGCTTGACCCCCATGAACGTGGTCAGGGTGTCGCCGTAGGTGAAGAAGAAGGCGTTGTAGAGGAAGGCCTGGCCGACGAACAGCGAGAAGCACAGGATGGTCCGCTTGGGGTAGAGCGTGAACACCGTCTTCGCGATCAGGCCGAGGCCGATCGACTTGCGCTGCCGGATGGTGATCGAGTCGGACACCTCCGAGAGCGAGCGGCCACTCTCCTGGGACACCGTGTGCTCGATGCCCTGGACGATCTGCTCGCCCTCGTCCTCGCGGCCGTGGATGAACAGCCAGCGCGGGCTCTCCGGCACGTGGCGCCGGACGATCAGGATGCCGATCGCGAGGACCGCGCCGAGCCCGAAGGCGAGCCGCCAGCCGATCGCGGGGTTCACGATGGCGGGGTTCAGCAGCGGGATCGTCAGCAGCGCGCCGGCGGCGGCGCCGACCCAGAACGAGCCGTTGATCGCGACGTCGACACGACCGCGGTACTTCGCGGGGATCAGCTCGTCGATGGCGGAGTTGATCGCGGCGTACTCGCCGCCGATGCCGGTGCCGGTGAGGAAGCGGGCGGCGAAGTACCACATCGGGGTCATCGAGAAGGCGGTCAGCACGGTCGCCACGGTGTAGACGGCGAGGGTGATCAGGAAGAGCTTCTTGCGGCCGAGCCGGTCGGTGAGCTGGCCGAAGAAGAGCGCCCCGATGCAGGCACCGGCGACGTACACCGCTCCGGCGAGCCCGATGTCGAAGTTGCTCAGGCCAAGGCCGGTGCTGCTCGGCTTGAGGGCATCCGACATCGAGCCCACGATGGTGACCTCGAGGCCGTCCAGGATCCAGACCGTGCCGAGGCCGATGACGACCATCCAGTGCCATCGGGCCCAGGGCAACCGGTCTATCCTCCCCGGGATGTTGGTGGTGATGCGTCCTGTCTCGACACCGGTGGCCATGTCATCCTCCCTCGTGACGTCCCCGTGACGCCCGTCACCAGGACTACCCCGATCAAGGATGGGCCATGCACGCATCTCAGGTGTGCGCGCGGGCCCCGGCCTTCGTGGGGTCGAGGAAGACGTGGCGGACCTCGGGGTAGCTGTCCTTGATCCGCCGCTCGACGTCGTCGGCGACCTTCTCCAGGTCGCCGCCGGTCACGGTGTCGTCGACGTCGACCCGGGCGGCCACCAGGATGTCGCCGGGCCCCAGCCGCATGGTGAGCAGCTCGACCACGACGTCCACCCCGATCGACTCGTTGATCACCTCGGTGAGACCTCGACGCTCCTCCTCGGGCATCGCCTCGCCGATCAGGTTGCGCTTGCTGGTCGAGCCGAGCGACGCCGCGACCACGACCAGCAGCAGGCCGATGGCGATCGAGGCGGCACCGTCCCAGAAGCCCGAGCCGGTGAACTCGTGGAGGGTGATCCCGGTTGCGGCCAGGATGATGCCGATCAGCGCGGCGGTGTCCTCGAAGGCCACCGTCTTCACGGTCGGGTCCGGGGTGGTGAAGATGTGCCGGAAGACCCCGATCCTCTTCTCCCCCGCCTCCTCGCGGAGCTGGATGACGGCCTTGGTCCAGGAGATCCCCTCGAACACGAAGGACACCCCCAGGACGACGTAGGCGACCAGGAGCGCCTCGACCGGCTCCGGCTTGAGCAAGGAGTGGATGCCCTCGTAGACCGAGAAGCCGGCCCCGAGCACGAAGATCCCCACCGCCGCGAGCAGCGACCAGAAGTAGCGCTCCATGCCGTAGCCGAACGGGTGCTGGGAGTCGGCCGGCTTCTTGCTGCGCTTGAGCGCGGTCAGCAGGAAGAGCTGGTTGACGGTGTCGGCCACCGAGTGCGCGCCCTCCGCCAGCATCGCGGACGACCCGGTCAGCGCTCCCGCGACCAGCTTCGCCACCGCGATAGCGAGGTTCGCCCCGCCTGCCACCAGAACGGTCCCGACGGACCCGTCCTTCTCCTCGTCAGCCATGGCTGACGTGTGCCCGGCGCGCCGGTCCCGAAACCCGCGCCGTCGGCGGTCGAGACCAGCGTCACTCCCACCCGCCGACCCGGCGCGAACGCACGCCTGCCCGGTGCCGACCCGGCGCGAACGCACGCCTCCCCGGTGCCGACCCGGCGCGAACGCACGCCTCCCCGGTGCCGACCCGGCGCGAACGCACGCCTCCGGGTGGGCCGACCCCTGTTTCCCGCTGGAATGGCGCCGCCACGACTCCGGCATTACCTGCATTCGCGCCGACTCGACGGGGTCATACCTGCGGTCGCGCCGACTCGACGGGGTCATAGCCTGCGGTCGCGCCGACTCGACGGGGTCATAGCCTGCGGTCGCGCCGACTCACTGCGGGCGGGTCGGGACCGAGAGCCGAACGGCGCCGCCCTCGCCGGACGGCTCGATCCGGGCCTCGCCACCGTGCGCCCGGGCGACCGCCTGCACCAGCGACAGCCCGAGCCCCGAGCCGGGTGTGGTCCGGCTGCGCTCGGCCCGGCTGAACCGGTCGAAGGCGTGCGCGGCGAAGTCGTCGGGGAACCCCGGCCCGGCGTCTCGCACCACCACCTCCAGGCTTCCGTCGGCCACCTCGGCGCTGACGGTCACCGGCGCGGCCCCGTGCCGCAGGGCGTTCCCGACCAGGTTGGAGACCGCGAGCTCCACCCACCGCCGGTTGACGTGCACCTCCGCCTCCGGCGACTCCACCCGTACGTCGACCCCGTCGGCCCCCGCACCGCGTACCGCGTCACGCAGCAGGTCGGCGACCGCCACCGGCTCCCGCGGGATCGGGCCGGCGCCGCGCAGCTCCTCGATGTCGAGCAGCGCGTTGGCGAGGTCGACGAGCCGCTGCACCTGGTCCTGCAGCGAGCTGAGCACCGTGGCGGTCTCGGCCTCGCTGCGGGGCCGGTGCCGGTGCCACTCGAGCTCGGTCCGCATCAGCGACAGCGGGGAGCGCAGCTCGTGGGAGGCGTCCGCGACGAACTGCCGCTCGCGCTCGGCGCTCGCCTCGAGCCGGTCGAGCAGGTCGTTGAAGGTGTGGCCGAGCCGGGACAGCTCGTCGTCACGGTCGGGGGTCACCGGCAGCCGGCCCTGGTCGCCGTCCTCGATCCGCTCGACGGCCCGCCGGTAGCGCTCCACCGGGTCGAGCGCCGCCCGGGCGGTGCGGTAGCCGACGAAGGAGGCGGCGACCAGCGCGATCAGGTCCGCGATGGTGAGCTGGAGCAGCAGCTCGCGCAGCGCCTCGTCGTGCTTGCGCCTGCTGATCGCGGACGCCACGAACCGGGTGCCCGCCGGCGAGGTGACCCGGAACGCGTCGACCCGGAACGGGTGCGGCGCGGCCGGGAGGAAGCTGCCGACGTCGAAGCGGACCTCGGCGCCCCGCTGGAGCTCGGTGACCCGGTCGCCGTCGAGGAGCGCGGGCACCTCCCGGTTCCCGCCGATCTGGCGGCCCTGGGCGTCGTACAGCTGGAAGGTCTCGCCGGGGGTGTCCGTGGGCGGCGGCTGCCCGGCCTGCACGGCCCGCTCGACGACCTCCTGGTAGGCGTCGAGGTCCTGGTCGACCTGCCGGTCGAGGGCGTAGGAGACCCGCCAGTAGACGAGGCCGGCAGCGAGCGCCAGCACGACCGCCATCGCGACCGCCACCGCGAGGACCAGCCGGGTGACGATGGGCCGCCCGCCGACCAGCCGCTGCCAGACCCTCACCGGCCGGTCATCGGGGCACGGTCTCGAGCCGGTACCCGACCCCGCGCAGCGTCTTGACCTGCACGTTGACCGAGGGCTCCAGCCGCGCGCGAAGCCGGGACATGTGCACGTCGATGGCGTTGCTGCGGATGTCCACCTCGCCGTCCCAGACCTCGTCGAAGAGCCGGTCGCGGGAGACCACCCGGCCGGCCTGGGCCATCAGCGCCTCCAGCATCGCGAACTCCCGCCGGGACAGGCTGACCTCGGCCTCGGCCACCCAGACCCGCTGCTCCAGCGGGTCGAGCACGACGTCTCCGACGACCAGCCGGTGGTCGGTGTTGTCGCGGCGGCGCCGGATCGCCCGGATCCGGGCGACCAGCTCCTCGAGGGCGAACGGCTTGACCAGGTAGTCGTCGGCGCCGGCCTCCAGGCCCGCCACCCGCTCCGGTACGGCGCCCCGGGCGGTGAGCATCAGGATCGGCACGTCGTTGCCCTCGGCCCGCAGCCGGCGGCACACGTCGAGACCGGAGACGCCGGGCAGCATCAGGTCCAGCACCAGCACGTCGACGTCCTCCGCGCGGGCGGCACCCAGCGCCTGCTTGCCGTCGAGGCAGCCGGTCGTGCGGATGCCCAGCTCCTCGAGGTAGCGGGTGACGAGCTCGACCATCCGGCGCTCGTCGTCGACGACGACCACATGCATGGGGCCAGCGTAGGGGCTGGGTGTGACGGGCGCCGTCATGGTCGCGTCATGTTCGGTTCGTACGGTGTTGTCGTTCCGTTCACCGAAAGGCGTCGTCTGCATGCAATCAACCGACATCCTCGGCACCGTGGCCCGGCTGGGCCTCGACGTGCTGTCGATGCTGCTGCTGGTCGGCTGGCTCTACCGCCGCCGGCTCGCCGCACCCGAGATGACCCTGGTCTTCACCGCCCTCAACATCGGCCTGTTCGCCGCCGTGACCTCGATCGGGTCCGGGCACTTCCCCACCGGCATCGGCTTCGGTCTCTTCGGGCTGCTGAGCCTGGTCCGGCTGCGCAGCGCGGCGTTCACCCTCAAGGACGTGGCCTACACCTTCGTCGCGCTGGTGCTGGCCCTCGTCAACGGCCTCCCGGACCGCAACCTGGTGCTGGTCGTGCTCCTCGACGCGCTGCTGCTGGTGTCGCTGTGGGTGGTCGACGAGACCCGGCGCAAGACCCCGGTCACCCGGCTGATGCGGGTCACCCTGGACACCGCCGTCACCGACCTGGAGTCCGCCGCGGCGCAGGTGCGCCTCCGGGTCTCGGTCGAGCCGCTCAGCGTCGTCGTCGAGGACGTCGACCTGGTCCGGGACACCACGCGGGTGGCCGTCCGGTACGCCGTGCCGGAGGCCGCCTGGACGCTGCCCACGGACGGCCAGCCGGCCGAGGAGCTCGACGACGACGCCCAGCGGGAGGCCCTCGGTGCTCGCTGACCCGCCGTTCGACCTGTCCTCCCGCGCCGCCGTGCCCCTCGCGGAGGTGCTCGCGGAGGCGCCGCAGCTGACCCGCGTCGACCGCAAGTACCTCCTCGACCTGGCCACCGTCGACGAGCTCCTCGCGGCGCTGCCGGCCGGCTACGGGGTGCTGACGATCGCCGGGCGGCTGTCGACCGGCTACCGCAGCACCTACTTCGACACCCCCGACCTGGCCAGCGCCCGCGCGCACGTCCAGCAGCGCCGCCGCCGCTGGAAGGCGCGCAGCCGGCTGTACGTCGAGGACGGCCTGTGCCGCATCGAGGTCAAGGCCAAGGACGGCCGCGGCGTCACCGCGAAGACCGTCGCCGACGCCGACGTCGCCGGCTACGGGCTGCTGGGCCCGCTCGAGGCGGCCTTCGTCGCCGACGCGCTGGCGGCCCACGGCCACGCCGCCGACGTCGCCCGGCTGGTCGCGACCGCGGAGGTGGCCTACCGCCGTACGACGCTCGCCGACACCACCGAGGAGCGCTGCCGGGTCACCGTGGACCACCAGGTCAAGACCACGCTCGGCGACCACACCGTGTGGCTCGACGAGGGCTACGCGCTGGTCGAGACCAAGGGCGGTCTGCGCCCGGGCCGGGCCGACCGGGTGCTCGCCGGCCTCGGCCTCCGCCCCCGCTCCTTCAGCAAGTACGTCGCCGCCGCCTCCCTGGTGCGCGACGACCTCCCCGACAACGACGTACGTCGCCTGCACGGCCGCGAGCTGCACTGCGCCCGCACCCTGCCGGCCCTCCAGAAGGTGCCCGCATGAGAGTCCCCCGCCGCTACCTCGCCGTGGCGGTCGTCGCCGTGGCCGCCGTCCTCGCCGGCCTGGTGGGGCCGATGGCCCTGGGTGCGCTGGCGAACCCGTCGGCCAAGGACCGGATCGCCGCCGACCCGCCGCCCACCCTGTTCGGCGACGCCGCCGTCGCGCCGACCGCCCGGCAGGTGTCCGGCCAGGCCACTCACGCCCGCACGCTCATGCGGCAGTGGTGGAGCACCCACGACCACGCCCCGCACGACGCCGCCTTCACCGCCTGGCTGGAGCGGACCCTGCCCGGGCCGCCGAGCGCCGGCGAGCGCGGCGCCGAGGTGGCCGCCGTGCAGCAGATCGCGCCGACCCGCGACGCCGCCGGGGTGCGGGCCTCCACGTGGCTGGAGACGTACGGCAAGAAGGACGTCTGGAAGCTGTATGCCCACGACCAGGCCGAGCTGCTCCCCGCCGAGGACGGCGACGCGCGCAAGCAGGCCGTCAAGCAGATGCTCACGATGACCAAGACCGTCGCGGACACGCTCGGGACCCGCTACCGGCAGTCGGCGCCGTACGTGCTGCACCCGGCGCTGCGCCCCGACCACACGGTGAAGCCCGGCCAGGTGTGCCCGTGCTCCTACCCCTCCCGGCACGCCGCGGCGGGCGCCGCCGCCTCGACGTACCTGTCGGCCCGCGACCCGCACCGGGCCGCCGACTACGCGTGGATGCAGTCCGAGATCGACTGGTCCCGGGTCTACATGGCCGGCCACGTGCCGAGCGACCTCACCGGCGGGGCGCTGCTCGGGGACATGATCGGTGCGTACTTCGCGCTGACCCGCCCGTAGGCTTCGGGGCGTGAAGCCCTTCCTGCTGCTGGGGACGCGTGACGAGGACGCGGCTGCCGACAACGAGTACGACGCCTTCCTCGGCTTCACGGGGCTGCCGGAGTCGCTGCTGCACCGGGTCCGGCTCGAACGCCGGCCGCTGGGCCCGGTCGACCTCGACGAGTGGTCCGGGATCCTGCTCGGCGGCGGCCCGTTCAACGCCAGCGACGACGACGCGGCCAAGTCGCCGGTGCAGCGCCGGGTCGAGGCCGAGCTGCACGCCCTGCTCGACGAGGTGGTCGCCCGCGACTTCCCGTTCCTCGGCGCCTGCTACGGGATCGGCGTGCTCGGCACCCACCGCGGCGGCACCGTCGACGGCACGCACGCCGAGCCGATCAGCCGGGTGCCGGTCACGCTGACCCCCGAGGGCCGGTCCGACGCCCTGTTCGCCGACCTCCCGGCGCGGTTCGAGGCGTTCGTCGGGCACAAGGAGGCGGTGCGCGACCTGCCCGCCGGCGCCGTACGCCTGGCCTCCTCGCCCCGCTGCCCGGTGCAGGCGTTCCGGGTCGGCCGGCACGTCTACGCCACCCAGTTCCACCCCGAGCTCGACATCCACGGACTGTGCACCCGGATCGAGGTCTACAAGCACAACGGCTACTTCGACCCGTCCGAGGCGGAGACGCTGAAGGAGATGGCCCGCAGCAGCGACGTCGTCGAGCCGCCGAAGGTGCTGGCCCGGTTCGTCCAGCGCTACGCCGCCGCCGAGCGCGTCACCGGATGACCGCCGGGTTGGGTCGCAGGTCTGGATCCCGGCCGCACCGCCGCGACACCTCCGGTCGGTGGTGGTGCGACCGGCTGAGCCCTGCCAGAGTCGGACGCGACCGACCGGACCCACGAGGAGGCACCCCCTGATGACCGCGACCGAGAGCTACCGCCACGCCCGGGACCTGCTGCTGGAGCTGCGCGGCGACCCGGACCGGGCGCACGCGGAGTTCGAGTGGCCCGACGTCGGGGACCGGTTCAACTGGGCTGTCGACTGGTTCGACGCGGTCGCCCGCGGCAACGACCGGCCGGCTCTGGTGATCCTCGAGGAGGACGGCAGCCGGGTGCAGCGCACGTACGACGAGATGGCGCGGCGCTCCGACCAGGTGGCCGCCTGGCTCACCCGGCAGGGCGTCCGGCGTGGGGACGCCGTGATCGTGATGCTCGGCAACCAGGTCGAGCTGTGGGAGTCGATGCTCGCGATCATGAAGATCGGCGCGGTGATCATGCCGACCACCACCGCGGTGGGACCCACCGACCTCGTCGACCGGATCACCCGGGGCGGCGCCCGGCACGTGCTGTGCAACCCGGTGGACGCCCACAAGCTCGATGAGGTGCCGGGCGACTACACGCTGCTGACCAGCGAGCAGCTGCACGACGCCTACGCGCTCGACGTTCCGCCGGCCGAGCACCCGGGGACCGCCCCGTCGGACCGGCTGCTGCTCTACTTCACCTCCGGCACCACGTCCCGGCCCAAGCTGGTCGAGCACACCCAGGTCTCCTACCCCGTCGGCCACCTGGCGACGATGTACTGGCTCGGGCTGCGTCCCGGCGACGTGCACCTGAACATCTCCTCCCCCGGCTGGGCCAAGCACGCGTGGTCCTGCTTCTTCGCGCCGTGGATCGCGGAGGCGACGGTCTTCCTCTACAACTACACGCGCTTCGACGCGGGCCGGCTGCTGGACCGGCTCCGTGAGGAGGCCGTCACGTCCTTCTGCGCGCCGCCGACCGTGTGGCGGATGCTGATCACCTCCGACCTGTCGGGCGGGCCGGGCTCGCTGCGCGAGGTGATCGGCGCCGGCGAGCCGCTCAACCCCGAGGTGATCGAGCAGGTCCGCTCGTCGTGGGGGCTGACGATCCGCGACGGCTACGGCCAGACCGAGACCAGCGCGCAGATCGGCAACACCCCCGGCACGGCGGTGAGGCCGGGGTCGATGGGCAAGCCGCTGCCCGGGCTGCCCGTGGTGCTGGTCGACCCGCTCACCCAGGAGAAGGTGGACGGGGTCGGCGAGGGCGAGATCTGCCTGGACCTGGACGCCCGGCCGCTGTCGCTGATGACCGGCTACCAGGGTGACGACGAGCGCAACCTGGAGGCGATGGCCGGCGGCTTCTACCACACCGGCGACGTCGCGAGCCGGGACGCGGACGGCTACATCACCTACGTCGGTCGCACCGACGACGTGTTCAAGGCCTCGGACTACAAGATCAGCCCGTTCGAGCTCGAGTCGGTGCTGATCGAGCACCCGGCGGTGGCCGAGGCGGCCGTCGTGCCCGCGCCCGACCCGGTGCGGCTGGCCGTCCCCAAGGCCTACATCGCCCTCGCCCCGGGCCACGAGCCCACCGAGGAGACGGCCTACTCGATCCTCCGGTACGCGCGCGAGCACCTGGCGCCGTACCTCCGGGTCCGTCGCGTGGAGTTCTTCGAGCTGCCGAAGACGATCTCGGGGAAGATCCGCCGGGTCGAGCTGCGCGGCCGCGAGGACGAGCTGGCCGCGGGCACCGCGCAGTTCGCGACCGGCACCCGGGAGTGGCGCGACGAGGACTTCCCCGGCCTGCGTGGCAGCTGATCCGGCACGACCCCCCGGTGGGCCCCGCCTCTTGCTAGCCTCCCGGACGTGGGGGTGCACCGGCTGACTCGACGGGACGCGCGACGGGTCGCGGTGCGTGCCCAGCTGCTCGACACCCCCCGTCCCACCACGCTGGTGCCGATGGTGCAGCGGCTGACCCTGCTCCAGGTCGACCCCACCGCGGCGGTCGCCCCGAACGCCGACCTGGTCGCGTGGACCCGCCTCGGGTCGTCGTACCAGCCGAGCCAGCTCACGCAGGCGCTGGAGCAGGACCGGACGCTTGTCGAGCTCAGCGCGCTGATCCGGCCGGCCGGCGACCTGCCGCTGCACCTCGCCGGCGCCGCCGACCAGCCCACCTGGGAGGTGGCGCGGGAGTGGCTGCGTGCCAACGACCGCTTCCGTCGCGACGTGCTCGACCGGCTCGCCGCGGACGGGCCGCTGCTCTCGCGCGACCTCCCCGACACCAGCGTCGTGTCGTGGCCGTCCTCGGGCTGGACCAACAACCGCAACGTCACCAAGCTGCTGGAGATCCTGATGATGCGCGGCGAGGTCGCCGTCTCGGGGCGGCAGGGACGCCAGCGGGTGTGGGACCTGGCCGAGCGGGTCTACCCCGCCGACCTGCCGGACCTCCCGGTCGAGGAGGCCCACCGGCTCCGCGACCAGCGCCGGCTGCGGGCCCTCGGCATCGCCCGCGGCACCGGGACGGCCGTCCCGGTCGAGCCGGCCGTCGTCGGCGAGGCCGGAGAGCCGGCCGTGGTCGAGGGGGTCCGCGGGGAGTGGCGCGTGGACCCCGACGCGCTGGCGGCGCCGTTCACCGGGCGTACGGCGCTGCTGTCCCCGTTCGACCGGCTGGCGCACGACCGCGGCCGGGCGCTGGAGCTGTTCGAGTTCGAGTACTCCCTGGAGATGTACAAGCCGAAGGCGCAGCGGCGCTGGGGCTACTTCGCGCTGCCGGTGCTGCACCACGACCGGCTGGTCGGCAAGGTGGACGCCACCACCGACCGCAAGGCCGGCCGGCTCGTCGTGCACGCGGTCCACGAGGACGTGCCGTTCACCGGCGAGGTGAGCGACGCGGTCCGTCACGAGCTCGAGGAGCTCGCGGCCTGGCTCGGGCTGACGCTCAGCGGCTGACCGGACGCCGCACGCTCTCCGGCCGACCGGACCGACCGACCCGCTAAGGGCCCAACGGCCCTGTCCGGGGCCGGTCCCCGGCGGGACGGTGGGAGCCGGGACCGTCGGGAGGAGCAGTGACCGTGGACCAGGAGCGCGACGTCGCAGCAGAGGCCGTGTGGGCGCAGGCGCGGGCCGGGCTCGCGGGGCTGCCCGGCGGCCGCGGGCTGAACATCGCCCACGAGGCCGTCGACCGGCACGTCGACGAGGGCCACGGCGACCGGGAGGCGCTGCGCTGCCTCGACCTCGACGGCACCGTCACCCGCTACACCTACCGGGACCTGCGCCTGCTCACGAACCGGTTCGCCTCGGTCCTGGACTCGCTCGGCGTGCTGCCCGGGGAGGCGGTCTTCACGCTGCTGGGCCGCGGCGTCTCGACGTACGTGACGCTGCTGGGCACCCTGAAGCACACCGGCGTGTTCTCCCCGCTGTTCGCCGCCTTCGGGCCCGAGCCGGTCCGGGAGCGGCTGCGGATGGGCCGCGGCCGCGTGCTGGTCACCACCGCGGAGCTGTACCGGCGCCGGGTCGCCGGGATCCGCGACCAGCTGCCCGACCTGGCGCACGTGCTGCTCACCGACGCCGACGACGTGCCGGGTACCCGGTCGCTGACCCGGCTGCTGGCCGCGGCCTCCGACGAGGTCACGATCCCGCCGACGCCGCCCGAGACTCCCGCGCTGCTGCACTTCACCAGCGGCACGACCGGACGCCCCAAGGGTGCGCTGCACGTGCACGACGCGGTCGTCGCGCACCGGGCCACCGGCGCCTACGCCCTCGGCCTGCGGGACGGCGACGTGTTCTGGTGCACGGCCGACCCGGGCTGGGTCACCGGCACGTCGTACGGCGTGATCGCACCGCTCACGCTCGGGGTGACGGTGGTCTGCGACGCCGGCGACTTCGACGCCCGACGCTGGTGCCGGATCCTCCAGGAGCAGGAGGTGAGCGTCTGGTACACCGCCCCGACGGCGCTGCGGATGTTCATGCGCGCGGGCCGCGACGTGGTCCGCGAGGCCGACCTCGGCCGGCTACGGCACGTGGCCAGCGTCGGCGAGCCGCTCAACGCCGAGGCGGTGCTGTGGGCGCAGGACGCCTTCGGCGTGCCGGTGCTCGACACCTGGTGGCAGACCGAGACCGGGGCGATCATGGTCGCGAACCCGCCCGGCGAGCCGGTCCGGCCCGGATCGATGGGGCGCACCGTGCCGGGGGTGACCGCCACCCTGCTGGCCCGTGACGAGGACGGCCGGGCCCGCGTCGTCGACGGCCGCGTCGAGGAGGTCGCCGCCGGGACGACCGGCGAGCTCGCGCTGCGGCCCGGCTGGCCCTCGATGTTCCGCGGCTACCTCGACGAGCCCGAGCGCTACGCCCGGTGCTTCGCCGGCGGCTGGTACCTCTGCGGCGACCTGGCCCGGCGCGACGAGGACGGCTACCTGTGGTTCGTGGGCCGGGCCGACGACGTGATCAAGTCCGCGGGCCACCTGATCGGCCCGTTCGAGGTGGAGAGCGTGCTGATGGAGCATCCCGCGGTCGCGGAGGTCGGCGTGATCGGCAAGCCGGACCCGGTGGCCGGCCAGCTGGTGAAGGCCTTCGTGACGTTGCGCGACGGCTACGAGGCGACCGACGACCTGCGGCTGGAGCTGGTCGGCTTCGGCCGGCGCCGGCTCGGCTCGGTGGCTCCCCGGGAGGTCGCCTTCGACCAGCACCTGCCGCACACCCGCAGCGGCAAGGTGATGCGCCGGCTGCTCAAGGCCCGGGAGCTCGGCCTGCCGGAGGGCGACCTGTCGACCCTGGAGAGCGTGTGATGAGCGAGCCACGGGCGGGCGGCGAGGCGAAGCACCGCCTCGACCTGCTGCGCGCGATGACCCGGGTCCGGCTCTTCGAGGAGCGCTGCATCCAGCTGTACAGCGCGTCGCGGATCCGCGGCTTCCTGCACGTCGGGATCGGCGAGGAGGCCGTGGCGGCCGGGGCGATGAGCGCGCTGGAGCCCGACGACGCGGTGGTCTCGACGTACCGGGAGCACGGCCACGCCCTGGCCAAGGGAGTGTCGATGGACGCGGTGATGGCCGAGATGTTCGGCCGGGTGACCGGCTGCAGCCACGGCCGCGGCGGCTCGATGCACCTCTTCGACGTCGCGCACCGCTTCTACGGCGGCAACGCCATCGTCGGTGGCGGGCTTCCGCTGGCCACCGGGCTGGCCCTCGCGGACCTGATGCGCGGCCGGCCGAGGGTCACCGTGTGCTTCTTCGGCGACGGCGCGTTCGCCGAGGGCGAGTTCCACGAGTGCGCCAACCTGGCCGCCCTGTGGCACCTGCCGCTGCTGCTGCTCTGCGAGAACAACCTGTACGCGATGGGCACCGCGCTGGACCGGGAGCAGGCCGAGACCGACCTCGCGCTGCGGGCCTCCTCCTACGGGATGGCGTCCTGGTCGGTGGACGGGATGGACGTGCTGGCGGTGGAGGAGGCGGTCCGCCGGGCCGCCGACCAGATCCGCAGCGGCGGCGGGCCGTGCTTCCTGGAGATGCGCACCTACCGCTTCCGGGCGCACTCGATGTACGACCCCGAGCTCTACCGCGACAAGGCCGAGGTCGCCCGGTGGAAGGAGCGGGACCCGATCGACCTGCTCGCCGCCCGGATGAGCGCCGAGGGCGTCCTCGACGACCCGGCCCGGGCGGCGCTGACCGCCGAGGTGGAGGCCGAGGTGGACCGGGCCGCGGCGTACGCCGAGCAGTCCGGTCTCGAACCGGTCGAGGAGCTGACCCGGTTCGTCTACTCGCCGGTGGAGGCCGCACGATGACCGTGCAGCTGGTGGAGACGACCTACCGGGACGCGATGCGCGAGGCGATCCGGGACGCGATGCGGCGCGACGAGCGGGTCTTCCTGATGGGTGAGGACGTGGGCCGGTACGGCGGCTGCTTCGGGGTCAGCCGGGGGCTGCTGGAGGAGTTCGGCCCGGACCGGATCCGGGACACCCCGCTGTCGGAGTCGGCCTTCGTCGGGGCCGGCATCGGCGCGGCCGTGGCCGGGATGCGGCCGATCGTGGAGATCATGACCGTCAACTTCAGCCTGCTCGCGCTGGACCAGATCCTCAACAACGCCGCAACGCTGCTGCACATGTCCGGCGGCCAGGTCGCGGTGCCGCTGGTGATCCGGATGACCACCGGCGCCGGTCGCCAGCTCGGCGCGCAGCACTCGCACAGCCTCGAGGGCTGGTACTGCCACATCCCCGGGATCAAGGTGCTCGCCCCCGCCACCGTCGAGGACGCCCGCGGCATGCTCGAGACGGCGCTGGCGGACCCGGACCCGGTGCTGGTCTTCGAGCACGCCACGCTCTACGCGATGCCCGGGTCGCTGCCCGAGGACGCCGGTGCCGTCGACATCGGCAGGGCCGCCGTGCGGCGCCCGGGGACCGACGTCACGCTGCTCACCTACGGCGGCTCCCTGCACAAGGCGCTCGAGGCCGCCGACCGGCTGGCCGCCGACGGCATCGAGGCGGAGGTGGTGGACCTGCGGTCGCTGCGCCCGCTCGACGACGAGACCATCGTCGGCTCGGTCCGGCGCACCCACCGGGCGGTCGTGGTGGACGAGGGCTGGCGCACCGGGAGCCTGTCGGCGGAGATCACCGCCCGCCTGGTCGAGCACTGCTTCTTCGACCTCGACGCCCCCGTGGAGCGGGTCTGCTCGGCCGAGGTGCCGATGCCCTACGCCCAGCACCTGGAGGAGGCCGCCCTCCCCCAGCCGGCCGACATCGTGGCCGCCGTACGACGGACCGTGGCCGGATGAGCGACTTCACGATGCCGTCGCTCGGGGCCGACATGGACTCCGGCACGCTGCTGGAGTGGCTGGTCGCACCCGGGGACGAGGTGCACCGCGGCGACCTGATGGCGGTGGTGGACACCGACAAGGCGGCGATCGAGATCGAGTCGTTCCAGGACGGGGTCCTGGGCTCGTTCCTGGTCGAGCCGGGCACCCGGGTCGCGGTCGGCACCCCGCTGGCCACCCTGCTGCCGGTGGGGACGACGGCCGCCCCGGCCGAGGCACCGGCTGCTGCTCCGGCTGAGGCACCGGCAGCATCGGCGCACCGGGCCAGCCCGCCGCTGCGGCACCACGCGGCCGAGCTCGGCGTGGTGATCGACGAGGTGGTCGGCACCGGCCCGGACGGCGAGGTCACCCGCCGCGACGTCGACGCCGCCGCGGGGCGCCCCGCTCCGCCGGCTCCGGAACAGGCACCGGCCGCAGCCCCGGCGCCGGCGCGGACGGCGGCCCCCGGCGCGCAGCCGCCTCGGCTCCGGGTGTCGCCGTACGCCCGCCGGGTCGCGGAGGAGCTGCACGTCGACCTGGCCACCGCCGTCGGGACCGGCCCCCAGGGGACGGTGCGCGCCCAGGACGTCCGGGCGGCTACCCACGACCGGCCCGCGCCCGGCCCGCCCGCACCGGCCGCCGCGCCGGCCGCCGCGCCGGCGCCCGCGACCTCGGACCGCTCGGTGGTCGCCGCGCGCATGAGCCGGTCCAAGCGGGAGATCCCGCACTACTACGTGGCCACCACCGTGGACATGCAGGCCGTCGTCGGCTGGCTCACCCGCACCAACCGCGACCGGCCGGTGACCGAGCGGATCGTGCCGGCGGCCGCCCTGCTGCGGGCGACCGCGCTGGCCGCCCGCCGGGTGCCGGAGCTGAACGGGTTCTGGGTCGACGACGGCTTCGTGCCCGGCACCGACGTGCACCTCGGCGTCGCGATCAAGGTGCGCGGAGGAGCGCTGGTGGCTCCCGCGCTGCTCGGCGCCGCCGACCTGGACCTGCGCGCGGTGATGGCCGGGCTGCGGGACCTCGTCGCCCGGGCCCGGAACGGCCGGCTGGGCCGAGCCGAGCTGACCGAGCCGACCCTCACCGTCACCGACCTGGGCGACCAGGGCGTCGAGGAGGTGATCGGGGTGATCCAGCCTCCCCAGGTCGCCCTGGTCGGCGCCGGCCGCCTGGTCGAGCGGCCGTGGGCCGTGGACGGCCTGCTCGGGGTGCGGCCGGTGGTCCGGCTGACCCTGTCCGGGGACCACCGTGCGACCGACGGCTACACCGGCGCCCGCTTCCTGTCCACCGTGGACGACCTGCTGCAGCACCCGGAGGAGCTATGACCCTGACCGAGCCCCAGGCCCGCGACCTCGTCGCCCGGGCGATCCGCCGGATCTCCCCGGAGGCCGACGTCGACGGTGTCGCGGACGACGCCGACCTGCGCCGCACCTTCGAGCTCGACTCGCTGGACTTCCTCGGCTTCGTGGAGCTGCTGGTCCAGGAGACCGGTCTCCGTCTCGACGAGGAGGACTACCCCGAGCTCGCCACGATGGCGTCCTGCCAGCGGCTGCTCACCGGCCGGTCGGCCGCCCGGCCCGGCGGCTGAGCCGCGATGCCCAGGCCACGCGACCTGCTCCAACGGTTCCGGCTGGCCGGGACACCGGGCGCGCCGGCCGCCCCCGGGGTGCCGGCCGACCGGGTGGCCGAGGTGTCGACCGAGCTGGAACCCGTGCTGGCCCGGCTCGCGGCCGCCGAGGAGGAGGCCGCGCGGCTCCGCGCCGGGGCGGAGGACGAGGCGGCTCGCCGGCTCCGGGACGCCGCGGACCGGGCCCAGGCCGACCTCGCGGCCGCCCGGCTCGACGCGGACGCGGAGCGGGCCGACGCCGCCGCCCGGGTCCGGCGCCGGGCGGACTCCGAGCTCGCCGCCGTGCTGGAGGAGGCCAGGAGCGAGGCCGGTCGCACGACCCGGCAGGCCGCCGAGCGGATGCCGGAGTACGTCGACCGGGTCGTCGCCGCGCTCCGCTCCGAGGTGCTCGGAGCGGGTCCGTGAGCGCGGCCTGGGTCGCCGGGACGGTGCGGGCGAGGGCCCTGGCCCGGCGGCGCCTGGGCGAGGTGGGGGCGCGGGGGCTGGCCGGCTCGGCGGACCTGACCGAGGCGAGGTCGATGCTGAGCCGGACGCCGTACGGCGACGGGCTCGGCGAGCTGGCGCTGCCGGCCCTGCAGCACCAGGTCTCGGCGACCTTGCTGTGGCACCTCCGGGTGCTCGCCGGGTGGCTGCCCCGCGACGGTGCCCAGCAGCTCCGGCTGCTCGCCGGCGGCTTCGAGGTCGCCAACATCGAGGAGCACCTGCGCCGGCTGCGTGGCCGGCCCGCGGAGCCGGACTTCACGCTGGGCACCCTGCAGACCGCTTGGACCCGGCTCGCGGCCACCACGTCCGAGGAGCAGCTCCGCGCAGTGGTGGCCACCTCCCCGTGGGGCGACCCACGGACCCCCG
The DNA here is from genome assembly GCA_963800225.1 of uncultured Actinomycetota bacterium. Taxonomy (GTDB): domain Bacteria; phylum Actinomycetota; class Actinomycetes; order Propionibacteriales; family Nocardioidaceae; genus Nocardioides_B. Next base: position 293,389 of record CAWDAF010000006.1, on the reverse strand, counting down.
CCGGGACCGGCGGCACCGGCGGCACCGGCGGCGCGGACCTCCGGCTGGCCTGGGCACAGCGGGTCGTCGACGGCGTGCCCGGCGCGGAGGTGTGGGCACGAGGCGCGACCGCGCTGCTGCTGGTCCGCGAGGCGCTGATCGACGGGGCGCCGCCGCGGGGCCGGTCCGCGGAACGGGCGACGGCCCTGCTCGGTGCCAGGTTCGTCGCGGCCCTGGACCGCCCCGGCAGCACCCTCGGCGACCTGCGGTCCCGGCTGCCCGGCGACGCCCGGTGGGTGCTCGCGGACGTGGAGGCGCTCCCCGACCTGTGGCACGCGCAGGCGGCCTGGTGGCACCGGGTGGAGCAGGACGCGTCGGCGCTGCTGCGGTCCCCGGCGTACGGGCCGGCCTGCGTCCTGGGCGTGGTCGGCGTCCTGGCCGCCGACGCCTGGCGGGTGCGGGCCGCTCTCGGCGCGGCCGCCCGGGACGCGACCGGCCCCGCACGGGAGGTCTTCGATGCCCTGGCGTGAGGCCCTGGAGCCGCTGCGGATGCAGCGGGTGGCGGTGGTGGTCCCGGTCGCACGGCTGCGCGAGCTGCTGGTCCAGGTCGCCGACGCCGGCACCGTCGAGCTGGACCTGCCTTCGGGCCGGGAGCGCGGCCCCGGCGGGGAGGCCGGCGGGCCGGCGACGGCTCTGCTGCGGCAGCTGCCGGCCCGGGCCGACCTGGCCCCGCGGCTCTCGGCCGCCGAGCCGGACCTGCCCGCGTGCGGCCGGTCCGGCCGCACGGACCTGGTCGCCGGCGAGGCCGACCTGGAGTCCCACGCGGCGGTCGCCGTCCGGCGGGGCACGGTGGCCGCCCTCGCGGGCTGGGCACCCTCCGCCGACCTCCCTGCCCTGGCCGACCGGATCGCGGGCTCCGGAGGCGCGGTGGTCCCGCTGGCGGTCCCGCGCGGGCCAGGACCCGCCCACGCTGCTGCGGACCGGGAGCGGGCTGCGCCGGTCGATGACCCCGCTGGTGCAGACCTACGCGACCGTCCCCTACCGCGACATCGACCCGACCGTCCCGGCCGGGCTCGCCTACGTCTTCATGTTCGGGATGATGTTCGGGGACGCCGGTCACGGCGCGCTCCTGGTGCTCGGCGGCGCTGCTGCTGTCCTGGGGCCGGCCGCGCCGGTTCGCCCGCTACCGCTCGGGGTGGCCGTTCCTGCTCGGCGCCGGCCTCGCGGCCTGCGTGTTCGGGGTGCTGTTCGGCGAGTTCTTCGGCCCCACCGGGGTGCTGCCGGTGCTGTGGCTGTCCCCGCTGGAGGAGCCGCTGACCCTGCTGGCGTCCGCGCTGGGGGTGGGGGCGGTGCTGCTGGCGGGTGCCTATGCCGCCGGAGCCGTGAACCGCTGGCGCGAGGGCGGCTGGCCGCTGGCCCTGGTCGCCGCCTCCGGGATCGCCGGCGGTGCGCTGTTCGCCGGCCTCGGCGTCGCCCTGCTCGGCGTCCTGACCGACCTGTGGTGGCTGGTCGGCACCGGGGTGGTGGTCGCCCTGGCCGGGCTGGTGCTGGCGTACGTCGGCTTCCTGGCCAACGCCTCGGGCGGTGCGGCCGGCGTCACCCAGGCCTCCGTCGAGCTGTTCGACACGGTGCTGCGGCTCGGCACGAACCTGGTCTCCTTCGCCCGGCTCGCGGCCTTCGGGCTGACCCACGCGGCCCTGGGCCTGGTGGTGTGGGACGCCACCGTCGGGCTCTGGGACGGCGGCGGCCTGCTCCTCCTCGCGGCGGTCCTGGTCTTCGTCGTCGGCAACGCGGTCGCCTTCGCCCTGGAGGCGCTGGTGGCCGGCGTCCAGGCGCTGCGGCTGGAGTACTACGAGCTGTTCTCCCGGGTGTTCACCGACGAGGGCCGGCCGTTCCGGCCCTGGCACGTCCCGCTGGACGCACCCGTCCCCTCACCCGATGCCGGGAGGCACCCATGAACGTCTGGATCGTCGCGCTGCCGGTCGTCGCGCTGGCCGTCCTGGCCACCCTGGCCGCCGTCCGCACCGGGAGCCGGTCCGCGCTCGGGGTGCTGGTCGCGGCCGACGTGCTGCTGGCGCTGGCGTCGCTGGTCGTGCTCGTCGTCGTGCTCACCGGGCCGACGGCGGCCGCCCACCCGGCGACGGTGGCCGCCGCGGCCCAGCCGGCGAGCGGGAGCAGCGCGTCGTGGGCGGCCCTGCTCGGCGCGGCCATCGCGGTCGCCGGCTCCTCGATCGGTGCGGCCATCGCGGTCGCCTACACCGGGGCCGCCGCCCTCGCCGCGATGAGCGAGCGGCCGGAGCTCTTCGGCCGCGCGATGGTGATCGTGGGACTCGCGGAGGGCATCGCGATCTACGGCCTGATCGTCGCGGTGATCCTGATCGGCAAGGCCTGACCACCGTGGGGCGGGTCGCGGTGATCGGTGCGGGGACCGCCGTGTCCGGCTACGCGCTGGCCGGGGCACTGGTGCTGCCGGCCGAGGACGCCCCGGCCGTGCGGGCCGCGTGGGACCGGCTCCCCGACGACGTCGACGTCGTCGTGCTGACGGCCGCCGCCGGGGAGGCCCTCGGGGCCCGCTGCCACACCACCCGGCCGCCGCTCGCGGTGGTGATGCCCCGGTGAGCGGGGCAGCCCCGGCCGTCGCCGACGCCGGCGCGGACCCGCTCGGGCCGGTGCGAGCGGCGCTGCTGGCCGACGCACGGCGCGACGCCGCGCTGACCCTGGCCGCCGCGGACGCCGAGGTGGACGCGGTCCGGCGACGGGCCGCCGCGGAGTGCGACCGGGTCCGCAGCGAGGCCCGGGAGCGCGGGGAGAAGGACGCCGCCGACCTGGTCGCCGCCGAGCGGGCCCGGGTCCGCCGGCAGGCGCGGGCGCTGGTGCTGGAGGCACGCGGCCGGGCGTACGCCGAGCTGCGCGGGCGGGTCCACGAGGCCGCCGTCGCCGTCCGGGACGCCGAGGACTACCCCGCCCTGCGGGCCCGGCTGGTCACCGCGGCCCGGGCCCTGGTCGGCGACGGTGCGGAGGTCGTCGACAGCCCGGACGGCGGGGTCGTGGCGCAGGACGGCGACCGCCGCGCCGTGCTGTCCCTGACCGCGCTCGCCGACCGGGCGCTGGACCGGCTCGGGCCCGACCTGGAGGGGCTGTGGGCCGCGGGGACGGTCCGGTGACCGCGCGGGTGGTCCGGGTCTCCGGCTCGCTGGTCGAGCTCACCCGGCTCGACGGGGCGGCGATGTTCGACGTGGTCGCGCTCGGGGACGCCGAGCTGCCCGGCGAGGTGGTCGCCATCGACGGCGAGCGGGTCACCGTGCAGGCCTACGAGGACACCGGCGGCCTGGGCCCGGGCGCCCCGGCGCGCTCCCGCGGCCGGCCGGTGTCGGCGCTGCTCGGCCCGGGGCTGCTCGGCGGCGTGTTCGACGGGCTGCTCCGGCCGCTGGACACCGCCGGCACCTGGCTGACCCCCGGGTCGATGCGGCCCCGCGAGGATCCGCGCCGCTGGACGTTCACCGCCTCGGTCACCGCCGGGCAGGAGGTGTCGGCCGGCGACGAGCTCGGCACCGTCGACGACGGCGGACCGGTGCTGCTGCGGGTGCTGGTCCCCCCGGGGTGCGGCGGTCCCGTCGACCGGCTCACCGGGCCCGGGGTGTGCGCCGCCGAGGCGGTCGTCGCGACGGTCGGCGGGCTCGACGTACCGCTGAGCCAGGCGTGGCCGGTCCGCCGTCCGCGGCCGTGCACCGAGCGGTTGAACGCGCCGGCGGTGCTGCACACCGGGCAGCGGGTCCTGGACCTGCTCTACCCGGTCGCGCTGGGCAGCAGCGCCTCGGTGCCCGGCGGCTTCGGGACCGGCAAGACCATGCTGCTCCAGCAGATCGCCAAGTGGTGCGACGCGGACGTCATCGTCTACGTCGGCTGCGGGGAGCGAGGCAACGAGATGGCCGACGTGGTCGCGGAGCTGAACGCGCTGACCGACCCCCGCACCGGCGACCGGCTGGCCCGGCGCACCGTGGTCGTCGCCAACACCTCGAACATGCCGATGATGGCCCGCGAGGTGAGCATCTACACCGGGGCGACGGTGGCGGAGTACTTCCGGGACATGGGCTACCACGTGGTGCTGATCGCGGACTCCACGTCGCGGTGGGCCGAGGCGCTGCGGGAGTTCGCGTCCAGGTCCGGGGCGCTGCCGGTCGAGGAGGGGTACCCCGCCGGCCTGGCGTCGGCGCTGGCCGCCTTCTACGAGCGGGCCGGTCACGTCACCACGCTCGGCGGCCGCCGCGGCTCGGTCACGATCATCGGGGCGGTCTCCCCGCCCGGCGGCGACCTCACCGAGCCGGTGACCGCCCACACCCAGCGGTTCGTCCGGTCGGTGTGGACCCTCGACCGGGACCTGGCCTACGCGCGGCACTACCCCGCGGTGGCCTGGTCGGGGTCGTTCTCCCGGGACGCCGGGGTGCTCGCGGGGGGCTTCGCCCGCGAGGGCGACCCGCTGTGGGCGCACCGCCGCGGGCGGGTCCTGGCGCTGCTCGCCGAGGCCGACCGGCTGGCCGCCCTCGCCGAGCTCGTCGGCGCGTCCGCGATGCCGGGGTCCGAGCGGATGGTGCTGCTCGCCGGGCGGCTGCTGCGCGAGGGCGTCCTGCGGCAGAGCGCGACCAGCAGCAACGACGGGTCCTGCTCCGCCGCCAAGGGCGCCGCCCTGGTGGAGGCGGTGCTCTCCGTCGTGGACCGGTGCCAGGAGCTGGTCGGGGCCGGGGTGTCCGCCTCGGTGCTGGAGGAGGTCGACTTCGGCCCGCTGCTGCGGGCGCCCGAGGAGACCGGTCCGGCCGACGCGGACGCCGTACGGCGGCACGGGCAGGCCATGCTCGCCGTGCTGGAGGGGCTGCGATGAGCACCGGGCCGCTCGGCGCCGTCGAGCACAGTGCGGTGACCGAGCTGCGCGGCCCGCTGCTCGTGGTCCGCGACGTGCACGGCGTCGGCTGGGACGAGTTCGCGGAGATCCGGCTGGACTCCGGGGAGGTGCGTCACGGCCTGGTGCTCGAGGTGGACGGCGACCTCGCCGTCGTGCAGGTGCTGGAGGGCACCGACGCGATGCGCCTGGACACGACCCGGGTCACGTTCGCCGGGGAGACCCTGCACATCCCGGTCGGCACCGGGTGGCTGGGCCGGGTCTGCAACGGCCGCGGCGACCCCGTCGACGGGGGCCCGCCGGTGCTGTCGCACCACCGGGCCGCGGTGTCCGGCTTCCCGCTCAACCCGACGCACCGGGAGCCGCCGTCCGAGCCGGTGCTGACCGGGGTGTCCGCCCTGGACGCGCTGACCACCCTGGTCCGCGGCCAGAAGCTGCCGGTGTTCTCCTCGGCCGGACTCCCCCACCTCGAGCTGGCCACCCAGATCGCCGCCCAGGCCACCACCGGCGACGAGCCGTTCTCGGTGGTCTTCGCCGGGCTCGGGCTGACCCACCCCGACGCCGCGGCGGTCCGCGACGCCCTCGAGGAGCGCTCCGCGGCCGGCGAGCTGGTGCTGCTGCTGAACACCGCCGACGACCCGGTCGTGGAGCGGGTGCTGACCCCGCGGCTGGCCCTGACCGTCGCCGAGGACCTGGCCTTCGGGTCCGGCCGGCACGTCCTGGTGGTGCTGGCCGACATGACGTCCTACGCCGAGGCGCTGCGGGAGGTCTCGGCGGCCCGCGGCGAGATCCCGGGTCGGCGGGCGTTCCCGGGCTACCTGTACAGCGACCTGGCCTCGCTCTACGAACGGTGCGGGCGGATCCGGGGCACGGCCGGGTCGGTCACCGTCGTCCCGGTGCTGACCATGCCCGCCGGCGACATCACCCACCCGGTCCCCGACCTGACCGGCTACATCACCGAGGGGCAGGTGGTGCTGTCCGAGGAGCTGCACGCGGCCGGCGTGTACCCGCCGGTGGCCGCCCTCAGCTCGCTCTCGCGGCTGATGCGGCACGGCGCCGGACCGGGCCGGACCCGCGCGGACCACCTCGACGTGGCGGCGCAGGTGCTGGCCGCGCTGGCCCGGGCCCGGCAGGTCCGCGAGCTCGCCGAGCTGGTCGGCGAGGACGCCCTCGGCGGCACCGACCGGGACTACCTGCGGTTCGCGGACCGGGTCGAGCGCCGGCTGCTGGACCAGCGGGTCGACGAGGCGCGATCGCTCGACGACACCCTGGACCGGGCCTGGGACGCGCTCTCGGTGCTGCCCCGGCGCGAGCTGACGATGCTGCCCGCGGCGCTGCTCGAGGCCCACCCGCCGCAGAGCCCGGGCGGGTGAGGAGGTGGCGCGGCTGGGGCGGGTGCCGCCGGGCCGGGCCGGCCGGCTGTGGCTGCAGCACCGGCTGGCGGTGGCCGAGCGGGGTGCGGAGCTGCTCGACCAGAAGCTGCGGATCCTCCGCGACGAGGCACACCGGCTCAGCGTGACCACCGAGGGCACCGCCGCCGCGTGGACCGCCGCGAGCGACGGGGCGGCGCTCTGGCTGGTGCGGGCCGCCCTGCTCGGCGGGGAGCGGGCGGTGCGCGCGGACGTCGACCAGGCGGCGGCCCGGGTCGAGCTGACCTGGACCTCGACGATCGGGGTGCGGCATCCCGGCGGGGCCACCTGCACGCCGGCCGCGGGCGACGTGCCCGGCAGCCCGGTCGCGGACGTGCACGCGGCGCACCGCCGGGCGCTCGACGCGGCGGTGCAGCACGCCGTCGCCGAGGCCGCCCTCCGCTGCGTGCTCGCGGAGGCCACGGCCACCCGCCGGCGGGTCCGCGCGATCGAGGACCGGTGGCTGCCGCAGCTGCGGAGCGCGCTGGCGGCCGTCGAGCTGGCCCTGGAGGAGCAGGAGCGCGCGGACGCCGTACGCCTGCGGTGGTCGCGGCGCGCGCTCGACCGGGCCGCCGCCCCCACCCCCACCCCACCCCCGACCCCGGATAGTCCGTGACGTTCTTGCTGCCTGCGGGGGCACTGGACGACAAGTGCGTCACGGACTACCGGGGGGCGGGGCAGACGGGCGGAGCTCGTCGGCGTAGCGTCACCGGACCCGGTCTGATCCTTCGGCGCGCCTCGTGAGGTTCCTTGCAGGAGTCCCCTCGTGGACCGGGGCACCCCCCGCTCGGCACTAGGCTGGGCCCCATGCCCCCGTCCGACCAGACCGACCCGTCCGAGTCCGAGCAGCACGTCACCTTCGCCGACCTGGGAATCGACAAGCGGGTGCTGCGGGCGCTCTCCGACGTCGGCTACGAGTCACCCTCGCCGATCCAGGCCGCCACCATCCCCGCGCTCCTGGAGGGCCGCCACGTCGTGGGCCTGGCCCAGACCGGCACCGGCAAGACGGCCGCGTTCGCCGTCCCGATCCTGTCCCAGATCGACCTGAAGCAGAAGACCCCGCAGGCGCTGGTGCTGGCCCCGACCCGTGAGCTGGCGCTCCAGGTCTCCGAGGCCTTCGAGCGGTACGCCGCGCACCTGCCCGGCCTGCACGTGCTGCCGATCTACGGCGGCCAGGGGTACGGCGTCCAGCTCTCCGCCCTGCGCCGCGGCGTGCACGTCGTGGTCGGCACCCCCGGCCGGATCATGGACCACCTGGACAAGGGCACCCTGGACCTCTCCGAGCTGCGCTTCCTGGTGCTCGACGAGGCCGACGAGATGCTCAAGATGGGCTTCGCCGAGGACGTCGAGCGGATCCTGTCCGACACCCCCGAGGACAAGCACGTCGCGCTGTTCTCCGCGACCATGCCGCCGCAGATCCGGCGGATCGCCAAGAAGTACCTCACCGACGCCGCCGAGATCACCGTCAAGAACAAGACCACGACGTCGGCCAACACCACCCAGCGCTACCTGTCGGTCTCGCACCCCCAGAAGCTCGACGCGCTCACCCGGATCCTCGAGGTGGAGAACTTCGAGGGGATGATCATCTTCGTCCGCACCAAGCAGGTCACCGAGCAGCTCGCCGAGCGGCTCCGGGCCCGCGGCTTCTCGGCCGCCGCCATCAACGGCGACATCGTGCAGGCCCAGCGCGAGCGCACCATCAACCAGCTCCGCGACGCCAAGCTGGACATCCTGGTGGCCACCGACGTGGCCGCCCGCGGCCTCGACGTGGAGCGGATCTCCCACGTCGTGAACTACGACATCCCCACCGACACCGAGTCCTACGTGCACCGCATCGGCCGCACCGGCCGGGCCGGCCGGACCGGCGACGCGATCTCGTTCATCACCCCGCGAGAGCGGCACCTGCTCAAGGCGATCGAGCGGGCCACCCGCCAGCCGCTGACCCAGATGCGGCTGCCCACGGTCGAGGACGTCAACGAGACCCGGGTGGCCCGCTTCCGCGACGCGATCACCGAGGCGCTCGGGTCGGACCAGGTCGGCTTCTACCGCGACCTGATCGCCGACTACGAGCAGGAGCACGACGTGCCGGCGACCGACATCGCCGCGGCACTGGCCGTGCTGACCCAGGACGACCGCCCGCTGCTGATGGCACCCGAGCCGGAGCCGGCCCCGCCGCGCGCCTTCGAGGGCAAGCGCGAGCGGACCGGCGGCTGGGACCACGAGAAGGGCCGGCGCACCGACCGCGACGACCGGCCGCCGCGCCGGGACAGCAAGCCGCGCCGGGCCCGCTCCGACGTGCCGATGGCGACGTACCGGATCGCGGTCGGCAAGCGGCACAAGGTGGAGCCGCGCCAGATCGTCGGCGCGATCGCCAACGAGGGCGGTCTGGACCGCGCGGACTTCGGGCACATCGACATCCGCGGCGACCACTCGCTCGTCGAGCTGCCGGTGAACCTGTCCGAGCAGACCCGCGCGGCGCTCGAGCGCACCCGGATCTCCGGCAAGCTGATCGAGCTCACCCCGGACGGCAGCGCCACCGGGTCCGGGCCCACCCAGGAGCGCCGGAAGCCGCGGACGAAGAACCGCGGCTGACCGGCGTCCCCGGTCAGGTGTAGCTGGTGACCTCGCCGGTCAGCATCGTCACGCCGCCGCTGGCGAAGTTGCCGATGTCGCCGGCGGCGGCCTGACCCTCGGGACCGCCCATCCCGGCGGCGAAGGCACCCTGGTCGTCGAAGACCAGGGTGGCCACGAGGTACTCCGCGGCCGGGGTGCCGTCGGGCTTCGGGTCGGGGTGGAACGAGGTGTACGCGCGCACCCCCGGCACCTTCTGCGCGAGCGGGGCGTGCACCGACTCGTAGTGGGCGTCGAAGGCCGCGGTGTCGTCGGGCTGGTGGTAGAGGACGGTCAGCTGGTAGCTCATGGTGGCCACTCTGCCCCGGACCGGGCCGTCGTACCACTGCCCGGTCGGAGGGCTACTCCGACGGCATCAGCACCCAGAGCACCAGGTAGACGACGAACTGCGGCCCCGGCAGCAGGCAGCTCAGCACGAACAGCAGCCGGACGGTGTTCGGCGACATCCCGAACCGGGCGGCCAGCCCCGCGCAGACGCCGGCGACGACCCGACGACGCGGACGGACGAGTGCAGCACTCACGAGCGGTCTCCCTCGCTGGTGACGACCGGTGGCCGTCGGTGGAGTCCCGAGGCTAGCCGGGCCGACCGACCGTTTGCCCCCGCCGGATGGGGGAACGGACCCGGGATGGCACCGACACCGAAGGACGTCGCCGACGAGCGCGGCCCCGACTCCCCCACCGACCTCACCAAGCAGTCCGCGATGTTCGTGCTGCGCAAGACCGCGCGAGAGTTCTCCAAGGACCAGTGCACCGACCTCGCGGCGGCGCTGACCTACTACGCCGTACTCGCCCTGTTCCCGGCCATGATCGCGCTGCTGTCGCTGGTCGGCCTGTTCAACCAGGGGCCGAGCACCGTCAAGACGCTGCTCGGGATCCTGAACCAGATGGGCGCCGGGTCGATGGTCTCCAGCGTGGAGAAGCCGCTGACCGACCTCGCGGCCGCGCCCCAGGCCGCCGGGGTGGCGTTCGTCGTCGGCCTGCTCGGCGCGCTGTGGTCGGCGTCGGGGTACGTCGGCTCCTTCGGGCGTGCGATGAACCGGATGTACGAGATCCGTGAGGGCCGCCCGGTCTGGAAGCTCCGCCCGCTGATGCTGCTCGTCACCCTGGTGGCACTGCTCCTCGCGGCGGCCGTGGCGCTCGCCCTGGTGCTGACCGGTCCGGCGGCGCAGGCGGTGGGGGACGCGATCGGCCTCGGCTCGACCGCGGTGCTGGTGTGGAACATCGCGAAGTGGCCGGTGATGCTCTTCGCCGTGGTGCTGATCGTGGCGCTCCTCTACTACGCCACCCCCAACGTGAAGCAGCCCAAGTTCCGCTGGCTCAGCGTCGGCGCCGTGCTCGCCATCGTGGTGTGGATCGTCGCCTCGGCACTGTTCGGCCTCTACGTCGCGTCGTTCTCCTCCTACAACAAGACCTACGGCGCCTTCGCCGGCGTCGTGGTCTTCCTCCTCTGGCTGTGGATCACCAACCTGGCGCTGCTGTTCGGCGCCGAGCTGGACGCCGAGCTGGAGCGTGGCCGAGAGCTGCAGGCCGGCCTGCCCGCCGAGGACAACATCCAGCTCGACCCCCGGGACACCCGTGGGATCGAGAAGGCGGAGCAGAAGGAGGCCGAGGACATCGCGCGAGGCCGGGAGATCCGGGAGGCGAGCGGCTCCGGCTCCGACTCCTCACGCGGCTGAGCCGGCCGGTCAGCGTGCGGTGACCCCGTCGATGCTCTCGCGGAGCAGGTCGGCGTGGCCGTTGTGCCGGGCGTACTCGCCGCACAGGTGCACGTAGACCATCCGCAGCGAGAACGTCTCGCCGTACGCCTCGCAGGTGTCGTCGAACGAGAGCCCGGCGACGGCCTCGTCCGCGAGCCGCCACTCCTCGACCAGCCGGTCCAGCGCGGCCTCCGCCTCCTCGGCGTGGACGTCCTCGAAGTCGTGGTCCCGGCCGAGCGCGACGTCGTACAGCGGCCCGACGTCCTGGCCGGCGACCCGCTGCCGCAGCCAGATCCGCTCCACCTTGGCCAGGTGCCGCACCAGGCCGAGCAGGGACAGCTGCGAGGACGGCAGCGGACGGGCCGCCAGCTGCTCCCCGGTGAGGCCGGCACAGATGTTCAGCAGCGTGCGGCGCTGCCAGCCGAGGTAGCCCTCGAGCATCGGCCGGTCCGGGCCGGTGAGCGGTCCGTCGGCGGGGGCGGGCTCGGGCGCGGTCCAGTTCACCGCCCGATCCTGCCGAAGTTTCCCAGGTGATGTCGAGAAACCGGCACTCCCCATGGGGAACTTCCCATGGGGAGTGCCGGTTTCTCGACATCACCTGGGAAACATGCAGATCGCGGATGCGTAGACCGGGGCGCGCCCGTTGTGGTGTGTTAGTGACCTGCCCGCGGGCGGGGCGTGGAAGGATCGGGGCGGTCGGCGCCGAGCGGTGCGCCGGGAGAAGAGGTCATCGTGTCCGACAGTTCCACCAGCGGCTGGGCAGTGCTCGAGGCGAACCGGGAGGCCATCCTCCAGAGCTGGGTCGAGCACTCGTCCCGCTCGCTCGCCGGCCGGATGACGCGGGCCGAGCTCGAGCGGGACGTGCGGGAGATGTTCGACGCCCTGCTCTCCGCCACCCCCGAGGACCACCACCGGCTCGACGCCGGCTCGTTCGACGCGCTGCGTGGCCTGCTCGCCGACGTGGCCCGGACCCGGGCGCGGCAGGGCTTCACCCCCACCGAGACCGCGGTCAGCGTGTTCGCGCTCAAGCAGGCCGTGCTCGAGGTGCTGGCGGGCCTGGAGAACCTGAGCCTGTACGTCTTCTTCAGCGAGTTCTCCCTGCTGGTCGACGAGCTCGGGCTGTTCATGATCGAGAGCTACGCCCAGGCCCGCGAGCTGGTCATCTCCGAGCAGGCGGACGCGCTGCTGGAGCTGTCCACCCCGGTCGTCAAGCTCTGGGACGGGATCGTCTCGCTGCCCCTGGTCGGCACCCTGGACTCGGCCCGCACCCAGGTGGTGATGGAGAAGCTGCTCCAGGCCCTGGTCGACACCGGCTCCGAGCACGCGATCATCGACATCACCGGGGTGTCGGCCGTCGACACCCAGGTGGCCCAGCACCTGCTCAAGACCGTGATGGCCGCGCGCCTGCTGGGCGCCGAGTGCATCATCTCCGGGATCCGCCCGCAGATCGCCCAGACGGTGGTCGCGCTGGGCATCGAGTTCGGTGACATCACCACCAAGGCGTCGCTGGCCGACGCCCTGCTGCTGGCGCTGCGCCGGTCCGGCTCGGACATCGTCAGGCGTCCGGTCGGCCAGGACAGCTGATGGAGCGCATCCCGATCCTGCAGATCCGCAACATCCTCCTGGTCTCGATCCAGGTCGACCTGCAGGACCACCTCGCGCTCGCGCTCCAGGAGGATCTCGCCGAGCGCATCGTCGAGACCGGCTCCCGCGGGGTGCTCATCGACATCTCCGCGCTCGAGCTGGTGGACAGCTTCATCGGCCGGATGATCTCCACGATCGCCTCCATGTCCCGGGTCCTGGACGCCAGCACCGTGGTCGTCGGGATGCGGCCGGCGGTCGCGATCACGCTGGTCGAGCTGGGGCTCTCCCTGGTCGGGGTCCGCACCGCCCTCGACGTCGACCGCGGGCTCACCATGCTGAACGTCGCCCTCGAGCTCGACGACGTCGAGCCCCGGACCTCACCGTGACCGACACCCCCCTCGCGGTCGAGGCCAGCGAGACCCACCAGATCACGTCCGACGCCGACGTCGTACGGGTGCGCCAGTCGGTGCGGGCCTTGGCGGTGGTCGCCAAGCTCTCGCTGGTCGACCAGACCAAGCTGGTCACCGCCGCCAGCGAGCTGGCCCGCAACACCCTGGTGTACGGCGGCGGCGGCAGCGCCGTGGTCGAGCTCGTCGTCACCGGCAGCCGCCGGGGCGTGCGGGCCGCCTTCGCCGACCAGGGCCCCGGCATCACCGACGTCGCCCTCGCGCTCACCGACGGCTGGACCAGCGGCAGCGGCCTCGGTCTCGGGCTGTCCGGCGCCAAGCGTCTCGTCGACGACTTCGAGCTGGAGACCGGCCCCGGGGAAGGCACCTTGGTCCGGGTCGTCAAGTGGACCCGATGAACGGGTCCGACCGCGTGCTGCCGCACCCCACCCTCGCGGAGGACGTGACCTGGATCCGGGTGGGCGACGCGAGCAGCCCCGGCGCGGTGCGCCGGCGCGCGGTCGAGCTCGCCGAGCGGGTCGGCCTCGACCGGGACCGGACCGGTGAGGTCGCCATCGCCATCACCGAGCTGGCCACCAACCTGGTGAAGTACGCCGAGGACGGGCTGGTGCTGCTGCGGCTGCTGCGCCGCGGCGGGCTCGGCGGCATCGAGCTGGTCGCCGTCGACGCGGGTCCCGGGATGCGCGACGTGCACGCGCTCTTCCAGGACGGCCGGTCCACCACCGGGACCCTCGGCATCGGCCTGGGCGCCGTTCACCGGCTGGCGAGCGCCTACGACGTGGCCTCCACCGTCGGGGTCGGCACCGTCATCGTCGCCTCGTTCTGGCAGGACCCTCCCGAGCCCCCCGCCCCGGTGGCGGGACTCACCCGGGCCCTCGAGGGCGAGACCGAGTGCGGGGACGCCTACGCCGTCCGGCTGACCGACCGCGGCTACCTGCTGCTGCTCTGCGACGGCCTCGGCCACGGCCACCTGGCCGCCCACGCCGCCCGGGAGGGGACTCGCTGCTTCCGCGAGTCCGCCGAGGAGTCCCCGGCCGCCCTGCTGCGCGAGATGCACCGCGCGATGACCGCGACCCGAGGTGCCGCCGCCGCGGTCGCGCACGTCGACCTCACGGCCGTCCGGGTGACCTACGCCGGCGTCGGCAACATCGCCGGCCGCATCGTCGGGCACGGCCGGAGCCGCGGGCTGATGTCCGTGCCCGGGATCGTGGGGCACAACCTGCGCACGGTCAACGACGTGAACTACGACCTCGAGGACGGGTCCCTGGTGGTGATGCACAGCGACGGCCTGACCGACAAGTGGGACATCGGACGCTACCCGGGCCTGCTGGCCCGCTCCCCCCTCGTGGTAGCCGCCACCTTGATGCGCGACGCCGCCGTACGCCGGGACGACGCGAGCGTCCTGGTCTGCCAGGTGGGCGGGCGATGAGCGACGAGATCTACGCCCTGGACATCCGCGACGAGACCGACGTCTTCACCGCCCGGCACTCGGCGCGCGAGGTCGCCGCCGCCGTCGGTGTCGGCGCCCAGGACCGGGTTCGGCTGGCCACCGCGCTCAGCGAGGTCAGCCGGGACGTGCTCAGCAGCGGCGGCGGGCACATCAGCTTCGTGCTGACCGGACCGCTGATGCTGGAGGCCGTGGTGACCGCGAACGGCGCCCTGGACCCCCGGTCCTCGCCCGGGCTGGAGGCCGCGCAGCGGATCATGGACCTCGTGGGAGTCGGCGAGGACGGCAGCGGGCGCACCGTCGTCACGCTCAGCAAGCAGCTCGCCGCGCCGTTGGTGCTCGACGCCGCCGGCCATCAGGAGCTGCTGCGCCGGCTGCCCGCCGACGTGGTCCGCAGCTCCCTCGACGAGCTGCGCACCCAGAACCGCGAGCTGGCCGTGGCCCTCGGCGAGGTGAAGTCGCAGCGCGACGAGCTGCACCGGGTCAACATCGAGCTCGAGGAGACCAACCGCGGGGTGCTGGCCCTCTACGACGAGCTCTCCGGCGAGCTGGAGACCACCAACCAGGGCGTGGTCGCGCTCTACGCCGAGATCGACGACAAGAGTGCCCAGCTGCGCGAGGCGAACGAGTCCAAGACCCGGTTCCTCAACAACATCAGCCACGAGCTGCGCACCCCGGGCAACTCTGTGCTGGGCCTGGCACGGCTGCTGCTCGACCCGGCCGCCGAGCCGCTCAGCGAGGAGCAGCGCCGACAGGCGGAGTTCATCTCGGCCAGCGCCGAGGACCTGCTCCGGCTGGTCGACGAGCTGCTCGACCTCGCCAAGGCCGAGTCCGGCCGCCTGGAGCCGGCCGTCGCGCCGGTCGACCTCGGCGAGCTGTTCGAGGAGCTGCGCGGGACCACGGCGCCGCTGCTCAGCCGGCCCGGGGTGCGCCTGGTCGTCGAGCCGCCCCGCGGGATCGGGACCCTCGACACCGACCGCACGCTGCTGCGCCACGTGCTGCGCAACCTGCTGAGCAACGCCGTGAAGTTCACCGAGTCCGGGACGGTCTCGATGACCGCCACCGGCGAGGGGGGCGTCGCCCGGATCGCCGTGCGCGACTCGGGCGTGGGCATCGCCGAGGACGACCAGCCGCGGGTCTTCGAGGAGTTCTTCCAGGTCCGCGGCGCGCTCCAGTCCCAGGCGAAGGGGTCCGGGCTCGGCCTGCCGTTCGCCCGCCGGGTCGCCCGGGTGCTGGGCGGCGACCTCCTGCTGACGAGCGCGCCCGGCCAGGGCAGCACCTTCACCGTGGAGCTCCCGGTGGCCGGGCCGCCCGACGTCCCGTCGACCGGGCCGGCCGAGGAGGCCACCTCGTGACCGACGCCGGGGACTTCTCGGTGCTGGTCTGCGACGACACCGCGGCCAAGCGCTACGTGATCGTCAGCTGGCTGCGCCGCGACGGCTACCGCGTCCTCGAGGCGGAGACCGGGCGCCAGGCGCTGGAGATCGCCGCCGGCGGCACGGTCGACCTCGCCGTCCTCGACGTGCACCTGCCGGACATGAACGGCCTCGATGTCTGTGCGGCGATCAAGGCGGACCCGCGTACGTCGTCCACGCCGGTGCTGCACATCTCGGCCGTCGCCGTGGCGGCCGAGGACCGCAGCGCGGGTCTCGACCAGGGCGCCGACGCCTACATGGTCGACCCGATCGAGCCGAAGGAGATGCTCTCCACGGTCCGCTCGCTGCTGCGCTCGTCGGTCGCCCGGCGCGACGCCGAACGGCTCGCCACCCGGCTCAGCAGGCTGGCGTCGGCCAGCCTGCGGATCAACGTCGCCCTGAACTCCACCCGGGTCGCCGTCGCCACGGCCGAGGGGCTCGCGCGCATCCTGGACACCGAGTCCGTGGTCCTGCTGCTCGACGAGAACGACTGCGTGGTCGGAAGCACCGCCGCCGACGGGGTCACCACGGGCATGCACCTCGCCCCCGAGGTCGGCGCCGGGCTCGTCGCGGGACTGGCCGGCGCGACGGTCGTCCACGCCTCGGACCGGCCGTGGTCCGACCTGCTCTCCGACACCTATGACGGCCCCTGGACCGTCCACCCGGTGCGCGACGCCGGGGCCGAGACCGTCGGGCTGGTGCTGGTGCCGGCGCAGGCGGAGCCCAGCTCCGAGGACCAGATGCTGCTGCGCCGGCTGATCCAGACCGCGGCCGTCGCGCTGGGCAACCTCAAGGTGTACGTCGAGGAGCACCGGGCCGCGCTCAGGATGCAGCGCAGCCTGCTCCCCTCGAGCCTGCCGACGCTGCCCGGCCTGGTCGTGGAGGCCCGCTACAAGGCCTCCGGCGAGCAGGTCGAGGTGGGCGGCGACTTCTACGACGCCTTCCGCACCGACGACGGCCGCAGCATCGTGGTGATCGGTGACGTGCAGGGGCACTCGCTGGAGGCCGCCATCGTGATGGCCGAGCTGCGCTACTCGCTGCGTGCGTTCGTGCTCGACGGCCACCCCCCCGTCGACGCGCTCAGCCGGCTGAACCGGATCCTGATGCGCAGCCACCCGGAGATGACCGCGACCGTGTGCATGCTGGTCTTCCCCGACGACGACGGGGACGTCGAGGTCGCGAACGCCGGGCACATCCCGCCGCTGGTGGTCCGCGACGGCACCGCCCGCTACCTCGACCCGACCGGGCCGCTGCTGGGCATCGAGACCAGGCATGCCACCGCCGCGTGGATCCCACGGGTCAGCGGCAGCCGGATCGTGCTGATGACCGACGGCCTCGTCGAGCGCCGTACCGTCCCGATCGGCCCCTCCCTCGACCGGCTGGCCGCCGAGGTGCAGGCCGGCGACCTCCCGGCCGACGAGCTCTGTGACCGGCTCATGGACCGGTGGGGCGACGGCGAGGACGACGTCTGCGTCATCGTGGTGGACGTGGTCGGCTCCGCCCGGGCCGGTTGAGCCGACTGCCCCTCCCGGGTCCGCGGTCAGCGACCGTGCAGCACGACGAACGCCGGACCGCGGCCGAGGTCCGGGGCGCGGCCGTCGGCGTCCCCTCGGGCGTTCGGGCTACGCGGGTGAGCCGGCCCGCGCCGTCCGCGCGTAGGCCTCGCAGACGAGCCGCAGCAGGGCACCGGCATGCACCGGCGGGTCGTCGGTACGCCAGGCGAGCCGGACCGGCACCGGTTGCGCGTCGCGGACCCGGCGGTAGACCACCCCGGGCCGCGGGTGCTGGCGTGCGGTCGCCTCGGAGGTGATGCCCACGGCCTGGCCGGCGGCGATCAGCGTCAGCCAGTCGTCGATCCCGTGCACCGGCCGGGTCGCGGCCGGGGCGGCGCCGGGCGGCCACAGCTCCTCGGTGGTGGTGCCGGTGCGGGCGTCGATGCCGATCGTGGCGCCGGCGAAGTCGGCCAGCGTGACGGTGCGGCGCCGCGCCAGCGGGTCGTCGGCCGCGAGCGCGGCGTACCTCGCCTCGGTGCCGACCAGCGCGGTGGTGAACCTCCGGTCGCCCGGGTCCCGGCGCAGTACCGCGATGTCCACACCCCCCTCGACGAGACCGGCCGTGGGGGTGTTGGACTGCACGAAGATCAGCGGGGCGCCGTGGTGGGCGGCGGCCCACTGCTGCTGGACGGTGGTGGTGTGCCGGCCCAGCGCCGCCCACGCGTAGCCGACCCGGAGCTCGCCGGTCTCCTCCGCGGCGCGGTGCACCGCCCCGACCTCCTCCAGGGCCCGCCGGGCGGGGCCGACCACCCGGGCGCCCAGGGCGGTGAGGGACGCCTGCCGGGTGCCGCGCCGCAGCACCCGGCCGCCGAGGGTCTCCTCGAGGGCGGCCACGGTGCGCGACACGGAGGCCTGCGACAGCCCCAGCGCGATCCCGGCGTCGGTGAAGGTGCCCTCGTCCACGACGGCGACGAGGGCGCGCAGGTGCCGCAGCTCGAGTTCCATACGTCCAGCGTATAGCGATGACGCGTCCGTCATTTCGTGGATGGCGGGCGGGCCGCCACGCTGGGCCGCATGACCACGACGGCCACCGCTGCGCCCGCGGTCGAGGAGACCGCGGACCCGCCCCGCACCCGCTCGCTGCTGGCGGGCATGGCCACCATGCTGGCCAGCGGCCTCAGCAACCAGGTGGGGGCGGCCGTCGGCGCGCACGCCTTCGGTGCGATCGGGCCGGCCGGGGTCGTCGCGGTCCGCCAGCTGGTCGCGGCGGCGGTGCTGGTGCCGGTGGCCCGGCCGCCGTTCCGGCGGTTCACCTGGGCCCAGTGGTGGCCGGTGCTGCTGCTGGCGCTGGTGTTCGGGGGCATGAACCTCTCGCTGTACACCGCCGTCGGCCGACTCGGGCTCGGCCTGGCGGTCACCTTGGAGTTCCTGGGTCCCCTGGCGGTCGCCGTCGGCGGCTCCCGGACCCGGCTCGACGCGCTGTGCGCGGCCGGCGCGGCGGCCGGCGTCTACGTGCTGGTGCTGCCCGGCCCGTCCAGCGACTGGGTCGGGCTCGCCCTGGCCCTGACCGCGGCCACCGGCTGGGCGTCGTACATCGTGCTCAACCGGCTGGTCGGCCGCCGGCTGCCGGGGCTGCAGGCACCGGCCGCCGCGACGTCGCTGTCGGCGCTGGCCTTCGCGCCGGTGATGGTCGTGCTGGTCGCCGACGGC
The DNA here is from genome assembly GCA_963800225.1 of uncultured Actinomycetota bacterium. GTDB lineage: Bacteria > Actinomycetota > Actinomycetes > Propionibacteriales > Nocardioidaceae > Nocardioides_B. Next base: position 274,723 of record CAWDAF010000006.1, on the reverse strand, counting down.
CGGCTGACCGGACCGGCGCTGCTGTGCGCCACCGCGGCCGGGGTGCTGTCCACGGTGATGCCGTACGCCGCCGACGTGGTGACCCTGCGGCGGGTGCCCGCCCGGTTCTTCGGGGTGTTCATGAGCGTCAACCCGGTGCTGGCCGCGCTCGCCGGGCTGGTGCTGCTGCACCAGGTGCTCGGGCTGCACGAGTGGGTGGGCGTCGCCGTGGTGGTGCTCGCCAACGCGGTCTCGGTCGCCTCGGCCCGCCGACCGGGCCCGCCGCGGACCGGTCGCCGCCTCATCGCGAGCGGCCGGCCAGCCAGTGCAGCAGCACCGCGACGACGAGCACGACCGGCAGGCACACCAGCACCGATGCGGCCATCTGCCCACCGAGGAAGCCGATCGTGGGCAGCTTGGCGAGCAGCACCGGCAGCGTCTCGCTGCGGGTGCTGCGGTTGAGGTTGCTGCTGAACACGTAGTCGTTCCAGGACGCCACGAAGACCAGCACCGTGGTGCCCGCGACACCGGGCCGGGCGACCGGCACGATGATCCGGGCGATGATCGACACCACCCCCGCCCCGTCGACCCGGGCCGCCTCCTCGACCTCGTTCGGCACCTGCCGGAACGCGTAGGCGAGGAACCAGACGGCGAGCGGCACGGTGAAGCTGAGCTGGGCGATGCCGATGCCCACCAGGGTGTCCAGCAGGCCGACGTCGGCGAAGAACAGGCTCATCGGCAGCAGCACCACGATGCCGGGGAAGAACGCGAACGCCAGCATCGCGGCAAGCAGCTCCCCGCGGCGAGGCACCGGCAGCCGCCCCAGGGCGTACGCCGCGGGGCTGGCGAGCAACAGGCTGACCACCGTCGTGCCCAGCGAGAGCAGCAGACTGCGCCGCAGCGCCGGGTAGAAGCCGAACACCGGGTCGGACAGCGTCCGGTAGTTGACGCCGGACAGCGCGCTCGGCAGCAGGCTGCTGCCGGAGCCGACCGGGTCCGGGTCGAGGCTGAGCACCACCATGATCCACACCGGGAGCACCGCGAAGGCGACCACGAGCAGGCCGCCGGTCCACGCGAGCAGCTGGAGCAGCCGGGTCGACACGCGAGCGCCCACGACGCGACCTCCTCCGGCACCCGGGTCCCGGGCGGCTCCCCCACCCTGGCGGACACCCTAGCCAGCAGACCGGCTCCCGGGCCGGCACCCGGCCGGCACCGGTGCGCCGTCCCGGTGGCGCGGGGTTCGTCCGCAGCGGGGACCGCTCGGTGCCGGGCCGGCGGTCAGTCCCGGATCGGCTGGGGCACCACGAGCACCGGGCACGCGCTGGACCGGATCGCCGTGCGGGCCGTGGTGCCGAGCCGCGGCTCGGGCCAGCCGTGCCTGCCGTGGTCACCGTGCCGTCCGATGACCAGGACGTCGCTGGCCTCGGAGAACTCGTGGAGCGCGACGATCGGGCGCTCGTAGTGCAGCTCGACGTCGATCTTCACGTCCGGGTGCGCGGTCCGCACCGACTCGGTCAGCTCCTCGACCAGCGGCCGGGTCTCGTCCGCCCAGCGTCCGGCGACCGCGCGGCGGCTGATGGCGGCGTCGTACTGGCCGGTGGGCCGCCAGGCGTGCAGGACCGCCACCCGCGCTCCCAGCACCTGCGCGACGACGGCCGCGGCCTCGATCGCCGGCACCGCCGCGGGCGTGCACTCCACGCCGACGCTGACCTGGTGGTGGCGGGTGCCGGGCTCCCAGCCGCCGGGCACGCAGATCACCGGCACGACCGCGGTCGCGGCCACGCCGTTGGTCGTGGAGCCGACCAGCAGGTGGTGCACCTTCGCGTGCCGGGTGCCCAGGACCAGGAAGGAGGCGTCACGGGCGTGGTCGACGAGGGCGGCCACCCGCGGCGGCCGGGCGAGCACCGTCTCCGGCTCCGCCCCGCGCCAGCCCATCCGTCGGACGTCGCCGATCGCCACGTGCAGCACCTGGTTGGCGACCTCGTCGAGGGTGGGCTCGGGGAACAGCGGCAGCATCGGGGAGACCACCACGTTCTCGTGCCGCACGTGCACCAGCCGCAGCGGGACGTCGTACGCCGTGGCGAGCTCGATGCCGAACTGGAGGGCCCGGCGGCCGTCGGGGGTGCCGTCGATCCCGACCACCACGGGGCCGGTCGTCGTGCCGGTCATCACCGGACCACCACGACGGTGCTGTGCGCGCCCTCGACGACCTCACGGCTCACCGAGCCGAAGACCGACCGGATCCCGGTGAGCCCACGGGACCCGACCACCACCACCGAGGCCCCGGACGACAGCGCCACCAGGCTCTGGGCCGGGCCGTTGTCCGGCAGGTGCCGGACCACGGTGACATCGGGATACTTCTCGGCGTAGCCGGCCAGGGCCTCGCCGAGCGCCCGCTCATGGGTCTCGAGGTGCTCGAGCCGCTGCTCGTAGCTGTAGCGGTCGATGAAGGTGTCGTCCGTCGACCAGCTGTGCACCACGTCGAGCTGACGGTGGTCCACCGAGGCCAGGTCGAAGGCCAGCTCCAGGGCCGTGGTCGAGGAGGGTCCGGCGTCGACGCCGACGACGACCGCCCCGGTCACCGTGTCGGCAGCGGTGTCGGCCCCGGTGTCGGCGGCATGCCCGGTAGCCCGGACCACTGCCACCGGGCAGCTCGCGTAGGCACTGACCGCGGTGCTCACCGAGCCCAGCAGCAGCGCGCGCACCGGCCCGCGACCGCGGGTGCCGACGACCAGCAGGGCGGCACGGGGGGCCAGGTCGAGCAGCGCCTCACGCGGGTCCGCCAGCGGCGCGGTGACCTCGACGTCGAGGTCGGGCGCCAGCCGGCGCACCCGGCCCAGGGCCCGGTCGGAGACCCGGCGGGCCGCGATCCGGAGGTCGGCGCGGCTCTCCGCCTGCCCGAACAGCTGATGACCAGCGGTCGGCTCGCCGGCCGCGGTGACGAGCAGCAGCGGCCGGCGACGCGCGACGGCGTGGTGCACGGCCCACTCGAGGGCGATGTCGCTGCCGGGCGATCCGTCCACGCCGACGACGACCGATCCTTGCTTCACGTTGGTGGTCATACCTCGACTCTGGCCGGTGGCCGACCGCGGCGGGAGGGCCGCTGGGCTTGCCCCTGCGGGACCTTCGTCCCGGTGCCGGCGGGACCTCGGAAGGGCTGCTGTCAGAAGCGGGTCAGCACGTCCTCGAGCGGCCGTCGCGGCGTCGGCGGGAGCGGGCTGGAGGGCTCTCCCCGGCCCACCCGGAGCAGCACCTGGGCGAAAGCCAGGTCGTCGAGGACGTCCTGCTGCACCATCCGGCGGGTCTCCTCGACCTCGAGGGCCTGGCTGAAGGGCACCACCGAGAGCCCCTGCCGGGTGGCCGCCAGCCAGAGCGCACTGAGCGCCTCCCCGGCCCGGATCCGGGAGATCGCGTCGTCGGAGGAGGTGCAGATGAGCAGCACCCCCTCGGCGGCCGCGTCCTGGCGGACCGGGTCGGCGAGGGCGTGGCCCGGGAACCGGTCGAACGCCGGCCGGTGTCGCCCGCGCGCACGGGCGAGCAGGCCGGACCGCGGGTCCGGCAGATGGGTGCCGGGGATGCCCTCGAAGTCCGACCCGGACGTCCAGGCCTCCAGCTCCTCGAGGTAGCGGAGGTTCCGGCCCTGCACCGTCCCGGCCCGCTCGGTCAGCTCGCGCAGCCGGGCGCGGTCCGCATCCGCCTCCACCGCACGCACCTGGGCACCCCAGGCGCTGCCGGCGGCCGCGAGGGCCTGCAGCTCCGTGGAGGACACCGGCTCGGCGGACGGCCGACGGCGGTCGGTCCGGCGGGCCTCGATCGCCGCGATCACCGCCGCGGCGTCCGGGGCCGGGGCGGTCTCCCGCAGCTGGACGCTGGCCACGAGCCGCTCGTCGGTCGGGTCCGGCACGCGTCTGACCCGGGCCGCCCAGCCGAGGGCGGCCGCCGCGGCCTGCAGGTGGTGCAGCGCCGCACCGCAGCTGATCATCAGGTCGCGCCGGCCGGGGTCGGCGTAGACGAGCTGGCGCGTGTAGTCGGCGTACAGGTCGACCCGGCTGCCGCCGACCCGCCATCGCCACGGCTGGGAGTTGTGCACGCTCGGCGCACGGCAGGCGGCGCGGACCAGCTCCTCCACCGGAGCGTGGTCGCTGCTCACCGCGGGCCCTCACGGGCCGGGTCCCCGGTGGCGGCGTGCGGGCTGTGCGTCGGCACCACCAGCACCGGGCACGGCGCACGGTGCAGCACCCGCCGGGTGGTGGACCCGAACGAGAGACCCCCGGGGTGGTGCGGGCCGGTGTGCCGGCCGAGCACCAGCAGCTGGGCATCGGCGGCGTCGGAGAGCAGCGCGTGCGCGGGGTCGACGGCCTCGGAGTCCAGCACCACCTCGACGTTGGGGTAGCGGGTGGACCAGGGAGCGACCGCCTGGGCCAGCTGGATCCGGCCGCTGGAGGCCCACCGCTCGATGTCGGTGTGCGACCAGGTGTAGAGCGCGGGCAGCTGCCAGGCACAGGTCACGGTCAGCGGTGCCTGGTGCTCGAAGGCGCGCAGGAAGGCGGCGCCCAGGACCGCGTCGTCGCGGTCCGACCCGTCGATGCCGGCGACCACCCGGTGGTGGGCGTGGCCGGCCTGCGACCAGCCGGCGGGGACCACGGCGACCGGGACGGGGGCCCGGCCGGCGACGGCGATGGACGTACTGCCCACCACCATCCGGGACACGGCGCCCTTGCCCTCGCGGCCGACGACGAGCACGTCGCCGTCCTGGACGGCCCGGGCCAGCGCACTGCTCGGCTCGCCGGTCTCCACCTGGACGTCGACCTCCGGGGCGCGGCCGGTCAGCTCGCCCTGGAGGTCGGTCAGCAGGTCCAGCACCTGGTGCTCACGGAAGTCGCGCTCGAGGTTCTCCGCCCGCGGCGTCGTCGGGGTGTTCCCGGTGCCGACGCCGAGCAGCACCAGCCGGCGGCGGTGCACGCGAGCCTCCTCGACGGCCCACTCGACCGCGGCCCGGTTGGCCTCGGAACCGTCCACGCCGACGACGACCGACCCGGTGTCCACGGCGGTGGTCATGACGACGGGTGCCGAGGCTCGACCACCGGCCGGCCGTGCGACCGCTGGGCCATCTCGTCGGCGAGCCGGCGACCCCAGGCGCGGGCTCGGTCCAGCTCACCCGGGAGCAGCGGTCCGGGCACGTCCTCGACGTAGAAGCTCTCGGTGCCGGCCGGCGAGTAGCCGAGGTCCCTCGCGGTCTTCGACGCCTTGCGGGCGGCCGAGCCCGGCAGCCGGCGGACCTTCTGCACCCGGGTGTCGAAGGCGGCGACGAGCTCGGAGTGCGGGCCGCGGCGCAGCCGGCCCAGCCACTCACGGAGGCCGAGGTCCTGCTGCCCGTGCGTGGCACCCTTGCCGAGGGCGTCCGAGCGCGTCGAGGGACGGCTCATCGAGAACGCGTGCGTCGGGCCGCCGACCACGATCAGGTCGACCAGGCCGGTCACCGGTGCCTCGGCGTCGGCGACCGCGCGGAGCTCGACCTCCAGCTGCTCGGCCAGCCCGTCCCGGACCGCGCGCGCGACCGCCTCGGTGTTGCCGAACATGGACTCGTAGACCACGAGTGCCTTCATCAGTGTCTCCTCACGGTTCCGCTGCACGGCCCGCTCCGGGGCCTGGCACCAGCCTCGTCCCGGAGGCCGGGGCCGGGCAGGGCACGTCGGCCCGAGGGGGCCGGGACGAAAGGCCCGGCGGCGCCGTCACCGACCGCCGAGCAGCTCCCGGGTCCCGCGGGCGATCTCGCCCTCCTCCGAGGCGGTGACCACCACCGTCCGGACCCCGGCCCCCGGCCGGCCGATGTCCGCGTCGCCGGTGGCCGCGTCGTTGGCGACGGGGTCGAGCTCGACGCCGAGGTAGGCCAGGGACGCGGCCAGCCGCGCTCGCACCTCACCGGAGTGCTCGCCGATCCCGCCGGTGAGGACGAGCAGGTCGAGGCCACCGGCGGCGGCCGTCATGGCGGCCACCTCACGGCTCAGCCGGTGGAGGAAGACGTCGATGGCCAGGGCGCAGTCGGCGTCGCCGGCGGCCCGTCCCGCGAGCACGTCGCGCAGGTCCCCCGAGGTGCCGGACAGGCCCTTCATCCCCGAGCCGTGCTCCAGCACGTCGGCGAGCACCTCGCGGGGCACTCCCCCGTGCTCGAGCAGCCACAGCACCAGGCCCGGGTCGAGCGACCCCGGTCTCGTCGCCATCACCAGCCCCGCCAGCGGCGTGAACCCCATCGTGGTGTCCACCGAGATCCCGCCGCGCACCGCCGCCAGCGAGGCGCCGGCGCCCAGGTGGGCCGAGACCGTGCGCAGCTCCTCGGCCGGGCGTCCGACCAGCTCCGCCGCCCGCCGTACGGCGTGCGCGTGGCTGAGGCCGTGGAAGCCGTAGCGGCGCAGCGACCACCGCTCGTTCCACGCCGCGGGCAGGGCGTAGGTGCGGGCCGCGGGCGGCAGCGTCGCGTGGAAGGCGGTGTCGAAGCAGGCCACCGCGGGCAGGTCGGGAAGCAGCCGGCCCACCTCCCGCATGCCCGCCACCGCCCGGGGGTTGTGCAGCGGGGCCAGGTCGTCGATCGAGTCCAGGTAGGCGAGCAGGTCGTCGTCCACCCGCGCCGGGGCGGTGTGCCGCGGGCCGCCGTGCACGACGCGGTGGCCGACCGCGTCGAGGCCGTCCGCACCCGCGAGGAACTCCTGCAGCGGACGCAGGTGCCCCTCACCCCGCCAGCGCTCGACCGTCGTGGCCGCCACCGTGCGGTCGTGGTCCAGCACCGAGAGCTTGAGGCTGCTGGACCCGGCGTTGACCACCAGGACGCGCACCCTCAGCCCTCCGGCGTGGTGCGCTCGGGGGCCTCGGTGAGGACCCGCGGCCCGGTGCCGGGCTGCCACTGCCAGTCCCGGATCTCCGGCATGTCCTCGCCGTGGCTGCGGATGTACAGGCGGTGCTCGACCAGCCTGTTCTTGAGCGCCTCGCGCGCCGACCCCGCGACCCCCTGAAGCCGGGGCACCCGGTCGATCACGTCCATGGCGAGGTTGAACCGGTCGAGCTGGTTGAGCACCGTCATGTCGAACGGCGTGGTCGTGGTGCCCTCCTCCCGGTAGCCGCGCACGTGGAAGCCGTCGTGGTTGGTACGCCGGTAGGTCAGCCGGTGGATCAGCCACGGGTAGCCGTGGTAGGCGAAGACCACCGGCTTGTCGCGGGTGAACAGCGAGTCGAAGTCGGCCTCGGAGAGCCCGTGCGGGTGCTCGCCCTCGTCCTGCAGCCGCATCAGGTCCACGACGTTGACGACCCGGATCCGCAGGTCCGGGAAGAAGCCGCGCAGCAGGGACACCGCCGCCAGCGTCTCCAGCGTGGGGACGTCGCCCGCGCAGCCCATCACCACGTCCGGCTCGGCGCCCGCGGACTCGGTGCCCGCCCAGTCCCAGATGCCGATGCCCTTGGTCGCGTGCACGACCGCCTCGTCCATCGTGAGGTACTGCAACGCGGGCTGCTTGCCGGCGACGATCACGTTGACGTACTGCCGGCTGCGCAGGCAGTGGTCGGCGACCGAGAGCAGGGTGTTGGCGTCCGGTGGGAAGTACACCCGGATCACGTCGGCCTTCTTGTTGACCACGTGGTCGATGAACCCGGGGTCCTGGTGGGAGAAGCCGTTGTGGTCCTGACGCCACACGTGCGAGGTGAGCAGGTAGTTCAGCGACGCGACCGGCCGGCGCCAGGCGATGTCGTCGGTGGTCTTGAGCCACTTGGCGTGCTGGTTGAACATCGAGTCGATCACGTGGATGAACGCCTCGTAGCAGGAGAAGAAGCCGTGCCGCCCGGTGAGCAGGTAGCCCTCCAGCCAGCCCTCGCAGGTGTGCTCGGAGAGGATCTCCATGATCCGCCCGTCGACGGCGAGGTGGTCGTCGTCCGGCCGGGTCTCGGCGTTCCAGGCACGGCCGGTGACCTCCATGACGTCCTGGAGCCGGTTGGAGCTGTTCTCGTCGGGGGAGAACATCCGGAAGGTCTCCAGGTTGGCGGCCATCACGTCGCGCAGGAACGACCCGAGCACCCGCGTGGACTCCACCGCCCCGGTGCCGGGGGCGTCGACCTCGACGGCGTAGTCGTGGAAGTCGGGCATCCGCAGGTCCCGCAGCAGAACGCCGCCGTTGGCGTGCGGGCTGGCGCTCATCCGCCGGTCGCCGGCCGGGTGCAGGTCCGCGATGGCCGGGACCGGGGTGCCGTCGGCGTCGAACAGCTCCTCGGGCCGGTAGCTGCGCATCCAGCGGTCCAGGATCGCGCGGTGCCCGTCGTCGCCGCGCGCGTCCGCGAACGGCACCTGGTGCGAGCGCCAGGAGCCCTCCACGCGGTGTCCGTCCACCTCCTTCGGGCCGGTCCAGCCCTTCGGGGAGCGGAGCACGATCATCGGCCAGGACCGGCGCGGCACCGGCCCCCGGCGGGCGGTGCGTGCCTCGTGCTGGATCTCGCGGATGTCGTCGAGGCAGCGGTCCAGGGTGGCGGCGAAGGCCTGGTGCATCTCGGCGGGGTCGGAGCCCGACACGAGGTACGGCGTGTGGCCGTACCCGCGCAGCAGGGAGACCAGCTCGTCCTCGGGGATCCGGGCGAGCACCGTGGGGTTGGCGATCTTGAAGCCGTTGAGGTGCAGGATCGGGAGCACCGCCCCGTCCCGGCGCGGGTCGACGAACTTCGTCGAGTGCCACGCGGTGGCCAGCGGACCGGTCTCCGCCTCCCCGTCGCCCACTACGGTCGCCACCACCAGGGCCGGGTTGTCGAAGGCCGCGCCGTACGCGTGGGAGAGCGAGTAGCCGAGCTCGCCGCCCTCGTGGATCGACCCGGGGGTCTCGGGGGCCACGTGGCTCGGGATGCCGCCGGGGAACGAGAACTGGGTGAACAGCCGCCGCATCCCCTCCGCGTCCCGGCCGATGTTCGGGTAGACCTCGGTGTAGGTCCCCTCCAGCCAGGCCGACGCGACCAGCCCGGGCCCGCCGTGACCGGGGCCGATCACGTACATCGCCTCGAGGTCGCGCGCCATGATCGCGCGGTTGAGGTGCGCGTAGACGAAGTTCAGTCCCGGCGTCGTGCCCCAGTGCCCGAGCAGGCGCGGCTTCACGTGCTCGGGCAGCAGCGGCTCCCGCAGCAGCGGGTTGGCCATCAGGTAGATCTGCCCCACCGACAGGTAGTTGGCGGCCCGCCACCACTGGTCGAGCCGGGAGAGCTCGGTCCGCGACAGTGGCCGGCCACCGACGGTCGAACGTGTCTTGTCCTTGGGCATGCGAAATGTGTCCCCTCGGTGGTGGCGGTGTCGACCCGACCGGGTCAGCTGTTCTGGCGACCGGGGGTGCGGCCCGTGGCGGGCCGGGCACCGTGGGTGCTGAGGTGGTGGGCGGCGAAGACCGCTGCCTGGGTCCGGCGCTCCAGCCCGAGCTTGGCGAGCAGGGTGGAGACGTAGTTCTTCACGGTCTTCTCGGCGAGGAACATCGCCTCGGCGATCTGGCGGTTCGTCATCCCCTCGCCGATCAGCTCCAGGATCCGCCGCTCCTGCGGGGTCAGCGGGCTCAGCGCGGGATCCTCGTCGGGTCCGCGGCGCAGCCGGTCGAGCACCTGCTGCGTCACGGCCGGGTCCAGCATCGACTGGCCGACCGCCACCCGCCGTACCGTCTCGAGGAGGTCGTTGCCGCGCACCTGCTTGAGGATGTAGCCCGCGGCGCCGGCCATGATCGCGGAGAACAGCGCCTCGTCGTCGTCGTACGACGTCAGGATCAGCGCCGCGATCTCCGGGTGTCGCGAGCGGATCTCCCGGCAGACGTCGATACCCGACCCGTCCGGCAGCCGGCCGTCGAGCACCGCGACGTCCGGACGCAGCGCGGGGATCCGGCGGGCGGCCTCCTTGGCCAGCCCCGACTCGCCCACGATCTCGATGTCCCCCTCGCTCTCGAGGAGCTCCTTGAGACCGCGGCGGACGATCTCGTGATCGTCCAGGAGGTACACCCGGATCTTCTCGTGCTCGTGTGCCGACGTCATGGATCCACGCTAGGAGCGGCCGGCCCGACCACCCCAGAGGCGGAGAGCACCCGCCCGACGGGACCTTCGGCCCGCCGGTCGGGAGTACGACGCCTCTGCCCGTCCGGACGCCCCGGAGCCACCCTGGAGGTACCGGGTTCCTCCCGGTTCCTTCCAGCACGGGAGTTCGTCGTGGTCACCCAGAGCAGTGCAAGCCAGCAGTCGGACAGCACGGTCGCGACCCGTCCGCTCGTGGTCGGCGTCGACGCCGGCGGGCGGAGCGCCAGCGCCGTGGTGTGGGCCGCCGAGGAGGCCGAGCGCACCGGCACCCCGGTCCGCCTGGTCACCGCCGTCGCCTCGCACCCGACCCCGGCCGGGCACCGGGAGGCCGCCAACCACGGCCTCGCGGCGCTCGCGCGGCGGCTGACCCTGTCCGAGCTCGACCAGCAGGAGGTGGTCGGCCGGCCCGTCGAGGTCCTGCTGGACGAGGCCGCGAGCGCGGCCATGCTGGTGGTGGGCCAGCGCGGCGCCGGCCCCGCGCAGCGGCTGATGGTCGGCAGCACCTCGATCGCGGTCGCGGGACGGTCCCCGGTGCCGGTGGTGGTGGTGCCCGAGGAGTGGATGCAGCCGAGCATGTCCGCGGCGCCGATCGTGGTCGGCGTCTCCACCGACGACAGCGACCGGGACGAGGTCGTGCTGGCCTTCGCCTTCGAGCGCGCCGAGCGGATGCGGGTGCCGCTGGTGGCGGTCAGCTCCCACGACGTACCGGCCCTGGCGGCCTGGTCCCCGGTCGACCTCGAGGTGCACCGCAGCCGCTGCCTGGAGGCCCTGCACCTGCGGCTGCGCCCCTGGCAGGACCGCTACCCCGACCTCGAGGTGGTGGTGCGCAGCGTCGCCGAACGCCCGGACCAGGCGGTCCTGGACGCCTCGCACGTGGCGCAGCTGATGGTGGTGGGGCGGCACCCGAGCACCCACTTCGCCGGCTTCTCGGCCACCAGCACGACCCGCGCGGTCCTGCACCACGCGGCCCGGCCGGTCGCGGTCGTGCCGGTCGCCGCCGACCCGGACCACCGCCCGCCGCGGACGGGCGACACGTGGCGTGACCGTTGGACTCCGACCTACTGAGCACGACTCCCGAGAAGGGGTGGACACGATGAGCACGAAGGAGCACTGGTACCCGGGGCGGCTGAAGGAGCTGGACCAGGCCGAGTGCCTGGAGCTGCTGGGCACCCGGTCGGTGGGCCGGGTCGCCTACTGCGACGACGACGGGCCGGTGGTGCTGCCGGTCAACTACGTGGTGTCCGACGACGGTGCTGTGCTGTTCCGCACCTCGCCGCACACCCCGCTCGCCCGGCACCTCGCATCCGGCCCCGCGGCCTTCGAGGTCGACGAGATCGACGACGTGACCGAGTCCGGGTGGAGCGTGCTGGTGCGCGGCACCGCGTCGTACGTCGACCCCGACGACCTGCCCGCTGACGACGACGCCCGGCCGTCCCCGTGGGCCGCCGGCGTGCGCACCCTGCACGTGCGGATCTCGCCGCGCGTGATGTCCGGCCGGCGCCTGATCCCGAGCTGAAGGAGACATGATGACTGCGGGCCGCGAGTCCGTCGTGGTGGTCGGCGTGGACGGGTCCCCCGCCAGCGTCGACGCCCTGGTGCACGGCTTCGGGGAGGCCGATGCGCGCGGCGGCTGGGTCGAGGTGGTCACCGCCTGGTCCTGGCCGAGCGCCTCCGCGGACGTCACCGAGCTGGGCCGCGCCCACGAGGGCCGCCGGCACGCGCTCGCCGTCCAGGCCGCGGCCGTCGCCAAGGCACGGCGGCGCTACCACGGCCCCTGCCGGCTCACCGCGGTGCTCGTCGAGGGCGACCCCGCGACCGTGCTGGCCCACGCCGGGCGCGGCGCCGCCTGCCTCGTGATCGGCAAGCGCATCGACGACTCGCCGCTCGACGCCAGCGACTCCACCCGGGAGCGCTGCCTCGCACTCGCCACCAGCCCGGTGGTCGTCGTACCCGAACGGCTGGACCTCGAGGAGAGGTCCGCGTGAACCCCCCCAGGAGAGAGACATGCTGGTTCGTGAAGCGATGACCCCGCGGCCGGTGACGGTGCGTCCGGACAGCTCGGTCAAGGAGGCGCTCGCGCTGCTCGACCGGCACTCGGTGACGATGCTGCCGGTGACGTCCGCGCAGGGCGTGCTGGTCGGGATCCTGAGCGAGGCCGACGTGATCCGGGACCGGGTCGGGCCCGATGCCCGCGCGACGATCCTGCCGCCCGACGAGGCCCGCACCGACTTCGTCCTCGACAACGTCGCCGAGGTGATGAACCACCGCTCGGTGACCGTGCGCGAGGACACCGACCTGGCCGACGCGGCCGAGCTGATGACGAGCACCTCGGTCAAGAGCCTGCCGGTCGTCGACGACCACAACCGGGTGGTCGGCGTGCTCAGCCGGCGTGACATCGTGCACCTGCTCGCCCGCTCCGACGCCGACGTGGAGCGGGAGATCGACGACCTCTACCGGCGGCTCGGGGTGACCTGGCTGGTCGACGTGTCCGACGGGCTGGTCACGGTCACCGGGCCGGTCGACGAGAAGGACCGGGCCCTGGCGGTCAGCGCGGCCTCCACGGTCGCCGGCGTCGTGCACGTGCGCGTGGCCTGATCGGCGCCGTCAGCCGGTCGGTCCGGCGAGATGGCCCGGATCGGCCATGGACGTCATGCCCCGGTTGGTCCTACGGTGAGGCTTTCAGGTCTGCCGGGACCGACCACGTGGGGGCACGTGGCCCGGATCGATCCGTGGGGGAAGAGGTCCAGATGCGAGGCATCAGCGACGGCGACGGGCGTGCCCGGAAGCAGGACCGTCAGCGGCGACGGGGCACGGCCACGGCCGCTGCTGGAGCGGCGGTCCGGGCGGCGGTGCACTCGGGCCTGCTGCTCTACTCCGACGGGCCGCCCGTCCCGGAGCAGCGCGCCCTGCCGCCGCTGCCGGTGCAGCGGCAGCGGAGCACCCCGGCCGACGGCTGAGCGATCTCCCGAGCGGCGGCTCAGCCGTCCGCGGCGGGTACGCCGCCGCGCCACTCCTCGGCGAGCAGCGCGTAGCCGAGGCCGTCGAGCCAGGCGCCCGACCTGTGCAGGGACTCCTGCCGCGCGTGCACCTCGCGGCGCATCCCCACCCGCTCCATCAGCCGCCAGGACGCTTCGTTGTCCGCGAAGCAGCTCGCCGTCACCCGGTGCACCCCGAGGCCCTCGAAGCAGATCCGGATCAGCCCCCGCACCGCCTCGGTGGCGTAGCCGCGGCCGCCGTACACCGGGTCCAGCACCCAGCCCAGCTCGGCCTCGGCGCCCCTCGCCAGCGCGGCCACCTCCGCCTGCGCCCAGGCGTCCTTCACCCACAGCATCAGGTCGCCGACCACCCGGCCGTCGAGCTCGACCACCAACGTCTTGGCGAGCCGGCCGGGGGTCTCGAAGTGCGTGCGGTAGTCCGCGCGGGTCGGCGGGGCGGCGGAGATCCAGCGGGTCACCTCGTCGAGCCTGCCGGAACCGCCAGGTCGCGTCCAGGTCCGCGGCCACCGCCCGTCGCAGCGTCAGCCGCTCGGTGCGCACCGGCCAGCCGATCTCCTCCAACGTCGCAGCCATGCCCCCATCATCGACCCCGCCGACTGCCGGGCGGCGACCTCAGGTGCGCGTCAGCGCCGGGCTGCGGTCGAGGTCCACCACCTCGTGCATCCGGTCCAGGCCCACCCCGTCGTGGGTGATCCACACGAGCGCGCGGTCGTGGCAGGCCGCCAGCAGGTCCTCGGCCACCTCCCGGGCGGTGGCCGTGTCCAGGTGCGCGGTGGGCTCGTCGAGCACCAGGAACGGCTTGTCGGCGAGCAGCGCTCGGGCCAGCCCCAACCGGGCCCGCTCCCCGCCGGACACGGCGCTGTGCCCGTCCCCGACGAAGGTGTCCAGGCCGTCGGGGAGCCCGTCGAGCCACTCCCCCAGGCGTACGGCGCGCAGCACCCGGTCCACGTCGGCGCGGCCGGCCCCGGGGGCAGCGAGGCGGAGGTTCTCGAACACCGTGGAGGAGAACACGTAGGGGTCGTCGTCGACGAGCCCGACGGTGCGCCGGACGTCGTCGGCGTCCAGGCTGCGCAGGTCGAGGCCGTCCAGCCGCACCGCTCCGGCGGACGGGTCGAGGAAGCGCACCAGCACCGCCGCCAGCGTCGACTTGCCGGACCCGGACGGGCCGGTGACCCCGACGTGGCGCCCCCGGGAGACCTGCAGCGAGACGTCGTCGAGGACCGCGAGCCCGGCCCACCCGGCGCTCAGGCCCCGGGCGTCGAGGACGCCGGGGTCCGCCGGCAGGGCGAGCGGGTGGGCCGGTCCCTCCACCGCCGGCCTGGTCGCCGCGAGCGCGTCCAGCCGTGCGGCGGCGGCCCGGGTGCGGACCGCGAGGGCGGCCGCCTCGGGCAGCGTGAGGACGACGTCGAGCATCGCCAGGGGAAGCAGCACGAGGGCGGCCGCGACGGGACCGGCGAGGGCGCCGTCCGCCACCGCGGCGGAGCACGCCACCGCCACGGCCGCGACCGCCGCCCCCAGGGCCGCGACGACCACCGCCCGGCCGGCGGCGACCGTGCGGGCCGAGCTCTCGGTGGCCTCGGCGACCCGCCGGGAGCAGCCGTCGACGGCGGCCACCGCCCGGTCGGCCGCCTGCCACATCGCCAGCTCGCGGGTGCCCTGCACCGCCTCGAGCACCACGGCCGGACAGCGCACCGCGCTCCCGGACCAGGTCGCCCTCGACCCCGGCCACCCGCCGGTGGACGGTCGCCCCGGCCACCGCCGCCACCAGCAGCGCTCCGGCCAGGGCGGTGCCCGCGGCAGGCGAGAGCAGGACGGTGCCCACCACGGCCGGCACCGCGAGGACCGCGAGCGCCGACAGCGGCGCGCGCACCCGGAGCTGCTGGTCGAGCAGGGCGTCGACGTCGTCGACGACCCCGCCGAGCACCTCGCCGCGACGGCGGCCGAGCCGGCCCGGGGTGAGCGGCACGATGCTCTCGAAGACGGCCACCCGCCGGTCCGCGAGCATCCGCAGCGCGGCGTCGTGACCGACCAGCCGCTCGCCGTACCGCAGCACCGGCCGGGCGATGCCGAAGGTGCGGACCGCGACGATCGCGACCATCAGGAACAGCACCGGCGGGTGCTCGGCGGCCCGAGTGATCAGCCAGGCGGAGGTGACGGTCAGGCCGATGCCCGCGGCCGAGGCGAGCACGCCGAGCAGCAGGCTCGTGTCGAGCTGCCGCCGCCGGCCGACCGCGTCGCCGGGCAGCGGCTCGGCCGGGGCGGGAGGCGCCGTACGGACGGTCGGCCGGACCGTCGGGACGGTACGGCGCGGCGCCGGCGCGGCCAGCGTCACCACCGTGTCGGCGTGCTCGAGCAGCGCCGGGGAGTGGGTGACCACCACGACGGTGGATCGGCGGGCCAGCCAGCGCAGGGTCTCCGCGACCACCTGCTCGGTGGCGGCGTCGAGGTGGGCCGAGGGCTCGTCCACCAGCACCAGCGGACGCTGCGCGAGCACCGCCCGGGCCAGCGCGAGCCGGGCCCGCTGACCGGCCGAGAGACCCTCGCCGTCCTCCCCGAGGACGGTGCCGGCACCGCGGGCGAGCGCGTCCACGGCGGGCAGCAGGCCGACCCGGTCGAGCGCGCCGCGGACCTCGTCGTCCGTCGCGCCCGGCCGACCGAGCCGGACGTTCTCGGCGAGCGAGCCGGCCACCAGCCAGGGCCGCTGCGGGACCCAGGCGACCGCCGCCCGCCAGCGGTCCAGCCCCTCGGTGCTCCGGGGCACCCCGTCGGCGAGGACCTCCCCGGCGTCGGGCTCGCACAGCCCGGCCAGCAGGTCGAGGAGCGTGGACTTGCCGCTGCCGGACGGACCGCGGACGGCGGTCAGCGTGTACGGCCGGACCTCGAGCCGGGGCACCTCGAGGGCCGGCGTGCTGCGGCCCGGATAGGTGACGGTCACCCCCTCGAGGGTGACCGGCCCGACCGGCACCGGCCCGGCCCCGCGGTGCGGGGCGGGCGCGAGCAGCGCGTCGACCTTCTCGAAGGTCGCCGCCCCCTCCGCCGCGGCATGGAACTCCGCCCCGACCCGGCGCAGCGGCCAGTAGGCCTCGGGCGCCAGCAGCAGCACCACCAGCGCCGTCCCCAGGTCCAGCGACCCGGTCGCCAGCCGCAGCCCGACCACGACCGCCACCACCGCGACCGACAGCGTGGCCACCAGCTCCAGCACCGCCGAGGACGCGAACGCCAGCCGCAGCGTGTCCAGGGTGGCCCGGCGGTAGCGGTCGGTGACGCTGCGGATGGTCGCGCTCTGCGGGCGGGCCCGCTGGTAGGACACCAGCGTGGGCAGCCCGTGCACCACGTCGACGAAGTGACCCGCCAGCGAGGCCAGCGCCCGCCAGCTGCCCTGGGCGCGGTCGCGGGTGGCCAGACCGACGAGCACCGCGAACACCGGCACCAGCGGCAGCGTCACCGCGACGATGCCGGCCGCGAGCAGGTCCTGGGAGGCGATCGCGAGCAGCGCGAGCGGCGGCAGCACCACGGCCAGCACCAGGGCCGGCAGGTAGCGGGTCAGGTACGGGTCGACCGCGACGGTCCCCCGGGTCAGCAGCAGCGCCAGCTCGCCCTGCCGGGAGGCCCCGTCGCCGCCGGTGTCGAGGGCGGCGCGGACCAGCCGGTGCCGCAGGTCCTGGGTGACCCGCGCGGAGGCCCGAGCCGCGCACGCGTCCCCGGCGTACGACGCCAGGGCCCGCGCGCAGGTCGCGGCGAGCACCAGCAGGCCGGCGTCGCGCACGTCGGACCGGGTGCCTCCGTCGACCAGCGCCACGACCAGGTGGGCGACCGCGAACAGCTGGGCGAGCAGCAGCAGGCTGCCCAGGACGCCGGCGGCGACCAGCCCGGTCAGTGCGGCGGACGCACGACGAAGGTAGGGGCGCAGCCGCGGGTCCAGCGGCCTCATCGCGCCGGCGCCGGCGCGGCCGGTGTCGGGGCGGGTCCGGCGGGCGGCGGCACCGGGATGTGGTGCACGGAGATCCGGCGGCGGAACACCCAGTAGGTCCAGCTCTGGTAGGCCAGCACCACCGGGGTGAAGATCACCGCTACCCACGTCATCACCGTCAGCGTGTACGACGTCGCGGCCGCGTTCGTGGTGGTCAGCGAGAACGCCGGGTTCGTCGTGGACGGCATCACGTCGGGGAACAGCGCGGCGAACAGTCCGGCGACGGCGAGCCCGATGGTGACGAAGGTGCCCGTGAACGCCCAGCCCTCCCGGCCCCGGGAGGCCGCCAGCAGCCCGCCGACGAGCGCGAGGGCGGCCAGCACGAACAGCACCGCCGAGGACGTGCTGCCGCTGTCGGCCTGGGTCCAGACCAGGAAGACCACGGCGACCAGGGCGGCGACCGCCCCGACCCGGACCGCCAGCGAGCGCGCCCGGTGCCGGATCGGTCCGTCGGTCTTCAGCGCCACGAACAGCGCACCGTGGGTGAGGAACAGCAGCAGCGTGGTCACCCCGCCGAGCAGGCCGTAGGGGTTGAGCAGGGTGAGCAGCGAGCCGGTGTACTCCTTCTGCGCGTCGATCGGCACCCCGTGCACGATGTTCGCGAAGGCCACCCCCCACAGCAGCGCGGGCACGAAGGAGCCGACCACCAGGGCGACGTCCCACCGGGCCCGCCAGGCCGGGTCGTCGTGCTTGCCCCGGAACTCGAACGCGACGTTGCGCACGATCAGCGCGACGAGGATCAGCAGCAGCGGCAGGTAGAAGCCGCTGAACAGCGTCGCGTACCACTCCGGGAAGGCCGCGAACGTCGCGCCGCCGGCGACCAGCACCCACACCTCGTTGCCGTCCCAGACCGGCCCGACGGTGTTGATCATGACCCGGCGCTCGACGTCGTCGTGGGCCAGCACCGGGAGCAGCATGCCGACCCCGAAGTCGAACCCCTCCAGGCAGAAGTAGCCGATCCACAGCACGGCGATCAGGGCGAACCAGACGGTGGTCAGTTCCATGGCGAGGACTCCTCAGCGGTGCGGCGGCGAGACGGCCGGGTCAGTAGGCGTAGGCGAGCGGACGGTCGCCCGTGGGCCGGTCGTCGTCCGGCGGCGGCGGCGGGACCTCGGCGGCACCGGCCCGGATCGTGCGCAGCAGCAGCGCGACCTCGACGACCGCCAGCACGCCGTACAGCACGGTGAGCACCACCAGGGAGAACATCGCCTCCCCCGTGCTCACCCCCGGCGAGACCGAGCTCGCGGTGGTCATCAGCCCGAACACCGACCACGGCTGGCGGCCCATCTCGGTGAACAGCCAACCGAACGAGTTCGCGCCCAGTGGCAGCAGCGGCAGCGCCACGCACATCCACACCCACCAGCGCGACGTGGTCCGCAGCCCCCGCCCGCGCCGGGTCAGCCACAGCACCAGCGCCGCGAACGCCGCGGCGACCAGCCCGAGGCCGATCATCAGCCGGAAGCTCCAGTAGGTCACCGCCAGGACCGGGGTGTAGCCGCCGGCGGAGTAGTAGGTCTTCCCCGGGTCGGTCCCGTAGGTCTTCTGGTACTGCGCCCGCAGCTCGTTGACGCCCTGGACCTTGCCGTCCCAGCTGCCCGTCGCCAGGAAGGACAGCACCCCGGGCAGCTTGACCGCGAACTGCTCCCGCGAGCCGTCGAGGGAGCCGATGGTGAAGATCGAGAACGACGCCGGCTGCTCGGTCGTGTACAGCGCCTCGGCGGCAGCCATCTTCATCGGCTGCACCTCGGTCATCACCTTGCCCTGCAGGTCCCCGGAGACCGCGACGCCGAGCCCGGCGACGAGCACCACCCAGGCCGAGAGCCGCACCGCCGAGCGGTACATCGTGCGGTCCGCGTCGGGGGTGCGGTCCCGGGTCATCAACCAGGCCGCCACCCCGAGCATGAACGCGGCACCGGTCAGGTACGCCGCGAGGACGGTGTGCGGGAAGGTGACCAGCTGCACCTTGTTGACCATCACCGCCCAGAAGTCGGTGAGCTCGGCGCGACCGGTGCCCGGGTTGTAGCGGTACCCGACCGGGTGCTGCATCCAGGAGTTGGCGGCGAGGATGAAGTAGCCGGAGAGCAGCGTGCCGACGTGCACCGCCCAGATGCAGGCGAGGTGCACCCGGCGCGGCAGCCGGTCCCAGCCGAAGATCCAGAGCCCGAGGAAGGTGGACTCCAGGAAGAACGCGAGCAGCCCCTCGATCGCCAGCGGCGCCCCGAAGACGTCACCGACGAACCGCGAGTAGGTGCTCCAGTTCATGCCGAACTGGAACTCCTGCACGATGCCGGTGACCACGCCGACCGCGAAGTTGATCAGGAACAGCTTGCCGAAGAACTTCGTCAGCCGCAGCCAGCGCTCGTCCCCGCGCCGCACCCAGGTGGTCTGGCAGACCGCGACCAGGCCCGACAGGCCGATGGTGATCGGCACGAAGAGGAAGTGGTAGACGGTGATGATGCCGAACTGCCACCGCGCAATGTCCAGGACATCCACGTCGTGCGCCTTCCTCCAGGGGTCACCGGGCTGAGTCGAACCTAGGGAGCCCCGAACGCCGCGAACAGGGACTTCTGCCCCGGTGCCCCGACGCTGAAGGTCCCGACCTCGGAGGCCGGCCGCCACGTCGGGACTTCGGTCCCTGTCGTGCGGTGCCGGCCGCGAGCAGGCTTGGGCTCTCTCTCACCAAGGAGCGGCTATGACCACCCCCGCCCCACGACCGCTGCTGGTCGCGATCGGCGACTCCGACGCGCACGGGGCCTCGCTGGCCTACGCGGTCGGTGTCGCGCGCCACGAGAGCCGCGCACTGCGCCTCGTCCACGTCGTGCACCCGCCGGTCGGGGGGTCCGGACCGGAGAACATGCTGGTCACCTTCTCCGCCGCCCAGCTGGTCGGCGAGGGTCTCCTGCACCAGGCCGCCGAGCGGGTCCGGGCGCTCTCGAACGGGCAGCTGCAGCCGGAGCTGCTCAGCCGCCGTGGCCCGGTCGTCGCGACCCTGCTCGAGCTCGCCGCCGACTGCGACCGGGTGGTGCTCCAGCACCGCCAGCAGTCCCGGCTGCGCCGGGTCTTCACCGGCTCGGTGGTCACCGGGCTCGCGGCCCGCTGCCCGGTGCCGGTGGTCTCGGTGCCGGAGTTCTGGTCCTCCTGGACGCTGGCCGACCCGCGGATCGTCGTCGGCGTGGACGACGCCGACGCCGACCCGTTCCTGCTCGACGACGCCTTCGCCACCGCGGCGGCCCTGCGCGGGACGCTGACGGTGCTGCACGGCTGGTTCGTGCCCAGCTCGTACGCCGAGGTGGCGGACCGGGCCGCGGTCCGCTCCTGGGGCACCCGGACCCATGACCTGCTGGTCGAGCGTCTCGAGCCGTGGCGGACGGTCTACCCCGACGTCGACGTCCACGTGGACGTCCGGCACGAGCGGCCGGTCGACGCGCTGGTCGACGCCTCCCGGCACGCGGACCTGCTGCTGATCGGCCGGAACGCGTCGCCGCTGCGGCCCACCCACCTCGGCTCGCTGACCCGGGCGCTGGTCCGGGAGTCGCTGTGCCCGCTGGAGGTGGTCCCGGCGCACGACCGGGCGGACCGGGACGCCCGGCCCGAGGGCCGGCTGCGCACCCCGGCGACGACGGGCCGGTCATGACCACCACGACGACGTCGCCCCGGACGAGGCCGACCCTGCCCACCCCTGCTGGACCGACCGACCCCGGGCCGACGGCCGCCCCGACCCGCGCGGCCGGCACCCGGGCCCGCCGGCTGGTGGGGGTCTTCTTCCTCACCATGGCCGGCGTGCACCTCGGCATCGTCGCCGCCGGCCCCTCCGCCTACCGGCACTTCGCCGACGCCGGCCTGTACGGCTTCGTCCGCACCGGATGGGCCGACGTCTTCATGGCTGCCCCCGTGTTCTGGGGACTGTGCCTGTTCGCCGGCGAGGCGGTCCTCGGGACGCTGCTGCTCGCCGGCGGGCGTGCCGCCAGGGTCGGCTGGGTGGGCGTGGTGCTGTTCCACCTGCTGCTGATGCTGTTCGGCTTCGGCGTCTGGCTCTGGTCGGTCCCGGTGCTGCTCGTGCTGGTGCCGACGGCGGTCCGCGACTGGCCCCAGCTCGGTGCCGCGACCGGAGGCCGGCGATGAGCGGCGAGCGGCGGTCCGGTGCCACCTCCGGGGTCGCGGGCGGCGGTCCGCGGCCGCCGTACGAGGAGATGGTCGGGTTCGCCTGCCGGGCCCCCAGCGTGCACAACACCCAGCCGTGGCTGTGGCGGCTGCGCGGTGACCGGATCGACCTGATCGCGGACCGCTCCCGGCAGGTCGTGCACGCGGACCCGGACGGCCGCGACCTGATCCTGAGCTGCGGCGCCGCGCTGCACCACCTCCAGGTCGCCGCCGCGGGCCTGGGCTGGGACTCCCGGGTGGTGCGGTGCCCGGACTCCGACGACCCCCACCTCCTGGCCTCGGTGACGTTCCGGACGAGCCACAACACCTCCTCGCACGGCGCCGACCTGCTCTCCGCGCTCACCGCGCGCCGTACCGACCGCCGCCGGTACACCTCCTGGCCGCTCCCGGCCGAACGGCTCCGCAGCCTCGCCGCGACCGGCACGCTGTGGGGCGCGCAGGTGCTGCCCGTCGACAGCGAGGCGGTCCGGCGCCGACTGGAACGGCTGACGCTGCATGCCGCACGCCTCCAGCAGGAGGACCCCGGGTACGTCGAGGAGCTGAGCTTCTGGACCCAGGGCGTCCGGGACGGGGTCACCCCCGACGTCCGGCCGACGACGTACGCGACGGGTGAGTCCCCGAGCGGGCTGAGCCGGGAGTTCCCTCCGGGGGTGCTGGACGACCCCGTGCTCGACGAGGGTCCACCGGCCGAGGGGATGCTGATCGTCTGCACCCAGGTCGACGACGTGGTCTCGCGGCTCCAGGCCGGCGAGGCGATGAGCGCGGTGTGGCTGCAGGCCACCCTCGAAGGGCTGTCGGTGGTGCCGCTCAGCCAGGTCTTCGAGGTCGCCGAGACCCAGCACGAGGTCCGGGCCGGGCTGCTCGACGACCTGGTGTGCCCGCAGATCCTGCTGCGGGTCGGCTGGCTCGCGGGGGACCGCTCCGAGCTGCCGCCCACGCCTCGGCGCAGTCTCGACGACGTGCTCCAGCGCGAGCCCTAGCCGGCTCGGACGGCCCGGGGACTTTGGTCCCTGCGGCTGCTGACCCTCGGCGGTGTCGGCCGGGACCGGTCCCCGGCAGGCTGGTGTGCAGGCCGAGAGCCGTCGGCCGGCAGCCGAGAGAGAGCACCGAGATGGCACATGCACCGATCGTGGTCGGACTGGACGGGACCCCCGCGTCCGCGGAGGCGTTGCGGTGGGCGGCCTGGGAGAGCCAGGAGACGTCCGCGCCGCTGATCGCCGTCCACGTGTACGACGCCGGCGGCGACCACCCGCACGCCCCGGACCTGGCCTCCGTGGAGCACGCGCTGGCCCGGGCGACCGCGACCTGCTGGTTCCGCGACGCGCTCGCAGAGTGCTCCGCGCTGCCCTGGCAGGCGCACCTGCACGTGGCCGAGGGCACCCCGGCCGCGGTGCTTGTCGAGATGACCCGGGACGCCGCGATGCTGGTGCTGGGTGCCCCGCCGCAGGACGCCCGCCGGCCCGGGCTGCGGCAGGCCCTCGCCGAGCGCTACGAGGCCGCCGCCGCCTGCCCCGTGGTGCTGGTCCCCGCCGCCGACGCGCATGCCTCCGCCACCCCAGCCTCCACCCCCGGATAGTCCGTGACGTTCTTGCTGTTGCGGGCCCTCCTCCGCAGCAAGAACGTCACGGACTAACGGGGGTGGGGACCGGGACGATCGCGACCGGGCAGACCGCGTGGTGCAGCACCCGCCGGCAGGTGGAGAACCCCGAGAAGCCGCCCAGGTGGTGCACCCCCTCGAACCTCCCGAGCACCACCAGCTGCGCGTCCCGGGCGTCCTCGAGCAGGGCGGCGGAGGGCTCCTTCGGCGGTGCGTAGCAGGCCACGTCCACGCCGCCGTGCCGCTCCGTCCACGGCCGCAGCCGGTCCGCGAGCAGTGCCTCCGCCTCCGCCGTCCAGCCGCTGTTGCCCGCCGGCTCCCGCGCGTACAGCGGGGGCGCCTCCCAGGCCGCGACCACCACCAGGGTGACCCCGAGCGCCGCGGCCCGGTCGAAGGCGAAGTCCAGCACCGGCAGGTCCCGCTCGGTCCCGTCGACCCCGGCCACCAACGGCCGGCCGTCATGGGCGCGCTGGTCCCAGTCGTCCGGCACGATCACGGTCGCGACGGCGGAACGTCCGGCCGACTCGATCGAGGTGCTGCCCAGGACGGCGCGGGGGGCCGGGCCGATGCCACGGCGTCCCACCACGAGCTCGTCCCCGGGCACCAGGGCCGCGACCAGCTCGCGCGACGGGTTCCCGCTGCGTACGTCGACCGCGACCCGGTCCCAGCGCGGCAGCACCCGCCGGCGTACCCGGTCGAGCAGGGCGGTCGTCTCGTCGACGCCGTACTGGAGGGGGGTCTCGGCCGTCCAGGGCGGCAGCGGCAGCGCGGCCGGGGAGGCGACCGACACCAGCAGCAGGTCGAGGCCGGAGCGGGCCGCCTCGTCGACCGCCCAGTCCAGGGCCGCCTGGTTGCGCTCGGAGCCGTCGACCCCGACGACGACGGCAGCCTCGCGTGCAGGGTCGGGCTGGGTCATGGCACCTCCTGGTCCAGAACCCCAGGCTCGCCCAGGGCCGCACCGCTCCCCCAGGGCCGGGCGTCCCCCGGCGAGGGGACCGAGGTCCCTGGCGGCGCCGGGTCGGGCGGGCGGCGCCCCCGGGTCAGCCGGACGACCAGGCCAGGGACCAGCGCGAGGACGGCCGCCGCGAGCAACGCGTGCGCGGGGAGCGGCTCGGTGCCGAGCAGCCGGTGCAGGGCCGGGACGTACACGGCGAGCAGCTGCACCAGCACCGCGAGGAGCACCGCCGCCTCGACCGAGCGGTCCTGGAGCCGGCGGGGCCGGACCCGGGCCCGCAGCGCCCAGGCGACCGTCAGCTGGGCCAGGCCGAGGGTGACGAAGACGGACGTCTGCACCGGCAGGCCGTGGGTCGCGGCCCACCCGCCGGCGACCAGCGAGACCGCGGTGATCAGCGCCCCCGCGACCGCGATCTGCCGCATCAGCCCGACGCCGAGGATGGATTCCTGGGGTGAGCAGGGTGGCCGCCGCATCGTCCCCGGGTCGGCCGGCTCGGTGCCGAAGGCGACACCGGGCAGGCCGTGCGTGAGCATGTTGATCCAGAGGATCTGGGCCGGCAGCAGCGGCACCCCGAGGCCGAGGAACGGTCCGGCCAGCATCACCGCGACCTCGGCCAGGCCGCCGGCGAGCCCGTAGCGCAGGAAGGTCCGGATGTTGGCGTAGATCCGGCGACCCTCCTCCACCGCGGTCACCACCGTGCGCAGGTCGTCGTCGACCAGGACCAGCGCGGCGGCCTGGCGCGCGACCTCGGTGCCGGAGCCGCCCATCGCCACCCCGATGTCCGCCGTGCGCAGAGCCGGGGCGTCGTTGACCCCGTCCCCGGTCATCGCGACCACCTCGCCGCTCTGCTGCAGCGCCCGGATCACGTCCACCTTCTGCTCGGGCCGGATGCGCGCGTACAGGCCGACCCGGCGTACGTCGTCGCGGGCCAGCCGCTCGGCCAGCGACGGCCCCTCGACCGTCTCCGGCGAAACGTCGAGCAGGCCCAGCCGGCCGGCGACGGCCCGTCCGGTGGCGAGGTGGTCCCCCGTCACCAGGACCAGCCGGATCCCCGCCAGGCGGAGCCGCCCGACGACCTCGTCCGCGGTCTCCCGGAGCGGGTCGCTGAGCGCCACCAGCCCCCTCACCTCCAGGTCCCGGGCGTCGACGGACGGCTCGTGGTCCAGGTCGCGGGAGGCCACCATCAGCACCCGCCTGCCCGCGCGCGCCCAGCCGTCGGCGACCTCCCGGGCCCGGCCCGCGACCGCGTCGTCGACGACCCGGACCAGCACCGCCTCCGGCGCACCCTTGACCACCACCCGCCACCGGGGGCGGTCGCCCCGGCGGTGCACGGTCACCATCAGCCGGAGCACCGCGTCGAAGGGCTGCTCCGCGACCCGTGGCCAGTCCCGCCGGACCCGGTCCAGGTCGAGCCCGGCGGTGGCGCCGAGCTCCAGGAAGGCCCGCTCGAGCGGGTCCCCGACCAGCGTGCGGCCGGACGGCGAGGCGCCGGACGGTTCGGCGTGGGCGTCGTTGCACAGCAGCAGGTCGCGCGCGAGCTCCTGCCCCGGGCCGTCCCGCACCCCGTCCGAGTCGGGGGCCCACACCTCCTCGACGGTCATCCGGCCCTCGGTGAGGGTGCCGGTCTTGTCCGAGGCCAGCACGGTCACCGACCCGAGGGTCTCGACAGCGGGCAGGCGCCGTACGACGGCGTGGCGGCGGGCCATCCGCCGGGCGCCCAGCGCCAGCGCGATCGAGACGACCGCGGGCAGCGACTCGGGCACCGCCGCCACGGCGAGGCTCAGCGCCACCACCACCATGGTGGTGAACGACCGGCCCTGCGCCAGGCCGAGGACCAGCACCAGCCCGGCGAGGAGGCCGATGCCCACGACCAGCTGGGTGCTCAGCCGGGTCAGCCGCAGCTGGAGCGGGGTGGCCGGCACCGGCGCGGCCGCGACCAGCGCCGCGATCCGGCCGAGCCCGCTGGCGGCGCCCGTGCGGAGCACCGTCGCGTGCCCGCGGCCCCGGGTGACCACCGTGCCGGCCTCGACGGTGTCCCCGGCCACGCAGCCACGGGGCAGCGACTCACCGGTGATCGCGGACTCGTCGACCTGGAGCGAGTGGGCGCTGCCGAGCACGCCGTCGGCCGCCACGACGTCGCCGGCCACCAGCGCCAGGGTGTCCCCGGGCACGACCTCCCGGGCCGGCACCCGGGTCCTGGCACCGGCCCGGAGCACCACCGCCCAGGGCGCGGCGAGGCTGTCCAGCGCGCGGATGGCCTGCTCCGCGCGTCGCTCCTGGAGCACGCCGAGGGTGGTGTTCATCAGCACCACCGCCACGATGATGACCGTGTCGGCCACGTCCCCGGTGAGGGTGGTGACCGCGCCGGCGACGAGCAGCAGCACGATCATCGGGTCGCGCAGCTGCGCCAGGACCCGGCTCAGCACCCGGGGCGGCGCGGCCTCCGGTAGGGCGTTGGGCCCGTGCTCCTCGAGCCGGCGCGCGGCCTCGGCCGGGTCGAGCCCCGCGTCCGCCGTACCGGTCGAGAGGGACACGGCGGCTCCTACGTCGTCGTCACCGACGTCCCGGCGCGCATCGGTGGGCACTCCCCCAGCCCACCGGACCCGCGGGCCGGGTCCCAGAGGCGAACGTCCCGGCCGGCCGCGCCAGGGTCTCCCGGCCCTGGCGCGGTGGCGGCGGTGCTGCCAGCGTGGACGGATGACAGCGACCGCCCCCGGTCCAGCGGCCCGCGCCGACGCGACCCTCACCTTCCACGGCGCGGCCGGCACGGTGACCGGGAGCCGCTTCCTGGTCGAGACGGCCGGCGCCCGGGTGCTGGTCGACGCCGGGTTGTTCCAGGGCGAGCGAGAGTGGCGACGACGCAACTGGGACCCGCCGTTCGTGGACCCCCGCAGCCTGGACGCCGTGGTCGTCACGCACGCGCACCTCGACCACACCGGCTACCTCCCCGTGCTCGCTCGGCACGGCCTGCGCGCCCCGGTGTGGTGCACCGCCGGGACCGCGGCACTCGCCGCGATCGTGCTGGCGGACGCCGCCCACCTGCAGGAGCAGGAGGCCCAGCACAGCCGCGAGCACCGCTGGTCGAAGCACGCCGACCCACAGCCGCTGTTCGACCGGACCGATGCGGCCAAGGCGGCCGGGTTGATGCGCCCGGTGGGTTACGACGAGCCGCAGGTGGTGGCCCCCGGGGTGACGGCCCGCTTCCGCCCGGCGGGACACATCCTCGGGTCGTCGTACATCGAGCTCGACGTGGCCGGCACGCGGGTGCTGTTCAGCGGCGACCTCGGCCGGGACGGCCACCCGCTGTTCCGGCCGCCACCCCCGCCGCACGACGTCGACGTCGCGGTGGTGGAGTCGACCTACGGGGACGAGAGCCACCCGTCGCCGGACGACGACCTGCTCGCCCAGACGGTCACCCGCACCGCCCGACGCGGCGGCACCTGCCTGCTGCCGACCTTCGCCGTCGACCGGACCCCGCTGGTCGTGCACGCGCTGAACCGGCTGCGTCGCGAGGGCCGGATCCCCCACGACCTCCCGGTGTACGTCGACAGCCCGATGGCCCTACGAGCGTGGGAGGTCTACCGCGCCGCGCTGCAGGCCCACGACCCGCAGCTGCGCCCCGACCTCGACCCGGCCGACCTGGAGTGGGACCGCCACGTGGTGCCGGCCCCGGACCGCACCGCGTCCGAGCTGCTCAACGCCCCGGACCGGCCGTGCGTGATCGTCTCCGCCTCGGGGATGGCCACCGGCGGCCGCGTGCTGCACCACCTGGAGGCGCAGCTGCCGCAGCGGCGCAACTGCGTGGTGCTCACCGGCTTCCAGGTCAACGGCACCCGCGGCCAGCAGCTCCGCGACGGCGCCCGGGAGCTCAAGATCCACGGCCACTACGTGCCGGTGCGCGCCGAGGTGGTGAGCCTGCACGGGTTCTCCGCGCACGCCGACGGCGCCCAGATGGTGTCGTGGCTGTCCACGATGGTCGAGCCCGAGGTCGTCTACGTCGTACACGGGGAGCCCGGGTCGTCGGCGGCACTGGCGACCCGGATCCGCGACGAGCTGGACTGGACGGCCGTGGCGCCGCGCTTCCAGGAGCAGGTCTCCCTCGCCTGACACCCCCCCACCCCCGGATAGTCCGTGACGTTCTTGCTGCTGAACCGGCCCCGGGCCAGCAAGAACGTCACGGACTATCGGGAGGGGCCAGGGGGTTAGTCGGCGAGGTGGCGGCGGTGCGGGTCGACGTACCGGCTGGGGTCGCCGGCGGCCCGGGCCCCGGAGCCGATCCAGGCCTGGAAGCCCGCCCCTGCGCGGCGCTCGAGCTCGTCGAGGTAGATCGCGCGGATGGAGACCACCCGCAGCCGCGACTCCACGGAGCGGGCTCGCTCGAGGGCGACGTAGCTGCTACGCCAGGCCTGGCACAGGTCGGCGTCGTCCATCAGATCCGGGACCACGAAGTCCTCGGGCATCGGCAGCACCTCGGCGGGCTGAGCCGGCGGGACCGGCCGGGGCGGAGTCGGGTGCGAGGACGGGCGGTGCGAGGACGGCTTGCGCTGTCGCGGGACCACGCTGCCGGTCGGCCGCGGACCTCCGGGAGGGGGATCGACCACCGGGTCGGGTGCCGACGCCCGGGCCGGGCCCATCCAGCCAAGCCGCCGGGCCAGCATCGCCAGCAGTCGGAGGACCTGCGGTGAGACCGCGACGAGGAGCAGGACCCAGAGCACCGCCGACGGGCCGATCACGACGGCGACGCCGGTCGCGACCACGACCACGAAGCCGGTGACCGGGCCGGCGACAACGAGGCTGCGCGAGCGCCAGGTCACCTCCGGCATCCACGGGACCACGAGCATCACGCCGAGCACGGCGGAGGACACGAACAGCCCCAGGGCCCCGAGCACGCCGAAGGACCGCAGCGACGCGTAGAGACCGATCGCACCCGTGACGCCGGCGGCGACGGTCCAGACCCGGACGAGGGAAGTCTGGTGGCTGGCCATGCCCTCAGCGTGCTCCCTCATCGCGGGTGTCCCCAGGGCCCGAGGTCGGGGTGCGCCGGGACGATGGTCCCGGTCCGGCAGACCCGCCGAGTGCCTCCGACAGCGTTCCCCGGACCCGGTTCCACTGGTGCGCCCAGATCCGCAACGGCGCCAGCGACCGCTCCAGCACGTCCAGCTGCCCGTCGAGCGCGGCGAGCTCGGCCTGGAGGGCCTGGATGCTCAGCCGCTTGGCGTGCAGCTCGTCGGTCAGTACGTCGAGCTCGGCGGTGATCGGGGGCACCTCGTCGACGAGCTGCTCCAGGGCCGACAGCATGCGCGCGACCGTGTCCGGGAGCGGTGCCGGGAGCACCCCGACGGCGGTGCTGCCCGCGGAGCCGACCAGCTCGGCCACGGCCCGGGTGCGGTCGAGGAAGACGTCCACGGTCGACTGGAGCAGCCCCCGCCGCTGACCGTCGCGGTCGACGTCGCTCACGGCAGTCGCCAGGCGCAGGCGCGCCGACCAGTCCGGTCGGCCGACACGAAGGCCGGGGAGGCCGGTCCGCGCGGACCGGACGGACCGGGCGGATCGGGCGGATCGGGCGGGACCTCGGACACGGGCATCGGCGATCACCTCTCGGGGGAGCCGGGACCGAGCACCCGTCGCGGGGCACGGCACGGTTCGCTGGGCCTCCCCACCGTCGGCCCACCGGCCCGGTCACGGCAGAGTCCTAGGTCCCGACCGGCCTGGTGTCGGCCCCGGCCCGGTCGCCGGTGACCGCTCAGCGGCCCGGGTCGACCTCGAAGGACGCCCAGACCTCCTTGCCGCTCCCCATGAGGGGTCGCACCCCCCAGCCGTGGCTGAGCGCGTCGACGAGGTGCAGACCCCGGCCCGACGTACTCCTCGTTCCCGCGTGCACGAGCGCCGGGATGGGCGGCCCGTCGTCCTGGACGCTCAGCAGCACGTGACCGCCACCGGTGCCCTCGAGGCGCACGTTGAACGTCGACCGCGCGTGCAGGACGGCGTTGGTGGCGAGCTCGCTCACCACCAGGGAGAGGTCGTCACCCAGGTGCTCGAGGCCGTGCTCGAACAGCCGCATCGAGACGAAGACGCGGGCCTGCGAGGGGCTGGACGAGTCACTCGTGAAGACCGCTTCGTGGATCCAAGGCACCGTATGAATCATGACCCCCTTGCAGAGTTGACGCGGCGATCATCTAGCAGAGTTGACGCGGCGATCATCCCGGACGGCGGGGGCTCGGCCGGGACGTCGCCAGGCTAGTCCGGATACCCGGGCCTGACGAGCAGGACTGGACCAGTACGGGCGTACCGGACAACTCCGGCTGGTGCGCATGCACCAGCCGCGGTGGGCACCTGCGTCCCTGTGCTGCGGCCGCCCCGACCGCCAGGATGGAGGACGGACCACCACGCCGGCGTGGACCACCGACGACCCCTGGAGGCCCCTGATGCTCACCCCGCCCATCGTGACGCACCCGCTGACGGCCGGGCTGATCGACGAGGACGGCGAGCTGACCCCGGTCCCCGCCGAGCTGGGGTACGACGCGGACGACCCGTTCGCGGTCTCGCTCGACTTCCACACCTCCGAGTCCGCACCGGTGCGCTGGATCTTCGCGCGCGACCTGCTCAGCCGGGGCGTCCACGAGCCGTCCGGCGACGGGGACGTGCACGTGTGGCCGTGCCTGGACACCGCCGGGCGCGCGGTCGTCATGGTCGACCTGTGCTCGCTCGCGGGCCAGGCGCTGGTGCAGATGAGGACCTCCGACGTGGCGGCGTTCCTCGCCCGCGCGCAGGAGGTGATCCGGCCGGGCGCCGAGCCCGACCACCTCGACGTCGACGCCCTGCTGGCCGCGCTGCTGGCCGTCTGAGGAGTCCCGGCCCGCGCCTCACTCCCCCGCATGCCCGGCCAGCCGGACGCAGCCGGCCAGGGTGAGCGCGAACGCCGCCGCTGCCGGCACCGCCCAGCCCGGCCGCACCTGGTCGCCCAGCCAGGCCAGCCCCACCACGGCCGGCACCACCGTCTCCACGGTGAAGGTCAGCGCCGCCACGGTGGTCACCGCCCCGCGGGCCAGGGCCAGGGCGTAGGCGACCAGGGCGACGGTGGCGTAGCCCACCAGTGCCCAGACCACCGGGCTGCCGGCCAGCAGCCACCAGTGCGCCGGCCACACCAGCACCCGGGCCGCGATCCCGGTGCCCCCGAAACCCAGGCCGGCCGCGACGGCGAGCCACACGTGGCTGTGCCCGCCCGACGACGACAGCCCGACGGCGCCGACGGCGACGGCCGGGACCAGCCCGGCCACCAGCAGCAGGGTGCCGGCCGCGGTGAGCGGGTGCGCCGCCCCCGGCGTGGCGCTGAGGGCCAGCAGCACCAGCCCGGCCCCGACCGCGACCAGCGCGAGCACCTCACCGCGCCGCAACCGGACGCCGAGGAACGCCACCGCGAGCACGGCGGTCACCGCGACGCTGGACGCGACGGCGGACTCGACCACGAACAGCGGCAGCGTGCGCAGCGCTGCCAGCGACGCGAGGAAGCCGAGCGCGTCCAGCAGCAGGCCCAGGGCGTACAGGCGGCCGGCGAGCAACCGGCGCCCGAGGCCGCTCCCGTGCGCCGCGGCGACCCGGCGCACCCCCACCGCCTGGAGCACCGTGCCCACGCCGTACAGCAGCGCGGCGGCGAACGCACCCCCCAGCCCGACCACCATGCTCCCCACTCTCGCAGCCGCCGTGTTCCGTTCAGGTAACGGTCACGTTTCGTCCCTAGCGTGTAGCTATCAGGCCGTTCGCACCGAACGACCGTTCAGCACGGAGGACGCACGGTGGGAGACCCCCGCGGCACGACCCCCGAACGGGTGCTCATCGTCTCCGCCTCCGTCGGCGCCGGCCACGACGGCGCCGCCCGCGAGCTGGCCCACCGGCTGGAGCGGCGGGGCGTGCTCACCGAGACCCGGGACTTCCTCGACGCACTGCCGGGCTGGATGCGCTACACCGTCCGGGAGGGCTACACCCAGACGGTGAACCGGACGCCGTGGTTCTACGACTGGCTCTACGCCCGGATGGAGCGGCCGGGCGCCGTGCAGCGTCTCGGCCTGCTGGTCTGCCGGATCGCCGAGCGCGGCGTACGTCGGTGGTGCGAGGAGACCCGCGCCGACGCGGTGGTGTCGACGTACCCGTTGGCCAGCCAGGCCCTGGGCGGGCTGGTCCGGCGCGGCCGGCTGACCGTGCCGACCTCCACCTTCCTCACCGACCCGTCCGTGCACGCGCTCTGGGTGCACCCCCACGTGCACCGGCACCTGACCACGATGCCGGCCACCAGCGCGATGGGCGAGCAGGACTACGGCATCGCGATGACGGTGGCCGGTCCCCTGGTCCCGCAGCGCTTCGCGGCCCCGTTGCCGGCCGGCCGCCGTGCCGCCCTGCTGGCCGAGCTCGGCCACGACCCGGCCCGTCCGCTGGCCCTGGTGGTCACCGGCTCGCTGGGGCTGGGACGGGTGGTGGACACCGTCGACGCCGTGGTGGCGACGGGCGTGGCCACGCCGCTGGTGCTGTGCGGCCGCAACGAGCGGCTGCTCGCCGAGCTGGCCGGCCGGCCCGACGTCCGCGCCTTCGGCTGGCGCACCGACATGCACGAGCTGATGCAGGTCT
Source organism: uncultured Actinomycetota bacterium (assembly GCA_963800225.1). Classification (GTDB taxonomy): domain Bacteria; phylum Actinomycetota; class Actinomycetes; order Propionibacteriales; family Nocardioidaceae; genus Nocardioides_B. The sequence continues at coordinate 242,378 of CAWDAF010000006.1, read as the reverse complement.
GCGACGTGCTGGTCCACAACGCCGGCGGACTGTCCTTCTCGGAGTCCCTGGTCGCCGGGCTCCCCGCGGTCACCTACGCCTGCATCCCGGGCCACGGCAAGGCCAACGGCGACGTGCTCGCCCGGGCGGGCGTAGCCCCGCTCGCGGACACCGTCGAGGAGCTCCGCCACGCGCTCCGCCAGCAGCTGCTCCCCGCCGCCCGCCAGGCCGTCCAGGAGGCGGTCTCCGCCGCCCGGCACGACGCCAGCGCGATCGTGCTGAGCGACCTGCGCGCCCGCGGCCTGGCCACCGACCTCGGCGCCGCCCGGACCCGCCGGAGCCGGCGCACCGCGCGCCGCCGGGCCGCCGCCGTCGGCGCCGCCGCGCTGGTCGCCCTCACCTCGGTGGGCGCCACCGAGGGCGTGAGCGCCGCCACCCGGCACGGCATCGGGGTCACCCGGATGCCCGTCGGCTCGGTCGCCGTGGTGGTCGCGCCGGCGACGCTGGGCGCGGCACGCTCCGACGTCGCGCGGCTGCGCCGGTCCCGCGCCGCCGTCCTGGTGCCGGACCGCCCGACCCCCGCCGACCTCACTGCTGCCCGCACCCTCGGGCAGGCCGGGATCCCGCTGCTCACCCGCGGGTGCGCCGTCTCGACGCTGCTGCACCACACCTCGCGCCCCCAGTCGTGCGGCGCCTCCGCGGGGCTGGCGGCGGCCGGGCTGCCGGTGACCCCGGTGGTGGTCTCGGACGGTCCGGTGGAGGCGCTCGATCTCGTCGTCGCCCGCCGCGACGGCACCCGGATCCTGATCGCCGCGCACGCCGGGCGGGATCGTGCACCGGGCGCCGGCACGGCCGCGCCGGCCGGTCGCGTGTGGCTGCTGCGGCGCGGCACCGGCGACTCGGCGGGCCGGCTCGCGGCCGCCCTGGTCCGCGCCGACGGCCAGGCCTCCCGGCTCGGCCTGCGGCTGGGCACCGTCACCGAGGCCCGGCCCGGCTCGTGAGGCCGGTCCCCGCCGCGGCCCTGCTCCCGCTGGCGCTGGCGGGCCTGGCGGGGCTGGACCTGCTGCCGGGGCTGACCCGGCTGCCGGCGGTCCGTGACCGGCTGCCGCGGCTCAACGGCGACGGACGACCGGACCACGTCGCGCTGACCTTCGACGACGGCCCCGACCCCGCGAGCACACCGGCGTTCCTGGACCTCCTCGACGACCTCGGGGTGCGGGCCACCTTCTTCGTGCTCGGCTCGATGGTGGAGCGGGCACCCGGCCTGGCCCGGGAGCTGGCCCTGCGCGGCCACGAGGTCGGCGTGCACGGCTGGGACCACCGCAGCCTGGCCCTGCGCGGGCCGGTCTCGACCCGGCGGCAGATCACCCGCAGCGTCGACACCCTCCGGCACCGGGTCGGCGTCGACCCGGTCTGGTGGCGGCCGCCGTACGGCGTGCTGACCACCGCCGGACTGGTGTCCGCCCGCCGCGCGGGGCTCGCGCCGGTGCTCTGGAGCAGCTGGGGCCGGGACTGGACCGACCACGCGACCGCGCACAGCGTCACCGCGACGGTCGCGGACCGGCTCGGACCGGGTGCCACGGTCCTGCTCCACGACAGCAGCTGCACCTCGGCCCCGGGGTCCTGGCGCTCGGCACTCGGCGCACTGACGGGCGTGGTGGCGCTGGCGCGTGAGCAGGGGCTCACCGTCGGTCCGCTCGGCGAGCACGGGCTCCGGTCGGGCAGCGCGCCGTGACCACCGCCGTCTGTCTGGCGCTGGTCGCGGCCGTGCTGTTCGGGGCCGGCACCGCCTTGCAGGCACACGCGGCCTCCCCGGTGCGTACCGGCGGCCTGGCCGGTGTGGTGCCCGGCGGCTCGATGGCGCGGACCGCGTCCCGTCCGCTGTGGCTGGCCGGGACCGCCCTGGACTGGCTGGGCGCCCTCACCCACGTGGCCGCCCTGCACGCGGGACCGCTGACTCTCGTGCAGCCACTGGCCCTGACCGCGATCGTGGTGGCCGTCCCTGCCGAGGCGTTCCTGCGCCGGCACCGGCCCACCCGCCGGCAGACCCTGGCGGCCGTGCAGACCGCCGGCGGGCTGGCCGTGCTGGCGGTCCGGCTCGGGCGCGACCTGGTGCACGGCGGTACCGGGTTGGGACCCGCGGCCGCCGCGGTCGCCGCGCTCGCGGTGGCGGTGACGCTCGCCGCTGTCTCCCGATCCTCCAGCCCCCGGCTCCAGGCGCTGCTGCTCGGGGCCGCCGCCGGCACCTGCTACGGCCTCAGCGACGCGCTCTTCCGCGTCGTCCTCGGCTCCGCCGTGCCCCTCGGTCCCGGGTGGGCGCTCGTGCTCGCGGGGGCGCTGGGCGCGGGCGGCGCCGGCCTGGTGCTCACCCAGGCCGCCCTCCACAAGGGCCGGCTGGCCTCCTCGATGCCGGCGCAGGACCTGCTCGCGCTCACCGTGAGCATCGGCCTCGGCGCCGCCCTGCTCGGCGAGCTGCCGCGGCTCGGAGAGCTCGACCTGGTCCTGGTGCCGATCGCGCTGGCCGCGGTCCTGCTGGGCATCCGGAGGCTCTCCGACGGCGACCAGGTGGCCGCCCAGGTCCCGGAGCCGCGGCGGCTGGGGACACCGATCGGCTGAGCCGGTCCAGGCCCACCGGCGCCAGCCCGGGGACCTTCGCCACTGCCCCGCCGCCGGGCACCCGGGGTGGACTGGACCCGTGCCCCTCCCCCGCCGCCGTCGGTTCCTCGTGCTCGCGACCGTGCTGCCGGCGCTGGCCCTCGTCGGCTGCGGCCAGCAGACCCGCACGGGCCCCGGTCCGGCGATGATGCGCGGGGGCCACGACGCGTCCCGCGCCTGCGCGGCACCGGCGACCCTGCCCGGCAGCACCGTCCGGGTCGTGCTGGCCGACCTGGGCAGGCAGACGATGATGGGCGGCGGCCGCGCCCGGATGGTGCTGCACACCTCGACCGGCACCGTCCCGGCCGGGCAGGTCAGCCTCGTCGCCGCCAACCGCGGCTGGCGCACCCACGAGCTGGTCGTGCTGCCGCTCGCCGCGGGACAGGCCGCCGGGCGCCGTACCCCGGGGGCGGACGGGCGGGTCGACGAGGCCGGCAGCCTCGGTGAGGCGTCGGCGTCGTGCGCGGCCGGTGAGGGCGACGGGATCGCCTCCGGCTCGACCGGCTGGACCAGCCTGCGGCTGACGCCCGGCCGCTACGAGCTGGTCTGCAACCTGCCCCACCACTACGCCGACGGGATGCACCGGCTGCTGGTCGTCCGCTGAGCGCCGCTCAGCGGCTCCAGCCGCTGTTGTAGACGTCGCGCCCGAAGCGGGGCAGCCCCACCAGCCTGGCGTAGCCGAGGTGACCGAGACCGAAGACGTCCTCGACCGAGCCCAGCAGCGAGTAGTGGTTGTACGGCGTCGCGCTCGACGTGCCGGGACGGGTCCAGCGCGACAGCACCAGTGCGCCGACCCGGCCGCCGCCGAGCCCGACGATGCCCGGCCGCGGCGTGTTGGGTCCGGGCCCCTCGCCGCAGCAGGCCGTCGCGTCGGACTCCGGGCTGTCGGACTCGTCGGCGGTGATCACCAGCACCCCGTCGCGCCGGAACGCCGGCGATGCCAGGATCCGCGGCACCCAGCTGCGCAGCCAGGTGTCCACGCTGGCCAGCCCGCCGGGCTGCCCGTCGACACAGGGCTGGTCGTGCCCGTCGTGGCAGAGGTTCGGCGTGATGTAGGAGAGGTTCGGGGTGGTGGCGGTCCGCTCCAGGTCGGCTCGGAGCGCCGCCAGCCCGACGACCCGCTCGGCGCAGGCGGCAGAGTCGGTGATCGACCGGAAGTACACGAACGGGTTGTGCCGCGCGGCGTACTGGTCCCCCACCTTCGCCCTCTGGGTGTCGTCGACCGCCCCCAGGGCCGGGTGCCGGCAGGGCGTGCCGATGTCCTCCAGGTAGCCCTTCCAGGAGAGCCCCCGTGCGGTGAGCTGCCCTGGCAAAGTGGGCACGGACGCCGGGAAGACGCAGCCGTGGCCCACGACCTGCCCGGGAGCCACGGTGGTGACCTGCGTGAACGGCGAGTACACGTGGCAGTCGGACTGCATCGACGGGTTCGGGCCCTGGCCGGAGATCTGCGCCACGTAGTTGCCCTGGGAGTTGTGCGCGGTGCCGTAGTACGACGTCAGCAGCACCCCTCGGGCGCGCAGCGTCCGGGCCAGGTACGGCGCCCGCGAGGACGGACCCCAGGTGGCGTCGAAACCCTTGTTCTCGATGTTCACCACGAACACGTGCCGCGCGGGCGGGACGGAGGCCGCGGTGCCGGCCCGGGCCGGCGGGGCGACGCCGTCGGGGTGCCGGCCCGCGACCACGACGACGAGCACGAGGACCAGCGGCCCGACCAGCCCGGCGACCAGAAGGGCGCGACGGCGTGTGGACGACCGGGCTCCGCTCTTCGCGACGGGCTGCCCCTCGTCGGTGCTCGTCACCTGACGAGTGTGCCGCACCCGCGTCCGGTTCGCCACGCGGTGGCAGACTGCAGGGGCGGCTGCCGAGCCGGGCGCGAGGAGGGGAGCCACCGTGAGCGGGTCCGAGCGTCCGAGCCGTCCGGCGATCGTCACCGTCGACGACGACCCCGGCGTGTCCCGGGCCGTGGCCCGCGACCTGCGCCGCGCGTACGGCGAGGAGCACCGGATCGTCCGCGGCGAGAGCGGCGAGCAGACCCTCGAGGCGCTGCGTGAGCTGAAGCTCCGCGGCGATCAGGTCGCGGTGATCCTGGCCGACTACCGGATGCCGCACATGAACGGCATCGAGTTCCTCGAGCAGGCGATGGACGTCTTCCCGTTCGCCAAGCGGGTGCTGCTCACGGCGTACGCCGACACGGACGCGGCGATCTCCGCGATCAACCTCGTCGACGCCGACCACTACCTGCTCAAGCCGTGGGACCCGCCCGAGGAGAAGCTCTACCGACTCCACCACCCGCATCTCGACCCTGGTCGACGCCGCGAGGCAGTACTCCCAGATGGACCGCTCCCCCCACCAGACCGTCGACCTGCACGAGCTGCTCGACAGCACGCTGGTGATGCTCGCACGCAAGATCCCGCCCGGCGTCCGCGTCGTGAAGGAGTACGACGCGTCGATGCCCGCCGTGCCGGCGTACGCCGCCGAGCTCAACCAGGTGTGGACCAACATCATCGACAACGCCGTCCAGGCCATGGGCGAGACCGGCTCCCTGACCATCGCGACGCACGCCGACGCCGACTTCGCCACCGTCACGGTCCACGACACCGGCCCCGGCATCCCCGACGACGTGCGGGACCGGATCTTCGAGCCGTTCTTCACCACCAAGCCGATCGGCCACGGCACCGGGCTCGGCCTGGACCTCGCCTGGCGCATCGTCGTGAACAAGCACCGGGGCTACCTCAAGGTGGCCTCGGAGCCCGGCAGCACCACCTTCGTCGTACGGCTCCCGTTGGAGGGGCCACGGATCGGGGAGACCACATGAGCAGTGACCAGCCGGCCGACGGCATCGACATCGGCGTCCCGCCCAGCGGCACCGGGTGCCAGGACTGCGACGCCGCCTCACCACCGGGCTGGTGGGTGCACCTGCGCCGCTGCGCCGAGTGCGGGCACGTCGGCTGCTGCGACTCCTCGCCCTCCGGCCACGCCACCGCGCACGCACGGGCCAGCGGGCACCGCTACATCCAGAGCTTCGAGCCCGGCGAGGACTGGTTCTTCGACTACGTGACCGGCGACCTGCTCGGCGGCCCGCCGCTCGCGCCACCGGGCTCCCACCCGGCCGACCAGCCGGCGCCCGGCCCGGCCGGGCGGGTCCCCGCGGACTGGCAGCGGCACGTGCGGTCCTGACCCCCGGGGCCCACAGGCTGGCCCCGACGGGTGGTGACGAGCCGCCCGGATGGGCCAGCGCGGAAGAACCTCGCGGTGGGCAAGATGACATGCATGCGACGGGGACTGGTGGGGGCTGCGGTGCTGGGGCTGGTGCTGGCCGGGGGTGGGCTCGCCCGCTCGCTGCCGTGGGACCGGGCCGCAGACGCCGCGACGGGGACGGGCACCGCCAAGGCGGGGCAGCAGCGCACGTACTACATCGCGGCCGACGAGGTGCTGTGGGACTACGCGCCGCACGACCGCAACGACATCGCGGGACGACCGTGGAGGGACACCGAGAAGGTGTTCGTCGAGAACGGCCCGACCCGGGTCGGCCACGTCTACCGCAAGTCGCTCTACCGGGGTTACACCGACGCGACCTTCACGCGCCGGACACCGGTCCCGACCCGCTGTCCGGCCGGGGTGAAGCCGTGCGACGACACGCTCGGGATGATGGGGCCGGTGATCCGGGCCGTCGTCGGCGACACCATCAAGGTGGTGTTCAAGAACAACACCTCGTACCCGGCATCGGTCCACCCGCACGGCGTGTTCTACACCAAGGCGGCCGAGGGAGCGCCGTACGCCGACGGCACCGGGGGCCGCGCCAAGCGCGACGACGCCGTCCCGCCGGGCGGCACCCACACCTACTCCTGGAAGGTGCCCGACCGCGCCGGGCCCGGGCCGATGGACGGCTCCTCGGTGATGTGGATGTACCACTCGCACACCGACGAGATCGCCGACACCAACGCGGGGCTGGTCGGGCCGATGGTGGTCACCGCGCGCGGGAAGGCCGACCGGGCCACCGCGACCCCTGCCGACGTGGACCGCGAGGTGTTCTCCTACTTCACGGTGGAGAACGAGAACGCCAGCCCGCACCTCGACCGGAACCTGCAGGAGGAGGCGCGGGAGCCGCACGAGGTCGCCGGCGACGACGAGGAGGCCTTCGAGGAGAGCAACCTGATGCACTCGGTCAACGGCTACGTCTACGGCAACGGGCCGGTGACCGAGGTGAAGGTCGGCCAGCGGGTCCGCTGGTACACCTACACGCTCGGCACCGAGGTCGACGTGCACACGCCGCACTGGCACGGCAACACCGTGACCACCAACGGGATGCGCTCGGACATGATCCAGCTGCTGGCCGGGATGATGATGGTCTCCGACATGGTGCCGGACGACCCGGGGACGTGGCTGTTCCACTGCCACGTCAACGACCACATCGCCGCCGGGATGCTGGCGCGCTACCGGGTGGTGACCTGACCGACCCGGACCGGCGGTCGGCGGAGCCGGGTCAGGGTGCGTCCCGCACGAGCACCAGCACCGCGATGTCGTCCTCGCCGGCCCCACTGGTCGCGGCAGCCTCGAGGACCGCGTCGCACAGCTCCTCGGCAGCCAGGTCGTGCAGGTGCGCGAAGGTGCCGGCCAGGGCGTCGATGCCGACGTCGAGGTGCTCGTCGCGCCGCTCGACGAGCCCGTCGGTGTAGAGCAGCAGGGCCGACCCGGGCACCAGGTCGACGTACCCCTGGTGCCGGGTCGTGGACACGTCGACGCCGAGCATCAGGTCGGGGCCGGGCTCCTCCAGGCGGACCACCCGCCCGTCGGGCCTCCGCAGCAGCGGCGGCAGGTGGCCGGCACTGCTCCACGAGCAGCGCCAGACGCCGGCCTGGTGCGCCACCGGCACCGGGTCGACGCGGGCCACCACGGCCGTGGCCATGACGTCGAGCTGGAGCCCGCCGAGGGCCGCGTCGAGCCGGGTCAGCAGCCGCGCCGGTCCCTCCCCCGTGTCGTAGGCGAGACCCCGGAGCAGGTTGCGCACCTGCCCCATCGCCGCCGCGGCGGTCTGGTCGTGGCCATTGACGTCGCCGACGGTCAGCAGTGTCGCGCCGGACGTGTCCACGAACGCGTCGTACCAGTCGCCGCCGATCTGCGCCGCCTGCTCGGCGGGCCGGTAGCGGGCCGCGAGCTGCAGGTCGTGCGGGGTGCTGGGCTGGCTGAGCGAGGAGCGCTGCAGCATCTCCGACATCAGCCGCACCGAGTCGGCCTCGGCGCGCGCCCGCTCGAGGCGCTGCACCCGGTCGAGGCCCTGGGCGCACTGCGCCGCGAACCCCCTCAGCAGGCCCATCTCGTCCTCGCCGATGCCGTGGGCGGCGTTCCACGACACCCCGACCGCGCCGAGCACCCGGTCCCCCATCTCCAGCGGCAGGGTGGCCGAGGAGGCGTCGCCGGTCCCCGGCAGCAGCGCGTGCCCGGTGCGGCAGACGTACGCCGCGGGCGTGTCGGCGTCCAGCGGCAGCGCCCGCCGCCCGCCCCACGTCACCCCCCGGCTCGACCGCTCGCGGACCACCCGGACGCCGTCGGAGTCCCGCACCGCGAGGAAGCCCCCGTCGGCGCCGAGCACCCGCAGGCCGCTGTTCACCACGACCCGGCCCAGGTCGCCGACGGTCTCGGCCTCCACGACCGCCAGGGAGATGGCCGAGAGCTGGGCGAGCCGGTCGGCCGCCAGCTGCTCGGTCGCCATCACCAGCTCGAGCTCGCGCTGCTGGTGCTCCTGGCGGTCCCGCTGGGCGTTCACGGCGTCGGTGACGTCGCTGCCGGTCGCCACCAGGTGGGTGACCGGCCCGTCCCCGATCGCACCGCGGAGCGGGAAGATGGCGAGGTCGACGAACCGTCGGGTGCCGTCGCCGAGGAAGAAGGGTCTGGATCCCCGCCACGGGTGACCGGTGCGCACGACCTCCTCGCACCGCTCGCGGACCTCCGCGGACAGCTCCGGGTCGGGTGACCACCAGCCGCCCTCCCAGAAGGGCCGGCCCAGGGTGGTCGCACGGTCGAGGCCGCAGCCCTCGATGGACAGCCGGTTGCCGTCGAGCACCCGACCCTCCCGGTCGAGGATGCCGGAGAACATGAGCGGGGTCTCGTAGAGCGCCTCGAACCAGCGGTCGCGCAGCACCGGGTCGACGTCCCAGCTGGATCGTTCCGGCACGTTCTCGGCTCCCGTCATCGACCCGATGGTGACGGACCGGGTCCGTCTGTGCAACACGTCGGCTCGGACCTCTTTCCGACCACTCAGTCCCCGGGCGGCGCCTCCCGGGCCGCCTCGTCCCCGAGGGGCTGATCCCACCGCACCCGGGGCCGGACGTAGTGGTAGGCCCACGGCTCCTTCCCGCGGCCAGCGGCCAGCCAGCCCTCGCCCTCGAGCCGCTGCCGCAGCCGCAGCAGCGCCGCGTCCATGCCCGGGCAGTAGGACTCGTCGGGAGGCACGTCGTCCGGCAGGCTGCGCAACCGCAGGAAGGTGTCGCCCCGCACGGTCGGCGACTTCCCGGGCCGGTCCGGCGCGCGCACCCGACCCACGAAGCGCATGGTGGCGCTGCCCTGCAGCGAGCCGACCGCGGCCAGCAGCGCGGCGTACCAGGAGGCGGCTCCGGCGTCCTGCAGCTCGACGTCGAGCTCGTCGCGGCCCGGTCCGACCGGGTACCAGCGGTCGCTGTCCCGGTCCCACCAGGCCGTGCGGTCCCGGTCGTAGTGGCCGGCCCCCTGCCGGTGGCTGCCCGGCGCCGGGGCGGTCACGGCTCGAGGCAGGTCGGGATCGAGTCGACGCGACCGGTGGGCCGTTCGGTGTGGCCGCCAGGGCCGTAGATCTTCACCCAGCGCACGGAGCCCAGCTGCCGCAGCATCGGCATGATCTCGCCGGCGATCGTGACCGTCGAGCCGCCGCTGTCGCAGCCGCCGGTCAGCCGCACCCGGGCGATGCCGTCGCCGATCCGGAGATGGCTGAAGCCGGTCGCGCCCGACCGCACCAGCCGGAGCCCGTCGGCCCGCTCGGCCGGGACCGGCCCCGCGAACAGCCGGTCCATCAGCCCGGTCGCCGGGGTGAAGATCCGCACCTGGCGGGCGCGCGGGACGAAGAACGGCGGCCGGTTGGCGACGAACCGGTCCCGGTCCAGGAAGTAGACGTGGCGCCGGACCGTGCTGAACGCCGACCGGATGTCGATCACGACCCGGCTGGGCCGGGTCAGCGTGAACGTGTGGACGCTGGTGCGCTTCGCCAGCCCGACGCCGTACGTCGTGACGGCCTCGAAGTCGCCGGCCCGCTGGACCTTCATGATGTTCGGCAGCGCGAACGCCCGGGCCGCCGGTGCGGTCGGACCGGTGGCGTCGTGCGCGTCGGCCGGGGAGAACCGCACCTGGAGGATCGCCCGGCCCGGGACCGGGATCGGCTCGCCCTTCGCGTCGGAGACGAGCCGGGACACGTAGCGCACCTGCCGGCCGGCCGGCAGCCCGCCGCGGAAGTCGAACACGATCCGGTCGAGGCCGGGGTGGTGCGCGGCCCGGATCCCCACCAGCGTGGGGGTGACCGGGGCCGCCGCGGCGGGCCACCCGCCGGCGAGCAGCGGCACCGCCAGCACCGCGCACAGGAGGACTGCGAGGAAGGACCTGGACCTGCTCATCTGACACCGCCCGGTGCGCCGTAACTGGGTGCGCTGACCCCTCGACGGTCTCAACCGCGGGCGGTCGCCGTCAGGGCCGAACGTCCCGGACGGCCACCGGGCGCTCAGTAGCCGCCGCCCCGCGAGGACGGGGAGGAGCCGGCCGTGGTCTTCACCCAGGTGCCGTCGGGGTTGACCACCCACCACAAGCCGCCGGAGAGGTTCTTCCCCTGGCCGTTGTCCTGCCCGGCGGCGGTGTCCCCGGCGTAGGTGTACATCGGGTACCCGGCGACGGTGAGCTGGCTCGAGCCGTCCGAGCGGGTCACGGTGCCGACCGGTGCGGTCACCTCGCTCGACACGTGCGCCTTCTCCGCTCCAGGCACCGGCGGCCAGTACGTCGCGCACGAGCCGGTGCACACGGAGTGGCCCACGCTGTCGGCGGCGAACGCGTAGAGGGTCATCCCCTTCGCGTCCACGAGCACCGTGCCGGCGCCGGTCTTGCCGACGGACACGCCGCCGGACGTGGAGCCCGCCCCCGATGCAGAGCTGGAGGCCCCGGTCGTCGTACCGCTCGAGCCGCAGGCCGACGCCGCGAGCGCCAGCCCGACCGCCACGAGCAGCCCCGCCCCGACGCGCCGACCGCTTCTCCTCATCGCCCTCGCCTGTCCAGCCATGTCACCCTCCCCGGGTCAAGTCCCTGCCGGGAACACGCGTCCACCGCCGGCGTGGTTCACCAGGCGGTCCCCCGGACGTGCACCGGTCCGGACGACCCGCGATCATGGACCGGTGCCCAGCCAGCGGAAGTCCACGGTCAGCCCACGAGAGGTGTCGCGAGCGGTCGCCCGGGTGGAGGCCGCGAAGCCCGTCGACGTCCGCGAGGCGACCGCCCTGCTCGCCGCCCGCGGCGACGAGCTCGAGCGGCTGACCGTCGTCGCCCGGCGGGTGCGCGACGCGGGCCTGGCCGACGCGGGCCGGCCCGGCCTGGTCACCTACTCGCGCAAGGTCTTCGTGCCGTTGACCCGGCTGTGCCGCGACCGCTGCCACTACTGCACGTTCGTCACGGTCCCCGGCAAGGTCGAGTCCCCGTTCCTGTCCCCGGACGAGATCCTGGCGATCGCGCGAGAAGGGGCGGCACTCGGCTGCAAGGAGGCGCTGTTCACCCTCGGCGACCGGCCCGAGGACCGCTGGCCCGAGGCCCGGGCCTGGCTCGAGGCGGCCGGCTACGACTCCACGCTGGAGTACGTCCGGGCGATGGCCGTCCGGGTGCTGGAGGAGACCGGCCTGCTGCCGCACCTCAACCCCGGGGTGATGTCGTGGGCGGAGATGAGCCGGCTCAAGCCGGTGGCCCCCTCGATGGGGATGATGCTGGAGACCACCAGCACCCGGCTGCACGAGGTCCGCGGCGAGGCGCACTTCGGCTCGCCCGACAAGGACCCGGCAGTCCGGCTGCGGGTCCTCGAGGACGCCGGCCGGTTGAGCATCCCGTTCACGACCGGGTTGCTGGTCGGCATCGGGGAGGACCTCACCGAGCGGGCCGAGACGCTGTTCGCGCTGCGCCGGGTGCACCGGGAGTACGGCTCGATCCAGGAGGTGATCGTGCAGAACTTCCGCGCCAAGCCGGACACCGCGATGCGGCACGACGACGACCTCGGCCTCGAGGAGTACGTCGCCACGATCGCCACCGCACGGGTGCTGCTGGGACCGTCCGTGCGCCTCCAGGCGCCGCCGAACCTCGTCGACCTGGCCGAGTGCCGGGCCCTGCTCGACGCGGGCGTCGACGACTTCGGCGGGATCTCCCCGCTCACCCCGGACCACGTGAACCCCGAGCGCCCGTGGCCGCAGGTCGAGGACCTCGGCGCGCTCTGCGCGGAGGCCGGGTTCGCCCTCACCGAGCGGCTGACCGCCCACCCGCCGTACCTCGAGGAGCCCTGGCTGGACCCGCGGGTGCTGCCGCACGTGCGGGCGCTGCGACGTGAGGACGGGCTGGCCTGTGCCGACGCGAGGCCCGAGGGGCTGCCCTGGCAGGAGCCCGACGGCGGCTGGGTGGACGCGGGGCGCACCGACCTGCACGCCTCCATCGACACCACCGGCCGCAGCACCGACCGACGCTCGGACTTCGAGGACGTCTACGGCAGCTGGTCGATGCTGCGCGACAAGGTCCTCGGCGACCACGCGGTGGTCCACCTCGAGAGCGACGTCCGGGCCGCGCTCCGGGCCGCGGAACGGGACCCGGCCGACCTGTCCGACGCGCACGCCCTCGCCCTGATGACCGCCGCCGAGGGACCGGCCCTGGAGGCGGTCTGCGCGCTGGCCGACGAGCTGCGACGGGACGCGGTCGGCGACGACGTCACCTACGTGGTCAACCGCAACATCAACTTCACCAACGTCTGCTACACCGGCTGCCGCTTCTGCGCGTTCGCCCAGCGGAAGACCGACGCGGACGCCTACACGCTGTCGCTGGACGAGATCGGCCGCCGGGCCGTGGAGGCGGTCGAGGTCGGCGCGACCGAGGTCTGCATGCAGGGCGGCATCCACCCCGACCTCCCCGGGTCGGCGTACTTCGAGATCGCCGCCAAGGTCAAGGAGGTCGCCCCCTCCCTGCACGTGCATGCCTTCAGCCCGATGGAGGTGATGAACGGCGTCGCCCGCACCGGCCTGTCGGTGCGCGACTTCCTGGTCCGCGCGAAGGAGTCCGGCGTGGACTCGCTGCCCGGGACGGCGGCGGAGATCCTCGACGACGACGTGCGCTGGGTGCTCACCAAGGGCAAGCTGCCGACCGCCCAGTGGGTCGAGGTGGTGACCACCGCGCACGCGGTCGGCCTGCCCACCACCAGCACGATGATGTACGGGCACGTCGACCATCCCGGCCACTGGGTCGCGCACCTGCGCACGCTCGCCCGGATCCAGGCGGAGACGGGCGGCTTCACCGAGTTCGTGCCGCTGCCGTTCGTCCACCAGTCCTCGCCGATCTACCTCGCCGGCGTGGCCCGGCCCGGCCCGACCGTGCGCGACAACCGGGCCGTGCACGCGGTGGCCCGGATCATGCTGCACGGCCTGGTCGACAACATCCAGTGCAGCTGGGTCAAGCTCGGCCCCGAGCTCTGCACCCAGGTGCTCAACGGCGGCGTCAACGACCTCGGCGGCACACTGATGGAGGAGACCATCTCCCGGATGGCCGGCTCTGACAACGGCTCTCGCAAGTCGGTCCCGGAGCTGCACGCGATGGCCGGCCTCGCCGGTCGGCGGGCCGTGGAGCGGACCACCTCCTACGCGCGGGCGGAGCCGGCCGGTCGCGGCTGAGGCTCAGGGGGTGGTGCTCCCCGACGCCTGGTCCGACTGCTGGTCCGACTGCTGGTCCGACTGCTGGGCGGCCGCCTCCGCGTCATACGGCATCTCGACGGCGAAGAGGTGCTGGAGCCCGGTGATGTCGAGCAGCTTGATCACGTCGGGGCTCGCCACCTGCAGCACGAAGTCGCGCTGCTCGGCGGCCATCCGGCGGTGCGCCTTGACCAGCACGCCCAGCCCGGCCGAGTCGATGTAGGTCACGCCCCGCATGTCGACCACGACGGCCTCGGCGTCGGACGCCGCCGCCTTGTCCAGCTCGGTCTCGAGGATGTCGAGCGTCGCGTAGTCGATCTCGCCCCGACCGACCAGGGTCAGGACCTGCCCGTCACTCGTGCTGTCCACCTTCAGGTCCATGCGCCACCTCGTCGCGTCCCAGGAGCGCGCCCGCGCGCGCCTCCACCTCGTCGGTCTCTGCACGAATCCTACGAGCGAGCTCCCCCCATCCGGATAGTCCGTGACGTTCTTGCTGCCACGGGGGCCTCCGGACAGCAAGAACGTCACGGACTATCCGGGGGTGAGGGGTGGGTGGTGGTCCCGCAGCAGCCACCTGAACAGCGCGACGTAGGTCTCGAGGTGCCGGTCGCCGAGGAAGTCCTCGTAGACCCGCGCGTGCGCGGCCATGCCGAGCGCCGAGGCCAGGCCGGGCTCGTCCAGGAGCAGCCGCAGCGCGTCCCCGAACGCCGCCAGGTCGGTCGGGTCCCGCAGCAGCAGGCCGTCCTCGTGGTCGGTGATCTGGTCGAGGATCCCGCCGACGGCCGACGCGATCACCGGCCGCCCCTTCCACATCGCCTCGGTGACAGTCAGCCCGAACCCCTCCACCAGGCTCTTCTGCACGATCGCGGTCGACCGTCGCTGGAGGGCGTTGACCAGGTGCGCGTTCTCGTCGACGTCGTCCATCGGCAGGCAGACCAGGTGCACGCGCGCCTGTACGTCGGGAGGCAGGCCCCGCCACAGCTCGCGGCACTCGGCCAGCACCGCCGCGCCCTCGGGGTCGTCGGTCACGCCGGACACGTCCGGTCCGGCGAGCACCAGGTGGACGTCGGGAGGCAGCGTCGGGACGGCGGCGGCGAACCCGCTCTCCACGCCGGCCATGTCCTTGAGCCGGTCCCACCGGCTCACCTGCACCACGGTGCGGGCGTTGGCCGGCAGCGCAGTGCCCTCGACCACGAGCCCGTGGTGCCGCCGGACGGAGCCGCGGGTGCCGTCACGGCGGGCGAACTCGGGGGCCGCCCGCTCCGGGCCGTCGAGCAGCAGCCCCGCCCGGGTCAGGGTCGCCTGCACCTCGTCGTCGACCAGCAGGCAGTTCTTGGCGCTGAACGGGTCGATCGAGGGCCGGATGACGTGCAGCCGACCGTTCCGGCACCACGACGGCGCGTAGGCCTCCCGGGAGAACACGAAGGCGTCCGCCTCCTGGACCAGCGGGCGCAGGAACTCCCAGGCACGCTCGGTCAGGTCGTTGGTGGACTCGAGCCCGATGTGGCAGCGCCACACCACGTGGGCGCCGACGTCGCGCAGCCGCTCCACCATCCCCGCCGTCTGCGGGTCGTGCAGGATCACGATGTCACCGGCACTCACCCGCGGCACCATCTCGTCGAGGTTCAGCGCCAGGGTCTCCGCCATCAGGGCGTGCTCGGCCTCGCCGAGCGGTCCGCCGTCCCCGGGCTCTCCGTGCAGCATGTTGTGCAGCCGCTTGGTGACCGCGAAGAAGTCCGGCGACCCGGCCAGCACCAGCCACCGGGTGTCGAGGCCGACCCCGCGCACGTAGGCCAGCAGGGTCTGCAGCATCTCCGCCACCCCGCCGCCGTGCGCGGTCGCGTTGACGTTCCAGACCACGTGGCCGTCGACGAGGGCACGCGCCTGCTCGGCGGCGCCGCGGAAGACGTCGACGCGCTCGTCGGGCAGCAGGGCACCGAGCCGTTCCAGCCGCATCGGCTCGATGCAGACCTCCTGCATGACGGCCACGCTCATCCCCCGCCGCCTCTCCGACGCCTGCCCCGCACCATGCCCGCTGCCCCACCCAAGAGTGCAGCCTGTCCGTCCTGGACGGGGTCGGCCAGGGGCTTTGGTCCCGCGGCGCGGCGCGGCCGGCCCGGAGCCGACCACCGCTGCACCCTGAGCCGGTCCCGCCCACGCGCGAGGCGGGTGCTCCCCGTCCCGACGGGGGGGGTTTCGGGACGGGGAGCGGGGCTCACCCACGATCCGGGCTGGGGGGCGACCTCGAGAACGCGTCATGAGCCCGGCCACGACCCGGAGCCGATCAAGCGGAACCGAGCGGTCGCCGACTCCGTCGAGTGATCCGGGGACAGTCGACCCCTCATGCAAACACCCGCCGGCGTCCCGCGGAAGGTGCCGAG
The DNA here is from genome assembly GCA_963800225.1 of uncultured Actinomycetota bacterium. Classification (GTDB taxonomy): domain Bacteria; phylum Actinomycetota; class Actinomycetes; order Propionibacteriales; family Nocardioidaceae; genus Nocardioides_B. The sequence continues at coordinate 226,429 of CAWDAF010000006.1, read as the reverse complement.
GGGTATGTGCCCTTATCGGGTTCGGCCTCGCTAGACCAGCCCTCGCCCCACGGCGCGACGCGGTCCGGCTCCAGCGAAAACCAGACGCCGGCCGGCCTCGCTGACCTATTCTCATAACGGTCATATTGGACATCCCCCCGGGGGGCGAGGGGGTTGGGGATGAGTGTCGGCGGGTTGAGCCGGGCACAGCGCGCCGTACGCCTGGCCCTCGTGCTGGTCGTGCTCGGTGCCGAGTTCTGGTTCCTGCTCCGCCTGTACCACCTCGACGACCGGGTCGACGCGCAGCAGGTCGCCTACACGCAGGTCGCCACCGCCGTCGACGCCCACGGACCCGGGGACGGCGCCGGCACCGTCGACCGCGGACTGGCCGCCCTGACCCGCTCGGGCGCGCCCGGCGCCCCGGCCGTCTCCGCGCTGAGCCGAGCCTGGCTGCGGTCCGCGGACCCGGCCGACCGGGCCCGTCTCGGGGACGCGCTGGACGCGACCGGGAGCGCCATCCACGCGCAGCAGTCCCGCACCGACCAGGACGTCGTGCTGTCCATCGCAGCGTTGTTCCTGGTGGTCTGCGTCGGCTGGTTCACCTGGTTCAACCGGCTCGCCCGACGGCACCGCCGGGTGCAGGACGAGCTCACCGAACGCCGGGTCGTCGACGCCGGCGAGCGCCGGCTGACCGCGCTCGTCCACAACAGCGCCGACGTGGTGATGACGCTGGACGGCGACTCCACCGCGACCTTCGTCAGCCCAGCCGCCCGGGCCGTGCTCGGCGTCGACCCCCGCGACCTCGTCGGGCGGCGGCTCGTCGACCGGGTCGCCGAGGAGGACCGCGGCTCCTTCGTCCGGCTGCTCACCGGGTCGCGCGGCGGCGAGCAGGCCGTCTCGATGCGGATGCGGCACGCGGACGGCCGCACGCTGGTCGTCGAGGCCACCCTGAGCGACCTCCGCGACGACCCCGCCGTGGCCTGCTGGGTGCTGACCGCCCGCGACATCACCCAGCGGTCCCGGCTCGAGGACGAGCTGACGCACCAGGCGTTCCACGACTCGCTCACCGGGCTGGCGAACCGCCAGCTGTTCGCCGACCGGCTGGTGCACGCGCTGGCCAGGCCCGCCGGGCCCACGTCCGCCCTGGCGGTGCTGTTCTTGGACCTCGACGACTTCAAGCTGGTCAACGACGGCCTGGGCCACGAGGTCGGCGACCAGCTCCTGATCGCCGTCTCGGAGCGACTGGCCGGAGCCCTGCGCGAGCACGACACCGCTGCCCGGCTCGGTGGCGACGAGTTCGCGGTGCTGCTGGAGGGCTGCGACGAGGAGGCCGCCACCCAGGTCGCCGAGCAGCTGCTCGCCACGCTGGCCGAGCCGATCGTGCTCGAGGGCGTCACCCACGCGGTGCGCGCCAGCATCGGGATCGCGACCGCCGTACCGGGCGAGGTCGGGGACAACGAGCTGCTGCGCAACGCGGATGCCGCGATGTACCTCGCCAAGGAGCGCGGCAAGGGCAGCCTCGCGGTGTACGACCCCAGCCTGCACGTGCGGGCGATGGATCTGCTGGCGACCCGGATCGAGCTGCGCCAGGCGATCGCCGGCGACGAGCTGGTGCTGCACTACCAGCCGACGGTGGACCTGACCACGCAGGCGATCACCGGCTTCGAGGCCCTCGTGCGCTGGGACCACCCCCGCCGCGGCCTGCTGCCGCCCGCGGAGTTCATCGGGGTCGCCGAGCAGGCCGGGCTGATCGTCGCGCTGGGCACCTGGGTGCTCCGGCACGCCTGCCACGCGGGCCGGTCCATGCAGACCGAGCAGGACCACCCCACCCTCTCGGTCAACGTCGCCGCCCAGCAGCTGTCCGACCCGGCCTTCCCCGAGATCGTCCTGGGTGCGCTGGCCGACAGCGGGCTGGCGCCCGAGCGACTGGTCCTGGAGATCACCGAGTCCGCGCTCCTCGACGACGTGGAGACCAGCGTCGCGGCGCTCAGCCATCTCCGGGCGTACGGCGTCCGGGTGGCCATCGACGACTTCGGCACCGGCTACAGCTCGCTGTCGAACCTGTCCCGGCTGCCCGTCGACGTGCTCAAGGTCGACAAGTCCTTCGTGGACCGGCTCGGCGTCGGAGCCGACGACACCTCGGTCGTCGAGGCGATCATCGCGATGAGCGCCGCCCTCGACCTGGTGATGGTGGCCGAGGGCGTCGAGCAGGAGGAGCAGGCCCGCTGGCTGCACGCCCACGGGTCCGCCCTGGGCCAGGGGTTCCTGTGGTCGCGCCCCGTCGAGCTGACCCGGGCCCTGGCGCTGCTCCACGCCGGGCTCCACCGCGAGCTCGACCCGCCGGAGCCGCCCGAGCGGACGTGCGTCGGGGTGTGATGCCCAGCCGCTGGTCCCGTCCCGGCGGGACCTTCGGCTCTGACCGGTGGCGAGCCGCCCTCCTAGCGTGGCAGCAGGGGCGACCACCAACCACGTCAGGAGCAGATCGTGAGGAAGCGGCTACTGGTCATCGGAGCGGGGACCGCGGGAACGATGATCGTGAACAAGCTCCACCGGCGGCTCGACGGAGCCGCGTGGGAGATCACGGTGGTGGACCGCGACGACGTGCACCCTTACCAGCCGGGCTTCCTGTTCCTGCCGTTCGGCAGCTACTCCCCCGACCAGGTCACCCGTTCGCGGCAGGACCAGCTGCCGCACGGGGTGGACCTCGTGCTCGGCGAGGTCGACCGCATCGACCCGGAGGCCCGCACCGTCGCCCTGATGGGCGGCCGGTCGCTGGGCTACGACTACCTGGTGATCGCCTCGGGCACCTCTCCCCGCCCGGACCAGACCCCCGGCATGCTCGGCCCCGAGTGGCGGCACAGCATCTTCGACTTCTACACCCTCGAGGGGGCCCTGGCGCTGACCCGGGCCCTGGAGCGGTTCGACCACGGCCGGCTCGTCGTGCACGTCACCGACGTCCCCATCAAGTGCCCGGTCGCGCCGCTGGAGTTCTCCTTCCTCGCCGAGGCCTGGCTGCGCGAACGGGGGCTGCGCGACCGGGTCGAGCTCGTCTACGTGACCCCGCTGTCCGGCGCGTTCACCCAGCCGATCGCCTCGGCGCGCCTCGGCTCGATGCTCGACGAGCGGAAGATCGCGGTGGAGACCGACTTCCTCGTGGAGCGGATCGAGGGCCGGACGCTGGTGTCCTACGACGAGCGCGAGGTGCCCTTCGACCTGCTGGTCACCGTGCCGCTCAACATGGGCGCGGACTTCGTGGCCCGCTCCGGGCTGGGCGACGAGCTCAACTACGTCCCGGTCGACCGGCACACGCTGCGGTCCACGGCGCACCCCGAGATCTTCGCCGTCGGGGACGCCAACGACATCCCGACCTCCAAGGCCGGCTCGGTCGCGCACTTCTCGGTGGAGATCTTCGTGGACAACTTCCTCCAGCTGGCCGCCGGGAAGCCGATGACCGGGTCCTTCGACGGCCACGCCAACTGCTTCATCGAGTCCGGTGACGGCAAGGGCCTGCTGATCGACTTCAACTACGACACCGAGCCGCTCCCGGGACGGTACCCGCTCCCGGTGGCCGGCCCGCTCGGACTGCTCAAGGAGACCCGCGCCAACCACCTCGGCAAGCTGGCCTTCCGCTGGGTCTACTGGAACGTCCTGCTCCCCGGCCGGCCGGTGCCGCTGCCCGCCCACATGTCCATGCTCGGCAAGAGCGCCCCCGAGAAGTAGAGGAGCCACCGCATGCCCGTCACCACGCTCGCCGGCCACCAGGTCCACGTCAACGACGAGGGTTTCCTCACCGACCCCTCCGAGTGGGACGAGGAGCTCGCCGGCGTGCTCGCCTCGCAGATCGGGATCACCTTGACCGACGAGCACTGGAAGGCGCTGCGGTTCCTGCGCGCGGACTTCGCGGAGCAGGGCGAGACCGCCACCCTGCGCCGGGTGTCGACCCGTGGGGAGATCCCGGTCAAGCGGCTGTTCGCGCTCTTTCCGCAGAAGCCCGCCAAGAAGATGGCCTACGTCGCCGGACTGCCCAAGCCGCACGGCTGTGTCTGAGGCGTCACCACGAGAGGATCCGGAGAGGACCCCGATGAGCACCACCATGAGCAGCAGCACCGGCACCGGCGAGCCCGCAGCGGCCATCGTGCCCAGTTTCGACGACGAGGACAACGCCGGCCGCAAGCTGGCGATCATCTGCTCCAAGGGCAGCCTGGACATGGCCTACCCCGCGCTGATCCTGGCCAACGCGGCGCTGGGCGAGGGCGTGGAGACACACCTGTTCTTCACGTTCTGGGGCTTCGACATGATCAACAAGAAGACGATGGGCGACCTGAAGTTCACGATGCTCGGCAACACCGCCACCCACATGCCCCAGGGCCTCGGCGGCCTGCCCGGGATGACGGCGATGGCCACCTCGAAGCTGAAGAAGTCGATCGCCGACCTCGACGTCCCCGAGGTGCCGGAGTTCCTCGAGCAGATCGTCGCCTCGGGCGGCCACCTGTGGGCCTGCCGGATGTCGGCGGACATGAACCACCTCACCGAGCTCGACCTGTACGACGAGGTCGAGGCCATCATCAGCGCGGGCGACTTCATCGAGAAGACCGCGGGCGCACAGCTGCTCTTCATCTAGCCGGAGGCATCCCCGTGCAGCGCTCGTCGTCCATCGTGGTCGGCCTCGACGAGTCGGCCGCCTCGGCGGCAGCGCTGCGCTGGGCGGCGGTGGAGAGCCGGGCGTCGTCGACGCTGCTGCTGGTCGTGCACGCCTACACCGCCGACCTCGAGCTGCGGGACCGGCGCGAGGTGAGCCCGGTCTACCGGAGCCTCATGCGGACCAAGGCGACCCGGTGGCTCCGGGACGCCCTGGCCGGCAGCACCCAGCCCTGGCGGGCCCGGCTGGTGGTCGCCCTCGGCGCACCGGTCGACGTGCTCGCCCGGGCGGCCGGCGGGGCCGGGCTGCTGGTCCTCGGTGCACCCCGCAGGTCCGTGCCCGCGGAGGCGGCGAGCGGCGCGGTCGTCCGCGGGTGCCGGGCCCGTGTGGGCTGTCCGGTCATGGTGGTGCCCGGCCCGGAGGGGTCGGCGCCCTTCCTCCCGGGCCAGCGGCGCCACTCCGTCCGCGACGCCGACAGCCGCGCCCGCCCGTGAGCGCGGACGTCCGGGACCAGCCCCCGACGCCCGTGTTCGTGCTGCTGTCCGACGGCCGCAGCGTCGAGGTCCGACCGGTCGACCGCGCGGACCGCGCCGAGCTGCTCGCGCTGCACGCCCGGGCCAGCGACGAGAGCATCTACCGCCGGTTCTTCTCCACCAACCGGGATGCCGCCCAGGACTTCGTGGAGGTCATCTGCGGCCCCGGCGCCCGGGTCTGGTCGCTGGTGGCGGTGCACGCCGGGAGGGTGGTCGGGGTGGCCACCGCGTTCGTCGCCGAGACCGGTGACTCCGCCGAGGTCGCGTTCCTCGTCGAGGAGTCCCTGCACGGGCTCGGCATCGGCACCGTGCTGCTCGAACGGCTGGCCGCCCTCGCGCGCCACCGCGGCATCGTCGAGTTCTCGGCCGAGGTGCTCACCGACAACGTGCCGATGCTCCGGGTCTTCCACGACGTCGGCTTCTCGCTGCGCCAGCACCAGGACCACGGGGTGGTCTCCCTCGAGGTCGACCTCAGCGTGGACACGGACGCCGTCGCGGCCGCCGACCGCCGGCGGCGCCGCTCCTCGCAACGGTCCCTGACCCCGCTGCTCGAACCGCGCAGCGTCGCGGTCGTCGGGGTGAGCCGACAGCCCGTGGGCATCGGACGCGCCGTCCTCGACAACCTGATGCGCGCCGGCTTCGCGGGGCCCGTGTACGCCGTGGGGCGGCGTGGGCTGGAGGTCCCCGGTGTCACCAGTCTGACCAGGACCGCTCAGCTGCCCACCGGCGTCGACCTGGTCGTCGTCGCGCTGCCCGAGGCTCGGGCCGAGGCGGTGGTCAGCGCCGCGGCCGCCCGCGGGGCCCGCGCGTGCGTCGTGCTGGCCACGGGACGGACCGGGGAGCCCGCCACGAGGTCGCTGCTGGGACGGCGCCTGGCGACCCTGGCCCGTGAGCACGACATGCGGCTGGTCGGCCCGGACAGCTACGGGGTCGCCGGCAGCCTGCGCGGCGTACGGCTCGATGCCACCTACGGCCGGGTCGAGCCGCTGCCCGGCACCCTGGCCGTCGCGTCCCAGTCCGGCGGGGTCGGCGTCGCCCTGCTGGACGCCGCCGGCCGGCGGCGTACCGGCCTGGCCTGCTTCGTGTCCCTGGGTGACAAGGCGGACCTGTCCGGCAACGACCTGCTGTCGGCCTGGACCGACGACCCGGCCGTCGGGGCCGCGGCCCTCTACCTCGAGTCCTTCCACGACCCCCGCGGCTTCGCCCGGATCGCCGCCGGGTTCAGCCGCGCGAAGCCGCTGCTGGTCGTCTTCGGCGGGAGCTCGGCGGCGGGCACCCGGGCCGGGGCCGCCCCCGGCGCCGGCGACCCGCCCGTGCACGCGGTGCAGGCGCTGTTCCGAGCCGCGGGCGTCGTCGACGTGGAGAGCGTCCGCGACCTCGTCGACACCGCCGCCCTGGTCACCGAGCAGCCGCTGCCCCGCGGGCCGCGGCTCGGGATCGTGGGCAACTGCGGCGGCCTCGGCGTCGTGGCCGCCGACGCCGCCGAGCGGCACCACCTCGAGGTACCGCCCCTCGCACCGGAGACCAGGTCGCAGCTGGGCACCGGCGCGGCCACGGCGTCCCCGGTCGGGACGGGCAACCCGGTCGACCTCGGCGCCGCCGCGACGGCTGCCGACGTCGCGCACGCCGTCCAGGTGCTGCTGGACAGCGGCGAGACCGATGCGCTGCTGGTGGTGGTGGCCGCGACCGCGGTCACCGACCTGGCCGGCATCGCGGAGGCCGTGGAGGAGGCCGCCGCCACGGCCCCGGGCGTCCCGTGCCTGACCGTGGTGGTCGGCGGCGACCCCGGCAGTCGCCGGCGGACCACCCGCTTCGACTCGGTCGAGGGCGCCGCCCGCTCGCTGGGGCACGCCGTCCGCTACGCGCGCTGGCGGGCCGCGGCCCACGGAACGCCGATCGGAGGACACGTCACCACGACCGTCCAGGACCGCGCGGACGAGGACGAGGACGAGGTCGGGCACCGTGCTCCCGGCCACTGGCTGGAGCCGTCGGCGGCGGCCGCCCTGCTCGCGGCGGCCGGGGTGCCGCTGGAGCGGCCGGTGCCGCCGGCCACCGGTCCCGAGATCGTCGTCGGGATGGTCCGCGACCCGCACTTCGGGCCGTTGGTGCGGGTGGCCAGCGGCGGTGGGGGGCTGTGGGAGGACCAGACGTTCCTGATGCCTCCCCCGTCCCGGGCGGACGTGCGCGAGGCCCTCTCGTCGCTGCGCCGCTGGCCCCGGCCGGCCGGTCCCCCCGATGGCACCCCCGAGGTGGAGGGGGTCGTCGACCTGGTCGTCGCCGTCGGCCTGCTGGCGCTGGGGCACCCCGAGGTGCTGCAGCTGGAGCTGGACCCGGTGGTGGTGACCGCCGACGGCCCGGTGTGCACCGAGGCGAGGGTCAGGTCTGCCGGTGGCTGAAGTGCTCGACTGAGGTGTCGGGTCCGGGGAAGAACAGCGACTCGTGCCCGTTGTCGGACCAGCGGACCAGGTACGGCGGCGTGCCCTCGGGACCCCGGACGTCGAGGACCTCCCCGTCCCGCACGGGACCGTCGACGTGCACGCTGTGCACCACCAGCCGGTCGCCTCGTTCGGCATGCATGGCCCATGACCTCCCTCGGACGCCGGCGGCGTCACCTCGTGACCCAGCCAACCCCCGGTGCAGCCGCCACCCCAGGGCCGGAAGTCCCGCCCGGTCCGGCGTACGTCACCACGGGACGACCTCGGGACCTTCGGCCCTGTCCCGGTCAGCCGCAGGCAGGTGAACTCATGGCACGGCTCCGGGGGCTCGCGGATCACGCATCCGACCTCGGAGCCGTCGGCTTTGAGCGGGACGGACGCCCGGACGACCAGCGGAGGACCCCATGACGGGAGCGGACCACCCGATGACGACGCAGACCTGGTCCGTGGAGATCATCATCGGCGAACGAGACGGGCACACCCACGCGGAGGCGCGGTTGCACACCGGGGACCTGACCTCGCTGCACGCGACGGGCACGGCACGGGTGAACCCGGCCGACCGGGACGTGCCCGAGATCGGCGAGGAGCTCGCGACCGCACGGGCCCTCTCGGCGCTCTCGCACCTCCTGCTGGACGCGGCGGCGGCCGACATCGAGGGCATCACCCATGCCCCGGTCAGCCTCGAGCACTGAGCCCATCCACGCCTGGGCGGTGCCCGCGACACCCGACGGCGGCCTCGAGCCGGTGCAGCGCTCGCTGCCGGCACCCGGCCCGTACGACGTCCGCCTGCAGGTGCTCGCCTGCGGTGTCTGCCGCACCGACCTGCACCTGGCCTGCGGCGAGCTCGTGCCGCGTCGCCCTCTCGTCGTGCCCGGCCACGAGGTCGTCGGCCGGGTCACGGCGCTGGGGGCCGAGGTGCGCGGCGTCTCCCTCGGGGACCGGCTCGGGGTGCCGTGGCTGCGCTCCACCTGCGGGGCGTGCCGGTGGTGCCGCCGTGGCGCGGAGAACCTGTGCACCTCCTCGACGTACACCGGGTGGGACGAGGACGGCGGGTACGCCGAGCAGGTGACCGCGCCGGCCGCCTTCACCTACGCCATCCCGGAGGTCTTCAGCGACCTGGAGGCGGCGCCGCTGCTGTGCGCGGGCATCATCGGCTACCGGGCCCTGCGCCGCGCCCGGGTCCCCGCCGGTGGCCGGCTGGGCATCTACGGCTTCGGGGCGAGCGCGCACCTGACCGCCCAGCTGGCGCTCGCACAGGGAGCCGAGGTGCACGTGCTGACGCGCGGCGCCGACGCGCAGCGGCTCGCGCTCGAGCTCGGCGCGACCTCGGCGTCCGGTGCCTACGACCGGCCCCCCGTGCCCCTGGACGCGGCGATCCTCTTCGCCCCGGTGGGCGACCTGGTGCCGGTGGCCCTGGAGGCCCTGGACGCGGCGGGCACCCTCGCGGTCGCGGGCATCCACCTCAGCGACGTGCCGGTGCTGGACTACCAGCGACACCTGTTCCGCGAGCGGACCCTGACCAGCGTCACCGCCAACACCCGGGCCGACGGCGACGAGCTGCTGCGGCTCGCGGTGACCGCGGGTGTCCGGCCGCACGTGACCCGCTACGCCTTCGACGACGCGCCGCGGGCGCTGGCCGACCTCGCGCAGGGGCTGGTCACCGGCGCCGCGGTGCTCGACCTGGGCTGAGCGGCCCCGCGGCCGGCTCTCGACGCGGAATCACCCGCTGCGGCCGGGGACCCCGCGCCGTCCGGCCGCTATCGTGAAGGGCGAGGAGGAACCATGACCACTCCTGTGGAGTCCGTCGTCGTGCTCTCCCGCGCGCTGGACCAGGCCGGCGACGTGCTCGCCGGCGTCCACGAGGGCCAGCTCGCGCAGCCGACACCCTGTGGCGACTGGGACGTCGCCCGGCTGATCGGCCACCTGGTGGCCGCGCCGCAGCGCTTCCTGGCCGCCGCCCAGGGCCGACAGCCGGACTGGTCGGCAGCACCGCGACCGGCGACCGACAACGGGGCGGGCGACTTCCGGTCCCACGCCGACGACCTGATCCACCACTGGCACCAGGCCGGGGACGCGGCCGACGCCGGGCAGGTCGACTGGCAGACCGCCGAGATCGCCGTGCACACCTGGGACGTCGCTCGCGCGACCGGCCAGTCGGCACCGCTGCTGCCCGAGGTCGCCGAGCGCGCGCTGGCCTTCATGTCCGCGAGGCTGACGCCGGAGAACCGCGGCGAGGTGTTCGCGCCGGAGGTGCGGGTGCCCGACGACGCGCCGCCCTACGAACGACTCGCGGCGTTCGCGGGGCGGACCCCGTGACGACGCGGGCACTGACGACGCGGTCGCTCCGGGCCTAGCGAGCCATCCCTACCGCCACCCCTGCCGAGGCACCTGCGGGCCGGCCGCCCGGGCGTTGTCACGCGCGACCAGGCGAGCCGCACGCCGGCGCAGGACGAGGCTGAGGAACCGGAACGGGGGCCGGGCCGAGGCGAGGTCGGCGGGTCCGCGGTTCGGTAAAGCATCCGAGCTGGTCATCAGGCCACCGAAGCCAGGACCGACCGCGGAGACAAGGGCCTAAAGTCCCGACGCCCTCCCGATTCATCCGGCAAACCGGATAGACCACCTGGTTACTCCCGCATGTGGCCCATTCCCCCCGACAACGGGGCAGACCCACCGCCTAGGCTGCCTGCATGCATCAGCCGGAGGAAGAGGACACCATGGACAACCCCTACCGCACCGTCACGCTGCCCGACGGGCGCCGCCTGGAGTACCTGGTCGAGGGCGACCCGGACGGTGTCCCCCTGGTCCTGCACCACGGCACGCCCGGTGCGGCGGTGCCGTTCCCCGTCGCCTCCGCAGCGGCAAAGGAGCGCGGCCTGGCGCTGGTGCTCTGCTCCCGTGCCGGGTACGGCGGGTCCACCCCCGACCCCGGCCGCAACGTGGCCGCGGTCGCCGCCGACATCGGCGCGCTGGTCGACGCGCTGGGCCGTGACGAGTTCCTGTCGCTGGGCTGGTCGGGCGGCGGACCGCACTCGCTGGCGTGCGCCGCCCTGCTTCCGGAGCGTTGCCGGGCGGCGGCCAGCGGTGCGGGCGTCGCGCCGTACGACACCGACGGGGAGCTGGACTTCCTGGCGGGTATGGGACCCGAGAACGTCGAGGAGTTCTCCGCCGCCCTCGCGGGCTTGGAGACCCTCGAGCCGCTGCTGCGGCGCGAGGCCGCCGAGCTGACCGGGGTGACGCCGGAGCAGATCGCCGAGGCGATGGGCGGCCTGGTGTCCCCGGTCGACAAGGCCTACGCCACCGGGCCGGTCGCGGCCCGGATGCTCGCCTCGTTCACCCACGGCTGCGCGGAGGGCATCCACGGCTGGGCCGACGACGACCTGGCCTTCACCCGCGACTGGGGCTTCGACCTCGGCGCGATCTCCGTGCCGGTGTCGATCTGGCAGGGCGCGCAGGACCGCATGGTGCCGTTCGCCCACGGGCAGTGGCTCGCGGGCCACGTGTCCGGCGCGCGGGTGCACCTGTACGACGACGAGGGCCACCTGTCGCTGTGGAGCAAGCTGGACACGATCTTCGACGACCTCGTGGACCTGGCCGGGCTCTGAGCCGGGTCGCGAGCGAGGGCGGTCGATGCTGTCAGCCGAGGATGCCGCCGGCCTGTGCCGCAGGCTGGACGAGTACGGCGTCCGCTTCTGGGTGATCGGCGGCTGGGGCGTCGACGCCCTGCTCCGTCGCGAGACCCGGGCACACCAGGACCTCGACGTCCTGGTGCTGCTGGACGACCTGCCCGCGCTCGGGCGGATGCTCGACGCCGACGGGTTCAGCCGCACGCTGGTCCGGGACGAGAGCCACCGGGTGGACGGCGCACCCACGGCATTCGTCGCGGCGGACGGCCGGGTCAGGGACCTCGAGCTGCTGCGCGAGGTCTGACCGGGCCGACGCCGGGTGGCCTGAGCCCGCTATCCCCCGAGGTGCAGGGTGTGCATGACCAGCTGGAACGCGCTCAGCAGCCCCCAGCCCAGGGCGGCACCGAGCAGAAGCCCGATGCCGAGCACCACCGAGAGGGTGACCAGCGCCATCAGCACGGCGTGCCGCTCGGTCCAGGTCTCGCGCATCCCGGACGCCCCGGCCGGGCCGCTGACCCGGAGGCGGTTCACGGCCGGCCCCCACGGCTCTGCCCGCGCCGGGGACCGCCGGCGGTGTCGGTCGTCCGGGCCTGGTCCGCTGCCATCTCGTCCTCCCCAGGTCGCTCCGCGCGGAGCGTGTGCACCGAGTCTCGCGGCGCGCCGGCCGGTGCCGTAGAGCATTTCGGCCCGACCGACGGGGTCCAGAGGGGCCGCGTCAGGGACCAATTCCTCTGACCCGCGCGGAGCCGGGTGAGCAGCCTGGTGATCAGGAACCCACACCGATCCGAGGAGGACCAGAGATGACCACCGTCGTACGCAGGGCGACCAACCCGGTGAGCGAGATGCTCGACTGGCTCGAGGGCAGTGCGCCCTGGGGCCCGCTGGGCGAGGCCCGCTACATCCGCGTCGAGGACTTCGTCGAGGAGGGCACGTTCGTGGTGCGCGCAGAGCTGCCCGGGGTCGACCCGGACAAGGACATCGAGGTCGCCGTCGTGGGCGACGTGCTCACCATCCGGGGCGAGCGTCGCGAGGAGGAGCGGGACAAGAACCACAGCGAGTTCCACTACGGGTCCTTCTCCCGCAGCGTGCGCCTCCCGCAGGGAGCCACCTCCGACGACGTCTCCGCGACCTACGGCGACGGCGTCCTCGAGGTGCGTCTGCCGATGCGGACGGCCGAGCAGGCGGCCACCAAGGTGCCCGTGCAGCGGCAGCCGTCCGAGACCGGCACGGCGGCCGCGACAGAGGCTCCCGAGGCCTGACCCGCGTGGCGCGCCGAGGCTCAGACCTGCCGTCGCCGGTCCTCGGCCATCGTGACCAGCGCGGCGACGATCCCCACGGCGCTGCCCAGCACCGCCACCACGAGCAGCACCCGTACCACGAGCGTCCACGCCGTCGACGTCGAGAGGTCGAAGGGGAAGACCTGCCAGACCCGGACGGCCGCGACGAGCCCCACGGTGAGGGTGATCACGTCCCCCAGGCCCTTGACCCAGGGGTCGTCGCGGACGACGTACGCCAGGTTGGCGACCAGGCCGGCGGTGACCGCCAGGTTGACCACGCCCACGACCTGCGAGGCGTCGGCCGTCAGGAACGGGGCGCTCTGCCAGCCCGGCCGCACGTTCAGCAGGTAGAGCAGCACGGCGTCGACGAGCACGGAGACGAGGTACCCGGCTCGTCGCGCGGGCCGGGGGCGGGTCGACACAGCCACCGCAGCCTCCCCTCCGTCGTGGCGTCACGGTACGGCGGGCGCGCCCCGCTCTCCCAGGTCCGCAGGTCCCGGGTGCGCGGGACCAGTGGCACCTTCCCGCGCGGCGGCTCAGCCTGAAGGCTGGAGGAAGCACGCGCCCGCCCTGCCCGCCGCTCAGGAGGTTCGGTCATGAGCACGTCCGCCTACCCCGTCCAGGTCGACGCGACCCTCCAGCCCGGGCTCAGCCGGTGGCTGTGGCTGGTCAAGTGGCTGCTGGTGATCCCGCACCTCGTCGTGCTGTTCTTCCTCTGGGTGGCGTTCGCGGTCCTGAGTGTCGTCGCGCTCGTGGCGATCGTGGTGACCGGCCGCTACCCACGGGGCATCTTCGACTTCAACGTCGGGGTACTGCGGTGGAGCTGGCGGGTCGGCTACTACTCCTACGAGGCGCTCGGCACCGACAGGTACCCGCCGTTCGCGCTGCACGACGTGCCCGACTACCCCGCCCACCTGGAGGTGGCCTACCCCGAGCGGCTCTCGCGCGGGCTGGTGCTGGTGAAGTGGTGGCTGCTCGCCATCCCCCACTACCTGGTGCTCGCGCTCGTCCTGGGTGGCGGCTGGACGGCCGCCTCCGGCACCGACGGCGACTGGGACGCGACCTATCCCTCGGGCGGGCTGGTCGGCCTGCTGGTCCTGATCGCCGCCGTCGGGCTGCTCTTCACCGGCCGGTACCTCCGCCCGATCTTCGACCTGGTGCTCGGCCTGGACCGCTGGGCGCTGCGGGTCGCGGCCTACGTCGCGCTGATGACCGACGAGTACCCGCCGTTCCGCCTCGACATGGGCGGCACCGAGCCCGGAGGCAGCAGGCCCACCGAGACGGCGGGCCCGCCCGAGCCCACGCGGGACCCGGTGCCCAGCGAGACGTCCGCTGCTCCTCCCACCCCCGGCCCCGCCCCGGGAACCGGCTCGCCTTCCCCGCGGGGCGGCCACTGGGGGGCCGGCCGGGTGCTGGCCCTGGTGCTGGCGGCGGTCGCATTCCTGGTGGCGGCCGGCCTGCTCACCACGGGCGCCACGGTGCTGATCGCCGACCGGACGCTGCGCGACGCCGACGGGTTCCTGATGTCCCCGTCGGTGACCGTGGTGTCGCCGGGCTCGGCGGTGGTCTCCCCGACCGTGCGGCTGGACGGCGGCACCTCGGCGGCGCTGCCCCGCCGGCTCCTCGGGGACGCCCGCGCCCGGGTCGACGGCGGATCCTTCCGGCCGGTGTTCCTCGGCGTGGCGCGCTCCGTGGACGCGGAGGCCTACCTGGCCGGGGTCGCGCACTCCACGGTCGTCGACCTGTCCGGCGACGGGCGGTCCCCCCGCTACGAGCAGCACCCCGGCGGACTTCCGAGCACGGCACCCGCCGAGGCCGGGATCTGGGTGGCCAGCGCCGCCGGCACCGGGCGCCAGACGGTCACCTGGCCGACCGCGCGCGGCGACTGGACCCTGGTGGTGATGAACGTCGACGGCAGCCGCGGGGTGGCGGCCTCGGCCGCGGTGGGGGCCACCGTGCCCGTGGCCGCCTGGGTCATCGCCGGGCTGCTGGGCGCCGGCGGCCTGCTCCTGGTCGTCTCCGTGGTCGTGCTGCTGCTCGCCGTACGCCGGCCGCGCGGAGCGCAGGGGGCGACACCCGGGCCGTCGTGACCGGGAGGAGGGCGACGACCCGCGTTGTACCGTGGGACCTGACCTCGCGATCCGTCCGGCGTGACGCCGCTCGCTTCGCGGGGACGACCTGGGGGCAGGCGACGACGGGTGGCCTATGAACCATGTACGTGCCGGATCGACCCGGATACCGGACCTGGGCTCCTCCGCACCGGAGGTGGCCCTGCTGGACCGTGACGGTGTGATCGTGGCCGTCAACGACGCCTGGGAGTCCTTCGGCCGCGACAACGGCGGCGACCCGGCCAGGACGGGAGCGGGCACGTCCTACCTCGACGTGTGCGCGTCGGCGGGTGACGACAGCGGGGTGCAGGAGGCGGTCGCCCTCGTCCGCGCCGCCCTGGCCGGCCAGGTGATCGCCCCGCTCTCGCTGCTGATCCCGTGCGACGCCCCGGGACGGCCCCGGCTCTACGACATGCTCGTCTCCTCGCGGTTCGACGACGAGGGCCGCTGTGTCGGGGCGGCGGTGGTGATGGTTCCGCACCCGGTGAAAGCCGCTGACCCGGGCCCGGGCCCGGGCCCGATCCCCGCGCAACGGCTCACCTTCCCCGACCTCCCCCGCCTCGAGCTCGAGCGGACCCTGGCGCAGCTGGCGTCCCAGTCGCAGCATGCGCTGGCCGCACAGGGCCGGCTCCGGGCGCTGCTGCAGGCCAACGCCCAGGTGGTCTCCGCCCTCGACCTGCCGCTCGTGCTGCGCAAGTTCGTCGCCGCCGCCCGGGACCTCGTGCACGCCCGGACCGCCGTGCTGGCGGTGCGGGGACCCGAGGGCTCGCCCGACCAGCTGGTCCACGCCGGCACCCGCGAGCCACCGGTCGTCCGGACCGGGACGCCGTCCCCGGGCCGGGACGCGCTGACCCTGCCGGTCCTGGTCCGCGGGCGCCTCTACGGTCGCCTGCACCTGACCACCGGAACGCCCGGCGGGTTCAGCTCGGAGGACGAGGCGCTGACCGCCTCGCTGGTCGGGACGGCCGCGGTGGCCATCGAGAACGCCAGCCTCTTCGAGGACTCCGAGCGTCGACGACGCTGGCAGGCGGCCGTCGCCGAGGCCGGGCGACAGCTCTTCGACGGTGACCGGGACCGGGCCCTGCTGGCGGTGCTGCGGCTGGCGAAGCAGGGTGCCGACGGAGACTTCGCGATGCTGGTCTCGACCGACGACCTGGGTCGGCCGCGGGTGACCGCCTTCCTGGGCGCGATCACCGCCGAGGAGTACGCCGCCACCCCGGGCCTCGGGCCGGAGGTCTTCGACCCGGTCCTCGAGGGCGGCGTCCCGGTGATCGTCGAGCACGACCACCCCGGCCCCGGGGCAGGACCGAGGTTCGGCTCGACGATCACCGTGCCGTTCCACGACGACGACCGGGTGCTGGCCGGGCTGACGGTCGGCCGGCTCCCCTCGCACCGGCCCTTCGAGCCCGCCGACCTCGACCAGTTCGTCGCCTTCACGACCCAGGCGGAGGTCGTCGTACGCCTGGACCGGGCGCGCCGGGAGCAGGAGACGATGAACCTGCTGCACGAGCACGACCGGATCGCGGCCGACCTCCACGACCACGTCATCGCCGAGCTGTTCGCGACCGGCATGGGCATGCAGGGGATGCTGCAGTTCCTGGGCCGGGAGGACCGCGACCGACTGACCGGGTACGTCGACTCGCTGGACAGCACGATCCGCCGGATCCGGGAGACGATCTTCGAGCTGCACCCGCCGGACAGCCCGCCCCCCGACGTCAAGCAGCGGCTCGTCGCGGTGCTCGAGGACGCCCGCCCCACCCTCAGCCACCCGGCCCACCTCGAGTTCGCCGGCCCCCTGGCGGCCGAGGTGCCCGCGGGGATGGCCGACGACCTGGTCGCGGTCGCCCGGGAGTCGCTGGCCAACACCGCGCGGCACGCCCACGCCGGCGACGTCCGGGTCCGGGTCTCGCTGACCGGCCGGCAGGTCACCGTCGAGGTGGTCGACGACGGGTGCGGCATCGCCGGCCACCGGCCCGCCCGCGGGCTGGCGAACCTGGCCGGACGTGCCGAGCGGTACGGCGGGTCGCTCGAGGTCGGGCCACGTCGCGGCGGCGGCACCCAGCTGGTGTGGACCGGTCGGATCCCGGACTGACCGGGCCGCGCGTCGTACCGATCCCCGGCAATCCTTCAGGTGCGGCGACCGCCGGCCGATAGGAGACGGGACCACTGCCATCTCGGGACGGCGGTCGCAGCAGACGGGGGCGGCACATGGCAGTCGACGACGGCGTCGACGAGCTCGTCGCGGAGTTCGTCCTCGAGTGCCGTGAGGACCTCGACGGGTTCGAGCAGGACGTCGTGGGCCTGGAGCGGGATCCCGACTCCCGGGCCCTGCTGGACTCCGCGTTCCGCGCCCTGCACACCACCAAGGGGACCGGCGCCTACTTCGGCTTCCACCGCCTGGAGTCGGTCGCGCACCTCGGCGAGAGCGTGCTGGCGGCGCTGCGGGACGGCGAGGCCGCCTTCGTGCCCGCCACCGCCACCGCCCTGCTCCGACTCGCCGACGTGGCTCGCGCCAGCCTGCTCGGCATCGAGCGGGACGGCGCCGAGCCCGACCTGGACACGGCCGGCCTGGAGGCCGACCTGCGGGAGTGCCTCACCGTCGAGCCGCCGTACGCCGCGCCGCGCCAGCGCTTCGGCGAGACGCTCGTCGCCGCGGGGGCCGTCACGCCTGGGGACGTGGCCTGGGCCGTCACCCGGCAGACGGCCGGGGACCCACGGCCGATCGGGGCGATCCTGCTCGAGGCCGGGCTGGTCGACGAGACCCAGATCGAGTCGGTGCTCACCCTGCAGGGACGGGGCGGCCAGGACAGCTCGGTGCGGGTCGAGCTCGACGTGCTGGACCGGCTGGTGCAGCTCGTCGGCGAGCTGGCCCGGACCCGGGACGCGCTGGTCCCCGGCCTGGACCCGCAGGCGGCTGAACGGCTCGACCAGGTGACCCGGGCCCTCCAGGGCTCCGTGCTGCGCACCCGGGTGGAGCCCGCGGAGCGGGCCTGGTCCTCGCTGCCCCGGCTGGTCCGGGACCTGTCGGAGACGACCGGCAAGCGGGTCCGGCTGCTCACCGAGGGGCAGGACACCCCGGTCGACCGGGCGCTGCTGGCGGCCGTCAAGGCCCCGCTCACCCACCTGCTGCGCAACGCCGTCGACCACGGCGTCGAGCGCCCGCAGGACCGTCGGGCCTCGGGCAAGCCCATCGAGGCCACGCTGACCGTCCGGGCCCGCGCCGAGCACGACGAGGTGGTCCTCGAGGTCGAGGACGACGGCGGCGGGATCGACGTGGCCGCGGTGGCCCGTACCGCCGTGGCCCGGGGCGTCGTCTCGGCGGCCGAGGCTGCCGCGATGGGGACCGACGAGGTGGTCGCGCTGGTGCTGCGCTCCGGGCTGTCGACCGCCTCGACCGTGACCACCGTGTCCGGCCGCGGCTACGGGCTGGACGTGGTGCACACCGATGTCGAGCGGGTCGGCGGACGGGTCGAGATCGTCAACCGGCCGGGGCTCGGCTGCCTGGTCCGGCTGCGCCTGCCGCACGCCCACGGGGGCGACCGGTGAGGATCCTGGTCGCCGACGACAGCCGGGTGATGCGGCAGATCGTGATCCGCACGCTGCGCCGGGCCGGGTACTCCGGCCACACCTTCCTGGAGGCCGCCGACGGCGCCGCCGCCCTCGAGCTGGCCCGCACCGGGTCCCCCGACCTCGTGCTGTCGGACTGGAACATGCCCGCCCCGAACGGCCTGGAGGTGCTGCGGCGGCTGCGTGCCTCGGGTGACCCGGTTCCGTTCGGCTTCGTCACCTCCGAGAGCTCGGTCGAGATGCGACGGCGCGCCCACGCCGCCGGCGCCCAGTTCGTGATCGGCAAGCCGTTCGACGCCGACTCCTTCCGGGACGCCCTGGCGCCGGTGCTGCCCGCCTCCGACCCGGCCCCGGCGGCGACCGCGCTGCCGACGACCAAGGCCGTCCGGGACCTGTTCGAGACCCTGCTCGGACGCGACGTCGCGGTCGAGCCGGGCCCGCCTGTCGCGGTCGGCGCCGACGACCCCGCCCACGTGGCGCTCTACGTGGAGGACGGCCTCCGGCTGGCCGCCACCGCCGTCACGGACCTCGCGCTCGCCGTCCGGTGCGCGGCCGCGCTGGGGCTGGCTCCCCGGACGATCTCGGACGCGGCGCTGCGGGACCGGCAGCTGACCGCGGCGCTGCGGCCGGACGTCGACGAGGTGCTCAACGTGGTGTCCACGCTGTTCAACCAGCCCGGCGCGCCGCACGTCCGCCTGGACAGCACCCATGCTCCGGGCCGGCGGCTCCCGGTCGACGTCGACCTCGTGGTGCACTCGTGGGGGCGTCGCCTGGACCTGGTCGTCGACATCGCCGGGTACGGCGCCGGCGGGCTCAGCCTGGTCCTCGCCCCCTGACCCGCTGCTAGCCTGCCCGGATGCCGCAGGACGACCTGGACGCGGTGCTGATCGGCGGGCGGGAGACCGTCGCCATCGTCGTCGTGGACTACGACGACTCCTGGCCCGTGCGCTTCGAGGAGGTCCGGGACAGGGTCACGACCGCCCTCGGGCCGGTGGCCCTCGACGTGCGGCACATCGGCAGCACCTCGGTGCCGGGACTCGCCGCCAAGCCGATCGTGGACGTGCTGCTCACCGTCCCCGACGTGGCCGACGAGCCGGCGTACCTGCCGGCGCTCGAGGCCCTCGGACTGGTGCTGCGGGTCCGCGAGCCCGGGCACCGGATGCTGCGCCCCCCGGCCCGGGACCTGCACCTGCACGTGCTCGCGCCCGACGACCCCGCGGTCACCGACTACCTGGACCTGCGGGACCGGCTGCGCCGGAGCCCGGAGGACCGCGCGCTGTACGCCGCGACGAAGCGGGCGCTGGCGGAGCGGTCGTGGCCGGACATGAACGCGTACGCCGAGGCGAAGTCGCCGGTCATCACGCAGATCCTCGGCCGGGCCCGGCGTGGCCGCGAGCCACGAGCGGAGGGCTGAACCGCCCGGCTACGACGCGGACGCGCCGTCCAGAAGCGCTTCCTGCGCCCCGGGCAGGTCGGATCCGCGGGGCTTGAGCCGTCCGGTCCGCTGGGCCCAGAGCTCGAACAGTACGGTCGCGAACGGGGGCACCGAGCAGGCCAGCCCGAGCAGCACCGTTCCCGGAGACCAGCGCTGGGCCCGGCCGACCAGGACGGTCAGCAGCACGTAGGCGACGAAGATCCCGCCGTGGATCGGCCCGAACAGCTTGACCCCGCCGTCGCCGGCATCGGTGAGGTACTTCCCGTACATGCCGGCCAGCAGCCCCAGCCAGGACAGGCCCTCGAGGAGGGCGACGAGACGGAACAGCGGGGTGCGCGCGCGGGACCACATGGTCCCCAAGGCTAGGAGGTGGGGCCGCACCGGCCCCCGCCGGCCC
This sequence comes from uncultured Actinomycetota bacterium, assembly GCA_963800225.1. Classification (GTDB taxonomy): domain Bacteria; phylum Actinomycetota; class Actinomycetes; order Propionibacteriales; family Nocardioidaceae; genus Nocardioides_B. The sequence continues at coordinate 206,436 of CAWDAF010000006.1, read as the reverse complement.
GGGCATGGCGACGGCCACCCCCGGTGCGGGACGGGCCGTCGTCACGGGTGGCGAGGCGCGCTGGTGAGGTCGACCTGCCCGGGCCCGCCGCGCCGCTCCTGGCCGGGAACGGCTCGGCCCTCCCGTCCGGCCGACCGTGGCGGTCGGCCGGTGGGAGGGCCGGGAGGACGGTCAGCCGCGGAACGACCTCCACATCGCCTGCACGCCACCGGCGCGGTCGCCGGCGTGCCCGAGGTAGGGCAGGCCCCAGTTCTCCTCGATCGTGGTCAGCAGCGAGTAGTGGTTGTACGGCGTGTGGTCGACGTGCCCGCCCTTGCTGCGCGCGGACACGATGATCGCGGGGATCAGCCCACCGCCGTACGTGCCGCCGGGCCAGTCGGCGCTGACCCGCGGGTCGCCCTTCGACACGAACGGGGAGTCGCAGCAGCCCTCGGCGTTCTCCCAGCCACCGGTCTCCTCGTTGCCCGTGTAGTCGTTCTCGTCGGTGACGATCACGATCGCCGACCGCTTCGTCCACGACCTCGAGCTGGTGATGGTGTGGACGGCCTGCTTCACGAAGGCGTCGCCCTTCTGCTTGAGGGCGGCGTCGTTGGTGTCGTCCTTGGTGCTGCCGTAGCCGCACGGCGTCTCGGGGTGCCCGGGCACGGTGTCGTAGACGCCGCCGTGCATGTCGTTGCACTGGTTGGGGCTGATCCAGACGAACCGCGGCGCGTCCTTCTTGTTCAGGTCGGCGCCCAGCTGGCTGTAGTCCTTGATCTTGGCCATCCGGGCCGGGTTGTTCTTGACGTCGTCGAAGAGCACGAAGGGATTGTGCTTCTTCGCGTAGAGGGAGATCTGGGACCCGTCGGCCCGCTCCGGACCGAAGCGCGCCAGCTTGTCGGCCGGGAGGTCCTCCATGTAGGCGCCCCACTGGATGTGCTTGGACTCGAGCTGGTCGACGAGGTTGCGCCGGTCGAGGTTCACGACGTTCTGGTCGTTGTCGTCCTGGATGCCGAAGTTGTCGCCGGCGATGCTCGCGATGTAGTTCGGCATCGACGGGTGCGTGACGCCGTAGTAGTGGTCGGCCATCGTGTAGGTGTGGGCGAGCTTGGTGATGTACGGCGCGTTCGGGTTGTCGATCACGCTGGACCTGGAGTGGTTCTCCAGCATCAGCACGTAGACGTGGTCGAGCCGGCCGGCTCCGGGGTGGGGGTGGTGCCGGTCCTCGGCGGAGGCGTTCGCCCCCAGGGACGTCCCCATCAGGGCCACGGCCCCGATCGCGGCGGCGATGGTGGCTCTGCGCATGTGCTCTCCTCGGGTGGTGGCTTCATCGGACGGGGGCGGCGCTGCTCAGGCCCGCGCAGCAGTCAACACCCCCGTGGCCGCGGCGTAAAGCGGTTGGCCTGCCCAAGCGGGACTATGCGCGGAACCGTCACAGAGAGTTCATATCTCCGACACCCGGCGGACCGCGGCTCACCCGGCCACCGCGACCGGCCCGGGCGGGGGCAGACCGGTCCGGCTAACCACCCGACGGTAAATTGGCCTGATGCCGCACCGCATCATCCGGACTGACCGGGCCACGCCCCAGGCAAGCACCCGGCTCGCGTGACGTCGCCGACCGCCGCCTCGTCCTCCCCCGCGTCGACCACTGCCACCTCCGCACGGCGCCGACTGCGGGGGCCGCTCGCCGTGACCCTGGGCCTCGCCCTGCTGGCGACCGGGACCGGCTGTACCGGCACCGCCACCCCCAGCAAGATCGGCGGCGGCCCGCCGGGCACCAACACGGCCGCGCCGGCGCAGCTGGTCCCGCCTGGGGCCACCGCCCCGGCCAGCACCAAGCCCAACATCGTCGAGATCGTCACCGACGACATGCGCACCGACGACCTGCGGTTCATGCCGCACGTCCGGCGGCTGGTGCAGGACCAGGGCCTGGAGTTCCTCAACTCCTTCAGCCCCAACCCGATCTGCGCGCCCGCCCGCAGCTCGCTGCTCAGCGGCCAGTACAGCCACAACACCAAGGTGATGGCGGTCACGCCGCCACGGAACTACGCGGCCTTCGACGACCGGGCGACCGTGGCGACCGCCCTGAACGGGGCGGGCTACAACACCGTCTTCCTCGGCAAGTACCTCAACGGGTACGGCGTCGATGACTCGTTCGTCACCAAGAAGAACTCCTTCCGCTACGTCCCGCCGGGATGGACCGACTGGTGGGGCTCGACGCAGCGGCCCGCCGACAGCGGCATCGCCAGCGGCGGGACCTACAACTACTTCAACGTGCTGATCAACCACAACGGCACGATCGACGACTCGCACAAGGGCACCTACCAGGCCACCGTCCAGGGCCGGATCGCCCGGCGCATGGTGAACCGCTACCACCGGTCCGCGAAGCCGTTCTTCCTGTACTTCGCACCGGTCGCACCGCACTTCGGCGCACCGCGCGAGAAGGACGACCCTCGCGGGGTGGTCTGGCCCGACAGCGGCCGCAAGGAGGAGTTCAAGACACCCGCCCGGCCGGCCCGGGTCCGCGGCAGGTTCGACCGGCAGATCACCCGGGCCTCCGGCCTGCCACTGGACGGCGGTGCGAGCCAGCGTGACGTCAGCCGGCTGCCCGCGCCGATCCGTCTCCCACCGATCTCCACCCAGGAGAAGGCGGCGATGCTGACGCTGACCAGACAGCGCGCCGAGGCGCTCTCCGTGCTGGACGGGCAGATCGGCCGGCTGGTCGCCACCCTGAAGCAGACCGGCGAGTACGACAACACCGTGCTGATGTTCACCTCCGACAACGGCTACTACCTCGGGGAGCACCGGCTGCGGCAGGGCAAGCTCTGGACCCACGAGCCGTCGCTGCGGGTGCCGTTCCTGGTCACCGGGCCGGGGATCCCCACCGGCCGGCGCTTCGACCCGGTCACCTCGCCCGACATCGCCGCGACCATCCTCGACCTCGGCGGCGCCCGGCCACCGCACCCCGCCGACGGTGTCTCGGTGCGGCCGTCCTTCGCCGCCGACCGGGGCTGGACGGTGCCGGTGGCGATCGAGAACCTCGCCAACGACAAGGAGATGCGGACTCCCTCGGCGGACCCGCCGCAGGACTTCGGGGCGCTGACCGGCAGCGGCCTCCGCACCGCCCGGTGGAAGTACGTCCGGTACGTCAACGGCGACGCCGAGCTCTACGACCTCACCGCGGACCCGAACGAGCTGCGCAACGTCTACGGCCGGCCCCGGTACGCCAAGGTCCAGGCCGCGCTCGCCGACGTCTGGAAGCGGACCCGGCACTGCGCCGGGGAGAGCTGCCGAGCCCCGCTCCCCCGCTCCCTCCGGGTCGCCCCCGCGCCGCTGGCCGAGAGCACCCGCACCCAGGAGCGGGGCGTCCAGGCCCGCTACGGCGTGCCCGAGCTGTAGCCGCTCACCAGTCCAGGTCGGTGACCACCCGGCTCCGCAGCAGGTACGCCGGCCGCCCGCCGTCAGGGTCGACGGTCCAGATGCCCGGGCGGGGATGCGCACCGAAGGGCTGCGGGCCGTCGCTGTAGAGGGCGATCCGGCGCCCGTCGTCGGACCACGACGGCGAGTCGTCGACCAGCGGCGTGCGCATCACCGGGTGCCCCCCGGAGCCGTCGGGGCGCACGGCGTACACGTCGCGGGTGGCGTCCCGACCGCCGGTGGAGTGGGTGTAGGCGATCCAGGCGCCGTCGGGCGACCAGTCCGGCTGGGCCTCCACACCGGTCGAGTCGGTGACCCGGCGCAGCCCGGTGCCGTCTGGTCGTACGACGAAGAGGTCGGCCTGAGCGTCGCCGAGGTCACGGTGCCGGACGAAGGCCACCCACCGCCCGTCCGGGGACCAGGCGGGCTGCTCGGCGTCGGTCCAGCCCCGACCCAGATCGGTGACCTGGGAGAACACGTGCCGGCGCATGTCGAAGGTGGACACCTGGCCGTGACGAGGCACCGCGAAGCGGGAGCCGTCCGGCGACCAGGCCACCTGCCCCATGCCCCCCGAGGTGGCGAGCACCCGCAGCCGGCGGTCGCCGTCGAGCCGGGCCGACCAGATGCTCGGGTAGAACGCCGCGGCGTACGACGCCCCACGGCCGGCGGCCTCGTGGACCAGGCTGCCGTCGGACCCGGACGCCCAGGCGGGCAGGCCGCCGACGGTCAGCCGGGACACGGTGCCGCCTCGCCGGAGCACGAACAGGTCCGACCTGCCGGAGACCGCCGCGTCGAAGACGATCGCCTGCGGGACCCGGCGGGCGGCGTGAGCGGGCACCGGGGGCGGGCCGGCCCGGTGGGAGCGGACGGTCGCCGGGCTCAGGCTCGGCATCGAGGCGTCACGGACCACCAGTCGCGCACCGCCGCCGTCCCCGTGCATCAGCCAGACCCCGGCGACCAGGTGCCCGCCGGCCGGTGCGTCGGGGCCGGGGTCGGGCCCGTCGCTGCGCAGCGCCACCCACGCCCCGTCGGGCGACCAGACCGGCTGCTGCTCCCGGCCACCGGCCCCGCCCGGCCCGGGCACGCGGCGCCGCTGCCGACCGTCGGCCCGCACCGACCAGAGGCTCCCTCCGGGACCGCCGCCCGCGGACGCGGACGTGCGGGTGCAGAGGATCGAGCGGCCGTCCGGGGACCAGTCCGGGGTGGCGACCTCGCCGGTGCCGGTGAGGCGCCGCAGCCGGGTGCCGTCCGTCCGCACGGTGAAGAGCGCGGAGACCGTGGTGTCGTCGTCGAGACGGGTGCTGCTGCGCCCCACGAACGCGATCCGCCGACCGTCGGGGGACCAGTCCATCGACTCCACCAGCGGCCACGCCCGGGTCGGCGTGGTCACCGGGCGGCTGCGCCCGGTGGCGAGGTCGTGGACCACGACCCGGCTCCTGTCACCCCCGCCGGTCGACTCCCGCAGCGCGATCCGGGTGCCGTCCGGGGACCAGGCCGGCCGGGTCCCGCCGCCACCTCGGGCGATCTCCCGCGGCCGGCTGCCGTCGCGCCAGACCACCATCACCCGGCCACCGCCGGTGGCGTCCTGGTAGGCGACCCGGCGTCCGTCGGGGGACCAGGCCGGCCACGTCGCGGCCCCGGAGGAGGTCAGCCGCCGCCGGTGCGACCCGTCCGGGTCGACGGTGAAGACGTCCTGGCCGGCGCCGCCCCGGGTCGTCGCGACGTACGCCAGCCGCGGGTGCTGCGGTGCCGACCCCGGGGGCCGGCCCTCCAGCGTCGGGACCTCGAGCGCCCGCTGCGCGGGCGGCCCGGCACGGACCGGGGCGGGCGTCGGCGCCTGCCCGCCGCCCCCGGAGGTGCAGGACGCCGAGGCCGCCGCCAGCAGCAGCGCGAGCACCGTCACCGTCGCGCGGTCGCCGGCCATCTCTCCCCCTGCCCAGGCCCCCGTCCCCGGCCCGACTCGATCGCGGCCGGCAGGGGCGCCGGTCCCAGGGTCGCCCCGCGAGCCCGCCGCGGCAAGGGCCCCATGCCCCCACCCGGTCCCGGGGACGGGCGGCCCGCGCCGGCACCCGGAGGGAGGACCTTCGGCCCTGCCTGCCAGGGCCGTGGCCGGGAGGCTGGAGGCATGGTCGCGATCACGGGGTCCACCCTCATCCACCGCCCGGTCGAGGAGGTCTTCGACTTCGTCGCCGACGAGCGCAACGAGCCGACGTACAACCCGCGGATGGTGCGCGCCGAGAAGACCACCCCCGGCTCCGTCGGCACCGGCACCCGCTGGGTCGCCACCATGCGCACCCGGGGACGGCACCTGCACATGGCCACCGAGGTCACCGCCTTCGACCGCCCGTTCCGGCTCGGCTCCACGTCCGCGATGGCCTTCGGGACGGTCCGCGGCGAGGTGAGCTTCGAGCCGGCACCCGGGGGAACCCTCGCGCTCTGGTCCTGGGACCTGACGCCGGCCCGGCCGCTGACCCGGCTGGCCCCGCTGCTCGCCCGGGTCGGCCAGCGCCAGGAGGAGACCACCTGGGCCACCCTCAAGGAGCACCTGGAGAACGGTGACCCGGAGCCGTCACCGCAGCAGGGGACGACGGCGACCGTCGGCGGCACCGTCCGCGGCGGCCACGGCTCCGAGCTGGCCTGCTTCAGCCTCGGGACGGGTCCGACGGTGGTGTACCTGCCCGGCCTGAGCACCCATCACGGCCTGCCGACCGGGGTCGGCAGGTGGGTCGAGCGGCGGGAGGTGAAGGCGTACGCGCGGCGCCACCACATCTGGTGGATGCAGCGCCCGGCCGGGCTGCCGGTCGGCACCACGATGGCCGACCTCGCCGACGCGTACGCCGACGTCCTGCGCGACACCTTCGACCACCCGGTCGACGTGGTGGGCTTCTCGACAGGCGGCAGCGTGGCCCTCCTGCTCGCGGCCGACCATCCCGAGGTGGTCCGCCGGCTGGTGCTGCTGTCCGCGGCCTGCCGGCTCGGCCCGGTCGGCCGCGACGAGCAGCGCGACCTCGCGGGGCTGCTGCGCGAGCACCGGACGCGGGACGCCGGCGCCCTGCTGCTGTCGCTGGCGGCCACCCGCCGGACCGCGCGGCGGGCGCTGAGCGCACTGGGGTGGCTGCTGGGCCCGGTCCTCTTCCGCGCCGATCCGGGCGACCTGCTGGTCACCATCGACGCCGAGGACGACTTCGACCTCACCGCGCGGCTACCCACCATCGCCGCCCGGACGCTGGTCGTCGGCGGCGGGCGGGACCGCTTCTACGGGACCGACCTGTTCCGCGAGACCGCCACCGGTCTGCCCCAGGGGCGGCTGCTGCTGCATCCGGGCAAGGGACACATCGGCGCCCACACCTGCCGCGAGAGCGTGCTGTACGTGCTCCGCTTCCTCGACGAGCGGTGACCGCGGTGCCCGACAGCTCGATTCCGAGCCACGGCCGGCCGCTGCCCGTGTACGTCGCCAGGCCGGTCGGTGAGGGTCCCTGGCCCGGTGTGGTCGTCGTCCACGACGCGCTCGGGATGTCGCGGGACCTGCGCAACCAGGCGGACTGGCTCGCCTCCGAGGGCTACCTGGCGGTCGCCCCGGACCTGTTCGCCGGCCGCGGCACGGTGACCTGCATGGTCTCGACCATGCGGGAGGCGCGGGACCGTCGCGGCAGGTCCTTCGACGACCTCGAGGCGGCCCGGGGCTGGCTGGCCCGGCGGGTCGACTGCTCCGGCCCGGTCGGGGTCATCGGGTTCTGCTTCGGCGGCGGGCTGGCGCTGCTGCTCGCCGTGGACCGCGGGTTCGGCGCCGCCAGCGTGAACTACGGGACGGCGTCCCGGGAGGCCTACACGCAGGACTTCCTGCGCGGGGCCTGCCCGGTCGTCGGCAGCTACGGCGGCCGGGACCGGTTGCTGCGTGGGGCAGCGGCCCGGCTCGAGGAGTCGCTCACCGCGGTCGGGGTCGACCACGACGTGCAGGAGTACCCCGACGCCGGCCACGAGTTCCTCAACGACCACGAGGGAGCCGGGGACAAGGTGCCCCGGCTGTTCGCGGTGCTGGCGAGGCTGTCACCGGGCGACGGCTACCACGAGGCCTCGGCCCGCGACGCCCGCCGGCGGATCGTGGCCTTCTTCGACACCCACCTCGGCGAGCGCTCCTGAGACCGGGCCCGGTGCCGCCCGTCGCGGCCCCGCCCCGGGGCGCCGGAGCGGTGCGTCAGCCGGCGTCGAGCCGGGCCAGCTCCTCCTCGGACAGCTCGAGGTCGGCCGCCGCCGCCGAGTCGATGATGGACCGGGGCCGCTTGGCACCGGGGATCGGGATGACGACCGGGGACTGCGCCAGCTCCCAGGCCAGCGCGACCTGCTGCGCGCTGACTCCCCGGGCCTCGGCGACGGCCTTGAAAGCCGGGTGCTTCTCGGAGAGCGCCTTCGCGTCCCCGAGACCGCCCAGCGGGCTCCAGGGCAGGAACGCCAGGCCGAGCTCGGCGCACACGTCGATCTCCGGGCGGCTGCTGCGGAAGGCGGGCGAGAACTGGTTCTGCACGCTGACGAGCGCCCCGCCGAGCGCCGCGTGCGCCAGGCGGATCTGGGCCGGGTCGGCGTTGGAGAGCCCGATCATCCGGACCTTGCCGGAGGCCTGGATCTCCCCCAGCGTCCCGATCACGTCGGCGTAGTCGACCTCCGGATCGGGCCGGTGGTGCTGCCAGAGCGCGATCTGCTCCACGCCGAGCCGCTGCAGGCTGGCGTCGACGGCCTCCCGCAGGTGCCTGGGGCTGCTGTCGAGCCCCCACTCGCCGCCCTCGGTCCGGACGTGGCCGGCCTTGGTGGCCAGCAGCACCTGGTCGGCGAGGCCGAGCTCGCTGAGCAGCCCCGCGACCAGCCGCTCGTTGGCGCCCTGCGCGTCGGCCCCGAGCTCGTCGCCGGGCCCGTAGGCGTCGGCGGTGTCGAACAGCGTGACGCCGGCGTCCACCGCCGCCCGCACGGTGTCGGCGAGCTGCTCCCGCGGCTGGGCCCCGGTCTGGTCGAAGGTCATCAGGCCGAGCCCGATCGCTCCCACCCGGACGCGTCCTACCTGGTCGTTTCCGATCTCTCGTGTCTGCACGGGTGACAGGTTCCCCGACCGGGCCGTGGAAAACCCCGGCAGCCGACCAGAGCCGGAGACCGCCGGCGTCAGCCGTCGCGCCGCAGCAGCGCCCGGAGCCGCTGGTAGACCTCCCGCGCGCCGGGCACGGCCCAGGTGGGCTCACCGTGGGGGCGCCCACTCCAGTACGTCACGTGCGACCCGCACTCCGGGCACGGCGGCGGCGTCGCCCCGCGACGGACGGGCTCCTCGACCGGCGTCGTACGACGGCACGCGCGACAGCTGACCGACGGCTCGCGCTGCCGCCCCACCCGGTTCTTCATGTGACCGCCCGACGACCGCTCCCCCTGAGGCTGTCTCAGAGGGCCATGCTGGCCCACCCGCCGACGATGCGGTATGCCTCAGGTGAGCGGCTGGCGACTAGCCCACCGGGGCGGTCCCGCCCGCCTCACTGCGGCCGGCCCAGGGGCGCCCCCGGCTCGGTGAGACCGAGGTCCGGCAGGAAGTCCGCCACGCAGACGTAGTAGCGCATGGCCAGCACGCCGCGGGCCTGGTCGAGGCTGCCCTCGCCGAGGGCGATCACGTCGTTGAGCCAGCCGTGGGCAGCGGCGTCGGTCTGGAAGGTCATCACGTGGATCCCGCTGCCGCTGGTCAGCGAGGACATCCCCCCGATGCTGAACAGCACGCACCCGCCGGCCGCCGGCTCGAGGACCCCGCGGGCCTCCGGGAAGGCGTACCCGCCGCGCAGCCGGGGGAAGTTGGACCATCGGGCCTCCCCGGCCAGCCGGCCGGTGAAGGTGGCCTCGCCCTGCCCGTACACCCGGCCGTCCCCCTGCTCGGACGGCTCGACGGACCGGATCAGGTCGTAGCGGTAGCCCACGTCGCACAGGAGGTCGAGCTGCATGGCGTGCTCCCGTCGACGAACGGAGGGATCTCATGCAAGCACGGCGTCGGGAGCGGCGGGTCATCCCAGCCGGAGGAGACTCACGGTGCCCACCGGTCCACTGAGCGGCCGGCCCGGGCCGGCCGGCCCTATCCGCTGGCCGTCCGCGGTGGTTCACTGCTGTCGTGGACCTCTCCGGGATGGTGGACCGGCACCGGGGCTGGGTCGTGACCCTCGCCGCAGTGGCGCCGCTCGTCGTGTGCGCCGTCATGGCCGTCTTCCGCGACAGCCTCGCCGATGCCACCGCCGTCCTGGTCCTGGTGCTTCTCGTGGTCGCCGCCGCCAGCACCGGGGTCCGGGCCGCCGGGATCACGGCCGCCGTCTCCAGCGGGTTGTTCTTCGACCTGTTCCTGACCCAGCCCTACGGACGGCTCACGATCCGCGACGGCAACGACGTCGAGGCGACCGTGCTGCTAGTGCTGATCGGGACGGCCGTGACCGAAGTGGCCCTGTGGGGGCACCGGCAGCAGGCCCGGGCGCACCGCCGGGCCGGCTACCTGGACGGGGTCCTGCGCACCGCGGAGATCGTGACCCTGCGCAGCGAGCCCCCGTCTGCCCTGGTCGACCACGTCGCCGGCCAGATCGAGCAGATCCTCGGGGTGCCCCGGTGCCGGTACGTCGCCGGGCCGGTCCGGGACCCGCTGACCCCGGTGCTCGACCACCGTGGCCGGGTGACCCGCGGCGAGCACCGCATCGACGTCGACCGGGACGGCCTGCCCACCGACGACGAGACCGCGCTCGTGGTCGGCACCGGCGGGGTCGCGGTCGGCCACTTCCTGATCACCTCCGCCGCCGACGTGGCCCGGCCCAGCCTCGAGCAGCGCCGGGTCGCGGTGCTGCTCGCCGACCAGGCCGGCACCGCGCTCTCCGACCCCCGGCGCTGACCCGGCGCTGCTCCGGCGCCGACCTGACCCGGCACCGACCTCACCCTGGCCGCCGCCTACTCGGCCCGGCTGGGTCCGCCGGCCGATCCGGTCGGGTCAGCCGAGATGTCCCGTCCGTGGGCTCCTGCCCGGGATGCACCCCCGGCCCGCAGTGCCGATCCGCGACGACGCGGGGGCCGGGTCGTCGGCGGCGGCCGTCGACGTGAGTAGCGGGCCCGGTGCCCGGTCCTGCCGCCCGCAGCCGACACCGACCCCCGGTCCGGGCCGGTTTTTGAGTAGCCGGTCGCTCAAGACGGCCCCCACACCGCCGCAGCACGATGAGGTCCTGGGTGGCGGCACGGGGCTGTCACCGTCGGCCATCAACCTGTGGAGACTGCCATGACGACGCTCACCGACATCTCGGCGGAAGTCCCGTCGGAGACCTCGACCTCGACCACCGGCTCCCCCGGGTCGACCACCCCCGCGCGCTACCCGCACTACCACGGCGCAGCGACCGACCAGCCGATGGTGCTGGCACCGGCCGGGTTCATCGGCGACCTGCTCAGCGGCCTGACCGGCGCCCTCGGCGAGGTCACCGGCGGCCTCCTCGGTAACGCCCGGCTCGGGCGGGAGATCGGGGACGCCGCCGCACCGGTGGCCAAGCTCCTCCCCTTCCAGGTGGTACCGCCGAGCCTCGCCCCCGCATCGGCGGGTCCGGGCCAGGACGCCGGGAACGCCGAGGCGCTCGTCGTCGTACCGGCGGGGTTCATCGGCGGCATCCTCGGCGGCCTCGGCGGCAACCTGATCGGCGGCGCGATCGGTGGCTGGCTCGGCGACAAGGACACCGGCGGCACCGTCGGGTCCAGCATCGGCGGGGTGCTCGGCGGTCTGCTGCCCTTCCAGGTCGTGCCGCCGCAGATGATGCCCGCCTCCGCCGAGCCCGACAAGCCCCGGTCCCCCGACGAGGCGATGGTCGTCGTACCGGCGGGCTTCTTCGGTGACCTGCTCTCCGGCGTCTCCGGTGCCGTCGGGAACCTGATCGGTGGGAGCACCGGTCAACAGATCGGCAGCGCCGCGTCGCCGTTCCTCAAGCTGCTGCCGTTCCAGGCGCTGCCCGACGAGTACAAGCCGGCGTCGACCGGGCCGTCGACCGGGAACGGGTCGCAGGACTCCGGGGACATGGTGGTGCTCCCGGCCGGGTTCTTCGGCAACCTGCTCTCCGGCGTGGCCTCGACGGTCGGCGGCGTCGTGGGCGGCCTGTTCGGGGACTCGCAGACGGGTCAGAGCATCGGGTCCGGCGTGGCGCCCATCCTCAACATGCTTCCCTTCCACGCCGTCCCGCCCAGCCTGGTCCCGCAGTCCACCGGCCCGGGCACCGGTGGCGGCAAGGACGCGGACCCGATGATGTTCGTGCCCGCGAGCCTGTTCGGCAGCCTGATGGGCGCCTGGGGCGGCCTGCTGTGCGGTACGCCGGACCCGGTGAGCACGATCAGCAAGACGATCTCGGACATCTTGCCCTTCAGCGTCGTCGCCCCGGCCCACGCCTGAGCGGGGAGGGACGATGTCCTTCACGTTCACCAGGAACCCCGCCGACGCACCGGTCGACCCGGCGTCGGCGGGCGCACCGGCGACCGCCTTCGCCCCGGCGTCCGCAGACCCGCAGCTGGCGGCCCAGCGCGTCAAGGCCGGCGACCTGCTGGTCCGGCTCTTCGACTACCTCGACGCGAACGCCGAGCAGCACCAGGCGCTCACCGCCGTCATCCCGGAGATGACCAGCGCGGTCGCGGAGTACCGCGCAGCCGGTCCCGGCGACCCGTTCGCCGGGGTCCGCCGGGTGCTCGCCAAGATCGAGTCCGTCCGCGCGGCGGACCCGTCGATCCCGAACAGCTGACCCGGACGGACCAGACCCGTGGCCAGCGAGCAGTTCATCGTCGCCGGGCTGCCCGACGTCGTCGGCCCGCTCCTCTCCCTGCTCGCGACGGATCCAGACGCGGACGTGGTGTCGGTGGCCGGGCCGCCGACGGCCCCCGAGCGGCTGGTGGTCGTGATGGACCCGGAGCGGGCCGTCGCCTTCGCGCAGGCACTCGGCGACCGGGTGCTGATCGAGCCCGACGACCTCGTCACCCCCAGCGGTCCACCGGGCGGCCCACCGGGCACACCGGGCGGCCCCCCAGGCAGCCCACCCGTCCCCCCACCCCCGTAAGCCTCATCGCAGGAGACCCGAGATGGCCACACCTTCCAGCTCCCCCGCCGGGGACCCGGACCCGTCCGCCCACGGCGCCCGGATCGGCAGCCGCGACCGGACCTTCCTGGTCGCCAAGAACGACCGCATCGACCCCGCGTCCGCCGGCCCCCTGGACTTCGGCTTCCTGGTCGAGCAGCTGCGGGCCGACCCGCAGATCCACGTCGAGACCACGGTCGTCCCGCGCAGCCTGTCGTTGCAGCGGTTCGGCGAGTCGGTGGTCCGGCGGGTGGTGGTCGCGACCATGCCGGAGGAGAAGGCCGCGGACCTGATGCAGCATCCGCAGGTGGTCCTCGAGGAGGACCAGGTGGTGGTCCCGGTGCCGCTGCCCGTCCCGGCCGCGGCCGGGGAGAGCGCCCTGCTGTTCAGCCCGTTCGGCACCAGCGCGGAGTGGCAGATCGACCTGCGGACCCCCGCCGGCGGCCCGGTCGCGAACGCGACCGTCTACCTGTACGGCAGCGGGATCCCGGCCCAGGGCCGGACCGACGCCTCCGGGCGGGTCACGCTCAGCCTGCTCAACGAGTCCGACTCCACCCTGCGCGCCCTCTACGTGAACCCCGAGAGCGACGTGTGGTCGATGTGGGTGGACCGTCCCGCCCTGATCAGCGGGGTGGTCAACACCGTCACCCTGGTGCCGCTGGACCAGCAGTTCCCGGGCTTCCCGGCCAACCAGCTGACCGGCTGGGGGCAGCGAGCGATGGGGCTCGACCGGGTCCCCCGCACCCTCGACGGGCGGGGCGTCCGGGTCGGCGTGGTGGACTCGGGGGCGGCCGCAGCGACGCACCCGGACCTCCGCGCGATCCGGCAGGGCCTCGACGTCACGACGACCCCGTCGAGCCCGACCGGCTGGGACCAGGACACGATCGCGCACGGGTCGCACTGCAGCGGCATCATCGCCGGGGCCGACAACGGCTCCGGGATCCGCGGTTTCGCCCCGGCGGCGACCATGTTCGAGGCCCGGATCTTCCCCGGCGGCCGGCTCAGCAGCCTGCTCGACGCGCTGGACTACTGCATCGACCAGCAGCTGGACGTCGTGAACATGAGCCTGGGCACCGGTGGCACCTCCCAGATCGTGCTGGAGAAGCTCGCCCAGGCGCGGCAGGAGGGCGTGGCCTGCATCGTGGCCGCCGGCAACTCCGGCGACGCCGTACAGTTCCCCGGCACCTCACCCGACGTGCTCACCGTGGCCGCGATCGGGCAGGACGGCCAGTTCCCGGCCAGCAGCTACCACGCGAAGCAACGCTGGTCCGGCGGCCGCGAGGACCAGGGCTTCTTCTCGGCCCAGTTCTCCTGCCACGGCCCGGAGGTCGACGTGTGCGGCCCGGGGGTGGCGATCGTGTCGTCGGTGCCCACGGCCGGGTTCGCCGCCTGGGACGGCACCTCGATGGCGACCCCGCACGTCGCCGGGCTGGCGGCCCTGGTGCTGGCCCACCACCCCGACTTCGCCACCCCGGTGTTCAAGGTGCGCAGCGCCGCACGGGTGGACCGGCTCTTCGAGATCCTCCGCGGCGCCGCCCGCCCGTTCAGCTTCGGGGACCCCAGCCGGTCCGGCGCCGGCCTGCCGGACGCGGTGCGGGCATTGGGCCTGGCCGGCGGGACCCCGGCCGCGGCGACCGGCGGCACGCAAGCCACCCGGGTGCGCCAGCTGCTCGACCAGCTGCGGCGGCAGCTGGTCGAGGCCGGGCTCGGGCCCGCGCACGTGTCGGTCAACGCTCCGCCGGCGGCGTTCACGCCGATCCCCTTCGTGGACACCGCACGCTCCCTGCTGATCCTGCGCAGCCAGATGGCCGCCGCCGGCCTGCCGGTCGCGGTCTCCCGGCAGCGGCTCGCGGGCAGCGGCGCGGACGCCGGCGAGGGCACCGGCTGACGTCCCGCCCGTCAACGGTCGGGGCCGGCGCGCCCGAGCCCACCGGCCGGGTACCCCAGCGCCGCGGGCAGCTGCGGGCGCCCGGAGATCCCCAGCTTGCGGTAGCTGTGCTGGAGGTGGTTCTCGACGGTGCGCTGGGAGACCTGCAGGTGTGCGGCGATCCGGGGTGAGGACCAGCCGGCAGCGGCCAGCTCGACGATCTCCCGCTCCCGGTCCGTCAGCGGGCTGACGGGGTCGCTGCCGTTCCACCACGAGGGCGGGACGACCAGCCCCGCGCGCAGCTGCAGCCGGTCCAGGACGCTGCGGCACTCGACGGTCCACAGCGCCCGCCGGGAGGGACCGGCCAACCCGAGCGCGAGCGCGCCCGCAGCGGTCTCCCCGGCGAGCCAGCCCAGGCCGCGCCGCTCGTAGTCGCACGCCACGCGGGTCAGCCGCGCCCCGTCGGAGGTTGCGGATGCCTCGGCGTGCGCGACGTAGGTGGCGGCGAGGTCGAAGTCCGTGCGCGCGGCGAGGCCGGCGAGCCGACGCGCCGTCTCGGTCGAGGAACGGCTGCGGGCACACAGGTGGAGCGCCTCGAGCGCGAGCAGCACCTGCCCGGCGTCCTGGCACCGGTCGGCGACCCGGGCCGCGGCGTCGTGGGCGCCGTGCCGGCGTCCGGAGAGCAGGGCGACCTCGGCCCGCAGCAGCCGGGTCCGGTCCTGCACCGCCTGCGGCATCGGTCGGGGTACGCCGCCGCCGGCCGCGGCCAGGGTCGTCTCGGCGTCGTCGTACCGGCCGGCCATCGCCCGGGCCAGGGCCAGGCAGCCGGGCACCAGCTCGGCCGTCGCGGCGGCGGTGTGCCCGCCCTCGCAGGCGGCGCTCTCGGCGAGGTGCCACTCGGCGGACGCGACGTCGCCGCTCTGGAGGGCTGCGTACCCGGCCAGGAACGTCCCCAGCCGATAGGCGTCCGGCCAGCCCTCCGCCAGTCCCAGCTCCCGGAGCCGGTGGCCGTGCCGGGCACCCTCCGCGAGCGCACCCCTGGCCAGCTGGCAGGCACCGAGCACCGCGAGCAGGTGCAGCCGGTCCACCGGCTCGAAGCCGTGACTGTCGGCGGCCTCGGCCCTCGCCACCGCTTCACCGAGCCGGCCGGCCTGGGCGACCGCGGCGACCAGCCCGACCAGGGCGCGGCCCCGCGCCCCGCGCCGCTCGCCGCCGGTCGCCGACGTCCCCGCCTCGTCCGCGAGCAACGCCTCGAGCCCCGCGCCCGTCCAGGCACGCCCCGCGGCCAGGTACCCGCCCGGGTCGGCGGGCCCGCTCCTGGACCGGGTCGACCAGGCACGCCACGCGGCGGGCTCGCCGACCCCCATCAGCAGCACCGCCGCCCGGCGTTCCTCGCCGGGCGCGGTCCCCAGGACCTCCGCGGCCCGCCGGAACTCTCCCTGCCCGATCAGCGCGGACGCCGTGTCGGCCCCGACACCCGCGTCCGGGGACCGGGCCAGCACCTGCTCGGACAGGACCGCGTCGTGCGCACCCAGCGCCGCGGCCGCCAGCGGACGCGCGAGGTCGGCCGGAAGCCAGGCCTGCGCCCCCACCGCCAGTCGGCCGACCGACACGGCCAGCGGCTCCGGGACCCGGTCGGGGCCCAGGGAGCGCAGCACCACGTCGGCCACCTTGCGGCGCCGCGTCGTGCAGGCCACCTGCACCACGACCCGTCCCTGCAGCACGCTGCGGGGCCGCACCGACAACGTCCCGCCCACGTCGCCGAGCCACAGCAGCCCGGCGGCGTCGGCGGCCTCGACCGCCTGCCCCCCGTGCAGGCCCTCCAGCACCCGGACCGGCACCGGGGCGGCCAGGGCGGCGCTGGTCAGCACGCTGCGGACCTCCGGCACCAGCCGGTCGAGCTCGCCGACCACCCTGGCCTCCGTCACGGGCGGGACCGCCAGCGGCCCGGACCAGACCCAGAGGCCGTGCCGGAGCACCAGGTGGCCGTCGGCGTCATCGCCCTGGAGCAGCTCGGTCAGGCACAGGGCGTTGCCGGCGCTGAGCTCGAGCAGCCGTCGCCGGGTGAGCGGGTGCAGCCGGCCCCCGAGCTGGCCGGCGACGAAGTCGTCGACGTCGCTGGCCCGCCACGGCTCGACGTCGACGACCACCGTCCGGCCGATGCAGCGGAGCTCCTGGAACACCCGCGCCGAGCTCGACGACCGCACGCCCGCGACCAGCCGGACCAGGCCGCGGTCCAGGCCCTGGGACAGCAGCGACAGCGAGGCGTCGTCGAGCCGGTCGACGTCGTCGATCATCAGCACGCGCGGACCCGGGGCCGTCTCCCCTCCCGTGGCGGACCCCAGGTCGGCCGCGAGCGCCGGACCGAGCAGCGCCCCGAGGGTCAGGTCCCGGGTGCGCACCATCGGCCGCACGAGCACCGGCGCGGGTGCCGGCGTCTCGGTCGGGGCAACCGTGGTGTTGCCGGTGCCGGGGGTGCGCCGCGTGGACGCCGCGCGGTGGAGGACGAAGGACTTGCCGCTACCGAGCGGCCCGACCAGGAACACCACCGCCGTGTGCGGGTCCTCGAGGGCGGTCAGGACGGCATGCGCCGCGGCACCGGCGCTGCCCTCGTCGGGTTGTCGCACAGGGCCCTCCCCCAACCAGACGAGCCGGACACTGCCTGAGTACAGGAACATGTATGGCGGACCGGCTGAGTAGAACGTACCCCCGCCCCGGGCCTCGCGCACTGAGTAGTACGGGCCACCAGTCGGGGTCAGACCCAGCCGTGCGTGACCACCTCGAGCAGCATGTTCGCCACCGCCTCGTTGCTGACGTCGCCGTGGTTCGCGATGGTGGCGTCCGCCTGCAGGTCGAGGATCCGCCGGGGCAGCGGGCGGTAGCCGCTGGCCGGGTCGCCGAGCACTCCCGGGTCGGCCTCCGCGGTGGCCACCGCACCGTTCGCCCCCAGGCCGCCATACACGTCGTGGGCGTCCCCGATCGAGGATCCCGCCTGGCGCGCGAGCCGCGAGGCGATCGCGTAGGCGATGCCGACGGCCCGGTCGTTGTGGGTGTGGGTGACCACCACCGGCCCCGTCAGGCTCCCGCTCAGCGCGGCCCGGAAGGCGCCCGGCCGGCCGTTGGAGCCGTTGTCGGGGGCGAACCCGCGATGGCTGAACGCGCCTTGGAGCAGCGTCACCGAGGCGATCGGCGTGTCCGCGTGGGCGGCGGCCATCGACACCAGCCGGGCACCGAAGGAGTGACCCACCAGGTGCACCCGCAGCCCGGTCGGTGCGAGGGCGGCAAGCAGCGGCACCAGGCCTCGCAGTGCCACCACCCCGGACCGCTTCTTCATCGTGTAGTACGTCGTGGTGTTGAGGATCTGCCGGCCGATGTCGAGCAGGTCGAGGTCCGGGAGCCCGAAGCCTGCGGCACCCCCGCCCTGGTCGTCGGAGACCGGGAAGCCGCCCGGCGGCAGGTCCTGCCCGCCGCCTTCCGGGGCCGAGTCCAGGCCCTCGCCGCGGACGTCCCGCAGGCCCTCGCCGGTCGCGGCGAACAGCGCGTCCGGGTCGCCGGTCAGCAGCGTCCCGGGCGGAGGGTCGTCGTCGTCGACCTCCCCCACGGGCGGGAGCAGGCGGCGGAGCCGGTCGACGAAGTCGCCGCGGGCCGAGGCCGAGGTGTCCAGCAGCGGGACCAGCGCGACCAGCTCGGCGGCGGCCGCCGGGTCCTCGACGGCCTCGGCGATCCTGGCGGTCAGCGCCTGCGCCGCGTCGCCACCGACCGAGAGCCCGCCCCCGGCGACCGCGTCGTCGTCGGCCCACTGCACCGACGGCCACAGCAGCCCGAGGACGGCGAGCCGCCCGGCCGGCAGCCCACGGTCGGCACGGAACCGCTCGACCCGGTCGCAGAGCGTCGTGTACCGGCTCTCCGCGGCCTCGATGTCGTTGTTCCAGCCATGCGCCAGCACGAGCAGGTCGGTGGCCCCGAGGTCCTTCCTGGCCGCGGCGAAGGCGACGGCCTCCGGGAGGGTCCGCTCGCCGGCGGGCTGGCCGTCGGTCCGGAACTGGACGGAGTGGTAGGGCAGCTGCACCGGACGACCTCGATCCCTGGACGTTGTCAGACCGACTGGACCGCGCGCATGGCGTCGACCAGACCGGCCCCCTGGAAGTGGGCGGAGCGACCGAGGTCGGTCGCTCCCGCCATCAGCGCCGCGCGCACCTGGTCCGGCTGCCCGACGAACTCGCGGTGCACCGACAAGAACGCGGCCGCCACGCCCGAGACGTGCGGCGCCGCCATCGACGTCCCCGAGTTCTCGACGTACGTCGCCCGCGGCGAGGTGCGCGTGGCCCTCGCCAGCAGCGCGCCCGCCGCCGCGCTGATGATCCGCTCGCCGGGCGCGACCAGGTCGGGCTTGATCCGGCCGTCGCCGGTCGGTCCCTTGGAGGAGAAGTAGGAGATCCCGGTCGAGTGCGGCGAGCACGACGTCGAGCCGACCGTGATCGCCAGCTCGGCGTTGCCGGGGTCGTTGATCGTCATGTCCAGGCCGAGCCGGAACTGCTGCTTGCTGGCGTTCAGCGCATAGCCGAACCCGCTGTTGCCGGCTGCGACGACCACCACCACCCCGCTGCGGACCAGCCGGTTCACCTCCTGGCACACCGGGGTGAGACCGGTGGCGAACCAGCTCGGGTCGAACGGGTAGCCGACCGAGATGTTCACCCCGTGCACCACCATCGCGCCGCCGCTGTTGAGCTGGCCGACGTACTGGAGCGCACCGATCAGCGCGGTGACGTCGCCGGTGTTGTCGGGACGCAGCACCTGGCAGGACACCAGCTTGCAGGCCGGCGCCATCCCCGAGATGGCGTCGAACTGGGTCTCGGTGGCGCGCAGCTGCGGCCGGGACTCGTCCTGGAACCAGGTGGCGGCGGTGAAGGGCGTCCCGGTGGCCGGCTGCGCGCCCGCGAGGATCCCGGCGACGTGGGTGCCGTGGCCGGCCTCGTCCTCGAGCGCCCGGGCGTCGTCGGACTCGACGAAGGACTTGTGCGGCATGCCGTCGAGGTTGTGGTGCTCGGCGAAGTGCGGGTGGTCGTGCTGGATGCCGGAGTCGAGCACCGCCCAGGTGACCCCGCGGCCGATCGCGTCGAAGGACCGGTGCACCGCCTGGCACTTGGTGGTCACGATCGACCGGATGGTGAGCGCGGTGGTGCCGAAGTTCGGCCAGATGCGGTAGATCGCACCCCGCTGCGCGGTGCCCGTGGCGGCGGGTCCCGCGTCGGGGCGGTCCCGCCGGGCCAGCACGACGACGTCGGAGCCGTGCAGCTCGGTGGCGACGTACCCCTCGACCTGGGTGACGTCGGTCTGCCCCAGCCCCTCCAGCAGCCGGACCACCGTCGCGGCGGCCGCGGTGACCCCGCCGGGGTAGCCCGTCGACAGCTCGATCACGATGCCGAGGGGGCGGCCGGGGTCCTCGGCCAGCAGGTCGCGCAGCGGCGGCGACACGACCCCGTCGGCCACCAGGTCCGGGGCCGTGGGCACGTGCCCCGTCCGGGCGTCCGGTGGCGGCGCCTCGGGTGCCGGGGCGAGTGAACCGGCCTCCCGCGACGCCTCGGTGTCGGCGAACTCGCGCTGGAGGTGCGGCGGGTGCAGCCACGGGTCGTCGGGCATCTGGTCCCCCCGGTCGAGGGTCCCGGTGCCGCGACACGGCACCGGACGTCCGTCCAGCGTGGCACGCGAGCCACGACCGAGGAACCACCCAGCCGGGCCAGTCCCCCGGCCCCGAACCTGCCCCGGCCCGGCCCCGCTGCCGGATCCGGGCGGCCGCTGAAAACCATTCGAAACCCGTCGAAAAACGGGGAAACCGCGTACTTTCGATGCAGAGGCTCCAGCCCGTCGAGGGGGACACATGAGAAGGCGCGAGCGCGGTCGGGCGGGCGCCAGGCTGTTCGCGGTGTACGCCGCCGCGAGCCTGGTGCCGGTGGGTGTCCTGGGCGCCGTGCTGATGCTGGGCTACCACGACGACGGCCTGAACCACGCGCTCGACCAGGGCCGGGCCCAGGCGGCCGTCATCGAGCAGATGGCCGTCGCCCCGGCGATCGGCGGCGCCGACCTGTCCTACGGGCTGAGCCGGACCCAGCGCGAGCAGCTGCAGTCCGCCACGGACCTGGCGATCTTCCACGGGTCAGTGGTCCGGCTACGGCTGCTGAACTACGACGGCACCGTGTTCTTCGCCGACGACGGCAGCGTCTCCGGCTCGGTCCCCGTCGACGACCCGGCGTTCCGGGCCGCGGCCGCCGGCCAGGTCGACGCCCGGATCCGACCGGCCGGATCCGGTTCCTCCGCCGGGATCCGGGTGCTCCAGCCGGTGATCGCCGGCGCCAACGGCCAGTCGGTGGGCGTGCTCGAGGTGGTGCTCCCCTACGACACGATCGCCGCCAAGGTGAAGGCCGACACCACCCGGACGATCCTGCGCCTCGCGGTCGGCCTCGTCGGCCTGTACGCCGTGCTGGCCGGCATCTCGTGGTGGTCCGGCCGGACGCTGCGGCGGCACGCCGCCAACCACGAGCACCAGGCCCTGCACGACCCGCTCACCGGGCTGCCCAACCGGGAGCTGTTCCGGCGGAGCGCCGAGGAGTCGCTGTCGCGGGGCCGGAACGGCGAGCGGGGCGCGCTCGTGCTGGTCGACCTCGACCACTTCAAGGAGGTCAACGACACCCTGGGACACCATGCCGGCGACGAGCTGCTGCGGATCGTGGGCCGCCGGCTCACCGAGGCGCTGCGCACCGACGACACGGTGGCCCGCCTCGGCGGTGACGAGTTCGGCATCCTGCTCCCGCACGAGGCCGACCGCGAGGAGACCGTCGCGCTGCTGACCCGGGTGCGCCGCGAGCTCGGCGGCGAGATCACCCTGGACGAGGCGACGCTCAGCGTCGAGGCGAGCTTCGGGGTCTGCTTCTACCCCGAGGACGCCGACACCGTCGAGGGTCTGCTCCAGCACGCCGACGCGGCGATGTACCGAGGCAAGCACGGCCCCACCGGCGTGGTCGTCTACGAGCCCACCGAGGTGCGGCCGGCCACCGACGCGCTGGTGGTGCAGCGCGAGCTGCGGGAGGCGCTGGACCGCGACGAGTTCGTGCTGCTCTACCAGCCGAAGGTCGACCTGGCCACCGGCCGGTTCAGCGGCGTCGAGGCCCTGATCCGGTGGCAGCACCCGACCCGCGGGCTGCTGCCCCCGACCGAGTTCCTCCCGGTCGCGGAGCGGTCCGAGCTCATCGAGCCGCTGACCCGGTGGGTGGTCGCCCGTGCCCTGCGCGACTACTCCGACTGGACGGCGGCCGGCCACGACTGGACGGTCGCGGTCAACGTGTCGGCGCGGAACCTGTCCTCGCTCCAGCTCGTCACCGACGTCCTCTCGCTGCTGGAGGACGCCCGGGTGCCTGCCGGGCGCCTGCACCTGGAGGTGACCGAGACCGCGATGGCCTTCGACGGCGAGCTGGCCGGCGAGGTGGTCCGGGCGCTGTCGCTCCTGGGCATCTCGATGTCGGTGGACGACTTCGGCACCGGCTTCACGGTGCTCTCGCAGCTGCGCACCCTCGCCGTGTCCGAGATCAAGGTGGACCGCACCTTCGTCACCCACGTGGCCGACAACGAGCAGGACCAGGCCATCGTCGCCTCGATCATCGACCTCGGCCACCGGCTCGGCTTCCGGGTGACCGCCGAGGGCGTCGAGACGCCGGAGGCGGCCGCCTGGCTGACCGCCGCCGGCTGTGACCACGCCCAGGGCTACCTCTGGTCGCGCCCCACGGCGTGGACCGACCTCGCCGACCGGTGCGACCCGCCGCAGGACCGCCCGGCGGTCCCGCGTGCGGCACCGACCGTCGGACGGGAGGCGCGGGTATGACGCGCAGTGCCCGGCTCACCAGGTGGCTGGCCCTGCTGGCGCTGGTCGGCTCGACCGCGGCGTGCGGGTCGACGACGGCCTCGACCACGGCCGACACGAGCGGGCCCGCGCACCAGGCCCGGTTCGACCGGTCCCTGCACGACCAGCTGCCGGTGTCGGTGCGGGAGCGCGGCACCCTGCGCGTGAGCACCGATGCGTCGTACGCGCCGATGTCCTCCTTCGGCCCGGACGGTCGTGCCATCGTCGGGATGGAGCCCGACCTGGGCGCCGCGCTGGGCCGGGTGCTGGGTGTCCGGGTCCGCTTCGTGAACACCGACTTCACCCGGGTGATCCCGAGCGTGGTCGCCGGCGACACCGACCTGGCCATGTCGGCGATGACGGACACCGCGGCCCGGGCTCGCAAGGTCGACTTCGTCAACTACTTCAGCGCCGGCACCGCGATCGTCGTCCAGCGCGGCAACCCGGCCGGCATCTCCGACATCCGCGGCCTCTGCGGGCGGGTCGTCGCCGTCGAGGGCGGCACCACGCAGGTCGACCTGCTGGCCCGCGCCCAGGTGAACTGCCCCGCTCTTCCGGTCATCGTGCGCACCTACGCCACGAACTCGGACGCGCTGGTCCAGCTGCGGACCGGGCGAGCCGTGGCGGTCCTCAACGACCTGCCGCCGGCCGTCTTCCTGGTGAACGACCCACGCACCAAGTCCTTCTACCAGCTCGCCTCCACGACGCAGTACGAACCGGGCCTCTACGGGGTCGTGGTGGCCAAGGACCAGACCCGGCTGCGTGACGCGGTCCGCCGGGCGCTCCAGGTGCTTGTCCGCTCCGGCGAGTACGCCGACGTGCTGCGCCGGTGGAAGGTCAGCAGCGGGGCGCTCGACCGGATCAGCGTGAACTCCGACCGCTGACCCGGTTCGGCCCCGGACCGGGCCGCAGCAGGGTCGCCACCGTGGCCACCCAGACCGTCGCCAGCGCCAGCCCGGTCAGCACGTCGGTGAGGTGGTGCGCCCCCTGGTAGAGCCGCGACAGCACGGTGAGCACCGGTACGGCGAGCAGCGGCAGCACCACCGGCGGGCGGACCGGGCGAACCACCCCGTCAGCACGAGGGCGCAGCCGACGACGGCCGTCGCGGTCGCGACGTGTCCCGACGGGAAGCTGTGGTCCGGCACCAGACCCGGGTCGAGGATCCGGACGGGCGGCCGTGGCCGGGGGTCCAGCTGCGTCGCGACCAGGTAGAGGCCGAAGATCCCGGCCGCGACCACCGCCACGAGGACGGCCGGGGACCACGACCGCTGCCGCAGCGAGAACCCCGTCGCCAGCAGCACCAGCAGTACGAGCCCGGTGACGGTGTTGCCGAGGAACGTGCCGACCTCGGCGACGGCCCCGAGCGCCGGGGTGCGCTGACCGGCCACCCACCGGGCCAGGTCGTCCTCCCACGCCCCCACCGAGCCCGCCGGCGGGTGGGTCAGCAGCCGGCCGAGCCCCACCACGACCAGGCACAACGCCACCCAGGCCCCCGCGAGCAGCCCCGCGGTGACCGGGACGGCACGGGTGGACCGGGTCGGCAGCCGGGCGCCTGAGGCCGAGACGTCGAGAGGCATGAGCGCAGTGTGGCGGGTCGCCCCGGTCACAGAGACCACCGGCACGCCGAGCCGCGGGCTCAGGCTGGCACGGGCTCAGGCTGGCACGGGCTCAGGCGGGGACGGAGCCGACCGACCGGCGGACCCGGCCCGCGTCGACCGACCGGTCCCGGCCGCCGGACTTGGCGGCGTACAGCGCCGCGTCGGCCCGCCCGAGGCAGCCGGCCACCGGCTCCCCCTCCCCGAGCCGCGCGTAGCCCGCTGAGCAGGTGGCGCCCCCGGGCACGGCCCTGCGGATCCGCTCGACGGCCTCCCGGGTCTCGCCGCCCTCCGGGCAGCCGGCCAGCGCGACGACGAACTCCTCCCCGCCCCAGCGGGCGATCAGGTCGGTCTCGCGCATCACGCCGCGCGCCGCCGCGGCGAAGTCCGCGAGCAGCCGGTCACCCGCGGCGTGACCCCGGGTGTCGTTGAACGCCTTGAAGTGGTCCAGGTCGAGGATCGCCAGGCTGACCGCGCCGCCGTCGCGCTCGGACCGGCGGCGCATCGCGGCCAGCTGCCGGTCCCAGCCGCGACGGTTCAGCAGACCGGTCAGCGGGTCCTGCTCGCTGAGGTCCTCCAGCTGGTGACGCAGCCGCTCGCCGGTCAGCGCAGCGCCGGTCTCGGCCGCCAGCGCCTCCACCACCGAACGCTCCACCTCGGTGACCTCGGGGACCGAGCTGTCCCAGGCGATGGTGAGGACGGCGTGCAGCTCGCCGTCGAGCCCGACCGGCTGCCACTGCATCGCGTGCGCGCCGGACATCTGCAGCAGCCGCTTGCTCAC
Source organism: uncultured Actinomycetota bacterium (assembly GCA_963800225.1). GTDB lineage: Bacteria > Actinomycetota > Actinomycetes > Propionibacteriales > Nocardioidaceae > Nocardioides_B. The sequence continues at coordinate 181,820 of CAWDAF010000006.1, read as the reverse complement.
GGCCGGGTGGCTCTCGGCGTGCGAGACGAAGAGACTCTCCCCGGTCCGCCACACGTGGGCGGTCACCGACGGCTCGTCCAGGTCCAGCTCGACACCGACCAGGTCGGGGCGCCCCACGTTGGCGGCGACCACCAGACGGTGCTCGCCGGCCGGCTCGAGCAGGCTGACCGAGGTGGCACCGGCCAGCTGTTGGAGGTGGCGCAGGACCACCGGGCGCGGGTCGCCGCCGAGCTGGGTGACGCGGGCGATCTCCGCGGCGGCGGCCAGGCTCTCCCGGGTCCGGGCGAGCACGTCGTCGGCCTTCCGGCGCTCGGTCACGTCCTGCACGTGGGCCAGCGTCCACTGGGCGTCGCCGGTCACGGAGACGCGGGTGAGGGTCAGCCAGGCCCACCGGACCTCACCGTCGGGGCGCACGTAGCGTTTCTCCACCCGGGCGATCCGGTCCGGCGCGCCGTCGATGAGACCGCCGCCGTGTTGACCTGCACGAACCGCCCGCTGTCGTCGGAGAGGGCGATGCCGACCGGGCTGTCGTCGAAGACCGCCCGGAGGTGCGACAGGCTGTCGGCGAGCCGGATCCGCACGCCCTCCATCGTCAGCAGCTGCTCGACCAGCCTGGTCTCGCTGACGACCAGCCGGTGCCCCACCGAGGAGCGGATCGCCATCACGATCGCACCCACCAGGCAGGACAGCACCAGCTGGACCCCGTAGTGGGCCGTCGAGCCGGCCGGCGAGGGGTGCGTGGCGGCCACGACGGCGACCCAGCCGCCGCAGGCGAGGCCGACCAGGATCACCGCGTGCCGCGGTCGGGTCATCACCGCCCCGATGCCGACGATCGCGAGCATCAGCACCGTCGTCTGCTCCAGCCGGCCGGTGACCAGCAGCTGCAGGTGGCTGTTGACCACCGGGGCGCTGCACACGCACCACACCAGCCGACTCATGACCGCGCCCTCGGCGTGCTCCAGCCGGGAGGCGCAGGCCGCCGCGACGACCGCCGTCACGGCCGCGACCGCCGCCATCACCCACCGCGCCCCGCCGGTGAGGAGCAGCAGGTGGACCGGGACCAGCGCCAGGTAGACCACGGCCACGACCCGCGCGCCGATGCCGACCGTCTCCCGGCTTCCAGGCAGCTCCACGTCACCGAGCCACAAGCGCACCACACCACTCCCTTCGACCCGGTCCGTACCCGGGGCACGACCCGGACGGCCGGATGACGGCCAGGCGTCCGGCGGGTCTAACGACTCCATCGCCGACGAAATTAGAAATTTTCCCCACATATCCGGATCCGGACCGCCTCGAAACGTCGGTTCCGCGGGCCGCCCCGGCTCGGCCCTCCCGGGCCGTCTCGGCACGTCCTCGGGCACGATGGCCGGCATGGCTACCGATCCCGGGCCGTCGCCAGACCCACTCCCACCGCTGACCACGGCCGACGCCGTCGCTGCCTCCGTCGCCTGCGCCCGCGCCGTCGGCCTGTCCGTCGATCACCCCGAGGTCATCGCCGAGGGCTACAGCGTGCGGGTCCGTCTCCACCCGGCACCGGTGGTGAGTCGGGTGGTCACCCTGGGACGGGAGCTGCGGGGGCACCCTCGCCCGTGGCTCGAGCGTGAGGTGGCCGTCGCTCGGTTCCTGTCGACGTCCTCGCTGGACGTGGTGGCCCCGTGGGACGACCCCGGGCCGCACGTCGCCGACGGGATCGACGTGTCGCTGTGGCGGTGGGTCGAGCACCAGCCGGGCACGGTCTCACAGACGGACTTCGCGACGATGCTCGGGCACCTGCACGCCGCCCTCGCGTCGTACGACGCCGACCTGCCGCCTCTGGTCGGCCCGCTCACGGACATCGCCACGGCGCTGGCCCGCTCCGACGATCGCGTCCTGCATGGGGCGGCCGAGGCGCTCGTGCCCCTGGCCCTGAGCTGGCCGCGCCGCCCCTTGCACGGGGACGCCCACACGGGCAACGTGTTGCTGACGTCCACCGGTTGGCGCTGGACCGACTTCGAGGACGTCTGCGCCGGGCCCGTCGAGTGGGACCTCGCGTCCATGACGGTGACCGACGCGGCGCTCGCGGCCTACCCGGGTCACCTCGACCCGACGCGGCTGGAGGAGTGCCGGGACCTGCGACGCCTGCAGATCCTCGCCAGCCTGCTGGTCGGGGACCTCGACGAGGCCTCGCTCCACGACACGATCGTCTCCAGCCTTCGGCGCCGCCTGTAGCCGGGGTGTCAGTGGCCGGGCCGGCTCCCCCGGCCCAGCCGGTGTCGGCGGCGCTTGGCGACGTTCATCGCCGCGTCGGCCCGGTCCATCGTCGAGGACAGGTCCTCCCCGACCCGCCGCGAGCTGACCCCGACGCTCGCGCGGATGCCGGCCCGGTGCAGGTGCAGCCGCAGCCGCGTGGCCAACGCCTTGCTGGCCGCTATGTCGGCCTCGACGGCCAGCACCGCGAACTCGTCGCCGCCCGTGCGGGCCAGCACGTCCGCGGGCCGGCACACCTCGCGCAACGCGTCCGCGAGCGCCACCAGCGCGGCGTCGCCCTGCGCGTGCCCCTCGGCGTCGTTGATCTCCTTCAGGTCGTCCATGTCGATCACCAGCACCGACGTGGGGTGTCCGTAGCGCGAGGACCGCTGCTGCTCGCGGGCCAGCGCCCGCCGCCAGCCGCGGCGGTTGCTGAGCCCGGTCAGCGGGTCGGTCTCGGCGAGCGCGACCGCCTCCTGCACCTCCCGGTCCCGCCAGTAGCCGCGCTCGTGAGCGGCCAGGACCGTGGAGAGCAGCGCGGCGGTGAACTCGACCTGGCGGCGGGCGCCACCGTCCAGCGAGGTGGCCACCGACAGCCCGTAGCCGCAGAGGGTGCCGAAGACGCTGCCGTCGCCCCACCGCAGGGGGAACCCCACGTAGGCGCGCACGGTGCCGAAGCCGAGGTCGTTGACGGTCTGCTGGATCTCGGCGTACGCCGGGACCAGGCCGACGTCCGGGGCGAACGATGGGCCCCGCCCGTCCACCATCAGCCGGCAGAACGAGGTCAGCCACGGGATGCTGGTGCCCGTCGGGATCTGTGCGGCCAGTGGCCCGGCCCTGGCCACCACGACCTGCCGGTCCGGCCCCTCCCCACCGGCCGCCCCGACCTCCGCCAGCAGCGGCGTCAGCGTGGGCGGGCGCGCGACCGTGTCGACACAGCTCACCATCCACAGGTCCAGCCCCACCGACGCGTGCAGGTGCTGCACGCTGAGCTCGGCAGCCTGCACGAACCCGCGGTAGGCGTCCGCGGTCACACTCACCACTGCGCCCTCCCCCGTGTCGCTGCCTGCTCGATCGTCCCACCGTTCCCCCGCCGGCGACATGGTCATGAGCGGCGAGTCCGCGCTCATATCCTCCCCATCGCCGCGCGACAGTCGCCGACCAACCCCGGTCGCGAGGCTGCCTGCTGGCGTGACACCGGTCATGCCGGACAGGAGAGGTCATGACGTCACCAGGGAGGAGCAAGAGGCTGGCAGCCGGGGCCGCGCTCGTGCTCGCCGGCTTCGGCGTGGGTGCGGCCGTCGCCGTCACCGGGTCGGCGTCGGCCGCCACCGACGCCGTCTCCACCGGAGTCGGGTCAGGGCGGCCGCGCTGGCCACGTACCCCAATGCCACCATCCAGCGCGTGGAGACCGACTCCGACGGCGTCTACGAGTCGCGCGTCGTCACCTCGGCCGGCACGCAGCCCGATCGTCCAGGTCGGGAAGGACCTCACGGTCACCGGCACCGACAGCATGGGGGCTCGCGGTGGTCCGGGGGCCCTCGCGGCGACCGCGACGGACCACCGCCCTCGACCAGCGGCAACTGCGCCTGACAGGCCCCGGCGTGCGACGTCACGCCGACGGACCGGGCGGCCGGGTGTCGTCCTGCCCGGGCTCACTCGGTCCAGCAGGCGATCACCGCGGACGCGACGCTGTAGGCGACCTCCTCGCGCGAGTACCCCGCGGGGAGTGTCGTCGCCGGCAGTGCGCTCGCGTCCACCTCCAGGGACTTGCCGTCCTTGAGGAACGCCACCCGACCTGTCGGGGTCTCGAACGCCGGGAACCCGAAGCTCTCCATGCCGCCGATCGGCCGGGCCCCGGCCGCATCGTCGCGCAGCCGGCCGAAGTACGCCGCGCCCCTCCCCGCCTCCGTCGCGTCCTGGACCGCCAGCGCCAGCGGTGACCCGCCGATCCGGTAGGTGCAGGTGAAGAGCCGGTCCGACGCGGACCAGCGCGGTGTCGCGGACGGCTGCTCCGGCAGCGCGAACGTGCGCTTCACAGCGCCCCGGATCTCGGCGCCGCAGATCATCGATGCCGGCTCGGACGGCTTGCCGGCCGCCCCCATGTCCATCGCCATCGTGTCGCCGCCGGTGGCTCCCGCGCTCGCACCGGCGGTCGTGGAACGCGCCGCACCGGATGAGACGGACCCGCCGGAGCAACCGGCCGTCAGCAGGGTGACCAGCGCCAGGCCGGCGAGCAACGCGCGTGCTGTCATCACGGACTCCCTCTCGGCGGATGTGTCCGGGTGGTTCGCAGCCCGGGCGGCTCCGGGTTGGTGCGCCCTGCATCGGCCCGCGCTGCGAACGGTTGCAGCATCAAAAGAAGATCGCGCGGTGACCCATCTCACCCGGGGACGGGGACGAACCCCCACACAACAGAAGCAGTGCAGAGCGGACCAGCCAACCGGCATGCCGCGCTCGGGCGCCGCTCAACCGAAGGAAGGGAAACCTCATGCGCACGTCCTTGCGTCTCCTCGTCCCGGTCGCAGCCGCGGCTCTCCCGCTCGCCGTGATGGCGGCTCCCCCAGCGTCCGCGGACACCGGATCCACGTCGTACCAGACCACGCTGAACCCGCTCAACAAGTCGACCGGCTCCGGCATGGCGACGATCACCCTGAAGGGCAACCAGGCGGCCATCAAGGTGAGCTGGAGCGGCCTGCCGGCCACCTTCGACGGCGGCGCCTACCCGCACGTCCAGCACATCCACATCGACGGGCAGGGCGCCTGCCCGACGACCGCGGCGGACACCAACAAGGACGGCGTGATCAGCACGACCGAGGGCGGTCCGGCGTACGGCGGGATCGGCACCACGCTCTCGACGAAGGGCGACACCAGCCCGAAGGCGGGCACCGACATCAAGATCGCTCCCGGTGGCGGCAGCACCAGCTACTCGCGCACCATCAACCTGACCGGCGACGTGGTCAGCTCGCTCAAGGCCGGCACCGGCGTCATCGTGGTGCACGGGCTCGACCCGGCCACGCTGAGCAAGAAGGCCCAGAACGAGAAGAGCGACCTGGTGCCGAGCCTGCCGCTGGCTGCCACCTCGCCGGCGCTGTGCGGCGTGCTCAGCTCGATGCCCACCGGCGGCGTGGCCACCGGTACCGGCTCCACCGCCGGTGTCGAGGACCTCGGCCTGCTCGCCGCGGGTGGCGGCCTTCTCGCCGTCGCCGCCGGCCTGGTCGTGTCCCGCAAGCGCCGCGTCGACCTGGGGCTCTGACCCGGTCGGATGTCGCCGCACTCGATCGTCCGTCGTCGTCCGGGCGGACGCACCCTGCTCGCCCTGGCGGCGACGGCGGTCGGCCTGATCCTGATCGCGGTGGCCGTGGCGGCCCAGGTGCGCACGCCACAGCCACCGCGATCGGCCGGCAGCATCGACCCCCCGGACACGTCGCCGTCTCGGTCGGCCCGGGCGACCGGCACCAGCCCGTCGGCCTCGCCGGCCCGGTCGGGTCCGGTGCCGCTGGGAGCCTCACGCCCGGTCACGATCAGCATCCCCTCGATCGGCGTGCGCTCCCGGGTGGTGTCGATCGGGCTCGCCCCGGACGGCACGCTCGCCGTACCGCAGCCGGGCCCGGACCTGGACAAGGCGGCGTGGTTCAGGAACTCCCCGACCCCGGGGCAGCCGGGCCCCGCCATCATCGAGGGCCATGTCGACAGCGCCTCCGGCCCCTCGGTCTTCCTGGACCTGGGGCGGCTCCGCCCCGGCAACGTCATCCACGTGACCCGCGCCGACGGGATCCGGGCGACGTTCACCGTCAACGCGATCCGGGACTACAAGAAGGCCACCTTCCCCACCGAGGTCGTCTACGGCGCCAAGGACCTGAGCGTGCCGCAGCTGCGGCTGATCACCTGCAGCGACTTCGACACCACCATCCGGCACCACACCGGCAACGCGGTCGTCTTCGCCCACCTGACATCCATCCACCGCAGCTGATCGGACCGGCCCGACGTACGAGAGGCAGTCATGCACGAACCCCTGAGGTCGACGCTCCGCCTGCCCGCCGCCCTGCTGCTGCTACTCGTCGCCGGGGCGCACGTCCCGCTGATCGGTGAGCACCTCGAGGAGGCGCCGTACGTCGGCCTGCTGTTCGTCGCACTGACGGTGGCCGCCCTGGCCGGCGCGGTGCTGCTGGTGCGCCGCGACACCTCAGCCGTCTGGGCGGCGAACGGACTGCTGTCGCTCCTCGCGATCGCCGGCTTCCTGGTCTCCCGCACCGCAGGCCTGCCCCAGCTCGGCGACGACGTCGGGAACTGGACCGAGCCGCTCGCCTTCCCGGCCATCGCGGCCGAGACTCTCGCGACCTCGCTCGCCGCCGTCGTCCTCACCCACCGTCCGGGCCACCACCACAGGAAGGGCACGTCATGAACCGCACCGCCCGCGTCTCCACCATCGTCGCCGCCACCCTGATCGGCCTCACCTCGCTCACTGCCTGCTCGTCGTCCGAGCCGACCACGGCGTCGTCGCCCCGGTCGGCCTCGCCCGCCGCCTCGTCGACCGCCCCGAGCGCGTCGTCCTCGGCGCCGACCTCAGCCGCGTCGTCCTCCGAGGCCGCGTCTCCGTCCGCCCGCGCCGCGGTGGTCACCATCTCGGACTACGCGTACTCGTCCGTGCCGAGCGTCGCCCCCGGCGCCAAGGTCACCGTCACGAACAAGGACGCCGAGGCGCACACCGTCACCGCCGACGGCCCCGGTGGCTTCGACGTCAAGGTCGACCCCGGGACCTCGGCGACGTTCACCGCCCCCACGGCACCGGGCTCCTACGCCTTCCACTGCTCGTACCACGCGAACATGAAGGGCACACTCGAGGTCGGCTGACCGGCTGCCCCGGCTACAGGCGCGGCTTCGGCACCCGCCGCGCGGCCCGCTCGCCCGCGCCGGCGTACTCCCGCCCGCGGGCCTCGAGCATCGCGTGCAGCCGTCCGTAGGTGAAGTCGCTCTCGCCGGCCTCCCGGGCCGCCTGCGCCAGCGCGACCAACCGGGCCCGCGCGACCACCGAGTCGTGGTGCTGACCGAGCACCGACTGCACCTTCCGGGCCCGTGCCACGAGCCGGCTCGCCTCGCTCCCGAACACCGGCTCGAGGGACTCCGCTGCGTAGCGCAGCCGCTTCGCGGACTTGCGTACGTCGTGCAGGGCGGCGTCGTGGCCGGGCGTCCCGGCCAGCAGCTCGGCGTGCCGGGTCCGCCGGACCAGCCGCGTCCAGTCCTTGCGCAGCAGCCGCGGGAGCGCCTCGCGCGCCGGCCGCGCCGCCACGTCGGTCCAGGGCGGGTCGGCGACCAGGTCGTCCAGGTCGCGCAGCAGGTCGACGTACCGCTGGGACTCGAGGACCGCGAGCGTCTGCCGGCGCATCGTCCGCCGGGTCCCGCGCAGCTCCGCAGCCACCCGTCGGCGCACCGGGCCGACCACCAGGTCGGACGGCTGGTCTGCGAGCAGCCCGGCCAGCAGCTCGTCCGCCACCTCCTCGTCGCGAGGCTCGCCCAGCGCCCGGGCGGCCCAGGTCAGCTCGTCGCGGACCGGGTCGGTCACCCCGGCGTCGACCAGGGGCCGCCAGGTGCCCAGGGCCGCGGCCAGCCTCCGGAGCGCCACCCGCAGGCTGTGCACGCCCACGTCGCCGTCGTGCCGGGCCTCGGCGTCGAGCCGCTTGAGCTGCAGGGCCTGCTCGGTCAGCCGCAGGTGCAGCACCCGGCCCGAGGCCCGCTTGGGACGGGGGGCAGGCAGCGGCGGCTGCTCGACGAGCAGCCCTCGCAGCAGCTCCAGGCCGCCGGTGCGCCGGAGCGTCCGGCTCGCTCCGGCAGCGTCCATCGCGACGTCGAGAGCGTGCAGCAGCGCGGTCTCCGCACCGACCGGCTCCACGGTCACGTCCCGCCAGGAGGCGCTCCCCCCGCCGCGAGCGGCGACCTCCGCTCGGGCGTCGCGGACCGTGACGACCGCCAGGACGGCCCGCTCGGCGCCGACCAGCTCGTGCGTCGTGCCGGAGTCCTCGACCTCGGCGGCCGCGACCAGCTCGTCGCCGAGCGACCAGGCCGTCACCATGGCGCGCAGGGTCGCAGGCGGCACGTGGCGGCTGCGGGCCAGCGGCGCGCGGACCTCGTCGCGACGGCGCCGGGACGGCAGCACCAGGACCCAGCCCTCGTCCGCACCACCGACCCGGCGGCTCAGCGAGACCCCGGCCCGCGCCAGCGCGAGCGTCGGGGTGTCGAAGAACGTCTCCACGTGCGCGTCCGCGGGCGCCTCCACGACCTCGCGCACCCCTGGCAGCCGCGCCAGGTCGGGCAGCGCGGCCTCCCCCGGCTCGTAGGTCCGCTCGGCGGGGCGCGGCCTAGCTGAGGGCGTCAAGCAGCTGGGCCTTGGTCTTGCCCGAGAGGCCGGTCAGCCCCCGGGAGCGCGCCTCGGCCCGCAGCTGCACGACCGTCCAGCTCGCGTCGGGAGCGGCCGACGCCGCCGGTGGTGTGCCGGGCTCCGGCACCGCCACCAGCTCCGGCCGGCCGGCCGGGGCGGCCGGGACGGCGGTGGAGCGCCGGAGCTTCTTCGTGAGCTTCTTGACCTTCGTCTCCAGCCGGGCCACCTTCTTCTCGGCCCGACCGGCCTTCTGCTTCCAGCGCTCGACCTGCGCGTCCGACCGCTCGAGCTCTGTGCGCAGCCTCTTGGCCTCGCGCTTCAGCTCCTTCTCGTCGGACGTCGACTGCTTCTTCTTCTTCTTCGACGGCTTCTTCGCAGACACGGTCTCCCCTTAGCTGCTGGTGGAGGGACCATGATGCCCCTCCCGGACGGGTGGCGTCGAAGTCCGGGCTCCGGCCGGGCTACGGGGCGAGCGGGGCGAACGCGTCCCAGGACTCGTCGCTTCCGTGCACACGCGTGCACGAGGACTCGGGCACCTCCCGCCAGGCTCCGTGGAGGTCGCCGAGAGGCTCGGAGACCACCAGCCGGGCATCGTCGCCGAGCAGGTGCAGGGTGGGGTTGTCCGGGTACTGCGCGCGCAGCGTCGACACGTCGGTGCTGTGGAACAGCGACCGCGACTTCCCCACGCTGGAGTAGCGGAAGGCCCAGGTCGTCTCCCCGTCAGTGGTGGCGACGGTCATCTGCACCGGCTCGTCGATCCCGTGCCGGCGCGCCACGTCCTCCACCAGCCCCACGGCCCGGGCGACCGCGGTCGGCGGGTCGTCCCTGAGGCCGTAGGTCAGCGCCAGGAAGAACAGGATCTCCGAGTCCGTGGAGCCCTCGATCTCCGCGAACAGGCTCGGGTCCACCGCCATCGCCAGGTCGCGCTTGACCGTCGCGAACCCCGACAGCAGGCCGTTGTGCATCCACAGCCAGCGACCGTTCCGGAACGGGTGGCAGTTGGTCTGCTGGACCGCCGACCCGGTCGACGCGCGGATGTGCGCGAACACCCGGCCCGACTTCGCGAGCGCCGACAGCTCCCGCAGGTTGCGGTCGTTCCAGGCGGGCTCGGTGCTGCGGAACACCCCCGGGGTCTCCGGGGCGCCGTACCAGCCGACCCCGAACCCGTCGCCGTTCGTGGTCGTCGCGCCGAGCATGGAGTGCTTGCTCTGGACGACCAGCGAGTTCTTCGGCTTGAACAGCAGGTCCTCCAGGCACACCGGCGATCCGGAGTACGCCAGCCATCGGCACATGTGCCCCTCCTCCGCACGCCCCGGGCACCCTCTGGCGCCCCGTATACCGCTCATTGCACCCACGCCGGGGCCGCGGCGGATCATCCCGGGTGGGTGACCTGCCCGGCTCCCGCGACCGGGGGCGCCGGCCGGCTGCTCAGCTGTCCCGGGACCCACCGGACAGGGACCACGTGAACTCGAGCTCGACCTCCACCTCGTCGCCGTCGACCTCCACCTCGAACTCCGCTCGTACCTCGTCGGGCAGCCGCAGGGTGACCGTCCCCTCGCCGCCGACCGGCAGCTCGACCTTGCCGCCGTGCGTGAAACCCTTCGAGAGCGCGGTCAGCCAGACGGCCGCCTCCTCCCGGGACAGAGACTTCTTGCGCTCGAAGCTGACGTCCGCCATCACCGTGCTCCTCTCGTGCGGGACGGCTCCGCCGCCTGGCCGGATGCCGACATCCGGGCCGCCCTCCGCCCGACTCTGCTGGAAGGACCGCCCGGGCGCCTCACCTCCCAGGAGTGAGCCACCGACACCGTCCGGGTCCGGTCGCTGGGCGGCTAACCCGGATCGCGGGTCGGCGTACCGCCGCCGAAGAAGCTGCCCACCTGCTCACCCACCAGCACCCGGTACGGCGCCGCGGACGTCGCGGCGCTGCGGGACAGGGAGCGCTGCGGGACCCCGAGGGCCCCGGCCACCACCAGCACGTTCCCGGCCCGGCGGCCACGCAGCGTGGCCGGCTCGGCGCTGACCACCAGGTGCGCGAAGAGCATGCGCAGACCGGCCACCACGTCCCGGGTCGACCCGAACGGCGCGCGGTCGCTGAGGTTGGCCAGGAACAGCCCACCGGGGGTGAGCACCCGGGCGACCGCCTCGAAGCTCTCGACCGTCAGCAGCCCCGCCGGCACCCGGCCGTCGTCGAAGGCGTCGAGCAGCACCACGTCGGTCGACCCGTCGCGGACCGCGGCCAGTCCCCCGCGGCCGTCGACGGGACGCACTCGGATCCCGCTGCGTCGCGGCAGCGGCAGCTCGGCGCGCACCTGCTCGGTCAGCTCCTCGTCCGGCTCGAGCACCACCTGCGAGGACCGCGGCCGGGTGGCCGCGACGTACCGGGGCAGCGTCAGCCCGGCGCCGCCGACGTGCACGACCCGGATCGGCTCCCCCGGCTCGGCGACCGCGTCCAGGACGTCGCCCATCCGGCGCACGTAGTCGAACTCCAGCCGGGTTGGGTCGGCGAGGTCGACCAGCGACTGGTCACGACCGCCGACCCGGACCAGGAAGGAGCCGGCCCGTTCGCCCGGCGTGATCTCGACCGACCGGTCGGAGGGGCGGTGCTGCTGGTGGTGGGTCATCTCCGCACCAGGGTGTCAGGTCCCCCACCCCACCCGGCACCCCACGCCCGACCGGGACCGGGCCACCGCTGGAGGTCAGCGCACGGCCGGTCGCGCCGACTCCTCGGCCCGCAGCGCCAGGCGACGATCGACCGCTCGCCCCACCAGCACGCCCACGAACGCGGCGACCGCGCCGATGACCAGCGCCGCGACGATGTCCTGCACGTGGTGGACGTGCGCGGCGACGCGCGCCACCCCGATCGCGACGGCGAGCGCGAGCAGCACCACCCCGAGCCACCGCCGGTGGCAGAGCACGACGAGCGCGACCGCCGACGCCAGCGCCGTGTGGTCGGAGGGGAACCCGTTGTCCGCGGGATGCGCGAACAGCGGCCGGACCGACGGGTCGACCACGAACGGCCGGGGGTCGGCGTGCAGCTGTCCGGCCACCTTGACCAGGACCGCCACCACCAGCGCCGCGACCACCACCTCGACGGCGAGCACGACCCGCTCGCGCCCGGCCGCCAGCACCCACAGCAGCAGGGCGGCGGCCGCGACCACGAACAGGACGTACTGCGCAACGGCGACGGTGAGAGAGTCCACGACCCGATGCTGTCAGGCGAACCTGACCGCACCATGACGACGCGGGACCCGGCGCTGGCTCAGACGGCGGCGCACAGCGACGCGGCTGCCCGGTGGCGGCGGTTCACCGACCACAGGTACCCCGGCGCAGACGAGTCGCGGGGCCGCGCGGCTCCGATAGCCTGCCGCACGGTGGTGGAACAAGGTGACCTCGATGAGCGACGACACGGACGCGGTCCCGGAGCGACGCTGGCGCCGGGTCCCGATCCTCGCCTGGTGGCCGCAGTACCGGAAGGCATGGCTGCGCGGGGACCTCGTCGCCGGCGCCGTGGTGGCCGCACTCGCGGTGCCGCAGGCCCTCGGCTACGCGTCGATCGCCGGCGCCCCCGTCGAGGTCGGCCTCTACGCGGTCCCGGTCGCACTCGTGGCCTACGCCGTGCTCGGCTCGTCCCGGCAGCTGGTGGTGGGGCCGGTGTCGACGGTGTCGGTGCTCTCCGGGTCGTTCCTGGCCAGCTTCGGGGTCGCGGGCACGGCCCAGGCGGCGGCCTACACCGCGGCCCTCGCCCTGGGCTCGGGGCTGGTGCTGGTCGTCGCCGGCTTCGTCCGGATCGGCTGGATGGCTGAGTTCCTGTCCAAGCCGATCGTCACCGGGTTCGTGCTCGGCCTGACCGTGCTCGTCATCCTCAACGAGGTGCCGTACCTGCTCGGGGTGCCGACCCCCCAGGGCCGGGTCGTCGAGCGGATGACCGCGCTCGGCTCGAGCCTGGGAAGCGGTGACGCCGACGCGGCCACTGCGCTGGTCTCGGGGCTGGCGCTCACGGTGCTCTTCGGCGGCTCCCGGCTCGCACCGAGGATCCCCTGGGGTCTGGTGGTGCTGTGCGGCGGCCTGGCCGCGTCGGCGGCGCTCGACCTGCCTGCCCGCGGGGTCGCCGTCGTCGGCCCGGTCCCCCGGGGGATCCCGACACCGGGGCTGCCCACCGTCGAGGCCGGGGACCTGACCGGCCTGTTCGCCGCCGGGGCCGCGCTCGCCCTGGTCGGCCTGGCGGAGGGCCTGAGCGCGGCCCGCCTGTTCGCCGCCCAGGGCGGCTACCGGATCGACGCCGACCAGGAGCTGGTCGCGTCCGGCGCGGCCAACATCGCCTCCGGCCTGTTCGGCGGGCTCGGGGTGGCCGGCAGCCTCACCAAGACGGCGGCGCTGAGCGACGCCCGCGGGCGGAGCCAGGTCGCCGGGCTGGCCGCGGCCGCGCTGGCCCTGCTCGTCACGGTCGCGATCGCGCCCGCCCTGTCGGTGCTGCCCCGGGCCGTGCTGAGCGCGATCGTGGTCAACGCGGTGTGGAAGCTGATCGACATCCCCGCCCTGCGCCGCTACGCCCGGGTGCGCCGCAACGACATCGTCGCGGCGCTCGTCGCGGCCGTCGGCGTGCTGGTGTTCGGCCCCCTGAACGGCCTGCTGCTGGCCGTCGCCGGGTCGGTGCTGGGCCTGGTCTTCCGGTCCAGCCAGGTCGACGTCGAGGTGATGGGCAAGGTGCCACACGAGAAAGCGGCCTGGGGCAGCGTTCGCAACCACGTGGAGCGCTCGACGTACCCGGGGGTGCTGGTGATCCGGATCGACGTGCCGCTGTTCTGGGTCACCGCGGCGCCCGTGCACGACAGCGTGCTCGCCCTGGTCGAGGCCGCTCCCGGCACCCGGGCCATGATCCTGGACCTGGAGGCGACCAACCAGATGGACACCACCAGCGCCGACACGCTCGCGGACCTGCTGGCGGCGCTGCGCACGCGGGGGGTCGACCTGTACCTGGTCCGCGTCATGTGGCCGGTGCGCGAGGCACTGCGGCGCTCGGGTCTCGCCGCCGAGCTCGGCGAGGACCACCTGTGGCACAGCATCTCCCAGGGGGTGCGGGAGGCCCGGCACCTGCACGACCTGCTCGGTCTGCCGGCCCGCGACGGCACGATCCCGGAGGACGAGACCCTCGAGGCCGACGACGAGGAGCACATCGCGGCCCGTCAACCGGGGCCGCCACCGCCGGAGGAGCACGCCGGGTGACCTCGACCGGACGGCTGCGTCAGCGGTAGCGGAAGCCGTCCATGAACCGGCGGAAGAGCCCACCGCGCTGCGGCAGGGCCGGTGCCGGCGGCGGCGTCGACGTACGCCGGGTCGCGATCGGCTGGTCGTAGTCGGTCCGCAGGATCGCGTCGATGACCTGCTCCTCGGTGAAGTCGCCCGAGCCCTCGATCTCCGGGACGTAGCCGACCAGCACGCCGTTGCGCATCACCTGGGCCTCGAGCGCGGCCGTGTCGTCGGAGTCCCAGGTGGCCTCGCGACCGTCGCGGAGCCGGATGCTCACCCCGAACTGGTAGACCCCGACCCGGGCCAGGTCGGCGTCGGTGCCCCGCGCGCGCAGGGCGTCGACGACGCGACGTGCCTTGTTCTCCTCCATGGTTCCCCGAGATTACCCGCGGGGTGGAACCGCGGCGGCAGGTCACTGCCCGGTGCGACCATCGATGCACTCGCGGAGCAGGTCGGCGTGACCGGCGTGCCGGGCGTACTCCTCGATCACGTGCACCAGCACGTCCCGCACCCCGATGACGCCGTGGTGGTGCGGCACCCCGCGACCCAGGTCGCCCTCGGTCAGGCCGTCGAGCCACGCCTCGGCCCCCGCGATCTCGTCCTTCCAGGTCGCGAACGCCTCCGTCACGACCGCCGGGTCCGGGCTCGCGCCGTGGAAGTCCGCGTCCGGGTCGTCGTCGCTCTTGTAGAGCCGCGGACCGTCGTCCCGTCCCTGCAGGACGCGCACGAACCAGTGGTTCTCGACCTGGGCCAGGTGCCGGACCAGACCCAGCAGGCTCAGCGAGCTCGGCGGCACCGACCGGCGGGCGAGCTGGTCGGCGTCGAGGTCCTCGCACTTCATCTCGACCGTCAACCGGTAGTTGGCGAGATACTCCCGCAGGGTCGCCAGCTCGCCGACCGGGTCGGCGTAGGTGCGGGGGTCATTCTCGGGCTCGGTCCACCTGTCGCTCATGGGACCAACCAAGCGCACCCCGGGCCGGTCCGGCAACCATCACCCTCACCTTCGACGGGCAACCCCTGGCGGGAGGTCGGTAACCGGTCCTAGCCTGCGCCCATGCACCTGATCCTGATCCACGGCATGTGGCTCGACGCCGCGTCCTGGGACGCGGTCGTCCCCCTGCTCGAGCGGGCCGGCCACACCACCCACGCCGTCGTGCTGCCCGGCGACGCACCGGACTCCGACCGGTCCGCCGTCACCCTGCAGGACTACGTCGACACCGTCGTCGCCGCGATCGACGGCACCGACCCCGCCGACGGCAAGGTGGTCCTGGTCGCGCACTCGGCCGGCGGCGGCCCGGCCCACGCGGCGCTCGACGCGCGGCCCGACCGCGTCGCCAGGGTCGTGTACCTCGCCAGCGAGCCCCGCGGCAGCGACCAGGGCGGCGACGGGCCGTTCCCGGTCGTCGACGGCGAGATCCCGCTGCCCGCCTGGTCGTCCTTCGACGAGGAGATGGTCGCCGACGTCGGCGACGACCTGCGCACCCGGATGCGCGAGCAGGCGGTCCCGGTGCCGCGGCGGGTGATCAGCGACCCGCAGCGGCTCTCCGACGACCGGCGCCTCGACGTCCCCGCGACCGTGGT
This sequence comes from uncultured Actinomycetota bacterium, assembly GCA_963800225.1. Classification (GTDB taxonomy): domain Bacteria; phylum Actinomycetota; class Actinomycetes; order Propionibacteriales; family Nocardioidaceae; genus Nocardioides_B. The sequence continues at coordinate 166,390 of CAWDAF010000006.1, read as the reverse complement.
CACCTGCGAGTACTCCTCGACACAGCTGCGCGAGTGGATGGACCAGGGCGAGCCCGGCGCGCTGGAGCTGACCCGGCTGCGCGACCTGGAGATGGTCGACCTGGGCGGCGGACACTGGCCGCAGCTGGTCCGGCCCGGGGAGGCGGCCCAGGTGGTGCTCGCCGCCGTGGACCGCGACTGAGGCCTGCGTTCGCGCCGACTCGACGGGGTCCAGCCGTGCGTTCGCGCCGACTCGACGGGGTCCAGCCGTGCGTTCGCGCCGACTCGGCGGGGTCAGGCCTCCCCCGTCTCGGCCAGCACCCGCTGGGCGATCCGGAAGGCGGTGTTGGCGTCGGGGACGCCGCAGTAGATCGCGGTCTGCAGCAGCACCTCCTTGATCTCCTCGACGCTGACGCCGTTGGTGCGCGCCGCGCGGACGTGCATCGCGAGCTCCTCGTGGTGGCCGCGGGCCACCAGGGCGGTGAGCGTGACCAGGGAGCGGGCCCGCCGGTCGAGCCCGGGACGCGTCCAGATCCCGCCCCAGGCGTACTCGGTGATGAACTGCTGGAAGTCCGCGGTCAGGTCGGTGGCACCGGCCGTCGCCCGGTCGACGTGAGCCGCGCCGAGCACCTCGCGGCGCACCGCCATCCCCTGCTCGCGCACCTGCGCCACGGTCAGGTCGTCCCGGGCGGGACCGCCGTACGCCTGCTCGCGGACCAGCCGGGCGACGGTCTCCGGCGCCTCGGCCGGCGCCAGGTGGCCGACCCCGTCGAGGACGACGAGCCGGCCGTCGGCGACTCCTTCCGCGACCAGCGCCAGGCCGCTCGGTGGCGTGGCCACGTCCGCGGACCCCGCGACGGCGAGTACCGGCTGCCGGATCTCCCCCAGCCGGTCCCGTACGTCGAACCCGGCGAGTGCCGCGCACACCGCTGCGTAGCCGGCGTCGTCGGCGTCCTGGAGCGCGTGCAGCAGGGCCGCCCCCCGCTCCGGCTCGCGCTCGAGGAAGCCGGGCCCGAACCAGCGCTCGGCGGATGCGCTCACCAGCGCCGGGGTGCCCGCGGCCTGGACCGTGGCGGCGCGCTGCTGCCAGCTCTCGGCGGTGCCGATCCGCGCGCCGGTGCACAGCAGGGTGACGCTGTCGATCCGGTCGGGCGCGTCGAGCAGCAGCTGCAGGCCGACCGCGCCGCCGACGGAGTCCCCGGCGTAGTGGAACCGTGCGGGTCCGAACCCGTCGACGAGGCTGTCCACCAGCTCGAGGACGTCGGCGGCCAGGCCGGCGATGCTGACCTGCTCGTCCTCCTGGAGCGGGATCCGGTTGGTCCCGTGGCCGGGCAGGTCCCAGGCGACCACCTGGAAGTCGCCGGCCAGGCGCTCGGCGGCCGCCGACCACAAGGTGGCGGCGGAGGTGCCGAGCGAGGGTCCGAGGACCAGCAGCGGGAGATCGGGACGCCCGCCCAGGCGGACGGCGGTGACGGTCATGGGCTCAGTGTCCCGGATAGCGCAGGAAGACGGTCTCGCCCTCGCCCATCAGCCGGACGTCGAAGCGGAGGCCCTGCTCCTCGGGCTCGCAGAGCAGGGTCGCCCGGCGGTCCGGGTCGAGCGAGTCCAGCAGCGCGTCCGTGGCGCCCGGGCCCGGTGGCAGGTAGGCGCGGGTGAAGAGCCGGTTGAGCAGCCCCCGCGCGAACACGGTGACCCCGAAGAACGGCAGCCCGCCGTCGACGCCCAGCGGCGCCAGGGTGGTGAACCCGTAGGCCCCGGTCCGGTCGGTGCTGGCCCGTCCGAAGCCGGTGAAGGTGTGCCCGTCGCGGCGCATCGACCCGGGCTCCTGGACGACCCGCCCGCGCGGATCGGCCTGCCAGATCTCCACGAGCGCGTCGGGGACGCCGTCGCCCGCTCCGTCGTACACCGTGCCGTGCAGGCGGATGGCGCCCGGCGTCCCGGGCGGGACCAGGTCGCGGTCCCCGTCGAAGGGCAGCGCGTAGTGGAAGAACGGGCCGACGGTCTGGCCCGGGGTGGCGGTCATGCGTCCTCCGTGGGGGTGCGGTGCGAGCCGGTGAGCACGATGTCCCAGCGGTAGCCGGTGCTCCACTCGGGCTGGGTCAGCTCGTGGTCGTACGTCGCGACGAGCCGGCCGCGGGCCACCGGGTCCACGACGGAGGAGCAGATCGGGTCGAGCCCGAGCAGCGGGTCGCCCGGGAAGTACATCTGGGTGACCATCCGCTGGGTGAACTCGGTGCCGAACACGGAGAAGTGGATGTGCGCCGGCCGCCAGGCGTTGCGGTGGTTGCGCCACGGGTAGGGACCGGGCTTGATCGTGGTGAACCGGTAGCCGCCCTCGTCGTCGGTGAGGCAGCGGCCGACGCCGGTGAAGTTCGGGTCCAGGGCGGCCGGGTGCTGGTCGCGCTTGTGCACGTAGCGGCCGCCGGCGTTCGCCTGCCAGATCTCGACCAGCTGCCGGCGCACGGGACGCCCCTCGCCGTCGAGCACCCGGCCGGTGACGACCATCCGCTCCCCCACCGGCTCGCCGCCGTGCTGGATGGTCAGGTCGGCCTCGAGCGGGTCGATGTCGCGCTCCCCGAAGCAGGGCGCCCACAGCTCGATCCCCTCGGGGTCGGCGTGGTGCAGGTCCTTGGTGGGGTGCCGCAGCAGGCTGGAGCGGTACGGCGGGTAGTCGGTGCGCGGCTGCGTCTCGACGGTCCCGGCGGCGAGGTACGCCGTGCTGATCGCCGCGATCTCGTCGCTGATCGCGGCCTGGGCCTCCAACTCGGTCACCGGACCACCTTTCTCGTGACGACGGGCGGCCGCGTGTGTGAAGGGTCGGCCCCTGCCCCGCCGTCTGCGACGGGGCCCGGCCCGACGGTAACCGCAACTTCCGCCCAGCGGAACGCGACGCCGGCCACCGGGCGCCTGCTCGGTGGCGCTGCCGAGTGCGACGACGCGCCGCCGGTCACAGCGGGTTCGGCACGAACGGCAGCAGGGTCGTGACCCAGTCCAGCCGCTGGTCGAGCCAGCCGAGCAGGCTCAGCGAGTTGCTGATCGTCGCGGGCGGATCGCTGACCAGGGTGTCGGCGAGCAGCAGCCGGTCGAAGTCGACGACCACCGGGGCCGCCCGCGGACGGCCGTCCCTGCCGAGGAAGGTGACCCCGGCCAGCTCCATCACCTTGATCACCTCCTGGGCCAGCAGGCCGTAGCCGATCGTGGTCGGGTGCACGCCGTCGAGGGAGAACAGCCCGCCGTCGGTGCGGCCGCCCGGCCCGGCCCGGAAGAACCGGGTGTTCGGCACCGGGTCCAGCGCCTGGAGCGCCGGGGGCAGCTCGTACGGCGTCCACCAGGACGGCCTGGCCCACGGGCTGGTGAGGTAGCGCCGGGAGGCGAGCCGGTCGAGGAGCGCCCCCATGTCGAACAGGAACCAGTCCAGGCCGTCCTCCCGGGCGGCGGCCACGGAGGCGATGATCGTCTCGTTGTAGGCGTCGATGGCCGAGTCGATGGCCCGCGCCTCGTCGGCGGTGAGGTGCGGGTCGCGCTTGGGGTCGAAGGCCTCGTCGGTGATCCACGGCCGCGTGTAGTACGGGAAGTACCGCGAGTCCGGGCGCTCCTTCTTGTGGACCCCGCGCGCGATCGGCGCGATCGTCACCGACGGGACGGTGGCGACCAGCACGTGCTGGGCGTCGACCTCGCGCAGCCGCTGCACGAGCAGCGCCCAGTCGGCGGCGAACGCACTGGGCCGGAACACGTTGCACCCGCTCTTGGCGACCATCCGCTCCTCGGCCGACAGGGTGTCGTAGCCGGCCGGCGTCCAGGCGGGGTCGAGGCCGACCACCGAGCCGAGCACGTTGTTCGCCCCCAGCACCACCACCAGGGTCTCGATCCCCTGGCCGGGCCCGCCCATCTCGGTCGCCGCCTCGAGCACGGTGCGTCCGCGAGTCCCCTTGCGGGCCCGCTGCAGCACCGGCCAGGCGGCCCGGTCCTGGTGGTGCTCGACGACCTGCGAGAGCGCGTCGTCGGTGGTCGGCCGCCGCAGCCGGGCGGCGACCGTCGTGGCGGTCAGCACCTGCGGGTCCAGGACGTCCCAGCCGTAGACGGCCTGGTTGTGGAACGGCGGCCCGGAGCGCGGGGTGGCCGAGCCGGGACCGCGTTCCCAGTAGTCCTCGACCCGGTCCAGGTAGCGCTGGGCCCACAGGCCGGCGCTGACGATCTCCCAGAAGTCCAGGTGGTCCCCGAAGCGGCGGCCGAACTCCCTGGCGAACCGCTCCAGGTCGAGCGGCAGTCCGCCGGGTCCGGTGGGCCACTCGTAGGTCGGGAACGTGAACTCCTGCGCGCTCAGTCCGAGCTCGTACGCCGTGATGGCCGGCCAGGACAGGTCGGTGCGGTAGATCGCCGCACTCATGAACCCGTGGGTCAGCGAGTCGCCGATCGTCACCAGCCGGTGGGCCGCCCTCCTGGCCGCCCGCGGTGGGACCTGCACCCCCAGCGTCGGGTCGGTGACCGGCTCCCGCGGGACGGCCCGGATCTGCACCTCCTCGGGTGTGGCCCTCACGTCCGTCATCACCACACTCCGATCCGACGTGGACGATCGCGCGCCGCCGCGCCGGTCCCCGCGTGGTCGGCCTGCCGCTGCACCGGCCGGAGCACCGGGGAGCCCGGGAGAGGCACCACGAGTCCCATGCGCTCGACTCTCCTCCACGCCCGCCCGCGGACCAGGGCCGAAGGGCCCGAGCCGAGGGCGATCCGACCTCGGGTGGGTCCGCGACGGATCTCGGGGGTGCCAGGACGTCGTCCCCGGTCCGAGCCCGAGCTCAGAAGGTGACCGGCTCGGCAGCAAGGTGTGACAGATGTGTGAAAGTGTCCGTGGCGCGCGGCACAGTACGGCGTGTGTCGAGGTCCCGTCCCCAGCTGCCGACCCGGGTGGTCGCGCCAGCTTCCGGCGTGTCGGTCCGTACGCGGCTCCGGCTTGAGTCGGATGAACGTGACTTGCTCGCCGCGGTCGGCGCGCACCTGACCCGGGCGAGGAACACGGACCTGGCCGCCGCGCGTCGGGGCGAGAAGGCGAACGACCGGTACAAGGTCCTGACCGCCCAGTTCGGGATCCACTCCCGGTATGCGGGCACGATCTGTGTTGACAACGACGCGGCCACGAAGGCGGCGAAGGAACACCTGTGGCGTCACCGCGCCGGGCTCCGCCGCGCGGTCGCCACCCTGAAGCGGCGGATCGCCGCGACCCCGCGGTCGGTGTGCGGCTGCGAGGAGCGCCGCGGGTGCGCCGTCTGCCGGGACGGGTACGCGACGCCGAACGAACGGTTCCAGAAGCAGCGCCGACTTGCCTCGAAGGTCGCAGACCTGGACCGGGTCGAGGCGCAGTTGGCCGTGAAGGACTACCCGGTCGTCTACGGCGGCCGCAGGCTCGCGGGCACCCGCCATCACCTGGACAAGGCGGGGCTGACCGAGCATCAGTGGCGACGGTCGTGGACGGAGGCGAGGTCGTGGTTCGGGTGCGCCGGCAACGCCGGGAGGCCCGGGCCACCGGCGCGACCGCGCTCGCCGTGGAGGACCTCGACTTCGCCGACTCCAAGTCCCGGGAGAAGTTCGGTCGCCGAAAGGCCTTCCGCCATACCATCGCCGGGTTCCCCACGACCCAGTTCAAGGACCGCATCGTCGCGATGGCTGCCACCCAGGGCCTTGCGGTGATCGCGGTCGACCCGCGCTACACCAGCCGGTACGGCGGCGCGTCCTGGCAGCGCGCCCTGTCCACCCCCACGATCCTCGCGACCTGGCACGAGGGTGCCTCGGTCGCGATCGGACGCCGAGCCCTCGGGCACGGCCTCACCACCCGCTCCGGTCGCACGGCCGGCTCGGGTAGGTCGCGTCAGCGGCCCGTTCCCCACCAGCGCGATGGAAGCACGAGCCCCGCCGGGGTTCAGGGACGGGCAACCACTGAAGCGGCCGAGGCCACCACCCGGGCAGACGTCCACCAACCACCCGTTCACGCACGACAGCCCTCCCGGCGCCCATCCCGAATCACGGGTGTGGCCACGCCTGGAGAGCTGTCGGAGCGGGTGTCGGCCGGGCATAGGTTCCCCGGCGACCCACCCACCAGGTGAAGTCAGAACGGTCAGCGGGTGTTTTCACACATGCGATCACACCTTGCTGCCGAACCTAGAAGGTGATGAGCGGTTTGATGATCCCGTCCTCCTTGTCGCGCATCATCTCGAAGCCGTGCTGCACGTCGTCGAAGGGGAGTCGGTGGGTGGTCATCAGCGTGGGGTCGAAGCGACCGGTCATCGTCAGGGCGAAGAGCCGTTGCATCCGGTCGTTGCCGCCGGGGCACAGGCCGCTGTGGATGGACTTGTCGGCCATGCCGAGGCCGAAGGCGTCCAGCGGTACCGGCAGCGGGTCCGGCACCTCGCCGTGGTAGCCGATGTTGGAGATGCGGCCGCCGGCCTTGGTGACCCGTATGCAGGACTCCCAGGTCTTCGGGAAGCCGAAGGCCTCGATGGCGGCGTCCACGCCCTCCCCCGCGGTGAGGTCCATGATCTGCTCCACGGCGTCACCCGCGGTGAAGTCGATGACGTCCGTGGCGCCGAACCTCCTCGACAGCTCCTGCCGCCCCGGGATCGACTCGACGGCGAAGATCCGGCTGGCGCCGAGCAGGGTGAGCCCGATCGTGGCCGAGAGTCCGACCGCGCCCTGGGCGAAGACCGCGGCGGTGTCGCCCAGCTTGAGATAGCAGTGCTCGGCGCCCATGAAGCCCGTGGAGAGCATGTCGCAGGCATAGACGGCCCGCTCGTCGGACAGCGCGTCGGGGATGGGGGCGAGGTTGGCCTCGGCGTTGGGGACCATGAAGTACTCCGCCATGTTGCCGTCTCGTACGGCGGTGTACTGGTAGCCGCCGAGCGCGCCGCCACACTGGCTGGTGTATCCGGACTGGCAGTAGCGGCACTTGAAGCAGGGCGTGACCGCGTTGACGGCGACCCGCTGCCCCTCGTCGAACCCCGTCACGTTGGACCCGATCGCGTGCACCACACCCACCGCCTCGTGGCCCAGGGTGACGCCGGCCGCGACGGGGAGCGCGCCCTTGACGGTGTGCACGTCGGAGGTGCAGATCAGGGCCGCGGTGGTCCTCACGATCACCTCGTCCGGGCCCGGCGACGGGATCGGCTTCTCCACGATCTCGGTGCGGCCCACCTCGGGCATCACGTACGCCCTCATCATCTCGGTCATGTCTGCTCCCTCGTGTGGATATGACGACGGTCACTGGTCTTCGACGATAGGCGCCGGGAGCGGGCGGGGCGCGTCCCAGATTGGGACAGTCCGGGTGCGGCCGCGGGACGGGGCTCGCGGCGATCACTTGCGTGTCGACTATTCATCGTTACTATGTACCGGTAGTCACTAACACTGAGTAGTCGACCGAGAGGGTCCCGATGGGCAAGCAGGTGACCGAGATGCTGAAGGGGACGCTGGAGGGCATCGTCCTCGCGCTCCTGTCCGGGCGCCCGGCGTACGGCTACGAGATCACGGCATCGCTGCGGGAGAAGGGCTTCTCCGACATCGCCGAGGGCACCGTCTACGCCCTTCTCATCAGGATCGAGCAGCGCGGCCTCGTCGACGTGGAGAAGGTCCCCTCCGAGAAGGGTCCACCGCGCAAGGTGTACTCCCTCAACACTCAGGGACGGGAGTACCTCGAAGAATTCTGGAGGACCTGGAGCTTCCTCACAGAACGGCTCGAACAGCTCCGCGAAGGAGGCAGATAGCCATGGCCACAGGCTGGATCGACCAGAGGCGGCGCTACCGGCAGTGCAAGGCGCGAACCCAACGGCTTCCCGCCGGCTATCGCACGGCGCTGGATGCGTTGGAGCGGTACATGCAGTTCTTCGGTCCCGGCAAGGGAGACAGCGTGCTGTCGATGCTGGAGGACCTCGTCGATCTCTTCGAGCAGAGCGCGGCGGACGGAAGCCCGATCCGCGAGGTCGTCGGGAAGGACCCCGTGGAGTTCGCCGAGACGTTCCTCCGCAACTACCCGGAGGGTCAGTGGATCAGCCGGGAGCGGGAGCGGCTGACCGTCGCCATCGAGCGCGCCGGCGGAGAGGCCACCGGAGGCGCGGGGGTGTCCCGATGACGACGCAGCCGGTGGAGGCCATCCACGTGCAAGGGCTGGCGAAGTCGTACAAGCGGCTGGAGGTACTGCGCGGGGTGGACTTCGACGTGGCGCGGGGCAGCATCTTCGCCCTGCTCGGCTCCAACGGGGCGGGCAAGACCACGGTCGTGAAGATCCTGTCCACGCTGCTCGAGGCCGATGCCGGGACGGCCTCCGTCGATGGCTTCGACGTCGCCACGCAACCGGCGAACGTGCGGGAGTCCATCAGCCTCACCGGGCAGTTCGCAGCCGTGGACGAGATCCTCACCGGACGCGAGAACCTGGTGCTGGTGGCCCGCCTACGGCACCTGAGGGACGCCAGCCAGATCGCGGACGACCTGCTGAACCGGTTCGAGCTCACCGACGCGGCGGGGCGACGGGTGTCGACGTACTCGGGAGGCATGCGCCGCCGCCTGGACATCGCGATGAGCCTCATCGGGGATCCGCCGGTGGTCTTCCTCGACGAGCCGACGACCGGGCTCGACCCCCAGGCGCGCATCGAGGTGTGGCAGGCCGTCAAGGAACTCGCCGCGCACGGCACGACCGTGCTGCTCACGACGCAGTACCTGGACGAGGCCGAGCAGCTCGCCGACCGGATCGCGATCCTCCACGACGGTCGGATCGTCGTGAACGGCACCCTCGCCGACCTCAAGCGGCTGCTCCCGCCCGCCGAGGTCGAGTACGTCGAGAAGCAGCCGACGCTCGAGGACGTCTTCCTTGCCGTCGTCGGGGACGCGGGCACGGCCGGCGCCGACGGCAGGCACGCAGCTGAGGAGCAACGATGAGCACGCACTACCTCACTGACACCGCCATCCTGTCGGGTCGCTCCCTGCGCCACATCACGCGCAGCCTGGACACCATCATCACGACCACGATCATGCCGATCGCCTTCATGCTGCTCTTCGTCTACGTGTTCGGCGGCGCGATCAACTCGGGGTCGGGCTCCTACGTGGGCTACCTGCTGCCCGGGATCCTGGTCATCACGATTGCCTCGGGCATCTCCTACACCGCGTTCCGGCTCTTCCTGGACATGCAGAGCGGCATCTTCGAACGGTTCCAGTCCATGCCGATCAGCCGATCCTCCGTGCTGTGGGCGCACGTGCTGACCTCGGTGGTCGCCAACCTGATCTCGGTCGTGGCCGTCGTGCTCGTCGCCCTGCTCATGGGCTTCCGCTCGGGCGCGGGAGTGCTGGCCTGGCTCGGGGTCGCCGGCATGCTGATCCTGTTCACCCTGGCGTTGACCTGGCTGGCCGTGATCCCGGGTCTCTCCGCGACCTCCGCGGACGGCGCGAGCGCGTTCGCCTACCCGCTGATCTTCCTGCCGTTCGTCAGCTCGGCCTTCGTGCCCACCGACACCATGTCCGGCCCGGTGCGCGCCTTCGCCGAGAACCAGCCGGTGACGTCGCTCGTCGACACGATCCGCGACCTGTTCGCCCAGCAACCGGTCGGCACCGGCATCTGGGTCGCCCTCGCCTGGTGCGCCGGCATCCTCGTCGTCGCGTATGCCCTCGCCATGACGACCTACCACCGCAAGATCGCCTGAGGACGTGCCCGGCGAGGAGCCTGCTCCGCGCTCACCCCCGGGCGGCACGGCCCGGACAGCCGCTGGCCTGCCGGGTCGCGCGCGCACCGATCAGGGCCGGAAGGCGGAGCCGACCCGGCCCAGGGCGCCCTCCGTGGCCGCCACCCTCCCCTGCCGGACGGCTCGGACCAGCGCGGCGTGGTCGGCCTCGGTCTGGTCGGCGTAGCCCCGGGCGAACCGGGCCATCGCCCGGTCCAGCTTGTCGGACCGGCCGGCGTAGCCCGCGATCATCGAGGCACCGCTCGTACGGGCGTGCCCCTTGGCCAGCAGCCGGCCGACGATGCCGGCGTAGTCGGCCAACGCGGCGGGGTCGATGGCGTCGAGCGCGATGCTGCCCTTCATGTTCCGGAACTGCCGCACGTAGTACTGACGCTCGCCGACCGTGGTCCACCCGAGGAGGGGGTCGCTCACCGTCTGCAGGGCCTGCTGGTACTCCACCACCCGCTGGCCCTGGTGGGCGTGCCAGGCCGAGTCGCCGTGGACGTACCTGGCCAGCACCGACCGGCGCGCCTGCTTCAGCTGCAGGAACAGCACGTCGTCGGGGCTGCTGCCCTCGAGCAGCGCCACGTACGCGCGCAGCCCGACGCTGCCCACGCCGACGACCTTGTGGGCGATGTCGACCAGGGTGTAGCCGCCGAGGACCCGGCGCCAGTGCGGCGCCAGGGTGGTCAGGTACTCGTCCAGCGCGGCCGCGACCAGCTCGCCGTCTGCCTCGGAGATGTGGGTGATCAGGGGCGGCTCGTCCACGATGTGCCGCCGGCCCTGGTGCTCGCGGGTGAACCGCGGCAACGCCCGGTCACTGGTCCGGTTGCGGGCTCGCTTCGCCGACCGCGCGATCTCCCGGCGGAGCGTCTTCTCCGACGCGGTCCGGTGCAGGCGCTCGAGGTCCAGGCGGTTGTAGGAGCGCGTGAGCAGTGGCTGGTCGGCCAGGAAGCCCACCTCGGCCCGGTACGCCGACACGCACGACGTGACGGCGTCCGCGCACTGCTCCTCGCTCGAGGAGTTCTCCCTCCCGGCCACCCAGATGCTGGCGACCAGCCGCCGCAGGTCCCACTCCCACCCGCCGGGATGCGCCTCGTCGAAGTCGTTGAGGTCGATCACGAGCTCGCCCTCGGGCGAGGCGTAGAACCCGAAGTTGCCCAGGTGCGCGTCGCCGCAGATCACCGGAGTGATCCCGGTGGCCGGCAGCCCGGCGACGTCGGCGGCCATCACGATCGCGGTGCCACGCAGGAACCCGTACGGCGAGCCGACCATCCGGCCGACCCGGACCGGGATGAGGTCGTCGAGCCGCCCCTGGTGAGACTCCTCGATCAGCTGGACCGGATCCCGTCGACCGACCGGCGCCTCCCACCGGCCCAGAGCCTTGCGGGGCACCTGCTGACGCAGCGCCCGGCCGACCGCGAACCGTTCCCGCCGGGACGTCGGTCGCTTCCGCAGCGAGCCGAAGGCGTCGCCCTCGGCCATCGCGAGCACGGTGTGCGCTCCGGGGCCGGTCGTCACATCGCCACCTCCACTTCCGGACGGGTCTGGTTCTACCAGAGTTCGGGTCCCGCCGGACGTCCTCGCGGACCGGGGCCTTCGGGCGGCCCCGGGCACCCGGCCCCCGGCTAGGCTCGCCGTACCCGCCCTCGGCGACAGGGCGCTCGGACAGGTGCCGGGAGGCTTGCGGATGTCGATGACGAGTGGAGCCTTCCTCGACCTTGCGGTCGCCCTCACGGTCGTCTGCGTCATCCTCGCCGTGGCCTCGTGGTCCCGGCTGGCCGGGCCAGGGGCGGCGAAGATCCTCGGCCGCCTGGGCGTCCTGCTGGTGGTCAACCTGATGGTCCTGGTGACCGTCGCGACCCAGGTCAACGACCAGTACCTGTTCTTCGCCGGCTGGACCGACCTGAAGGGTGCGCTGAACGGCACGATCACGACGACGACGATCAGCCGCGGAGGGGCGGCCGACGCCGCCGCTCGCCGCCACGTCCCCGGGACAGCCGCCCAGGCGGGCACGGCCCTGCCCCCACTCCCGGTGAACCGGATGACGGCCGACCGCGTGCTCACCTACCGCGTCCGAGGCGCGGCGAGTGGCTTGACCGGAACGGTCAGCGTGCAGGTCCCACCGGGCTACACGAGAGTCGGCAGCACGACCCGCTACCCGGTGGTGGAGGCCTTCCAGGGCTACCCCGGTACGACCCGGCAGTGGATCACGACCATGGACCTGGGCGGGGCGATGGCGACGGCCGTGGCGAGGCATCAGATGCGGTCGGCGCTGATCGTCGAACCGCAGACGGAGTTCCCGCTCGGCACCGACGGCGAGTGCGTCAACGGCAGGCCCGGCCTGCCGCAGGTCGAGACGTTCCTGAGCATCGACGTCCCGCACTGGATCACCCACCACTTCCGGGTACGGACCGATCGCTCGTCGTGGGCGACCATCGGGCTGTCGACCGGCGGGTGGTGCGCAGCGGCGGCGGCGATGCTCCACCCGGCGCAGTACTCGGCCGCGATCGTCATGGGCGGCTACTTCCGCCCCGAGTTCGGGCCGCTCTACCAGCCCTTGGCCCCCCACGGGCCGCTCGACCATCGCTACGACCTGGTCGGGCTCGCGCGACACCGCCCGCCGTCGCAGGCCATGTGGCTCGAGACCTCCCACGCCGACAAGGTGTCCTACAGCTCCACCGCGCAGTTCCTGAAGGCCGCGCGGCCACCGCTGGCCGTGCACGCCGTGGTGCTGCAGCACGCCGGCCACCGGATCGGGCTGTGGCAGCAGCTGCTGCCCGCGAGCCTGCGCTGGCTGGGCAGCAACGTCCCGGGGTTCGGCTGACCGGTGGTGGAGCAGACCCGCCGGCCCCCTCTCCGGGGGCCGATGACCCGTCGTCCATCCTTGGGAGGACGGGGCCGAGGAGCGCAGGAGGACGCAGCATGGCCGGGACCGGCACCCGCATCGTGACGGCGGCAGGACCGAGGAGATGAGGTGGCCGGGCATCGGCCGGCGGCACGGCTGGTGGGTCTCCGCACTGGTGGCGATCCTGGTCGCCGTGACCGGTGCCGCCCAGCCTCCCCGGCCCTCGACGCCGTCGGGTCCGGCTTCGACGCACGCCCCGGCCGGTCACACCCTCCGGGTGACCGCGCTCGGCGACTCGGTCGTGAAGGGCACCGGCTGCGGATGCACCCCGTTCCCCGAGCGGTACGCCGCCCTCGCCGGTCGCCGCTGGCACCGGGCGGTGCACGTGGACAACCTCGGGACCAACGGTCTCGACACCGCGGGTCTCCTCGCCCAGCTCTCCGACGCGGGCACCGCCCGCGAGGTCGCGTCGAGCGACGTGGTCGTCGTGACGATCGGCGCGAACGACTTCGAGGGGGTCAGGGACCAGGTCACCGCCGGGTCCTGCCCTCCCGCGTCCGGGGCCGGCGACTGCGCGGAGGACACGATGCGCACGATGAGGAGGCGGCTCGCCGCCTTCCTCGCGCGGGTCGGGCAGCTGCGCGGGCACCACCCCGGCACGATCCTCGTGACCGGCTACTGGAACGTCTTCCAGGACGGCGAGGTGGCGCGACGCGCCTACCCGGCTCCGGGAGTGCAGGCGTCGCGTCGCCTCACCCGGGACACCAACCGCGCCATCCGTGCCGTCGTCTCGTCGGGGGGCGCCACGTACGTCGACCTGTACCGGCCGTTCCAGGAGGCGCCCGGGGGCATCACGCCGCTGCTCGCCCCCGACGGGGACCACCCGAGCGGGCAGGGGGACGACGTGATCGCCACGACCCTGCTGCGCCGCGGTCTCCCGGAGGTTCCCGGCCAGGACTGACCCCGGCGTCGAGAACGCCCGGAGACGGTCGTGTCGTGTAGAACAGCAAGATGACCGCCCGACGCCGACCGCGCTGGTCCGAGCTCCGGCCGCTGCTCCGTCCGCGGAGCCCGGCGCTGCGCCCCACCGAGCGTCGGCTGGCGGCCGTCGCCTCCATCCCGGACCTGCGGCTGCTGGCCGGGCGACGGGCCCCCCGCGCGGTGTTCGACTACACCGACGGCGCCGCCGGCGAGGAGATCGGCCTGCGCCGGTCACGGCAGGCGTACGCCCGTGTCGAGTTCCAGCCGACCGTGCTGCGGGACGTCTCGGCCGTGGACACCTCGACGACGATCCTCGGGCGCCCGGCCGCCCTCCCGCTGGTGTTCGCCCCGACCGGGTTCACCCGGATGATGCACACCGACGGGGAGCCCGCGGTCGCCCGGGTGGCAGCCCGCACGGGCATCCCCTACGCGTTGTCCACGATGGGCACCACGTCCATCGAGCGGCTCACCGCGGCGGCTCCAGACGCTCGCCGGTGGTTCCAGCTGTACCTGTGGCGCGACCGGCAGGCGAGCCACGACTTCGTCGTCCGGGCCCGGGAGTCGGGCTACGAGGCGCTCGTGCTGACCGTCGACACCCCGGTCGCCGGCGCGCGGCTGCGCGACGTCCGCAACGGCCTGACCATCCCACCGTCGCTGTCGCTGCGGGCCTTCGCCGAGGGAGCACTGCACCCGGCCTGGTGGTTCGACCTGCTCACCACCGAGCCCCTGGAGTTCGCGTCCTTGAACCGCTTCGAGGGCACCGTCGCCGAGCTGGTCGGCCGGATGTTCGACCCGGCGGCGACGATCCGGGACCTGGGCTGGCTGCGCTCGGTGTGGGACGGCCCCCTGGTCGTGAAGGGCATCGCGACCGTCGCCGACGCGCGCGCCGTGGTCGACGCCGGGGCGGACGCGGTGGTCGTGTCGACCCACGGCGGCCGCCAGCTCGACCGGGCGCCCACCCCGCTGGAGGTGCTGCCCGCCGTGGTCGACGCGGTGGGCGACCGCGCCGAGGTGTACGTCGACGGCGGCATCCTGTCCGGTGGAGACGTCGTGGCCGCCGTGGCGTCAGGCGCCCGGGCGGCCCTGGTGGGGCGGGCCTACCTCTACGGCCTGATGGCCGCCGGCGAACGCGGCGTGCAGCGCGCCGCGGACATCCTCGGCCAGGAGGTCGCCGGCACCCTGGCGCTGCTGGGCGTCACCCGGGTGTCCGACCTTCGACGCGACCATGTACGGCTCCGCGGGCGCTGAGGTAGTTTCCGGCCATGGACGTCATCGAGTACGCGCCGGCCCGTGAGCACTACGCGTACACGTTCGGCGGCGTCGCGCCGGTGCTGCGGGTGCAGCCCGGGACCGTCCTGCGGTTGTGGTCCGACGACGCGTTCGGCGGTGCCCTGCGCAGCGTGGACGACCTGTCCAGCGCGAAGGTCGACCTCCGGTTCGTCAACCCGCAGACCGGCCCGTTCTACGTCGAGGGAGCAGAGCCCGGCGACACGCTCGCCCTGCACCTGGTCGCACTCGAGCCGGCGCGCGACTGGGGGGCGTCGGCCGCCATCCCGTTCTTCGGCGGGATGACCAGCACCGACCGCGTGGTCACCCTGCAGGACCCGCTCCCGGACACCACCTGGATCTACGAGCTCGACCGGGAGCGCCGGACCGTCGCGTTCGCCGCCCGTCACAGCGACCACCGCATCGAGCTGCCCCTCGAGCCGATGCTCGGCACCGTCGGCGTCGCCCCGGCCGGCGGCGAGGTGCGGTCCTCGCTGGTCCCCGAGCGCTTCGGCGGCAACATGGACACCCCGGAGATGCGCGCCGGCTCGACGGTCTTCCTCGGTGTCAACGTCGAGGGCGCGATGTTCTCCGTCGGCGACGGGCACTACCGCCAGGGCGAGGGGGAAGCGTGCGGCACGGCCGTCGAGGGCGCCATGACCACCACCCTCATCGTCGAGCTCATCAAGGGCGGGGCCCCGGGCTGGCCACGGATCGAGAGCGACAGCCACCTGATGACCGTCGGCTCCAGCCGGCCGATGGAGGACTCGTGGCGGATCGGCAACGCCGAGCTCGTGCACTGGGTCGCCGAGCTGTGCGGCCTGCACCCGATGGACGCCTACCAGCTGTGCTCCCAGGTCGCGCTGGTGCCGGTCGCCAACGTCGTCGACGCCAACTACAGCGTCGTGGTCAAGGCGGCCAAGGCGCTGCTCCCGGCCGCGGACGCCTTCGGCGGCCTGCACGCCGAGCTGCGTGCGCGCGCCCGCTCCCTCGGCGCCGTGTGACCCCACCCCAGTCACCAGTCCCCCACCTCACGGAAGGCCCCGCCCGATGGACCTGCAGCTCAGCGGCACCCACGTCCTGGTCACCGGCGGCACCCGTGGGATCGGCCGCGCGATCGTCGAGGCCTTCCTCGACGAGGGCGCGCAGGTCGCCTTCTGCGCCCGCAACCCCGAGGAGGTCACGGCCACCGAGGAGGCACTCGGCGGGCGCGGCACCGTGACCGGTACGGCGCTCGACGTCGGCGACGGTGCGGCGCTCACGGCGTGGGTGGAGCAGTCGGCCGCTTCGTTCGGCGGCCTCGACGTGGTCGTGGCCAACGTCAGCGCCCTCGCCATCCCCGACACCGAGGAGAACTGGCAGGCCAGCCTCAACGTCGACCTCATGCACACCGTCCGGCTCGTCCGCGCGGCCCTGCCCCATCTCGAGCGCAGCACGGCAGGCTCGATCATCGCGGTCTCCAGCGTGTCCGGACGCGAGTCGGACTTCGCCTCCGGTCCGTACGGCACCGCGAAGACCGCCATCATCGGCTACGTCCACGGCCTCGCGATGCAGCTGGCCGACAAGGGCGTCCGAGCCAACACGGTCTCCCCCGGCAACACCTACTTCGAGGGCGGGGTCTGGGCGAGCATCGAGACCGGCGACCCCGCCCTGTTCCAGACCGCGATGGAGCTCAACCCGTCCGGCCACATGGGCACTCCCGAGGAGGTCGCCGCCCCGGTGGTCTTCCTCGCCAGTCCCCTGGCGCGCCGGATCAGCGGCACCAACCTCGTGGTGGACGGCGCGCTCACCCGCGGCATCCAGCTGTAGGAGGCGTCGCTAGGCGTCCTGCTCCGACGGCCCGGAGCCGACCTTCGGGTGCCTGTGGTGACGGTGCTCGGTCACGCTCGCACCGTGCTCGAAGTGCGGGTCGCCCACGAGGTACTGCGCCAGCAGACTGTCGTGGCGGCGGTGCACCGGGCGGACCGGGTCGGGGACCACCCGTCCCTCGGCGCGGTCCCAGAACCGGTCGGCGACCGCCCACAGCCGTCGTGCCGCGACGCTGAGCGGCCCGGTGTGCGGCAGGTGCGGGTGCGGTCGGGTGGGACCGTGCGCCTCGGCGTCGAACACGCGCTGCGCGAGCTCGTCGAGGTCGCCCGCCTCGTCGTAGCGGACCAGGGCGTCGACGAGGGCGTTCTCGAGCCGGTTGTGCTCCGACAGCTGCCGACGGACCGAGTCCCACAGCGCGGGCCACGAGATCCGGATCGCGTGCGCCTCGCCGTACAGCCTGGCCTTGACCAGCGTGAGCGTCTGCTCCAGCTCGCGAGCCGTCCCCAGGTAGGAGACCGACAGCAGCCGCCCCTCGGGGACCCGGTCCCGGACCGGCGGGACGAGCACCGCCTCGACGGCCCCCAGGTGCCGGCTCGTGGCGGCCAGGAACGCGTCGGCCGTGTCTCGTGGCCGGTCCGGGTCCCGGCGCCGGCCACTGGCGCCGGCCAGCCTGTCCTCCAGCGAACGGTGCGTGGCCAGGACGGTCATCGCGAGCGAGTCTCCGTGGGTCATACGGCTCACCAGGTCTCCGGGAGGGAGGGTGGCCCCGCCGCCTGGGTGACGGCGTCGGCTACCCGTCAAGTGTGGCTCGGCCGCCAGGTCGACACAAACGGACGCACAGGGCTGTTCGGCCCTACCGCTGAGCGGCTCCCACCCGGAGACTGGCCCCTCCCCTGCCGAGGAGAAGCGATGACGGTGATGCTGGCATCTGCCCTGACGAGTCCCAGCACGCCGGTGTGGATCACCGCCGGGCTGGCGCTGCTCGACCTGGCGGTGAAGCTCGCGGCCCTGGGCTTCATCCCGCAGAACAGGCGGCCCTCCTCGGCGATGGCCTGGCTGCTGCTGGTGTACCTGATCCCGTTCGTGGGACTGCTGCTGTTCTTCCTGCTCGGCAGCACGACGGTCGACCGCGGCCGGCGCCGGATCCATCGCGAGGTCAACGAGTACGTCCACCAGCGGTTCTCCTCGGCCGTGGCACCGCAGACCGCCGAGGTGGAGCCGAAGTGGCTGCGGACGTCGATCACGATGAGCCAGAACCTGGGCACCCTGCCCTGCACCTGGGGCAACCAGGCGGAGCTCTTCTCCGACTACGTCGAGTCGATCGCGGCGATGACCGCCGAGGTCGAGAAGGCCCAGCGGTTCGTCAACGTCGAGTACTTCATCATGGCGTGGGACGACGTGACCGGGCCGTTCTTCGAGGCCTGCGCCCGCGCCGTGAAGCGCGGCGTCACCGTGCGCGTGCTCTTCGACCACCTCGCCTCGCGGGGCATCCCCGGCTACAAGGAGATGAAGCCGAAGTTCGACGAGGCCGGCTTCCTGTGGCACCCGATGCTGCCGATCATGCCGTTCAAGGGGCGCTGGCGCCGCCCCGACCTGCGCAACCACCGGAAGATCCTGGTGGTGGACGGCCTGGTGGCGATGACCGGCTCGCAGAACCTCGTCGAGCCCGGCTACAACAAGCCCAAGAACCACAAGGCCGGCCGCGAGTGGCGCGAGCTCACGGTCCGGCTGACCGGTCCGACGGTGACCAAGCTGAACGTCGTCTTCGCGACCGACTGGTTCGTCGAGACCCACGAGATGCTGGACCAGGACGAGTTCGTGCTCGAGGAGGTGTCGCACTCGGAGGGCCTCGCCTGCCAGGTGGTGCCCAGCGGCCCCGGCTTCTCCCACGAGAACAACCTGCGGCTGTTCAACACGATGATCTACGGCGCCCAGCAGCGGCTCTCGATCACCAGCCCTTACTTCGTGCCCGACGAGTCGCTGCTGTACGCCGTCACGACGGCCGCGCAGCGCGGGGTGGACACCGAGCTGTTCGTGTCCGAGGCGGGTGACCAGTTCATGGTCTACCACGCCCAGCGCTCCTACTATCAGGTGCTGCTCGACGCAGGGGTGAGGATCTGGCTCTACCCGGCGCCGTACATCCTGCACTCGAAGCACTTCTCGGTCGACGACGACGTGGCGGTGATCGGGTCGAGCAACATGGACATGCGGTCCTTCGGCCTGAACTTCGAGGTGTCCACGATGTGCTTCGGCGGCGACTTCGTCCAGGACATCCGCAAGGTCGAGGACCACTACCGGTCGATCTCCCGCGAGCTGACTCTCGGCGAGTGGACCCACATCCCGCTGAAGGACCGCTACGTCGACAACGTCATGCGGCTGACCTCCGCCCTGCAGTGACCTGACCCGGCACTACCCGGGCCGCCGACCCACGACGTACAGCCGCTGCGTGGTCTCCGCCCTGGCGGCGACCGGCCCGCGCAGGTACCACTCGACGTCGACCAGGCCGGCTCCCTCGACGACCCCGGCCACGAACGCCGGCTCGTGCAGGACGACGTCGAGGTCGACCTCGCGGCCGAACCAGTCGTCGAGGTGGCGCACCTCGGCGCCGGCGTGCAGTCCGAGGACCAGCCACCCGCCCGGGTCGAGCGGGCGGGCCAGCGCCGCGACCGCGTCGGGCAGCTCGGAGGCCGCGAGGTGGATGAGCGAGTACCACGCCAGCACGGCCGCCCACCCGGAGCTCGTGGCGGGCCGGCCCAGCCGCCGCAGGTCACCGACCTCGAACGTCGGCCCCGGGAAGCGCCGGCGGGCCTCGGCCACCATCGCCGGGGAGAGGTCGATGCCCTCGGCGTCGGCGCCGCCGTCGGCCAGGTACGCCGTGACGTGTCCCGGCCCCGACCCCGCCTCCACCACCGGCCGGCCCGCAGCCGCGGCGAGCACCCGGTCCAGCAGCCAGGTCTCGAACGGCAGCCCGCGCAGCTCGTCGACGAGCTCGTCGGCATAGGCGGCCGCGACGGCGTCGTAGGACGACCGCACCGCCGCGTCGCGCAGGTCGGCGCCCCGGGCGATCACGGCGTCCCGATCCACCGGGGCGGCGGCGTCGTCGGGCTGCTGCGGGGCCGGTCCCAGCAGGTGCACCCAGCGTCGGTCCTGCTGCCCGGGCCGCCGCTCGAGCTCGCGCACCAGGGGCTGCGGACGCGCCGCCATCCGGCGCAGGCACGCCTCCACCTCATCCCGGTCGGCGAACCCGTGCAGCCGTTCGGTGCGGGAGCGGAGCTCACCCGGCGCCTGCGCCCCGCGGAGCAGCAGCATCGTGAGCAGCGCCCGCTCGTCGTGGTCGAGCCCGAGCACCTCGTCGAGGACCTGGTGGTACTTGAGCGTGCGCCGCCCGGTGTCGGACCAGACGATCCGCAGCAGCCCGCGCTCCTTGAGCGACCGCGCGGACTGCTCGACGGCCTGCTGGTCGAGGTCGACGACGGGGTCCCGGCTGCTGGTCTGGTTGCACGCCGAGCGGAGTGCGTTGGCGGTGAGCGGGTAGGAGGCCGGCACCGTCGTCTGCTTCTCCAGCAGGCTGCCGAGGATGCGCTGGTCCACTGGTTCAAGCACGGGGAGCTCGCTCACCCAGCCGACCCTAGAGGAACGACGCGGACGTCCTCCCGCCCGTGTGGTCCTGCGGGCTCCCCGCCACCACACCACCGTCGCCAAGACGGGACCTTCGACCTCTGCACACGTGGCGGAATCCGTGCCTGAATGGCGACACCGCCCGAGATGGAGACGCCTATGCCGGTGTACGGCGCGCACGACCGGGCGGGTGACGCCCTGCTCGTCCGGGTGTGGGACCGGCCGCACCGGCTGTGGGTGCGGGTCTCCGGCGAGGTCGACGTGTCCAACTGGGAGCAGCTGCGCGCAGGGCTGTCCCAGGCGGACCCGCGTGCGCACGGACTCGTGCACCTGGACCTGAGCGAGCTGGTCTTCTGCGACGCCCGCGGCTGCCAGTGCCTGCTGGACTTCGAGCAGTCCGTGCGGCTGGCCGGCAACCGGTCGCTGATCCACGGGGCCCGGCCGAGCATCCGCAAGGTGATGAGCATCCTCGAGCCCGACACGGAGTTCACCTTCGTCTGACGCCGTCGGCCCTTCCGTCGCCGCGGGCACGCTGCGCCGTACGGTCACCACTCCCCGGCCGGCGCCGCGGGGTCAGGCCGTCCGGGCACCGGTGACCACGAGCTCGGCCCGCTCCGCGTGGCACAGCTCCCGCTGCACCCCGACGGTGTGCCGCGCCGCCAGCAGCAGGCCGACGACCTCGGCCTGGGTCCGGTCGGGGGCGTCGTTCCAGTGCGTCAGCTCGAGCACCTGCATCCCCCGCATCCGTGGACCCGGACACCACCGGACCGGCCGCGCGGGATCCTCGCGCAGGGCGTGCCAGGTCAGGTCGAGGGTCCGCTGGACCAGCTGCGACCGCACGGTCACCGGTCCGCCGGCCGCCTGCACGACGGCGCCGACCAGGCAGGCGCCGGTGACGTTCTGGTCCACGGCCGCGTGCAGGTCGTACGCGGTGAGGGCGCGCTCACCCTGGGCCGTGGCCACCGTGAACCACGCACCCTGGACCCACCCGCCGCTGACCACCTCGGCGGCCCGCTCGAGCAGGTCACGGATGGCGTGCAGCTCGGCGAGCCGGCCCGACAGGGCGTCGTACCGCGCGAGCCGGCGACGCTGGGCACGTCGCTGGGCACGTCGCTGGGCACGCCGCTGGGTGCGACTCTGGGCGGGACGCCGGCCACGCCCTGCACCGGTCAACTGGCTGATCGGGTCGATGACGGTGCGCAACACAGCCTCCAGGTCGAGGTCGGACCCCGTAGACCACTCTCTTCCGCCCCGCCTCCTGAGGCAAGGGGCGACCGGCATTCCGCGAGTGCCAGCCATCCGGACCGGTGGGGCATGCCGTCCGCCCTGGTCCCGGCCCCGCTGACCGAGCATCGGCACGACGGCAGGTCTTGCGGTCCCGCGGCCACCTCGACATATTGAGGCTGGCCCGAGCGACCCTGCTCGGCCACGACCTCGGGAGCCTTCGGGAGAGCCATGCCTGACCCCTATGCCGACACCTCCCTCCCCGCGCCGTCCGCGCACGCCGTCCAGGTGCGCGAGCAGGTGGCGGAGTTCATGCGAGACCGCGTGCTGCCGTCCGAGGAGGCGTACCTTGCGCACCGTCGCGAGGGCGGACCGGCCGGGCACGAGGTCCCACCGGTGGTCGAGGGGCTCAAGCGCGAGGCCCGCGAGCGGGGGCTGTGGAACCTCTTCCTGCCGGCCGAGTCGGGGCTGACCCAGCTCGAGTACGCCCCGATCGCCGAGCTGTCGGGGTGGAGCCTCGACCTCGCCCCCGAGGCGATGAACTGCCAGGCGCCCGACACCGGCAACATGGAGCTGCTGCACCTGCTCGGCAGCGAGGAGCAGAAGCGGACCTGGCTGGCGCCCCTGCTGGCCGGGGAGATCCGCTCCGCCTTCGCCATGACCGAGCCGGCGGTCGCCAGCAGCGACGCCACGAACATCGCGACCCGGATCACCCGCGACGGCGACAGCTACGTGATCTCCGGGCGCAAGTGGTGGACCAGCGGCGCGATGGACCCGCGCTGCTCGGTGCTGATCGTGATGGGCAAGACCGACCCGGGGGCCGCCACCCACCGGCAGCAGACCATGGTGCTGGTGCCCCGCGACACCCCGGGCGTGACCATCGTCCGCGACCTCCCGGTCTTCGGACACCACGACCAGCACGGCCACGCGGAGGTCCTCTTCGAGGACGTCCGCGTCCCGGTCGACCACGTGGTCGGCGAGGAGGGCGGCGGGTTCGCCGCCGCCCAGGCGCGGCTGGGACCGGGCCGGATCCACCACTGCATGCGTGCCCTGGGCGCGGCCGAGCGCGCCCTCGCGCTGATGGTCGCCCGCGCCCACAGCCGGGTGGCCTTCGGCGCCCCGCTGGCCGACCAGGGCGTCGTACGCCAGCAGATCGCGGAGTCCCGGCTGGAGATCGAGCAGGCCCGCCTGCTGTGCCACCGGGCCTGCCACGTCATCGACACGCACGGCAACAAGGCCGCCCGCGACCTGGTGGCGATGGCCAAGGTCGCGGTCCCGCGCGCGGCCACCGCGGTCATCGACCGGGCGATCCAGCTGCACGGCGGGGCAGGAGTCACCGACGACACCCCACTGGCCGCGATGTACGGCTGGCACCGGGCCATGCGGCTCTTCGACGGGCCGGACGAGGTGCACCTGCGCTCGATCGCGAAGTCCGAGCTGGCCAGGACCCCCGCGCTGCCCCCGACGCCGGTGCCGACGCCAGCACACTGAGGGGTCGCACGACCACCAGGTCCGGCGGACGTCGCGGCGTCGCCCTGGCCATCGCCGCGAGGGCCGACGGTCAGGTGGTGGGGACGAGCAGCGCCCGCGACGTCATGCCGACGGTGTGGCCCAGGCTGGCGAGGACGCGCTCTCGCAGCAGGCTCGCTCCCCGCAGCGCCCACAGGGTCTCGACCGTGACCCAGGAGAGGTCCCGGGCCTTGTCGATGTTCCAGGTGCTGACCAGGTGGACGACCGGGCCGAGCCGGTCGTCGACCTGTCGACCGGTCGCGTCGAGGAAGGACCGCCGGACCGGGGACTCGACCTGGGCGAGGACGTCGTTGACCGCCTCGTAGTCCGGGTGGATGTCGCGGGGCTCGAGGCCGCGGGCTCGACAGGTGTCGACCACGGCGATCGGGAGGTCGTGCTCGATGTGGCTGTTCATCCCCGCGACGGCGTACTGGACCGGCAGGCGCCCGCCGGCGCGAGCCTCGAACAGCGGCCGCCAGGCGGGCGGGACGGCGCGACCCGCCGCGTCCGCGTCGTACGCCATCAGCCAGAGTCCGGCGAAGCGGACGTCGAGATCGGCCGTCGCCCGCGGGTCCCGGAACGCGGTCGTCCCGGGCCGGGCGATGATCGCGGCGATCCGCTCGGTGACGGTGAGGTACATCCGGTTGAACACCGCGACCCCGTCGTCGGCGGAGAGCCCCGCGTCGATCTCCCGCATCCTGGCGATGACGTCGCCGATGGTCGAAGGCGGGCCCGCCCGGTGAGGTTCCACCGTCAGCTCGACCAGCCGACCCGGACGACGTGCGAGGTGAAGCCCGGCGTCTCCCCGCCGATCAGGTACCCGTGGGCGCCCTGTCGCGCCCACCCGGCGTCGGCGACCGGGTAGGGCAGCCTCCCGGCGCGGGTCCAGCCACCACTGCGGGTGTCGAACCACCACATCCGGCTGGTGACCGCGTCCGGTGCGGTGCGACCGCCCAGCAGCAGCAGCCTGGGGCCGACCGCGACGACCGCCTCGTGACCGAGCGGGTGCGGCATCCGCGCCAGGGTGCGCACCCTGCCCGTGGCCGGGTCGAGCCGCAGCACCCGCGTGAGCTCCCGCCCGCCGTCCTCTCCCCCGAGGATCCAGACGGCTCCGCGGTCCGCGGCGACCCCGGCGTAGCGGAGGCCGGCCGGGAGGGCTCCCGCCACGGTGAACCGGTGCCCGTCGGTGCGCAGGACCGAGGTCGGCGCCGTCCGGCCGTCGTACCCGCCGATCACGAGTCCGTGGCGGCCCCAGGCCACGACCGAGAGGTCCGACCGCGCCCGGGGCAGCCGGCCGGTCACGTGCCACCGTCCGTGCGGGTCCCGGCGCTGGACGTCGGCGAGCTCAGTGGTCCCACCACCCCCGATGACGGTCGGTCGCCCCGCCAGTACCGCTCCGGCCGCGTCGTGCAGCGGCTCGGCCAACCGTCCGGGCGGCCCGGTGACCCCGCGTGCTGGGTCGAGGGAGAGGACCTGGTC
The DNA here is from genome assembly GCA_963800225.1 of uncultured Actinomycetota bacterium. GTDB lineage: Bacteria > Actinomycetota > Actinomycetes > Propionibacteriales > Nocardioidaceae > Nocardioides_B. Next base: position 141,985 of record CAWDAF010000006.1, on the reverse strand, counting down.
GGTGGAGTGGTCCCCGGGCGACAGGCCTCCGGCCACGAGCACCCGCGAGCCGACGACCAGGGCGACCGAACGGCTGAGCGGGCCGGGCAGGCGCCACGACAGCACCCGGGTCGTGGGCGCCTGCGGACGGCCCGCGGACACCGAGTGGGGTCCGGAGGGCGCACGGGTGGGGGTCGGGGAGGCCGGCGTCGACGGCGTACCGGATCCAGCGGTCGTCCGTCCCGGCGGCTCGGAGGTGCATCCGGCGAGCAGCGTGACCGCGGCCAGCCAGACGGCCAACCAGACGGCCAGCCCCGTCCGGCGTCGGCTCATCGCATGTTCCCGGTGTGCCCGAGGGAGTAGCGGCCGGGCTGTGGCCACACGCACAGGCCGTGGGGGCTCCCGGGCACCGGGATCCGGGCGAGCAGCCTGCCGGTGCGGGTGTCGAAGGCGTAGACCTCGCTGTCGTAGCGACCCGAGAGCCACAGCACCTTCCCGTTCGCGGACACCCCACCCATGTCGGGGCTGCCGCCGCCGGGCACGGTCCACGTGTCCACGATCTTGTTGGTCCGGAACGACACCACGGACACCTTGCCGGCGCCTCGGTCGGAGACGTACAGCCGTCGGCCGTCGCGGCTCGGGTACAGACCGTGCGGGTCGCGGGGGGTCTTGATCCGGCCCACCTGGCGGAACCGTTCGGCACCGATCAGCCGGACCGTGTCGGTGCCCATGTCGGCCACGTAGAACGTCGTGCCGTCCGGGGACAGGCGAACGTCCTGGGGCATGGACCCCGGGGACAGGTGCAGGACCCCGAGCACCCGGTGGCTGACCGTGCTGACCTTCACGAGCGCGGCGGAGAACTCGCACGAGACGACCATGAACCGGCCGTTCGCCGAGAAGTCGGCATGGTTGGGGCCATGGCAGGCCGGCACGTGCACGTCCCGGCGCTTGTGGAAGGTTCGCGGGTCGGCGAACCGGATGATGTCGTGCTGCTCGACCATCACCACCGCGCGGCGACCGTCGGGTGTGAAGTAGAGGTTGTACGGGCGGGGGACGGCGAGGCGACGCCTCACCCGGGCGGTGCTGGGGTCGATCTCGACGATCTCGTTGGAGGCGCTCGAGCTCGCGTACAGGTGCCGCAGGTCGTAGGACGGCGTCACGTGCTGCGACAGCCGTCCGGCGGTCAGCGTGCGCACCACGCGGCGCGTCCGCTGGTCGATCACGGTCACCGACGAACCGGCCGGGGAGGAGTCGGGGACGTACACGAGCGGCGGCTGGCGCCGCACCCGGGGCGACAGGTCACCTGCGCGGGTCGCGGCGTACACGTCCCCGCCGATCACGGGCGGCATGCCGGGCAGCCGGTGCCGGAACCGTGCCGGGAGCTGCCGGACGACGGGTGCGGGTGACTGCGTCGAGGGTGACGGGGCCGAGGGTGACGGCGTCGAGGGTGACGGGGCCGACGACGAGACGGCCGAGGATGACGACGGCGGTGGCGACGTGCAGCCCGCGACGGCCAGGACGACCACGAGCGGCGCGGAGACCCTGGCGCGTCGCCACCGCCGGCGGGATGCCATCCCCCGATGATGCCCCGGGCGGGCGTCGCTGTCCCTGACCCGATCGGTCTCCCGCCGGACCCTCCCGATGACCCATCGGAGCCCGGTAGGCGTGGCCCGGATGGAGGTGGCGGGTGCCGAGCCGGTCGGCGCCCAGGCCGAGGTCACAGCCCCCCGAACAGGTCCGCCTCGTCGTACACCGGGGCGGGACGCTCGTCGGGGTGCCGGGTCACCGCACCCGCGAAGCCCGGGCCCGGCAGCGGCGCCGCTCGCTGCTTCCAGGACGCGGCCGCGCCGTTGGCCAGCCGGTCCGCCGCCTCGTTGAGCGGGTGCCCGGAGTGACCCTTGACCCACGCGAACTCGACCCGCCGGCCGGTCATCGCCTCGTCGAGGGCCCGCATGATCTCGACGTTGAGGACCGGCTTCCCGTCGCCCTTCTTCCATCCGCGGCGCTTCCAGCCGGCCATCCACTTGGTGACCGAGTTGATGACGTAGGTGCTGTCGCAGTAGACCAGCAGGTCCTCGGTGAGGTGGGCGGTCTGCTGGAGCAGGTCGAGGACGGCGGTCAGCTCCGCCTTGTTGTTCGTGCCGTGGGCCCAGCCCCCAGCGGCCCAGCAGGCGTCGTCGACGTACCACGCCCAGCCCGCGGGTCCCGGGTTGCCGAGCGCCGAACCGTCCGCTGCCGCGATGATCGTCACGGGCCGCATCCTTCCATCACCTCCCGGCCCGGGCCTCGCCGGAGGGTGACCCGCCGGCCCGGAGGCGCCGGAGGCGCCGGAGGCGCTGGAGGCGCTGGAGGCCGAGCACCCCCGGTCGGCGACGACCCACGTGCGCTACCGCGTCCGGCGCCGCCCCCGCTGCCGGTAGGCGGTCAGGTCCGTCGTGGGGACGTGCTCGCGGCCACCGCCCCCCACCGCGTGCAGCTCTGCGCGCGCGCCGGAGCGGGCGTTGCCACAGTGCACGCAGACGACCATCCGCCCGGCCGGGTGGTCGACGACCCGGAGAGACCAGGGGGTCCGGCACGTCGGGCACTGGTGGGCGCGGACGCGGCGGAGGCGGTCGGCGCGCGAGGTGGGCGTGTCCATGGGTCGATCCTGGTCGGCCGAACGCGCCGGCCGGAGGGAACAACGGTCGGTCGTCCCCGGCCGAAGGTCCCGAACAAGTCCGGCTTTCAAGACATACCCGGAGGGAGCGACCGGCTAGAGCGGGGTGTTCCGCCCGGCACGCCCGTAGTCGTCCTCGAGCCGAAGGATGTCGTCCTCGCCCAGGTAGTCGCCGCGCTGGATCTCCAGGACGACCAGCCGGCTGTCCTGGTCGTTGGCGATCCGGTGCCGGGCCCACCGCGGCACGTGGACCCGCTCCCCCGTGCGCAGCACCAGCCGGCGGCGCCCGACGACGCAGGACGCCACCCCGGACACCACGATCCAGCACTCGGTACGACGGGCATGGCTCTGCAGGGACAGCCGGCACCCCGGCTCGACCACGAGCCGCTTGACCTTCCACCCGGTGCCCGCGTCGAGGACCGTCCAGCTGCCCCATGGACGGTCCTCGTGGCACCCGGCGGTCGCGGCGGGCTGCGCCGGCGTCAGGAGACCAACGGTGGTAGCAGCGCTTCGCATCTGGGTGCCTCTCCTCGTGGGTGGGACACCATGCTGGCCGCTCCCACCTGCCTGTCGCCTGACCAGGAGCCGGATCAGCCGCTCGGGAACCGGATCTCGACGACCGTCGGGTCCCGCGGCGACCCGACCTCGACGGAGCCGCCGACGCTCGAGGCGATCCGCCGGGAGAGCGCCAGCCCCAGGCCGGCCCCGCCCGCGGTCGGGTCTCGCCGCCCGGCGAGGAAGATGTCCTCCCGGTCCTCGGTGCGGATCCCCGGGCCGTCGTCGCCGATGCGCACCACCACCTGCCGTCCGGTACGACGGACCTCGATCCGGACCCCGGTGGCCGCGTACCGGAGCGCGTTGTCCAGCACCGGGGCGATCGCCCGCTCGGCCAGGTCGGCGCTCGTGGCGACCCGCTGGACACGTCGCTTGCCGAGGTCGACCTGTACCGGGACGGTGGGCGAGCGCGAGTCCACCAGGTCGGTGATGACCGCGCCCAGGTTCGCCCGGTGGGAGGACCCGGCGTGGTGACGAGCGAGGTCGAGCAGCGACGTGATCGTGCCGCTGAGCCGGTCGACCTGGGTCACCACCCGCTCGAGCCGCTCGCGCATCACCGGGTCGGAGGAGGTCATCCCACCCAGCTCGGCCTCCGCGCGGATCGAGGCGAGGGGGGTGCGCAGCTCGTGGGCCAGCTCCGCGGTGAGCCGCTGCTCGTTCCGGATCGCCTCCGCGACCCGGTCGAGCAGCCCGTCGAGCGTGTTGCCCAGCCGGGTCAGCTCGTCGTCGCGCTCGCCGAGGTCGAACCGGGCCTCCAGGTCGTGCTCACTCCACTCGGCCGCGAGATCGGTCATCCGCTCGACCGGTCGCAGCGTGCGCCGTACCGTGCCGGCGGTGATCGCGGCGGTCAGCGCGGTGACCAGCACCCCCAGCGTGGCCAGCCCGGACACCAGCAGGGTCTGGGTGCCCTCGTAGGCCCGGACGGACTCCGAGGCGACGGCCACCCCCGACGGCCTCGGCTCGCCGCGCAGCCGGATCGGGCGGGCCAGGTAGACCCGGTCGCGGCGCTGCAGCCGGGTGGTCGTGGTCACCCTCGACAGGCTGTTCACGATGTCCTCGACCCGCGCACCGGCATCGGGACCGGACACCTGCGTGCCGTGGGCGTCGAAGACCCACACCGTGTCGATGACGTCGTAGGCACCGGTCCGGGCGACCTTCAGCGAGCCGTGGCCGTCGCGGGCGGTGTCGGACTGGGTGGCCGCCAGACGGTCGAGGAGCGACGCGTCGATCCGGTCCGTCGTCAGGCGCGCCACGACCAGCACGACCACCAGGACCATCAGGCCCATCGCGACCACCGTGACGGCCGCGGTCGTCCAGACGATGCGGGTGCGGACACCGGAGCGTCCTCGTCCGACGACCACGGGCCCGCGCTCCCTCATTGGAGGACGTACCCGACGCCGCGCACCGTCTCCAGGCGCACCGGCGACTCGACGAGCGCGAGCTTGACCCGCAGCCGGCGGACGTAGGAGTCGAGGGTGTTCTCCGAGACCATCGCCCCGTCCGGCCAGCCCGCCGCCACGATGGCCCGCCGCCGGATGACGTGCCCGGGGGTCGCCGCGAGGGCAGCCAGCAGCCGGAACTCCGTGGGGGTGAGCTTCTCCTCCCCCGCCGTGGTGCGGATCGCGAACCGCTCCGGGTCGAGCCGGAACCCGGTGACGGGCTCCGGCACGGGCCGGGTGCGCTTGAGCAGCGCGTTGATCCGGACCAGCACCTCCCGGACCGAGAACGGCTTGCCGACGTAGTCGTCGCCGCCGGCGTTGAACCCCGAGATCCGCTCGTGCACGGCATCGAGCGCGGTCAGGAACAGCACCGGCGCGTGCTGGCCGCCGGCCCGGAGCGCCTGGCAGACGTCGCGGCCGTCGGCGTCGGGGAGGCCGATGTCGATCACGATCGCGTCCACGCTCCCGGGGGCCGAGAACGCGCTGATCGCCTCGTGGCCGTTGTGGGCCAGCACCGCCTCGTGGCCGTCGGTGCCCAGGATCTCGCTGAGGGCACGCCGTACGGCGGCGTCGTCCTCGCAGATCCCGATTCGTGCCATGGCTCGATGGTGCCTCGGCGACCCCAGCGACGTCCGGCCGGGGCCGCCGCGTGTCCGCCGCCGGTCGGGGAGCCCCACGCGGTGGTCAGGTGGGTGGCAGGAGCCCCGGGGCAGTCTGCGGTCATGGGTGACCTGAGCGCGACCACGGTGAGCCGGCTCCGCCCGAGCACCCCCCGCGTGCCGGTGCCCCCGACGAGACGGCGGCTGCCGCTCGGGGTGCTCGCCGCCGCCCTGGCCGTGGCTCTCGCCCGGCTCCCGTTCGTCGACGGATGGCTGGGCCGCGACGAGTCCGGCTACCTCGCCGTGGGGCAGCAGTGGCACGCCGGTGGGACCTCGCTGTACGGCGGCTACTGGGTGGACCGGCCACCGCTGCTGGTCTCGGTCTTCCGGCTGGCGGCCGTCCTCGGCGGCGCGGTGCCACTGCGGCTGATCGGGGTCGTGGCCGCCGTCGTCAGCGTGGTCGCGGTCGGTTGGACGGCTCACCGGCTGGCCGGACCGCGTGCGGCCACCTGGGCGGCGCTCGTGGCCGCGGCCTTCCTGGTCAGCCCGCTCAGCGGGGCGACGGAGGTCGACGGCGAGCTGCTCGCGGCTCCGTTCGTCGCCGTCGGGTTCGCCGCTGTCGTCGGGGCGCTGAGCACTCCGTCCCGGCGCCGGGCGGTGGCCGCCGGGGCCTGCGCCGGCGCAGCCGGGGTGGCCGCCGTCCTGGTGAAGCAGAACATGGTGGACGTCTTCGTGTTCGGCGGGGTGGCCGGCCTGCTCACCGCCCGGTACGTCGGACCCGCCCACCTGACCCGGGTCGCCGCCGGCGTCGTGGGCGGCGGTGCCCTCGTCGCCGGCGTCACCGCCCTGTGGACGGTCGCGCACGGGACGTCCCTGGCCGGGGTCTGGTTCGCGATGTACCCGTTCCGTCTCGCGGCGAACCGGGTGATGGCCGCCCACCCGAGCTCGGCCGCGGTCGGACGGGAGCACACCCTGCTGCTCGACGGGGCGCTCAGCGGCATGGTCCTCGTCGTCGCGCTGCTGGTCACCAGCGTGGTCCGCGCGCGCCGTGACCACCCGTCCAGCAGCCGCGCCTCCGGTCTCGCCCGAGCCGTGCCTGTCGCACTGGCCGCGACCGTCGCCTACGACGTGGTCTCGATCTACCTCGGCGAGGGGTACTGGAGCCACTACCTCATCCAGCTGGCGGTTCCCCTCGCGCTGGCCGCCGGGCTGGCCGCCGACCGCCGTCCCCGGCCGGCCCGGATCGCCGGAGGGGTCGTCGTCGCCTCCGCCGCCGCCGCGGTCCTGGTGGCCGGACCGCACCCGCTCCCGGTCGGCGGGAACGCCCTCGGCGCCGCCATCGGGGCGGTCTCCGCGCCGCACGACACCATCGTCACGATCTGGGGCCACTCGGACGTGACCCGTGCGAGCGGGCTGCGCTCCCCCTACCCGTACCTCTGGTACCTGCCCGCACGGACCTTGGACCCGCACGTGCGCCTGCTCTCCACGACCCTCGCCGGCCGGGCCGCGCCGACCTGGTTCGTCGACTGGTCCGGGACCGGACTGCACGGCGTGGACACCACCCGGCTGACCGCGGCGCTCCGTCACGACTACCACCGCGTGGCCGACGTGCAGGGGGTCAAGGTCTTCCTCCACGACGGCGTGCGCCGCCACTCCCCCGTGCCCGCTCGTCCCGCCCGCCCCGATGCCACGTCCCCCCACCAAGGAGCACTGAGATGAACAGCCTGGTCGTCGTCCCGACCTACAACGAACGCGCCACCGTCGTCACCCTCCTCGCGGCGCTCGAGTGCGTCGCCCCCACCGCCGACGTGCTGGTCGTCGACGACTCGAGTCCCGACGGCACCGCCGACCTGGTCCGGGAGGACCCGCGGTACGGCGTGGCGGTCTTCCTGCTCGAACGCGACCTCAAGGAGGGACTCGGGGCGGCGTACCGGTCCGGCTTCGACTGGGCCCTGGCCCACGACTACGAGGCGGTCGTCCAGATGGACGCGGACCTCTCCCATCCACCGGCGCGGGTGCCCGCGCTGATCGCGGCTCTGGACGACGCCGAGGTCGTCGTCGGCTCCCGCTACGTCACCGGCGGTGCGGTCTCCCGGTGGTCGGTCGGCCGCCGGCTGCTCTCCTGGGCGGGCAACCGGTACGTCCGGCTCGTCCTCACGCTCAGCACCCACGACACCACGGCAGGCTTCAAGGCGTTCCGGGCCTCGGCCCTGCGGCGGATCGACGTCTCGTCCTCGACGTCGAACGGGTACTGCTTCCAGGTCGAGAACACCTGGCGGGCCGAGCGGCGGGGACTGCGCGTGGTCGAGGTACCGATCACCTTCACCGACCGGACCGCCGGCGAGTCGAAGATGTCGGGCGCGGTCATCCGCGAGGCCCTGGTCCGGGTCCTGGTGTGGCGGCTCCACGAGCTCCGGGACTCGCGACCCGTCAGGAGCGCAGCCCTGCGTCGATCTCGGCCAGCGCCCGGCTGAGGTCCACCGTCGGCGTCCAGCCCCAGCCGTGGGCGCGGTCGGCCAGGATCCGGCCGGTCCACGCGGGCGCGTCGTCCCAGACCGGCTCCACGCCGAGGGCGCTGGTCACCGTCTCGTAGTAGTCGCGGACCGTGGCCGGGCCGGCGGCGACGTTGACCGCGGTGCAGGCGTCCGCGACCGGTCCGCTCCCGGGGTCGGTCGAGGTCTCCACCCGCCCGGACGCCACGTCCGCGGCCAGGGCCGCGAGGTCGTCGACGTGGACCCACGCGAAGCTCTGGCCGGGCACGGCGTGCCGGGCCTTCTCGTCGTCACGGACCATCGCCGGACGGACGGAGTTCCAGATCGAGCTCTCGCTCGCGCCCAGGATGGCCGGCGGGCGGAGGATCACCCGGGTGATCCCGTCGATCGCGGCCAGGGCGGCGTCGGTGTCGCGCTTGGTCACCGCGTAGGCGTCGGCGTCGTCGCCGACCAGCGGCGACGACTCGTCCACGTCACCGCGGCCGGGCGAGCGGTCGTAGACGGCCGCGGTGGAGACGTGGACCAGCCGCGCGACGTGCGCGTCCCGGGCCGCGCGAGCGAGCACCGGTGTGCCCTCGACCGCGATCCGGTGCTGGGTCTCACGGTCGGCGCCCAACGGGTGGACCGTCGTGACCACCGCGGTCGCCCCCGCGACCACGTCGGCGGCGAGCAGGGGGTCGTGGAAGTCCCCGACGTGCTCCTCGACGCCCGCGAGCGCCGGGGCGGTGCCGGCCCGCCGTACGACGGCCCGCACGCTCGCGCCGCGCTCGACCAGCGCGGCGCAGGTGCGGGAGCCGACCAGGCCGTTGGCTCCGGTGACGACGACGACGGGCGGGGTGCTGGTGGGCTCACTCATGCGACCCACCCTCGCACGCACGCCCACACGACCCCTGGTGCGGCCGGGCACTCGTGGGCACCTCGAGGAGCGGCACGGTCTGCGGACCGTTCGACGACGAGGCGGTCGTCGGGGAGGGCAGGTCGACCACCCGGCCGACAGCCCGGTGGGCACGCGCTCTCCCGCGGGTAGCATCGAGGGACTGGACCCGGACCCGGGGAGGGACGTGAGCGACTTCGCCCTCGTGTACGACGGGTTCGACCCCGCCCAGGAGGGGCTGCGCGAGACCCTCACGTCGACCGGCAACGGCTACTTCTGCACCCGGGGCTGCGCGGAGTGGGAGGACCCGGACGGCACGCACTACCCCGGCACCTACGCGCACGGGATCTACAACCGCCGGACGACCGTCATGGGCACCCACCCGCTGCCCAACGAGGACCTGGTCAACCTCCCGAACTGGCTCCTGCTCAAGCTCCGCATCGAGTCCGACGAGCCGTTCCGCCTCGCCGACGTCGACCTGCTCTCCTACCGGCACAGCTACGACATCCGCAACGCGATGGTGGTCCGCGAGCTGACCTTCCGGGACCGGTCGGGACGCGAGACCAGCCTGCGCAGCCGCCGCTTCGTGAGCATGAACCGCATGCACCAGGCGGCGATCTGCTGGGACCTGATGCCGTTGAACTGGTCCGGCCGGATCGAGGTGGTCTCCGCGCTCGACGGCCGGGTGGTCAACAAGGGGGTGGCCCGCTACCGCCACCTGGAGGGACGGCACCTCGACCCGGAGGGCCCGCGGATCGAGGGCATCGACGTGGTCGCGCTGAAGGCCCGCACCCGGCAGTCGCGCATCGAGGTCGCCGAGGCAGCGCGCACGCGGGTCTTCCGCGACGGCGAGGAGCTCGACGTGGCCCGCAGCACCTACCAGACGGAGGACTACGTGCAGCAGGTGCTGGCGCTCGAGCTGCGTGCCGGCGAGACCGTGCGGGTGGAGAAGAACGTCGCGTTCTACAGCGGTCGCGACCGCGGCATCAGCGAGCCGCTGGAGGCGGCGGTCAAGAGCGCGGCCCGCTACCCCCGCTTCGACGAGGCGCTCGTCGGCCACGCGGGCGCCTGGGACGAGCTCTGGGAGGTGTGCGACATCGCGCTCCCGTGCGAGGAGCGCGTCCAGTTCCTGCTGCGCTTCCACACCTCGCACCTGCTGCAGGTGTGCTCGCGGCAGACCTCCCACCACGACGCCGGAGTCCCCGCCCGCGGCCTCAACGGCGAGGCGTACCGAGGGCACGTCTTCTGGGACGAGCTCTTCGCCTACCCCTTCCTGAACTACCGGCTGCCGCAGATCACCCGCGGGCTGCTGCTGTACCGCTACCGGCGGATCGGCGAGGCCCGGGACGCGGCCCACCGGGCCGGCTACCGCGGGGCGATGTACCCCTGGCAGAGCGGCAGCGACGGCCAGGAGGAGACCCAGACGATCCACCTCAACCCGCTCTCGGGGAAGTGGGAGCCGGACCTCAGCCGCAACCAGCGGCACGTCGGCGCGGCGATCTTCCACACCGTCTGGCAGTACCACCTCGCGACGGACGAGGTCGACTTCCTGCGCGACTGCGGCGCCGAGATGATGCTGGAGATAGCCCGGTTCTGGGCCTCGATCGCGCACCACAACCCCGAGCGCGACCGCTGGGAGATCCACGGGGTGATGGGTCCCGACGAGTTCCACGAGCGGTACCCGGACGCCACCGAGGGGGGCCTGCGCAACAACGCCTACACCAACGTGATGGCGGCCTGGATCGCCGAGACCGCCCAGCAGGTGCTCGAGCTGCTGCCGGCCAGCCGCCGCGACGCGCTCCGCAAGCGGATCGGCCTGTCCGACGACGACATCCACAGGTGGCAGCAGATGAGCCGCCGGATGTACGTCCCGTTCCACGCGGACGGGGTGATCAGCCAGTTCGAGGGCTACGAGGACCTCGAGGAGCTCGACTGGGACGGCCTGCGGGCCCGGCACGGCAACATCCAGCGGCTCGACCGGATCCTGCGCGCCGAGGGCGACGACCCCAACCGCTACAAGGCGGCCAAGCAGGCCGACACCCTGATGCTGTTCTACCTGTTCCCGGACGCCGACCTGCAGCAGATCTTCGCCCGGCTCGGGTACGACCTCTCCCCCGACGTCGTCCGCCGCACCATCGAGTACTACGACCGGCGGACGTCCCACGGTTCGACGCTCAGCTTCGTCGTCCATGCCGGCGTCCTGGCCGGCATCGACCCGGAGAGCTCCTGGGAGCGTTTCCTGGTCGCCCTGCACAGCGACGTCGGCGATGTCCAGGGCGGCACCACGCCGGAGGGCATCCACGCGGGGGTGATGGCCGGGACCCTCGACCTGGTCCAGCGGATCTACCTCGGCGCGGACGTCCGCGACGGCATCGTCGGCTTCGAGCCGCGGCTGCACGAGCGGCTCGACGGCCTCTCGCTGCTGATGCAGGTCCGCGGCAGTCCGATCAGGGTGGGCATCGCCGGGGACGAGCTCACCGTCGAGGTGCTCACCGAGGGGTTCAGCCGCCGGCTCCAGGTCGGCGTCGGGGACGAGGTCCGCGAGCTGGCCGCGGGCGAGCGGTGCACCTTCCACCTCGGGTCGCGCACGGGCCCCGGGTAGCGGGCCCGTGTGCCACCTCACGCCGCCAGGCATTGGATCGATCCAATCCGCGAACCAGACTGGTGTCTACCCCACCCAGAGGAGAGCACCGTGGCACCGACCCTGCTCGACGAGCTCAACGAGATGCACGCGTTCTACGTGGCCGCCATCAACGCCGCCCTGACCGAGGACGACCTGTCCCGTGCCGAGGAGCTCGCCGAGGCCTACGACCACGACGCGATCGAGCTGGTGGCTGCGCGCGAGAACAAGACCCACCTGCTGCCGCTCCGCCGCCCGCAGCGCCGGGAGCCGGTCCTGCGCCGCCTCGTCGGCCGGCTGAGCCTGTCGCACGCGGCCTGAGGCCGACCCGCCCGGGATCGCTCACCCCTCCCGCCACCACCGCGGCAGGTCGGCGACCGAGTCGAGGACCGCGTCGGGCGACACGTCCCCGGTGAGGTCGTCCGGCGAGAACTTGCCGGTGCGCACCAGCACGCCGGCCAGGCCGGCCCGCTGCGCCCCCTCCACGTCGGAGCGGATGTCGTCGCCGACCATCACGACCTGCTCCGCCGCGAGGTCGAGGTCCGCGACCGCGGTCCCGTAGAACGCCGGGTCCGGCTTGCCGAGGACGACCGCCGTACGGCCGGCGGCGTGCTCCAGCGCCCGCACGAACGGGCCGGCGTCCAGCCGCAGCCCGTCCTCCGCCCGCCAGTAGCGGGTCAGCCCGAGCGCGACCAGGGGCGGTCGGGCCGCGCCCATCAGCAGCCGGAAGGCGTGGTTCAGCGTCGCGAAGTCCCAGCCCCTGCCCAGGTCTCCGACGACCACCGCACCGGCCCCGTCGACGGCGTCAGGCGGCAGCAGGTCCAGGTCGGCGAACTCGGTGGCAGTGGCCTCGGGCACGAAGAGCGCCGGGTGCTCGACGCCGTGCCGCCGCAGCCAGGCCACCGCCGCGACCGCCGGGGTGAGCACCTGGCCCGTCGTCGCGGCGACGCCGAGACCCCCCAGCTTGTCGACGACCGCCCGCCGCGGACGCGAGGTCGTGTTGGTCAGGTAGCGGTAGGGGATGCCCTCGCGCACCAGCCAGTCGACGACCCCGGCGGCACCGGGCACCGGCTCGTCGCCCTCGTAGACGACGCCGTCGAGGTCCAGCAGGACGCCGCGCATGTCTCCATCATGCCGCCTTCAATCCATAGGGATTTGCCTACAGGTCATAGGTTCTGTCACGATCGGCCCCCCGAGAGGAGGAGGCTGGCGTGGCACGAGCAGGGCTCACCCCCGACCTGCTGGCGCACGCCGGTCTGGAGCTGGCCGACGAGGTCGGCTTCGAGCACGTCACCGTGTCGGCGCTGGCACGCCGGTTCGACGTCCGCGCCGCGAGTCTCTACTCCCACGTGCGCAGCACCCACGACCTGCGCACCCGGATCGCGCTGCTCGCGCTCGAGGAGCTCGCCGACCGCGCCGCCGACGCGCTCGCCGGACGGTCCGGGAAGGAGGGGCTGGTCGCACTGGCCGACGTCTACCGCGACTACGCCCGGGCACACCCGGGCCGGTACGACGCCGCCCGGTACCGCCTCGACCACCAGACCGCCGTCACCAGTGCCGGCGTCCGGCACGCGCAGCTGACCCGGGCCCTGCTGCGCGGCTTCGACCTGTCCGGCCCCGACCAGACCCACGCGGTCCGGCTGCTGGGCAGCGTCTTCCACGGCTACGTGAGCCTGGAGCTGGCCGGCGGCTTCGACCACAGCACCCCCGACCCCGACGAGACCTGGGCGTGGATCCTCGACGCCCTCGACGCCCTGCTGAGGAGCTGGCCGAGCACATGACCACCGCCCTGACCACGACCCCACTCACCGACCGGCTGGTCCGGGGGGCGCTCGAGCTCGAGCACACCCCCCGCGGTCTGCTCCCCCACCGGCTGCCGGCCCGTGCCCGCAGTCAGGCGGACGACCCGCAGCTGGCGATGTCCGAGTCCCAGCCCGCCGGCGTGCGCCTGGCGCTGCGGACCCGGTCCACCGTCGTCGAGCTCGACGTGCTGCCCACCAAGCGCCGGTACGCCGGCGCGCCGCCGCGGCCCGACGGCGTCCACGACCTGCTCGTCGACGGACGGCTGGCCGGCCAGGCCACCGCGCCGGGCGGCGACACCCTCGTCATCGACCTCGCGACCGGGTCCACCCGCCTCGAGCCCGGACCGGCCGCCACCGTGCGCTTCGACGGGCTGCCGAGCCACGAGAAGGACGTCGAGATCTGGCTGCCGCACGACGAGACCACCGTGCTGGTGGGGCTGCGCTCGGACGCCCCCGTCGCGCCCGTCCCGCCCCGCGGTCGGCGGGTCTGGCTGCACCACGGCAGCTCGATCAGCCAGGGCTCCAACGCCACCAGCCCGTCGGGCACCTGGCCCGCCGTCGCCGCCACCCGCGCCGGCGTCGACCTGGTCAACCTCGGCCTGGGCGGCGGCGCGCTGCTCGATCCGTTCACCGCCCGCGCGATGCGCGACGTCCCCGCCGACCTGGTGAGCGTGAAGATCGGCATCAACCTGGTCAACACCGACGCGATGCGGCTGCGGGCCTTCGCCCCGGCGGTCCACGGCTTCCTCGACACGATCCGCGACGGCCACCCGACCACTCCGCTGCTGGTCGTCTCGCCGCTGCACTGCCCGATCCACGAGGACACCCCCGGCCCGGCCGCGCTGGACACCGAGGCGCTCGCCACCGGCGTCGTCCGGTTCCTGGCCACCGGCGACCCCGCCGAGCGAGCCGCCGGCCGACTCACCCTCGCCGTCGTCCGCGAGGAGCTCGCCCGGATCGTCGAGCAGCGGTCCTCCGACGACCCGCACCTGGCCTACCTCGACGGCCGCGAGCTGTACGGCGCCGCCGACCATGACGAGCTGCCACTGCCGGACGCCCTCCACCCCGACGCCGCGACGCACCGGCGGGTCGGCGAACGGTTCGCCGCGCACCTCGCCGGCGACACCTGGTCCACGCGCCCCTGAGCCGGCCTGCGCGACGACGCGCCGCACGTCCCGCCTCCCCGATGTGACAGGAGCGCGAGACTCTTAGACAATGCAATAATGCGCACGGCTAAGAGACTCCCCGCAGCCCCGGCTCTGGACTGGCTGCGACGTTCCGACACCGGTTTCGTCCTGCTGGCACTGCTCATCGGCGCCGGCGCCGGCGTCGGCGCGATCGCCTTCCGCTGGCTCATCAAGTCCTTCACGCTCCTGCTGACGGGGCGCTCCAACACGTCGATGGACCCGCTGACCACCCATGCGTCCCTGCCCTGGCTGGGCATGTGGGCGATCGTCCTCGCCCCGGTGGTGGCCGGACTCGTGTACGGACCGTTGGTCCACGTCTTCGCCCGCGAGGCGCGTGGCCACGGCGTGCCCGAGGTGATGTTCGCGGTGGAGCGCCGAGGCGGCCGGATCGCGCCGCAGGTGGCGGTGGTGAAGGCGCTCGCCTCCGCGCTGTGCATCGGGGGTGGCGGCTCGGTGGGACGGGAGGGGCCGATCGTGCAGATCGGCTCCGCGCTCGGCTCCTCGGTCGGCGGCCTGGTGCGCGTGTCGGAGGAACGGCGACGGCTGATGGTGGCCTGCGGCGCGGCCGCCGGGATCGCGGCCACCTTCAACGCGCCGCTCGCCGGCGTCTTCTTCGCGATGGAGCTGATCCTCGTCGACTTCGCCGCGCGGTCCTTCGGCATGGTGGTGCTGTCGGCGGTGACCGCGAGCGTCATCGCGCGGGCGGCCCTCGGCGACCACGCCTTCCTCGACCTCCCCGTGCTGCGGGTCGAGCACCTCGCGACGTACGGCCTGATCGGGGCGCTCGGCATCCTGGCGGGCATCGCGGGTGTCGGCTTCACCCGGGTGCTCTACGCGATCGAGGACGCGTGCGACTGGCTCTGGCGCGGGCCGGAGTGGGCGCGCCCCGCGGTCGGAGGCCTGGCCCTGGGACTGCTTCTGCTCGCCGTCCCGCAGATGTACGGCGTCGGGTACCCGGTCCTCGCCGGCGGCGTCGCGGGGAAGTACGCCGTCGGGTTCCTGCTGCTCCTTGTGGTCGCCAAGATGGTGGCGACCAGCCTCACGATCGGCATCGGCGGCTCCGGCGGGGTCTTCGCCCCGAGCCTGTTCATCGGGGCGATGCTGGGGGCGGCGTTCGGCCAGACGGTGGCCGTGCTGCTGCCCGGGACGACCGGCTCGCCCGGCGTCTACGCCTTGATGGGCATGGGGGCGGTCTTCGCCGGCGCGGCACGGGCCCCGATCACCGCCGTGGTGATCCTTTTCGAGCTCACCGGCGAGTACTCGCTGATCCTCCCGCTGATGGTCGCAGTCGTCCTGGCGACCGGGACCGCGAACCTGCTCACCGGCGACACCATCTACTCGCTGAAGCTGCGACGCCGCGGCGTGCACATCGGCGGCACCTCGGCGGCTCCGCTGCGGTTCACCCTGGCCGGCACCGTCATGAGGACGGTCGGCACGACGTTGGTGAGCGACGACGACGTACGGCAGGCGGCCACGGCGCTGGAGAACGCTCCGAACGGGCGGCTGCCGGTGCTCAGCCCCACGGGCGAGTACGAGGGCGTGGTCACCGCCGAAGCCGTCGCCGAGGCGTTCGGCTCGGACGACATGCCGTCCTCGATCCTCGAGCTCGTCGAGACGACCGCCACCCTCCGCGCGGACGACACCCTGGCCACTGTGCTGCCCCTCATGGGGCACGACGAGGCCCACGGGCTCCCGGTGCTCGACGAGGCGGGTCAGCTGATCGGATGGCTGCTGCCCCAGGACGTGCTCCGCGCCCTGGACCCCGGCCCCGACCGGACCAGAGCACAGGTGCCCGCATGACCGCGGCGAGGTGCGTACGATGAGACACGTGGGATCGAATATCGAGGAGGGCGGCTCGTTGTCCGACGACCACCCGACCGACGACGTGGTCTCCGCGGTGCTGACCGCCTCACGGGTGCTCGTCGCCGTGTCGGCGCGGTCCCTGGCTGCCGTGGAGGACCGGCTCACGCTGGTGCAGTTCCGGGCGCTCGTGGTGCTGGCGGCGCGCGGACCGGTGAATCTCAACGGGCTGGCGACGGCCCTGGGCGTCACCGCGTCCAGCGCGCTCCGCACCATCGACCGGCTGGTCGCGCTCGAGCTGGTCGAGCGTCGCGAGAACGCCCAGAACCGCCGGGAGGTCGTGCTCTCGACCACCGATGCGGGCGCGCTGGTGGTCGACGAGGTGACCTCCCGGCGGCGCGCCGAGATCACGGACGTCCTCGGGCGGATGTCGGCGCGCAACCAGGCGGCTCTGGTGTCGGCCTTCCGCTCGTTCGCACGAGCCGCCGACGAGCCCCTGACCGCGGTCCCGGACCTCACCTCACTGAGCTGGTGATGCGCCGATCGCGTCACCAGCACCGCACCCGAGGAGACCAGTGACCCGACGGGTGCCGTTCCGCAGACCCAGGGCGGCCACGGCCCAGCTCCCTCGCCTGTATGCCGAGCTCCGCGGCCATCCCGCGGCGCGGGTGCTGGCGCGCGCCCTGGTGACCCTGCTCCTCACCGCCGTGGTGGCGGCGCCGTTGGCGGCAAGTCTGGCGATCACCCACGCCAGCGTCCAGGACACCATCGGCGTCTCGCCCACGACCTTCTCGATCGGCACCCGGGGTCACAGCGAGCTGCGGCTCGGCTTCGTGGGCACCGTGTACCTCCATCAGTCGCGCGGACCGTTCGGGCTGATCGCGACCGTGAACGGGCCGACCACCCCGGACACGCAGGGGGTCGGCTCGGCGGACCTGGCGTCCTACGTGCGTCCCCAGATGCTCCAGCTGTACGCAGGGCTCTTCCACGACCCCGGCCAGGCCGTCGACGGGTACGTCGACCTGCTCATGGACGAGGTCGTGCACGAGTTCCTGGTCCTGGAGCTCATCTTGTCCGTGGTCGGTGCCGGCGCGCTGCTGGCCGTCTCCACCCTCGTGCCTCGCCGCAGACGGCTGCCTCATCGACGGGCCAGGATCGTCGGCAGCTGGGGTGCGGCTCTGGTCATCAGCACCGGCCTGGCCGGCTGGCAGCTCACCTGGCCGGACGAGCACCGGCCGGACGCGGGGGTCTACGCCCTCCCCGCGCTGACCGGGAGCAGGGCCGACGGCAGCACCACCAACAGCCCGGTGCTGCGCCTGCTCCTGGGCGGCGCGATCCCCAAGGTGAAGACGCTGGTCCAGCGGCAGGAGCGACACGCCGCCGACTTCCGGCAACGCGCACTGGCAGACCTCGACCGGCAGCAGGACTTCGTGTCCGGGCCGGAGCCGGGCGAGACCGCGGTGCTGATGCAGTCCGACATGCACTGCAACCAGTCCATGATCGGCCTGCAGCGGGCCGTGCGCGAGAAGCTGAACGACCGTTTCGGAGCAGAGGTCCCCTCGTTGATGGCGATCACCGGCGACCTGACCACCAACGGAACCGCGGCCGAGCAGAGCTGTATCCGCAACGAGGCGCGGATCGCCGGTGACGCCGGGATCGCCGCCGTCACCGGCAACCACGAGTCCGACCTGAGCAGCCGCCAGATGTCGGACGCGGGCATGACCGTCCTGGACGGCTCGACGACGACGGTCGGCGGCGTCCGCGTCCTCGGCGACGGCGACCCGGAGCGGACCGAGCTGTTCGGCGGCACGTCGCTGCGCGGCGACGAGAACGAGGCGGACGTGGGGAGCAGGCTCTTCGAGACCGCCACCGACCAGAAGCCCGACCTGGTCCTCGTGCACGAGGCCTACGCCGCCCAGGCCTTCCTCGGGGTCGAGGACATGAACACCTTCCTGGACGGGCGCTCGTCGGCCACCGAGCCCGTCGAGGACGACATCCGCGACCTGCCGGCCTCGGCGGTCTTCTACGGCCACTGGCACCGGTCCGTGGAACCGCGGGTGGTCTGGAACTCCGACGGGACGTGGACCCTCGTGATGGAGCTCGACACCAGCGGCGGTGCGGTCGACACGCCCACCATCGGTCACTTCTCGACGCCGTGGACCTCTCCCCAGCAGGAGGCGTCCTTCCCGGTCCTGTTCCTCGACGACGACAGCCGGCTGGTCACCGGCTACCAGATCTACTCCTTCGACACGACCGGGCGGCTGACGGTGCATCCGCGGGTCGCGGTGGGGACCGGCGCGACGAGCGACCTGCAGGCCTCCCGGCGGGTCACGACCCGATGACCGGGTCCCCGACGTACGCAAGGGTCCGGACGGCCACCTCGGTCCCGGGCCGCCGAGCAGACACGAGACACCAGGAATGGCAGGCTGGTCGTGACCTTCCCCCGGATGTGAAGAGGCCACGTGCGCGCAGCCGAGCTCGTCGAACCTTTCCCGATCGTCAGTCTCCAGACCGACGTCCTGAGCGCAGCCCGCTCGATGGGCGACCATCGGCTGCCGGGACTGATCGTCTGTGACGACGAGGGCCGCCCGCACACCGTCCTGCCCGGCTCCCAGGTCCTTCGTTTCATGATCCCGGGCTACGTCCAGGACGACCCGACGCTGGCCCGGGTGTACGACGACTCGGCCTCCCAGAAGCTGATGACTACGCTGTCCAGCCGGACGGTGAAGGACCTGCTCCCGGAGCGGCAGGACCGCGACGAGCTCCCCCTCGTCGACCCCGATGACACGATCCTGGAGGTGGCGGCAGTGATGGCGCGCATGCACAGCCCGCTCGTGGCCGTCGTCGACGGCGGACGGGTGCTCGGCGCGATCACGGTCAGCCGGCTGTTCGAGGTGCTGTTCCCCACGGACGAGACCGCATGACGCAGGTGCTCGTGGTGGTGGCGTTCTTCGCCGCCTACGTCCTCATCGCCACCGAACGCATCCACCGGGTGGCGGCCGCGCTCAGCGGGGCCGCCGCGATGGTCGTCCTCGGCGTGGTCGACGCGCACGTCGCGTTCTACAGCGAACGGACCGCCGTCGACTGGAACGTCATCTTCCTGCTGCTGGGGATGATGGTCATCGTCGGTGTGCTGCGCCAGACCGGCGTGTTCGAGTACCTCGCGATCTTGACGGCGAAGCGCGCGCGGGGACGTCCGTTCGTCGTGATGGCGAGCCTGATGGTCCTGACCGCCGTCGCCTCCGCCCTCCTCGACAACGTGACGACCGTGCTCCTCGTCGCCCCCGTCACCCTGCTGGTGTGCGACCAGATCGACGTCGACCCGGTCCCCTTCCTGATCGCGGAGGCGATGGCCTCGAACATCGGAGGCGCCGCGACGCTGGTCGGCGACCCACCCAACATCATCATCGCCTCCCGGTCCGGGCTCACCTTCAACGACTTCCTGGTCAACATGGCGCCGATCGTCGTCGTGCTGCTCGGCGTCGCGATCCTGCTGTTCCGCTGGATGTTCCGACGCGAGCTCGCGTCACCGCCCCGGGACCTGGCGGCTCTGATGGCGCTGGACGAGCGCGAGGCCATCACCGATCCACGCCTCCTGGTCAAGTCGCTCGTCGTCCTCACCGCCGTGGTGTTCGCGTTCATCAGCCACGGCGTGCTCAACCTCGAGCCGTCGATGGTCGCCCTGCTCGGCGCCGGGGCGCTGGTGGCGATCTCGCGACTCGAACCCTCCGAGTACCTCGGCGAGGTCGAGTGGCCCACCCTGGTCTTCTTCATGGGCCTGTTCATCATGGTCGGCGCCCTCGTCGAGACCGGCATCATCAGCTCGCTCGCCGAGCAAGCCACCGACGCCATCGGGCAGCGGTACTTCCTCGCCTCGTCGGTCATCCTCGTCGCCTCCGGAGTGCTCTCCGGCATCGTCGACAACATCCCCTACGTCGCCACGATGGCGCCCCTCGTCCACGACCTCGTGCGCGCAGGCGGCGGCAGCACCGGCAGCGGGGCCGCCTGGTGGTCCCTCGCCCTCGGAGCCGACCTCGGCGGCAACGCCACCGCGGTGGGAGCGAGCGCGAACGTCGTCGTCATCGGCATCGCCGCCCGCAACGGCCACCCGATCTCGTTCTGGACCTTCACCAAGTACGGCCTCGTCGTCGCTTCCGTGACGATCGCCATCTCCTGGCTGTACGTCGGGCTCCGCTACTTCGCCCTCGCGTGAGCCCGGCCCTCGCGACCTGCCACCCCCGGCGGTCCGAACCATCTCGTGAGCGCGTCCGCGAGCCCCACCCGGTCCGCTTCCCCCACCCACGCCACATGTCCGTCCGGCCGGATCAGCACCGCGGCCGGCGCGTCGACCTCTCCGATCACGGGCAGCTCCCAGACTCCGTCGTACGCCGCGTCGACCGACTGCACCCGATCGGCCCAGGGCGTGATGTCGAGGCTGCCCGGCTCACCGAGGTTGAGCAGCACCGGCCGGGCCTCGTGCAGCAGCGTGAAGACCCGGAGCGGGCCGTCCGCGGTGACGAGGTCGAGGTCGGGCATGCGTCGCCCGAGCAGCGGGTGCCCCTCGCCGAGGTCGTAGACGACGTCGAGCCCGGAGACGAGCCCCGCGACCTGCTTGCGTGGGCCGTCGAAGCTCAGCAGGCCGGCGAACGCGTCGCGCAGCGCCTCGATCCGCGCATCTGGCCGCTGCACGACCGACTGCGCCATCGTGTGCTCCAACGCGCGGGCGTCAGCCGGGTGCCGCTCCGCGTGATAGCTGTCCAGCAGGCTGCCGGGTGAGACGTCCTTGACCACCTGGGCGAGCTTCCAGCCGAGATTGACCGCATCCTGCACCCCGAGGCCGATCCCCTGGCCGCTCGAGGGGTGGTGGATGTGCGCGGCGTCCCCGGCGATCAGCACCCGCCCGTCCCGGTAGGCGGCCGCCTGCCGGGTGGCGTCGGTGAACCTCGAGATCCACGTCGGACGGTGGATCCCGAAGTCCGTGCCGTACACCACCCTCACAGCCGCGGCGAGCTCGGCGAGGGTCGGTTCGGCGCCGGACCCGAGCCGCTGCTCGGTCACCATCACCCGCACCGTCCGGCCGTCCTCCATCAGGTGCAGTGCATGGATGCCGGTGGCGTCGTGGCGGATCCCCTCCGGGGTCTCCTCGGTCGCCTCTACCTCCGCGATCAGGTGGCTGCGCGTCGCGTCCCATCCGACGAAGTCGATGCCGGCCGCCTTGCGGATGACACTGCGCCCGCCGTCGGCCCCGACCAGGTACGCCGCCCGGAGCGGTTCGCCCTCGGCCAGGCGCACGTCGACGCCGCCGTCGTCCTGGGCGAACCCGGTCACCTCGACCCCGCGCCGGACCGGCACTCCCAGCCCCTCGACCCAGCCGAGCATGATCCGCTCGATGTGGTTCTGCCACAGCCCCAGCGAGTGCGGGTACCGGGTGGGGAAGTCACTGAGGTCCAGTGCCGTGTTCCCGAAGCGCACGGCCTGGACTGCCTGTCCCTCGGCGAGGAACAGGTCGGCGATCCCCCGCTGGTCGAGGATCTCCAGGGTGCGTGAGTGGAACCCTCCCGCGCGGGAGCCGACCAGCTGCGACGTCGGGCGCCGCTCGACGATCGCGACGTCGACCCCCGCCAACGCCAGCTCCCCGGCCAGCATCATGCCCGTCGGCCCGCTCCCGACGACGACCACGTCGCTCATCTCGCCCCCGCCCTTCCCGGTACGACCGTGAAGTCTGGGGCATGACCGGGGCCTTGCCGCAAGACCCCGGGGGCGCTATACCTTGGAAGTGGCAGGGAGCGACGGCTCCTTGCCTTCGTCGTCCCCGCAGGTCGCGCCTCGTGCGGGGTGTCGCTCAGTCGTCGCCGGCCACGTCGCGGCCGTCGGCGGTGTGCGGGTTCTCGTCGATCGCCTCGACCGCGGGCGTGGGCTCGATCTCGACGCCCGGCGGGCGGCGGTCGAGGTGGACGCCCGCGATCATGCAGCGCACCGACCCACCCGCCAGCTCGATGGTGGGGATCTCGACGTCGACGATCTCGCAGGACTCCTCGATGACCGCGATCTGGTCCGGGCGGAGGCTGCGCCGAGCCCGGGACGACATCGCCATGATGTAGCGGCGCCTCCCGTCCGGCGTACGACCGCAGAGCTCCACGGCGTTGCCCGCGAGGTCGCGGATCTGGTCCTCGGTGAGCTCGACGACCTTGCGGCCGTTGACGGTGAGCCGCTCGCGGACCTGCTCGCGCCGGGCCTTGTCGGGGATCATGTCCAGCGCGATCATCGCGACGTCGGTGCCGATGCAGCAGATCACGTTGGTGTGGTAGACCGGCACACCCTGGGAGTCGACCGCATGGAAGGCCATGGGCTCGTAGCCGAAGTCGGTGCAGAAGCGCTCCAGCACGTGCGTGTCCGCGCGGTGGCTGACCGCGGTGTAGGCGACCCGCGAGACGTGGTCGAGCACCATCGCGCCGGTCCCCTCGAGGAAGATCCCGTCGGGCTCCAGACCGGAGTAGTCCACGATCATCTGCACGCGGTACGTCGACTTCAGCATCTCCAGCACGTCCGCGCGGCGCTCGTGGCGACGGTTGGACGCGTACATCGGGTAGACCCCGACCATGCCGCCGGCGTGCGTGGAGAGCCAGTTGTTGGGGAACACGCTGTCCGGCCGGGTGTGGTCCTCGTCGGCGAACACGTGCACGCGCACGCCGGCCCCGCGGAGGGCATCAGCCACCGCGTCCATCTCGGCCAGCGCCTTGGCCGAGACCACGTCGTCCGACTCCCCCTCGGGCACGTCGGACTGGAAGGCGTTGTCGGCCGCCGTGGCCGGGTTGGGCAGGAACTTCTCTGCACGGATCAAGATGACCGCGGAGGGGGCTTGGGCACTCACGGGGCTCCAATCTAGATCACGAGACGCGGCCGGCTGCCATCGGCGTGGTCCATCGGGACGTCGCGCGGGCCGTGCGGGCCCTGTCGTCGCCCCACGGCCTCACGCAGCGACGATCTCCAGCAGGGCAGGACCCCAGCGCTCCAGCTTGCTCGCCCCCACACCGGAGATGCCGCCCAGCTCGTCCAGCGACCCCGGCGCCGCGGCGGCGACCTGCCGCAGGGTGGCGTCGTGGAAGATCACGTAGGCGGGCAGCCCGGCCTCCTTGGCGGTCGCCGCCCGCCAGGCCCGGAGCCGCTCGAACAGCGCCTCGCCGGTCGTGTCCAACGCCATCGCGTCGGCGGCCCGGGGCTTCTTCGCGGCCCGGGTCCGAGCCGTCCGCGGGGCCTCCCGGCGGAAGGCGACCGTGCGGTCCCCGCGCAGCACGGCGGTGGAGGCCTCGGTCAGCTCCAGGGTGCCGTAGCCGTCGTCGCCGACGGCCAGCAGCCCGCGGGCGAGCAGCTGCCGGACCACGCCGCGCCACTCCCCCGCGTCGAGGTCTCTCCCGATCCCGAAGACGGTCAGGGTGGTGTGGTCGAGCTGCGTGACGCGTGCGGTCTGGTTGCCGAGCAGGATGTCGATGATGTGCCCGGCGCCGTACCGCTGCCGGCGCTGGCCCAGCCGGACGACCGCGGACAGCAGCTTCTGTGCGGCGACCGTGCCGTCCCAGGTCTCCGGCGGCGCGGTGCAGGTGTCGCAGTTGCCGCACGGCGTGCCGCCGGGCTCCCCGAAGTACGCGAGCAGCTGGGTACGGCGGCACTCCACGGTCTCGCAGAGCGCCAGCATCGCGTCGAGGTGCTGCCCGAGCCGCCGGCGGTGCGTCGCGTCCCCGTCCGAGCCGTTGATCATCTTGCGCTGCTGGACCACGTCCGCGAGCCCGTAGGCCAGCCACGCCGTCGCGGGCTCGCCGTCACGTCCGGCGCGGCCGGTCTCCTGGTAGTAGCCCTCCACCGACTTCGGCAGGTCCAGGTGCGCGACGAACCGGACGTCGGGCTTGTCGATGCCCATGCCGAACGCGATGGTGGCCACCATCACCAGGCCGGGCTCGCGCAGGAACCGTGCCTGGTGCTCGGCGCGGACCGCCGCGTCCAGGCCGGCGTGGTACGGCAGCGCCGTGATCCCCTCGCGGGTCAGGTACCTCGCGGTCTCCTCCACCGACTTGCGGGAGAGGCAGTAGACGATGCCTGCGTCGTCGACGTGCTCGGTGCGCAGCAGGTGCAGCAGCTGTGCGCGCGGGTTGTCCTTGGGCACGATCCGGTACTCGATGTTCGGCCGGTCGAAGCTGGCCACGAACGTGCGGGCGTCGTGCAGGCCGAGCCGGGTGACGATCTCCTCGGCGGTGGCCCGGGTCGCGGTCGCGGTCAGCGCCACCCGGGGGACGTCGGGCCAGCGCTCCCCGAGGATCGCCAGCTGCAGGTAGTCGGGCCGGAAGTCGTGACCCCAGGACGAGACGCAGTGCGCCTCGTCGATCGCGAACAGGGCGACCTGGCCGCGTTCCAGGAGCGTGAGCGTGGAGGGCACCGACAGCCGCTCGGGCGCCAGGTACAGCAGGTCGAGGTCCCCGGCGACGTACGCCTCCTCGACCTCGCGGCGTTCCGCGGCGGTCTGGGTGGAGTTGAGGAACGCGGCCCGGACCCCGAGCGCGGCGAGCGCGGACACCTGGTCCTGCATCAGCGCGATCAGGGGTGAGATGACCACGCCGGTGCCGGGGCGGACCAGCGCCGGGACCTGGTAGCACAGCGACTTCCCACCGCCGGTGGGCATCAGCACGAGCGCGTCGCCGCCGGCCACCAGCGTGTCGATGATCTCCGCCTGGTCGCCGCGGAACCGGGGGTACCCGAACACGGTCTGCAGCACCTCCACCGGGGTGCGGGCGGAGGTCGCGGACGGCGCAGTCGTCGCGGGGTCGGTCACTCGCGGGTCGAGTCGGCGCGAACGCTCGTCTGGGGACCGGGACATGGTCAGCATCGTGCCGGACGGGCGGCCGGAGCCGGTCAGCGGACCCACATCTGGTCGACGAGCGGCCCCGCCATCGGATGCGACTGGTAGTTCCCCAGCCGGTCGGACACCAGGGTGATCCACCGGGTCGTGGCGACCACGACCCACGGCGCCTGGTCGGTGAGCTCGCGGTCCACCCGTGCCCAGAGCCGGCGGGCTCGGGCCGGGTCGGTGGCCTGCGCGGCCAGCGCGCGCCGACCGAGGGCGTCCACCTGCCTGTCGCAGAAGCGACCGTGGTTCAGGCTGAGCTCGGGCGGCCGGACGGCGGCGCAGGACAGCACCGGTGCCCAGGCGCTGAGCGGCGTGGGAAAGTCCGGGCCCCACCAGGCCGTGCCGACCTGGGCCCGCGGTGGCCGGGCGGCGGGCGCGGCGTCCCGCACGCGGTATCCCAGACTCCGCAGGACGCCGCCGAGATACCGGTCTGCGGCCGCCTCCTCCTCGGGGAAGTCCGAGACCGACACCGCGACCGTCGTCCCGCTGGTCCCGGACGCGGCCACCAGTGCCCGCGCGGCCCGCAGGTCCGGACCGTGGTAGCCACCGTCGCCCGTCACTCGCCGGGTGTAGGGGCAGTAGGGGTGGAAGCCCGGCGAGTTCGGCGGGAAGACCTGGCAGCGCGCGACCATCTTCGTCGGGCCCTGCCAGAGGGCGACCAGGCGGTTGCGGTCGACGGCGAGGTTGACGGCCCGGCGCACGCGTACGTCGTCGAAGGGCCGGGTCCGGGCGTCGAGCCAGGCGTAGGCCGTGCCGCTCAACGAGTCGGCGTGCAGCCGGGCCGGCTGCTCCCGGGCCAGGTCGTCGACCATGCCGGTCGGGAACGAGGACATGAACGGGTCGGTCAGGTCGGCCCGGCCGCTGATGATGTCGGCGGCGCGCCGCCGGGGACTCGCGACCTGCCGCCACTCGATTCGGTCGGCGTAGCCGTCGGGCTTCGCGGCGAACGACCACTGGTGGAAGTGTGGGTTGCGCACCATCGTCAGGCGCCGCCGCCGGTTCGCCTCCGTGTGGTCGACGATCATGTAGGGACCGGTCGCCGGCGCCGGCGTCGCCGACTCCTTCGCCGGCGCGTCCCGCGGGGTCGCGAAGACGAACACCGACAGCTTGGCGAGGAAGTCCGGGTCCGGCCGGGCCAGGTGGAAGGTGACCCGGTACGCCGCGTCGTCGGTGACCACGCCGCGGCGCAGGTCGCAGGCGCCGGGGCGGTGGAAGCACGCGTGGGCGCCGAGGATGCCGAGGTAGTACTGCTGCCCCGCGCCGAGGGCGCGTACCACCCCGCGACGCAGGTCGGAGGGTCTGACCTCGCGGCCGTCGGAGTAGTGGATCCCCCGGCGCACCGTGAACGAGTACGTCCGGCCGCCGTCGGTGGGGTGCGGGAGGCTCACGGCCAGGTCCGGGACGAGGGTCGTCCCCTCCACACCCCCGGTACGGCGCTGGGCGACCAGTCCGTCGTACGGCATCGTGGTCGAGGGCAGGTACGACTGCGCCGGCTCGATGACGTCGAAGCCGGGCACGACGTCCGTCTCGACCCGGATCGTCCCGCCGCGGTGGGCGGCCGTCGAGCTGCCGGCCGCTACCCACACCGAGGAGCTGCCGACCGCGAGGCCCCTCGTCGAGGCGCCCAGCCGGACCCGGCGGTCCACCCGGTTGGTGCGAGGGTCGATCCGGTCCAACGTGCCGTCGAACTCGTCGCTGACCCAGACGCCGCCGGCGCCGGCGACCGCCGAGCGCGGGCCGTCCCCGGTGCCGACCACGGCGACGACCTGCCCGGTCGCGCGGTCGATCCGGCTGACGCTGAGCTCCAGCGAGTTCGTCACCCATACCGCGTCCCGGGTCACCGCGAGGCCGCGCGGCCCCGCCCCGACCGTGATGGGGCTGTCGACCCGGCCGGTGGCGGCGTCGACCCGCGAGACGGTGGCGTCCCTCGCGTTGGTGACCCAGACGGTGCCGTCGGCGACCGCGACTCCTGCGGGTCGCCCGCCGACGTCGACCGGTCGTCCGGCCGACCCGGTGCGCGGGTCGATGCGCTGGACGGTGTCGTCCGCCGTGTTCGCCACCCACACGCCACCGGCTGCTCCCGCGATGGCGGAGGGCAGGTTGCCCACCTTGATCGTCTGCACCACGCGGTTGGTTCGTGCATTGACCCGCGACACCGTGCCGTCACCGCCGTTCACCACCCACACGTCGTCGCCGGTGACGGCGACCGCGTTGGGGGCCGCACCCACATCGACGGCCTGCACGACCCGACCCGCGCGAGGGTCGACGCGCGAGACGGTCCGGTCCCCCTCGTTGGTGACCCACAGCGCCGCGTGACCGTAGGCGATGCCGGCGGGGCTCTGCCCCACGCGGACTGCCCGGTCCAGCGCGCCGGTCCCGCCGATCCGCCCCACGCTGTTCGCCGCCAGCCGCACCGGAGAGCGGGAGCCCGAGTCGTCCGACGCGATCACCACGGCGCCAACCGCGGCCAGGACGACAACAGCCGAGGCTGCGGCCAGCGCCACGAGCAGGGGGCGTCGCAGTCGACGGCGTGGCGCCCCCGGGGCCGGAGCCCGGCTGTCCGCCCCCTCCGGCGGCGACGGGTCCGGTTCGGCCGCCGGGTGCCAGTCGAGCTCCGGGTCCTGGCGCAGGATCGTCAGGTACCGGGACTGCAGCGCCGCGTTCGGGTCGATGCCCAGCTCCCCCGCCAGGGTGTCGCGGACGGTCACGTAGGCGGCCAGGGCCTCCGCCTGCTGGCCACACCGGTACAGGGCCAGCATCCGCTGGCCGTGCAGCCGCTCGCGCAATGGGTGCACCGCCACCAGCTCGTCCAGCTCACCGACGAGCTGCTGGTGGCGACCGAGCGCGAGATCGGCCTCGATCCGGTCCTCGATAGCCGAGAGTCGCAGCGCGTCGAGGTGAGCCGCGAACTCGCGGACGAAGTCGTACTCCGCCAGGTCGTCGAGCACCTCCCCGCGCCACAGGGCGAGCGCGTCCCGGAGCTGGACCGACGCCGCCTCGTGGCGGCCCTTCTCCAGCATCGCGCGGCCCGACGCCACCGCGAGCTCGAACTGCTCGGAGTCGATCGAACCCGTGGCGACGTCGAGCCGGTAGCCACGCTGCTCGGTGACCAGGACCCGCGGCGGGCTCCCCCGGGGCCGGCTCGGCTCCAGCACGTCTCGCAGGTGGGAGACGTAGGTCTGGATCGTCGTGACGGCGCCGGCCGGCGTCCGCTCACCCCACAGGGCGTCGGCGAGCTGCTCGACCGAGACCGCACGCTTCGGCTCCACGAGCAGGCGGGCCAGGACCGCTCGCTGCTGACGGCCGCCCAGCGAGACCGGCAGACCGGCCCGTCGTACGTGGAGCGGGCCGAGCACGCCGAACAGGAACTCCGGCGGCGCGGAGCGCACGACTTCGGTCATCGCATTCGCCATGACTCACCCTCGTTCACCCGCTCTCGACGCTACGGCTGCCTCCAGGCCGAGTCAACGACATCACCGAGCGGTTTCCAAGCGGCTTCCAAGCCCGATCCGGGCGTCTCCCCGTAGTCCTGACCCATCACCGCACGACCCACGACAGGGAGGGCCCGGCCTGCCCTGGAAACGAGAGGAACGCTGATGAGCATCACCACCCGGTTGACCACCGGCCTCGCGGTCCTGGCGGCCGTCGCCACCTTGTCGGCGGCACCCGCCGCGGCGGGTCGGAGCCCTCAAGGCGCCGACCACCCCGCCGGTGTGGTCCAGGACCAGGGCCTCGCGCTGTGGTACCTGGTGTACAACCCCAGCATCAACAAGCCCCGCGGGCACCAGGACGCGCCCGACGGCTGGACCCGACCGACGGGGCTGCTCTGAGCCACCGTCGCGACGTCGCTGCTGGACCGGCGCTCGCACACCAGGCGGCTCGGAGGAGAGTCAGCGGGGAGCCTGGACACGGGGGCTCGCCACCGCGGCGACGTCGCGGAGGTCCACCATGAACAGCCGACCACGAGAACCAGCGGGCACGCTGGGAGTCCTCAGCCTGGCCTCGACGTACGTCGTAGCCTGTTTCGGCATCCCGGGCGTGGGCACGATCGCCGCCTTGGTGCTCGGCACGGAGGCCCGACACGAGGAGCAACCAGGTGTTCGGTCTGGTGTTCTTCGCCCTGGTCCTGGCCGTCATCGGCGGGGTGGCGCTGGCGACCATCCCGCTGTGGGCGGTCCTGGCGACGCGGACACCTGGTCCTGCATCAGCGCGATCAGGGACCTGGTAGCACAGCGACTTCCCACCGCTGGTCGGCATCAGCACGAGTGCGTCGCCGCCGGCCACCAGCGTGTCGATGACCTCCGCCCGGTCGCCGCGGAACTGCGGGTGCCCGAACACGGTCTGCAGCACCTCCACCGGGGTGCGGGCGGAGGTCGCGAGCGGCGCAGTCGTCGCGGGGCCGGTCACTCGCGGGTCGAGTCGGCGCGAACGCTCGTCTGGGGACCGGGGCCCAGCATGGTGCCGGACCGGCGGCCGGAGGCGGTCAGCGGACCCGCCTCCGGCCGGTCGGCGTCGGCGAATCCGGAATCATGACAAAGTCCCCTCGACGCCCAGGCGATGACGTCGGCCCCCTCGCCAGGTCAGACCACCCGACACCACCACCAGACCCGGAGGCCCGCGTGCGCAAGGTCGTGCTGTACACCCTGATGTCCCTCGACGGCGCCGTCGACCACCCCAGCCGGTACTTCGCCGGTGGCCAGGAGCAAGGCGGGGTGCCGGAGTTCGACCCGGTGATGGTCGACAACGAGAACCGGATCATCGGGGCGCAGGACACCGTGCTGCTCGGACGCCGCATGTACGAGGAGTGGTCGCAGTTCTGGCCCACCGCGGACGAGGAGCCGTTCGCCGGCTTCATCAACGGCGTCGAGAAGTACGTC
This sequence comes from uncultured Actinomycetota bacterium, assembly GCA_963800225.1. Lineage (GTDB taxonomy): Bacteria > Actinomycetota > Actinomycetes > Propionibacteriales > Nocardioidaceae > Nocardioides_B. The sequence goes on along the minus strand of CAWDAF010000006.1, from coordinate 112,209 downwards.
GTGACGTCGACGCCGCTGACGCGCCCCTGGCGCAACGCCGAGGCGGCCTCGGGGCCGGTCGAGGACCTGGTGCGCGACCTCAAGGCCCGACCCGGCGGTGACATCGGCGTGCACGGCAGCATCGAGCTGGCGCGGTCGATGCTCGAGGCGGGACTCGTCGACGAGCTGCAGCTCGTGGTCGGCCCGGTGACCGGACAACCGGGCCGCCGGCTGCTCACGAGTGCCGACCAGGTCCGCCGGCTCGCGCTGCTGAGCGCCGTCCCCACGCCGAGCTCCAGCCTGCTGCTCGGCTACCGCGTGCTCTGAGCGGGCGTGGTCAGGTCGTGGACGGATCGGTGGTGACCAGCCGCGCGCGGGCCCACGCCAACGGCTCCTCGAGGGTCGAGGAGAACACCACCTCGGACATCCCGGTCAGCTGGGACAGGACGTCGTCGTCGGACCTGGCCGCGAAGCCCCACGTCACCGGTACGTCGTCGCCCCCATACCCCCGACGCCGACCAGTGCCAACGCCCCTCGTCGGGGTTCTGCCTGGCACTCCGGGGCTCGACCGCGCCAGAATGACGGCATGGACCTCGACGACGCACGCGAGTTCGTCCGCACGCACCACCGGGCGGTGCTCGCGACCCGGACCTCGTCCGGCATCCAGCAGAGCCCGGTCCTCGTCGGCGTGGACGACCAGGGGCGGCTCACCGTCAGCAGCCGGGAGACGGCGTACAAGACCAAGAACCTCCGCGCCGACGCCTGGGCCCAGCTGTGCGTGCTGAACGACCGGTTCTTCGGGGACTGGATCTACGTCGAGGGGGAGGCCGAGGTGGTGTCGTTGCCCGACGCGATGGAGCCGCTCGTGGAGTACTACCGCGGCATCTCGGGCGAGGCCGAGGACTGGGAGGCCTACCGTGCCGGCATGGAGCGCGAGCGACGGGTGATCCTCCGGATCACGCCCAGGCGGGCCGGACCGGACCGGCAGGGCTGAGGTCGACCCTCGTCATCGAGGCGCCGGCCCGTCGTGCTCGTGGGCCGTCCGAGCCAGCCACGCCTCGGCGCGGCGCTTGGAGGCGCGTGACAACCAGGCCTCCTCCACGACCTCTGCCAGCTCCTGGCGGGTGAGCTCGCCGACCCGGCTGGCCCTGAGCAGCACCGACGGGTGACCGTCGAAGTGCGCCGTGGTGAAGAACGGCGTGGACTCGTCCTGCACGAGCGCCTGCTTGTCGCCTTCGGACCCGACCCACACGACGATCACATCGGGGAGGCGTTCGCCGCTGACCGGGTCGACCGCGTCGGGGCGGGGGGTGCGGAAGAAGACGAACGACTTGCCGCCCACCTGGTACACCGGGTTGCCGCCCGAGCCGTGCACGACGGTGACGTGCGGCAGGCCCAGGGCCACCTCGTGCACGTCCTCGACCCGCGCTCTCCGCCCGGTGCTCGACACCCTCTGGAACCTACCAAGCCGCGGCCCTACGCGGGGTCGACGTCCTCAGAGAGGCTGATCTCGACCATCAGCTCGTCCGCGAGCCCCTCCAGCATCGACGCCAGCGTCTCGATGCTGGTGGTCGGCGGGGCGGTGAGCACCGCGCGGGCCTCGAAGAGCGTCCCGCCCGACATCGGGGCCTCGCGGACGTCGGTGGAGAGCTCCTCGATGCTGACGCCGCGGTCCGCGAGGGAGGCGGAGACCTCGGCCACGATGCCGGGGTGGTCGGCCCCGAGCAGCTCGAGCCGGAGCCGCTGAGCCTCGCGTTGCACGGGCTCGTCTGTCCGTTCGAGGGCGACCTGGAGACCCTGGGCCTCCACAGCCGTCAGGTCCGCGGCCAGCGCGTCGAGTCGTTCGTCGGCGACGGCCACCAGCACGATCCCGGCGAACTTGCCCGCCAGCCGCGACATCTGGCTGCGCTCCCAGCTCGCGCCGTGCGCCTTGATCGGGACCGAGAGAGCCGACACGAGACCCGGCCTGTCGTCGCCGATCACAGTGAGGATGAAGGTGGCCATCGACCCAGGCTACGAGACCCACGCCACATGCAGGCCCGATGCCCACGCGAAGATCGGTCGACGGCACGTCAGCAGCCCTGATGACGGACCGGAGCCCGGTCCGGCCGGGTGGCGAGCGACTGCGCCACGGGGGTGAGGGGCGGGCCGTCGACCGGGAGGCCCTCTCGTCCGCCCGCCGCGAACCGGCGTAGTCCACCGCCGCTACCTCCGGCGATGTTCTGGCACTCTGAGATCGGAGACGATCGCCGATGCCAGCGCCAGTGGGTTCCACCGTGGACGCATCCGGTATGCCGCCCGAGGTGGCTGCCGAGGTGGAGGCGATGTCGGCTGCGGCCCGGGCTGCGGTCCCGGCCCGGACCGACGCGAACCTCCTGGTGGCGACGTGGAACCTGCGGGCCTTCGCAGGCCTGACCGCCACGTGGGAGGCCGGACCCGGCGAGTCACCCCAGCGGGACTGGCACGCGGTGGCGTGCATCGCCGCGGTGCTGTCCTGCTTCGATGTCGTCGCGATCCAGGAGGTCCGTCGGGACATCTCCGCGCTGAGGTTCCTGATGGACCGGCTCGGCCCGGACTGGCGGTTCTTCACCACCGACGTCACCGAGGGCAGCGGCGGCAACGGCGAACGGCTCACCTTCCTGCACCGCACCGACCGCGTCCAACCGTCCGGGCTCGTCGGCGAGATCGTGTTGCCCGACAGCGGCACGGCAGGGAGCCCGGCGACCCAGTTCGCCCGCACTCCCTATGCGGCCTCCTTCGTCCGGGACACCGTGGAGTTCATCCTCACCACCGCGCACATCATCTGGGGCGCCGACCCCGCGGAGCGGCTGCAGGAGATCACCGAGATCGCGCGCTGGATGCGCGCCTGGGCTGACCGTCCCGACGACTGGAACGACAACCTCCTGGTGCTCGGTGACTTCAACCTGGACCGCCTCGACGACCCGCTGTACCAGGCGTTCGCGGCCACCGGGCTGTTCCCGCCGGCCGAGCTGAACCACGTCCCCCGGACCATCTTCGACAACGACAAGTCCGCACACTTCTACGACCAGATCGCGTGGTTCTCCGCACCCGACGGAACCTCGCTGCTGCGCTCCCTGACCCACACCGACCACGGCGGCTCGTTCGACTTCGTCCCCTACGCCTTCGGCAACCTCAGCCGCACGCAGCTGTCGTGGCGGATCTCCGACCACTTCCCGCTGTGGGTGGAGTTCACCATCTGAGGGGCAGCGCCGCCGCGAAACCTGGAGGTGACCATCGGTGGAAGCCGTCGGCCGGGGTCCGGCAGCCGCTGTGGTCCCCGGCTGTCTCGCGCTGGCGCTGAGCGGATCACGCTGGCCTCGGTTGCTCTTCGGGGCCGGCTGGGTCGGGCTCTCACTCGTCCTGCCGTTGCTCGCACTTCCGTCTAGCCGGACGAGAGAGTGCTGAATGGCATCTCCGCAGTCGCTCAGCGAGGCCGACCGCCGAGTGGTCGCCGCATGGGCCGCCGACTGCGCGGAGCATGTTCTCGCGTTGTTCCACGCTGAAGCCCCAGACGACGACCGCCCTCGGGCTCTCATCTCCCGCACCCGCTCGTTCGCACGGGGCGAGCTGGGGACCGCCGAGGAGATTCGACGTCGATTTGCCGGCGGCGTCGGTGCGACGGACGTGAGCTCTCCGGCCGCAGCGGCAGCTGCCAGAGCCGCCGGTCAGGCCGTCGCCGTCTGCCACATGGGTGCCCACGCTCTTGGCGCCGCCGGCTACGCCGCCAGGGCGGCCGGCCTTGCGGACCCGGACCGGCCGGAGGCTGTCGCCCAGGAGATCCACTGGCAGCTCGACCACATGTCGGCAGAGGTCCGCGCCGCCCTGCGAACGCTCCCGCCTGTCGGTCGCAACTCGTCTGGCCCGCTCGGGCCCGGACTTCTCGCGTCGGGGCAGCTCGGCAGCATCATCCGTGAGCTCCAGTCCCGTCTCGCCGAGGCCGCCTCGGAATAGGGTCGGAGGGCTTCGGCGCTGGTGGTCGCCAGTGACCTGGTCACCACAGGCCGTAGACGGGGCCCACGAAGAAGAACGCGACGAACCCGAGGGTGTTGTTGAACCCGTGGGCCAGCACCGAGGCCCACAGGGTGTCGCAGCGGTACCGCACCACGCTGAAGGCGACCCCGTCCAGCGTCACCACCAGGACTCCGACGGCCCCCTGCTCGGTGTGCAGGACCCCGAACAGCAGCGAGGAGAGCAGGACTGCTGCCACGAGCGCGGCGCGACCCGCCCCGAACACCTGCCGCATCCGGGTCAGCAGATAGCCACGGAAGGCGAGCTCCTCCACGAACGCGGCCAGCGTCCAGCTCAGCACCAGGAAGAGGGCGAGGAGGGCGAGATTGCCCTCGATGTCGGCGAACCCGCTGAGGTCCTGGTGGGTGCCGGACACGTGGTTGGCCAGCGGCAGGGTCACCCCCAGCTGGACCACCGACCAGACCACCGCGAAGGCCAGCATGCGTAGCGCCAACGGTATGGCGGGTACGCGGCGCAGACCCAGGGACCGCACCCCCTCCTGGCGGGCCAGGAGTGAGAGGGCCGCCATCGCGGCAAGCACGAGGCTGGGGATCAGCAGGTCGCGGAGCACCACCGCGGTCGCGGCCACCACCTCGAGCCCCGCGATCAGCCGCCACAGCCGACGCCTGCGCGCGCTCCGCGGATCGAGGTCACGACCGGGTCCCCTCGTGGACCGGCCCGGAGTCGTCATCACCCATCCCCCTTTGTACCGCCTCCATCAGACGCCACACCGGGACCGGTGGGAAGGGGCGAAGGGCCGGATCAGGACTCGTCGTCCGACCATGCGTCGACGTAGGCGATGAACGCGGAGTCCGAGGAGACGATGCGTTCCATCTCCTCGCCCCCGTCGCACGTCAGCAGCGCGATCGTGAGGCTCGCGGGACTGTGCGCGATCACGCGCCACCCGCCGCCCGCCGCCCTCCACCGGGTGAGGCGCTCCACGTCCGTCACGCCCTTGCCGCGGCCGTCCCCGGGCGATGCGGGGACCGTCATCGCGCCACCTCGGTCAGCAGGAAGGGGAGGGTCGCCCCTCCCGGGCCGTGGTGCTCGCAGGGCTCCTGATCCACCGGGAGTGCGACGACGGTGCGCCGCAGCAGGCGGCCGGGGCCTGTCACGCCCCGGCCACGAGCGCGGAGGGTTTCAGTGGCGGTCAGATGCACGTGCGTACGGCCTCGATCAGGGTCCCCCACCGCGGGTCGCCGTGCGGGCCGATGTCTCGCATCAGGCTCGTGACGTAGCCGAAGCCGACCTCGTGCTCGGGGTCGCCGATGCCCAGCCGACCGCCGGCCCCGGTGTGACCGAACGAGCCCGGGCCGAAGCCCGGCATGCTGGGCGAGGCCAGTTGGTAGCCGAGGCCGAAGCGGATGTCGGGCCCGGCCGTGCCGCTCTCGACGAGGGCCTCGACATCGTCGGTGCGGGGACGGGTCACCGCGCTCCGAGTGCGGTCCTCGACCAGCCGGACTCCGTCGACCGGTCCGAGAAGGGCGGCGTACATCGTGGCCAGGGCCCGCGCGTCGGTGATGGCGCCCACCGCCGGGCGCTCCGCCGCGTAGTACGCCCGGACCTCGACGGGGTCGGAGAAGTCCGGGTCCATCGGTGGGCTCTCCCGAAGGAACGCCTGCCGCAGGGCGGCGTAGGACCCGGGCAGGTGCACATCGTCGTCGCCCGCTCCCCCGGGGCCGGTCTGCTCCCAGCGTCCGGGCACGACCCGTGACGTCAGCGGGTCCGGCAGGCCCATCCAGATGTCCACGCCGAGCGGCCCGGCGATCAGGGCTCGGACGTGGTGGGCGATGGACGCCCCGGTGGCGCGGCGCACGATCTCGTCCAGCAGCGTCCCGTAGGTGACCGGGTGGTAGGCCATCGCCCCTCCCGGCTCCCACAGCGGGTTGGCACGCGCCAGCGCCTGGGTCACCGCCTCGCCGCGCTGCAGGTCCAGCCCGCTCAGGCCGGTGCCCAGGGGCGGGTACGGCAGCCCGGCGGTGTGCGACGCGACCATCGCCAGGGTGACATCCTCCTTGCCGCCGGTGGCGAACTCCGGCCAGTAGGCAGCGACTCGCTCCCCCGGGTCGAGGACACCACGCTCGACGAGGATCGCCAGCACCGTGGCGGTGATCCCCTTGCTGCAGGACGCGACCATCATGAGCCCGTCCGCCGGCATCGGACGCTGGTTCACGACATCGGTCCCCGCCCACAGATCCACCACCTTGCGGCCGCGATGGACGACAGCCACGGCGGCCGCCTCGTCGCCCGGGTCGGCGAAGTTGCGGGCGAAGGCATCGGCGACTGCTCCGAACCCCTCCGCGACTCCCGGCTGCGCAGCACTCGACATGAACCGCACCCTAGTCCTGCACCGAGCACCCGGGTCCGGACCTCGGGCGGCAGCCGCCCGGACGGTCGGCCTACTCGTGGAGAGGTCTGCCACCGATCCATCGGAACGCTGCCTCGATCCCGAAGGACAGGGCCACCATGGCGCCGAAGACTGACGCCGCTCCCAGGGTGCTCCTGGCCAGCAGGGCAGCCAGTGCCCCGACGCAGGCGAGGGCAGCCACCAGCGAGATCCAGGCCGCCGAGCCGCGGACGTGCGAGGTCTTGGCCTCGGCCACGTTCACGACCGCGAAGATGATCAGGAAGCCGGCGCTGCCCATGGTCGAGATGCTCGCCAGGTTCAACAGGTTCGCCAGCGCGATCGTGGCGGCGGCCGTGATGAGCAGCCCCTCCAGTGGCTGGTTCCAGATCGGACGTTCCAGCTCGGCCGGCAGCTCCCGGTACTTCGCGATGGTGTAGGTCATGCGCGCCGACCCGTAGAGGGTGGCGTTGATCGCCGACGCGGTGGAGAGCATGGCTGCCACGGCGATCAGCGCGAACCCGGCGGACCCCAGGGACGGGCGGGCAGCGACTGCCAGCGCGTAGTCACGGGCGTCCACCAGCTGGGGGATCGGCACCGAGCCCACCGCGACGACGGCAACCAGCACATAGAGCGCAATCACCACCCCCACCGACAGGTAGTACGCCCTGGGCAGGGTTCGGCCGGGGTCGGCGACGTCCTCGGCCGCGTTGGCGATCAGCTCGAACCCCTCGTACGCCAAGAAGATGATCATGCCGCCGGCGATCAGGGACAGCGGCGGACTCCACTGCGCCGGCGCCAGCCGCGCCGCCGAGACCCCGGCCATTCCCACGGCCACGAACAGGATCAGGATCGCGAGCTTGATCCCGACCACGGCTCGCTCGGTCCTGGCCACCGTGGCGGCTCCCGCGGCGTTCAGCACGGTGATGAGCACGACGATGCCGGTCAGGAACACGTGCCTGCCCAGGTCTCGTGAGGAGGCCGGCAGGAAGCTGGCCGCGTAGCTGCCGAACGCCTCCGCATACAGCGCGAGCATCACGATGTAGCTCAACCACACCAGCACGTTGATGCCACCGGCGAACAACCCAGGACCGAAGCCGCGGTTCACGAACGTCACCGTGCCGCCACGGCTGGGATAGGAACGCGACAACAGTGCGTAGGACCTGGCTGTCAGCAACGCCACCAGACCGGCCACCAGGAACGCGACCGGCGCCCCACCCCCGGCGACCTCCACCGACAAGCCCAGGACCGCGAAGATCCCCCCACCGACCATGCCGCCGATGCCGATCGCGACCGCACCCCACAACCCGATGGGAGCGCCACGCTGGGGAGGCTGGGCCACGGTCACCTCATCCCCGGGATCAAGACGGGCTGCAAGGACGACGGGTCGGCCCACCGCGCGGGCGCACTGTCTCATGTCGTGACGCGAGCCTACGATGATCACACGGGGCGGAGGAACACTTGGGCCGTGAACCGGTTGGGAGGCGATCGCTCGTGACTCCGTCACCTGGCCCAGCCGAGGACGACCTGACGTCGCTTCCGCTGGCAGAGGCTGAGACGAGGCTCGGGTCGTCACCGGACGGGCTGAGCCAGGCGGAGGCCTCCAGGCGGCTGGAGCAGTTCGGGCCGAACGAGATCGAAGAGCACAAGACCAACGGACTCCTGAAGTTCTTGACGTACTTCTGGGGTCCGATCCCGTGGATGATCGAGGCCGCGGTGGTCCTGTCCGGCTTGGCGAGACACTGGCCGGACTTCTTCATCATCTTGGTGCTGCTCGTGGCCAACGGGGTGGTCGGTTTCTGGGAGGAACACCAGGCGGGTAACGCGATCGACGCTTTGAAGGCCAAGCTGGCGATCACGGCCCGTGTACGGCGGGGCGGGGCTTGGATCACGGCACCGGCGCCTGAGCTCGTGCCGGGTGACGTGATCCGGTTGCGGCTGGGCGACATCGTCCCGGCGGATGCGCGGCTGCTGGAGGGCGACCCGGTGGAGGTGGATCAGTCGGCACTGACCGGGGAGTCGCTGCCGGCCACTGCGCAACCGGGGGACGCGGTGTTCTCCGGTTCGATCATCCGCCGGGGTGAGACCGGCGCACTGGTGTATGCCACCGGGGGGCACACCTACTTCGGCAAGACCGCGGAGCTGGTCCAAGACGCTCACACCGTCAGCCACTTCCAACGCGCGGTGCTGAAGATCGGCAACTACCTGATCGTCCTCGCGGCCATCCTGGTCGCGGTGATCGTGGCCGTCTCGCTGCTGCGCGGCGACCCGGCCGTGACCACGCTGCAGTTCGCCCTGGTTCTGACGGTGGCAGCGATCCCGGTGGCGATGCCCACGGTGTTGTCGGTGACGATGGCGGTCGGTGCGCGGTTGCTCGCCGCCAAACAGGCCGTTGTCAGCCGTCTGGTGGCCATCGAGGAGCTGGCCGGGGTGGACGTCCTGTGCGCGGACAAGACCGGCACCCTGACCCAGAACACACTCACTCTGGGTGACCCGTTCACCGTCGGTGACACCCCGGCCGAGCAGGTCATCGTGGATGCCGCCTTGGCATCCCGCGCGGAAGACGACGACCCTATCGACCTGGCCGTCCTCGGCGGGCTCGGCGACGACTCGGCCTTGCAGGGCTACCAGGTGGTCGGCTTCCAGCCGTTCGACCCGGTGCACAAGCGCACCGAGGCCACCGTCACGGGCCCCGGCGGGACCACCTTCAAGGTCACGAAGGGCGCACCACAGGTGATCCTGGCGTTGGCGGGCGGCGGTGGCGACTTCGCGTCCGCGGCGGATCAGGCAGTCAACGACTTCGCGGCCCGCGGCTTCCGGTCGTTGGGCGTGGCCCGCGCCACGGCGAACGGCCCCTGGCGGCTGGTCGGCGTGCTCCCCCTCTCCGACCCGCCCCGCGAGGATGCCGAGTCCACCATCGCCACCGCCCAGGGTCTGGGAGTCTCGGTCAAGATGCTCACCGGCGACGCGTTGGCCATCGCGAAGGAGACCGCCACCGCAGTCGGGCTGGGGGCGACCGTCCTCGACGCCGGCGGCCTGGGTGAGGTGAAGGAGACGGAGACCGCGGGGGTGGCCGAGTCGATCGAGACCGCCGACGGGTTCGCCCAGGTCTTCCCCGAGCACAAGTTCCACATCGTCGAGGTGCTGCAACAACGCGGTCACATCGTCGGAATGACCGGCGACGGGGTGAACGACGCCCCCGCCCTGAAGAAGGCCGACTGCGGGATCGCCGTGTCCGGTGCCACCGACGCGGCCCGGGCTGCCGCCGACATCGTGCTGCTCACCCCCGGCCTGTCGGTGATCATCGACGCGGTCAAGGAGAGCCGCAGGATCTTCCAGCGCATGAACAGCTACGCGATCTACCGGATCGCCGAGACCCTGCGCGTCCTGATCTTCGTCACCCTCACGATCTTGGTCTTCGACTTCTACCCCGTGACCGCCGTGATGATCGTGATGCTCGCCCTGCTCAACGACGGCGCGATCCTGTCCATCGCCTACGACAACGTGCACTACCAGGACCATCCCGAAGCCTGGAACATGCGCCTGGTGCTCGGTATCGCCACGGTGCTGGGCGTCCTGGGCCCGATCGCCGCGTTCGGCCTGTTCTATCTCGGCGACCACGCCTTCGGGCTGGGGCACCCCCAGCTGCAGACCTTGATGTACCTGCTGCTGTCGGTCGCGGGACACCTGACGATCTTCCTCACTCGCACCCGCGGCCCGTTCTGGTCCATCCGCCCCGCCCGCATCCTGCTGATCGCGGTCCTCGGCACCCAAGCACTGGCCACCCTGATCGCCGTCTACGGCGTCTTCATGACCCCCCTCGGCTGGAGATGGGCCGCGGTCGTCTGGGGATACGCCCTCGTGTGGTTCCTCCTCAGCGACCGCGTCAAGCTCCTCGCCTACCGCATCCTCGACCCCGTCACGACCCGCGACCGGGTCTGACTGGGTGTGACGCTTCGCAGGTCATCGGCGTGCTTGCGGCCGCGCTCGCTCCGGGCGCTGACCAAGGCCTCGACGCTAGCGTTGGGGGACGCCACGCCTGCGGAAGGCCGCGAAGCTGATCGCGATGAGGCCCAGGGCGACCCCCGTCATCAGCGTGAGCGTGTCGGTCTGGATCGCGCCTGCCGGGGGGTTGCCGACATGGGTGGTTGGTGAGAGATCGAGTACCCACTGGTGGAACTTCAGGCCGGGGCCGAGGAACGCGATGAACGTCATCACGGCATAGCCGGCCCAGGCGATCCCGAACAGCCGAGGACGCAGCCCGTAGATCGCCAACGCCAGCCCGGCGAGCACGAGCTCGGCCGGCAGGTAGGCCAGCCCGGAGATCAGGATGGCGCCGAGCTCGGCCAGGTCCCCGACCGACACCGCGGTCGCGACGCCCAGGACGAGCGACGATCCGAGCACGATCGCGATGAGGCCAGCCAGCACCACCAGCACGTGCGAGGCCAGCCAACGGGCACGGGACAACGTGCCGGAAAGCCGCGTCTCCAGCCGGCCGTCGGCCTCCTCGACTCGCAGCGTGCCGATGGCCTGGACGACGTACCCCGCGGCGATGACCGCCAGGTAGAGCTGGGTGGCTGCCACGAACCCCTTCAAGGGCCGAGTGTGGGCGATGCCCATGGCCTCGGCAAGAGCAGGGTTGCCGGCCATCGCGTCGAGCAGCTGCTGGGAGAGTGCGCCCATCATCCCGGTGAGCATCACGCCGCCGGCGAGCCAGCCGAGGGTCGCAGGCCGGTGGATCCAGACCGCGAGGCCGATCGGGCCGCGCAGGCTCCTGGCCGCACGCTCGGGGCCGACGCCACCCCGGACCACCGCGCTGCCCAGGTCACGCCCGGAGGCCAGCCGCACCGCCGCGCCAGCCAGGGCGAGGCCGACCACGAGCGGGATGGCCAGGGCCCACGGCCGTTGGTCCCCGAACGGCGCCACCTTCTCCGCCCAGCCGAGCGGGGAGAGCCAGGTGACCCAGGTCGTGGTCACGTCGCCGACGCCACGCAGGACGTACGACGCCCCGAGGACGATCAGGCTCCAGGTGTAGACCCCCCGGGCATGCAGGGTCAGCTGCGCCAGCAGGGCCGCGAGACCGGCGAAGACGAAGGCCAGGGCGCACAGCGAGAGTGCGTAGAGCACCGACCCTGCGACCGGCACCCCGGAGACCGCCAGGCCCAGGATGAACAGCGCCCCGGTCGAGACGATCGTGGCGATGGCCACGACGAGCGCCGCCACCGTGGGCTGGTGGCGGGCGATGCGCCCGCCGAGCAGCAGCTCGAGCCGGCCGGACTCCTCCTCACGGCGCGTCGCCCGCGCCACCAGGGCGATGCCCAGCAGCGGCAGCAGGAAGGCGGCCATGAAGCCGAACTCGTCCTGGATCACGCCGCCGAGCGAGTCGATGCCCTCCACCTTGCCGTTGATCGCCGCCAGGGCGTTGCCCGAGGTGACGGCCTGGGCGTAGGTGTGGATCTTGGCGGGGGTGTCGTACAGCGCGACGATGCTCGCTGCGGTGCCGATCAGGCTCGCGCCCAGCACGAGCACCCAGATCAGGGCACTGCGCCACTGGATGCGCCAGGTGATGCGCAGCATGATGTCCAGACCGTTCATCCGGTCCGTGGCGGCAACATGTCGGGCGCTCATGGCGAGGACTCGGCGAGGCCCTCGTGGGCGACCGCGTCGTCCGGTTCCAGGCTCTGCCCGTAGCTGCGAAGGAACAACGCGTCGAGGCTGGGAGGCGTGACCGTGAGGGTGTGGACGCCCGCCGCGTGGAGCCTCCCGATGACGGAGTCGAGGTGGTCGGGGTCGACGGTGAACCGGGAGTCGGTGAGCCCGTCGAGCCGCTCGCTCTGATGGTCGGCGACCCCGTCGGCGTCGGCCAGTCCGCCAGGCTCGGCAAGGGTCACCGCGTGCACGGCCGTCCGGGTGTGCCGGCGGAGGTGGGCCAGTGATCCGCTGACCACGGTGCGACCTCGACGGATGATGCTGACCCGGTCGGCCAGTGCCTCCACCTCGCTCATGATGTGACTGGACAGCAGGACGGTCACGCCGTCCGCGCGCCGGCGACGTAGACACTGCTGGAAGGCCTGCTCCATGAGCGGGTCGAGACCCGACGTCGGCTCGTCGAGCACCAGCAGGTCCGCGTCAGCCGCCAGGGCAGCGATGAGGGCCACCTTCTGCCGGTTGCCCTTGGAGTAGTCGCGGACACGTTTGGTGGGGTCGAGGTCGAACCGCTCGACGAGGTCCGCGCGACGCCGCTCGTCGACCCCGCCCTGCGTGGCGCCCAGGACATCGAGACACTGCCCCCCGGTCAGGGCCGGCCAGAGTGAGACGTCGCCGGCGACATAGGCCAGGCGGCGGTGCAGGCGGCGCGCGTCGCGCCAGGGATCCCCGCCGAACAGCTGGGCGTGCCCCGAGGTGGCTTTCATGAGCCCGAGCAGAACCCGGATCGTCGTGGACTTGCCAGCGCCGTTCGGCCCGAGGAACCCGTGCACCTCCCCTGGGCGCACGGTGAGGTCGAGGCCGTCGAGGGCCCGGACGTTGCCGAAGACCTTGGTGAGTCCCTCGGTGCGGATCACGGGGTCGGTGTCGGTCATCGGAACGACTCCTTCGTCGGGGCCGCGAACGCGCCCTCGGTGTAGACGGCGGTGACGTCCGTGGCCCACCGGTCGAGACCGGCGGGCGTCAGCGGGTCGTCGCCGATGGCGGTGGCGATCTGGTGGCGCAGCAGGATCACGGCGAGGTCGTTGACCAGCAGGAACGCCGCACGGACGGCTGGGTCCTCGGTCGGCGCAGCGACCCCCATCTCGACCATGTCGTCCAGCAGCCGTCGAGTGGCGGCGTACCAACGGCCGAAGAGCGCTGCGCCGGTCGGATCGTTGGTGAGCAGAAGTCGGCGCAGGTACGCCGGCAGCGGGGATCCGGGCGGGAACGCCCGGGCGAACGCCTCGGCCACCGACGTGGTGGTCTCGCCGCTGGCGAGCATCTCGGCGAGGTCCGGACCGCTGAGCTCGACGAAGATCGCGTCGAAGGACTCGGCCGCGTGGGCGTCCACGGCGACCCGCAGGCCCGCTTTGCTCCCGAAGTGGTGGAGTACCAGGCCCGGCGACACCCCCGCAGCGCTGGCGATCGCGCGCACCGTCACCGCGTCGTGCCCGCGCTCGGCGAACAGGCGCAGCGCGGTGTCGCGGATGCTCGCCCGGGCGGTGGGGTTCCGGTCATCGGTGACCGAGCTCATGCTCACGACACTAAACGTCTGTTCAGTCGCGGGCCAGTGCCTCGACCGGGTCCGGCCTTCGCAACCTCGACGGCTCCGCCCGCCCCGGCCGACCGAGACGATGGGTCATCGACGGTGCGACTTGACGACGGCAGGCGGGATGTAGGTGTTGTTGGCGACGGAGCTGCCCGGTTTCACGCCGTAGACGCGGAGCATGACGTTGAAGGGCCGATTCGAGACGGGAAGCCAGTTGGCCCTGGGTACGCCGGCCGGTCGGCGCCTGGAGATGAAGATCGTGACCGACTGATCCCGGTTGACCTTCAGCCCAGGTGTGTAGCTGGCGACCACGTACTTCCTCGCCAGGTTGGGGATGAGCTCGATGGAATGCGGCGTGTACGCCGTCAGCGACCAGAACCGCTCGGCGGCCGGCTGTCCGTGCGGAGCCCTGAAGGTCATCCGGTACCCGTGCGGGCTGCTGCCGACGAGCGGCGAACCGTGCCGGTCCCTGAAGGTGTGGTAGTAGGCCGCGGTGGCGATGCCGTTGCCGTACTGGATGAACTCGGTGATCGCCGACCGGTCGAGCGCGTTGCCTTGCCAGTCGCCCATGTTCGTGAAGTGGATCCAGTTGTTGGGGCCCAGGTGGGTGAGGTAGTCGGCCTGGATCGCCGCATGGGCCGCTCGGGCTCCGGCCTTCAACGCCGCCCTGGTCACGCGGCCGCTGCGTGCGGCGAACAGCGAGTCGAAACGGTCCGAGAGGGCTTGTTCCTGCGGGCTCAGCGCGGGCGTGTTGCTCGAGTGCACGGCCGTCTGGAGCTGGCCGAGGAAGGTGATCGGCGAGACCCCGACCAGGCTGTCGGCGGCGGTCTTGAAGGGAATTGCGAAGTAGTACTCGGGGAAGATCTTGGTGGCGCCGACCGACCTGTCCAGCAGGTATCCGCTGAGAGACTGCAGCCTCAGCGCGGCCCGGAACTCAGTGGCTTCCTGGATCTGGTTCACATGAGCCGGGCTGTACTTGTCGACGCGGTAGATGAGGGTCATCAGGTTCAACGGCATGTCGACGCGGGTCACTCCGGCCGGCAGCTTCCCCGAGTATCCAGGCGGCGTCAGGGCGTAGACCCTCTCCCGGGTGGCCGCGCCGGAGGCCTTCGACGGCACCAGCCCGCTGTAGATGTCGCCGTAGGGGCTCAACGTCAGGACCGAGTACCCAGCCTGAGTCGCCGGAACGGTCAGGATCGCCGGTTCGGGGAAGCTGCACCCCGGTCCACACTGGCCCCTGAGGTCGAGCGGTGTGCTGGCGTACAACGTGTCGTCGTTGATGGCCACGACGCCCTGGTAGACCGGCGAGATCCTGTCGGGACCCAGCAGCTGGTTGTGCGGAGCGATGGTGCTCTGCAGATATGTGAACCACAGCGGGTAGAACTGCTCGACGTACGCCTTGGTCGTGGCGAAGGCGGCGGCAGGTCGGCTTCCCCGGGTCAGGGTCTGGGTCGCGCTCCCCCGGGCCTCTGCGCCGGCGACGCTCGTGAACCCGAACGTCAGGGTCGCGAGCAGGCCACTCACGAGGACCATCACGGACAGCGGGCGCAGTGCCCGCCGCCTCCGAAGCACGCCGATGCTCATTCGCTCCCCGCCCTTCGTGGGCAACCCATGGTCACTGCGGCCGTGCCCTTCAACCCGGATCGAGGCGCCGGCGAGTCGTGAGTCGAACGCTAGCGAAGCCTCGGCGGCTCGACTTGACCTCCAGTCCCTTCTTGCGTCGGCCAGGTGTCTCACGCATGAGCAACGCCGCCGGAGGGGTTCAGACGGCCTCGAGCCATGACGTGATCGCCCCGAGATCGCCGACCGCGCCAGGCCACGGGTCGGCGCGTCGTCGAACGTCCGCGGCGGCGGGGCGGCCACCTCCGACGGTGCGATGTCGTACTGCTTGCGGAAGGCTCGACTGAACTGTGAGGGGTTGTGGAACCCGAAGCGTGCGGCGACGCTCCAGATCGCGTCCGGCTCGGCGCGGGGGAAGAGCAGCTCAGCGTGGCATCGGCGGAGACGTTCGGACCGGATGAAGGCGCCGACTCCGCCGTGCGGCTCGAAGTGGCGGTAGACGGTGCTGCGAGAGCAGTGGAAGGCGCCACGCCGCGCCCCAGTTGATCTGGTCCGCCTTGCGCGAGTCCGGGGTGATGTCGACGACCCGCACCAGCTGAGGAGCCTGACCCTGCTTCACCGAGAACACGGCCGCGGTGGTGCCCAGAAAGGTGAATCCCCACTGTCCGGAGTCCCCCCGCTCGATGCGCGAGCAGAAGGCGACGATCACGTCCCGGCCGCGCAGGCTGTCGACGACGACCGACATGGGCCAGCGGACGGTGGTCGCGGAGACATCGGGGATGACGGGACCCTGCTGTGCGTCGAGCAGCTGGGAGACGCACTTCCCCGACGTGACGAGCATCGAGTTCGCGACCAGCTGCGGCTCCAGGTGGGGTCGGATGGTGTCGCCGAAGAGCCACACGATTCGTCCGTCCGCAAGGCGGCCGCTGGCGCCGATGTCGCCCGCCTGCCAGCCCGGGAGGCTGACAGCGGCCCCGATCGCGTTGAGCTGGTCGACCGTCAGCCTGAGCTCCCGGGCGGGCGGAGACGGGCATGCGGGCGCCAGGTGCATCCCGACTGCCTTCTCCGGCCTCGGAGGTGTCGGCGGCTCCGAAGCCGGGGAGCAGCCGGCCGCGAGAACCGCGAGCCCGAGAAGTGCCGCAGAGGCCAGCCGCAGCCGCGCCCTCACGGGTCTGGTGCCGTTCGAGGAGCCGGTCGTGAGGACACCGGGCTCCGAGGCGGTCCGGACCTCCGTTCCACGTTGGGCACGCTCCGGCCCACCCGAGGGCGTGTCCACCGAGCGTGCGCTCGCGGGATGGACGTCACCACCGGTGCTGGGACCACTCTTGAGAGTCTGGCACGGATGACGACCGCGGCAACCCGCGCTTTCCGTGACTCCACGTCGGCAGCCGGAACCGGTCGACCGCCAGTGCGTCGGGGCGACTCCTGCACGGCGGGGCTCAGGTGCACTCAGCGGAAAGGCGGGCGGCGAGTCCGTCGAGGATCAGGTCGAGTCCCACGTCGAACTCGCTGCCGAAGTCGTAGCCGGGCTGGAGGGCGTGGTCGAGGGTGAACTCCCTGAAGTAGGGCAGCTGGCCGGCCGGCAGACTGGTCAGGATCTTCTCCCCGAGCTCGGCGAGGTCCTGCTCGCCGTCGAAGGCCAGGCTCAGCTCTTGCACGAGGAAGCCGTACAGGTGGGCGTCGAGTACGGCGAACGCGTGACCGGTCATGGCCAGGGAGAGGCCGGCCTCGCGGAGGCACCCGAGCACCGCGTCGTGGTGGCTGAGCGTCGCGAACCCGGCGTTGCGCCGTGAGTCCATCAGGCCGACCGCCCACGGGTGGTTCTTGAGCACCTCCCGAGCCGACCGCGACCGCAGCCGCATCTCCTCGACCCAGTCGCCTCCGAGGCGAGGGGCATGGAACTCGGTGAACACCGCGTCGACCATTCCGTCGAGCATGTCCTCCTTGTTCGCGACGTGGTGGTAGAGCGACATCGCCTCCACTCCCAGCAACCTCGCCACCGAGCGCATCGAGACCGCGCCCAGTCCCTCGGCATCGGCGAGGTCCATCGCCGACCGGACGATCTCACCACGCGTCAGGGCCGCAGCCCGCCGCGATTTTGGCCTCCCCGCCATGCACCTGCCTCCTCGGCCGGATCATCGAGCTCTTGACTGTTCTTACGCCGTAAGTCTAACCTGACGGGACATGCCTTACGCCGTAAGATCAGGAGACCCAGAGATGCAAGCAGTCACCCAGAGCCGTTATGGCGGGACCGAGACCCTCCAGCTCGCTGACATCCCCGCCCCCACACCGGGCCCCCGGGACGTCCTCGTCCGGGTCCGCGCCGCCGGGGTCGACCGCGGCACCTGGCACCTGATGACGGGGTTGCCGTACGCCGTCCGGTTGGCGTTCGGACTGCGGCGGCCGAAGTTCCCGGTCGTCGGTCGAGACCTGGCCGGCGTCGTCGAGGCCATCGGGGCCGAGGTCACCTCGGTCTCGGTCGGTGACGAGGTGCTCGGCACCGCCGACGGCTCCTTCGCCGAGCTGGCGGTACTCCCCGAGACGCGGTTGGCTCGCAAGCCCGCGCACGTCTCCTTCGAGGAGAGCGCGATCCTGCCGGTGTCCGGCGGCACCGCCCTGCAGGCGGTCCGCGACGCGGGGCGAGTCCAGGCTGGTGACCGGGTGCTGGTGATCGGCGCCTCCGGTGGTGTCGGCTCCTACGCGGTGCAGATCGCGGTGGCCTACGGCGCCGACGTGACAGGAATGGCCAGCACCGCCAAGGTCGACCTGGTCCGCTCGCTCGGCGCGACCAGCGTCATCGACTACACCCGCGAGGAGATCGACGAGCGCGGCGCCTACGACGCGATCATCGACCTGGCCGGCCTGCGACCGCTCGCGCAGCTCCGGCAGAGCCTCAGCCGGACCGGCACGCTTGTCATCGCCGGCGGCGAGGGCGGTGACCGGTGGCTCGGCGGCACCCACCGCCAGCTCGGTGCGATGGCACTCTCGCCGTTCGTTCCCCAGCGACTGACCGCCCTGATGAGCAAGGAGAACGGCGCCGACTACGCCGAGCTCGTCGATCTGGTGGCCCGCGGGGCGGTCCGGCCCACGCTGGAGCGCACGTACACCCTCGAGGAGGCGGCGAAGGCCATCGACCACCTGGCGGCCGGCCACGTCCGCGGGAAGGTCGCGCTCACCGTCTGACCACCACCCGACCACCGCCGAGGAGACCTTGATGACCACCTCGAGCGCTCGGCGGGTTCGGGGCGACCAGAGCCGACGCCTCGGCCGGGGCGGGGTCAGGAGTCGGTGTCGGCGGTGATCTGGGTGCCGGCGGTGCCGGCGACCACGTCGGCGGCGTCGTCGAGGGAGCCGATCCCGGCGCGGCCGTGAGTGCGGGTCACGAAGTCGCAGGCGGCGCCGACCTTGGGACCCATCGAGCCGGCGGGGAAGGTGAGCGCCTCGAGCTCGGCGACGGTGACGTCGCGGAGCGCCCGCTCCCCGGGAGTCCGGTAGTCGGCGATCACCGCCGGTACGTCGGTGAGCATCACCAGCAGCTCGGCGTCCAGCGCCCGGGCCACGAGGGCGGCGGTGAAGTCCTTGTCGACGACCGCCTCGACCCCGCTCAGGCCACCCTCGCCCTGCACCACGGGCGCGCCACCACCACCGGCGATCACCACGGTCATGCCGCCGCGCAGCAGCACCCGGGCGGCCTCGAGCTCCACGATCCGCTGGGGCATCGGCGAGGGCACCACCCGCCGCCAGTTCTTGCCGTCTTGCCGGATCACCCAGTCGTTGGCCTCCGCGAGCGCGCGCGCCTGCGCCTCGGGGTATCCGCTGCCGACGAACTTCGTGGCGGTCTCGAAGGCCGGGTCGTCGGCGTCCACGAGGGTCTGGCTGACCAGGGTCACCACCGGTTGGGACGCGCCCGCGTTGTAGAGCGCCTGCTGGATCCAGTAGCCGATCACACCCTGGGTCTCGGCCACCAGGTCGCTGAGCGGGTAGGACCGGGTGAGCGTGGTGTCGGCTCCGCTCTCGAGCGCGAGCATGCCGACCTGGGGCCCGTTCCCGTGCACCAGCACCAGCTCGTGCTCGTCGGCGACCTTCGCCAGCGCGGGTGCCGCGTCCGCCAGATGCGCCCGCTGCACGGCGGCGTCGGGCCGTTCTCCACGACGCAGCAGGGCGTTGCCGCCGAGCGCGACCACGACGCGCACGTCAGCGACCCAGCGTGGCGACCATGACCGCCTTGATCGTGTGCAGCCGGTTCTCGGCCTGGTCGAACACGATCGAGGCCGGCGACTCGAACACGTCCTCGGTCACCTCCAGCGCCGAGAGCCCGGTCTGCTGGAACAGCTCCTCACCCACCTCGGTCTCCCGGTTGTGGAAGGCCGGCAGGCAGTGCATGAACTTCGTCGTCGGCTTCCCGGTCCGCACCATCACCTCACTGGTGACCTGGTACGGGGTGAGCAGGGCGATCCGCTCAGACCAGGCGGCCACCGGCTCTCCCATCGAGACCCACACATCGGTGTAGATGAAGTCGACGCCGGCCACCCCCTCGGCGAGGTCGCTCGTGCTGGTGATCCGGGCGCCGGTGCCCGCCGCGATGCCCTGCGCCGTCTTCAGGACGTCCTCGGGGTTCGTGAGCTCCTCCGGCGAGACCATCCGCACATCCATGCCGAGCATCGCGCCCGCGACGAGCAGCGAGTTCGCGACGTTGTCGTTGGCGTCCCCGACGAACGCGAAGGAGATCTGGTCGTCCGGCTTGGCGGCGTGCTCACGCATGGTGAGCAGGTCGCACAGGGACTGGGTGGGGTGCCACTGGTCGGTCAGCCCGTTCCACACCGGTACGCCGGAGAAGCGCGCGAGCGTGTCGGCCGTGTCCTGGCTGAAACCACGGAACTCGATGCCGTCGTACATCCGGCCGAGCACCCGGGCCGTGTCGGCCGCGGACTCCTTGTGACCCAGGTGCGAGCCCGAGGGGTCCAAGTAGGTCACCTGCGCGCCCTGGTCGTACGCCGCGACCTCGAAGGCGCAGCGGGTCCGGGTCGACGCCTTCTCGAACACCAGCGCGATGTTTCGGCCCGCGAGGCGGTGCTTCGCAGCGCCGGCCCGCTTCTCGGCCTTGAGCTCGGCCGCCAGCTCGAGCAGGGACCGCCACTCGTCAGGGGTGAAGTCGAGCTCCTTGAGGAAGCTCCGCCCGTGCAGGGGGTGCGTGCTCATGCGGTCACCGCTTCGCGCTCGATGGGACAGGTCATGCAGCGGGGCCCGCCGCGGCCACGACCGAGCTCCTCGCCGACGATCGGGATGATCTCGATCCCCTCACCCGTCAGGTACTCGTTGGTGGTGGTGTTGCGCTCGTAGCCGACGATCACGCCCGGTGCGACGGCCAGGAAGTTGTTGCCGTCGTTCCACTGCTCACGCTCAGCGCCCATGCGGTCGATGGGGGTGCGCAGCACCCGCAACCGCTCGAGACCGAGGGCGTCGGCGACGACCGGGAACAGCTCGCGGTTCTCCTCGATCTTGAAGTCGCCGCCTCGGCCGACCGCGGTCAGCGAGAACGACCGGAGCTCGGCGGGCAGGTAGGGGTAGACGCAGAAGGCATCCCGGTCGATCATCGTCATCACCGTGTCGAGGTGCATGAAGGCCCGCTCCTTGGGCAGTTCGACGACGATCACGGTGTCGACGGTGCCGGCCCGGAACAGTGCCCGCGCCAGGGTCTCCACACCCTGGGGCGTGGACCGCTCCCCCATCCCGATCATCACTGCACGGTTCCCGATCACGGTGATGTCGCCGCCCTCGATCGTGGCGGACTCGTGCGCCGTGGAGTCGTTGCCGTACAGGAAGCTCACGCCGGCGTCGCGGAACATCGGATGGAAGTTGTACACCACCCGTGAGTTGATCGTCTCCCGCTGCCGGGCCCGCTTGGCCATCGGGTTGATGGACACACCGCTGTAGACCCAAGCGGAGTTGTCGCGCTGGAACAGGTGGTTCGGCAGCGGCCGCAGCAGGAAGTCGTCGTCGCCCAGGTAGTCCATCAGCAGGCTGGGCGCGTCGAGCAGACTGGACACGTCGCGCTTGAGCACGCCGCCGATCAACAGCCCGGCGAGCAGCCGAGCGGGCGTCGACCCGACCAGCTCGTCCAGCGGCCGGTCGAGCGCCGGCCCGAAGCGGTTCGCCGTGCTCAGCCGGTCCTGGAGGAACTCACGGGCCCCCGGCTCGTCGATGGCCTCGGCGAGCAGGGTGGCGAAGTGGTGCACCTTCACCCCTCTCCCCTCCAGCGTGGCCGCGAAGGCGTCGTGCTCCTCCCGGGCTCGCTCCGACCACATCACGTCGTCGAAGAGCAGCTCGTCGACGTTCGCGGGGGTGAGCCTGCTCAGCTCGATGCCGGGCCGGTGCACGATGGCCTGCTTGAGGACCCCGACTTCAGAGTCGACGTGGAACGTCATGGGCCTTCGCCTTTCGGGGGTAGGGGTACGTCGCGCTCACCGGTAGTCCGGCACGGGCTCCGGCTGAGTCATCTGGCCACGCATGGCGAGGTAGACCGGGATCCCGATCAGGGCGGCACCGCCCGCCATCAGGAACGGACCCCACACGACGTACCAGGAGTCGCCGCTGTTGCGGGAGTAGTAGATGAAGGCGAGCGAGAGCGCCAGGGCGACCACGGCGACGGTCAGGTCGAGGTAGAAGTGTGGCGTGTGACCCCGCTGGTGGTCCCTCCACCGCCACACGATCTGCGCCAGGGCGGAGAACGCGTACGGGATCGCCGCGGTGATGCCCGTCATCAGGACCAGGGTGGTGAACACCGAGGCACCGCTGGTGCCGAGGTAGCTGATGATGATCGCCAGCGAGGCCAGCAGGGTCGAGGTGACGATGCCGAACGCGGGGACGCGGCGGGAGGACAGCTCGGCGAACTTCTTGGGGAACAGGCCGTCGTTGGCGGCGGCGAGCGGCATCTCGGCGACGATCATGGTCCAGCCGTTGAGGGCGCCGATACCGGAGACGATCACGGCCAGGGAGACCAGGTTGCCCGCCCAGGTGCCGCTGCCGACGATGGAGTCGGCCGCGGAGGCGTAGGACGCCTGGTTCTTGTCCAGCGCCAGGGCGCTGGCCGGCATGATCCCGAAGACCGCGATCAGCGACAGCATGTAGACCACACCGCTGGCCACGGTGCCGTAGATGGTCGACCGGCCGACGTTGCGGGCCGGGTCACGGACCTTGGCCGCGGCCACCGAGGCCGTCTCGACGCCCAGGTAGGCGAACAGGCAGATCGCCATGGCGCCACCGATGGCGGACAGGTTGCTGTCCCCGCTGGTGTTCCAGGGCGTGAAGTTGCCCGAGGAGATGAAGAAGAGGCCGATCGTCGACATCAGCGCCAGCGGGATGAACTTCAAGACCGTGGTCCAGAGCTGGAAGATCCCCATGTTGCGGACGCCGGAGAGGTTCACGACGGCCGGGATCCACACCCCCACCAGGGCGATCACGATCGACCAGAAGGTGGCACCGCCCTTGTTGATGAAGGTCTCGACGTAGAAGACCCAGCCGACCGCGATCGCGGCGTTGCCGGCCCAGGCGGTGATCCAGTAGGACCAGGCGTTGGTGAAGCCGAGCCCGTTGCCGAAGGCGGCACGCGCGTAGGCGTACGGCCCGCCGTCGGCGGGCATCCGTCGCGACATCACCGCGAACATCATCGCCAGCGCGACGGCGCCCACGGTGGCGACGCCAAGGGCGACCAGGCTGATCGGGCCGTACGACGCGATCGCGTAGGGAAGGCTGAAGATGCCGACCCCGATGATGCTTCCCATCACGAGCGCGGTCGACTGCGGGAGGCCGAGCCGGTCGGCGTCCCCCGCCGTCGACTGGTCGCCCTGCCGCACGGACGTGGCCATCGTGACTCCCTTCCGCGGGGTGGAGCCTCCTCCACCGAGTACCAGGCAACCAGTCCGCGCCCCCCGCCCTCAGGGCCCTAGGTCCCGGCGGGGTCGGCGAAGGTCACCACCCACCGGAGAGCGCCGACCCACCACCGGGAGGACCTTAGGCTCTGCCGACAGATGGAAGACCCGACCATGTTGAAGACATGACCACAGAAGAGCGAATCGCGAACCTGGAAGCCCGCCTCGACGATCTCCAGGAGGCGCACAGCGCCGTCAGCCGTCAGTTGGCCCAGGCCCACGTCGACCAGTGGCAGGGCCGCATCGACGACCTCGAGCTGCAGGTACACCTGGGGGCGGCCGAGGCGTCTGACCGGCTCACCGCCCTGACCGCGGAGCTCGACAAACGGTGGAGCAAGGTCCGCCAGCAGGTGTCCCGCACAGGTGCGACCACGTCCGACGTGACCGAGACGATCCGCGTCGGGTTGGAGAGCGCCTTCAAGGACGTACGCGACGCGCTCATCGAGTCACGCAAACAACTCAGCTGAGGCCAGAAGGGTCACCAGCACCCGTACTCGGACGTCGCGCCGGGACCTGAGCGCGGCGCCCCCTGCACGGCAGGTCTCGCAAAGATCGGGACGCCGGGGTTCCTCGCCCTAGTGGGACCACCTCGACGCCCGCGCGATGTCGTCATCTGTGGCGCTGTCGAACAGCTCGATCTCGGACTCGCGGACCGCCCTGAGCGAGTCGACGAGATGCGCGCCGAAAGCCTCGGTGAGCGCCGGGTCGGCCAGGAAGGCCCTCAGACTCTCGCCGAGCGTGCTCGGGAGCCGGGCGATGCCCGACGCCTCGCGGTCCTCCTCGCCCAGGGAAGCCGGGTCCACGGCGATCGGGGCTGGGAGGCCGGCGCCCTCGCGCATTCCATCGTGGCCTGCGACGAGCAGGGCCGACAGCGCGAGGTAGGGGTTGGCGTGGAGGTCGAAGCACTTGACCTCGACGTTGGCCGACTGACCGACCGAGCCCGCGATCACACGGAGGGCGGCTTCGCGGTTCTCCAGGCCCCAGCAGGCGTAGGCGCCCGACCAGTGCTGCGGCACGAGCCGCAAGTACGAGGCGGCGCTCGGGGCGCCCACGGCGAGCAGCGCCGGAAGCCGGGAGAGGATCCCGCCGAGGAACCCGACCGCGTCTGCGGTGAGGCCGTACGAATCCCCTCCACCGTCCATGAGGTTGCGGTCCCCGCGCCACACGGAGAGATGGACGTGACCCCCGTTGCCCACGCCCGCGGCATCGACCTTCGGGGAGTATGACGTCCGGAGCCCGTGCGCCTGGCCGACGGCGCGGATGGTGTGCCGGACGAGCATCGACGTGTCGGCCGCGTCGACCGGCGCGGAGCAGGCGACGGAGACCTCGAACTGCCCGGCGGCGTACTCGGGATGGAGCTGCTCGACCTGCACACCCTCGGCCTCGAGAGACTGAAGGACATCGCGACAGTAGTCCGACCTCTCGATCACCCGGGTCACGCCGTACGCTGGCCCCTGAGTGGCCGGCGTGAGCTCATCTCCCGCTCCGACCGAGACGACCCACTCGATCTCGATCGCCGCCTCAACGCGTAGGCCGTCAGCGGCAAGCTGGTCCACGACCCGACGGAGCAGGTGTCGGCCGCACTGGTCATGAGCCGAGCCGTCCTGTCGGTAGCGCTCGCCGGGGGCCCACGCCCACCCCGGCTGAGCGGCGAGGACGACCAGCCGTGACAGGTCCGGGAGGATCCGAAGATCGCCCACCGGGCCTTCCCCGCTCTTCGGAGCGGCCACCCAGTCGTCGAACCTGAAGTAGTCGAACGCCGTGGAGAAGCCCACACCGCGCGACGCCAGGTCCGGGAGTCGTCCGAGCGGGACGGACTTCATCCTCGAGATCCCGGCGTTGTCCACCACCGAGGTGACCACGCCGACGACACCACGCTCACGAAGCGCAGGAACCAGACTCTCGGCCCGGGACCGACGGGATGCGCGCTCTGCTAGGTCCACGGGGCTCCCCCTGTCGGGGCACGTTTCTGGGCGCCACCAGCTGCTGCTGGACAAGTCTATAGACGTCGAGGTTCACTCCGGAGCGTGATGGAACGGGATGCGGTCGCCGCGACCTACGGACTGACGTGGGTGCTGGCCTGACCCGCGGGCTGGGATCCTTGGTGGATCATCACTGCCACGGCGTCTTCCTCGACGACCTGGATCGTCGCTCGTTCGAGTCACTGATGAACGAAGCGGCAGGCCCCGCACCCCTGGGGACGACGGCATTCGACTCGATGCTCGGCCTGGCGGTTCGCCGGTGGTGCGCCCCGGTGCTCGACCTCCCCCCACTCGCCTCGCCCGAGGACTACCTGGCTCGGCGTCGCGAGCTGGGAGCCGTCGAGTCCTCCCGCCGGCTGATCAGGAGCGCGGGAATCTCCACCTTCCTGGTCGACACCGGGCTCAGCTCGAGAGGGGTCTGTGGTCTGGAGGACCTCGCATCGCTGAGTGGCGGAACCTGCCAGGAGGTCGTCCGTCTCGAACAGGTCGCCGAGGAGGCACTCCGCCGCGGAGCTGAGCCCCCTCACGTCCTGGAGGCCGTCGCCCAGTCGCTCGTCGCGTCCACCACGGTTGCGGCGAAGACCATCGTGGCCTATCGCGTGGGTCTTCGGCTTCCGGCCTCGATGCCGACCGCCGATGCCGTGGTGACCGCGCTGAGCGGTGTGCGCCCAGGCGCGGACGGCCGCTACCGGATCACGCATCCCCTCGTCCACGCGTGGCTTGCGTGGAAGGCACTCGAGCTGGGCGTTCCTCTCCAGATCCACGTGGGCTACGGCGACAGTGATCTGGACCTGAACACAAGTGACCCGCTGCTGCTCACCGAGTTCCTGCGCGCCACCGAGGAGCGCGGGGTGCCGGTCCTGCTGTTGCACAACTACCCGTTCCATCGCAGCGCCGCCTACCTTGCGCAGGTCTTCGGGCACGTCTTCATGGACGTGGGCCTTGCCACCCACAATGTCGGCGCGTTGTCGGAGAGCGTGCTGCGCGAGAGCCTGGAGCTGGCGCCGTTCGGCAAGCTGCTGTTCTCCACAGACGCCTACGGACTCGCCGAGCACTTCCTGCTCGGAGCGACACTGTTCCGAGGTGGCCTCGAGCGCGTCCTGCGGCGTCTTCTCGACGAGGACGAGATGACCGAGGCCGACGCGACCCGCGTCGGCTCACTGGTGGCGCGAGACAACGCGACACGGGTGTACAGGCACTCCTAGGCATCGCCGAGCACCACGCTGTCTGCGTGCAGCGACTTCGCCAGTGGGCTCACCATCGCTGACTTCCCGGGCTTGTCCATCGACAGTAGGGGGCCGGATCAGCAGATCCGGAGCCGCGTGGCGCGCGCCCGCGGCCATGCCGATCCGCCGCCTTGACGCGTCCCATCGCACCCATTAAGCAGACGAAATCGGGGCAGCCTTGGGATGCTTCGCTGGGACGGTTGCACGCTGCCCGTCCGGCCTGCGAGATCGAGGAGGATGGTTTTGATGACTCAGGACGCCTCCCGAGGGGAGTTTCGTCGCCGGGTCAGGCGCGCTTACGAGCTGGCTTGGCAGGACAGACAGGACTCGGGGCTCGACTCCGTGGACGTGCTCGACCGTCGGCTGCGAGGAGCCCACCTGTCCGAGGACGCCTTGTCGGAGGGATCTCCACTGCGAAGGTTGCTCGTCGACCTCTGGGAGCGGGGCGTCCCGCCCGAGCGTCTACAGCGAGAAATGTGGAAGGCCTTCGGTCACGCCGCCGGCCAGGCGTGCGGCCACCAGTGAGGCGGTGTTGAGCAGCGTCCTGCAGCTCAGTCGCAAGCCCTACAGGTGGCATTCAGCGCCGGTCTGGCTCGCGATGACGGACACACCAGGCAGAGCCACGGTCCACATCGGCACGTCGATGATCGGCTCGACGAACTTTCCGGTCGAGGCGTGGACCAGAATGCGGGCGCTGGAGCACCTGGGGTTGCGGGCCGATGGCTCCCTGGGCCTCAGGAGACGTCACGACCGCATCGAGGTTGGAGAGCTCCTCACCAGCCAACCCCTCGGTGACGGGTCAGTTCGCGAGGCCTCTTGGGGTTCCCTCAGTGACGACACCATCGAGCGGCCCGATGGCGATGCCTACGACGATGCGCGGGCCTGGCGAGAGTTGCCCGGTGGCAGACGGAAGCTGAGTCAGGTGCGACACCACTACGACCTGGCACTTCGGTGGTTCTACCCGCGCCTGGACGAGGTCGCTCGCGACGTTCACTTCGACGACGACGCGCGCGACCTCGCCGAGTCCTTTCGTTGGGGAGGCTCCGGCAATCGTCGCGGCTGGGGAGAAAGGTACTGCTGGCTCCGGCCCGAGGCGACCCCCCACCGGGCACAGGTCATGGTGTGGACTCGCCGCATCGGCTGGACCGACCTGCCAACCCACGCATGGGACGAACTGAAGAGACTCGAACGTGACTCGGTCTTCGCCGACGGTCGACTCTTCATGCAGAACCCACCCGGCACAGGCACCGACCTTGTCTGCCTCCTACCCCGCGGCCACTAGACGCAGACGTTGATCGGCAGACCGAGCCTGCCCGGGCCCAGGACCGCCCGAAGGGCCGACTCTGACGGACCTGGGCGAGCAGGCTCGGTCGGCTCCGCCGACCCGTCCCGCCCGCTGATACCCGGCAGCGGTCCCGGGCGGTCGCGTGCGGACTTACAAGGACCAAGCGGGCATCCTGCCCATCGCTCGTCCTGCCGGGGGGATTTCACTGCGATGATGCGGAGGTGACGAGTACTGGCCTCGGGGGCTGGCCCCTGGAGCCGCGCCTCTTCGACGCCTTCAAGACAGCGGTCCTGCTCGTCGAGCCCGACGGGTCGATCGTCTTTGCCAACCGGGCGGCCGAGCAGCTCTACGGCCAGGAGTCCCTGGTCGGGGGGACCATCTCGGCGCGAGTATTCGCTGCCGGCGAGCAGGAGAGATTGGCCGCCGTCCCAGCACCGGTGCTGGATGGGCGGGAATGGCGCGGTCTAGTCGAGGTGCGACGTGCCGACGGCTCTGCACACCAGGTCCAGGCGACATGCTCGCCGGTCGGGTCGGCCCCGACGCACGGACTTGTCTGGATCCTGGACGACTCCCTGGTGGACAACCGCTCATCGTCAGCGTCGCGAGTCCTCGGTGACCGGCTGACCCGACTGGCCCGGGTCACCGCGGAGCTGGTGATGGCCGACACTGTCGAGGCAGTCACCAAGATCGTGGTCTCACACGGCGCGGACGCGGTCGGGGCCACGATCGCGTCGCTGACCCTCCGCGAAGGTGAGGACCGGCTTCGGCTGATGGCTCTCCGCGGTGGTCGCGAGGGCGAGGCGGATCGGTGGTCGACCTACCCCTTGGCCGCGGCGGCCCCGCCCGCCGAGGTGATCCGGACCGGCCAGCGAGTGATGCTGGTGGGGGCGGCAGCGATCGCGGAGCGCTATCCCGGCACCGAGGGCGTCGAGCGCGGGGAACGGTCGATCATCTGCCTACCGCTGCGCGTCGCAACCCGGACCATCGGGGCGATCGGGCTGTCCTTCCCCGGGAAGCGATGGCTGGACGCCGCCGAGCTGGAGTTCTTCGACGTCCTGGCCGACACGTGTGCTCAGGCGCTGGAACGGATCACCGCCCAGGAGGTCGCGGCCAAGCAGAGCGCAAAGCTGGTGTTCCTGGCTGACGCCTCCTCCGAGCTCGCCAGCAGCCTGGACTACCAGGCCACACTCTCGAAGGTCGCCCGGCTCGCCGTGCCCACGTTCGCCGACTGGTGCGCCATCGACGTGGTCGTCGACGGCCGGCTGCACCGCCTCGCGGTCGCGCACGTCGACCCGGCCAAGGTGCAGCTCGCCCTGGACCTCGAGGAGCGCTACCCCAGCGACCCGGGCGCACCGACCGGTGCCTGGCACGTGATGCGGACCGGGCAGAGCGAGCTGATCCACGAGATCACCGACGAGATGCTGGCGGCCGGGGTCGATGACGAGGAGCAGCTCCAGATCGCCCGGGATCTCCAGCTGCGCAGCGCGCTGACCGTGCCGCTGGTGGCCCGTGGGCGCGTACTCGGGGTCATCACCTGGGTCGCCGCCGAGTCCGAGCGGCTCTACACCGAGGATGACCTGTCGCTCGCGGAGGAGCTGGCCGAGCGAGCGGCGGTTGCCATCGACAACGCCGACCTGCACAGCCAGACGCGCGACGCCGCGGTCCGGCTCCAGCACGCGGTGCTGCCGGAGGCGATGCCTGACCTGCCCGGTTGGGAGATCGCCGGCTACTACAGCCCGTCGGGCCGCACCGAAGTCGGCGGCGACTTCTATGACGCGGTCCCGCTCAACGACGGACGCCTGGCGCTCTTCGTCGGTGACGTGATGGGCCGGGGGGTCTCGGCAGCCGCGGCCATGGCGCAGATGCGCTCAGCGGTCCGGGCCTACGTCGCGGTGGACCCGACGCCCGAGACGGTCGTGTCGAAGCTCGACCTGATGTTCGCCCAGTACCCCAGCGAGCAGCTCGTCACGCTGGTCTGCATGCTCATCGACCCGGCCCGCGACGAGCTGATGATGTCCAACGCCGGCCACCCGTCGCCGGTGCTGCTGCGCGCCGACCTCAGCATCGAGCAGCTGCCCGGTGCGGTGGAGTGTCCCCTCGGGGTTCAGCCCGAGACCCGCACCCGGGTCACCATCCCGTTCCACACCGGCGACACCGTCCTGACCTTCACCGACGGCCTCATCGAACGCCGTGACGAGGACATCGACCAGGGTCAGGACCGCGTTCTCAACTCCGTGGCAGGCCTGGCCCGGCGCGACCTGTCCGGGGCCCTCGACGCAGTCGTCACCCGGCTCCGGGACCCTTCCCGCGATGACGACGTCGCCGCCCTGGCCGTACGACGAACAGGCCGACCACCAGGCACCTAGGCCAACCAGCTGCCATCGAGGGTCGGCCCACGGGCTCCGCGCCTCTTCGTCCTCAGACCTCGCCGAGGAAGCGGAGCACCCGCTCCATGAGCAGGTCGGCCGCCGCCGGCTGGTACGCCGGCAGCGAGGAGTCGGCGAACAGGTGCTCGTCGCCCGGGTAGAGGAACAGCTCCGCCTGGTCGGTAGCGGCGACCAGCTCTCGAGCGGCGTCGAGATCGCCCCCTTCCTCGGCGAAGAACGGGTCGGCGTCCATGCCGTGCACCTGTACAGGGACGCCGTCTGGCCACCGCTCGCCGAACTCCGAGACCGGCAGGCAGGCGTGGAGCAGCAGCGCGCCACGTACGTCCGCGCGGGTCTGCGCGAGCTGCTGGGCGGGCATGACTCCCAGGGAGAACCCGGCGTAGACGACCCCCGATGACGGCAGCGCCTCGGCGGCGGCCACGCCGCGCTCGAGAAGGACGGCGAAACCCACTTCGCGGGCGTGGGCCATCCCGTCGTCGATCGTGGCGAACGTACGCCCGCCGAGGAGGTCCGGCGTGTGCACGGTGTGCCCTGCCCGACGGAGCTCGTCGGCGAAGGCCACCACTCCCTCGGTGAGCCCCTGGACGTGGTGGTACACGACGACCTCAGCCATTCCTCATCCCAACGTTTGATCCAACAATGCGGAACGTTCTGTGACAGTAGTCTGTTCAGATCATGTCCAGCAACCCCCCTCCCCCTGACTACGAGCTTGCCGACCGGCTCGCGCTCACGGAGCCGGCCCAGGTCCGTGCGATCGGCAACCCGCTGCGTACGACGATCCTGGGCCTGCTCCACGAGCGGGCGGCCACGGTGACCGAGCTGGCGACGGCGCTGGCTCGGCCGAAGAGCACGGTGGCTCACCACGTCAAGGTGCTGACCGAGACAGGTCTGGTACGCGTCGTGGGAACCCGCCGGGTGCGCGCGATCGACGAGCGCTTCTACGGCCGCACCGCGCGCATGTTCTACGTCGCCGTCGAGCCGGGCACCGAAGCGGAGACCCTGCCGACGGACTTCAACGACTTCGAGGTGGCGGCCCGGGAGTCGGCGGCGGCCTTCCGCGACCGGCGGCTGTGGGGCTTCATCCGGCATGCCCGCCTCCCCGAGGAGCGGGCCGCCGAGTTCTGGGACCGCATCGCGGCACTGGTGCGCGAGTTCGACGAGCTGCCCAGGTCCGGGGACACCGTCTACGGCTTCGCCGCCGGCATCTACCCCACCGACCATCCGCGACTGCCGGAGACCCCGCGATGACGGGGCCGCGCGGGACCGGGCCGCTATACCGCCCGGAGACTGGTCACACCTGACCTGTGGAGATTCGTCGTCACCGGAAGTTTGGCGCACAGCAGCCGAGGCCAACGACCCATGCGGGTCGTTGGCCTTTCGTCCTCTGTCCGGGACGTGGTCCGCGAATGCCGGGTCGAGGTGGTTGACGTGTGATCGAGCCCACTATAGGTTCAAACTAATACCTATAGGATTTCAACGAGAGGTTCCGCATCGTGCCCATCGTCGCCTCGGTCGTCACCCAGGACGTCCGATTTCCCACCTCACTCGAGCTCGACGGGTCTGACGCCGTCAACGTCGACCCCGACTACTCGGCTGCCTACGTGACGGTCCGGCTCGACAACGGCGAGGAGGGCCACGCGTTCGTCTTCACCTGTGGACGTGGCAACGAGGTCATCACCCACGCCATCGACGTCTACGGCAGGCTTCTGGTGGGCAGTGATGCCGACGAGCTCGTCAACGACCTCGGTGGCGCCTCCAAGCGGCTGATCCACGACTCCCAGATGCGCTGGCTGGGCCCGGAGAAGGGCGTCTCGCAGATGGCCTGCGGTGCGCTCGTCAACGCCCTGTGGGACCTCCGCGCCCGGCGCGAGGACAAACCGCTGTGGCTCCTGCTCGCCGAGATGTCCCCCGAGGAGATCGTCTCCGTCGTCGACTTCACCCACATCCGCAACGTTCTCACCCCTGAGCGGGCGCTGGAGATCCTGCGCCGCGGGCAGGAGGGCAAGGACGACCGCATCGCGTCGCTGAGGACCCAGGGCTTCCCCGCCTACACCACCTCGCCCGGCTGGCTGGGCTACAGCGACGAGAAGCTGGTGCGGCTCTCCGAGGAGGCGATCCGGGACGGCTTCTCGATGATCAAGCTCAAGGTCGGCGGGAGCCTCGAGGACGACCGCCGCCGCCTGGGACTCATGCGCAGCAACTTCCCGGACGTCCCCGTCGCCGTCGACGCCAACCAGCGCTGGGAGGTCGACGAGGCCGTCTCCTGGATGAACCAGCTCGCCGAGTTCGAGCCGTACTGGATCGAGGAGCCGACCAGCACCGACGACATCCTCGGCCATGCCGCCATCCGCAAGGGCGTCTCCCCGATCCGCGTCGCCACCGGCGAGGCGGTGGCGAACCGGATCGTGTTCAAGCAGCTGCTCGAGGCGCAGGGCATCGATGTCATGCAGATCGACGCCACGCGTGTGGGCGGCATCAACGAGAACATCGCCAACCTCCTGCTCGCCGCGCACTTCGACGTACCCGTCTGCCCGCACGCCGGCGGGGTCGGGCTCTGCGAGCTGGTCCAGCACTTCTCCTTCTTCGACTACGCGGCGCTCAGCGGCAGCCAGGACGGTCGCTTCATCGAGTACGTCGACCACCTGCACGAGCACTTCGCCGAGCCGGTCCGGGTCGAGCACGGACGCTACGTCGCCCCCGCACGGCCGGGCATCGGGGCCGAGATGCTCGTCGAGTCGCGGGAGAGGTGGACCTTCCCCGAGGGGGCCGGGTGGCGCGAGGTCGGCGACAGCGCCGCGGTCTCGGAGCCCCACCTGGTCTCGACCGAGGCCTGAACCCGTCCGCCCAGAGCCGAGCAGCACCACAACACCGAAGGGACAAACATGGTTGGGGTCAAGAAGAAGATCCTGGCGGGGCTCGTCGCAGCGCTCGCCCTGGCGACCGCCGGATGCACGAGCAGCAGCGCGAGCGCCGGCGGGGGCACCACCTCCGTGGGGCAGAGCCACCTGACCCGCGTGCTGAAGTCGCACACGATCCGGGTCGGGGTGCAGTCCGAAGCGGCGCCGTGGGGCGTGCAGAAGTCCGACGGCAGCTTCGAGGGCTTCGACATCGACATCGCCAAGGCGCTCGGTGAGGCGCTGGGGGCCAAGGTGAAGTTCGTCGCCGCGACCAACGAGAGCCGCATCCCCATGCTGCAGGCCGACAAGGCAGACGTGATGATCGCCTCCTTCACCGCCACGAACGAGCGGGCTCAGCAGGTCGGGTTCACCGTCCCCTACGCCGCGGGCGGCACCCTGATCGCGGTCCCCAAGAGCAGCCCGATCAGGAGCTACGCCGACCTGTCCGGCAAGTCGGTCTCGGCCAGCCGTGGCAGCATCGGCGAGTCGATCCTCAAGGCGCGGTTCAGCCACGCCAAGCCCGCGCTGTTCAACTCCTTCGCCGACTCCGTCCAGGCCCTGAAGAGCGGCAAGGTCGACGCGCTCATCGAGAACAACGTGATCGTGCCGGACCTGGTGAACCACGACTCGAACCTGCGCATCCTCAACGGCCCGGTCCTCGAGCCGTCGCTGATGTCCATGGGTGTCCAGCAGGGCGACCAGGTGTGGATGGACTACCTCAACACGTTCATCCGCAACTACAACGTCTCCGGCCAGAACGACGCAGCCAGCCAGAAGTGGCTGCACCAGCCGATGCCCGCCTTCCTCAAGTGACCGCCCCAGCGTGGGGCGAGGCCGCCGTGGCCTCGTCCCACCGCGACCGGTAGGACCTGTGATGACCTTCTACTTCGGCGACCTGGTGCCGTACGGCTCCCAGCTGCTGGGCGCACTGTGGACCAGCGTCTACATCTCGGTGATCGCGATGCTGGTCGGCGGCGCGTTCGGCGTGCTGCTCTACCTCGGCAAGGCAAGTCCCGTGCCGGTCGTGCCGCGACTGTCCTCGGCGTACGTCGAGATCTTCCGCAACACCCCCCTGCTGGTCCAGCTCTACCTCATCTACTTCGGGCTGCCCGAGCTCGGCGTGAACCTCGACCCGACCTGGGCGGGCATCGTCGCACTCACGCTGAACAACGCGGCCTACACCGCCGAGATCTACCGCGCGGGCTTCGAGTCGGTGCCGCCCGGCCTCGTCGAGGCCGGACAAGCACTCGGCTTGACGCGGTGGCACGTGTTCCGCCACGTGAAGTTCATGCCCGCGACCCGCAACGTGTTCCCGGCGCTGACCAACCAGTTCATCCTGCTGTTCCTGGCCTCCTCGATCGCCTCGATCATCGGGCTGCCCGAGCTGATGAACTCGGTGCTCAACATCAACTCGGAGACCTACCGGACCTTCGAGATCCTCGCTGTCGGCGGGCTGCTGTACTTCCTGGCCTCGGGGTTGTTGGCCCTCGCCTCGAAGGCTGCCGAGTCCTACCTCTTCCGCTGGGCGGTGAGCAGCCGTGCTTAGGTCCTTCAACGCCCACGACCTCGAGCTGCTGCTGCGCGGTGCCGTCTGGACCGTGGCACTGTGCGCGACGGCAGGCTTCCTCGGCACCCTGCTGGGCCTGGCCCTCGGCCTCGCGGCGACCTCCCCCAGCCGGGCCGCCCGGTGGGCAGCGGCGGTCTACGTGCATGTGGTGCGCGGGGTCCCGCTGCTGATCATCGTGTTCTTCGCCTACTTCGGCATCCCGCTGATGTTCCCGAGCCTGGCGCTGTCCGCGTTCGCCACCGCGGTGATCGCGCTGACCGTCTTCAGCGCGGCCTACATGGCCGAGATCTTCCGAGGCAGCATCAACGCCGTGCCGAAGGGACAGTCCGAGGCAGCCGCGGCGCTCGGGCTCGGGTACTGGCCGACGTACCGCTACGTCATCCTCCCCCAGGCGATGCGCGTCGCCGTCCCCCCCGGCATCGGCTTCCTGATCGCGCTGATCAAGGACTCCTCCCTGGTGACCGTCATCGGCTTCCTGGAGCTCACTCACGCAGGGACCGTGGTCAGCAACCTCACCGCCGACCCCATCACGACCTACTCCGTCGTGGCCGCCTTCTACTTCGTCATCTGCTACGCGGTGTCCCGGTTGGGCCGCTGGTACGAGCACCGGAACGACAACCGCACCGAGGTCGCGCAGACCTCGGAGAAGCCGGCCGCCCTCCATCTCGAAGGTGTCTGAATGATCATCGTCAAGGACCTGCACAAGAAGTTCGGCAACCACGAGGTGCTGCGCGGGATCGACGCGCGCGTCGACGAGCAGGAGGTCGTCTGCCTGATCGGGCCGTCCGGGTCGGGCAAGAGCACCTTCCTGCGCTGTCTGAACGGCTTGGAGACCATCACGTCCGGATCGGTCTCGGTCAACGGGCACGTGATCTCCGACCCGGCGACCGACATCGACGTCGTCCGCCGCGAGGTCGGCATGGTCTTCCAGCACTTCAACCTCTTCCCGCACCTCCGGGTCGTGGACAACGTGATGCTCGCCCCGACGAAGGTCTCGAAGGTGGCCAAGGATCAGGCGCGCGAGAAGGCACTGGCGCTGCTGGCCAAGGTGGGCCTCGAGGACAAGACGAACGCCTACCCCGGCAGCCTCTCCGGCGGTCAGCAGCAGCGCGTCGCGATCGCCCGGGCCCTGGCCATGGACCCGGCCCTGATGCTCTTCGACGAGCCCACCTCGGCCCTCGACCCCGAGATCGTGGGCGAGGTGCTCACCGTCATGAAGGACCTCGCACGGGAGGGCATGACCATGGTGGTGGTCACCCACGAGATGGGCTTCGCCCGCGAGGTCGCGGACCGCGCGATCTTCATGGACGGAGGCGTGGTCGTCGAGGAGGGACTGCCCGCCCAGGTCTTCGGCGATCCGCAGCAGGACCGCACCCGCAACTTCCTGAGCAAGGTGCTGTGAGCATGGAGACGACCACCGACGACGCCGTCCGGACCCTTCCGGCCGACGGGTGCACCGGGACGCTGATCGGCCGGGTGTGGGACCCGAGCGCACACGGTCCCTCGCCCGTGCTGGTGCGCGGCGACGGCGTCTACGACCTGACCCCGTCGTTCGCGACCGTGCGTGACCTGTGCGAGCGGGCGAACCCTGCGCGGGCCGCAGCCTCGGCGGCCGGCCGGCGCCTGGGTGACTTCGCCGAGATCCTGGCCAACACCCCACCGGCAACCCGGGACGAGGCCCGTCCCTGGCTGCTGGCGCCGGTGGACCTGCAGACGCTGAAGGCGGCCGGCGTGACCTTCGCGGTCTCGATGATCGAGCGGGTGATCGAGGAGCGCGTGCGCGGCGACTTCGAGGCAGCGACGAGGATGCGCGCCCAGATCCTGGACGAGATCGGTACCGACCTCGGTCAGGTGCGCCCCGGTTCACCCGAGGCCATCCGGCTCAAGGCGTTCCTGACCGAGCGCGGACTGTGGAGCCAGTACCTCGAGGTCGGGATCGGCCCCGATGCGGAGATCTTCACCAAGGCGCCGACGCTGGCCGCGGTGGGGACCGCGACCCCGG
This sequence comes from uncultured Actinomycetota bacterium, assembly GCA_963800225.1. GTDB lineage: Bacteria > Actinomycetota > Actinomycetes > Propionibacteriales > Nocardioidaceae > Nocardioides_B. The sequence goes on along the minus strand of CAWDAF010000006.1, from coordinate 75,786 downwards.
TCGGCGTACCGGTCTCCTCGACCTGGAACAACCCCGAGCCCGAGGTGGCGGTGGCGGTCTCCTCGACCGGGAGGGTGGTCGGCGCCATGCTCGGCAACGACGTCAACCTCCGTGACGTCGAGGGGCGCTCGGCCCTGCTCCTGCCCCAGGCCAAGGACAACAACGCCTCGTGCGCCCTCGGGCCGCTGCTGCGCCTCTTCGACGACACCTTCGACCTCGACGCGGTCCGGTCGATGACGGTGCGCCTCGAGATCGACGGCGCCGACGGCTTCCACCTCGACGGGGTCTCGGAGATGACCCAGATCAGCCGCGACCCGCTCGCGCTCGTGGAGCAGCTGCGTGCCACGCACCAGTATCCCGACGGCGTCGTGCTGATGCTCGGCACCATGTTCGCCCCCGTGGCGGACCGCGAGGTCGAGGGCATGGGCTTCACCCACAAGGAGGGGGATCGCGTCCGCATCCGCTCCGCCGAGCTCGGCACGCTGACCAACGAGGTCGGACACTGCCACACGTGTGCGCCCTGGTCGTTCGGGATACGCGCACTGATGGGCAACCTGGCCGAACGCAACCTGCTGTCACCACTCACGAACGAGGAGGATCGCTTGATCACCACCACGAACCCGCGCACCGGTGCCACCACCCCGATCGAGGTGGAGGAGACCTCCGCCGCCGAGGTGCACACCCTGGCCGAGCGGGCCCAGGACGCCGTCGCCGGGCTGGAGCGGCTCGGTCGCGAGGGCCGGGCCGAACTGCTCGGGCAGATCGCGGACGCTCTGGAGGCCGACCGCGACGAGCTGGTGCGCATCGCCGGTGAGGAGACCGGTCTCCCCGACGCCCGGCTGAACGGCGAGCTGGGCCGGTCCGCGTTCCAGTTCCGGCTCTTCGCCGAGGCGGTCCGTGAGGGCAGCTACGTCGAGGCGATGATCGACCACGCCGGTGAGACCCCGCTGGGGCCCGGGCCCGACCTGCGGCGGATGCTGCTGCCGATCGGCCCGGTCGCCGTCTTCGGCGCCAGCAACTTCCCCTTCGCCTTCTCGGTCGCCGGGGGTGACACCGCCTCCGCACTGGCCGCCGGCTGCCCGGTCGTGCTCAAGGCACACCCCTCGCACCCGCGCACCTCGCTGCGGTCCTTCGAGGCGATCCTCGCCGCCGTCCGTCAGGCGGGGGCTCCCGAGGGGACGGTGGCGCTGGTCTTCGGCCAGGACGCCGGGGCCGAGCTCGTCACCGAGCAGCTGATCAGGGCGGTCAGCTTCACCGGCGCCCTCTCGACGGGTCAGGCGCTGCTCGACCTGATCAACCGCCGTGACGACCCGATCCCCTTCTATGGCGAGCTCAGCAGCCTCAACCCGCTCGTGGTGACCGCCGGCGCCGCACGGGCACGATCCTCGGAGATCGCCCAGGGCCTGTTCACCTCCTTCACAAGCTCGGGTGGGCAGCTGTGCACCAAGCCCGGTCTCGCGTTCGTGCCCTCGGGCGCCGAGGGTGACCGGATCGTCGAGGAGCTGCGGGGACTGACCGACCAGGGCGCCGACCACGTGCTGCTCAACGGCGGCATCCGCGCGTCGTTCGAGACCATCTCCAGCCGTCTCGTCTCCGCGGGCGCGCCGGTCGAGGCCCGCGGTGCGGAGCCGGACGGCGACGGCTTCGTCGTGCCCCCCACTCTGCTGACCACCCGCGCCTCCCAGGTCACCGAGGAGCTGACCGAGGAGTGCTTCGGCCCCCTGGTGGTCGTGGCGAGGTACGACGACATCAAGGAGATCGCCGCCGCGGTGGACCGGATGCCCGCGTCGCTCACGGCGACCATCCACGCCGAGGACGACGAGGCCGAGCTGGTCACCGAGCTGACCCGGCTCCTGGAGCCGGGCGTCGGCCGGCTGGTCTACAACGGCTACCCCACCGGCGTGCGGGTCTCCTGGGCCCAGCACCACGGGGGTCCGTGGCCCTCGACGAACTCCCAGCACACCTCGGTCGGAGTCACCGCGATTCGCAGGTTCCTGCGTCCCTTCGTGTGGCAGAACGCCCCCGAGGCGGTGCTCCCGGAGGAGCTCCGCGAGGACTACCGCGGCGTCCCCCGACGCGTGGACGGCAGGCTGGTCCTCGGCGAGGACGCCCGATGAGGCTCGCGCGGCTCGGCCCCGTGGGCGCCGAGCGACCGGTCCTGCTCGACGGCGACCGGGTGCTCGACCTGAGCGCGATCAGTGACGACGTCGACGGCCGCTTCCTCGGCGGGGACGGTCTCGAGCGGGCCCGCCTGGCCTGGGAGGCCGGGGACCTGCCCGAGCTCGCGGACCCCGCGTCGCTGCGGGTCGGTGCGCCGATCGCCCGGCCGAGCGCGGTCGTCTGCATCGGGATGAACTACGCCGCTCACGCAGCGGAGTCGGGCTCGGCCCCGCCGGAGGTCCCGATCGTCTTCCAGAAGGCGCCGAACACCGTCGTCGGTCCCGCCGACCCCGTGACGATCCCGCCCGGCAGCAAGAAGACCGACTGGGAGGTGGAGCTCGGGATCGTCATCGGCCGCCGGGCCGCCTACCTCTCCTCGCGGGAGGAGTCCCTGGACCACGTCGCCGGCTTCGTGCTCTGCAACGACCTCTCCGAACGGGCCTTCCAGCTGGAGGTGTCCGGTGGCCAGTGGGGCAAAGGCAAGTCGTCACCGGGCTTCTGCCCCACCGGGCCGTGGCTGGCCACTCCCGACGAGGTGGACCACCGCGCGCTGCGGCTGCGCAGCTGGGTCAACGGCGAGCCCAGACAGGACTCGAGCACCTCCGACATGGTCTTCGACGTCGAGCACCTGGTCTGGGACCTGAGTCAGTACCTCACCCTGGAGCCGGGCGACCTGATCCTCACCGGAACCCCCGAGGGCGTCGCGCTCTCGGGCCGCTTCGACTACCTGGGGCCAGGCGACGTCGTCGAGCTCGAGATCGACGGGCTGGGGCGCCAGCGCCAGGAGATGGAGGCTTTCCGATGAGCGACTTCGAGGGGCTCGTGGCCCTGGTCACCGGAGGCGCCTCGGGCCTCGGCGCGGCCGTCGCCGGGGCTCTGCTGGAGGGCGGCGCCACGGTCGCCGTCCTCGACCGCGACCCGGGCGGCGTACCCGAGCAGATCCTCGCGGTGCGCGCCGACGTCACCGACGACGTGTCCGTGCGCTCCGCGGTGGAGGAGGTCGTCCGACAGCTCGGGCGGCTCGACATCCTGGTCAACAACGCCGGGATCGGCGCCCAGGGCACCGTCGAGGACAACCCCGACGAGGAGTGGCACGGCGTCCTCGACGTGAACCTGCTGGGCATGGTCCGGGTGACGCGGGCGGCGCTCCCCCACCTGCGCCGCTCCACCTCGCCGGCCATCGTCAACACCGCCTCGGTGGCGGCCGAGGTCGGGCTGCCCGAGCGGGTGCTCTACAGCGCCAGCAAGGGCGCGCTGGTCGCGGCCTCACGGGCGATGGCGGCCGACCTGGTCGACGCCGGGATCCGCGTCAACTGTGTGAACCCCGGCACCGCCGACACCCCGTGGATCGGCCGGCTGCTCTCCCGGGCCGAGGACCCGCTCGCCGAGCGCGTCGCCCTCGAGGCTCGTCAGCCCCACGGCCGGTTGGTCTCCGCCGACGAGGTCGCGCAGGCGGTCTGCTCGCTGGCCAGTCCCCGCGCCGGCTCGACGACCGGCACGTGTCTGACCGTCGACGGGGGCCTGAGCGCGCTCCGGCTCCGCAGCCGACCGGGGGCCTGAGACCCGGCGTCTGGACAACTGGGCGAAAGTCGGGAACGGATCCCGCAAATCACATATGATTTCCGCAAAGTTGCGTTAGTCGATCCCGAAAGCAGAGGTTCCCGTGGCAACGAGCCCCAGCTCCCCGGCCACCGAGTCCGGTGCCGCCGTCAGCAGGGTCTACGCGGCCCTGCGGATGCCGATCGTCGACGGCGCGATCGCGCCCGGCACCCGGATCAACATCGACGCGGTCGCACGTGACCTCGGCGTCTCGCAGACTCCGGTCCGCGAGGCGCTACAGCGGCTCGAGGCCGACGACCTGCTGATGTACACCCCGGGCAGGGGCTACCGCACCACGCCCACACTGAACCTCGCCGGGCTCAGGTCGGTCTTCGAGTTCCGCCTGCTGGTGGAGCCGTGGGCGGCGCGGACGGCGGCCAGCGACCGGCTGGCCAACCCGGCCGCCGACCTGGACGAGGAGATCACCTCCTTCGAGAGGGCCGCGGCCTCACAAGGGGACGTGCGTCAGCAGATGCTGAGCCACGACACCCGCTTCCACGACATGATCCTGGCCGCGGCCGGCAACGAGGTGGTCCGTCATGCCTACGGCCAGACGCACTGCCACCTGCACGTCTTCCGGCTCTACCCGGTCGACATCGACGGGACCCTGACCATCACCGAGCACCGGAGCATCTGGCAGGCGGTGGCGGCCGGCGACCCCGACGGCGCGGAAGAGGCGATGGCCGCGCACATCCGCAACTCCTACCAGCGCTCGGCGCGGGCCTTCGACGGCCGGGCCCCCGAGGTCGACTCGCTGGCGCGCACCAAGGCGCCACGGGTGCGGGAGATGGACTGAGCCCCGCCGCCGCGCCCGTGACGCACCGCCCTCAGTGGTTGTGGCGCGGGATGCCCTTGGTCTGCGCGACCCGCTGGTAGGCCACGGCTGGCTCCAGCACCATGCCGGTGGACATCTGCCCCACCATCGCGCGCTGGATCTCCTGCCAGGGGGTCTGGGACTCCGGCACCGGGAACGGCGTACGGTCCAGCTGCGCGCGGCGAGCGGCCATCTCGTCCTCGTCGAGCAGCACGTCGGCGCGCCCCCTCGCGAGGTCGATGCGCACCGTGTCGCCCGTGCGGAGCAGGGCCAGTCCGCCGCCGACGGCCGCCTCGGGCGAGGCGTTGAGGATGGAGGGCGAGCCCGAGGTGCCCGACTGCCGGCCGTCCCCGACGCACGGCAGCGCGTGCACGCCCTGCTTGAGCAGCGCGGCGGGCGGCTGCATGTTGACCACCTCTGCGGCGCCCGGGTACCCGACCGGGCCGTTGCCTCGGATGAAGAGCACGCAGCCGTCGTCGATCGCCAGCTCCGGATCGTCGATGCGGTCGTGGTAGTCCTCGGGACCGTCGAAGACGATGGCGCGCCCCTCGAAGGCATTGGGCGAGGCCGGCTCGGACAGGTAGCGCTCGCGGAACTCCGCGGTGATGACGCTGGTCTTCATGATGGCGCTGTCGAAGAGGTTGCCGGTGAGGACGATGAAGCCGGCGTCCTGGGCGAGCGCGTCCTCGAACCGGCGGATCACCGCGCCGTCCGGAGGGGTCTCGCGGCAGTTCTCCCCCAGGGTGCGGCCGTTGACGGTGAGCGCCCTCTCGTGGATCAGCCCGTGTCGCATCAGCTCGTTGACCACGGCAGGGACGCCACCGGCCCGGTGGTACTCCTCGCCGAGGTACTGGCCCGCGGGCTGCAGGTCGACCAGCAACGGCACCCGGTGACCGTGCTTCTGCCAGTCGTCGACCTCGAGCGGCACGCCCATGTGGCGGGCGATCGCGTTGATGTGGATCGGCGCGTTCGTCGAACCCCCGATCGCCGAGTTGACCACGATCGCGTTCTCGAACGCCTCCCGGGTGAGGATGTCCGAGGGCTTGAGGTCCTCGGCCACCATCTCCACGATGCGCCGGCCGGTGAGGTAGGCGACCCGGGCGCGGTCCCGGTGCGGCGCCGGGATGGCCGCCGAGCCGGGCAGGCTCATCCCCAGCGTCTCGGCCAGGCCGTTCATCGTGGAGGCCGTGCCCATCGTGTTGCAGTGGCCGGGCGAGGGGGCCGAGGAGGCGACCAGCTCGACGAACTCCGCCTCGTCGATCTCCCCGGCCGCGAGCATCTCCCGCGCCTTCCACACGATCGTGCCCGAGCCGGTCCGCTCCCCGTTGTGCCAGCCGTTGAGCATGGGGCCGCCGGACAGCACGATCGCCGGCAGGTTGACCGTCGCCGCCGCCATCAGGCAGGCCGGCGTGGTCTTGTCGCAGCCGGTCGTCAGCACCACCCCGTCGAGGGGGTAGCCGTGGAGCACCTCCACCAGGCCGAGGTAGGCCAGGTTCCGGTCGAGGGCGGCGGTGGGCCGGCGTCCGGTCTCCTGGATGGGATGCACCGGGAACTCGAAGGCGATCCCGCCGCTCTCGCGGATCCCCTCGCGCACGCGCTCGGCGAGCTGCAGGTGGTGGCGGTTGCACGGGGACAGGTCGGATCCGGTCTGCGCGATCCCGATGACCGGCTTGCCCGACTGCAGCTCCTCCCGGGTCAGGCCCCAGTTCATGTAGCGCTCGATGTAGAGCGCGGTCATCCCCGGGTTGTCGGGGTTGTCGAACCAGTCCTGGCTGCGCAGGCGGCGGGCGGCGTTCGTCTGGTCGGTCATCGGTACTCCTTGGTGGGGCGGGCAGACCGCGCCGGGGACGGGTCAGGGGCGCGGCTCGAGGCGCTCGAGCGCCGCAGCCACGTCGTAGGTCTCGGGGACGGGGACGAGCGGGGGGCGCACCGTCCCCATCGGGGCGCCGTGGCGGGCCTGCGCGAGGCGCTTGAGAAGGCCGGGGGCGGCGTACTCCTTGGTCATCGCCCGCACCCCCCGCAGGTGTGCGGAGAGCCGTGCCGCTCCCCCGGTGTCGCCGGCCCGCACGCGGCGGACGAGCTCGACCACCTGCTCCGGCACGATGTTGGCCAGCGCGGAGATCGCCCCGTCCGCGTCCGGCAGCCGGGCAGGCAGGTCGTCCTCGGTGCCGAGCATGACCCCCTGCCCGGCCGCCCGGACGGCCGCGGCGTACGCCGGGTCCCCGGCCGAGTCCTTGACCCCCCACAACGGCAGCGAGGTCACCAGGCCGGCCGGCACCGGGACGGCGTACTTCGGGATGTGGTAGCCGACCACGGGGTGCCGTGCGACCTCGAGCACCCGCTCGAAGAACCGGCGCAGGCCGTCGGTCTCCACCGGCTTGAAGTAGTACGGCGGCATCACCAGCACCCCGACGACCGGCAGGTCGTTGATGTGCTCGAGCAGTGCCACCGTGTCGGGCAGGTTCCCCTCGGCCACCGTGGGGAGGAGGCCGATGCCGAGGTCCTCGGCGACGAGCGCGTCGAGCACCCGCACCTTCTCCGCTGTCGTGACCGACGGGCCCTCGCCGTTGGTGCCGAACGGGACCACCCCGTCCACCCCGCGGCCGGCCAGCCAGCGCACGTGCGCGCGATAGGCGTCGACGTCCAGCGTGCGGTCGGTGTCGTCGCGGAAGGGGGTCACGTTCGCGACGTAGACGCCGCCGAGATCGTGGGGCATGGTCATCTCCCGAGCTGGGTGGTGTCGGACATGAAGTGGGCGAGCTCCTCCGCGGACGGCAGGCCCTCGTAGTCACCGAGCGTGCTCACGCACAGCGCGCCCATGGCGTTGGCCTGGCGCAACCGCGCCTCGGGGGCCAGGCCCTGCAACGTGCCGGCGAGATAGCCGGCGGCGAAGGCGTCGCCCGCACCGATGGGGTCGACCTGACGCACCGCGAACGGCGCCGCGTCCCACCGCCCCTTCTCGCTCCACAGGCTGGCGCCCAGGTGGCCGCGCTTGAGGACCACCTCCCGTGGGCCGGCGTCGACCAGACGCCGGACGCCCTTCTCGTCGTCCGCCCAGCCCCACAGCGCCTCGGCCTCCTCCGCGCTGACGAACAGCACGTCGACGTAGGGCAGCACCGACTCGATGGCGGCGCGCGCCTCCACAGGCCCCCAGAGCCGGGAGCGGTAGTTGACGTCGAAGCTGACCTGGAGGCCGCGACGACGCCCCTCCTGCGCAGCCCATCGGACGAAGTCGGCGCAGTCTGGGGACAGCGCCGGGGTGACGCCGCTGAGGTGCAGGACGTCCGCCCCGTCGAGACGGTCGAGGTCGAAGCTCCCCGGAGCCATCGTCGAGGCGGCCGATCCGGCTCGGTAGTAGTGCACCCGCACCTGCCCGGCCACCTCCTCCCGGAGGTAGAGCCCGGTCGGGCGGCCGGGGACCCGGCGAACCGCACGGGTGTCGACCCCCTCGGCGCGGATCCGGTCGAGCACCAGGGCACCCGGCTCGTCGTCGCCGAGCAGCCCGGCCCACGCCGAGCCGATCCCGAGACGAGCAAGGGCGATCGCGACGTTCGACTCGGCTCCGCCGACCTTCAGCAGCACCGAGGGCGCGTGCCTCAGCCGGCCCGGCGAGGGTGGCACCGCGAGCATCATCGACTCGCCGATGCACACCACCGACGGCGCACCGGGGACGTGTGCGGTCATCCGGCTGCCTGGGGCAGCCACAGCACCAGCTGCGGCACGGCCAGGAGCAGCAGCAGGACGCCCAGCAGGGCCAGGTAGAACGGCGGCATCCGGCGCAGCAGGTCGCCCATGGAGACCCGACCGACCGCACAGCCGACGTAGAGCACCGTGCCCACCGGCGGGGTGATCAGCCCGATCCCCAGGACCAGGGACATGATCACGCCGAAGTAGACCGCCGGCACCCCGACGCTGGTCGCGATCGGCACCATGATCGGCGCCAGGATCACCATGGCCGGGGTCAGGTCCATCACGACGCCGACGACGAGCAGCAGCAGGCACAGCATGCCCAGCACGACGTACGGCGAGGACGAGATGCCCTGCACGAGAGTGACCAGGTGGGAGGGCACCTGGGCGGTGGTGAGCAGGAAGGCCACCGACATCGCCATGGCGAGCAGGAACAGCACCATGCCCGTGGTCCGTCCGGTGCGCACCAGGATCGGCCACAGCTGCCGCGGGTGGATCTCGCGGTAGACGAACATCGAGACGACCAGGGAGTAGGCCACCGCCACCACGGCTGCCTCGGTCGCGGTGAACACCCCGCCGAGGATCCCCCCGACGATGATCACCGGCAGGAAGAGCGCGAGCAGGGCTCCGCGGAAGGAGACCCAGAGCTGGGGCAGGGAGAACGCCTGCGTCGTGGCGCCCGAGGACCGACGTGCGGTGATGAAGGTCGTCACCATCAGCGCCAGGCCGACCAGGATGCCGGGGACGATGCCGGCGATGAACAGCTGGCTGATCGAGGTGTTGGTGACGATGCCGTAGAGGATCAGCGGGATGGACGGCGGGATGATGATGCCGATCACGGCCGCCGACACGGTGATCGCCGTGGCGTGGGCAGCCGTGTAGCCCTCACGCTTCATCGACGGGATCATCATCCCGCCGATGGCGGAGGCGTCGGCGACCGCCGACCCGCTGATGCCGCCGAAGAACATCGACGCCGCCACGTTGACCTGGCCCAGTCCGCCGGAGATGAAGCCGACCAGCGCTTGGGCGAACTCCACGAGCCTTCGGGCCAGTCCGCCGGTGCTCATCAGCTCACCGACCAGGATGAAGAACGGGATGGCTAGCAGAGGAAAGCTGTTGACCCCTCTGACTGCCTGCTCGACCAGGACGGCCGTGTTGGCGTCCATCACCACCAGCAGCACGAGCGAGGACAGACCGAGCGCGAACGAGACGGGGATGCCGATCGCGATGGCGGCGAACAGCGCGCCGAGGAAGACCCACAACATGGCTCAGCGCTCCTGTTCCGGCGCCGGGCCGGCCGGTCGGACGGCCACGGCGATGCGGTAGCAGGTGATCAGCGCGATCACGACCGCCGAGACCGGCACCGCGAAGGTGTAGAGGTTGTAGGGCACGTCGAGCAGCGGGGTGTTGCCCGGCGAGGTGGACATGACGTCGCGCGCGCCGAGCAGCAGGGCGCCCATCAGGACCAGGACGAGCAGCTCCTGGATCACCACCAGGACCCGCTGGCCCGCGGGGGGCAGCCTCTCGAGGAGGGCGTCGACCACGATGTGCTCGCGGTGCAGGTGCGCCAGACCGGCGCCGAGGAAGATCACCCAGACGAACAGCAGCCGGGCCAGCTCGTCGGAGACGGCGAGCGACTTGTCCAGCACGAAGCGGCCGAACACGTTCGCGCCGACGGCGACGATCAGCACCACCAGCAGCACCACCATCAGGGTCTTCAGCGTGGTGTCGAGGAACCGGAAGAAGGCGGGAAGCGCCCGCAGCCGCTCTCGGTCCTGCGCGGCGAACTCCTCGGGGCTGCCGGCCTCGCCCAGCGGGGGCGACTGCTCGGGTCCCGCCTCGTGCATCTGTGTCGTTTCATCCATCTGCTCGTCGTGCTCCTTCGTGTCGCAGCGGTGGGGCGGCCACGGGGGCCACCCCACCCACCCCCGCTATCGAGACGGCCGGGCGCTCAGCCCTGGGTCTCCTTCTGGACCTGGGCAACCAGGTCCTTGCCGATCTTGGGCGACCACTTGTCGTAGACGGGCTGGACCGCCTTGCGGAAGGCGGCCAGCTGCGCCGGGGTCAGGTCGTTGATCTTCATGCCCTGGTCCTTGAGCTGCTGCTTGGCGTAGTCGCTGAACTCGCGGCTGACGGTGCGCTCGTAGTCACGTGCCGCGTACGCCGCCTGCTGGACGATCTGCTGGTCCTGCGGGCTGAGGCTGTCGAAGAACTTCTGGGCGGTCATGATGATGAACGGCGAGTACACGTGCCGGGTGTCCGAGGCGTACTTCTGCACCTCGTAGAACTTCGAGGTCAGGATCGTGTTCCAGGGGTTCTCCTGGCCGTCGACCACGCCCTGCTGCAGCGCGCTGAAGACCTCACCGAAGGCCATCGAGGTCGGGTTGGCACCCAGCGCCTTCCAGATGTCGACCTGGATGGGGTTCTCCATCACCCGGATCGCCATGCCCTTGACGTCGGCGGGCGAGGTCACCGGCCGCTTGTCGTTGGTGAGCTCGCGGTAGCCGTTCTCGGAGAAGGCCAGCGCCTTGATCCCCGAGCCCTTGAACCCGTCGAGCATCTTCTGGCCGATCGGCCCGTCGAGCACCTTGTCGGCCGCCTCGGGGGTGGGGAAGAGGAACGGCAGGTCGAACAGCGAGAGCTGCGGGACGATGCTCGCCGCGGGCGAGGTCGACGGGTAGGTCATCTCGAGCGTGCCGGACTGCAGCGCCGACATCATCTGGTTGTCGTCGCCCACCTGGCTGTCGGTGAAGACCTTGACCTTCAGCCGGCCCTTGGTCCGCTTGTCGAGGATGTCCTTGAAGTACTCCACCGAGAGGTCCTGCGGAGATCCCTTGGACAGGCCGATGCCGAACTTGATGGTGTGCGCAGCGCCGTCGGCAACCACCTTGCCCGTGATCGGCGGCGGGTCCGACAGCTTCGGGCCGCTGGCGCTGGCGCCGCTGCCGCTGTCGCCCGACCCGCTGGCGGCGTCGCTGCTGAAGCCGCCGCCACAGCCGGCCAGCAGCATGGCCCCCGCCGCCAGCAGGCTGATGCGCGCGATGCCCGCCCGTGCCCTGTTCATCCTCATCCGTCACTCCTCATCGGTGTGCTGTGTGCCAGGTCTCGGCGACGTCCTCGCCGCGTGTGTCTCGCTATGTGGCGTGCGCCACATTTCGACGATGCAGCGTTATCGTATAGGAAATACCCCGGTCCGATGCAAGAGCGAGTTCTAGGACAGGATCCGAGTCCTCGGCCGGGGAGTGCCCGCGGACCCGAGGAGACAGATGCACATCGATGAGTCCTTCGCCCTGCTCACCGAGCTCGGCTACCCCGTCGCCGACCCGCCCACGGACAGCACCGGACGGTTCCCGGACGGAGCCCCCTGGCGGGTCGAGATCCCCAGCTGCGAGGGCCCGGCGGTGATGGAGGCGGTCATCGCGGAGGCGGCCCGCCGCCAGGTGCCCGTTCACCGCGTCTCGCAGGGCAGCGGCGTGATGATGCTGACCGATGCGGAGATCGCGCAGATGCTGGCCCTCGGCCGCGAGCACGACATCGAGGTGTGCCTGTTCCTCGGCCCCCGCAGCGCCTGGGACGTCGGCGGGCAGGCCAAGGTCTCCGGCGCCGTGGGGGCCGCGGCACGCGGCGGCCGCGGCGTCGCGGCCAGCCTGTTCGACGCCGTCCGGGCCGTCGAGCTGGGGGTGCGCAGCCTGCTGGTCGGCGACCTCGGCGTGCTGCGCCTGCTCGATCGGCTCAAGCAGCAGGGCCGGCTTCCGTCCGACCTGGTGCTCAAGACCTCGGTGATGATGCCGCTGTGCAACGCGCCCACCGCGGCGATCTACCAGGAGGCGGGCGCGACCAGCCTCAACGTGTCCACCGACCTCGACCTGGCCACCCTCGGCGAGATCCGGGCGGCGACCTCCGTGCCGCTCGACATGTACGTCGAGGTGCCCGACGACCAGGGCGGCAGCGTCCGGTTCTTCGACGTGCCCGACGTGGTCCGGGTGGCGGCCCCCGTCTACCTCAAGATGGGGCTGCGCAACGCTCCGAACATCTACCCGGTGGGGGCGCACCTGGCCGACACGGCGGTGGCGCTCGGTCGTGAGCGGGTCCGCCGCGCCGAGCTCGTGCTGCAGGTCCTGGCCGCCGCGCGCAGTGAGGTCCTGGCATGACAGCGACCGCTCCCCCGGTCGTCGCCGACCTCCTCGCGCGGCTCGGCGAGGACCGCGTCGTCACCGACGCCGACCTGCTCGAGTCGGCTCGGCACGACCGGGCCACCTACTGCCCGGCCGGCCGGCCGCTGGTGCTGGTGCGTCCCCGGAGCACGCAGGAGGTCCGCGAGGTCGTACTGGCCGCGCGCGCACACCGGGTCCCGCTGGTCACCCAGGGCGCCCGCACCGGGCTGTCCGGCGGCGCCAACGCCGTCGACGGCTGCGTGCTGCTCTCCACCCAGCGCCTGGACCGTGTGCTCGAGGTCGACGCGGAGAACCTGGTGGCGGTCGTGCAGCCCGGCGTGGTCAACGCCGGGCTCTCCCGGGCGGTCGCGGGGCAGGGGTTGTTCTACCCGCCCGACCCGTCGTCGTGGGAGGAGTCGACGATCGGTGGCAACGTGGCCACGAACGCCGGGGGCCTGTGCTGCGTCAAGTACGGCGTCACGGCGGACTTCGTGCGCGGGCTCGAGGTGGTCCTCGGCACCGGCGAGGTGGTGCGCACCGGCCGTCGTACGGTCAAGGGCGTCGCCGGCTACGACCTGACCCGGCTGATCGTCGGCTCGGAGGGCACCCTCGGGGTGGTGACCGAGGTGACCCTGGCACTGCGTCCGGCCGCCGAGGCGGCGCTCACGGCCGCCGCGACCTTCAGCAGCGGCGAGGACGCCCTGCGCGCGGCGGCGGCCATCATGGCCGCCGGGCTCCGGCCCTCCCTGCTCGAGTTCATCGACGCGCTCACGGCCCGCGCCATCTCCTCGGTGCGCGACATGGGGCTCCCCGAGAACGTCGGCGGCCTGCTGCTGGCCCAGTCCGACCGTGGCGAGCGCGCCGCCGAGGACGTACGCCGGATCGCGGCGATCTGCCACGCCGAGGGGGCCATCGAGGTCGCGGAGGCGGCGGACGCCGAGGAGTCCAAGATGCTGCTGGAGGCCCGCCGCCTGGTGAACGCCGGGCTGGAGTCCATGGGCGCGACCCTCGTCGACGACGTCGCCGTCCCGCGCTCGCGCCTGCCCGCGCTGCTGCGGGGCGTCGAGCAGATCGCGGCCGAGACCGGGACCACGATCGCCTGCCCCGGACATGTCGGCGACGGCAACATGCACCCGACCATCATCATCGACCGTGGCGACCCGGAGTCCGGGGCCCGCGGGGTGCGCGCCTTCGACGCGATCATGCAGCTCGGCCTCCGGCTCGGCGGCACGATCACCGGCGAGCACGGTGTCGGCCTGCTCAAGCGGGACTGGCTCGAGCGCGAGCTGGGCGTCGCCAGCGCCGCGCTGCACCGGCAGATCCGGCAGGTCTTCGACCCCTCGGGAGTGCTCAACCCCGGCAAGGTGCTCACCTGAGGCTCGGCCACAGCCCTGCGGGCAGGTCATCGACCGTGGGGGAATGTCAGCCCGCACACCGTCAGGGCTGCGGCGGACGACGTAGCGTCGAGGTCATGACCGACCAGGACGTCACCGCCAGTCTCAACCTCGACCGCGGCCCCGACCGTGAGCGCGATGAGGTGTTCCTCGAGCTGACCCGTTCGATCTGCCCGGTCTGCAAGGTCACCATCGACGCCGAGGTGAACGTCCGCGACAACCAGGTGTTCCTGCGCAAGCGGTGCGCCGAGCACGGCGAGTTCGAGGCCCGTGTCTACGGCGACGCCGAGATGTACGTCGACATCCAGCGGTTCAACAAGCCCGGCACCCGGCCGCTGCAGACCCAGACGGAGGTCAAGGACGGCTGCCCCTCGGACTGCGGACTCTGCCCCGAGCACAGGCAGCACGCCTGTCTGGGCATCATCGAGGTCAACACCGGCTGCAACCTGGACTGCCCGATCTGCTTCGCCGACTCAGGGACTCCGCGGGACAAGGGACCGGACGGCTACTCGATCAGCCTGGCGCAGTGCGCGACCATGCTCGACGTGTTCGTGGCGGCCGAGGGGGAACCGGAGGTGGTGATGTTCTCCGGCGGAGAGCCGACCATCCACCACGACATCCTGGCGATGATCGACCTGGCCCAGGATCGCCCGATCAGCGCGGTGAACCTCAACACCAACGGCATCCGGCTGGCGACCGACAAGGGCTTCGTGGCCGAGCTCGGTCGGCGCAACAGGTCGGGGCGGCGGGTCAACATCTACCTGCAGTTCGACGGCCTCGACGCCGCCACTCACACCGCGTTCCGGGGACGCGACCTGCGCGAGACCAAGCAGCGGGCACTGGACAACTGTGCCGAGGCCGGGCTGACGGTCACCTTGGTCGCGGCGATCGAGAAGGACCTCAACGAGCACGAGATCGGCCCCATCATCCGGCACGGCCTGGGCCACCCCGCTGTCCGGTCCGTGGCGTTCCAGCCGGTCACCCATGCGGGGCGCCACGTCGAGTTCGACCCGCTCACCCGACTCACCAACTCCGATGTCCTGCACGCCATCGCATGCCAGCTGCCGCAGTGGTTCACCACCGACGACTTCTTCCCGGTCCCCTGCTGCGCCCCCTCCTGCCGGTCGATCACCTACCTGATCACCCAGGGTCATCCCGACGACGAGGAGTTCGGGTTGGTCCCGATCCCCCGGCTGTTGCAGGTCGAGGACTACCTCGACTACGTCTCCAACCGCGTCGTGCCCGACTACGCGATCCGCGAGGCCCTGGAGAAGCTGTGGAGTGCCTCGGCGTTCGTCGGGACCGAGACCAACGACGACCGGCTCACGACCGTGTCCCACGGGGTGGCCGAGGCGTTTGACTGCGCCGATGCGTGCGGCGTCAACCTTCCCGAGGCCCTGGCCGGGATCACCGACAATGCCTTCATGATCGTGGTCCAGGACTTCCAGGACCCCTACACCCTCAACGTCCGCCAGCTGATGAAGTGCTGCGTGGAGGAGATCACCCCCGATGGTCGGCTGATCCCCTTCTGCGCCTACAACTCCGTCGGCTACCGCGAACAGGTCCGCGCCGAGCAATCGGGCGTGCCGGTAGCCGATGTCGTGCCCAACGCGCTGCCGCTGAAATCCCTCCTGGCGGCCGGCCCCTACGGCAGCAAGAGGGCTTCTCGATGAGCGCCGGTCTCGATGCCGAGACCGTCAAGGCATGCTGCGCCGCCGGCTACTCCTCCGATCTGGTCTCGCTGCTCCTGGGAGACAGCTACCACCCCGGCGGACTCCCGCTGACCCGGCAGCTGCTCGACAGGGTCGGCCTGACCGCCGGCCAGCGGCTGGTCGACGTGGCCTCCGGGCGAGGCACCACCGCCCTCCTCGCCGCAAGCGAGTACGGCGCCCAGGTCAGTGGTGTCGACCTCTCGGCCGCCAACGTCGCCCTCGCGACCGGCGCCGCGGCAGCTGCCGACCTCACGGACCGCGCCGTCTTCGGGGTCGGCGACGCCGAAGCCGTCCCGCTCCCGGACGGGTGCGCAGACACGTTGGTCTGCGAGTGCGCGCTGTGCACCTTTCCCGACAAACCCACTGCCCTTGCCGAGATGGCCCGGCTCCTGGTCCCCGGCGGCAGGATCGGGATCACCGACGTCGCGGCCGACCACGGTCGGCTTCCCTCCGAGCTGACCGGGCTCACGGCCTGGATCGCCTGCGTCGCCGACGCCCGTCCGCTCGCCGAGTACGCCGACCTGGCCGCCTCCGCCGGCCTGCGCGTGCTGACCACTGAGCGTCACACCGGCGCACTGAGCCAGATGATCGACCAGATCGAGGCCAGGCTCGAGCTGCTCCGGATGACCGCCAGACCCCGCCTCGAGGCGCTCGGCGTTGACTTCGCCGAGGTCGGCCCCGTCCTCGCCGCCGCCCGCAGCGCTGTGCGTGCAGGCTCACTCGACTACGTACTGCTCGTGGCGGAGAAGCCATGCGCCTGAACCGCCTCCTCACCGGAGCAGGCCTGGTCGCCGGAGCGAGCGCCGCTGGCTACGTCGGCCTCGTCACCGGCCGGCTCAGCGTCGACCTCGAACTCGGTCGACGAACCCGCCCCCTGGGCCCACTGGTCGTCGACATCGCCGCTCCCCGCGAGGTCGTCTACGCGGCAGCGACCGCGCCGTACGCCGTACGCCGGCCGCGGGCCATGGCCGAGAAGGTGCAGATCCTCGAACGTGGCGAGGGGATGGTCCTGGCCGCGCACCGCACACCGGTCGGCGGCGGGCTGGTCGCGGTGACCGTCGAGACGGTCACCTTCACCCCACCCGAACGCATCGGCTTCCGGCTGGTGCGGGGTCCCGTGCCGCACGTCGCCGAGACCTTCGAGCTCGCGCAGACACCGAGCGGAACCCGACTGACCTACAACGGTGAGCTCGGCACCGACCTGGGCGCTATCGGGCAGCGATGGGGAGACCTGGTCGCGCGGAGCTGGACGACCACCGTGGAACGGTCCCTGGAGACGATTCGCGTCGAGAGCGAACGCCGATCGGCTGGTCATCCGGCGTCAGGCCGATGAGCGGCGCCTCATGAGGCCGCACCGCCGCCCCGGTGACGGCGCCGGATCGAGCCGCGCGGCCACCGACGACCTGCTTCGCGACCTTGCTACCGGGCGGTGGCGACCGGCCGCGTGGGCGCACTTCCTCGTATCGGCGGCCGGACGCTCGGTCGAACAGGCCCGACTCCATCCACGCGCCTGGGCCGAGGTGAGCGCCCTCCACGGCGTGTTCCTGGCACTCGCCCCGCCCTCGGGTCGGCGCTGGGTCTCGACCAGCTGGCTGCTGTCGAGCACACACCTTGGCCTGCTCGAGGATCGCTCCGGCCTCGGCTTGCCCAACTTCATCACCCTGGCCCGCGGAAACCTCCCCGCCGTCGTCACGGCTCGACACCCGTGGCTGGGAAGCCTCGCCATGGCCACCGACTTCGTCGACGGGAGGATCGCCAGGCACACCGCCACCACCACTCCGTTCGGCGCCTACGCCGACGCCTTCGCCGACGCCTCCTTCTGGATCTGGTTCACCTCCGACCACCGGGAGGGCCGCGGCGTCAGGACCGCGGCCGTCCTGACCTGGCTCCTGCCCGTCGGCGCCGTGACGGCGCTCAGCATGAGAAAGGGCCGGATGGTCGACGCGCCCCGTCCGCGCTGGATCAGGCCCGCCGCCAGCCTGCAGGTGCTCCTCGCCGGCCGCGCGCTGTGGCGAGAGCAGCGACGCCGCAGCTGACGGCGCAGTCGAACCAGCCCGTGCCAGCACCGGCTGTGTGGACACCATCGGGTGCTCGGCGTGCGATGCCAGTGGCATCGACGGAGATGCCGGGCTCCGGCACGGCATCAGCGGTCTGCTCAGGGAGACCCTCATGACCCGCACCACCACGCACAGCAGCCTTCGCCGGGCTGTCCTCGTCGGAGCCGTCACCGGGGTGATCGCCTCCCTGGTGATGGCGATGCACGCGATGATGGCCGCCTACGCCAAGGACACGGGACTCTTCACCCCGCTGAACCACATCGCCTCCCTGGTCACGAACGACTCGAACCTGATGAAGTCGATGAAGGCCGACCAGTTGGACGGCGACGCGTTCACGTTCCTCCTCGGCCCCGCCATCCTCGGCGCGATGATCCACATGATGACCGGCGCCATGTACGGAGCCGTCTTCGGCGTCATCGCCTCGAAGCTGCGCCTGGGCCTGGCCGCCCTCGCGGGTGTCGGGATGGTCTACGGCTTCCTCGTCTTCGCGATGAGCGCCTACATCGGGCTGCCGCTGGCGGCCTCGATCTTCAACAGCGGCGACCCGATCAAGAACATGGCCGAGATGGCCGGCTGGGGCACCTTCGTCATCGAGCACCTGATGTACGGCGTCGCCCTCGGCGCACTGGTCAGACCAGGCGCGGCTGAGGCAGCTCGGCGGCTGAGCCGTCGCCGGCGGTGGGGGCGACTGCACCGAGGGCAGTGCGCGCACCCGTGCTCGTAGCGTTGCCTCCAACAGGGGACGGCTGGCTTGCAGGGTGACGACGTCCGCGGGTGTGCCGACCGGAGCCGATGACCGCTGAAGTAGGTGCGGACGCTGTCCAACGTGTCCCCCTGCGGGGCACCGAGGGCGACCAGCTCCTCAGTGATCCCAGGGGAGAGCTCCTCGAGCGCCTGTTGGCGACGAGCGAGAAGTCGGTGGACGTGACGCGACTGCGGGACCCCGCTACGACGCGGCGAGCCGGGCGACGATGTCGGCGGCGGTGGCCCGGGCGGTCCGCCCGACCCCGATGAGCGTCGCGGACGCCGGCCCGGTCCAGTCGCCGTACCCGACCAGGAACAGGCCGGGTGCCCCGACCGCCTCGGTCCCCGTTGCACCGTCGCGGGGCACGGTCACCACGTGCCCGTTCGCACGGCGCAGCCGCAACGGAGCGAGGTGGCCGAGCGCGGGACGGAACCCGGTGCACCAGATGACCGCGTCCACGTCCGTGCTGGTCCCGTCGGACCAGACCGCACCGGTGCTCGTGAACCGGGAGAACATCGGGTGCGCCTTCAACACCCCCCGGTCTCGGGCGGCCTTGACGCTCGCGACCATCACGATGTCGCCCAGTCCGCCGACCCCGGCATGCGGGCGGCCCTCGCGCAGCGCCTGGACGCGCGCCGTCGCCGCAGCGAACAGGTCGCGCCCATCGACGTCATCGGCCAGGAACCGTGGAGGTCTGTTCGTCACCCAGACGGTGTGCGCCTGCTCGGACACCTCGGCCAAGACCTGCGCGGCGGAGTTCCCGCCACCGACCACCAGCACCCGCATGCCGGCGAACTCCTCGGGAGACCGGTACTGCGCCGCGTGCAACTGCCGGCCGGCGAACTCGTCGGCTCCCGGGTACGTCGGCCAGAACGGCCGCGACCAGGTCCCCGTCGCGGACACCACCACCCGGGCGCGATGGGACCCCGCGCTCGTCTCAGCATCGAAGCCCGCGGCATCGTTGTTCGCGAAGCTACCGTCGTGGTCGTGGGCGTGCGAAACCGACGTCACCCGCACACCGTGCCGGACCCGCAAGTCGTACCGGTCCTCGTACCCGGTCAGGTACTCGACCACGTGCGACCGCGGCGGGAAGCCGCGCGCCGCGTCGTCCCACGCCGGCATCATCCACCCCGGCAGCGAGGAGTACGTCGCCGGTGAGAACAGACGCAGGCCGGGCCACATGTGCCGCCACGCCCCGCCGGGCTGGTCGTTCGCATCCAGGACGACGAAGTCCGTACCCGGGCGCAGCCCGGCGCGCCGCAGGTAGAACCCGGTGGCCAAGCCAGCCTGGCCACCGCCCACGACGACGACCGGAACCTCCGTCCCGGCGGATGGAGGTCTGTCGACCGCGGGACTCACGCGGTGACGCCGAGGCGGGCCGCGAGGTCGTCGGTGACCGGCTGGGTGCCGGCAGACTCGACGGTGACGGCGTCCCCGACGATCTGTCGCATCAGGCCGCTGGCCATCTGGGACTTGCCTCCGTTCTTCACGCAGACGAACAGGGCGGACGGGCGGTCAGCCACGGCGAGCTCCTCGAGCAGGTTGCTGGTGTTCCTGGGTGGGGGCAGGCGACGGGGTGTCGGGTCGGGGGTGGTCCGGGGTCGCGAACAGGGCCAGTACCGCGGCCAGGAGAGTGAGGCCTGCGAGGACCAGGAACGCGCTCGTGTAGCTGTCGAGCAGCTGGGCGAGGGCGGCGCCGACGAACGGAGCGGACGCGGACGCGACCAGGCTGGGTGCGGTCAGCAGCCCGTTCAGGGTGCCGTAGGCGGCGGGGCCCCACCGGTCGGTGATGGCCGTGGCCGAGATGAGCGTGTAGATGCCGCGCGCGAGCCCGAGCAGCATGCCGAGGCTGATGAGGAGGCCGCCGGACGTCGGCGCGAGCGCGAGCGCAGTCGTCGCGACCGCGACGCCGGCGATGACGAGCACGGTGCGCACGGTCACCGTCGTCGACGCGGCCAGGCGGGCGTACCCGAGCCGGCCGATGACCTGCCCAACACCACCGAGCCCGAGAGTGAGCGCGGCCAGGTTCCTGGTCATGCCCTGCTCGACGAGCATCGGGACGAGGTTGATGACGACCGCGAACACCGACAGCGAGGTGAGCGCCATCGCGATGGTCAGCACCAGGAACGGACGGCTGCGCGCGATGGACCGCACGGCGGCACGAGACGCACCGGCGGGCGGCGTTCCGGCGTGCCCGGGGCCGGAGCCGGGAGCGCTCTCGACGGAGTGGTGGCTGGGGTCCTGGTGGGGACGCCAGGGGCGGTGCAGCCCCCACCAGTGCAGCGGCACCGTGACGACCACCAGGGCGACGAGCAGGACGAGGTACGCCTCGCGCCACCCGAGACGGTCGTCGAGGCCGGCGGCCAAGGGCGCGAACACGGTGCTCGCCAGGCCCGCCACGAGCGTCAAGGTGGTGAGTGCGCCGACGCGACGCTCACCACCCCACCGGGTCAGCGCCGCGAACGCCGGCGGGTACAGCACCCCCGCCATCGCCGCACCGGTGAGCAGCCAGCCCAGGTAGAACACCCCGAGGTTCGGGGCGAGCGCGACAAGGGCGACGCCGGGCACCGCGACCAGAGAACCGGCCGTCATCACCCGCCGCGGCCCGAACGAGTCGATGTGCCGGCCGACCCAGATGCCCGCCAGCGCCGAGACGAACTGGCTCAGCGAGAACGCGCCGGTGACCGCGACGCTCGACCAGCCGGTGCCACTCGTGATGGAGGAGGACAGTGCCGCGAACGCGTAGTACAGGACGCCCCAGCTGGTGATCTGGGTGAGCGACAAGACCGCGACGACGCGTCGCAGCCCGGCCCCGTCGAGGGCGCCGGGCTGCGCGTACGCGTCCAGGGAGCTCACCTGGGCCAGTCTGGCGGACGCAGCTCCGTCAGCGGGTGCCGGTGAGGTCGAGGGTGACGAACTGCGGCTCGGCGGCCGCCGGGGCGCCACAGCAGCCGCCGCCGGCCTGGGCCGCCGGGTCGTCGAAGAGCCCGGCGCCACCGCAGACCCCGGTCTCCGGGAGAATCAGGTCGACGCGGGCTGCGGCTTCCAGGTCGCCATCGAGAGCGGCGACGACGGAGCGGACCTGCTCGAACCCCGTCATCGCGAGGAACGAGGGTGCCCGGCCGTAGGACTTCATCCCGACCAGGTACAGGTTCTCCTCGGGCTGCGCGAGCTCCTTGTGCCCGTGCGGCGAGACGTCGCCGCAGCTGTGGAACGACGGGTCGATCTGCCCCGCGAGAGCGCGTGCCGAGGACAGGACCGGGTCCAGGTCGAGCCGGACCTCGGACAGGAACGACAGGTCGGGGCGGAACCCGGTGACGACGATGACCTCGTCCACGTCGGCGACCTGCTGCCCGTTCACCGACCCCAGCATCAGCCGGTCGTCCGCCTGGAGGGTGACGGACTCGGTCCGGAACTCGGTCACGTTCGTGACGTGGCCGCTGGTGGCCGCCGCCTTCGCCTGCAGACCGAGAGCTCCGCGCTGCTCGAGCTGGTCGTTGTCGCCGCCACCGAACGCGTCCCCCACGCTGGAGCGGCGCAGCAGCCACGACACCCGGGTGGCCGGGTCCTGGTCGGCGAGCTGGGCCAGCCCGATGAGGACACCTTGGGCGGAGGCACCCTTCCCGGCGAGCGCCACGTGCTTGCCGGCGTAGCGGGCGCGCACGGCCTCGTCGCGGAAGTCCGGGATGCCGTAGCTGATGCGCCCAGCGTGGGTGCGTTCGCCGGTCGCGGGGTAGCCGTCCGCGCCCAGCGGGTTCGGGGTCGTCCAGGTGCCAGAGGCGTCGATGACGGCAGCGGCGATGACCTGCTGCTCACCGGCCGGAGTGTCGACGTGTACGACGAACGGGTCGACGTCACGGCCTGAGTCGACCATGACATCTCGGCCCTGCTTCGCGACCCCGGTCACCCGGGCGCCGTACCGGACCCGGCCCTCACCAGCGCCGCCAACCGCGTCGAGCACGTCGGCCAGCGGCTGCAGGTACAGCTCGCGCCACTCGCCACCGGTCGGATACCCCTTCTCGTCCGGCGCCGTCCAGGTGCCGGCCTTCTCGAGCAGACGACGGGCGGCCGGGTCGATGAGCTCGGACCAGGGCGAGAACAGCCGCACGTGCGCCCACTCGGCCACCGTCGCACCCGCACACGGCCCGGCCTCGAGGACGACGAAGTCCAGGCCACGTTCGGCGGCGTTCGCGGCCGCGGCCAGCCCGACGGGGCCGGCGCCGATGACGATGACGGGGTGCTGCCGCCCGGCCTGGGCCTGGCTCGGGACCTGCGACTGGCTCATGCTGTCTCCTCCGACGCACTTCATAGACGGGTGTCTATGCAAGACAGTATCGACGGGAACTGCGGAAAACAACAGTCCCGAGCAATGTAGCCTGAGAGCGTGGCCACCGACACCCAGAACCGGACCCCGCTGCCGCTCGTCGAGTCCGACCCGTTCGAGCTGTACGCGAAGTGGTTCGCGACCCTGGCCGACCCGACCCGGGTCCGGCTGCTGCACACGGTCGCGACCTCACCGGCCGGGGCCCTGCGCATCGGAGAGCTGGCGGTCGCGCTCGGCATCAAGCAGTCCACCTGCAGCCATCACGTGTACCGCCTAGCCGAGGACGGGTTCGTGGTCGTCGACAAGGTCGGCACCTCCAGCATGGTGTCGGTCAACGCGGCCTGCTGCACCGGCCTGCCGCACGCCGCCGACGTGGTCATGGGCACCCTCGCCCTGGACACCGACCGGCCCTGCTGTCCCACCGACCTGCCCACCGACGTCACCACCCGCGCGATGACCGATGCGGACCTGCCGGTCGTGCGGGACATCTACGCCGAGGGCATCGCCACCCGCAACGCCACCTTCGAGACGAAGGTCCCCGACCTGGAGACCCTCAAGACCAGATGGCTCCCCGGGCACCGGTGGGTCGCCGAGGTCGACGGACCCGACGGCCCGGAGGTGGTCGGCTGGACCGGCATCAGCCCCGTCTCCACCCGCGACTGCTACTCCGGGGTCGGCGAGACATCGGTCTACGTGAGCTCGACCACCCGCGGCCGCGGCATCGGGAAGACCCTGATGCACCGTCAGGTCACCGAGGCCGACGCCGACACCTTGGGCGGAGGCCTGTGGACGCTGCAGACCTCGATCTTCCCGGAGAACCGCGCCAGCATCGCCCTGCACCACTCCGCCGGCTACCAAACCCTCGCGGTGCGGAGCCGCATCGCCCAGCTCGACGGCGTCTGGCGCGACACGGTGCTCCTCGAACGTCGCCGGCAGTCCGACTGAACGGACCCATCCCGGCTGCGCATCGTCGACGCGCTCGCCTCGGGGACGCATCACCCTCGGACCTGCAACACCTGCTCGTGACGCCGTCCAACCCGCTGGCGCACCACCTGCGGGCCCTCGAGGGCGTCGGACTGGTGGAGCGTCGCCGCGACGAGGTCGAACGCCGCGTCCTGGCGCTGCTCAGCGAGCTCGTCCTGCCCGCGGGCACGAACACCTGACCGCCACGCTGCCTGCACCGAAGGACCCGCCATCCCTCACCCTGCAGGACGTGGACGACCGCCTGTCCCTCAGCTCATCGACCGCGTTTGCCGCAGGCATCGACGTCTGTCAAAATAGACCCGTGTCGAACCTACAGGCCCCTCGGCGGCCGGAACTGCCCCTCCTGACCGACCCGCTGCCGAGCTGTGTGCCCACTCGCTCACGAGCCGATGAGTGCCGAGCAGGCCGCGCAAGTCGCCCCGCTGCTCAAGGCCATCGCCGAGCCGGCCCGGCTCCGGCTGCTCTCGATCGTGCTCTCCCACGAAGGCCAGGAGGCGTGCGTGTGCGACCTGACGCCGTACTTCAACCTCTCGCAGCCGACCATCAGCCACCACCTCAAGGTGCTGCACGAGACCGGCCTGCTCGACCGGGAGAAGCGTGGCACCTGGGTGTTCTACAAGGCCCGCCCGCAGGCGATGGAAGCGCTCGTCACCTTGTTCACCGCCACCGGACTCGACACCGCGGCCGGTGGCGCCGACCTGATGGGGGCCAGCGCATGAGCGACACCGCGCACGAGCCCCCCGCCGCGTCGCCCGACGACACCGTCCTGCACCGACTCTCGACTCTCGACCGGTTCCTGCCCGTCTGGATCGGGGTAGCGATGGTCACCGGGCTGCTGCTCGGCCGGTTGATCCCCGGACTGGACGACGCGCTCGCCGCGGTCGAGGTCGGCTCGGTGTCGCTGCCCATCGCCATCGGCCTGCTCGTGATGATGTACCCGGTCCTGGCGAAGGTGCGCTACAACGAGCTCGGTCACGTCACCCGCGACAGGCGGCTGCTGGTCACTTCGATCGTCCTGAACTGGGTGATCGGTCCGGCGCTGATGTTCGCGCTCGCGTGGCTGCTGCTGCCCGACCTGCCGGAGTACCGCACCGGCCTGATCATCGTTGGTCTCGCGCGTTGCATCGCGATGGTGCTCATCTGGAACGACCTCGCCTGCGGGGACCGTGAGGCCGCTGCCATCCTGGTCGCGATCAACGCGATCTTCCAGATCCTGGCTTTCGCGCTCCTGGGCTACTTCTACCTCCAGGTCCTGCCCGGCTGGCTCGGTCTGGCGCAGAACGCCCTCGACGTCTCCATGTGGGGCATCGCCAAGTCCGTCCTGGTGTTCTTGGGCATCCCGCTTCTCGCGGGCTACCTGACCCGCACCATCGGCGAACGCACCAAGGGCCGCGACTGGTACGAATCCGAGCTCCTGCCGCGCATCGGTCCCGCGGCGCTGTACGGCCTGCTGTTCACCATCGTCATCCTGTTCGCGCTGCAGGGAGGCAAGATCACCAGCCAGCCGCTCGATGTGCTGCGGATCGCCGTACCCCTGCTGGCCTACTTCGCGCTCATGTGGGGCGGCTCGATGCTGCTGACCCGGGCGCTCGGGTTCGACTACCAGCGCGCCACCGCCGTCTCGTTCACCGCCGCCGGCAACAACTTCGAGCTCGCCATCGCGGTGGCCATCGGCGTCTTCGGTGTCACATCCGGACAGGCGCTGGCCGGTGTCGTCGGGCCCCTCATCGAGGTGCCGGCGCTCGTCGCACTGGTCTACGTCGGCCTGTGGGCCCGCAAGTTCTTCCCTGAGCAGACGGTCGCCCCTCAGACCCAGGCAGGAGCCCCGCGATGAGCACCCCGGACACCAGCCCGAACGGCGACGGCGTACCGCAGGTCGTGTTCGCCTGCGTCCGGAATGGCGGCCGGTCCGTCATCAGCCGCGTCCTGACCGAGCACTACGCCAGCGGCCGCGTCACCGCTGTCTCCGCCGGCACCCAACCCGGGGAACACATCCACCGCGAGGTCGCCGACGTCCTCGAGAGGCTCGGCCTCGACACGTCGAAGGAACAGCCCAAGCTGCTCACCCGCGACACCATCGCCGCCAGCACCATGGCCATCACCCTCGGCTGCGGTGAGGAGTGCCCCTACGTCCCCGGTGTGAAGTACGTCGACTGGCCCGTCGCAGACCCCGGCGGCCAGGACGAGGCCACGGTGCGCGCCATCATCGGCGACCTCGACCAGCGTGTTCGCACCCTTCTCGTCGAGCTCGTCCCCGACATCGACCTGCCGCCGTCGGTTCTCCGGCACGCCTAGGACCCACTCACCGCCCTGCCGCCGGTCGTTCTCGGGGACGCGGGGCCAGGTGAGCTGTCGAGCGTGATGGTCGAAGTGCTGGGTGCCGTAGTGGTGACACGTCCGCGAGAGCCATCCGGTCCGCGAAGTGCGGGTCCCAGTCGACCGGGAAGTGCATCGTGCGCCCCGGCGCCGCGTCTGTCTCCTCGTCGACGTTATCCCCGACACGCTCCATCCTTCCCAAGGACTGGAGTCTCCGGACTCGCCAGGGCGGTTCAACCCTGTTGCCCTAGTTTCGCTCGGACAGGCCTGTGGTTGCCGATCCGTGAAAGATTCTCGAGCTCGTTGGCGGTCGGACTCAGGAACGCGCCGCGGCCACCGGAACAATTCGCCGAGCCAGCAGACGATCGCCTGGCACCCGGACGTCCGCACGCGCGTTTCCGAGCCGTGGAGACGTCCGCTGTTCTGGCAGGCAGGCAAGCCGGTAGGGCACCGGGCACTGGTCATCACCGGCGCATGACGTACAGGAAGACTCACATTGCCAGCAGCGGCTCACTCACCGCTGCACACGACGCGGCTGGTGGCGAGCGTGGCGAAGGCGTCAGAAGCCAAGACGCAGGAGGTGGCCACTGCCGAACGCGTCGTGTTCCTGGCTAGCCTGACTCGCGAGGCCGCACTCGGGCGCCGTCAATTGAGCCACTCGGAGGGAGGCCGACCGGTGCACGAGGACTCGTACCGCTCGGCCGCTATCGCGACCGCTCTCCAGGACGTCCCGCACGACGCTCGGTGAGGCGGAGCCACAGCAGGTACGTCACCGTGCTGACCGTCGCCGCCAGGAAGGTGCCCCAGGCCATGTCGATCGGCACAATCCCGACCGGGAACCCCTCGATCACCGCGAGGCTGGTCAAGTCCCAGGTCGCGTACGTGACCAGGCCGAAGGCCGCACCCCGGATGATTGCCGCCCTCGCCGACTGCTCCTCCACAGCGGGCGCGACAACGAAGTACACCAGCCCGGCCACGAAGATCGCGTAGAAGACGACGGCCGCCATCGCGTTGGGCGAGTCGGCTAGCAGGTCGCCGAGGAAGTGCTCGTAAAGGCCCTGCGCAACCAGGCTCAGCCACACCAGGTCGAGCGCGAGGAAGACCATGGCGGCGACGAGGTACTGACCCACGGCCGATCTGAGACTCATGCGTCGAGCCTAGAGGTGGATGCCTGGGGCCGAAGATGATCAGGACCTGTGGCTCGTGCACTCGCTCATGTCTTGCGGCCCGCAACACCTGGGGAACATGTGGTGAAACCGCAGGTTCTTGCCCCAAGCAATCGGGCGAACGTCCTCGACCACGTCCATGCGGGGATGTCCGGGAACCTGGGCTACCTCGGCACCGGATCCTGACCCGGTAGTCCGGACACCTGAACCGAGAGAAGAGACCACGGGCGGAGCGGTCTTCTCTTCGTCATCCGCGACGGCACCCCGTCTCCGCACCTCCTTCGCACGGCGCGCCTGGTTGCCGGTAATAGGGCGTCAGGGATCGACTTCAACGTCCGCATCCGCGACCTTCGGCAAGCCTGTCCGCGTCGACATCCTCGCCACAAGCTGCTGGGTCTTGATGGCCAACAACACCAGGTCGTCCAGGTCACCGTTGAGCCCTGCGAACCGATCGCCGGAGCCGGCTATCCACACCCCAAGAGGGTTCTTCATTGGGTGGAGTCCAGACTGGTCATGCCTCCCCTGTGCAGCGCAGCGCCAGCCTCAGCGCCGCGATCGCCATCGCGGGGGGACCCCGAGGAGCGCGCCGTTGGTGACGCCGCGGCGGTGCCCTCAGACGACCAGGCGCATCGGGGTCTCGAGCGCCGCCACCAACGCGGCCATCCACTGCGCAGCGAGAGCGCCGTCGATGGCGCGGTGGTCAACAGAGAGCACCAGCGTCATTGCGGTGACCGTGGCGACATCGCCATCCACCACGCGCACGACCCGGTCCCCGGCACCGACCGCGAGGATCGCTGACTGAGGCGGGTTGATGATGGCGACGAACTCCTCCACGCCGTACATCCCGAGGTTGGTGACGCTGATCGAGCCGCCCTCGAGGTCCTTCTGCTGAAGGCGTCCCGCGTTGGCCTGCTCGACGAATCCCTTGATCCCCAACGAGATCGCGCTGAGTGAGCTCGTCTCGACCCCGCGCAGGACCGGCGTCACCAGGCCACGTTCGGAGGCGATCGCGATCGAGATGTCTACGCTGTCGAACTGCCGCCTCGCGTCGTCGTTCCAGATGACATTGGCCTCCGGCACCTCCTGGTGGGCCACGGCCACCGCCCGCACCACGAAGTCGTTGATCGAGAGCTTGGCGGGTGAGTGGGTGTTCAGTTCGGCACGCAGTGCGAGCAGGTCATCGATCACTGCGGTGCGCTTGACGTAGAAGTGCGGGATGTCCTGCTGGCTCCGGGTGAGCCGGGCGGCCACTGCTCGACGCAGCCGCGAGTGCGGGATGTCTGTCCATCCCGGGGACGAGCCCGTCCAGGGCGTCGAAGTCGACGCTCCCCTTGGGTGAGGCGAACGGGACGACTCGTCCGACGACCGCCGTTCGCGCCCCGCGGTCGCGGCCTCGACGTCACGCCGCCGGATGCGCCCGCGTGGGCCGCTGCCGGACACGTCATGGGCGTCGATACCGGCGTCCGCGAGCATCCTGCGGGCCAGCGGACTGACGAACAGCCGCTCTCGCGGGTCGGAGGTGGTGGCCTCGTTGTGGGTCGACGCCGGGGCCTGCACCTGCGGCGCCGGCGCCTGGCCTGGGGCCGGAGACTCCTCCTCGGCGTCCGGGAGCTCGCGTCGCTGAGGTGCGGGGGTGCCTGCGGCGACCTCGGTCCCGAGCCGCGTCAGGAGTGTGTCGAGATCGGCCTCGAGCTCCGCGGCGGTGCCGAGAAGGGCCATCGGGGAGCCCACGCTGATCTGGCTCCCGGCGTCCACGAGGGTGGTCAGCAAGGTGGCCTCGCCCTCGGCCTCGACCTCAACCACGGCCTTCTCCGTCTCGAGGACGGCGATCGCGTCACCGGCCGCGAGGGCGTCACCGGGCTTGGCCAGCCACTCCGCGATGACGACCTCGGTGGCGCCAGCGGCGACCTCGGGGACGAGCAACAGCTCAGCCATGGGGTTCCTTCTCTCTCGTGGTCGGGTGGACCGTCAGTCCGCGGCGATGGCGCGCAGAGCCGCGATGACCTCGTCGGTCTTCGCGATGGCAGCACGCTCCAGCACCTTGCTGATGCTGGGAGACGCCTCGGCACCGGTCACCCGCTCGATGGGGGCGTCGAGCCAGTCGAAGAGCCGGCGCTGGATCTCGTCGGCCAGCCAGCCGCCGTACGACGTGCCGACCGCACCTTGCTCCACGATCAGGACCCGGTTGGTCTTCTTCACGCTGGCCTCGATGGTGTTCCAGTCGAGCGAGGCCCGGTCGAGCCAGCGCAGGTCGATCAGGTCGCCGGACACCTCGGTGACCTCGTCGAGCGCCTCGAGGCAGTGCCCGACCATCGTGAGGTAGCTGATCACCGTGAGGTCGTCGCCCTCCCGACGGAGGGCAGCCTTGCCGACGGGGATGCGGTAGTCGAGGTCGTCGACCGGGGCGGTGCCGGTTGCGGTGTAGAGGTCCACGTGCTCGAGGACCACAACGGGGTCGTCACAAGCCAGGGCGGTGTTCATCAGGCCCACGTAGTCGAAGGGGTTCGAGGGGGCGACGACCCGTAGACCGGGAGCCGTGGTCAGCACGCCGGCAGGGTCCATCGAGTGCTGCGAGCCGTACCCGGTGCCGGCGGCCAGCTTGCTCCGCAGCACCAGGGGTACGGCGTTGTCACCGCCGAACATGTGCCGCGCCTTGGCGATCTGGTTGAAGATCTGGTCGGCGGCGACCCACATGAAGTCGGCGTACATGAACTCCACGACTGGGCGGAAGCGTCCGTCCAACGCCATGCCACCGCCGAGCCCGGCGAAGGCGTTCTCGCTGATCGGCGTGCCCAGCACCCGATCCGGGAAGAGCTCCAGGGGGCGCTTGGTGGCGCCGTTGGTGCCACCCTTGAGCCCGTCCACGTCCTCGCCCAGCACCACGATGGACTCGTCGGTCTCCATGCGCCGGGCCATCACCGCACTGATCAGGTCCACGAAGCGCCGCTCGGCCAGCTCACCGGAGAAGGACTCCGATTCCTCGTAGCGGGAGCCCTCGAGCTCGGAGAGGTCGCCGCGGATGCCCACGTCCACGAAGCTCGGGTCGGGCCAGAGACTCCCGATGATCCGGCGCTCGTTCGGCTTGCCGCCGGGCACCGCCTCGAGGAAGGTCTCACCGATGCCCTTCATGACGGCGTTCACCTCGGCGGTCGCCGCGTCGATCTCCTCCTCGCTGAGAAGGTCCCGGGCCACCACGCGGCGGCGGAGCTGGGCGATCGGGTCGCGGTCACGCCAGGCCTTCTCCTCCGCCTTGTCGCGGTAACCGAACGCTGAGCCGGGGAAGGCGCCGTTCTGGTGGAAGAACCGGTAGAGGTCAGCCTCGACGATGGTGGGCCCGTGGCCGGCCCGCATGTGGTCGACCGCCTCGCTCATCGCGGTGTGCACGGCGAGCGCGTCCATGCCGTCGACCCGCCAGCTCGCGATGTTGAACCCGAGCCCGCGCGCCGAGAGCCGCGGCTCCGCGGTGGCCTTGGCGACGGGGGTGGACACGGCGTACTGATTGTTCTCGATGAAGAAGCAGACGGGTAGCTTCCAGGCGGCCGCGAGGTTGAACGTCTCGAGCACCGAGCCGATGTTGACCGCACCGTCACCGAAGTAGGTGACCGAGACGGCGTCGGTGCCGGCGTGCAGCTGGTTCCAGGCGAAGCCGGCCGCCTGCGGGACGCCGCCACCCACGATCGCGTTGGTGCCCATGGCGCCCGCCTCGCGCCACTGCAGGTGCATCGATCCGCCCCGTCCCCGACAGAACCCGTCGGAGAGACCACAGATCTCCGCGAGCGTCCTGCGCAGGATCTCGTGCACCTCGGGGGTCAGCTCCGGGAGCGCACCCGACTTGGGCGTCACGCCGTGGCCGAAAGCCTTGGCCAGGAACTGGTGGTGGCCGCGGTGGGAGCCGTTCACGAAGTCGTCCGAGCGGAGCGGCAGCACGGAGCCGACCGCTCCGCCCTCCTGGCCGACGCTGGAGTGAGCGGGACCGTGCACCAGTCCCTGGCCAGCGAGCTCGAGGACGTACTCCTCGAAGGACCGGATCCACTGGGCCTGCCCGAGCATCTGCAGCAGCAGGTCGGGATCCGCCGCGGTCCAGTCGCTGTCGTCGACGGTGAGCTCCAGCCACGGGGAGCCCTGTTCCAGTGCGTGGTGACTCGGCATGCCAGCTCCTCATACGCTGATGTTTTGTATCCAATAGCCTGCGCTTTGCGTCACACTTGAGCGCTTGTATATCTGAGCGTAGGCTGTTAATGGATACATTGCAACAAGGAGATGAGATGACTGTCACACGATTGCCGGGCGTCCGCGCCGTCGACCACATCGGCGTCACGGTGCCCGACCTCGACGAAGCCCACGAGTTCTTCACCGAGGTTCTGGGATGCGAGTACCTGTACCGGCTGGGGCCATACCGCGACGACTCGGGCAGCTGGATGAACGAGCACCTGAACGTCGACGCGCGCGCGGTGATGCAGCGGCTGCACTTCTACCGGCTGGGCGGCCAGGCGATCTTCGAGGTCTTCCAGTACGCCGCCCCCGACCAGGCCCTGTCACCTCCGCGCAATAGTGACGTCGGCGGCCACCACGTGGCGATCTACGTTCGAGACCTCGACGCGGCGCTCGCGGCGCTGCACGCCAACGGGCTCACCGTCCTGGGCGATCCGACCACCAGCAAGGGTCCGAGCGCAGGGCAACGCTGGGTGTACTTTCTGAGTCCGTGGGGGATGCAGTTCGAGCTGGTCTCCTATCCCGAGGGCAAGGCTTTCGACCACCGACCCGAGGACTTCGAGTGAGGCAGCCGGCCGACCTGGGTCCAGGAACCACGACCGGAGGACCCATGAGCGAGGGGCAAGGCTCCACCGCGAGCCAGCGGATCGCCGAGGTCATCGGTGAGCGCATCCTGCACGGCGTGCTACCGCCGGGCACCCGGATCAAGCAGGAGGAGATCGCCGAGGAGCTGGCCGCCAGCCGGATCCCCGTGCGGGATGCTCTGCGAATCCTGGAGTCGCGCGGCCTGGTCACGCTGAAGTCCAACTCGGGTGCCTGGGTCTCCCAGATGGATCCGCACGACCTGGGCATCAGCTACCAGATCCGCGAGCGGATCGAGCCCCTGCTACTGGTCGAGAGCATGCCGAGGCTGACCTCCGCCGACCTCGCCGAGCTCCACAAGATCCAGGACGACATCGAGTCGAACGACGACGTCGAGCGCTTTCTGGTGCTCGACCGCCGTTTCCACTGGGCGACATATCGAAGGCATCGCGCTCCCCAGCTCGCCCGGATGGTGGAGAGACTGTGGGACACCACCCAGCACTACCGTCGCGCCTTCACGCGCCTGGCCTGGAGGCAGGGCTCCTGGATCATCGCCTCCGAGCACCGCCTCCTGATCGACGCGATCGCGTCGGCGGACCCCGAGACGGCGAGCACCATCCTGACGATGCACATCCGCCGGACCAGGCTGGAGCTGGCTATGCACCCCGAGGTGTTCGCAGGCACAGCGCCACTCCCGTGACTGACTCCCCCGTCTTCGGCGCTGGGCGCCGGGACCGCGTCTCAGAGGTCCACGGCGAGGTACTGCGTCTCGAGAAACTCGTGGATGCCGGCGAACCCGCCCTCGCGGCCGAGCCCGGACTCCTTCATCCCACCGAAGGGTGCCGCGGGGTCAGAGGCGACACCACGGTTGACGGCCACCATCCCCGACTCCATCCGGCGCGCAACCCTGATGCCCTCACCGTTGTCGCGGGCGAACACGTAGGAGATCAAGCCGTACTCGGTGTCGTTGGCCATCCTCACTGCCTCGTCTGTGGAGTCGACGGTGACGATCGGTGCCACCGGCCCGAAGATCTCTTCCCGGGTCAGCGTGGAGCCGTGCTCGACGCCCCGCACGATGCGCGGCGCGAGGAACGCCCCCGTGGCCGGGGCCTCGGAGACCGCCAACACCGTGCCGCCCTCCTCCTCCGCGTGGCCGACCAGTTCGAGGATCTTGTCGCGTTCCTTGATGCTCACCATGGCGCCGAGCTCGTTCTCCCGGTCGGTCCCCGGACCGATCCGGAGCGACCCGAGGGCCGCCTGGAAGCGGTCGGTGAACTCACCGGTGAGCGACTCGTGGACGTAGAAGCGGTTGGCGGCCGTGCAGGCCGACCCCCCGTTGCGCATCTTCGCCACCAGAGCTCCGGCGACCGCTGCGTCGACATCGGCGCCTTCGAGCACCAGCAACGGTGCGTTGCCGCCCAGCTCCATCGAGGAGGGCAGCGCTCGCTTGGCCGTCTGCCCGAGCAACAGCTTGCCCACGTACGTCGACCCGGTGAACGACAGCGTCGCCACCCGCGGGTCGGCCAGCACCGCCTCCGAGACGGGTCCAGCCTCGGAGGTGGTGATCACATTCACCACCCCATCGGGGGCACCGGCTCGCTGCATCACCTCGGCCACCCACAGCGCAGTCAACGGAGTCTCCGCGGCTGGCTTGAGGACAGCTGTGCATCCGGCCGCGAGGGCCGGAGCCAGCTTGCGGGTCGCCATCGCGGCCGGAAAGTTCCACGGCGTGATCATGTAGGCCAAGCCCATGGGGCGGTGGTCGACGACGATGGTCTTGTCGCCACCCGGTGCGGTGCGGAAGTCGCCGGCAACCCGACAGGCCTCCTCGGAGAACCAGCGGAAGAACTCGGCGGCGTACGTGGCCTCCCCCATCGCGTCGCTCCACGCCTTGCCGTTCTCCAGCACGATCAGTCGCGCACAGTCCTCGATCTCTGCCGTCATGATCTCGAAGGAGCGGCGCAGCACCTCCGCCCGCTCGCGCGGCGACGAGTCCGCCCACGGCCCGAGAGCGTCGTGCGCGGCACCCACCGCCTGCAGAGCATCCTCCACAGAGGCGTCACCGATGGCCGAGAGCAGCTCCTCGGTGGCCGGGTTGTGCACGTCGAGGTGCCGAGCCGTGTCGACCCACTCACCACCGATGAGGAGCCGGGACGGGGCGTTCACTGTGGGCATGACCTTGCCTTTCGCGCTGCACGGACCCACGGGAGGTCTCGGGGATGGGGATGCCGGGCTTCATGGACGGAGCCCGTCGGAGCGGTCACTGGATCACGATGCCGCCGTCGATCATGATCAGCTGGCCGGTCATGTAGTCGCTGTCGGCGCTGGCCAGGAACGACGCGGTCCCGACCACGTCCTCGGGGTAGGAGTAGCGCTTCATCAGGATCATGTTCTCGGCGAGGGAGTCCATCGACTCACCGGGCTTGTCGAACTTGCCGATCGCGACGAGGTCCTTGTCCAACTGCTCCCACAGCTCGGTGCGGACCACGCCGGGGCCGTAGCCGTTGACGGTGATGTTGTGCTCGACCAGAGCCTTGGCGCCGCCCTTGATCAGAGCGAGCACGGCGTGCTTGCTGGCCGAGTAGACGACGACGTCGTCGAAGGCCTCGCGGGAGAGGATCGAGCCCACGTTGATGATCTTGTAGGGGTACTCCTGCTTGCCCTGTGCCTTCATCTGGCGGGCGGCGGCCTGCATGCAGTTGAGCGTGCCCCAGGCGTTGACGTCCATGATCTTCTGCCAGTTGTCCTTGGTGATGTCGAGGAAGAACAGTGGCTTGTTGATGCCGGCGTTGTTGACCAGCACGTTGATGCTGCCGAGCTCCTCGACCGTGTGGGCCACCGCCGCGGCCGCGTCCTCCTCGCTGCTGACGTCGAGCTTCACGTGAGTGGCGAAGCCACCCTTGTTGCGGATCTGCTCGGCGGTCTGTGCGACGCCCTCGAGGTTGACGTCACCGAGGCAGACCTTCGCCCCCTGTGCGGCGTAGTCGTGCGCTACCGCGGCACCCATGCCCTGGGCGGCTCCGGTGATCAGGATGTTCTTTCCGGCGAGACGTGTTGCGTCCATCTCAGAGTGCTCCTTCGTGTGTCGGGTGACCGAGGAATTCAGTAGGGGTTGGCGACGAAGAGGTCGTCTGCCGGGAATCTGGTGAGCACCTCGGCACCGCGCCCGGTGACGACGACCTCCTCCTCGATCCGGGCGGCGGAGACGCCGTCGGAGGCTGGGCAGTAGGTCTCGAGAGCGAAGACCATGCCGGTCTTGATCTCGACCGGGTCGGTGATGCTGTTCAACCGCGAGATGATCGGCCGCTCGTGCAGTCCGAGCCCAAGGCCGTGGCCGAACTGAAGCCCGAAGGCGTCCATCTCGCTGGCGAAGCCGAGGTCGGTGGCCTTGGGCCAGAGCCGGGCCACCTCGTCGGTGCCGACCCCGTCGGCGACCTTCTCGATGGCGGCGTCCATCCATTCGCGGGCCCTCGTGTACGCCTCACGCTGCGGCGCCGTCGAGGTGCCGACGGAGAACGTTCGGTAGTAGCACGTCCGGTAGCCGTTGTAGGAGTGGATGATGTCGAAGAAGGCTTGGTCGCCCGGACGGATCAGCCGGTCGGTGAAGTTGTGCGGGTGCGGGTTGCAGCGCTCACCGGAGACCGCGTTGATGGCCTCGACCTGGTCCGAGCCCATCTCGTAGAGCCGCTTGGCTGCCAGGGCCACGATCTCGTTCTCGCGGATGCCGGGCTTGAGCACGTCGACGATGTCCTGGTACACGCCGTCCACCATGGCAGCGGCCTGGCTCAGCAGCATGATCTCATCGACCGACTTGATCGAGCGGGCCTCGAGCATCTGCTGCTGGATGTCCACGACGTGCAGGCCCTGGGCCTGCATCTCGAACAGGAACGCCGGCTCGACGATGTCGACCCCGATCGGCTCGCCGGCCACGCCGGCGTCGCTCAGCAGGCCCTTGATCGTCGCGACAGCATCCTTCATCAGGCCAACCTCGGGATGGATCGCCCCTCGCAGGCCGAGCATGCCCGACTGGCAGCGGTCTTGCTCGAGCCAAGGCGCGAACAGCCTGTGGTGCTTGGCCGCCGATCCGAAGTCCCACAGGTAGGGTTTGGCGTCACTGGTCAGCAGCGCGTAGCGCGACATCTTGTCGCCGAGGGCGCCACCGATCCAGGTCTGGGTCGTGTAGCGGATGTTGTAGAAGTCGAACAGCAGGAAGGCTCCGCAACCGCTGGCGCGCAACGCCTCCATCGCCCTCCCGAGCCGGTACTCACGCAATCGGTGGAAGTCGACCCGGGCTTCGTAGTCGACGCCCATGTGTCCGTGCGCCGGGATGGCCCTGGTGTCGAAGTCCAGTGCGGGCGTGGCTGATGGCTGCGGTCTGGTCAGAGTCATGTTCGCCCTCCTTGGGCGGTCTGATGGATAGCCGAGGGAGGTGGTCACCACTCGGGTGCGACAGCGGGATCGGCGGCGTTCTTCTTGGTGACCTTCACTGACGGCATCAGGAGCTGTCGCGCGCGCTCCTTGCCCGAGAGCACCTTGTGGGCCAGGGTGATCGCGTGTTGGCCGTCCCAGGATGAGGACTGGAAGATGGTGCCGTCGATGTCACCGGCCTTCACCAGCGGATTGCCCAGCTTGGTATTGCCGATCGAAGTGATCAGCAGCGGCTTCGGATCGATCCCCTGAGCCTTGAGAGCAGCGACAGCCCCGGCCGCCATCGTGTCGTCCGCGGCGAAGATGCCGTTCACCTTGGAGGAGCCCACCGAGGTGAGCATCTCCGACGTGACGGTCTGGGAGGTGTCCTTGTTCCAATCACCCGGCTGTTCGGCCAGGATCTTGATGTTGGGACAGCTCTTCTTGATCGTTTCCACGAAGCCCGCACGGCGGCTGATGGCGGTGGAGTTTCCGGTGAGGCCGTTGACCACCAGGATGTTGGTGGGCTTACCGGCCGCCAGCCCGCACATGATCTGCGCCGATGCGGCACCCTCGCCGTAGGTGTCGGGACCGGAGAAGCCCTGGGTGAGGGGCTGGTCTTTTGGATTCACGTCGGAGTTGGTCACGGTGACGGGGATGTCGGCCGCCTGCGCGGCGACCAGGCACGGTCGCACGGTGTCATTGACGGCCGGCCACAAGATGATCAGGTCTGGCTTGGCGGCGACCGCCACGCGGCAGTTGCTCGCTTGCTTGTTGGCGTCGTACTGCGAGTTCGTGATCGTCAGCTTGATGTTGTCCTTGGCCGCCTCCTGCTTCATCGCCGGCAGGTAGGTGGTGCCGTAGGGCTGGTCGGTCCCTTGCGGGAGCAGGGCGTAGATCTTGTGGCTGCCCTTCGAGCCGTCGGACGACCCTTCGGCGGTCGACGAACAGCCCGAGACTGCCAATCCGATCGCCACTACGCTGGTAGCTCCGGCCACGACGCGGGAGACGCGCATGGTGTTCCTCCTTCTCCTTGTACGGAGAGCGCACGGGGTGGGTGAGCTCATCTCAGGCGACGGTCTGAGGTCGGCGGCCCTGGAGCCAGGTGCGAAGGTTCCCCGCGACGGCGCGCAGACTGGCGGGGTCAGTGATCACCGCGACGAAGAGCACCGTGCCGATGAAGATCTCCTGGATCTCGGCCTGTACGCCGTAGAGGGTCAGTCCGACGGTGAGGATGCCCAGGGCCCCGGCGCCGATGAGGGTGCCCAGGATCGATCCCCGTCCGCCGGTCAGGACGGTCCCGCCGATGATGGCGGCAGCGAAGCTCGTCAGCAGTGCGGTGGATCCCGAGGTCGGGTCTGCCGCCGTGAGCTCGAGGGTGTTGATGACCCCCGCCAGCGCGGCAACGAAGCCGGAGATCATGAACCCCGTGAGGATCCTGCGCGATACCGGGATACCGGCATCGGCGGCAGCCTGGCGGTTGCCGCCGACCGCGTACGACTCCCGGCCGGCCCGGACCCGGGTGACGAACACCTGGAGTGCGATGAACACGATGGCGAACAAGATCACCCGCGGAGTGATCGGCCCGATGAATGGGCGTCCGAAGCTGATTCCGGCATCCGCGTTCGTCAGCGGCACGGGTTGTGAGTTGGAGAGCACCAGAGCCAGCCCACGCAGAGCGAACAGCATGCCCAGGGTCGCGATGAACGAGTTGATGCCGACCTTGACGACGAAGAACGCGTTGACCGCGCCGATCACCAGCCCGGTGGCCAGTGCCAAGACGATGCCCAGGAACAGGTTCGGTACCAGGGCCAGGATGACTCCGGACACGGCGAGCGTGCTGGCCACGCTGAGGTCCAGTTCGCCCATCAGGATGACCACGGTCAAGCCGATGGCAACCAGCCCGACGAGGGCTACGAAATCGAGGGTCACCTGGTAGGCGGTGAACACGGTGGGAGCGAAGATCAGGGCGGCAGTCGCCACCAGCACGAGGAGGACGACGGCCCGCGACTCGGTCCTTCGCCCCAGAACTGTCCGGGTGGTTGCCCAGGCATTTCCGGTGTCCACGTGGGAGCTCTTGGTCTGGTTGGTGGACATCATTTCGCCAACTTTCTGGCCAGGGCGTCGACGGACACCGCGAAGACGATCAGTACCCCGATCGCGATCTGCTGCCAACCGAAGCCGATTTTGGAGAGCACCAGCACATTGGTCAGGACGCTGATGAAGATGACGCCGAGCAGCGTGCGGAGGACGCTGCCCCGGCCACCGAAGACGCTGGTGCCGCCGATGATGATGGCCGCGAGCGCCCGGAAGTCGAACCCGGTGGCCATCGATGAGACTGCGGTGTTGGAGAACGCCGCGAGGACGAAGCCTCCGATCATGGCGGCGATAGCGGTGATGACGAAGGCACCGAGCACCACCCGGGGCGTGGAGACGCCCGAGAGTCGGGTGGCCTCCGGGTTCGAGCCGACGGAGCGAACCAGGAACCCGAAGGTGGTCCGCCGCAGTACGAACGACAGGACCAGCGCCATGACGACGAGCACGATCATCGAGAGCGGGATGGTCGCGATCTTGATCTCACCCATCGCCTTGATCGGCCCGTCGGACGGCCCGAAGAAGATGCTTCCACCCGAGAGCCAGCGCAGGATGCCCAGCCCGATGTAGGTGGTCGACAAGGTCACGATCACGGCATT
The DNA here is from genome assembly GCA_963800225.1 of uncultured Actinomycetota bacterium. Classification (GTDB taxonomy): domain Bacteria; phylum Actinomycetota; class Actinomycetes; order Propionibacteriales; family Nocardioidaceae; genus Nocardioides_B. Next base: position 36,780 of record CAWDAF010000006.1, on the reverse strand, counting down.
GGCCTTGAAATAGCCGACGGCGACTCCGTTGATCGCCCCGTAGAGGAGCGCGACGACCAACGCCGCCAGCACCGCGACCGGGATGTTGTAGTTGTTGCTGACGCCGATGAAGATCACCGCCGCGGTCGCCACCTGCGCGACGACCGACAGGTCGAGGTAGTTCCCGCTGATGACCACGAACGTCATCCCGACCGCGACGATGCCGATCGGTGCCGCTCGATTGAAGACGTCGGTGATGTTGACGACCGAGGCGAAACCGTTGATGAAGAGTGCGGCCAGGACGATCAGCAACGCGGTGAACAGGAAGATCCCCCGCTCGGCGACCCACTGCAGGATTGAGGTATTGCGTTTGGCGAGGTCGGTCTCACTCGGTGCAGCGGGCACCGGGGCCGGCTCGGCGATGGCTGTCCTGCTCATGATGCGTCCACCAGGCTTCCTCCAGCTGCAAGGGACATCACGGACTTCTCATCCGCTTCGTCGCCGGCAAGAGTGCCGGCGATCTGACCGTCCCGGATGACATGGATGACGTCGGACAGGTCCAACAGCTCTGGCAAGTCGGAACTGATCACCAGAATCGCGGCGCCGTTGTGGGCCAGGTCTCCGACGAGGCGGTGGATCTCGGCCTTGGCACCGACGTCCACGCCTCGAGTCGGTTCGTCGAGCACGATGACGTCAGGTTCGCGACCCAGCCACTTGGCGATCACCACCTTCTGCTGGTTGCCACCGCTGTACTCACCCGCATCACGACGTATGTTCGGTGGTCGCAAGCCCACCGAGTCGGCGAGTGTGGAGGCGAACTTAGAGATCATGGTCGGTTTGAGCACGCTGCCGGAGGACAGATGCGTCAGGTTGGGCAGCGCGATGTTGTCCGACACCGACATGTTGAGAGCCAGCCCGTCGGTGCGGCGCTCCTCTGGAACGTAGGCGACACCGTTGCGGATGGCAGACTGGTAGGTCCCGATCCGATGGGTCTGTCCGTCCCTGGTGATCGTCACCACGCCGGCCGTCTTGGGGTCGACGCCCAGTGCGGCACGGACGAACTCGGTGCGACCCGCTCCCACCAGACCGCCGAGCCCGACGATCTGTCCGGCCCGCACGTCAACGTCCATGCCGTTGACACCGGCCGCGCGGATACCGCGGGCGGAGAAGATGACCTCTCCTGGTTCGCTCTTCCGGCGGGTCTGCAGCTCGAGCTTCAGCTCACGACCGACCATCTTGTCGACAAGTTCGTCGGGGGCCGTCTCTTCGATGTCCATCGTCTCGATCAGGTCGCCGTCGCGCAGCACAGCGACTCGATTGCAGATGGCGAAGATCTCGGGAATGCGGTGCGAGATGTAGACGATCGACAGGCCCTTCTCGGCCAGTCGCTGCAGCATCGCCAGCAGGTAGTCGGTCTCCGCCGGCGTCAGCGACGCGGTGGGCTCATCGAGAATGAGAACCTTGGGCTTTCGCGCGACAGCCCGGGCGATCTCGATGAACTGGCGCAGCGCCACGGACAGCCGGGCGACCGGCTCGTCGAGGTCGACTTCCACGCCGATCTCCTCGAGGGCGTCCGAGGCGATCTTCTTCAGGTCCCCGGACCGGATGAAACCGCGACTGGTGGGGAACGCGCCCAGCATGATGTTCTCGGCCCCAGTCATCTCGGGGACCAGGCTGAGCTCCTGGTGCACCAGGGAGATGCCGGCGTCGAGCGACGCGCGGGTCCCGCCCTCCAGACGGACGCCGTCGACGCGCACCTCGCCCTCCGTCGGGGAAAGCACCCCGGCGAGGATCCGCATCAGCGTCGACTTGCCGGCGCCGTTCTCGCCCACCAGACCGTAGATCTCGCCCGCTCGCACCGAGAGGCTCACGTCGTTGACCGCGACGGCGCCGCCGAAGCGCTTGACGATGGAGTCCGCCTCGATGACGACCGAGCCGACCGCCCCACGGGTGCTTTCGTTCATCGTGGCACTCTCCTCGTCCTGATGTGTGTTCTGTCTAAACACACTGTGGTGTCTGTCACAACAGAACGTACATCAGCAGTGGACAGTGGGTAACCCCCGGAGCAGACATTTCCCGGCCCCTGTGTCGCGCCACAGAACAAGTAAGAACGCCCCGTGGGGTTGGTGGACTCCACCCCCCGGCGCGAGGTTCGACACCGATCAGCTCAGTGCGCGGTCATGCCCGTCCACGCCGGCGTCGCGTCCTTGGCGCCCGGGGTCTCCCAGATGAACCAGATGGCGCGCACCTCCTGCGGAGTTGCGTTCCAGAACCGGTGCGGGACATCGGAGTCGAACGCCATCGAGTCGCCCACCTCGAGGACGGCCTGGTCGAAGCCCACCTGCACGTGCAGGGACCCCTGGGTGACCACGCCGTACTCGCGACTGGAGTGACGGATGAAGTCGGGGAGAACGGTCGAAGCATCCTCGTTGGGCGGGTACACCACCTCGATGAACTCCGCTCCAGTCTCCCGGTGGGGGGTCAGCCGCTCCCATCGGGTCCCTCCCGCGAGCGGGAGCGAGGGTCGTGCCGCGACGCGGAGCACGATGTGGGCGTCAGCGAGAGGATCATCGCCGACAGGAGGGGCCGCAGCGGGCACGGGGTTCTCCGGATCGTCCTCCGGATCGAGTTCTTCCAGCGCAGCGACGCCGTCGTCGAAGAGACCATCCATAGAGATGCCGAGTTCGCTGACGACGTTGTAGAGAGCCCGCACGCTGAACTGTGCGAGGCCACGCTCCACCTGCGAGACATGGCTGGGAGACACGTCCACGCGACGGGCAAGCTCTCTCACGCTGAGCCTTGCACCCTCCCGTGCCAGACGGATGCGCTCGCCGATCCCGACCCATTCGGTGGACGGCTGGTTGACACTCACTGCTACTCCCCGACGACGACGTTCACAGTTAGTGCACACTGTACGTCACGGCGAGCTCACCCGGTGTCCCCGTGTGTGTTGTGACCGGCTCAGTCAAGACGTCTCAGGGCTCCACATCTGCGGCCAGGACACGCGGATCAAACGCGCCGCGCAACACGATTGCCACGAACGCTGCGACAAAGGACGTCCAACCTTGCGGCAATGACCTCTGGGTGGAGGCAAAGAGGTCGCCCGGGTCGACCCTCCCTGCACCCGCGTGAGGTGCGGATCGCGATCGTCCTGGACAACTTCTCCCCCCACCTATCGACCAGGACCGACTCCCGCGTCGGGGACTGGGCCGCGCAGAGCAACGTCGAGCTGGCCTACATGCCGTTCTACGGCTCATGGCTGAACCGGATCGAGGCCCAGTTCACCGCCCTGCGCTACTTCGCACTCGACGGCACCGACCCACGACTACGCAAGGTCGTCAAACGAGCCGAGACCATCAAACGGGCGAAGGTTGCCTGACGCGGTACTAGTTGCTCAATCTGGGCCGCGGCTCCCCACCCGCACGTCCGGGGCACCCAGGCGGGCAGCGTCCGCGGTGTTGTCGTCGAGCTGGGTTTGGGATTCCCACTCCGCCTTGACGCGGGCCCGGTAGTGGTCGACCTCACGGGCGACGCGCTCGTCGTCCCAGCCGAGGACCGGCGCGATCAGCTCGGCGACCTCGGCGGCGGCAGCCTCCCCGCGGTCGGGCACCTCAATGGAGATCCGGGTCCGCCGGGTCAGCACGTCCTCGAGATGCTGTGCGCCCTCGTGGCTGGCCGCGTAGTAGGCCTCCACACGCAGGTACTCCGGTGCATCGGCCAGGGGCTCGCCGAGCTCCGGCCGCTCGGCGACCAGCTCCAGCAGCTCCGAGATCAGGCTGCCGTAACGGCCGAGCAGGTGCTCGATCTTCGACACGTGCAGCCCGCTCCGCCCCGCGATCAGGTGCCGTGAGTTGTAGTCGCCGAGGTAACCGTCGGCACCGGCGAGCAGCACCCGCTCGGTGCACGATGGCGGTACCACTCGTTCCAGGCCGTGCACCGCGGCGTCCACGGCGTCCTTGGCCATCACCCGGTACGTCGTGTACTTTCCGCCCGCGATCATGGTCAGTCCCCGCACCGGGCTGGACACCGCGTGCTCGCGCGACAGCTTGCTCGTCGACTCCGACTCGCCGGCCAGCAGCGGTCGCAGGCCCGCGTAGACCCCGACCACGTCGTCGCGGGTGAGTGGATCGGCCAACAGGTGGTTGGCGTGGTCGAGCAGGTAGTCGATGTCGGTCCGGCTCGCGGCCGGATGCGCCAGGTCGAGCTTCCAGTCGGTGTCGGTGGTGCCGATGATCCAGTGGCTTCCCCAGGGGATGATGAACAGCAGGCTCTTCTCGGTCCGGGTGATGATCCCGGTCGCGGAGTTGATCCGGTTGCGCGGGACGACGATGTGGATCCCCTTGGACGCCCGGACCTGGAACTGACCCCGTCCGCCGACCATCCGCTGGATCTCGTCGGTCCATACGCCGGCGGCGTTGATGACCTCGCGGGCGCGGACCCGGATCTCGGTGCCGGACTCGAGGTCCTGGGCGGTGACCCCGACAACCCGGTCGCCCTCGCGCAGGAACCCGGTGACCCGGGTGCTGTTGGCGCACAGCGCCCCGTAGTCGGCGGCCGTGCGGGCCAGCATCACGGTGTGCCGCGCGTCGTCGATCTGGCCCTCGTAGAACCGGACCGCGCCTCGGATCGCGGAGCGCTTGCCCGACGGGAAGGACTCCAACGTCTTCTTGCGGCTCAGGTGCTTCAGGTGGCCGGGTACGCCACGCCCGGCGCCCATCACGTCGTACACGCCCACACCGAGCCCGACGTAGGCGCGGTCGATGGGCTTCTCCAACGGGTAGATGAACGGCACCGGCCGGGCGAGGTGGGGACACAGCGTGTTCAGCACGAGGGCACGCTCGCGGAGGGCCTCGAAGACCAGCGCGAAGTTGAACTGCTCGAGATAGCGCAGCCCGCCGTGGAAGAGCTTGCTGGACCGGCTCGACGTGCCGGAGGCGTAGTCGCGAGCTTCGACCAGGCCCACCTTCAGACCCCGGGTCACGGCGTCGAGGGCGGCGCCGGCCCCGACGACCCCGCCGCCGATCACCAGCACGTCGAGCTCCTGGTCGGCCAGCCGGGAGAGGACCTCGGTCCGGGCTTGCGGGCTCAGCGGTTGCGTCTTCACGTCAGCTGACCTTTCGATCGGAGTTCGTCGTGGGGGCGGCGGGTCCGGTGGTCCCGCGCGTCGATGAGGTTCGACTGAACCCGGTCATGCCTGGTCTCAACCAAACGTACTGCCCCGGACCGGGAGCGCATCGAGATCGACTCGGTGACCACCGCCTCCGGGTGGAAGCAGACGCCACGCAGCAAGGCGCCGTCAGTGACCCCCGTGGCGGCGAAGAACACGTCGTCGCCGCACACCAGGTCTGTGGTGGTCAGGATCTGATCGAGGTCGTGCCCGAAGTTGAGGGCCGCCCGCCGTTCCTCGTCGTCGCGCGGATGCAGCCGGCCGAACATCGCGCCGCCTCCGCAACGCAGCGCGCAGGCCGCCAGGACGGCCTCGGGCGTGCCCCCCACACCCATCAGGACGTCGATGCCGGAGTCCGGTCGGCCCACGGAGATCGCGCCAGCGACGTCGCCGTCGAGCAGGAACTTCACGGCCGCTCCGGCGGCCCGGATCTGCGCGACCACGCCGCCGTGCCGTGGTCGGTCGAGGACCGCGACGGTGAGCTCCGCAGGGTCCTTGCCCAGTGCCCGCGCCACGCTGGCCAACACCTCCGCGGTCGGTGCCGTGGGGTCGACCGCCCCGGCCGCAGCGGCGGGCACGACCAGCTTGTCCATGTACACGCAGGGCCCGGGGTCGAACATGGTGCCGCGTTCCGCGAGCCCGACGACGGCGACGGCGTTGGGCAGTCCCTTAGCCGCGGCGGTGGTGCCGTCGACCGGGTCGACCGCGATGTCCACCTCCGGGTCGGAGCCGTTGCCGACCTGCTCGCCGTTGAACAGCATCGGCGCCTCGTCCTTCTCTCCCTCGCCGATCACCACCACGCCGCGCATGCCGACCGAGCCCAGCACAGGACGCATCGCGTCCACCGCGGCCTGGTCAACCTGGGTCTTGTCGCCGCGCCCGACCTGACGGGCCGCGGCCATCGCCGCAGCCTCCGTCGCCCGGACCAGCTCAAGGGCCAGGTTCCGGTCGGGATCGAGAGGCAGGCCGCGTGACCCATCCGAGACGCTCACTGCACGTCCACCCAGTCCAGGGTCCGCTGAACCGCCTTCTGCCAGCCGCGGTAGCCGTCCTGACGCTGCTCCTCGGTCCACGCCGGCTCCCAGCGCTCGTCCTCGTTCCAGTTCTTGCGCAGCTCCTCGGGGTCCTTCCAGAAGCCGACCGCGAGCCCGGCGGCGTAGGCCGCGCCCAGTGCGGTGGTCTCCGCGACCACCGGCCGGCTGACGGGGACGCCCAGCACGTCGGCCTGGATCTGCATGCACAGGCTGTTGGCGGTCACCCCGCCGTCGACCTTGAGTACCTCGAGCTTGACCCCCGAGTCCTTCTCCATCGCGTCGGCGACGTCCCGGCTCTGGTAGCAGATCGCCTCCAAGGTGGCGCGCGCGATGTGGGCGTTGGTGTTGAACCGGGACAGCCCGACGATGGCGCCGCGGGCGTCGGAGCGCCAGTAGGGCGCGAACAGCCCGGAGAACGCCGGCACGAAGTACACCCCGCCGTTGTCCTGTACCTCGCGGGCCAGCGCCTCGCTCTGCGCGGCGCCGGAGATCAGTCCGAGCTGGTCGCGCAGCCACTGCACCGCGGAACCGGTGACCGCGATCGACCCCTCGAGGGCGTAGACCGGCGCCTGGTCGCCGAACTGATAGCACACGGTGCTCAGCAGTCCGTTCTTGGAGCGGACCAGCTCGGTGCCGGTGTTGAGCAGCAGAAAGTTGCCGGTGCCGTAGGTGTTCTTCGCCTCGCCGGGCGCCAGGCAGACCTGGCCGACCATGGCGGCCTGCTGGTCGCCGAGGCTCGCCGAGAGGGGTACGGCGGCGCCGAGTGGGCCGTCCTCGAGGGTGTGACCGTAGAACGTCGGGTCCGAGGAGGGCCGGATCTCGGGGAGCATCTGGCGCGGGATGTCGAACATCGCCAGCAACTCGTCGTCCCAGTCGAGGGTCTCCAGGTTCATCAGCATGGTGCGGCTGGCGTTGGTGACGTCCGTGACGTGCACGCCGCCGCGGGTGCCGCCGGTGAGGTTCCACAGCAGCCAGGAGTCGGTGTTGCCGAAGATCGCATCCCCGGCCTCGGCCGCCTGGCGCACGCCGTCGACGTTCTGCAGGATCCACTGGATCTTGCCGCCGGAGAAGTACGTCGCCGGCGGTAGCCCGGCCTTGCGGCGGATCACGTCGCCGCGGCCGTCCCGGTCCAGTGCCGTCGCGATCCGGTCGGTGCGGGTGTCCTGCCACACGATCGCGTTGTAGTAGGGCCGGCCCGTCTTCTTGCTCCAGACCACGGTGGTCTCGCGCTGGTTGGTGATGCCGAGCGCGGCGAGGTCCGAGCCCTGCATCCCGGCCCGGGCCAGGGTGGTCTTCATGACCGAGCTGGTGCGCTCCCAGATCTCGAAGGGGCTGTGCTCGACCCAGCCTGGCTTCGGCATGATCTGCTCGTGCTCGAGCTGGTGGCGGGCGACCTCGTTACCGCCGTGGTCGAAGATCATGAAGCGGGTGCTGGTGGTGCCCTGGTCGATGGCGCCGACGTAGTCAGCCATGGTGTGTGCTCCTATCGGTGTGCGGGTCGGGAGTCAGCTGGGCTGGGATGCGGTCGGGGTGCGGTAGACGTGGGGCTCGGCGGTCGGGATCTCGCCGACCTCGCCGGGCTCGTCGTCGTCGGGCATGAAGCGCGAGATGGCCAGCTTGTAGGCTCCCGCGCCGAGGAGTCCACCGATCAGAGGGGCCACGATCGGGACCCAGAAGTAGAGCGCGCCACGCTGGTCCTCGAACGCGGTGTCGTAGCCGGTGAGGAACGAGGCGAGCCGCGGGCCGAAGTCGCGGGCCGGGTTGATCGCGTAGCCGGCGTTGGTGCCCCACGCCATCCCGATCCCGACGACGATCAGGCCGACGATGAACGGCGCCATCCAGGCGACGGGGGCGTCGTTGCGCGAGTCGGTCACCGCCATGATGAGGAACAGCAGGATCGCGGTGCCGAGGATCTGGTCGAAGAACGCCGTTCCGGTGCTGACGTCCATGGCCCCGTTGCCGGGAAGGGTCGAGAAGATGCCCTGGGTGGCGATGGTGTGGCCCGGGTCGACCGTGGCGATCGCGTCGGCGTACACCACCCGGACCAGCAGGGCGGCGACGAAGGCGCCGAGGGTCTGCGCCAGTACGAACGGCGCCACTTTGCGCCAGGAGAAGCCGCTGAACACCGCCAGCGCCACCGTGACGGCGGGGTTGAGATGCGCGCCACTGATCCGGGCCGCGGTGTAGACACCGAAGGTGACCCCGAGCCCCCACGCCCAGGCGATCGAGTCGTGGTCGCCGAGCGTCCCCTTGCTGGTGACCACCTGGGCGACGACGCCGACCCCGAACAGGATCAGGATCATCGTCCCAGCGAACTCGGCGACCATCTCGCCGAACAGGGTGCGTCTGGTGAGCCGTTCCATCGTTTGTCTCCTCGTCGTACGGCAACGGACTGGATGAAACGTAGGAATTTGTGACGGGGGCCACAATGGGACCTGTTCGGCATCGCCGAAAGGGTTTACGTTCGGCATTGCCGAACGCCTGCTGAGGAGGGCCAGACGATGACGGCACGGGTCCAATCGGTTGAGCGGGCTGCGGCGATCCTGCAGTTGCTGGCGGTCGAGGACGGCCCGACCAGCCTCGGCCAGCTCGCCACTGCGCTCGGCCTGGCGAAGGCCACCACCCACGGCCTGGTTCAGACGCTGCGCGAGGTCGGGTTCGTGGACCAGGATCCCGACTCGGGGTGTTACGTCGTCGGGACCGGTCTGCTGGAGCTGGGTAGCAGGAGCTTCGACGTGCACGAGGTGCGGAGCCGGGCCATCAATTGGACCGACGCGCTGGCGGCGCGTAGTGGAGAGGCGGCCCAGGTGGGGGTGTTCGACGGCGGCAAGGCTCGGATCGCTCACCACGTGTTTCGACCGGACGCGAGCATGCAACACGTGCAGACCGGGTCGGCGCACCCGCTGCACGCGACCGCGTTGGGCAAGGTGCTGCTGGCCTACGACCCGCGTGCGGTGCGTGTGCTCGGGCTCGGCGAGCTTGAGAGTTACACCTACCGGACGGTGACCGAGCGCTCGCGGCTGCTGCGCGACCTGGCAGACGTGCGGGATGTGGGCTGGGCGGCGTCGGTTGAGGAGCAGCATCCGGGTGAGGCAAGCATCGCTGCGCCCATCCGGGACAAGGGAGGGTACGTGATCGCCGCGGTCGGCATCCAGGGAACTGTCGAGTCGCTGTGCGACGCGCGGCACCGGCCACGGGCGGCGCTGGCGGCGCAGGTCGTGGCGGCCGGGCGGTCGATCTCCCGCGAGTTCGGGCACGGGCGCGAGCTGTGAGGCCCATCTACGTCGCGGCCATCGACCAGGGCACCACCTCGACCCGCTGCCTGCTCTTCGACCGGGACGGCCGTATGGTCTCGGTCGCCCAGCAGCTGCACCACCAGTACTACCCCCACCCGGGATGGGTGGAGCACGACGCCGAGGAGATCTGGCAGCTCGTGTGCCGGCTGGTGCCCCAGGCGCTGGCAGACGCGTGTGCCACCCCGGACCAGATCGCCGGGCTGGGGATCACCAACCAGCGCGAGACCACCGTGGTCTGGGACCGGGCCACCGGCCTACCGGTCAGCCGGGCGATCGGCTGGCAGGACACCCGCACCGCCCCCTGCCTGACCGAGTTGACCAGCGGCTTCGACGTCACGGAACTGACCCGGCGCACCGGCCTCCCCCTGGCCAGTTACTTCTCCGGTCCGAAACTGCGCTGGATCCTCGACAGCGACCCGGAACTGCGCGAGCGGGCCGAGCGGGGTGAGCTGCTGTTCGGGACGATGGACAGCTGGCTGGTCTGGAAGCTCACCGGCGGGCTGCACGTCACGGACGTGACCAACGCCAGCCGCACCCTGCTGATGGACCTCGAGACCCTTGAGTGGGACGACGAGCTGCTCGGCTGCATGCGCATCCCGCGGATGATGCTCCCACAGATCCGGCCCAGCCTGGGCGACTTCGGGCCGACCCGGGAGCCGGTCGCGGGCATCTCGCTGACGGCGGTGATCGGCGACCAGCAGGCGTCGCTGCTTGGCCAGACCGCGCTCGAACGCGGCGAGGCCAAGTGCACCTTCGGGACCGGCAGCTTCCTGCTGATGAACACCGGCACCGAGCTGGTGCGCTCCGGCTCGGGGCTGATCACGACGGTGGCGCACTCGGCGGAGGGCGAGGACCCCGTTTACGCCCTGGAGGGATCGGTGGCGGTCGCGGGGGCGCTGGTGGAGTGGTGCCGCAACCTGGACCTGATCCGTCACCCCGCGGAGATCGAGACGCTGGCTCGCACCGTGGACGACAACGGCGGTTGCTACGTGGTCCCCGCCTTCGCCGGCCTCTACGCCCCGTACTGGGAGCCAGCGGCGCAGGGCGTCGTGGTCGGCCTGACGTCGTACGTCACCAAGGGCCACCTGGCGCGGGCGATGCTGGAGGCCACCGCCTGGCAGACCCTGGACGTCGTGGAGGCGATGAACGCCGATGCGGGGGTGGACATGTCGTTCCTCGCCGTCGACGGCGGGATGACCGCCAACAACCTGCTGATGCAGACCGTGGCCGATGTCCTCGATGTGCCGGTGGTGCGGCCGATGATGGCCGAGAGTGTGGCCCTGGGCGCGGCGTACGCCGCCGGGCTCAGCGCCGGCTACTGGCCGGACCGCTCGGTCCTACGCTCCCACTGGCACCGGGCCGCGGAGTGGCACTCACAGATGACCGCCGAACACCGCGAGCAACAAGTGTCCAGCTGGCGCAAGGCGGTGGAGCTCTCCATCGAGTGGGGCCGCCGTCCGGACACGGGCGGCTGAGGCAGGCGGCGGGGTACCGACGCTCTTCGTTACGGCCCGCGGCCGGGCCATTGGATGCCCCGCAAGTCGGTGCCTGTATGCGGCATTGCGCCACAACGGTCGCACGAACACGGGTAGACCGGCGCGTCTGACCGGGCCGCGGACGTGGGCGAGCCGGGTCTCCGAGAACACATTGTCGACCCCGCGGGCCTGCTCGACGAAGCCCTCGCTGAAGCCAGCCCTGACCTGATGCGATCGCCGCTGCAGTGGATCATCAACGCCCTGCTGTCTGCCGATGCCGACGCCGTCGTCGGCGCCGAATGGGGACACCCCACTCCTGCTAGCACGATCGACATTGCCCTGAGGCTAGCCGCAACTTGACTGCCCGCTGACCCGTGAACAGAGAGGGGGATGGGATGCCGACAAGGCAGGCGCGGCGGCTGGCAGACCAAGGATGGGCCGTGGCCGTGACGCTCCCCCACAACCTGGCGCCGTCCGGGATCTGCTGCCGATCAACCCTGCGGGACGCCATGGCCGCTGCGGACATCGTGATCGACGCGCGTAGCTCGGACCTGAGGACGGTCGACGCGACTCTCGCCGTAGATGAACCCGGAGTGGCTGCCCTAACGGTAGTGCGGAGCCGAAGCGGACCTACAGGATCAGTGTGCTCAGGATCGACCGACTTCGAAGCGTTGCTTCAGCCGTGCAGCTCCCGATGCAGACGCTCCATCCGTGAATCCAGCTCGGAGGCGGTGTCGGCCGCTTCTTTGAGTTCCTGCAGGAGCGCGTCGGGGACCTCGCTGTCGTACTTGTAGTAGATCTTGTGCTCCAGACTGGCCCAGAAGTCCATCGCGATGCTGCGCAACTGGATCTCAACGGGCACCCTCACCGCGCCGGAGGAGAGGAATACCGGCACCTCGACGATGGCGTGCAGGCTCTTGTAGCCGTTTGCCTTCGGCTGGGCGATGTAGTCGGTCACCTTGCGGGTCGTAACGTCGTCTTGGGCGGTGAGCAGCTCGAAGATGCGGTAAGCGTCCGCGTTGAAGCTGCACGTCACCCGCACCCCCGCAATATCGGTGATGTTTGCCCGCACACTGTCCAGGCTGCGCTCAAGACCCCGACGCTCCACCTTGCTCCGGATGCTCTCCGGGGACTTCACCCGACTGGTGACATGCTCGATGGGGTTGTAGTCGTGCATGTGCAGGAACTCGTCGCGCAGGATCGCGATCTTGGTCTCGACCTCGCGCAAGCCGAACTCGTACTCCAACAGGAACAGCCGCAGTCGCGAGCCGAGGCCGCTCAGCCAATCCGGTGAGAACTCCCCGGCCGCTGCGTCGCCCGACGGATCCATCACCTCACCACCATCGTCGGTCGCCACCACGGTTTGCCTCTCTGGTCGATGGACAGCCCGGCATCAGGGCCGGCTCCTCACTTCGACGCCTCGCGAACCCAAGAGTCTCGACGGTGTCGAACTCCCGCGTGCAGATATCGAGAGGCTCAGCCGGCGACGCCCCGGACGGGTAGAGCACACCGTCCCAGTGGTCATAACTTCATCCCGAGGTCGCAACCCACGCCAGGATGACATCATCACATCCGGTCCCATTGGGCACGCTGCTCTCTGATCGAGGAACATGCCGGCCGCGCGCTCGCACACGCGGCACCACCGACCTTCGACGACTCAAGGTAGTCATCGGCCACGGGCATCCCGAGCCGCACCACCGGCTCCCCCGAGGCCCTCGAGGGATCGACACGGATCGGGCAGGGACATCTCGAGTCCTCCGGCTTCGTCGACGGGCAGCCGCCACGGCTGGTCGAGATTTCCCCGGAAAGTCACTTGCATGAGAAGCATGAGCGTGGACTTGTCCGGACAGCCGCCTGACCCAACCGGGGCCGGTGAAGGTGCGCTCCGAAGCCCGTGTGCCCAGTCGAAGTAGGGCGGCCCATCCCCGTCATGAGCTCGAAGCCGAATCAGCCTGGGGAAATTCGCGGACCTGTTCCTCCGACGGCATCCGAGGGCCGGCTGAGCAACGCCACCCGGCCGTGGGCTGCGAGGTCTCCGTTGTCCACCAGGGCGAGCTGTCCCCCTCGCATGATGACCACCTCGATGAGGTCGTCCACGAGGTCGTGCACGCGTGACGCCACCGATCGAGGACGGGTTCCAGGAGCCGGAACTGCATAGTCCTCGCGGCGGCCCGGGCTGACGAAGTCGTGCTCGACCAGCAGCATGGCTGGGACTCGCTGGTGCACCGCCTGCCAGCAGGCGGCCATCCCGCTGGCGACGTCGACCGGACGCGTGGCCAGCGCAGTGCGGAGGTTGCTCAGGGCCTCCTCGCGGCGGGAGCGGAGGTAGTGCTCTACGACCTCCGACGAAGCTCGCGCCAGGTCGGATGCGGTCTCGCCCCGGGTGGGTGGAATGCGGCCGGCCAACCTGTCGAGGTTGCGGCTGAGGACGCGGAACCGGTCGACGACGTGGGCGGAGCCACCGAGGACAAGCGGGCTCGGATGCTCGTCACGGTAGCGCCCGAGCAAGTGATCGACTGCGCGCAGGAAGCCATCAGCCTGGTCTGCCGCGGCCTCCTCCACATCACCGTGGCCCTGTTGAGGGACCCTGACGGGCCGGGGGCCCTGGAACGAGTCCCGGGACCCGACCAGCCGGAGCCCTCCGTCGGCTCCTTGGTACAGGTGGGCGCAGGTCGGGTGCAGGAGCAGCAGGACATGTGGCGGCGTCCGATGCAGGGAGGTGACCAAGGGCCGGGTGGCGAAGGTGTGCTCCACCACGGCGCCGGCCGTCACCGGCACCGACAGCCAGAAGGTTCGGCTCACCGCCAGGCTCACATAGATCGCCAACGCCCGGTCGGTGGGCTGGCCTGCGACCTGCTGCACCCGGCTGGCGACCTTGCGCATCAGGCGGGCCCGCGCGGGGACCCCGTGCTCGCGTAGCTGCCGGTCCACGTCCTCGACGAGGCCGTGCAGCCGTCTCGCGTCGGGAAACGTCATCCGCGGCCCGGGGTCGGTCGGCATCAGTACCGAGATGCAGGGGTACGCGGCGGTGACAGTCAGGTCCGCAACGTCGCGGGGCCTGACCCGGTGGAGCCGGCGCGCGGTGGCGGGGGCGTCGAAGCTGTTCATGTGGTGGTTCCTTCCGGTGAGTGGGTTGAGATCGGTGGCGGGTCGAAGCGGCGTCGTCGTGAGGTCGCCGCCACGTCGGTCGCCCAGGTCGGGCGCAGGAGCGGGAGGCAGGTGCACCTCGTGTGCCGGGGTCAGATCGTCGGCGCAACACCCCGGCAAGCGCCCGGTCAAGCCGCTTCTCCACGTCGACCACCGCGGTCATCGGGCCACCGGCTCGTCATCGTCACCGTGCGCGGCACCGACGCCGATGCCGTCGCGGGCGGGGTCGCGGTCCTCGTCTGCCCGGTGTCGGGTTGCCCGCAGGCTCAGCCCGACGGCTACGGCGAGGATGGTGGCGATCCCAGTCAGGGACAGCCAGATCGGCACCTTCCACACGTCCAGGAGCAGCATCTTCACTCCGACCAGGACGAGGATCGCGGCGAGACCGGCCTTGAGGTAGACGAACCGGTGGATGAGGTCGGCGAGCAGGAAGTACATCGCCCGTAGTCCGAGGATGGCGAATGCGTTGCTGGTGAACACCAGGAATGGCTCTTGGGTGACCGCGAAGATCGCCGGGATGGAGTCGACGGCGAAGATGATGTCGGTGGTCTCGACGAGCACCAGCACGGTGAACAGCGGGGTCGCAACCCAGCGTCCCGCCTTCCTCACCCAGAACTTCTGACCGTCATACTCCTCGGTGCTGGGCACCCGCCTGCGGACCAGCCGCAGGACGGGGTTGCGCGACGGGTCCATCTCCTCGTTGCGGTGGGTGAACATCTTCCAGCCGGTGAAGACCAGGAAGGCGCCGAAGAGGTAGAGCACCCAGGCGAACTGCTCGATGACGACTGCGCCGCCCGCGATGAAGATCGCCCGGAACACCAGTGCGCCGAGCACCCCGTAGAACAGGACCCGGTGCTGGTACTCCCGGGGCACGGCGAAGTAGCTGAAGATCAACGCGAAGACGAAGACGTTGTCGACCGCCAGCGACTTCTCGATCAAGTAGCCGGCGAAGTACTCACCACCGGCCTGGGAGCCGTAGGCCCACCACACCACACCACCGAAGGCGAGGCCGAGGGAGACCCAGACAGCCGTCCAGGCGGCCGCCTCCCTGACGGAGACGACGTGCGCGGTGCGATGGGCCAGCAGGTCCACCGCCAACATCGCGAGAATGACTGCGAGGACCGCTGCCCACGCCCACAGGGGAACATCCATGACTACCTCCGGTGCCCGCTCCCGCGAGCCGTCGGAGGTCTCCCCCACCGCCTACGGCGGCCGACGCACCGGACCGGACACTGCCGGCCGAACTGACGGTGACGCCGAATCCGGGGTACTCCCCTCTTCGCGATCCAGTATTCACGAACACTGATTCGTATGTCAAGGCCGCGGAGCCGACCCGACGTGTCGGGGAGGACGGAGCTGGTGGTGAGGGTGACCACGGCCACTGCCTGCTGGAAAGGGAACCAAGGTGCGATCCAAGGCGGGGAGGGCGGCCCGGCGCCACGCTGCGATGCCCGGCTCCGATCGAGAGTGCGAACTGGTGGTGCGCCAACCTGGTCCCGCATGCGCTGTCGTCCCTCATACCCGAGGACCCCACCCAGCCTGCCGACCTGTCCGAGCGCTCGTCGCAGCGACCGAGCATCGAGACACGGTTCGCTCAAGGGGCTTGGTGTTCCGGATCCAGTCTGCTCGCACAATGCTGGGCCGACTCAGGTGTACTTCGCCCGCAGCACCGAGTGGCCGAGTGGCCGAGTGGCCGAGTGGCCAGGGTCCCCGTCGTCGCGCTCCAGGCTGATGTCGACGACCTGGAAGCGGCCTATCAGTGAGTCGGGCACCTCGAACGAGGCCTTGCCGCCAGGACCGAGAACCCCGAGCGCCAGCATCTTCTGGGTCTTGAACAACCACACCTCATAGAACTGGCCTTCGCCGATCTTCGGCAGGCCGCGGGCCTCGACGGTTATCTGGACTCCGTCGTGAGAGTCCTCGGCCATCACCACGCGGCCAGACCCGTTGCCGTCGACCGGCTCCAGGTCGGCGATCCGCTCGGGACTCGCCACGGCCGCGGGCGTTGCCAGGCCGGGCCGCGCGGGGAGGACGTCGGGGACTTCAGCGGCGGCACCTCGGGGAGCTCCAGCCGCGCGGGGCGGCTCAACGTCCGGGTGGCGCCGGTCAGCAGGGTGTGGCCGACGGCGGTCTCGGCCAGGTCGCGTCGGCACTCACCGCAGCAGTCGA
Source organism: uncultured Actinomycetota bacterium (assembly GCA_963800225.1). Classification (GTDB taxonomy): domain Bacteria; phylum Actinomycetota; class Actinomycetes; order Propionibacteriales; family Nocardioidaceae; genus Nocardioides_B. Next base: position 20,513 of record CAWDAF010000006.1, on the reverse strand, counting down.
GGTGGTCGGCCACCTCGGTGACGTCGGCGTCAGAGACCTCGCCGCACAGCAGCCCAACCAGGTCCGGGTAGTCGTTCATCGCGACGCTCCTTTCTCGCCCAGGTCTGCTCCGCGGTTCGCATGATCTGTGCGAGTCGTCGGACCCCCCGGGAGGCTCGGGCCTTGACGGTCCCGCAGGGTACGTCGAGCCGCTCGGCGATCTCCCGCTGGCTGAGGTCGTCGAAGTAGGTCATCTCCACCACGACCCGCTCGTGATCGGGTAGCTGCGCCACCGCAGCCCGGACGTCCGCAGCGTCCGCGAACCGGTTGACCGTCTCCCGTCCGTCCTCCCCTGAGAGCTCTCGCAGGCTCTCCACGTCGACCACCCGGTGGCGGCGGGCCCGCAGCGCGTCCACGGCGCGCCGGTGGGCGATGGTGAACAACCACCCGGCGAAGCGCTGTCCGGGATCGTAGCGACCAGCGTGGCGCCAGGCGTCCAAGAAGGTCCGCTGCGTCACGTCCTCGGCCTCGTCGCGGCCGACGTACCTGCTGACGTAGGCCAGCACCATCGGTGCGTACGCCGCGTAGGCGTCCTCGAGCGCGTGCTCCTCGCGACGCGCGAGCCGCCGCCCGATGGCCTGCCCGGCCGCGGGGTCGAGGCGTTTCACGCCCGTTCCGTCCATCGAAGACCTCCTTCGTGCCCGCACAGGCGGGCCGTCGGAGGTCTCCCCCACCGCTCGGCTGCGGGCCGGGCGGCCGACACACCGGGCCGGTCATGGCCGGCCGTACTGACGGCATGGTCGTGGGTGGGGTACTCCCCTCGTACGATTCATTATTCACGAAGATAGATGCGTATGTCAAGCCTTTGAGTAGCCGTACGCATGCCGTCTCGACGACCCCTGGCCTCACTCGAGGGACACCAGGCTGCGAGGTAGGTAGGGCCCACCCGGCACTCCTGCCCAAGGACCTGGTGAGGTTGCTGCAAATCCGACCGACGCCGCGGTCGCCGCCCTGCTCGCGCTCTTCGCCCTCGCCCGCGCGCCGGTGTTCACTGTGTGGTGGCGCCGGCACGTCGCCCGGAACCGCAACGCTGCCCCATGGTTGAAGTGCTCGGTCTCTTCTTCGCTGATGATCGTGCTCACCGCGCAGCTCGTCGGGATCTCCGACGTCGTCGCCCTGTTCGCGTTGTTCGTGGTCAACGCCTGGACGATCCTCTTTCGCCTGGTTAGACGTGTTCGCGCTCGACCAGTGGTGCAGTACCGCGCGCGTGGCCGCTGGTGGCACTACCTGTTCGGCGAGCGGAGCGACATCCTCCTCAGCCTGGCCGCGAAGGCAGCCTTGGCCGGGCATGTCTTCGCCGACACCCTCGCGACCACCAGATCGACACGGTCATCATCCTGCTTCCTACGAATCCGAACTCACGTAGCATCCTTCATGTGAATGGCGGCCAATGGACCTTCCTGTCCAACCACGGGCACGTGTTGGTCTCGCTTGCCCGGGATCCGGACACCCGCACCCGCGATGTGGCAGAAGCGGTCGGGATCACCGAGCGAGCGGTGCAGCAGATCGTCCACGACCTGGTGAAGCACGGATACGTCGAGAAGATCAAGGTGGGCAGGCGCAACCGCTACACCGTTGTCCGAGGGGCACATCTCCGGCACGAACAGGTTTCTCGCGTCACCCTGGGCGAGTTCCTGGATCTACTGGTGCCACCACCCCCCGTTCGCTCGCGACGGTCCTCGCAGAAGTAATGGCTCGCACCATCTCGGACCGTCCAGGATCGGTCACCCTCTGGGCACCGAACGCTGGACTCTGGGCCGATCGGCCGAAGCGATACAGCCGCGGTTCGCCGTCAGGGACAAGCGTGGCGGGGCGCCCGAGCGGGCGGTGAGGGCGAGCAAGAGGGCGAGCGCTCGACCGCCGACGCCCACCCGGCTGGGTCAACCTCTTCCGCAGTAGTCAATGGGGGCCGAGCAGCTGGACACCCTCGTAGACGACGACCACCAACCAGACCAGGATGCTGACCCCGACGGCCGCAGCCGCAACATCCTTGATCGCCCCGATTCGCTCGTCGTGACCCGTCTCCATGAAGTCGCACACTCCCTCCACGGCACTGTTGAACAGCTCCGCGGTCAACACCACCCCGGTGGCCAGGACGATCACCACGAAGTCGACCCACCGCTGGAGGGCGGCCGCCCCCGCGACGAGCACCAGGGACAGCACCACTTTGTAGGCCACCGAGAAGTCATGACGGACCGCGAAGCTCAGGCCCGCAAAGACCACCTTGACCTTCCGAACAGGGTGGTAGCCGGCATTGCCGGTGTCTGTGAACTTGTTACGCATCCGACCTCAACCATTGAGCGCCCTGGCCAGCACTTGTCACCTGACATACGGGAGCGGCCAGACTCGGCGAGTCGAGCAAGCGCTCGCTGGCACCAAGGTTCCGCTGCCCGCCCCCGGCCGCGAATCGCGCAGCCCAGCGGGATGCCGGGCAGACACCTTGCTGTGCCTCCACGTCCCTGAGCACTTCGCGGTGAGCTCGCACCTCACCTGCCTCCCGTCAGCCGAACGATTCCCCTCGGTGCTCGCCAGACTTCTCCTCGGCACGAGGCCCCGGGCAGGGTCGAAGGTCGGGTAACTGACCTGATCCCAGGTCCGGAAGCACTCCTGTGCACCATCGAGCGCCCTGTCTCCGTCCGTGGGCGCCACGCCCACGACACGATTCTCGGGGCGATCTGGTGAGGCGGGAGCCCAGACCGTTGTCGGCTCAGGCGTACCTGGCCCGCAGCACCGAGGTGACCGAGTGGCCAGGGTTCCCGTCGTCGCGCTCCAGGCTTACGTCGACGACCTGGTAGCGGCCCACCAGCGAGTCGGGCACCTCGAACGAGGCCTTGCCGGCCGGACCCACCACCCCGAGCGCGAGCATCTTCTTAGTCTTCGGGTTGAACAGCCACGCCTCGTAGAACTGGCCCTTCCCGGCCTTGGGCAGGTCGTGGGTCTCGACGGTCATCTTGACCGCGTTGTCGCGGGAGTCCTCCGCCATCATCACGCGGCCTGATCCCGTTCCCTCGACCGGCTTCAGGTCGGCGGTCCGCTCGGGTACGGCGACGTTCTGACGCTGCTCCGTCGGACGGTCCGTCACGTGGGTGACCACGGCCGTGCCGGCGACCAGCGCCACCGCTGCCGCGACCAGCCCGAGCGGGCGCAGCCAGGGTCGGCCGCGGGCCTCCCGGGTCGGGGACTCGAGGGGCGGCACGTCGGGGAGCGACACCGGGGCGGACCGGCTCAGCGTCCGGGTCGCTCCGCGCAGCAAGGCGTGTCCGACGGCGGTCTCGGCCAGCTCCTGCCGGCACTGCTCACAGCCGTCGAGGTGGTCGGCCACGTCTGCGACGTCGGCATTGGAGAGCTCGCCGCGCAGGAGCGCCATCAGGTAGGGGTGGTCGCTCATCGCGGGTCTCCTTTCTCACTGCTGTGCTGGGCGGCTCGGATGATCTCTCCCAGACGTCGGGTTCCTCGAGAGGCTCGTGCTTTCACCGTCCCGACCGGTACGTCGAGCCGCTCGGCGATCTCGCTCTGGCTGAGGTCCTCGAAGTAGGTCATCTCGACCACCGTCCGCTCGTGGTCGGGGAGCTGCGCGATCGCAGCCCGCACGTCGGCCGCGTCGGCGAACCGGTTGACCATCTCCCGTCCGTCCTCGCCGGTGAGCTCTCGGAGGCTGTCCACGTCGACCACCTGGTGGCGACGGCTCCGGAGGGTGTCCACGGCCCGCCGGTGGGCGATGGTGAACAACCACCCGGTGAAACGCTGTCGAGGATCGTACCGGCCGGCGTGGCGCCAGGCGTCGAGGAAGGTGCGCTGCAACACGTCCTCGGCCTCGTCGCGACCGACGTACCGGCTGACGTAGGACAGCACCGTCGGCGCGTAGGCGGCGTAGGCGTCCTCCAGTGCGCGTTCCTCTCGACGCGCGAGGCGCATTCCGATGGCCTGGCCGGCCGCGGGGTCGAGGTCGCTCATGCCTGTCCTTCGTCGGAGACGGGCGAATGGTTGCCACTCGGGCGAGGTTTCTCGTCGGGAGGGCGCCGGAGGTCAGCGGGGCGGCGAGACCCGGTGGGCCGAGACGACCACGTTGTCCTGGTAGCCGCCGCGGTCGGGCAGGTAGGGCCCGCCACAGGTGACCAGGTGCAGCCGCGGAGGACCCCGACGGGAGAAGACGGCCGGCAGGTCGATCAGCGCCTTGCTGCTCCGGGTCACCGAGGTGGTGCGGTAGGTCACCAGATGCCGGCCGGCACGCACCTCGACGAGGTCGCCGGCGCGGAGGGCGGCCAGCCCCGCCAGTGGCCCGGCGCCCTCGGCGCTGGTGTCGACGTGCCCGGCCAGCACGGTGGCCCCGGCAGGGTCCAGGGGCCGGGACCCGAAGCGGTACCACGCCACGGTGAAGGCGCTGGCCGGCAGGTCCATGGCCCCGGTGTCGTCCACGCCGCGCGCAACCACAGGCATCCGCAGGCCCAGCCGCGGGATGCTCAACGAGCGTGGCATGGCGGCGGCCCGCAACGGGGCAGGCGTCGTCGCAGGTTGGCGGGCCGTGCGCGCGTCGGGCCGGACCGCCGGCTGCTCGTCGGGCAGCCGCGTGGACTCGGGCCGCCCGGCGGTGAACCCGTCCGAGCCGGAACGGTCGGGGAGGAGCTGCGCTGTGAGCAGCGCGCCGAGGAGGGCGGCCACCACGATGGCGACCGCCCTCCCGACAGGTCCGCGAAGCTGCGTCACCTGTTCTTGCTGCGCGCCAGGCGGGGAAGCATCAGCGCGGTGAGCAGAGCGGCGAGCAGGCCGCCGGCCACGACCACCAGGCCGGTGGACATGGAGCCGTCCGCGGCGTCGGCAGCCTGACCACCGGTGCCGCCCGGAACGCCAGAGGGTGCCGAGTGCATGCCGCCGATCGTCTGCACGGCCAGCTTCAGGTTGCCGTCGTCGGCACTCCCCCAGGCGTACACGATGGTGTGGACGCCCTCGGCCAGGTCGAGGTCGGCAGGGCCGATCACCACCTTGTCGGTGCCGGCGAGGACCACGTCGGCGGAGACGGTGCCGGCGGGAATGTCGGCGCTGTCCTCCTTCGGGTTGGTCAAGTCGGTGAAGACAGGCTTGCCACCGGCTCGCACATCGACCGCGGGAGCGGCCGCGTCGTGGCGGACGGTGAGTCGGGCCTGTCCGGCCGCGATCGACGAGGTGTCGTTGACGTACGGCGTCAGCACGGGCTTGCCCGCAGCGGTCAGGTGGGCGACGACGGTGATGTTCGCACTGGCCGGAACAGCTACTCCGTCCGCTTCGATCAGGGCCTTCCCGTCGGCGCCGTCGCCGGCGGCGACGACCTTGAGGTCGTAGTCGCCCGCAGGCACGGCCATCGGGTCGGTGAGTGTGCCGGGCTTGAAATCGGTGACCAGTGCATTGCCGTTGGCGTAGACGTCGACCGTGACTCCCGGAACACCGTGCAGGATCGATACCTGGGCGTCGTCGGCCGCCTGCGCCGCCGGGGCGAGCGCCAGGCTCGCTCCGGTCAGCGCCGCGGCCGCGACGAGGGTGCGGATGATGTTTCTCATCGGTTACTCCTCAGCTTTTGTTGGTCGTTGGTCACAGGTCGACCGGCCGCAGCACCAGGATGATGCCGTGGGCGATCTGCTTGTTGCCCTTGTTGATGTCCAGGGCCGTCGGGTTCAAGAACGGGTCGGTGGCGTTCGGGTCCTGGTCCTGCAGCTGCACGATCGGCAGCTTCGGGTAGATCACGTCGACGGTGACCTTGCCGCCCTGGGCGGTGGTCAGCGCCACGCCGTCCGCGCCGAGCGCGGTCTTGGAGTCGATCGTCGCGCCGGGCACCACGTGGTAGAGAAGCACCGTCTCGATGGTGTCGACCCCCAGGCCGGCCAGCGCGTTGAAGACCTGTTTCTCGGTCTTGAACCTCGTGCCGGTGAGCTCCTTGGCGAGCTGGCGGAACGACCAGTCGTTCGGGAGGAACGCGGTCACCGGGACCTTGCCCTTGGTCAATACGGCGACCGGGCTGTCGGGCTTGGCCGCTATCACCGCCAGCGCGGCCTCGGTGACGATGTCGTAGTCGCCCCAGTTCTTGTCGAACCTGTTGCCGTCCGAGGTGAGCACCTTGGCTAGGCTCTTGTGGCCCAGCGGCTTGTGGGTCGGGCTGCTCTGCGCCGAAGCGGCGGTGGCGGGCGCGAGAGCGGCGGCCCCGAGCAGGCCCGCGGTCGCGAGGGTGGCTGCGATCGAGCGGATCCTCATCAGAATCTCCCTGAGTCGTAGGCCGCCGGGTGCGACCCTGTTGCCCTTATTTCGCTCGGACAGGGCCGGTGGTTGCCGATCCGTGGGAGATTCCCGAGTTCTTTGGCGGTCAGGCTCCTGCCACGCGCCGCGGCCACCAGAACAACTTCGCCGAGCCAGCAGACGATCGCCGGCACCCGGACGTCCGCACGCGGCCTGCGGTTTCCGTGCCGTGGAGACGTCCGCTGTTCTGACAGGCGGGCAAGCCGGTGGTGAATCCGGCCGTTGGGCATCACCGGCGCATGAAGTACAGGAAGGCTCACATTGCCAGCAGCGGCTCACGCTCACCGCTGCAGGCAACGTGGCTGGTGGCGATGGTGGCGAAGGCGTCAGAAGCCAAGACGCAGGAGGTGGCCACTGCCGAACGCAGCGTGTTCCTGGCTAGCCTGACTCGCGAAGCCGCACTCGGGCGCCGTCAATTGAGCCACTCGAAGGGAGGCCAACCGGTGCAGGAGGACTCGTACCGCTCGGCCGCTATTGCGACCGCTCTCCAGGACGTCCCGCACGACGCTCGGTGAGGCGGAGCCACAGCAGGTACGTCACCGTGCTGACCGTCGCCGCCAGGAAGGTGCCCCAGGCCATGTCGATCGGCACAATCCCGACCGGGAACCCCTCGATCACCGCGAGGCTGGTCAAGTCCCAGGTCGCGTACGTGACCAGGCCGAAGGCCGCACCCCGGATGATTGCCGCCCTCGCCGACTGCTCCTCCACAGCGGGCGCGACAACGAAGTACACCAGCCCGGCCACGAAGATCGCGTAGAAGACGACGGCCGCCATCGCGTTGGGCGAGTCGGCCAGCAGGTCGCCGAGGAAGTGCTCGTAAAGGCCCTGCGCAACCAGGCTCAGCCACACCAGGTCGAGCGCGAGGAAGACCATGGCGGCGACGAGGTACTGACCCACGGCCGATCTGAGACTCATGCGTCGAGCCTAGAGGTGGATGCCTGGGGCCGAAGATGATCAGGACCTGTGGCTCGTGCACTCGCTCATGTCTTGCGGCCCGCAACACCTGGGGAACATGTGGTGAAACCGCAGGTTCTTGCCCCAAGCAATCGGGCGAACGTCCTCGACCACGTCCATGCGGGGATGTCCGGGAACCTGGGCTCAGCTCGCAACCTCGGCACCCGTGCAGTGTCACGTCCGAGGCGCGGTCGGCAAGCTCAGGATTCGGTTCTACGTCAACCCGTCGCCTTGCCCACGGCGAGCAGGACCGCGGAATCCTCCACAGCCTCGAGGGAATGGCGGGACCCGGGGATGGGGATCAGGTCCCTCGGCGACCCGTTTCAACTGTTCTCCCCCGCCACGATGGTCACGCGGCCGTGCAGCACCTGAAGTCTCGCCTCTCCGGTGCTCGTCAAGGTCACTGGCCTGCCCGCAGCGCGATCAGGATGTGGCACAGGAGGCGCCTACCTCGACTTCGCGCGCGAGCGTCCGCGCCGTTACCGGGTCACGTTCGGCCGACATCGGACGAACCCGAGCACCACGTTGACTCAGCCGCGTGCCAACCCGGAACTGCTCGGCGGTCAAACGTTCAACACCCTGGTCAGCGCGGTCGGGGGCCCAGCCGGCATCCGTCCCAGCAGCTCAACGAAGCCAATCCCGAGTACTTCCGACGGGTGACCAGCGACGGGCCGGGCCCCGACGAGGCACCCGACCTGCTCATCGGACGGCCAGCGACCCTCGCCTCCGAACAGAAGGCCGTTCTCGGGGTCTTCCGCGGCAACACCCTCATCGCGGTCATCGACCTGCCGCGCGGATGGCCCGATCCGGTCACCGCGCACATCGGACTCCTGCAGGTGCACGCAGACCAACGCCGAGCACGCGGCCCCGTCTTTGGGAAGGCGATGGGCTACCGGACCGTCGGCCCGCCTAGCCACGCGAGCAGGGATCGGTCCGCACGACCGTTCCGGCTCTGGACGCGGCAGCTCACCCGCGGCTGACCTGGGCTGCGTGTGGTCAGGCTCTACGCTTCCCCGGAGTCCGACCAGGTCCGGGTGCCACCGGGACGACGACTTCATTCCTTCGCAGGAACCAGGGCGTCCAGGGCGGGTCAAACCTGGCATACCGCGGGGCGCCGAGCACCTCCAGACCGGCGGCCTCCAGGGCGGCGAGCAGTTACGTCTTCCGCTTCTCAAAGGAGCTGCGCGACCAGCGCCCGGAGAAGCGCAGTGCGGCGCCTGTCTGGGTCGGCACCCGCCGGGTGTGCACTGTGGAGTCCACCGGGGCCGGGAGTTCCTCGGCGCTGACGTCGCCGGGCATCACGAAACCCACGACGTAGCGACGGCTCCGGGGAGCCTGCTCCTGCACGACGGGTGCGGTCATGGCCATCTTGCGCGAGGACCGGTTGTGCCCGCCGATGTAGCGGGCGAGCCTGGGGAACGCCACGTTTTCCCGCCAGCTCGAAGCGACCGGCGATCTCGGTCTCGGCAACGAGATGGTCGGGATAGCGACGCAGCTCGAAGTCGGGATACTTCTCGAGCACCTCGTACACCTGCTGCTCGGTCACCTGAGCACCCACCCCCGTTCCCTCACGCGGTCACCCTTCATCGTGGCGGCCACCCTTCAACCTGGCGGTCACGCAGCCAAGGTGCCGGCGAAGATCTGCCAGGCCAGGGCGGACTTGGCGGTCAGGCTCAGCACGATGTAGACCTTCTCGCCGAACAGGTAGTCCTGCCACCTCCCCCTGGCGCGATACTGCAGCCACTGGTTGAGGGCGAAGATGTTGAAGAAGACGAACAACGACACGAAGATCCCGTAGACGAAGCCGGGAGGCGTGGCCGAGGACGTCGAGCCCGGCGACAGCAGGTAGATCGTGATGGCCAGCCACGGGACCACCCCGGCCACGCAGCCGAAGCCGAACGGCAGCCAGCCGCCGCTGCCCGGGCGCTCGTAGCGCTCCTGCAACCAGCCGAACAAGATCATGGCGGCGTTCACGCCGAACAGGCCCACCAGCGCCGCGACGTCGGAGATGCCGACTAGCTGGGCGATCAGGACGATCATCAGCGACGAGGAGAGCGTGTACTCGACCCATCGTGCGGGGTTGCGCTGACGGCCCAGATCCGCGACGTACCGCTGCCACCACGCCGTGCAGACAAGCAGGTGTGCCAGCGCGGAGAGCCCCAGGAACCCCGCCACGGCGAGCCCGGTGGGGATGTCGAAGAGCACCACGGGGTCCTGCGCCGGCGTGCCCGGCGGCCCGGCCATGTAGCTCGCGGTCACCGGCAGGGCGAAGCCTGTGGCGAGCGCGAGCACCGCGACCGCCTGGACCGCATGGAGCACCGCAGCACCCGCGTTGGCCCTGCGAAGAGACCTGGCCTGGCTGACGTCTGGGTCGTTCAACGCGTCTCCCGTGTGATGGCAGCCAAGCGCCTCACTTCTCTCAGGCCCGACGTCAGCAAGTCGGCCACGGTCGTGGGCGAGACGCCGAGCAAGGCTGCCGCCTCGCGATGGGTGTGCCCACCGAAGAGGCACAACGCCAGGCACGAGCGCTGAAGCCGGGCTAGCTGGCCGAGCCACACCATGGTCGATGGCAGATCCGGCGTCCGGGACGTCTCGCCGGCAAGTTCCTGGCTGCGCCAGTACACGTGCCGAGCCCAGGAACGGCGGGCCTCGTCGGCCGACACGCTGCCGTCGGAACGGGCCAAGTCGGTCATCCCCTGCGTCACGGCCCGCGCCGCTGCCGTCTCGTCACCGAGGAGCGCGCACGCGAGCGCGTAGACGGACGCACCGTGGCGGTCCCACAGTTCCTCGAGCTCCCGCCTGGTGACCGCGCCCGCTGCTGCGCGCTCGGTCTCGGTGCGCGAAGCGACCTGGACTCGTCGGGACTCGGCCGTCGCGGCCCGCCCCCACACGCGACCGCGACCACCGGCGCGCGCCCCGACCAGACTTGGTGCCTGCGCTGTCAGTTCCATCCCCGACCATCCCTCTCCCTGACCGTTGGCTGCCTTGCGCCCTCGGTCGTGCTGGCCCACAACACGACTCTGCATGATGTATAGGGTTTGCACAAGGTTCTGCGGGCAGTAGGCTCTACAAGCCATGTACACGATCAAGCAGGCCTCCCGACTCACCGGAGTATCCGAGGCGTCTCTGCGCGCCTGGGAAAGGCGCTACAGCGTCGTCGTACCGCACCGAAACGAGTCGGGGTACCGCCTCTACGACGAGGAGGACCTGGCGGCCGTCTCGACCATGCGCCGGCTCGTGAACGACGGCTGGTCGCCGGCGGAGGCTGCCGACGCGGTTCGCAGGGGGACGGTCCCTGCCGTCCAGGACGAGGTGGTCGGTCCTGAGACCTCCGACGGTCTCCAGCCACCCGGCGCTGTCACCTACATGCAGCGGTTCCTGTCCTCGGCAGCGCAGATGGACACAGCGGGAATCGAGGAGAGCCTTGATGGAGGTTTCGCGCTCGGATCGTTCGAGCACGTGGTCGACTCGTGGCTCTTCCCCACCCTCGAGGCACTCGGCGAGGGCTGGGCGCGCGGCGAGATCGACATAGCTGGGGAGCACGCGGCCAGCCACGCGGTCCATCGCCGACTCTCAGCCGCGTTCGACGCGGCCGGTAGCAGGTCCAGAGGTCCGACGGTCGTGGTCGGACTGCCCTCGGGCAGCCAGCACGACCTCGGAGCCCTCGCGTTCGCCACCGCAATCCGCAGGAGGGGCATGGACGTCCTCTACCTCGGCGCCAACGTGCCGGTGAGCAGCTGGGAAGCGGCGGTCCGCAGCCGCGCGGCCCGAGCGGCGGTCTTGTCTGTCGTCACTCCCGAGGACCGACCGGCCGCGGTTGCCGTCGCCGAGCGACTGCTCAGCCAGGTCCCGGTCCCGATCGTGTGTGCCGGTGGAGCATCCGCGGCGAACCTTGCTGGTGAAGTTCAGACGCTGGCATCGAGCATCGGGGCAGCAACCCAGGATCTCGACCAGCTCGTGCACCGAACCGAGCACTAGTGTCCATTCTGCGGCGGGCGGACGGGTCCCCCACCCCGGCCCCACTGCCAGTCCTCCGGCTTGTCGGTCCGACTGCCACCAGACACACATTTGGCGAGACACGATGCAGACCTGAGACCTCTGTACTTGGTACTCCCGCTCGGCGAGCAAACGGAAGCGAGAGGCGTCCGCGGCTGACGTGACCTCTGGGCCGTTGGCAAAGTGGTCCCTTGAATCGCCCTTCCGCGAAGGCTCGCCAAGCTTCGCGATTCTTCAACGGGAGCCCTCTCCGGCCGCCGTCTGGAGGCAATGTCAGCAGACACCAGACGCAAGAACCGGGCTCGTGCAATCCCACGAACCCGGCTCTGATGCGGTTTTACCTTTGCAGCGGGGGCAGGATTTGAACCTGCGACCTCTGGGTTATGAGGTGACCCCCCGCCAGTCGCACACGTTGCGTCTGTTCCCGTATGTGCCGCCTGACCTGCGGGTTCTCCTACCGGTCACGTCGCGCCGTCTCACGCGTCTCGCCGGTTTCCGCCGCGTCCTGTTCTCATTTTCGTGTCCACCCCCCGCCTCGACCGGCCGCAGGAGGCCCGGTGCACCTGGTCGATCTCGCGGACCGGGCAGGCCCGGTGGGCCCGGCGGTCCCGGTCGGTCGAGGTGGTGGTGCCGGTGATGACGGTGCACAAGCTGACCGCCGGCGACGGGTACACGTACCTGACCCGGCAGGTCGCCTCCGGTGACCAGCAGCGCCCGGCCGGGCAGTCGCTCGCGGACTACTACACCGCCGACGGGAACCCGCCCGGGATCTGGATGGGCGGCGGCGCGACCACCCTCGGTGTCGCCGGCGGGGTGGTGTCGGAGGCGCAGATGAAGGCCCTGTTCGGGGACGGCGCGCACCCGGACCGGGACGCGATGCTTGCCGCCGGCGCCCCCGAGAAGACCACCAGGCTCGGCGCCCGCTACCCCTCGTTCGAGCAGCTCCCACCCCGCGCCGAACGGATCGCCACAGCCGCGCGGGTCTTCGAGGAGGAGCACGGCCGGCCACCCACCACCGGCGAGTACCAGCGGATCGTCACTGCCGAGGCGCGTCGGGAGCGGCGTCCGGTCGCCGGGTACGACCTGGTGTTCACGCCGGTGAAGTCGGTGTCGCTGCTGTGGGCGCTCGGCGGCCCCGACATCAGAGCCCAGGTGGAGGCGGCCCATCATGACGCGGTCGCCGACACCATCGCCTGGGTCGAGACCGCATGCGGCGTTCACCCGCACCGGGCACGGCGGGATCGCGCAGGTCGACACCACCGGACTGGTGTGCGCGGCGTTCGACCACCGCGAGTCCCGCTCCGGTGACCCGGACCTGCACACCCACGTCGCGGTCGCGAACAAGGTCTGCGGGGTGGATGGGAAGTGGCGGTCCCTGGACGCCCGCGGGCTGCACGCCCTGGGGGTGGCCGCCTCGGAGCGGTACAACACCCGCATCGAGGACGGCCTCGCCCGCCGGCTCGGCGTGAGCTTCGTCGAACGCCCCGGCCGACCCGGCGGAGACAGCACGAAGCGCCCGGTGCGCGAGGTCGTCGGCATCCCGCACGAGCTGGTCCGGCATTTCTCGAAGCGGCGGGCCGCGATCGAGGACCGCTACACCGACCTGGCCCGCGACTACCGCCACGCCCACGGCCGGGAGCCGGACCGGCCCACCCAGCTCAGGCTCGCCCAGCAGGCCACCCTGGAGACCCGCGACGGCAAAGGCGTCCCCCGCACCCTGGCCGAGCTGGTCGCCGACTGGACCGCAGAGGCCAGCACCGTCCTCGGCCGCGGCGGCATCGAGCGCATGCTCGCCGCCACCCTCGGCCGCTCCCCCACCGCCGCACCTCCCAGCCAAGACGAACTCCGCGAGCTGGCGCGGCGGGTGGTGCTCACCGTGTCCGAGCAGCGCTCCACCTGGACCCGGTGGAACCTGTACGCCGAGACCGAACGCGCCCTGCGCCCCTACCGGTTCCCGACCCCTGCGGACCGGGACGCCGCGACCGAGGCGGTGGTCGCGCATGCGACCGGACCGGGACTGTCGATCCGGATCAGCGAACCGGAGCTGGTCACCGAACCCGACGTGCTGCGTCGGGCCAGCGACGGGCAGTCCGTGTACGTCGCCGCACGGGGCCGAGCGGTACACCACCGGCCGGATCCTGGCCGCCGAGGACTCCCTGGTGCACGCCGCCGTCACCCGCGGCACGGCGCCGTGGACCCGCTCGTTGCCGAGGCCGCGCTCGCGGTCCACGAGGCCACCACCGGCACCGTGCTGGACGCCGGGCAACGGGAGCTGGTGGACTTCTTCGCCACCCACCCCGCCCTGCTCGCGGTCGGCATCGGCCCCGCCGGCGCCGGGCAAGACCACCGCCATGACCGCGTTGGCGCGGGTGTGGGCCGCCGACCACAGACGTGTCGTGCCGCTGGCGACCAGCGCGAAGGCCGCGCAGGTCCTCGGCGACGAGCTCGGCCTCCGAGCGGAGAACCTGCACAAGTTCCTCCACGAGAACAACGGCGACGACCACGGCCAGGAGCGCGGCAGCGGGATCCGTGGTTCCAGCTGAGCGCCGGTGATGTGGTGCTGGTCGACGAGGCCGGGATGGCCGGCACCCTCCAACTCGCCCGCCTCGTCGAGCTCGCCACGCAACGCCGGCGCGACCGTGCGGCTGCTCGGCGACCCCGCCCAGCTCACCGCAGTCGACGCCGGCGGCGCCCTCCGCCTCCTCGAGGCCGAGGTCGGCGCCGTCCACCTCCACCAGCTGCACCGGTTCACCAACCCCGACGAAGCCGACGCCACCCTCGCCCTCCGCCACGGCGACCCGGGAGCGCTCGCCTTCTACCAACGCCACCACCGGATCCACTCCGGGACCAAGGACGCGATGCTCGAGCAGGCCTACGACGCGTGGACCCACGACATCCTCACCGGCAAGACGTCCGTGCTGATCGCGGGCACCACCAGCGACGTCACCGCGCTGAACGCCCGAGCCCGGGCCGAACGGATCACCACCGGCCACGTCCACCACGACCCGCGCCACCCGGGCAGGGGGCGGTGGAGCTGCGGGACGGGAACCGCGCCTCGGTCGGCGACTGGGTCGTCACCCGCAGCAACGACCGCACCCTCACCACCCGGGACGGCTCACGACGCGGCACGAGCTGACTGGGTCAAGAACGGCGACACCTGGACTGTCACCAACGTCCACCCCGACGGCTCCCTCACCGTGCAACGCCACACGCCATACGGTCAGCCGGATCAGCGTCGTCGCCGCACCGGAACGTGCGGCTCCCCGCGGACTACGTCGCCGAGAGTGTCGAGCTCGCCTACGCCGCCACCGCCCACCGGGTCCAGGGCATGACCGTCGACACCGCGCACGCGCTGGTCGGCACCGACATGACCCGCGAGGCGCTCTACGTCGCCTCCACCCGCGGCCGCACCAGCACGCACTGGTACGTCACCACCGAACAACTGCTCGACGCCACCAGCGACCACGAACCCGACCCACCCCGCACCGCCGTCGAGATCCTCACGGCCGTCCTCGCACCGGACCGGCGCAGAGGACTCCGCCACCCACACCCTCCAAGCGGTCGACCGAGAGCCCCGCCAGCTCCGCGCCCTGGTTGCTCGCTACCAGCACGCCTGGAACCAAGCCGCTCTCGACGCCCTCGACCACGCCGCGCACCAGGCACTCACACCAGCCCAGGCCGCCAGGCTGCTCGCCGACCCCGGCGCCGGCCAGCTCGCCACCGTCCTCGCCCAGGCCGCCGGCCGCGGCGCCCACCCCGCCCGAGTGCTACGAGCCGCGGTGGACCTCGACCAGCTCATCAACGTCCGCTCCGCCGCCCTCGTCCTCGCCACCCGGATCCAAGACCACCCCGACCTGCTCGGCATCCCCCGCCGCGCGAAGGCCGACGGACCGCTCCCCTGGCTCGACCCGCCCCGGGTCGGCCACCCCGGCTGGAACGAGTACCTCCACGTCCGAGCCGACCTGATCGCCGACCGAGCCAGAACACTCGGCAACCTCACCGACGCCTACCGCGAGCAGTACCAACTCACCCACCTCCCCACCGGCGACCTCGGAGCACGCCCCGAGGCCGGCCGCCGACAGCTTGCCTACGACACCGCCACCCGATCCCAGGTCTCTGCTCCCGAACCCGCGCCACTCGCCGGAACACCGCGTCAGTGGAATCAGGGCACCGATCAGAGCGCGCCAAGAGCGACACGGACCCTCATTGGCCAGATGAAGCACCGAGGAGACTGAGTCGGCACCACCACCATTTGGCCCCGGAAGGGGCACTCCGGCTAGTAGCCCCAGAAAGACGTGACCACCTCGACGCATCGTCCAGGGTCCAGCCGCGACCCCGCCGGTCCAAGGCCGCCTAGGGCCGGCGAGACCTCATTCGAGTTGTTGACCAGGCGTACTCAACCCTGGGCGCTCAGGCGACGCAGGCTTACTAGGTCGCAACCAAGATTTAGTGGCGTCGTAAGCGAGAAGGCCTTTGACTCGGCGAGTGCGTGCGAGGATGTCCGCCGTGGAGCGGGACACTAAGCAGCAGAACTGGTCGTCGCCCGCCTATTCGCGGTCTGCCGTTAATAAGGCCGCCCGCACATACATGGGCCCCGGCGCTGGGGACGTGGACCGAGAACTGGCGCTGCTGATCATGAACAACTGGCGGTCGTCCCACCGGTTCCCGCTCAACACTCTCCAGATGAACCTACGCCGCCGCGCCCGAGAGGTTGACCCCGATGCTCTCGTGGCTCAGCGAATCAAGCGTCTGCCCTCAATCCGACAGAAGCTAGAGCTGCGGCCAAAGATGGAGTTCGCCCGGATGCAAGACCTGGGGGGTTGCCGTGCTGTCGTCACAGACGTCGAATCCGTCGAGACGCTCGTAGACAACATCCTCAACGGCCGGCAGAAGCACCAGATGGTCCGGCACGACAACTACATCGAGAATCCTCGCAATAGCGGCTACCGAGGCCACCATCTCGTCTACAAGTACATCGGTAAGGACACCAAGCTCTGGGACGGCCTGTCGATCGAGATTCCGATCCGGAGCCGGCTCCAACACGCCTGGGCAACCACGGTCGAGACCGTCAGCATGTTCACCCAGCAGTCCCTCAAGTCAAGCATCGGGGAGCCCGACTGGCTCCGCTTCTTCGCGCTCATGAGCAGCGAGTTCACACTTCGTGAGGGCTGTGGGGTCGTCCCAGGCACGCCCGAAGACGTCACCACCCTCAGACTCGAGCTAGCGACACTCGCAAGCAAGTTGGACGTGCTGACACGACTGACAGCCTTCAACCGAACCCTTGAGACCATCGAGCAAAACCTCGCCGGAGCGGAGCACAGGTACTACCTGCTCGAGCTGACATTCCTGGACGACGGCACCGCGACGCCGCGCACGCAGGGCGCACGCAGGCTCGCTGAAGCCCAGGACCTCTACGAGGCGGCCGAACGTGTCTCGGAGCAACACAGGGACCGCGATGTCGTCCTAGTCACTGTCGAGTCCTTCGAGCAACTGAAACGTGCCTACCCGAACTACTACGCAGACACCTTCACGTTCCGACACCTTCTGGGAGAGGCGCTGGGTCAGGTGAAGACGCCCCAAGAGACGTCTCCCGAGAGCGAGTGGCCGCCCGTCGGCCGGAACAGTCGGCCGCTCGAGTAGCACGACATCAGCAGACCGGCGGAAGTAGTGCATCGCATCCCGCGATGTGGGCGTGATTTCACCGCCAATCAGCTCGCAAATGCTGCAGTCTTAGAGTCCTCACTATGCCTGACCGGATGCCTACCTATGATCGCTGCCCGCACTGCGGGCGCGAAGGCCGGACCATGACCAACGCGGACAACTTCGCCGACCTCGTCGGATCCGACAATCGCGTGCTTCCGCTGCAAGAACTGGAGATGGAGATCGCTGCGCACGTTGGCGCAGCGACTCTGCAGGCTGGCGAGCTCGACGCTGTAATGGGCGCCCTAGCGGTCGTCGCAGGTCCACCAGACCTTTGCACGATCGGTGCCACTTGGGGCGAGTCGGGCACCGTGCTGACCAAAGCTTTGCTCAAGATGGCCGCAAGCGCTGGTGTCGCCCCAGACGACCTTGAGGAGCTAGATCGCTTATGCGCGCGGTACGACACGCTGTACGAGATCCGAAACGACCTCATCCACTCCTTCCGTCCGGGGAACGGATCCGAGCGGCTCGACGTCGTTCGCGCTGCGCGGATCAAGAAGGCTAAGCCGCTAACCGACACAAACGGCATGACCCAACAACGTCGTCTCGGGCTGAGCGAACTCGTCGATCTCTACTACGACCTCGATGACCTCATCCACGATGCGCGGGGCTTCTATTTCCGTGCGATTGGCCTGATCGACTGAAGTCGATCAAGCAAGCCTGGCGCCCAGCCGGTCGATGTCGTTGGCCGGCAAGGCCAATCGCGTGCTTTAACCGTGCTCGTACGCGGGTTAGGTCTTGCCGCCGCTAGCAGGACTCGCAGATCGGGAGTCACCCAAAGCTGCAGCGGTCCCGACGGGCCTAGGGGCAGGTACAGGTGTTACAGCCCACGTGCTGCTTACCGCCGGTTCCTTTCAAGGACTTCTTGCGCTGCCACGCAGAGACCTCCGCGCCGATGGCAAGGAGGCCAAATGAGAGCCCGGCGATCAGAACGACCAAGATTAAGGCCGCGATCCAACCAGCGGCATCGACGAAGGCGAGGCCGGCCAGCGCCAACCCCGTGACGGCGGTTGCACTGGCCATTCCTTTCACGCTTGAGCCATTGAAGAGGGGCGCGAGGAACCTGGTGTCGAACGCGAGAAGGACCAGTGAAACAACGGAAGAAGCAAGGCCGGCTACGGCAAGGATAGCGGTCCACATGGAACGTGATCGTGCCGGAGGACCGGTTGCATGTCCTGACCCGACGCGCACAGTGGCCACAACTCCTGCTCAGGCACGAATCGTGCGCCTGACCATACGCGCATACCGCCGCCTGAGGGCGGACGCGAAGACCGGATTCCTCGGCCCCTCTTCATGACGGGCAGCATTGTCGGCGCCGTAGTGCACTCTCACTGCGTGATCACCCCGTTGCAGGCTCTGGAGTCTCTGGATGCTTGGCGCGACGCCCGGGCGCCGCTGCGAACGACCGGGTTCGCCGGCCTCGATGGGGTGACGGGAGGTTTCGAGCCTGGGCAGGTCTGGATTGTGGTTGGAACCCCAGGCCAAGGGAGAAGCACTCTCGCTACTCAGTGGGCCCTGCTGTTGGCGAGTGGACACGGCTTCGTGACTCAGCTGGTCAGCATGCGAGACCCCGCGCGGAAGACGGCAGCACGTTTGGTGGCGAGTGCCGGGAAGGTGGCCGAGAGTCATATGTGGCGGCGTGAGGGTCCCTTGCAGTTGGATGAGCGTGCAATCGGCCACGCGCGGAAGGTGTTGTCGAGAACCTCACTTGAGATTTGCGATCCCACCGGATTCTCCATCGTCGACACGGACATGCCCGAGGTGTCGCGGCCTGAGGCTCTCGTCGTCGACGACGCAGACCTGGCCGGGGGGATCTTCCCGAAGCGTATTCCTTCGTTCCTGGAGTCCGGCATGCTCGTCGTGCTCACGTTTCCTCGCACCCACCTGATGACTGATCACGGGATCGACCTGGGTTGGAACAGAGTGGCGGACTTCATCATCGACATTGATCGCCCGGACATGTTCGACGTCTTGACGACGCGTCCGGGCGAGGCAGACTTACACGTCCTGCGCAACCGGTGGGGCCCGAACCTGAGCCACGCGGTCGCCTATCAGGGTCACTACGCGCGATTCGTCGACATGGCTCAGAGAGCCCCCGGGCCCGCATCCCGATCGTTAGGTTGATCAGCGTCACCTGAGACCAGGGTGCACTTCGCCTACCCACAAACTGAGGACTGTCGAATGCCACTCCGAGACGTATCGCTCACCGTCGACCTGCTCGACCGCCTTCCCACAAGAGAGCAAGTCCTGGCGCACCGAGTGGACAGATTGAGCGGTCCCAGATGGAGAACGGCCATCGCGGCAGCCGGGCTCCCCGCACCCATCGGGGTCATGGCCACCGAGGAGACATTCAGCCTCGATCGCGCGCAGATCCTCGACTTCGCCAGCGGAGAGATCACCGACGACAACGCCCTCCAGCTTCTGTATCTGTCCCTGGCATGGGGTTTGGGCTGGAAGGGATTCCGTATGACCTCCAAACTTCATGGCATCGGTCAGACTGATCGACCCACGACCACAACCCTGCTCGTCCAGGCGTGGGAGGCGGTTCGAGCCGGTGCCCCCAGCCAGGACTGCTACGAGGTGCTCCTCACCCCCAGAGGCCATCCCCGCATCAAGCAACTCGGTGCGGCCTTTGCCACCAAGTACCTCTACTTCGCCACCGGCTCGGCAACTCCCAGAACGCCGATCCTCGACGCAGTCGTCGCGAACTCCCTTCGTCCAATCGCATGGGAGGGCGCGCCCACCACTGCGTGGTGGTCCAGCACCTACGCCGGCTACTGCGACCTCCTGAGTCGCTGGGCCAGCGACGCGTCAAGCCATACCGGTGAGCCTGTGCGGGTCGACCAGATCGAGAAAATGCTCTTCTCCCTCACCGCGAACGCCACTGGCTAAGCGGGCTGGACAGCTCAAATCATCGAGCCGGGCGGGCGCGACGTTATCGGTTCTCCGATCGCATGAGCTCATGTGTCCCGTCCACAGTCATATCGCCGCCAGTCGGGCAACCACTGATATACGACTGTCAGATCGCCGCACGACGGTCCGCTCCCGGTGAAGCCGACCGGACCGCTCTTGCGGGACGCTTGCTCGCCAGCCGTTGTGCTGATCAGGGGCGGTCCCGTACTGGTTCCGCTTGCGGGGTTCCCAACGATCGCAGGCGCTGGCGACCTAGGAGCGGCTGCCGCGTGGGCGCAGAAGCCTTGGGTCACGGGATGGTCGTAGCCTCGCCAGAGTGACGGTTCCGGGGTCTCAGAATCCCAGCAGCTTGCCGAGCGCAGAGAAGATGGCGTCGAACGTCTTCGCGATCGGGTTGCTCGGTCCTTCAGCGGTGGACTTTTGCCAGAAGAGCGGCTCACCGCCGAGGAACTCGTCGTCGACCAGTGGAGTCTTGCCCCATAGGTACGGCCAGAACACCTCAGTGCGATTGACTTTCACGACCAGGCGGGAGTCGAATCCCATCATCAGGTTCTGCTCCATTCTCGCGGATCCGCCCCGCGGGTTCGTAGCCACGACGTCGCCGCTGCCCTGGACGATCAGGCTTCCGCTGCCGGCGAATCTCAATGTTC
>CAWDAF010000005.1:0-48717 GCA_963800225.1 uncultured Actinomycetota bacterium | reverse complement strand
ACCAGGGGAACGGCGACCAGTCAGGCTCACGCTTCTCGAGGAACTGAGTCGCGGCCTTCGACGGCCTCGTCGGTCATGTAGGCCAGCCGGGTGGTCTCGCCGGCGAACAGCTGCTGGCCGACGAGCCCGTCGTCGATGTTAGGTTGAAGGAGTACTTCAGCATCCGCTGGGCGGTCGGCGACTTGCCGTTGATCTTGCGGCCCCACTCCAGCGCCTGGCAACTGCAGGTCGGCGTGGTCCACGACCCGGTTCACCATGCCCATCCGGTGCGCGTCCTCGGCGTCGTACTCGTCGCCGAGGAGAAGATCTCGCGAGCGAACTTCTGGCCGACCTGGCGGGCGAGGTACGCCGACCCGAACCCGCCGTCGAACGAGCCCACGTCGGCGTCGGTCTGCTTGAAACGGGCGTGCTCGCGCGAGGCGAGGGTCAGGTCGGACACGACGTGCAGGCTGTGCCCGCCGCCGGCCGCCCAGCCCGGGACCACGCAGATGACGATCTTGGGCATGAACCGGATCAGCCGCTGGCACTCCAAGATGTGCAGCCGACCGAGCTTGGCCTTGTCGACGGTGTCGGCGGTGTCGCCCTGGGCGTACTGGTATCCCGCGCGGCCCCGGATCCGCTGGTCGCCACCGGAGCAGAACGCCCAGCCGCCGTCCTTGGGCGAGGGGCCGTTGCCGGTGAGGATCACGCAACCCACGTCGCTGGACATCCGAGCGTGCTCGAGCACCCGGAGCAGCTCGTCGACGGTGCCGGGGCGGAACGCGTTGCGGACCTCGGGGCGGTCGAAGGCGATCCGCACGGTGCCGTGCTCGAGCGCCCGGTGGTAGGTCAGGTCGGCGAGGTCCTCGAAGCCGGGGACCTCCCGCCACGCGGTCGGGTCGAAGATCTCCGAGACGTCGTTCGCAGCCATGCCCGGAGGCTATGCCACCCCGGGGCGGGTTCCCGACGCGGTCTGGCGTGACGGGCCGGGACCGTGAGGGCAGGATGGCGGGCATGACGATGAACGGTGAGTACGAGCCCAGTCCGGAGAAGTGGGTGCGCGACCAGGTCGCGACGTACGAGGCCTCCGGCGGGACCGAGGGGACCACGATGCGCGGAGTCCCGGTGGTCGTGGTGACGTCGGTGGGGGCGAAGAGCGGCAAGATCCGCAAGAACCCGCTGATGCGCGTGGAGCACGAAGGCAGCTACGCGCTGGTGGCGTCCAAGGGCGGGGCGCCGAGCCACCCGACCTGGTACCACAACCTCGTCGCGCATCCGCGGGTCGAGGTCCAGGACGGCCCCGACCGGCGGGAGTACGAAGTCCGCATCGTCGAGGGGTCCGAGCGCGCCGCCTGGTGGGAGCGGGCGGTCGCGGTGTGGCCGGACTACGCCGACTACCAGACCAAGACCGACCGGGAGATCCCAGTCTTCGTCGCCAGTCCGGTCTGAGGGGTCCGCCGCCGCTTGTCGGTTCGCCCCTTCGCCCCTTGTCGGTTTACCAGGTGATGTCGGCTTTCTGGCACTCCCCATGGGGAGTTTCCCGTGGGGAGTGCCAGTTCTCCTGCATCACCTGGGAAACCGACAAGGGAGGAAGCCGCCGGCGGGCTCAGGGAAGCAGCTTGAGGGCCAGCAGCGGGCACATGTTCGCGGCGCGGCGGGCGTGCTCCTCGACGGCCGGGGCCACCTCGAGCGACTCGTTCGCGGCGTACCGCGCTATCGGGTAGCCCCAGTCGTCGCGGGTGAGCACCTCGGGGACCAGGTCCGCGCAGAGCCCGTGGCCGTCGCACCGGGTCCAGTCAACGTGCAGCCGCGACACTGCAACCACCCCCCAGGTGTACGGCGATCTCGTCGGCGAACACGTGCATCGTGCTGGCCACGAACCGGGCGGTGCCGTCCGGGTGCGCGCACGCCCCGCGGCCGACGACCAGCTGCCGCATCCGGCCGACCTCGTCGACCAGCCGGGGGTTGCGCTCGCGCCGGGCCAGCCGCTGCAGCGAGTCGGCCATCCGCGGCAGGCCGTTGATGCACGGCCCGCACTGGCCGGCCACTTCGCCCGCGAGGTACGACGCCACGTCGGCGCTCTCCACGAGCCCGCAGCGGTCCCGTCCGAGGACGGCGACCACGCCGGCGCCGACGGAGGCGCCGTACGCGCCCAGGGAGGCCCGCGACATCCGCACCGAGTCGATCGCGTGGCCGGGCACCCAGGCGCCGTGGTAGCCGCCGACCAGCACCGCCTGAGCGACGTGCGGCTGTGCGCCGGCCCAGGACAGCACCGTGCTCAGCGGGGTGCCGAGGGCGACCTCGAAGACCCCCGAGGTGGCGACCGCGCCGCTGACCGACGCCAGGAACGTGCCCGGCTCCTCGGGGGTGCCGACCTCGCGGAACCAGGCGGCGCCGAAGCGGGCCAGCAGCGCGATGTGGGCGAGGGTCTCCACGTTGTGGACCAGGGTCGGGCGGCGCCGCACCCCGCGTTCGAAGACCCGGACGGAGCGGTCCGAGGGCACCCCCGGCTTGCCGTTGATGGCGTTGACGACCGCGGACTCCTCGCCGGAGACGAAGCCCTCCTCGACCTCGACCACCAGGATCCGCAGCCGCTCCCGGCGCAGCGCGATCTGCTCGCGCAGGTGCCGGGCGATCTCGGGGCGGGCAGTCACCAGGAACGCCTCGGTGGCGCCGACGGCCCGGGCGGTGAGCAGCAGGCCGTCGATGACCAGGTGCGGCGCGGCGATCAGCAGGGTGCGGTCCTTGTCGGAGATCGGCTCGCCCTCGGAGCCGTTGCCGACGACCACCCCGCGCCCGCGCTCGGCGACCCCGCGCAGCTTGCGCGCCGAGGGGAAGCCGGCGCCGCCGCGACCGATCAGGCCGGCGTCCTGGACCAGTCCGGGCAGGTCGACGCGCTCGGGGAGCGGGCCGAAGGTGGCCAGGTGGTCGTGGAGCCCCGGCCCGGGGGCGGCGAACAGGCGGCGGGTGCCCACCGGGGTGGTCACGTGGTCCAGCACGGTCATCGACTGATCTCTCTCGCTGAGGTGGTGGGCAGTTGGCGGGGGACGCGGTCCTGGCCGCGCTCGGCGTAGCCGGTCGAGACCCGCCAGCCGATGGCGGCGGTGACCACGGCGGCGCAGCCGATGGCGATCGAGCGGAACCACCAGGTGGCGGCGTCCGTGCCGGTGCCGAGACCGTGCACGAGCGCCAGCGGCCACATGGCGTACGCCGCCCAGTGCACGCCGCGGAAGACGCGGGGGCCGAGCCGGTGCCGGAGCAGGCTGGTCGCGACGACGACGAGCAGGACGTCGAGGGCGGCCGTGCCGAGCCCGAGCCACACGGCGCGGTAGGTGCCGGCGAACGGCAGCACCAGGTCGACGAGCTTGAGCTGGGCGTAGGGGTCGAAGAGCAGGCTGCCGACGTGGACGGCGATCAGGCCGGTGCCGGCGAGGCTGGCGGTCTTGTGCAGGTCCGCGATCCCGAACCGGTCGAGCCCGAGCGCTTGGCGGCCGGAGCGGGTGGTGATCCCGAGCAGCATCGTGAGGGTGAACATCAGCAGGGCGACGACGCCGGTGCCACGGCCGAGGTACCACAGGGCGCTGGTCAGGTTCATGCCGCCACCTCCGCGGGCCAGCCGTCGGTGAGGACCAGGGAACCGTCCGTGCGCAGGAACCGGGCGGGCAGCCCGAGCCCGCGCACCCAGTCGACGGCCCGCTCGCCGCGAACCAGGGCCGCGGTGGTGACGGCATTGGCGCGGGCGCAGGTGCCGGCGGCGACGGTGACGCTGCGCCACACCCGCGCCGCGGGCCGACCGGTGCGTGGGTCGACGATGTGGTGCATCGTCTCGCCGCCGTGGCGCCACTGCCGCGAGACGGTGCTGGAGGTGGCGACCGCGGCGCCCGCGGGCAGGGTGATCTGGGTCCAGGGGTCCTCGTCGCGGTCCTGGACGTGGATCTGCCAGGCCCCGGCCGGGCCCGGTCCGGCGGTGGCGATGTCGCCGCCGAGGCTGATCAGCACCCCGGTGCCGAGCGCGCCGTGCACCAGGGAGGCGCAGCGGTCGGCGGCGACGGCCTTGGCGGTCGCGCCGAGGTCGAGCTCGACCCCGGCGGGCACCTGGAGCCGGGACCCGGCGAGGACCAGGCTGCGGTACCCCGGGACCGCGCGCACGACCGCGCGCACCGGCCCGCCGTCGTCGGTCACGAGCTGCAGGTCTCGGTCGTAGCCGAGTCGGCGGATGGCGCCCCCGACGGTCGGGTCGACGTCCCCGGCGGTGAGCTCGGCGGCGGCCAGCGCCTCGGCGATCAGGTGGGTCAGCGTCGGCGACAGGGTGACCGGACCGGGCCGGTCGACGAGCCGGCTGATCTCGCTGTCCTCGCGGAACCGGTTGGCGGCGTCGTCCACCTTGGCCAGGTAGTCATCGACCAGCTCACGGGCCGGCGCCAGCATCGCCGGGTTGGTGACGACCAGCCGGGCGCGGGTGCTCCACAGGTCCCAGTCGACGCTCGCGGGCGCCATCTCAGGACCCGCTCGAGGTGGCGTGCGTGGAGCCGGTGCCGCTCGACAGGGTCGGCGTGGTCGCGGTGCTGCTGGTCGAGCCGGTGCTCGTGCTCGCCGCGCCGGCCCCGCTGCCCGAAGCGGAGGTGGCGGGGCCGCCCAGCACCCCGGTGCCGACGAGGGCCGACACGGTGAGGGTGGCGGCCACCGCGGATCCGACGACGGCTCGGCGCAGACGCCCGGCCCGTCGGACCGCCCGGTCACGGTCGTGGCTGACATCCGGTCGACGTGGTGTGGTCATTCCCCCACGATGGGCCGGGTTGCTGTGCGGACCCTGGGCAACCGGTCCCCCGCTCCTGTGCGGTTCCTGTGAGGCCATCACGAGCCGCCGGAGCTGCCGTGGGAGGTGCCGGAGCCGGGCTGCAGGCTCGGCGCCGGGGCCGGCTGGGCCTGCGACTGCCCCCCGGACTGACCCTGGGACTGGCCGCCCGACTGCCCCTGGTTCGGCGCCGGCGCCTGGGCCCCGTCGTCCCCGCCCTGGTCGTCGGACTCACCCCGCCACTGCGAGAACGAGTCGTCGCCGGTGCCCTGGGTCTGGCTGCGCTGCACCGGCGCCGGGGCGCTCGGCTGGGCGGTGTCCGCGGCGGCGCTCCGCTGCTGCTCGGTGGAGACCGCGACGAAGCCGGCAAGGCCGAGCGACCCGAGGACGCCGGTCGAGACGATCGCCCGCCGAAGCCGTCGGACCCGTTCGACTTGCCGGTCCCGCTGCGCGGGGGTCCGGTGGACGCGTGGCATGTGATGACCTCCAGTCGCGCGGACAGGTGTCCACGCCATCCCAGAGTCCCCAGCGCGCCTTAACGACGCCTGTGAACGCCCTGGTCAGGGTGTGTGAGCCGGCTTCCCGTCCGCAAGCGGTTGCGCGGCCTCCTGCCGCCGTACGGCGCCCGCCTGCCTGAGCAGGTAGCCGAGGAAGCCGACGGCCAGGGCGACGGGGACGCCGAGGTTCGCATACGCCCAGGCGCCGTCACGGCCGCCGAGGCCGAGCGGGCCGAGCAGGAAGCCGAGCCAGGACAGGCCCCGGCCGGCCCCCGTGGTGTCGATCACCAGCCCCCAGCCGATCACGGTCGCGAGCAGCATCAGCCCCACCGCGACCGCGTTGACCGAGCCGTAGCCGGCCGCGGACCCGTCGGACAGCATGCGCTCGTCGTAGTCGCGGCGGCGCAGCAGCAGGTCGGCGAGGAAGATCCCGCACCAGGCGGCCATCGGCACGCCCAGGATGATCAGGAAGGCCATGAACAGGCCGAGGAAGCTGTCCGCGACCCAGACGATGTAGACGGTGCCGAGCACCATCAGCACCCCGTCGATCGCCGCCGCCACCCAGCGCGGCGTCCGCAGCCCGAGGGTGAGCAGGGTGAGCCCGGAGGAGTAGATGTCGAGCACCGCGCCGCTGACCAGGCCGCCGATCGCCACCAGCGCGAAGGGCACCAGGAACCAGGTCGGCACGATGGTGGTGAGCGCCCCGACCGGGTCGAGCGCGACGGCCTCGGAGAGCTTGTCGTCCGAGGCGCACAGCAGCACGCCGTACGCCACCAGGATCACCACCGGGAGGCTTCCGCCCAGCGTCGGCCAGGCGACCACCCCGCGCGGGGAGGCGGTCCGGGGCAGGTACCGCGAGTAGTCGGCCGCGGAGTTCACCCAGCCCACCCCGAAGCCGGTCATCACCAGGATCGACGCACCGACGACCGCGCTGGCCCCGCCGGCCGGCAGTCCGCCGGCCGCGCCGAGGTCGACGTGGTCCAGGGTCAGCGCGATGTAGACCAGGGTCGCCGCGATCATCGCGATCGTCAGCCACTTCTGCAGCCGCATGATGGCGTCGAAGCCGAGGATCCCGGCCGCGACGATCACCCCGGCCACCACCAGGAACGCGACGACCTTGGTGACGGTGCCGTCGCCCCAGCCGAGCCGGCCGAACACGGTGACGGTCGCGAAGGTCGCCAACGAGACCAGTACCGTCTCCCAGCCGACCAGCAGCAGGTAGGAGACCACCCCCGGGACGCCGTTGCCGCGGCGGCCGAACGCCGCCCGCGAGAGCACCAGCGTCGGGGCGGAGCCGCGCTTGCCGGCGATCGAGACCAGCCCGACCAGCAGGAACGAGAGCACCGCGCCGATCACGGTGGCGAAGAGCGCCTGCCCGAGGCTCAGCCCGAAGGCGAGGGCGAGGTGACGGGTGGCGCGGCGACGCTCATCCGGGGGCCCCTTTCGTGAGGGGGACATCCTGCCCTCCCCGCGGCAGATCGTGCTCGTGTGACCGTTGGCACATCGGCTCCCGACGACTAGGGTCGATCGGGCCAATAAGTTCCGGCACAAAACAAATACGAGAAGGAGCTCCCCATGGTCACGACCCCCACCCAGAGCGACCGGTTCACCTTCGGCCTCTGGACCGTCGGCTGGAAGGGGCAGGACCCCTTCGGCGACGCCACCCGGCCGGCGCTCGACCCGGTCGAGTCCGTGCACCAGCTCGCCGCGAGGGGCGCGGCCGGTGTCACGTTCCACGACGACGACCTGATCCCGTTCGGCTCCTCGGTGACCGAGCGCGACCGGCACATCGCCCGCTTCAAGGACGCCCTGGCCGAGACCGGGATGACAGTGCCGATGATGACCACCAACCTGTTCACCCACCCGGTGTTCAAGGACGGCGGCTTCACCAGCAACGACCGGTCGGTCCGCCGCTACGCGCTGCGCAAGGTGGCCCGCAACATCGACCTGGCCGCCGAGCTCGGCGCCGAGACCTACGTCTTCTGGGGTGGCCGCGAGGGCGCGGAGTACGACGGCGCCAAGGACGTGCGGGCAGCGCTGGACCGCTACCGCGAGGGCGTCGACGCACTGGCCGGCTACGTCAAGGAGCAGGGCTACGGGATCCGGTTCGCCATCGAGCCCAAGCCCAACGAGCCTCGCGGCGACATCCTGCTGCCGACCGTGGGCCACGCGCTGGCGTTCATCGCCGAGCTCGAGCACCGCGACATGGTGGGGGTGAACCCCGAGGTCGGCCACGAGCAGATGGCCGGGCTCAACTTCGCCCACGGCATCGCGCAGGCGCTGTGGGCCGGCAAGCTGTTCCACATCGACCTGAACGGCCAGCGGTCGATCAAGTTCGACCAGGACCTGGTCTTCGGCCACGGCGACCTGCTCAACGCCTTCCACCTCGTCGACCTGCTCGAGCACGGCGCCGCCGGCTCCCCGACGTACACCGGGCCGCGGCACTTCGACTACAAGCCGTCCCGTACCGAGGACATCGACGGCGTCTGGGCCTCGGCCGAGGCGAACATGGGCACCTACCTGATGCTCAAGGAGCGCGCCGAGGCCTACCGGGCCGACCCGGAGGTGCAGGCGGCGCTCGAGGCGGCCGGCGTGGCGACCCTGCGCGAGCCCACCTTCCACGCCGGGGAGACGCTCGGCGACCTGCTCGCCGACCGCAGCGCCTTCGAGGACTATGACGCCGACAAGGCCGGCGAGCACGGCTTCGGCTTCGTCCGGCTCAACCAGCTGGCCCTCGAGCACGTGATGGGCGCCCGCTGACCGGTTTGCACCTCGTTGTGGCGACTGCCCGGCACCTCAAACATTTTTTGCGTAACGAATTGGTGTCGAGACGACGTGTAACCGTCGTCACAGCGATATGTTCGCGCGCACAACAATCATGGGGCCACGGGCACCGCTCGGGGCGGCTCCACCACTGAAAGGGCTATCGCACATGCGCAAGACCACTGTGTCGCTCGCGGTGCTGGGGGTCGCTGCGGCGATGTCCCTCGCCGCCTGCGGCTCGAGCTCCAGCGACAGCAGCACCAGCTCCAGCAGCTCGTCCTCGAGCTCCTCGGCCAGCTCCTCCGGCTCCACGTCGGCCTCCGGCGCGGTCGACGGCAAGGGCGCCAAGGTCGGCATCATCCTGCCCGACACCACGTCCTCGCCGCGCTGGGTCACCGCCGACCCCGAGGCGCTCAAGGCCAACTGCAAGACCTACAACCTCGACTGCAACATCCAGAACGCCGGCGGCTCCGCCAGCAAGATGCAGACCATCGCACGCTCGATGACCTCCCAGGGCGTCAAGGTGCTGATGATCGTCAACCTCGACCCGGCGTCCGGCGCCAAGATCGAGCAGGAGGCCGCCAAGGCCGGCGTCATCCCGGTCGACTACGACCGCCTCACGCCCGGTGGCGGGGCAGCGCTCTACGTCTCCTTCGACAACGTCAAGGTGGGCGAGGTGCAGGGCAAGACCCTCACCCAGTGCCCGCAGGTCAAGAGCGCGAAGAGCGTGAAGTACGCCCAGATCGACGGCGCGGCCACCGACAACAACGCCACGCTGTTCAAGCAGGGCTACGAGAGCGTGCTCACCAAGACCCCCGGCTGGACCAAGGTCGCGGAGCAGGACGGCAACTGGGACGCCCCGACCGCGGGTCGCCAGTTCAGCGCGATGCTCGGCAAGAACCCGGACATCAAGGCCGTCATGGTGGCCAACGACACGATGGCCGGCGCCGTGGTCAACGACCTCAAGCGGCAGAGCCTGAACGGCAAGGTCGCGGTCTCCGGCCAGGACGCCAGCGCCGAGGGTCTCCAGCACATCCTCGACGGCGACCAGTGCTTCACGATCTACAAGGCGTCGAAGGACGAGGCGGCCCCGGCCATGAAGTCGATCGCGCAGCTGGTCAACGGCCAGGTGCCCGACACCAAGGGCGTGACGATCACGGACCCGCAGACCAAGAAGCCGGTCCCGTCCATCCTCGCCACCCCGGTCGCGGTCACGATCGCCAACGTCGCCGACCCGATCAACGACCAGTACACCCCGAAGAAGTCGGTCTGCACGGGCGCCTACGCGGCCAAGTGCACCAAGGCCGGCGTCAACTAACACCGCTCCACCCGTAGTCCGGGGGTGGCCGTCGCCGACTCGCACGCGCGGCGGCCACCCCTTCCCATGAGGTGCATCCCGAACGTCCCCGGAAGGAGCGTGCCGACAGATGAGCGACCAAGCCATCCTCGAGCTACGCGGCATCAACAAGAGCTTCGGCCCCGTCGACGTCCTCAAGGGGGTCGACTTCGTCGCCCGCGCGGGGGAGGTCACCGCCCTCGTCGGCGACAACGGGGCCGGCAAGTCGACGCTGGTCAAGTGCGTCAGCGGCACCTACTCCATCGACCACGGGGAGTACCTCTTCGACGGCAAGCCGGTCACGGTGCACTCCCCGCGCGACGCCAGCGCGCTCGGCATCGAGATCGTCTACCAGGACCTCGCGCTCTGCGACAACCTCGACATCGTCCAGAACATGTTCCTGGGCCGCGAGCGGCTCAGCCGCATCGTGCTCGACGAGAGCAGCATGGAGCAGGCGGCCGAGGAGACCCTGCGGTCCCTGTCGGTGCGGACCGTGAAGTCGGTGCGCCAGCGGGTCGCCAGTCTCTCCGGCGGCCAGCGCCAGACCGTGGCCATCGCCAAGGCGGTGCTGTGGAACTCCCGGGTGGTGGTGCTCGACGAGCCGACCGCCGCCCTCGGCGTCGCGCAGACCGCGCAGGTGCTGAGCCTGGTACGCCGGCTGGCCGACCGCGGTCTCGCCGTCGTGCTGATCTCCCACAACATGCTCGACGTGCTCCAGGTCTCCGACAGCATCGCGGTCCTCTACCTCGGCCAGATGGCCGCCCAGGTCCGCCGTACCGACGTCAACCAGCAGCAGCTCATCCAGCTCATCACCACCGGCTCCCTCGAAGGCGAGCTCCCGGTCGCGACCACGAAGGGTGCCAGCGCATGACCAGCCCCCAGGACGACCCCGCCGGCGCCGGCGCGGGCACCGTCGCCACCCCGGACCCGAGCGACACCCACGACGACCTCGCGGCCGTCGCCAGCACCGTCCCCACGGCCACCACGACCCGCGAGTACCTGCACCTGTACAGGCAGCGCGTGCAGGGCGGCGAGATGGGCTCGCTGCCCGCCGTCGCCGGGCTGATCGTGCTGGTGATCTTGTTCTCGCTGCTGCAGCCGACCTTCGGGGGGCTCTACAACTTCGGCAACATGCTGACCGAGGGCTCCGGCCCGGTGCTGCTGGCCATGGGCCTGATCTTCGTGCTGCTCCTCGGTGAGATCGACCTGTCCGCCGGGTTCACCGGTGGTGTCTGCGCCGCGGTGATGGTGCGGCTGATGGTCGGCTACAACCTGCCCTGGCCGATCAGCATCGGGGCCGGCCTCGTCATGGGCCTGTTCATCGGGTTCCTGATCGGCTTCCTGGTCGCCAAGATCCGGATCCCGTCCTTCGTCGTGACGCTCGCGTTCTTCCTGGCCTTCCAGGGCGTGGCCCTGTTCATCGTCAACAACGGCCCCGGCGCCCACGGCGACGTCCGGATCACCGACCCGGTGGTGCTGGCCTTCCAGAACTCGCAGATGCCCAAGTGGGCCGGCTGGCTGCTCGCGGTCGTGCTGATCCTCGGGTACGCCGGGGCGAAGCTGTCCGCGCAGCGGGCCCGCCGTCGCCAGGGGCTGGTCGGTGAGCCCAACCCGGTGCTCTGGAGCAAGATCGGCGCGCTGTCCCTGGGGGTGCTGCTGTTCGTCTTCCTGCTGAACCAGAACCGCTCGATCAACACCAAGCCGATCCTGACCAACGTCAACGGCACCATCAAGCTGGTCACGCCACCCGCCGTCGAGGGCGTGCCGTGGGTGGTCCTCGTGCTGATCTTCTTCTACGTGCTGTGGACCTTCGTGCTCTCCCGCACCCGCTACGGCCGGCACATCTACGCCGTCGGCGGCAACGAGGAGGCCTCCCGGCGGGCCGGCATCACCGTCGACCGGGTCCGGATCTCGGTCTTCATGCTCTGCTCGTTCATGGCCGCGGTCGGCGGCATCATGATCGGCTCGAACGTCGCGGCCGTCAGCGTGCAGAACTACGCCGGCAACACCCTGCTGCTGGCCGTCGGCGCCGCCGTCATCGGTGGCACCAGCCTGTTCGGCGGCAAGGGCCGGATGATCGACGCACTGATCGGTGGCGCGGTCGTCGAGGTGATCCAGAACGGCATGTCCAACCTGGTCCAGGGCAACAACGGGTCCTCGGTCCAGTACATCGTGACCGGCATCGTGCTGCTGTTCGCCGCCGCCGTCGACGCCCTGTCGCGGCGCCGCGCCGGAGCCTCAGGTCTGGGATGACCGGGTACGAGGCCGACGGCGGCGGGGGCTCTCCCGCCGCCGCGCGGCCGGACGCGATCCGGCGTCACAACCTCGCGCTGATCCTGGGCGAGGTGCACCGCGACGGCGCGCTGACCCGGGCCGAGCTGACCGCCCGGCTCGGGGTCAGCCGCTCGACGGTCGGCGCGCTCGTCGCCGACCTGATCTCGCTCGGCCTGGTCGAGGAGTCCGTGCCGAGCGGCGGGGACCGGGTCGGCCGGCCCTCGCACGTGGTCGGCCCCAGCTCCTCCGGGCCGGTGGTGGTGGCCGCGGACGTCGACGTCACCCACCTGACCACGGCCGCCGTCGGAATCGGCGGCGAGGTGCTGGCCCGCCGTACGACGGCCACCGGACCCGGCGCCACGCCCCCGGCGCAGGTCGCGGACCTGGTCGCCGCGGCGGTCGAGGAGCTCCGGGCCGAGACCGGGCGCACCGTGCTCGGCGTCGGGGTCGGCGTGTCGGGCACGGTCAACAAGAACACCAAGACCGTCGGGGTCGCGCCCAACCTGGGCTGGCGCGACGTCCAGCTCGGCGACCTGCTCACCGAACGGCTCGGGGCCGGCCTGCGGGTGGGCGTCGGCAACGACGCCGACCTCGCGGTCCTCTCCGAGCTGAGCCGGGGCAGCGCCCGGGGCTGCGACGACGTGGTCTACCTGATCGGCCGGGTCGGCGTCGGCGCGGGGATCGTGGTCAACGGGGTCCCGTTGCGGGGCCGGGACGGCCGGGCCGGCGAGATCGGCCACAACGTGATGGACACCAACGGGCCCGAGTGCCACTGCGGCAAGCGCGGCTGCCTGGAGACGATCGTCGGCGACGCCTCGCTGCTGGCCCACGCCGGGCGGGACACCAGCCCCACCGAGGAGAACGTCGCGGCGCTCTTCACCGACGCCCGCGCCGGCGACCCGCGGGCACTGTCCGCCGTACGGACGGTGGCGCAGTCGCTGGGGCACGCCATCGGCGACCTGGTGAACACCCTGAACCCGCAGCGGGTGATCCTCGGCGGCTCGCTGGCCGGGGTGCTCGAGCTCGCCCGACCCGAGATCGAGCGCGCGCTCGAGCAGTACGCCTTCGACCCCGGGCACCCGGTCGAGCTGGCGCTGCCTCACTTCGGGAAGGACTCGGTGCTCCTCGGGGCCGCCGAGCTGGCCTTCGCCGCCCTGCTCGAGGACCCCTTCTCCGGCAAGGTCCCGGCCGCCCGCTGACACCCGGGCCACCCGGGCCACCCGGGCCACCGGGCCACCGGGCCACCGGGCCACCGGGCCACACAAGACGGGATAGTCCGTGACGTCTTCGTCGTACGGAGGGCTCCGGAACAGCAAGAACGTCACGGACTATCCGGGGTAGGGGTCCGGGGTGGGGGGTTGGGGGTGGGGGGTGGGGTGGGGTGAGCCTGGTCAGCCGGTGAGGACGTCGGCCAGCGACCTCGGCGGCCGGCCGGTGAGCAGCTCCACGTCCCCGGTCACCGGGGCCAGCTCGCCGGACGCGATCGCGGTGTAGGTGCTCACCCAGGCGTCGACCTGCCAGTCCGCAGCACCGTACGACGACCGTGACGCGTAGGCCTCCTCGACCGTCTCGTCGTGGAAGGCGAAGGGCCGTCCGAGCACGCGGGTCAAGGTGGCGGCCGCCTCGGTCAGCGTGACCGCCTCGGGGCCGGTGAGGCTGTAGGTCCGCCGCTCGTGGGCCGCCGGGTCGTCGAGCACCGCCGTGGTGGCGGCCGCGATGTCGTCCTGGGCCACCACGGAGACCCGGCCGTCCCCGGCGGGTCCACGCAGCACCCCGTCCTCGCCGGCGAGCAGCGGCACGAAGTCCGCATAGAGGTTGTCGCGCAGGAAGGTCCAGGTCATCCCGGAGAGCTCGATGTGCCGCTCGGTGGCGTGGTGGTCCCGGGCCAGCACGAAGGTCGCATCCGGGGCCGCGCCGAAGAAGGAGATGTAGACCAGGTGCCGCACCCCGGCCGCCGCGGCGGCGTCGACGAAGGTGCGGTGCTCCTCGACGCGGTCCTCGGACTCGGCGGCCGACACCATCAGCGCCACGTCCACCCCGGCGAGCGCACGCCGGACGGAGTCGCCGTCGCGGTAGGCCGCCTGCACGACCTCGGCCCGCGGGAGCTGCGGGGCCCGGGACGGCGTCCGGACCAGCAGCCGCTGCTCGACCCCGGCCACGGCGAGCGCACGGGCGACCCGTCCGCCGAGCCGGCCGGTGGCCCCCGTGACGCCCAGGACCACGGTCAGCCGGCCTTCGCGATCGAGGCGGCGAGCGCGGCCAGGTGCCCGAGCCGGGCGAGCTCGGAGTCGAGCACGTCGGGGCCGCCCCGGCGCCCGAAGAGCACCAGGTCGTCCTCGTCGCCGATCGGGGCGCCGGCGACCAGGGTGCCGTCGTTCGCGTGCTCCCAGTCGGCCGGCAGCTCCAGCCGGCGGGCCGAGACCGCGGGGAACCAGTCGGGGTGCCCGACGGTGTGCTCGGGGGCGGCGGAGGTCCGGTGCATCACCTTGAGCCGGTCCCCGGAGCGGTGCAGCCGCATCGCCCAGTCGGCGCGGAAGGTGATCGGCAGCAGGTCGACGATCTCGTCGCGGGCGGTGCGCGGGCTCTGGGTCAGCGCCTCGACGGCCTCGAGGTCCAGGAACAGGTTGCCGCCGGCGCCGTACCGCGACACCCACAGCACGTGCACGCCGTCGAGCTGGTTGCAGGCGGAGACCAGCGAGTCGGGCATCACGCCCGGGGCGGTCTCGAGCAGCACGTCGTCGACCGCGGTCCCGTCGTGGCGGTGCTCGACGATCTCGATCGCCTCGATGTCACCACCGGCCTCACCGATGGCGGTCGCGACGCGGCCCAGCGAGCCGGGAACGTCGGGCAGCTCCACGCGCAGCAGGTACGGCATCGCGCTCAGTCCCCTTCCACCACAGCGTCGACGTGCACCCGGCCCGGCCGGGTGACTACCGCGTCCACACCGAACACGACCTCTCCGTGGGCACGACGATAGCGCCCGAGGGCGGCCAGGACGTGGCTGCGCCGCGTGCCGGTCACCGGGTCGAGGTCCACCACCGCACACCGGGGTACGGCGGAGCGCACCTCGACCTCGGCCTCCCCGATCGTGACCCGGCGGCCGATCCAGGTGTCCTCGACGTGGTCCGGGTGGCCCGTCGTGTCGACGGTGAACGTCATCCGCAGCTGCGCGGCGTCGACCTGCTCGCCGGTCTCCGCCGCGAGCCTGTCGAGCGAGGAGCTGCTCACCAGGCTGACCGGGGCGCCGTACACGAGGTCGCCGGGACGGACGGCCCGGGTCAGCACCACCTCGTGCCCGACCTCCTCGGCGAACGCCGCCGCCCAGGGGCCGTCGAGGACCTCCAGCCGGACCGTGGTGCCCCAGTAGTCGACCTCGAGCAGCTCGCCGGTCGGGCCCGGGGACCCCTCGAGGGTGCCGCCCGGCAGCTCGGTGGTGAGCACGCCGTCGTGCCAGCGGGCGATCGTCCGCATCAGCGTGGGGTGCTCCACGGTGCGCACCACCCGGCCGCGGGCGCGGTCGACCAGGCACAGCACCCGGTCCCCGACCGGGCCGTGGAGGGTCAGGTCGGCGTACGGCTGGTCGCGGTGCCGGGTGCCCTTGAGCGGCGTGAAACCGATGCGGGAGACGTGCACGGGGTCAGCCTGTCATGCACGGGTGCCGGGTGGATGTCGGCGCTCACCGGCCGGACCGGGGGGCCGGCCCGGTGAGCGGGAAGGTGTCGACCAGCTCGTAGCGGGGACGGCGGCGCGGCCCCTCGCCGAGGTGGGAGGCGACCAGCGCGAGCTCGTCCGCCCGCCAGCTCGGCCCGCGGTAGCCGCCCAGCACCCGCAGCCACCGGGTCGCCTCGACGGGCCGCCCGGTCCGAGCCAGCGTGACGTGCGGGTGGAAGCGGGTCCCGTCGACCGGCGCCCCGGACGTCGAGGCCGCGGCCCGGGCCCCGGCGGCGAGCCGGTCCAGCTCGGCGCGGTCGGTCTCCAGCCCGGCGTACAGGACCTTGGCCCGGGCCGGGTCGGGGAAGGCGCCGCCGCCGACGATCCGGACCTCGAGCGGGGTACGGCGGGCGGCCGCCGCCCCGAGCCGCTCGGTGAGCTCGTCGAGGTGACGGTCGTGGACCTCGGGCATGAACGCCAGCGTCACGTGCCACTGGTCGGAGGCGCTCCACCGGAACCCCGGCTCGGCCTCCTGCCGCGGGACGAGGAAGGCCGCCAGGTCCTCGACCGCCCGGTCCGGCGGCAGCAGCGCCGCGAACATCCGCACCCGCGGACGCTACCGCGTGCGGCGGGCAGCGTCACGGCCCGCTCAGTCGCGCAAACGGGCCCGGGGCCGTGGAACACGAGGGTCCGGACGGTCGCCAACCGGGCCAGTTGGAGGCTCTCGTGATGCCGATCGGGTGCCCGAACGGTCATAGTCGGAGGGACTTCGGGCAGCAATTGTCAGGTGGTCCTCAGCCGCCACGGCGAAAAATCCCTTTAAAACCATACGAACATACGATAGATCGGTCAGTGATCGGGCGCGAGAGTCTGCCCACTCGGGCTCGCCACTGACCGATCCCTCATACAGACTGTCAACGTGGCACTCGTCACACCAGCACCAGTCCGGAGGCCCGGTTCCACGGGCACCGGAGCAGTCCCGGAGGAGGTGGCGCGATGAAGGCGGACGAACGCCAACGCCAGATCCTGGTCCGGGCCCGGACCGACGGCCGGGTCGAGGTGGGCAGCCTGGCCGCCGACCTCGCCGTCGCGGAGGAGACCGTCCGCCGCGACCTGCGCGAGCTCGTCGAGCGCGGCGTGCTCCAGCGCGTGCACGGCGGCGCCTACCCCGTCGAGAGCGCCGGCTTCGAGAGCAACATCAAGCACCGCTCGACCTCGCTGGTCGGGGAGAAGCGACGGATCGCCACCGCCGCCGCGGAGCGGCTGCACGGCGCCGAGACGGTCTACATCGACGAGGGCGTCACCCCGCAGTTCGTCGCCGAGGCGATCCGTCCGGAGAGCCCGGTCACGGTCGTCACCTCCTCCCTGCTGGCGGCCGGCGCGCTCGCGGACACCGAGAACGTCACGGTGCTGCTCCTCGGCGGCCGGCTGCGCGGCCGGACGCTGGCGACGGTCGACCACTGGGCGCTGCGGATGCTCAGCGACCTGGTCATCGACCTCGCCTTCCTGGGCGCCAACGGCATCTCCCGCGAGCACGGCCTCACCACCCCCGACCCGGCCGTGGCCGCGGTCAAGGCCGAGGTCGTCGCCCGCTCCCGCCGGCGGATCTTCGTCGGCCTGCACACCAAGTTCGGCGTCTCCAGCTTCTGCCGGTTCGCCGAGATCTCGGACTTCGAGCTGCTGGTCACCGACACCGGGCTGACGCCCGGCGAGGCGCGCCGGTTCTCGGTGCTCGGACCCCCCGTGGTCCGGGCCTAGCACCACCCCGCACCACGATCCAGCACCACACCACGAGCACCCGCTCGGGCGTACCAAACCGGAGGTAAGAGTGAGTATCAGGTCCAGGAAACGGATCGCCATCGCGCTGGCTCTGCCGGCCGTGGCGGGACTGACGTTGTCCGGGTGCGCCGGCGCCGGCGGCGGCGGAGGCGGCGGGGGCGGCGGCGCCTCCAAGTCCATCAACGTGCTGATGGTCGGCAACCCGCAGATGGTCGACATCGAGAAGCTCACCAAGGACAGCTTCACCAAGGACACCGGCATCAAGGTGAACTACACCGTGCTCCCGGAGAACGAGCTGCGCGACAAGGTCACCCAGGACGTCGCCACCAAGGCCGGGCAGTACGACGTCGCCACCGTCGGCGCCTACGAGGTGCCGATCTGGGCCAAGAACGGCTGGCTCAACCCGCTCGACAAGTACGCCGACGAGGCGTCGTTCGACAAGGCCGACCTGCTCGAGCCCATCACCAAGTCGCTCTCGGGCGAGGACGGCAAGCTCTACTCGCTGCCGTTCTACGGCGAGTCCTCGTTCCTGATGTACCGCAAGGACGTGCTGAAGAACAAGGGCATCACCATGCCCGCGCGTCCGACCTGGCAGCAGGTGGGCGACATCGCGGCCAAGGTGGACGGCGCGCAGCCGGGCATGAAGGGGATCTGCCTGCGTGGCCTGCCCGGCTGGGGCGAGATGTTCGCCCCGCTGACGACCGTGGTCAACACCTTCGGCGGCACCTGGTTCACGAAGGACTGGCAGGCCCAGGTGGACTCCCCGGAGTTCAAGAAGGCGGTCAACTTCTACGTCGACCTGATCAAGAAGCACGGTGAGCCCGGCGCCTCGCAGTCCGGCTTCACCGAGTGCCTCAACGCGATGAGCCAGAGCAAGGTCGCCATGTGGTACGACGCGACGTCGGCCGCGGGCTCGCTCGAGGACTCGAACGTGTCCAAGGTCGCCGGCAAGGTCGGCTACGTCCAGGCGCCGGTCGAGAAGACGAAGGCGTCCGGTTGGCTGTGGGCCTGGGGCTGGGTCATGCCCAAGACCACGAAGAACGCGACGGACGCCGCCAAGTTCATGACGTGGGCCTCGAGCAAGGACTACGAGCAGCTCGTGGGCAACAAGCTGGGCTGGTCGCGCGTCCCCGCCGGCAAGCGCAAGAGCACCTACGAGATCCCGCAGTACAAGAAGGCCGCCGCCGCCTTCGGCCCGCAGACGCTGCAGGCGATCGAGGAGGCCAACCCGGAGGACCCGGGCGTGCAGCCCCGTCCGACCATCGGCGTGCAGTTCGTCGACATCCCGGAGTTCCAGGACCTCGGCACCAAGGTGTCCCAGGACATCGCGGCGGCGATCGCCGGGAGGACCACCGTCGACGCGGCGCTGACCAAGGGTCAGGGCCTGGCCGAGACCGTGGCCAAGAAGTACCAGTAGCACCTCGGCAGCACCCCAGCACCGGTGTGGGGCGGGCAGGCTCGCAGGCCCGCTCCACACCGGGTCCACCCGGCCCACCGGAGGATCTCCATGAGCGCCCAGACCGTTACCGCCCCACCGCCGAGCCGGCGTGGTGACCCGACGATGTCCACCCGGGAGCGGTGGCGCCGTCGCGGACCGCTGCTGCCGGCGCTGATCTTCACGATCTTCGTCACGCAGATCCCGTTCCTGCTGACGATCGCCATCTCGACGCTCAACTGGAACGTCCTGCAGCCCGGCGACAAGAACTTCCTCGGGATGGGCAACTACAGCTCGTTCGCGGGCCTCGACAACTACGGCATCGTCTTCACCGACCAACGGCTGCGCAGCGCCGTGGTCAACACCATCGTGCTGACGGTGTCGGTGGTGGTGATCAGCTCGATCCTCGGCCTGATCCTGGCGGTGCTGCTCGACCGCAAGTTCCCCGGCCGCGGCCTGGCCCGCACCCTGCTGATCGCGCCGTTCCTGGTGATGCCGGTCGCCTCGGCGCTGCTGTGGAAGCACGCGCTGTACAACCCCGACTACGGCCTGCTCAACGGTGTCCTGAACTGGTTCTACCACCTGTTCGGCGCCGAAGGCCCCACCAAGGACTGGGTCTCCGGCTACCCGATGTCGGCCGTGGTCATCGCGCTGGTGTGGCAATGGACGCCGTTCATGATGCTGATCCTGCTCGCCGGCCTGCAGAGCCAGCCCGGCGACGTGCTGGAGGCGGCCAAGATCGACCGGGCCGACGGCCTGCAGACCTTCCGCTTCATCACGCTCCCGCACCTGCGCCAGTACATCGAGCTGTCGGCGCTGCTCGGCTCCATCTACGTGCTGCAGACCTTCGACGCGATCTACACGATCACCCAGGGCGGGCCGGGGTCCGCGACCACCAACCTGCCCTACGAGATCTACCTGACGATGTTCCGCAAGTACGAGTACGGCCAGGCGGCCGCCGCCGGCGTCGTGGTGGTGATCGGGTCCATCGTCGTTGCGACCTTCGCGCTGCGCACGATCTCGTCCCTGTTCACCGAGGAGGGAAACCGATGAGTCAACCGATGAGTGCCACCACCGACACCTCGAAGAACCCGTTCGCACCCGCCGACGAGGCCGGTGGCGAGGCGCCGCGCGTCCGCCGGGCCCGCAAGGTCAAGGACGACTCCGCGGCGAAGGCCGGCCCGGGCTGGGCGATCCTGGCGTGGGCGCTGACCCTGCTGTTCTTCGCGCCGGTCGCGTGGATGGTGCTCACCTCGCTGCACTCCGAGTCCGACGCGGCCACGAACCCACCCTCGATCTTCGCGGGGCTGACGTTGTCCAACTACGCCGACGTCTTCAACCGCGGCATCTCGTCGTACCTGATCAACTCCGCCACGGCGAGCATCGTCTCGACCCTGCTGGTGCTGGTGCTCGCGGTGCCGGCGGCGTACGCACTGTCGATCAAGCCGGTGGAGAAGTGGACGGACGTGATGTTCTTCTTCCTGTCCACGAAGTTCCTGCCGCCGATCGCGGCGCTGCTGCCGATCTACCTGATCGTCAAGCAGGCCGGGATGCTGGACAACGTCTACACGCTGGTCGTCCTGTACACCTCGATGAACCTGCCGATCGCGATCTGGATGATGCAGTCCTTCCTCGCCGAGGTCCCCAAGGAGATCCTCGAGGCCGCGCAGGTCGACGGCGCCGGACTGTTCCGGACGCTGACCCAGATCGTCGCGCCCATCGCCGCACCCGGGCTGGCCGCCACCAGCCTGATCTGCTTCATCTTCAGCTGGAACGAGTTCATGTTCGCGGTCAACCTGACCGCGACCCGGGCCTCGACGGCGCCGATCTTCCTGGTCGGCTTCATCTCCAGCCAGGGTCTGTTCCTGGCCAAGCTGTGCGCGGCAGCCACGCTGGTCTCGCTGCCGGTGCTGATCGCCGGGTTCGCCGCCCAGGACAAGCTGGTGCGCGGCCTCTCACTCGGTGCCGTGAAGTGACCCCCGTCCCTGACGAAAGGTCCGGTGCGCGATGCGCGTGAGTCTGCTCCGCGGGACCGGCGACCTGGTCGTCGAGGAACGTCCCGACCCGGTGCCCGGCCCGTACGAGGTGCTGGTCCGAGTGGCCTCCGTCGGGGTCTGCGGATCCGACGTGCACTACTACGAGCACGGGCGGATCGGCAGCTACGTCGTCGAGTCGCCGCTGGTGCTGGGGCACGAGGCCTCGGGGGTGGTGGTCGGGCTCGGGTCCTCGGCGACCCGGCTGTCGCTCGGCCAGCGGGTCTCGATCGAGCCCGGCGTCCCGGACTTCACGTGCGGTCAGTGCCTGGCCGGCCGCTACAACCTGTGCGAGCGGATGACGTTCTACGCGACACCGCCGGTCGACGGTGCGTTCGCGGAGCTGGTCACCGTGCACGAGCAGTTCGCGCACCCGGTCCCCGACACCCTCAGCGACGACGCGGCCGCCCTGCTCGAGCCGCTGTCGGTCGGGCTGTGGGCGTGCCGCAAGGCCGCGGTGGGCCCGGGGGCCCGGGTGCTGGTCACCGGCGCCGGCCCGGTCGGGCTGGTCGCCGCCCAGGCGGCACTCGCACTCGGGGCGGCCTCGGTCACGGTCACCGACGTGAACCCGCACCGGCTCGCACTGGCGCTCGACCTCGGCGCCACCGAGGCGGTCGACGTCGCCGAGACCCCGCTCAGCGCGTCGGGTCGGGAGGCCGACGTGCTGCTGGAGTGCTCGGGTCACCCGGGCGCCACCGCGGACGCGATCCTGGCGGTCGCGCCCGCCGGCCGTGTCGTCCTCGTCGGCATGGGAGGCGACGAGGCGGCACTGCCGGTGAGCAGGATCCAGGAGCGGGAGATCACCCTCACCGGCACCTTCCGCTACGCCCACACCTGGCCGGGCGCGATCGCGCTGGCGGCCAGCGGCCGGGTGCAGCTGGACCGGCTGGTGACCGGGCACTACGGGCTGGACCGGGTCGCGGAGGCGCTCAGCGTCGGCCGGACCGACCCGCAGACCGTCAAGCCGATGGTGGTGCCGTCCTCGTGAGCACCCGCACCCCCCTGGACCCCGCCCTGGTGGAGCGCGCCCGCGGGCTGACCGCCTCAGGCCGCGCCGTGCTCGGCCTCTCCGGCGTCCCCGGTGCCGGCAAGTCGACGCTGGCCGCGCGGCTGGCCGCCGAGATCGGCCCCGAGGCCGTGGTGGTCCCCCTCGACGGCTTCCACCTGCACGACGACGAGCTCGCCCGGCTCGGTCTCTCCCAGCGCAAGGGTGCGCCGGAGACCTTCGACGTGGCCGGCTACACCGCGTTGCTGCGCCGGATCCGGACCGAGACGACGACGACCGTCTACGCCCCCGAGTTCGACCGCTCCCGCGAGCTGTCCGTGGCCGGCGCGATCGCCGTACGCCCCGAGCACCGGCTGGTGATCACCGAGGGCAACTACCTGCTCTACGACGGCCGCGGCTGGAGCGAGGTGGTGTCGCTGCTCGACGAGGCCTGGTACGTCGAGGGCGACGAGGCCACCCGGCTACGGCGGCTCGTGCAACGGCACGTGGAGCACGGGAAGACCCCCGACGCGGCGCACCGGTGGGCGACCGTGTCCGACCAGGCCAACGCCGACCTCGTCGCCCGGACCCGCGCCGCGGCCGACGTGCTCGTCTCCATCGACTGAGCCCCACCCGACCTGCACAGGGAGCGACATGACCCAGCTGACCAGAGCGCACCTCGCCGACCTCGGCCCCGACGTGGCCGTGCCGTCCTACGACCCCGCCCAGGTGTCGAGCGGCATCGTGCACTTCGGGGTGGGCGGCTTCCACCGCGCGCACCAGGCGATGTACGTCGACGCCCTGATGAACGACGGCCAGGCGATGGACTGGGGGATCACCGGAGTCGGCCTGCTCCCGGGCGACCGCCGCATGCACGACGTGCTGCACGCCCAGGACTGCCTCTACACGCTGGTGGTCAAGGACCCCGACGGCACCATGCACCCCCGGGTGATCGGGTCGATCGTGGACTACCTGTTCGGCCCGGACGACCCGGAGGCGGTGCTGGTCGCGATGACCGACCCGGCCACCCGGATCGTCTCGCTGACCATCACCGAGGGCGGCTACCTGGTCAACCAGGCGACCGGCGAGTTCGACGCGGGCGACCCCTCGATCCAGGGCGACCTGGCCGCCGGCGCGGTCCCCTCGACCGCCTTCGGCTACATCGTGGAGGCGCTCCGCCGGCGTCGCGCGGCCGGCACCGAGCCGTTCACGGTGATGTCCTGCGACAACATCCAGGGCAACGGCGAGGTCGCGCACAAGATGATCGGCGCCTTCGCCCGGCTCAAGGACCCCGAGCTGGCCGGCTGGATCGAGGAGCACGTCAGCTTCCCGAACTGCATGGTCGACCGGATCACCCCGGTCACCACCGACCACGACCGCGCGGTGCTCGCGGAGCGGTTCGGGGTGGAGGACGGCTGGCCCGTGGTCTGCGAGCCGTTCACCCAGTGGGCGCTGGAGGACCGGTTCCCCGGCGGACGGCCGCCGTTCGACCGGGTGGGCGCCCAGCTGGTGCCGGACGTGACCCCGTACGAGCTGATGAAGCTGCGGCTGCTCAACGCCAGCCACCAGGCGATGTGCTACCTCGGCTACCTCGCGGGCTACCGCTACGCGCACGAGGTCTGCGCCGACCCGCTGTTCACCGGATTCCTGCTCGGCTACATGGACGAGGAGGCCACCCCGACCCTCGAGCCGGTCCCCGGGGTCGACCTCGACGCCTACAAGCGCCAGCTCGTCGAGCGGTTCGCGAACCCCGAGATCCGCGACACCCTGGCCCGGCTGTGCGCGGAGAGCTCCGACCGGATC
The DNA here is from genome assembly GCA_963800225.1 of uncultured Actinomycetota bacterium. Taxonomy (GTDB): domain Bacteria; phylum Actinomycetota; class Actinomycetes; order Propionibacteriales; family Nocardioidaceae; genus Nocardioides_B. The sequence goes on along the minus strand of CAWDAF010000005.1, from coordinate 25,387 downwards.
CCCAAGTGGCTGGTCCCGGTGATCCGGCACCAGCTCGCCGCGGGCGGACCGGTGCGTCGCTCGGCGCTGGTCGTCGCCTCCTGGGCCCGCTACGCCGAGGGCGTCGACGAGCAGGGCGAGCGGATCGAGATCGTCGACAACCGCCGGGACAAGGTGATGGCCCGGGCCGCCGAGCAGGGCACCGACCGGCTCGCCTTCCTCCGCGACCCCGACCTGTTCGGCGACCTCGTCGAGGACGAGCGGTTCACCTCCGAGTACGTCGCGGCGCTCGACTCGCTGCACGAGCACGGCGCCCGCACCACCCTCGAGACCTGGCAGAAGGACGCGTGACCGCCACCCTCCTGCCCACGACGATGGCCGGGGTGCGGCTGCCCGGTGACAGCACCGTCGAGGCCGTGACCCGGCCGGTGCCGGTGCCCGGTCCGGGGCAGGTGCTGCTGGCGATGAAGGCGTCGTCGATCTGCGGCAGCGACATCCGGGCGATCTACCGCGAGCACCTCGGCCACGGACCGGAGGCCTACCAGGGCGTCGTCGCCGGCCACGAGCCCTGCGGCCAGGTGGTCGCGGTCGGCCCGGGCTGCCGCCGGCTCACCGAGGGCGACCGGGTCGTGGTCTACCACATCAGCGGCTGCGGGGTCTGCGAGCAATGCCGCAGCGGCTACCTGATCGGCTGCACCGACCCCTCCCGCGCGGCGTACGGCTGGCAGCGCGACGGCGGGCACGCGGAGTACCTGCTGGCCGAGGAGACCACCTGCCTGCTGATGCCCGACTCCCTGTCCTACGTCGACGGGGCGCTCGTCTCGTGCGGGTTCGGCACCGCCTACGAGGCGCTGCTCCGGCTCGACGTGTCCGGCCGCGACAGCCTGCTGGTCACCGGCCTCGGACCGGTCGGCCTGGCCGCGGCGATGCTGGCCCGGGCGATGGGCGCCGGACCGGTGGTGGGCACCGACGTCTCCCCCGAGCGCCGGTGGCTCGCGGTCGAGCTCGGCCTGGTCGACGAGGCGCTGCCCGCCGACGAGCACGCCGCGGCGCGGGTCGCGGAGCTGACCGGCGGCCGGGGCTTCTCCACCACGATGGACTGCTCGGGGCACCCGGCCGCACGGCACCTCGCCCTGGAGAGCACCGCGACCTGGGGCCGCTGCGCGTTCGTCGGCGAGGGCGGCAGCGTCGGCTTCGACGTGTCCCCGCTGATGATCCACAAGCAGGTGGCGCTGCACGGCTCCTGGGTCACCTCGATCGGCCACATGGGGGACCTGATCCGGCACCTGGACCGCTGGCGGCTGCACCCCTCGGTGATCGTCACCGACACGTTCTCCCTCGACGACGCCGCCGCCGCCTACCGGCTCGCCGACCAGGGCACCGCGGGCAAGGTCGTCATCACCTTTCCCTGACTCCCCGCCGGCGGGCCGCCGCCCGTCGTACCTTGTGCCATGCGCACCTTCCGGCGGGCCGCCGTCGTCGTCCTCACCGTGCTGGCCACCATGCTGGTCGCGGTCCCCAGCCAGGCCGGCACCGCCACCGAGCGGGCCCAGCGCCGGCTCAACGCGCTCGGCTGCCAGGCCGGCCCGGTCGACGGCCGGACAGGCACCTTCACCCGGGCGGCGCTGATCCGCTTCCAGGCCGCGAACCACCTCGCCCAGACCGGCTCGCCGGGCACCGCCACCCGCACCAGGCTGTACGGCGACCGGCCGGTGCGCTGCGACCGGCGACCGGTCGTGCGCAGCGGCAGCGGCCGCCGGGTGGTGCTCAGCCAGCGGCAGAACTACCTCTGGCTGGTCGCCACGAGCGGCCGGGTGGTGGCGCAGGGCCCGGTCGTGGACAACCCGCGGGTGCTCCGGGCCGGCAGCTACCGGGCCGGCTCGAAGTGCGGGCGGGCCGCGAAGATCCGCGACAACAGCGACGCCAGCGGACGACTCCGGCTGCACGACTTCACCCGCTTCGCGCCCTGCGGCATCGGCTTCCACCAGATCCCCCAGTACCGCTCCACCGGCGCCCAGATCCACTCCGACCGTCTGCTCGGCACGGACCTGCGCGAGTCACACGGCTGCATCCGGGTCAGCCGGGCGACCGCCGACCGGCTGTGGTCGTTCGTGTCGCCCGGCACCCGGGTCGTCGTCGTCGGCTGACCTACCTCACTGCGGGATGTAGTTGAAGTCGTCGGGGTTCGGGCCGGTGCGCTCGCCGCGGTCCAGGGCGGAGATGTCGGTCATGTCGACGCCGGACAGCTCGAAGTCGAAGAGGTCGAAGTTCTCCTCGACGCGCTTGCGGGTCACCGACTTCGGGAAGACGATGTCGCCGCGCTGCAGGTGCCAGCGCAGGGTCACCTGGGCGGGGCTCTTGCCGAGGCTCTCGGCGATCCGGACGATCGTCGGGTCGTCGAGCACCTTGCCCTGCGCGATCGGCGACCAGGCCTCGGTGGCGATGCCGTGCTCGGTGTTGAAGGCGCGGACCTCGTCGTTGGCGAGGTAGGGGTGCACCTCGATCTGGTTCACCGCCGGGGTCACGCTGGTCTCGCCGTGGATGCGGCGCAGGTGGGTCGGCTGGAAGTTCGAGACACCGATCGCCTTGACGCGGCCGGACTCGTACATCTTCTCCATGGCCTTCCAGGTCTCGACGAAGTCGCCGACACCGGGCATCGGCCAGTGCACCAGGAACAGGTCGACGTAGTCGATGTCGAGGGCGGCCAAGGTGCCGTCGAAGGCGCCCAGGGCGTCGTCGTACGCGTGGAAGGAGTTGTTGAGCTTGCTGGTGACGAAGATGTCGCCCCGGTCGATCCCGGAGGCGCGGACGGCCTCGCCGACCTCCTTCTCGTTCCCGTACATCTCGGCGGTGTCGATGTGCCGGTAGCCGACCTCGAGGGCCGCGAGCGTCGCGTCCTTGGTCTTCTCGGGCTCGATCTGGAAGACCCCGAAGCCGAGCTGCGGGATCTCGACACCGTTGTTGAGCGTGATGTTCGGTACGGCGGTCATGTGGCTCCTTCTCGTCGTGGCACTGTCTCTCTCTCCCGTACCCAACACGCGGACCCATCAACGCCATTCCGCCCCGGTGTTGCTGTGTCGGCGGACATACTTGGCTCGTGAACACTGTGCGCGGTCCCCTCCTCGGTCTCACCGGTCTGGCCCTGGCCGGGCTCCTGCTCGGCGGCTGCACCTCCAGCGGGGACGACCGGCCGGCCGCCGTGACCTCCGCGTCCGAGCCGTCCTCGGCCTCCAGCTCCCCGGCGGCCTCGTCGCCCTCGTCCTCGGCGGCGGCGATCGTCCCGTCCGCGAGCGTGACCTCGCCGGCCGCGTCGGCCAGCACCCGCGAGGCGGCGGCGGTGGCCCGCTGCACCACCGAGGACCTGCGGATCACCCTCGGACCCGCCGAGGGCGCCGCCGGCAGCACCTACCTGCCGGTCCGGCTGGCCAACACCTCCTCGCACCCCTGCCGCACCGGCGGCTTCGGCGGCGTCTCGCTGGTCACCAGCCCCCGCAGCGAGGCCGTCGGCGCACCCGCCGACCGGACCGGAGCCGGCGACGCGAAGCCGCTGGTGCTGCGTCCGGGTGGCCGCGCGGCCGCCACGCTGCGGATCACCCAGGCCGAGAACTACTCCCCCGACAAGTGCCGTCCCTCGCCCACCCACGGCCTGCGGGTCTACCCGCCGAACGACACCCAGTCGGTCTACGTCGGCTACGACGCCCTCGCGTGCGAGGCGACCGGCGTGCACCTGCTCAGCCTGAAGCCCTACCGCGCGATCGGATGAGACCCGGCGCCGGTGGGTAAGGGAGGGTCATGACCTATCCCCTCAGCCGGTTCATGTCCGCCGCGACCGCCACGTACGGCGTGTACGCCCTCGCCCAGCCCCGCCACCTCGGTGACGCGGTCGACCCCAAGCACGCCGCCGACTACGACCTGCTCGCCCAGACGTACGGCGCCCGCGACCTCGCGATCAGCAGCGTCGGGGTGCTCGCCAGGTCGGAGCGAGCCGTCGGCGCCGCCATGGCGGTGCGGATCCTGTGCGACATCTCCGACGGGGTGATCCTGGCGGCCAGGACGCGCGACGAGCAGACCCGTCAGAAGGTGCTCGGCGTGACCTTCGGCTGGGCCACCCTGAACACCCTCGCGCTGCTGGCGGACCGTCGCCGGGCGCGCCGCCGCAGGACCGTGACGGTCTAGCCGGCGGCCCGCTCCTCGCGGCGCTCCGCGAGCAGCTCGCGGACCTGGTCGGCGCAGGCCCGCGCGATCGCCCGGGCGAAGCCGGCCGGGTCCAGGTGGGCGGCCGGCTGCTCGGGCACGACCACGTGCACGATGCCCTCCGCGAGCAGGTCGAGCGCCCCGACCCGCTGCCGCTCGGCCATCTCGGCGGCGTGCTCGACGTCGTGGTGCACGATCGCGCTGGCGCCCTCCGGCGGCAGCGGCGAGAGCCAGCCGTGCTCGGCGGCCACCACCCGGTCCGCGGGCAGCAGCGCGAGCGCACCGCCGCCGCAGCCCTGGCCCAGCAGCACCGACACGCTCGGCACCCGCAGTGTGGACAGGTCCACCAGGCAGCGGGCGATCTCCCCGGCCAGCGCGCCCTCCTCGGCCCGCGGCGAGAGGTCCGCGCCGGGGGTGTCGATCACCGCGACCAGCGGCAGCCCCAGCTCGTCGGCCAGCCGCATCCCGCGACGGGCCTCGCGCAGCGCGCCCGGCCCCATCGAGTCCTGCGGCGTCTGGTTGCGGCGGTCCTGGCCCACCATCACGCACGGCACCCCGTCGAAGGACGTCAGCGCGAGCATCAGCCCCGCGTCGTGCTCCCCGTCGCCGGTGCCACTGAGCGGGATCACGTCGTCGGCGGCATGCCGCAGCAGCTCACGCACCCCGGGCCGGTCCGGCCGCCGGGTGAGCAGCACCGACTCCCACGCCGACCCCCGCGCGGGTACGGCGGCGGGTGCCCGCGCCGCCGGGCGGCCACCATCCCCCGGCGAGAGCAGGTCGAGCACCCGGGCCGCGACGCCGGCGAGGTCCTCCGAGGCCACGACGGCGTCGAGGATGCCCTTGTCGACGAGGTTCTCGGCCACCTGCACGCCGGCCGGGAAGGGCTCGCCGTGCAGCGCCTCGAACACCCGCGGGCCGAGGAAGCCGACCAGCGCGCCGGGCTCGGCGACCGTGAAGTGGCCCAGCGACCCCCAGGACGCGAACACGCCACCGGTGGTCGGGTGCCGCAGGTAGACCAGGTAGGGCAGTCCGGCGGACTTGTGCCGCGCGACCGCGCGGGAGATCGGCACCATCTCCACGAAGGCACCGGTGCCCTCCTGCATCCGGGTGCCGCCCGAGGACGGCGCGGCGATCAGCGGCAGCCGCTCCCGGGTCGCCCGCTCCACCGCGGCGGTGATCCGGGCGGCGGTGGCCCGGCCGATCGACCCGCCGAGGAACCGGAACTCCCCGACGATGACCGCGACCGCGTGCCCGCGGATCGAGCCGCGGCCGGTCACGACGGCCTCGTCGACCCCGGACCGCTCCCGGGCCGCGTGCAGCTCCTCGACGTACTCCCGGTCGAGGCCGGCCAGGTCCACCGGGCTGTCCCAGGAGGTGAAGGTGCCGCCGTCGAGCACCAGCGCGATCAGGTCGCGCGCGCCGAGCCGCCGGGTCATGCGCCGGCCTCCTCGTCGAGCCACGCGCGGATCGCGGCGCCGTCCGCGTCCAGGGTCGGCGGTGGCCGGTGATCGGTGCGGGTCACCTCGGCCCCGGTCCGGTCGAAGAAGCGCAGCGGCGGCCCGGGGAGGGTGAGCTGCCCGAGGGTGTCGTGCTCGACGGCGATCTTCAGGCCCTGGCTGGCGAGCTGGTCCCACTCGTAGACCTCGTCGAGGCTGCGCACCTTGCCCGCCGGGATCCCGACCTCGGCCAGGTGCGCCAGCAGGTCGAGGGCCGACCAGGACGAGAACGCCTCCTCGACGACCTCGATCACCCGGTCGCGGTTGGCGACCCGCTCGGGGTTGGTGGCCAGTCCCGGCGCCTCCGGGTCGATGCCGAAGGCGGCGCACAGCCGGCGCCAGAGCCCCTCGCTGCCGACCGCGATCTGCACGCTGCCGTCGGCGCAGTGGAACAGCCCGTACGGCGCGATGGAGGCGTGGTGGTTGCCCTGCGCCCGGCCGACCTGGCCGGCGACGGTCCACCGGGTGCCCTGGTAGGCGTGCACGCCGACGGTCGCGGCGAGCAGCGAGGTGCGGACGACCGTCCCCTGGCCGGTGCGCTCCCGCTCCAGCAGCGCGGCCAGGACGCCGTAGGCGCCGTACATGCCGGCGAGCAGGTCCGAGATCGGCACCCCGACCTTCTGCGGGTCCTCGGGTCCGGAGCCGGTCAGCGACATCAGGCCGGCCTCGCCCTGGGCGATCTGGTCGTAGCCGGCGCGGCCACCCTCGGGGCCGTCGTGCCCGAAGCCGGTGATGGAGAGCACCACCAACCGCGGGTTCAGCTCCTGGAGCGCCTCGATGCCGAGCCCGAGCCGCTCCAGCACCCCGGTGCGGAAGTTCTCCACCAGCACGTCGGCCCGGCGGACCAGCGAGAGCAGCAGGTCCCGGTCGGCGACGTCCTTGAGGTCGAGGGTGACCGACTCCTTGTTGCGGTTGGCGGAGAGGAAGTAGGTCGACTCGCGGGGCGCGGCGTCGTCCCGCTCGGGGCTCACGAAGGGCGGGCCCCAGCCACGGGTGTCGTCGCCGGTGCCGGGCACCTCGATCTTGATCACCCGGGCGCCGAGGTCGCCGAGCATCATCGTGGCGTGCGGACCGGCCAGCGCCCGGGACAGGTCGACGACCACGGTGCCGTCGAGGGGACCCTCGCTCATGCTCACACCCAGCCCGGGAGCACGACGGCGGCCCACACCAGCAGCGGTCCGACGACCACGATGACGGCGCTGTAGGTGAGGATCTGCTTGTAGAACCGCTCCTCGCTGATCGAGTCGGGCCGGTTCGCGACCATCAGCGCGCCGTTGGTGCTGAACGGGCTGACGTCGACGATCGTGGAGGACACCGCGAGCGCCGCGACCAGGCCGATGGCGCTGACGCCACCACCGGTGATCAGCGGGATCGAGATCGGGATGATGATCGGCAGCAGCGCGGTCGAGGACGCGAACGCCGAGACGACCCCACCGACGTAGCAGAGGATCAGCGCCCCGAGGGCGGCGGCGCCGAGACCGGCGGCCCAGGTGCCGACGTACTCGGGGGCACCGGCCTTCTCCAGGATCGTGGCGAAGGTGCTGACCCCGGCGACCAGCAGGACGGTGGCCCACGCGACCTGGGAGACGGCGCCCTTCTGCTGCTGGGGGAACAGCGCGGTGAGGATGACCGCGGCGGTGATGGCGGTGAAGCCGATGTTCTTGTCGAAGACCAGCGCGACGACCGCGACCACGACGAACGCGACCAGGGTGACCACCTGGTCGAGCACGACCTTGGGGGCGGCCGGCGCCCGCTGCAGGGTGCTGACGGCGCCGCCGTGGTCGGGCTGGTCACCGGTGCCCAGCGTGGTCCGGTCGAGGTGGTGGCTGCCACCACCGGCGCCGCCCGCCGGGATGCCGCCGGCGGGGGCGATCTCGGGCTGGCTCAGCTCGTCGGCGCCGATCCGGCGGGAGGTGAGCTCGCGACCGCCGAGGACCAGGAACAGCGCGGCGGCGATCGCCAGGTTCACGATCAGGCTGGTCAGGAAGACGGCGACCTCGCCGACCGGCAGGTTGTTCTGGCGCATCACGGAGTTGGTGATGGTGCCGTAGATGCTGATCGGCGAGAAGCCACCGGCCTGGGCACCGTGCACCACGAACATGCCCATCAGCAGCGGGTTGATCCGGTAGCGGCCGGCGAAGCCGAGCGCGATCGGGCCGATGATCGCGCAGGCCGCGGGGCTGGCTGCGCCGATCGCGGTCAGCAGCGCGGTCACGAAGAACATCACCCACGGGATCAGCGCGACCCGGCCGCCGACGGCCTGGACCGCCTTGCGCACGATCAGGTCCACGGTGCCGTTGTTGCGGGCGATCGCGAACAGGTAGGTGACCCCGACCAGGGTCAGGATCAGGTCACCGCTGATCCCGGAGATGATCTCCTTCTCGTCCAGGCCGAGGGAGTACATCCCGACCAGCCAGGCGGCCACGAAGGCCAGCGCCCCCATGTTGATCGGCAGCACCGTGCCGACCACGAACAGCGCGACGAGCGCGAGGATGGATACCCACTCTGGGGACATGACGGTCGTCCTTCGGTTCCGAGTGACCCGTGACGGCCGTCACGTGGTTCAGTGGCCTAGCCAATAGGCATGTGATCCATCTGTCAATACACTCGGGTCATGTCCGAGCACGCCCCGCTGCGACCGGTGACCCGTCCCCGGCTCTACGAGCAGGTCGCCCAGCAGATCCTCGACTGGGTGCGCGAGAACGACCTCGAGGTCGGCGACCGGCTGCCTCCCGAGCGGGAGCTCGCCGGTCGGCTGGGGGTCAGCCGGGCCACCGTCAGCCAGGCCCTGGTCGCGATGGAGGTGGTCGGGGTGGTCACCGTCCGGCACGGTGACGGCGCGGTGCTGATGGACTCCACGGGCACCTCCAGGGTGGTCGAGGCGCTGCGCCGGCACGCCCAGCGGCTGCCCGACGTGATCGAGGCCCGCGAGGCCCTGGAGACCAAGCTGGCCGGGCTGGCCGCCGTACGCCGCACCGACGCCGACCTGGCCCGGATCGACGCCGCGCTGACCCTGATGGAGCGCGACATCGAGGCCGGCGGCCGCGGCGTCGAGGGCGACGAGCACTTCCACGCGGCAGTCACGCTCGCCGGCCACTCCGCGCTGCTCCAGCGACTGATGGGCGAGATCAGCGACCTGATCCGGGAGACCCGGATCGAGTCGCTGTCCCAGCCCGGGCGGCCCCGCGACTCCCTCGCCGGGCACCGCCGGATCGCCGGCGCGATCCGCGCCGGGGACCCGCAGGCGGCATCCCGCGCGATGCACGAGCACGTCGACAAGGTCAGCGACGTCGCGCTGCTGCGCGACTGACGGGATGGATCTCGGGCAGGTCCTGGCCGTCCTCGGTGCCGGCTTCGGGGCGGGTTTCGTGATGTCCGCGGTCGGGGCGGGCTCGCTGGTGAGCTTCCCGATCCTGCTGGGCGTGGGGCTGTCCCCGCTGGTGGCGAACGTCTGCAACAACGTCGGCCTGGTGCCGGGCGGGATGACCGGGTCGTTCGGCTACCGCCGCGAGCTGACCGGGCACCGGCACCTCGTGGTCCGGGTCGCCGTGACCAGCGCGGTCGGCGCCCTCGTCGGCGCCGGGCTGCTGCTGGCGCTGCCCTCCACCGCCTTCGACGTGGTGGTGCCCTTCCTGGTGCTCGGCTCCGCGACCCTGGTCGCGATCCAGCCGCTGGTGGCCGGGGTGCTGCGGCGCCGGGCGCTGCGGGCCGGCCGGGTCCCGGTCGCGGACCGGGACTCGATGGGGACCGTGCTGACGTCGCTGTCCGGCCTGGTCGGGGTGTACGGCGGCTACTTCGGCGCCGCCCAGGGCGTGCTGCTGGTGGCCGTCCTGGCACTCGGCCTCGACGTCGACCTCCAGGTCGTCAACGGTCTCAAGAACGTCGCGGTGCTCGCCGCGAACGTCGCCGCCACCGTCGTCTTCGTGCTGTTCGCACCCCTGGACTGGTCGGTCGTGGGGCTGGTCGCGGCCGGCTCGCTGGTCGGCGGCTGGCTGGGCGCCCATCTCGGCCGCCGGCTGCCGCCGCGGGTCTTCCGCACCCTGGTGGTGCTCTTCGGGTACGGCGTGGGGGTCAAGCTGCTGCTGGCCTGAGCCCGCCGCCCTCAGCCGGCGTGGGCGGGCTCGGCCTTGTGCCGGCCGGCGGGCTGGTGCTCGGGCGGGGTGTCGCCCCGGTGCCCGACGAAGTCCTTGGCGCGGACCAGGAACAGGCAGCAGATCCCGGCCACCAGGGCGATCACCGCGGCGATCGTGATGATCAGGTTCAGCCCGTCGACGAAGCTGCCGGTCGCGGCCTGCTCGATGCTCGCCCGCGCGGACGCCGGCGTCCGGGCGAGGACGGCCGCGATCTGGCCGTTGGTGACGGCGTCCGAGACGCGGGCGGCCTGGCCGGCGGCCGGCGTACCGGCCAGGGCTGCGGCGATGCCGTGGGTGACCTGGTGACTGAAGATCGAGCCGAGCGCGGCGATGCCGGTGGCGATGCCGACCTGCCGGAAGGTCGAGTTGATCCCGGACGCCATCCCCGAGCGCTCGGGGGTGACCACGCCCACCGCGGTGGAGGCCAGCGGCACGTTGACGAAGCCGATGCCGATCCCCGCGAGGATCAGGCCCGGGATCAGGTGGGTCCACTGGGACTTGTCGGCGCTGGCCTCGACGCCGCGCATCAGGAACAGCCCGAGCGCGGCGAGCAGGAAGCCCGGGGAGATCAGCCACTTGGTCGGCACGTGGCTGGTCAGCCGGCCGGCGATGATCGCCGCCACGAACGACATCCCGGACAGGAACAGGAAGCGGAAGCCGGCCTGCACGGGCGAGAAGCCGAGGACGTTCTGCACGTAGATGATCAGGTAGGTGAGCACCGAGAACACCGACGCGGAGACGCCGAACGCGGCGATCAACCCGCCGACGAAGGTCGGCTTGCGGAGCAGCCCGAGGTCGAACATCGGGGACTTCTGGAGCAGCTGGCTGACCACGAAGGCGACCAGCAGCACCGCGGACGCCACGAAGCTCGTGACCACGACGCCGTTGCCCCAGCCGTCGGCGCCGCCGCGGATCAGGCCGAGCACCAGCAGCCCGAGCCCCGCGCTGAAGGTGAGGAAGCCGATCCAGTCCGGCCGCCCGGCGTGCAGGTTGCGGCTCTCCTCGACCTTCCGCACGGTGACCCCGATCGCGACGACGCAGATCGGGATGTTCACCCAGAAGATCCAGTGCCAGGACAGCCCGCTGGTCAGCACGCCGCCGAGCACCGGGCCGACCGCGACGGCCACGCCGGTGGTCGCCCCGAAGAACGCGAAGGCGGTGCCGCGCTCCTTGCCGCTGAACGCGCCGGAGAGCAGTGCGAGCGCGGTGGCGAACATGATGGCGCCACCGATGCCCTGCCCGGCGCGGGCGATCGAGAGGAACTGGACGGTGGGCGCCAGGCCGCAGAACAGCGAGCCGAGGGTGAACACCAGCGTGCCGATCGCGAACAGCCGCTTGCGGCCGAACCGGTCGGCCAGCGACCCGGCGGTCAGCTGCAGCGCCGCCAGGGTCAGCGCGTAGGCGTCGATCACCCACTGGAGGTCCGAGAGCGACGCATGCAGGTCCCGCTGGATGTCCGGCAGCGCGACGTTCACGATCGTGATGTCGAGCAGCAGCATGAACACACCCGTGCAGACCGCGACCAGGGTCCACCACTTGTTGGCCATCGAGAGCTCCACATTCGTCAGGCACGAAACCGTCAACTACTAAACCATTGCCTCGTGTACGGTACGGCGGCATGGAGGAGACGGCAACACGAGCGGCGCTCGACGAGCTGCACGACCTCCCCGGACACCTGCTCTGGCGGGCCCGCGCCCGGGTCTCCGCGACGGTCGCCGACCTGCTGCCGGGCACCGTCGACCTGCACGCCTACGCGGCGCTGCTGGCCCTCGCCGACCAGGAGCCGCAGTCCCAGCAGGGCCTCGCCCGGATGTGCGGGGTCAGCGGCACGACGATGACCACCGTCGCCGAGACGCTGACGGCCGAAGGGCTCGTGGAGCGGATCCGCAACCCCGCCGACCGTCGCTCCTACGCCCTCACGCGCACGGCGGCCGGCCGCGCCGCCGCGGGCCGGTGGGCGGTCGTCGTACACGAGCTGGAGGAGCACCTGACCTCCGCGCTGACCCCGCGTGACGTCACCCGGCTGCGGCAGCTCCTCGTCGGCCTGATCGGCGACGAGCTCGACCCGCAGACCCCGGCGGCCCTGCAAGACGGCATCGGCTTCCTGCTGATGCGCACGCACCAGCGGATCCACCGCGACTTCCTCACCGCCCTCGGCCCGCTCGACATCGACCCGCGGCACGTCGGCACGATGCGCGCGCTGCGAGTCGCCGGCCCCGCGACCCAGGGGCAGCTCGCGGCCATGCTCGAGGTCAGTCCCGCGACCGTCGTACAGATCGTGGACCACCTCGAGGCGCGGGGCCTGGTGGCCCGCGAGCGCGACCCCGGCGACCGCCGCGCCTACCGCCTGCACCTGCGCCCGGAGGCCTCCGCCGTGGTCGCCGAGGCCGCCTCGATCTCCCGCGCGGTCATCGACGCACGCCTCGGCGGGCCGGAGGGCCGGGACCGTCAGGACCTGACCCGGCTGCTGCGGAAGTTCCTCGCCTCACCGGTGACCCGGTGACCGATTTCGCCCCGACCCGCCCGGCACGCTAAACTCTCCGACGCCTGGCGCTCGTAGCTCAACGGATAGAGCATCTGACTACGGATCAGAAGGTTGGGGGTTCGAATCCCTCCGAGCGCACCACACCGAAGCCCGGGTCCACTCGCCAGTGACCTGGGCTTTTGTGTGTCCGGAGCCCCCGCCCCGGCTCGCGGCTCCTCGGCCGGCGCTGACACCAACGGCTGACACCAACCGACTCATCTCCAGGGCCGAGTGCAGGGCCCATGCCCGGGGAGACGAAGAACACCGGCCTGAAGAACCCGTAGCCGACCGCGTCCAGCTTGTTCTCGAGTGCATGCAAGTCGCCTGGGGTCCACCGGCGCAGCACCACACGGCGAAGGTGGTCTGCGACGTCGCGTGCTCGCCCTCCCCGGAGATCGCCTTGGACCGTTCTAGGCGAGCCAATCGGGGCAGCCAGACCAGGCCGACCGCCAGCACCCACATCGCCGCGAGGGAGAGCACTCCGTACAGACGACCCCCGGAACCGCAGAAGATCGCGATGCCCACGATGGGGAAGAACTCGCACACCGCGCCGGCTGGCACCATGAGTCGCCCCAGAGCCCGGTCGAGCATGTCGTTGTCCCGGAGGATCAGCACCACCACCTGGGGGACCCGTGCCCGGGCATGGACCGCGCACAAGAAGGGGGCAGCCGCGAGACGACGGACACGATCAGCAATGCCCGCAGGCCGGTTTCGAGGTCCATGGCTCCACCCTCGGCCTACGGACGCGCGCGGGCAGGCGCGCTGCGGGTCATCGGGCGGCGCTGGGTCCGGCGGTGCCGTGCCGCGGGTCGGCGTCAGGGTCGCTCTCCTCCGGCAGCAGGCTCTTCTGGTCGAGCACGTAGAGCAGCACGAAGGCGGGAACGACCAGCACGGCGGCGAGCCCGGCGGCGACAACGACCGCCTCGATCGTGCCGCTGGGAGCGGCACCGGCGGCGATGGTCAGGGACGTCGGCAGGAGGTAGTCCCACTGCGCCACGCCCCAAGCGACCACGACGCCGGCCACCGCCGCCACCGCTGCGAGGCGGGCGCCCCGGTGTGCCCGGTCGCGGAGCAGCAGGAGCGAGGCGAGGCCCGCAGACCACCGAGACGACGACGAGCGGCAGCGCCCGCGACGTGAGCCCGTCGAAGAGGTACGTCGCATCCTGGTGCAGCACGAAGATCCCTGCCGCGGCGACGACACCGGCGGCCACCGCGGCCACGAGGGCACGGGCGCGGAAGTAGGCGACCATGTCCCCGTCGCCGAGACGGCGTGCGTCCCAGGTGACGAACACCGCCGCGAGGTAGGCCGCCATGCTGACCGCGAGCAGCCCGCCGGTGATCGAGGTGGGGTTCAGCCAGCTGCTCCACGGGTCCCCGCTGCGCCGCCGGCGGGCACTCGTCCGGAGGCGATGCTGCCGGCGACGGCTCCCAGGCAGTACGGCACCAGCACCGACGACAGGGCGAACGCGGCACCGAAGTTGCGCCTGTCGCGGGTCCGGAACACCGCCTTGCGGAACGCGAAACCGGCACCCGCGGAACACGATGCCGAGCGCGGCGAGCGTGAGTGGGACGAACAGCGTGAGGGTGATCGACGCGTAGGCGGTCGGGGAAGCAGGTCCAGAGCACCACGAACGAGAAGATCAGCCAGACGTGGTTGGCCTCCCAGACCGGGCCGATCGAGTGGTCGATGACATCTCGAGGTCGTTGGCCGCGTCGCGCTCCGCCGGCGACGAGGTCCCAGAAGCCGGCGCCGAAGTCGGCTCCGCCGAAGATCGCGTACGCCGTGATCGCCGACGAACAAGATGATGGCCGCTGTCGGGGCTCATCGGACCGGCGCCTCCGGCTCGTGGAGGGCTCTCGCGGCGGGCCGTACGGGACATCTGTGTCATCGATCCGCTGGCTTTCGGAGCCGCGGAACCTCCGGCTCATGCCGCGCAGGACAAGGATGGTGGTGACCCCGAGCGCGAGGTAGAGCAGCGTGACGGCGACGAAGGTGACCCAGACCCCGGTGTTGGCCGTGGCGGCGTCTGTCGACCTTCATCTGGCCGTAGACGATCCAGGGTTGGCGGCCGACCTCGCTGAGCGCCCAGCCGGCTTCCAGCGTCACGACGGAGGCGACCCCGGCGAGGGCCGCGCCCCGCAGGAACCACCTGCTGCGCGGCAGGTCCCGACGGAAGATCCACGAGGCCCAGTACCACAGGGTGAGGAGGAAGAGCAGGGTGCCGATCCCCACCATGATGTCCCAGGCGAGGTGGGTGATGTTGACTTCCTTGTCGGTCGGCCGGTCCGCGGCGGGCACCGTGTCCAGGCCGTCCACGACTGTCGAGGTGCCGGTGGCGGGATCGGACAGAATCGAGGCGAGCCCCGGGATGCGGATGCCTCCGACCACCTCTCCCGACGGGCTCAGGTGGCCGAGCAGGGTCTCGGGCACGTCACTGTTCGTCGTCGGCACCAGCTCGATGGCGGCGAACTTCTCCGGCTGGTTGTTGAAGACCCAGCGCGCCAGCGAGTCGCCGACCCCCATCTGCACGGGCACGGCAATAGCCGCGACGGTGAACCCGATGATGAACCCGAGTCGGTGGTAGCGGTCGTGCCGGCCGCGCAGGAGCCCGACTGCGTAGACGGAGGCGATCAGGAAGCCACCCACCAGGTAGGCGGCGATCACCATGTGCGTCGCCATCAAGGGCATGGCCTTGTTGAAGATGACACCGACCGGGTCGACGCTCGTCACGTTGCCGGCGGAGTCCAGGGTCACGCCCTGGGGGGCGTTCATCCAGGCGTTCGCGGAGACCACCGAAATGCTCCCGAAGATCCCGGCGACGGCGATCGGTACCCCGGTCCAGAAGTGTGCCCACGGCTTGAGGCGCCGCCAACCGAAGAGGTAGATGGAGATGAAGACTGCCTCGGTGAAGAAGAACAGGCCCTCGAAGGCGAAGGGGACGCCGAATGCCTCGCCCCATCGCCCCATGAACTTGGGCCAGAGCAGGCCGAACTCGAAGGTGAGCACCGTCCCGGTCACTGCTCCGACCGCGAAGGTGACGGCCATGTACTTCGACCACCGCTGCGCGAGGTGGAGCGCGTCGACGTCGTCGTGCTTGATCCCTCGGTAGTTGGCGATCAGCGTCATGGCCGCCCAGGACACCCCCAGGGGCACCAGGATGATGTGGAACGCGAGCGTGAATGCCATCTGGGAGCGGGCCCAGGGCACGGGGTCCACGCCGGTCAGGGCCGGGAGGATGAGGGCGGCGGCGTGGGTAGTCATGCTTCGGATGCTCGGCGGTTCTCGGACTGCACGCGGCTCGCTTCATCGAGGGCCACTCGGGCCGTGACCTCGCGAAGGGTGATGGTCCGTTGTGCCCGCCCCCCGGACAGGAAGGTCACCGCCCAGTGGAACAGTGCGGAGAAGCGGTTCTTGAAACCTGTCATGAAAGTCAGGTGCACGACCAGCCACATCAGCCAGCCGACGATCCCGCCGACACGGAGGCCGCGGAAGTCGACGATGGCTCGGAACCGCGCGACCGTGGCCATGCTGCCCAGGTCGCGATAGGTGAAGTCGTTGTCCTCCTCGCCGTCGAGCCGGCGCTTGATGGTGAGCGCTGCGTGGATGCCGGACTGCATGGCCACCTCGGCAACCCCGGGGAGGTGGTCGAGGGCCATCAGGTCACCGACGACGAAGACCTCCGGATGGTCCGGCAGGGTGCAGTTGGGCAGGACCTTGACCCGACCGGCGCGGTCGGTCTCGGCGCCGGCGGCGGTGGCGAGCAGGGATGCCAGCGGCGAAGCATGCACGCCGGCGGCCCAGATCTTGGTCTGGGCGGTGATCCGCTCGGTCGAGCCGTCGGAGCCTTACCGTGACACCGGACGCATCCACCGCGCTCACCACCCGTTCCGTCCGGATCTCGACCCCGAGCCGTCGCAGCTCCCCTGTCGCCTTGTGGGACAGCCGGTCGCCGAAGCCGGCCAGGACCTCGCGTCCTCCGTCGAAGAGCAGCACCCTTGCGTCGCGCGGGTCGATTCGCCGGAACTTCTGCCTCAGCCCACTGCGGGAGAGCTCGGCGATCTGTCCCGCCATCTCCACGCCGGTCGGCCCTCCACCGACCACGACGAAGGTCAACCAGCCTGCCGGCGCGCGAGGTCGTCCTCGCTCTCGGCCATCTCGAAGGCTCCGAAGATCCGCCCGCGCAGTTCCAGGGCGTCGTCGATGGTCTTCATGCCGGGAGCCCAGCGCGAGAACTCGTCGTGCCCGAAGTAGGACTGCCCCGCCCCACTGGCCACGATGAGCGTGTCGTAGGAGTAGGTGCGCGAAGTCTGGTCCGGCCGGGTGGCGCTGACGGTCCGGGAGTCGAGGTCGAACCCCGTCACCGTGGCCATCTCGACCTCGACGTTGCGGTGGTGGCGGAGAACGTCTCGCAGGGGTGGAGCGACCTCTCCTTCGGAGAGGATCCCGGTCGCCACCTGGTAGAGCAGCGGCTGGAAGAGGTGGTAGTTTTCCCGGTCCACCAGCGTGACCTGCACCGGCGCTCTCCTGAGGAACTTCGCGGCGAACAGGCCGGCGAAGCCTCCTCCGACGATGACCACCCGATGGGTCGGGCTTTCGCTCACGGTCCGCGCACCTGCCCTGCGGGGTCGTGCCAGGCAGTCCCGGCAGGCAGCAGGGCGTCCGCCTCGCTCGGCCCCCAGGTGGCCCGAGGATAGCGGTGCACGGGCACGTCGCCGCCCAGGATCGGATCGACGACCCGCCATGCCGCCTCGACCGCGTCCTGCCTGGCGAACGCGAAGCGGACCCCGTCCAGCGCCGCGCCGATCAGCCTGTCGTACGGGCGCATGTCGGAGCCGGGCCGTTGCGCGAAGGAGAGCTCCTCGACCTCCGGGAGCCACCCCGCGCCCGGCTTCTTGCCTATCAGCGTCAGCCCCACTTCGGTCTCCGGCCAGATCCGGAACCGCAGCGCGTTGCGGGCGGCGAGCTCGTTCAACCCGAACATGTCAAAGGGCGCGGGGCGGAACCGGACCTGCACCTCCGTCGCCGTCACCGGCATCGTCTTGCCGGCGCGGATGACGATCGGGACGTCGGCCCATCGCCATGAGTCCACGGCGAGCCGAACCGCTGCGTAGGTCTCCGTCGTCGACCCAGGTGCCACGCCAGCCACGTCGAGGTACCCGTCGTACTGCCCGAGCACCGCGTCCTGTGGGGTCAGCGGCCGGATCGCAGCGATGACCCGAGACTTGGCATCCACCCAGGACTCGGTGACAGCTCCCTCCGGGGGATCGGCCAGGACGCTGGCCAGCACCTGCAGCATGTGGTTCTGGACCACGTCTCGGATGGCGCCGGCGCCGTCGTAGAACCGGCCACGGTCCGCCACGTCGAACGCCTCGGCCATGGTGATCTGGATGCTCTGGACGTGGTCCCGGTTGAGCAGGGGCGCGATGACGGAGTTGGCAAACCGGGCGAAGAGCAGGTTGTCGAGCGGGTCGAGCCCGAGCCAGTGGTCGACGCGGTAGATGGCGGCCTCGTCGAAGTACCGCTGCAGGGCTCGGTTCAGCGCACGGGCGCTGTCCAGATCATGCCCGAAGGGCTTCTCCACCATGACCCGGGCGCCCTCGGCGCGTCCGGCGCCGTGAATACCCTGGGCGATCCGGCCGAACAGCGGTGGAGGAACCTCCAGGTAGAACAGCGCGCGCGCAGCGTTCCCCATCTCCCGCGACATCGCCGAGTAGGTGTCGGGGTCGTCCAGGTCACCGTCGACGTAGCGAAGGAGCTCCATGAGCTTCGTCGCGGCAGGGGTGTCGGGATCCATCCCGTTGAGGGTCAGGGACGCGCGAGCGTAGTCGCGGAACTGGTCGAGCCCCCAGCCGCTCTTCGCGACCCCGACGACCGGGACCTGGAGGACACCCCGTTCGACCAGCCCCACCAGTGCGGGGAAGGTCTCCAGCTTGGCAAGGTCGCCCGTCGCTCCGAAGATGACCAGGGCATCGACTGAATCAGTGGACATCAGGTGTTCGGCTGCCTTTCGTAGGTCGGTGCCGGCTCAGGAGAGCCGCTCCGCGATGTGGTCGGCCACCCGGAGTGCGTTGGCGATGGCCGTCAGCGACGGGTTGACCGCGCCGATGCTCGGGAAGAAGCTGGTGTCGACCACGTAGAGGTTGTCGACGTCGTGTGCCTTGCAGTCCACGTCCAGTGCCGAGCTGCTCGGGTCGGTACCGAAACGCACCGTGCCGGCCTGGTGGGCGGTGGCTCCGATCGGCATCCCCTTGTGCAGGTAGATGCTGTGGTCGAGCAGCTTGCGCTTCGTCCATGCCGAGCTCGCCGAGCATCCCCTCGAAGCTTGTGCCGCAGACGCTTGAGCCTTCACTGTTGTTGTGTCTCGCCAGCTGAGCCTGATACGCCCGTCGCTCTCCAGCGTGACGCGGTTCTCGGGCGGGGGCAGGTCCTCGCCGCAGAGCCAGAAGTCGACGGCGTGGTGGGCGATCACCTCGAAGGGCATCTCTGGCGAGACCTTGCCCGCCCAGCGCGGCGCGCTCGCTCTGATCTGCTCGGCGTCGGACTTGCCGAGCATCTGGATGCCGCCCAGCGGGTAGTCCCAGTCGTCGGAGCCGAGGTACCAGTCGTTGAGCGCGAGCGTCTTCTGGAACCGCGTCGGGTTGGGCTCCTTCGACACCGCCATGAGCGCCAGGTTGTTGTGGCGCATGTAGTGCCGGCCCACCACGTCGGAGCTGTTGGCCAGGCCGTTGGGATGCTGGTCGCTGGCCGAGCGCAGCAGCAGCAGCGCCGAGTTCACCGCGCCGCAGGAGACGACCACGACGTCGGCGTGAAGCGCTCCTCGACCCGTCGTCCAGCGTCGCGACGACGCTGGTCACCGTGCCGCCGCGGCGTCGGTCTCCAGCCGCGACACGGGCGTTGGTGAGCAGCTGCACGTTGTCGTGCCCAGCGCCGGGTCCACGCACATGACCTGCGCGTCCGACTTGGCCTGCACCAGGCAGGGGAACCCGTCGACTCGGTCGCAGCGGATGCAGGCGCTGGAGTGCGTCGGCCCGCCCTTGCGCGTCCTGGTCGAGGTTCACCCCGATAGGCAGGTGGAAGGGTGCAGGCCCAGCTTCTCGAGGTCGTCGCTGAGCTGCTGGATCCGCGGCTCGTGCTCGACCGCCGGGAACCTGTACGGGCACTGGCCGCGCCCTCGGTGGGGTCCTCGCCGCGGGCGCCGTGGACGAGGTAGAGGTGCTCGGCCTGGTGTAGTAGGGCTCCAGGTCGTCGTACTAGATCGGCCAGGCGGGCGAGATGCCGCCGTGGTGGCGCATTCGCCGAAGTCCTGCGGCCGGAGCCGGAACAGCGCGGCGCCGTAGAACTTCGTGTTGCCCCCGACGTAGTAGTTCACCTCCGGCGGGAACTCGTCGCCGTGCGGTCGTACCAGAACTCGGGCGCCCGGTACTTCCCCCCCACGAACACCGCGGTCGAATCCCAGTTGTCGCGCTCGCGCGGCAGGTAGTCGCCCCTCTCCAGCATGAGGATCCGCTTGCCCGTGCCGGCCAGCCGGTGGGCGAGGGTCCCGCCTCCCGCGCCCGTGCCGATGACGATGACGTCGAAGTGGGTTCGGTCTGCCATCTGGTCTCCTCGGGTCCGAGCGGGCAGGTTCAGAGTTGGTTGGCGGCGAGTCTCACAGCGACATCTCCGCGAGGCGGTCCGCGAGCACGATGCGCGAGGTCGCCTCCAGCAGCGCGAGGTGGGTGAACGCCTGCGGGAAGTTGCCCAGGTGCCGCCCGGTGTCGGCCTCGAACTCCTCGGCGTACAGGCCCAGCGGCGAGGCGAGCGGCAGCAGCCGCTCGCACAGCTCCTTGGCGCGCTGCTTCTCGCCGATCTCGGTCAGCGCGGACACCAGCCAGAACGAGCAGATCAGGAACGTCCCCTCCTTGCCGGACAGCCCGTCGTCGGTCTCGTCGACCTTGTAGCGCAGCACGAGCCCGTGCTCGGTCAGCTCGTCGGCGATCGCCAGCACCGTGGCGCGCAGCCGCGGGTCGTCGGCCGGCAGGAAGCCCGATCGCGGCCAGCAGCGTCGAGGCGTCGAGCGCGTCGGTGTCGTAGTGCTGGCGAAGACCCCGCGCTCGCTGACGCCCTTCTCCAGGATCTCGGCCTGGATCTCGTCGGCGACCGTGCGCCAGCTCGCCTCCAGGTCGGGCTCGCCGCGGATCGCGGCCAGCTGTGCGCCGCGGTCCATCGCCACCCAGCACATGATCTTGGAGATACGTAGTGCTGCGGCGCGCCGCGCGCCTCCCAGATGCCCTGGTCGGGCTCGCGCCACACCCTTCGCCGCCGCCTCGACCTGCGCCCGGACGAGCGGCCACAGTCGCGCGGCATGTGGTCGCGACGCGTTGGTGTGCAGGAGGACCGAGTCCAGCACCGCGCCGAAGACGTCGTTCTGGCGCTGGTCGAACGCGCCGTTGCCGATGCGCACCGGCCGCGCGCCCTGTAGCCGCGAGGTGGTCGAGCGTGGTCTCGGTGAGGTCGCGCCGCCGCCGATGCCGTACATGATCTGCAGCGAGCCGTCGTCGTTGCGGCTCCAGGTCGGCGACGAACTGCATGAAGTCGTCGGCCTCCCAGTCCAGCCCGAGCGCGTGCAGCGCCTACAGCGTGAACGTGGCGTCGCGCATCCAGCGTGTAGCGGTAGTCCCAGTTGCGCTCGCCGCCAGGGGTCTCGGGCAGCGACGTCGTCAGCGCCGCCACCAGCGCCCCCGTCGGCATGTAGGTCAGGCCCTTGAGCGCCAGCGCCGACCGCTGGAGGTGCGGCGCCGGTGGTCGGGGATCCTGGCCCGGCCCAGCCAGCGGCGCCAGAAGTCGACCGTCGCGTCAGGCGCGCAGCTGCGTCGGCGTAGTCGGCGGGGCCGTCCAGGCGCTCGCCCAGGACAGCGCCAGAAGGCCTTCTCGCCCTCGTGAGCACGTGGCGGCCCTCGCGCGCCCGCCCTCGATGCCCAGGCGCAGGCTGCGGTCAGCCGGATCGGGTCGTGCCCTCGGTGGCGTCCGCGGTGTGCCCGTCCGGCTCGTGCGGGTCCAGCTCCCAGTGCCTCGGCCGTAGTCGAACTTCGGCTCGCAGACCGCCTCGACCTCGACGCTCCGCCCAGGCACACCGACCGTGCGCACGAGCATGTGCTCGGCGTCGTCGTCGGCCGGCGGGCGGGTGTGGGGGGTCGTCTCGTCCGGCGTGCGCGCGCGGGGCCATCGCCAGCGCCGTCGCGCACCACGAGCCAGCCGCTCGGGTCATCCACGTCGTGAGAGACGTTCGTGCCCGGCACGTAGCGCCGCGCCGTCGGCACGTAGACGCCGTAGGGGCCGACCCGGAAGTGCCCGGCGCCGCGGTCCAGCAGTCCCGAACACGCTCGGGCTGTCGAAGCTCGGCAGCACATCCAGTCGACGCGACCGTCGGGCGCGACCAGGGCGCCGGTGTGGCAGTCCGACAGGAACGCATACTCTGCGATGGGCGGAAACGGGGACGCCTCGGCGATACTGCTCATCGGGTGCTCCTCGCGACGAGACTGGTCAAGCTGGGTCGGGAACTCTTGGACCCCGCGGACCACCAGGCACGAAGCAGTTCGTGCATGAAGTGCACTTCTCGCCGACGGACCGCCGGGACACCTCACTCTGCTTCTGCCTGAGGCACCCCGTGGCACCACCCAAACATCCTCGAGCGACAACCGGGGCCCTGCATCATCCGCCGAGGATGAGCCCGCCCAGTCCAGCGACTTCACAGGAGACATTGCGCTCCTTAACGTCGCCCAGACACCAAACAGCACGGTGCGCTCGCGTTCTTGCCGAAATCACCGGACAAGGTGCATCCACCGGGCCTGGGCACCGCTGTCGTGGAAGGCAACCCCGCCTTTGGACGCCCCGCGGGCCAGGGGCAAAGGAGCTGGGCGACATCATCGTCACTGTCTTCAGCTGCGGGTTCTTCGGAGCCCAAGTGCAGAGCCTCCCCTGAACAACCGACGCCCGAAGCTTCACCGGCGTCGATCGACACCCAATACGCAGCCGTGGCGAGGTCAAGTGGTCCCGGTGTACTCGCCAGTTACCTGGGCTTTCGGGTGTCCTGAGCCACCGGCAACCCCACACCAGCGGCCGGGCTTCTCCGCAAACAGATCGGAGTCATGGTCAGCTACACCACGGACGGCTGCTACTCAGATCGTGGCCGCCGGTGACTCCAGGGCGGCCTTGAGCCAGCTGTTGCGAGAGGCGATGAGTCGGCGCAGGTAGCGCTCCAGGACGAGGCGGTCCACTGCCCGACCGAGCGGACCGAGTGGTGAGCGGAAGTCGATCTCGTCGGTCATGACGGTCCCGCCGTCTCCATCGGCTTCGAAGCGGTGCCGGTGGTGCCAGTGCGCGAACGGGCCCCGCACCTGGACGTCGACGAACTCGTGTGGTCGTCGGTGCTCGATCACGCGGGCCGTCATCCGGAACGGTACCCCGAAGTGCCGGGCCTGCCAGGTCACCGTCTCGCCCGGACCGAGGGCGCCGGTCGTGCGTCCGGCCACCGCGCGCTCCCCGACGTACCCATCGAGCTGGTGTGGGCATCCACGGACAGCGAGAGGTCGAAGCAGCGGGACGGGTCCGACTGCACGTGGGTCTGGAGGCGGAACGAGGGCACTCGTGGAGTATGCGGCTCGACCCTGTCGACGCGCGCACCCCGCGGACGTGGTGGGCAACTGCGTCTTCCACGGGCACTTTCCCGAGTACGACCCCTGCGACTTCCTCCGCTGACGGGGTCCCTCAAGAGTCTCTGGCCAGCGGTGTTCGGCACGATCACGTGACGCGTGGAAAGGACCCATGGAAGCCATGCGGTGCGTGAAGTGCCGACTGTCAGACATCGTCTTCCAGACCAGGCTCAATGCCCTCGATGGAAGGGTGCTCGGTGCGACGAGTCGGGTCAGGCCTCTGCGCCGTCGGCGGATGGGGCCACTCCCTCGGTCTCCGCAGTCTTGGCCGCCTCGCGCTTCTCGCCGAGATCGGCGAGAAGCGAGTCGATCGCCATGAAACCGCCTCCGAGCAGGACCGCACCGATCGGTGTCGGCAGTCTCGTGCGACGCAGAGCCGTCGTCGCGGCCAGCATCGCGGTCGACCACGACACCACGGCCGTCACGAAAGACACCGAGCCGCGTTTCCACGGCTCCTCCGTGTCGGGGATGACCATGAAGACCTGCAGTCCGGGCTTGTTCACGAACCAGCCGCCGGCGTACGCCGCGAACAGGATGCGCGAGCGCGTGGCCGTGCCAGATGCGAGGTAGGAGCCAGCGATACCCGCGCCTCGGATCACTGCCCCTGGTCGCTCGCACCCTCATGACCGCACCTCCGCGTTGATCGTCTCGTGTCCCTCGTCGAGGGGCACTGGCCCTCATCGTTCATCGGCAGGACCTCTGCGGACAGCGGCTGCTGCCAACGGCGCTTTCAGACGCAGGCACTCGAGCGTGACGGCGGGACCCCGTATGTCGAGGCGTACGTGTTCGATGCCCTGCCGGGGGTGGCCGGCCCCGTGGCTGTGGCGCGCGCCATCAGCTTCTACGCGTACCAGACCGAAGGTGACGCGCCGGACCCCGGCGAAAGGCGGTGGATCGACGCCCGTCGAGCCAGCAGCGAAGACTTGCTGCACCTCGGGTGCCCGGGCCGTCGAGCGCGGCGGACGTCGAGAATCGCTAGCCTGTGCCGGTGACGGACAAGGATCAGATCGCCGAACTGCTGGCCGACTTCCCGGTGAAGGTGGAGGTCCCCGTTGCCTGGGGCGACATGGATGCCATGGGCCATGTGAACAACATCGTCTACTTTCGCTACTTCGAGACCGCGCGGATCACGTGTTTCGCTGAGCTCGGCCTGGGGCCCATCGAGCAGTCCGACGATGTCGGACCGATCCTGCACTCGGCGAGCTGCCGGTTCCGGATCCCGCTGACCTACCCCGACACCGTCACTGTCGGCGCGCGGATCGGCGACGTCGGCGAGGACCGGTTCGTCATGCTCTACCGGGCTGTGAGCCACCGTCACGGCGCGATCGCAGCAGACGGCGAGTCCCTGATCGTTACCTTCTCCTACGCAACCAACACCAAGGCTCGGGTGTCGGATGATCTCCGAGCGCTCCTTCTTGATCTGCGCGGGAACGTTGGTTGGGCGCCCCGACCAGTTTAGCAGTAGCCCCAAGCGGAATGACGTCCTCGGTGCGCGCGGATCGGGGCCAGATCCGGCTGCCGGGGGCACGTCGAAGCACGTCGAGGGTCCAGGCGCATCAGGGCCGCCCGGCTCGTCGTCAGCGGTCCTCGCCCCAGTTGGCGATGACGACGGCGATCGGCGGGAGCACGGCAGCGACGACCGACATGGCCACGGCCGCCGTCGTCGACCACAGCCTGACCAGGTTCCAGGCCAGCAAGATGAGCAGCAGGCAAACGCCCATCAGGGTGAAGTTCCACCGCTGACGTCGGCGCAGCCGCTCGCTCTGCGGCCTGCGGACCCCGCTGGCCGTGACACGCTGGTGTCGTCTCATCTTCTCCATCTTCCCACCCGGTCCACACCGCACCGCCGGTATCGCGGCTCGACATGGAGCTCGGACATCGGAAGATCCTTGTGTCCGGCTCGCGGCGAAACGAAGCGCCTTCCGCTGCGTCGTGGCTCTCCACCGCTCATGTCCCTTACCTGAGCCGAGCCCCGGTCAGGTGCCGTCCTCGGTCAGGTGGTGGACGGCAGCGAAGTCGGCCCCGAGGAGCTGGGCGAGGTCGGCGAGACCGGCGGCGTCGCTTCCCACCGTGCCGGAGGCGGCGGCGATCCGCTCCACCATCACCTTGCCGACCTGCTCCTCGACGGTGCCCTCGGCGTACGCGATGTGCCACGGGCGCGCCCTCGGCGGTCGTGGTGGGTGCGGCCGGTCACCTGACGTCCGGCGATGCCCGAGAAGCGGGCCTGGTGGAAGACGCCGACCCGCGGCTCGGTGGTCGCCCGGTGGCCGTCGGCGAGGGTCTCGCCGGCGTGCAGGCTGATCGAGGCGACCGCGGTGAAGACGCAGACCTTCGCTGGTCTGGAACCGGAGCCGCTCGGCCTCGGGGTC
>CAWDAF010000004.1:0-276486 GCA_963800225.1 uncultured Actinomycetota bacterium | reverse complement strand
GCGTCGGCGCGCATGCCGGCCGCGAACGGGTGGTAGGCCAGCGCCCGCTGCCGGTCGGTGACCCCGCCGTTCACCCACGGGTCCGCCGCACAGACGTCGTGGCCCTTCGAGGCGTCGTACATGTCGACGTAGCGGACCCCGGTGCGACGCGCGGCCCGGTGCAGCGCCCGGTCGAGCGCCCGGCTGATCCGGCGGCCCTCGGCGTAGTCGCCGGTCGCCAGCGGCAGCTGCCGGCAGGTGCCCCGGTCGGGCACCAGCCGGAGGTACCCGACCAGCACCACGGTGGCCCGCGGGGCGCGGCGGCGGATCTCCCGCAGGGCGGTGGTGACGTTCGAGCTGATCGTGCGGGTGGCCGCGACCAGGTCCGGCCCGTGCGCGGCGAGCGCCCGCGCGCACGGTGAGCCGGTGGGATCCGAGGCGCGTAGCCGGGTGCAGGTGCCGACCAGGGTGCCGAACAGGTTCAGGTCGTTGCCGCCGATGCCGAGGGTGACCAGGTCGGTGTGCGGGGTCACCGCCCGCAGCTGCGGTGGGACCCGGGCGTCGCCGAAGGTCGCCTGCACGTGGGTGAGGTCGCGGGTGGTCGCGCCGCTGCAGGTGACGTCGACGACGGTGCCGACGTCGAGCCGCTGCGCCACCAGCGACGGGTAGTTGTGGTCGGACCGGGCGCAGCCGCCGGCCAGGTCGGTGGTCGGGATCAGCGGCCCCGCGCTGTAGGAGTCGCCGAGGGCGACGTACCGGCCGATGCCGGAGCCGGTGGGCCCGGACGAGACCGAGGGAGCCACCGTGGTGGTCGGGTCGGAGGGCGCGCCGGGCGCGGCGCTGCCCGAGGTGCAGCCGGCGGCCAGCAGCGCGACCGTCACCAGCGCGGTGGCGAGGCGGGGCAGGTGCATGGTCCCTCCGGAGGAAGTCAGCGGGGGTACGTCGCGACCAGGTCACGACGGACGACGCGGGCGGACGCCACCAGCCGCAGCAGCACGGCGGAGGTCAGCGCCTGGCCCGCCATCAGGCCCATCAGCACCAGGATCTGGGCCGCACCGGCCTGCAACGGGGTGCCGCCGCCGAGCAGCACGCCGACGAACGCACCCGGGAGCGTCACGAGGCCGACGGTACGCGTCTGGTCCAAGCCCGGCGTGAGCGCCTCACGGGCCGAGGGCTGGACCACCTCGAAGGCCGCCTCACGGCTGGTGAGACCGATCGCGAGCCCGGCCTCGTAGGTGCCGAAGTGTCCGGAGAGCTCGTCGTAGGCGCGGCGACCGGTCAGCGTCGCCGCCGTCATCATGTTGCCGATCACGATGCCGGCGATCGGGATGATGCCGGGGCCGTTGAACGGCATCACGCCCGAGGCGAAGACCAGCGCCAGCACCGGGACCGCGCCGGCCGCGATCGCCACCCCCACCCACGGAAGCTGCCGGCGGGGGGTGCCGATCCGGCCGGTCGAGGTGATCGTGGCGACCACGAACATCAGCGCGACGAAGGCCAGCGACCACCCCGCCGACGCGAGCGCGGCGGCGATCACCAGCGACACGACGCCGAGCTGGACGACCGCGCGCACGGCGGCGGTGAGGTGCTGGCGACCCACCCCGAGCCGGCCGACCCTCGAGGCGAGTACCGCCAGCGCGACCAGCAGCACCAGGACGACGGCCAGCCGCCAGTCCGGCTCGACGGTGGCCCCGGACGGGGTCACTTCTGTGCGAGGGTGCGGCTGGAGGCCGAGCCGTAGCGGCGGTTGGGGTTGGCGCCGATCGCGCCCTGGGACGCGGTCCGGCGGGTGGTGCGCCGGGAGGGCGCCGTCCTGGTCGCGGCGGCCTTCGCCGGGGTGGCCTTCTTCGCGGTGGCCTTCTTCGGGGCGGCCTTCTTGCGGGCCGTCCCGGTCCGTGCCTGCTTCTTCGCGAGCGGGGTGGGCCGGTCGGCCTGTGCCGACGCGTGCGCGTCGATCCACTCGTCGAGGATCCGCCAGGTGGTACGGCGGGCGGCCCGGCCGGTCAGCATCCCCAGGTGGCCCCCCGGGACGATCTCGAACCGCAGCTCGTCCACCCCGGTCAGCAGGTCCACGATCGGGCGCACGCACTCCACCGGGGCGATCCCGTCGCCGGCCCCGCCGAAGGCCAGCACCGGGACCGTGACGGCGGCCAGCGAGATCTCCCGGTCGTCCATCGTGACCGTGCCGGTCGCGAGCTGGTTGCCCTTGAGCAGCCGGTGGTAGAGCTGCCCGAAGGTGCGGCCGGGGTAGGCGATCATGTTCGCGGTGAAACGGTCCACCGCCTCGACCTGGGCGAGGAAGTCCGCGTCGTCGAGCTTGGCGGCGACCGCGATCGGCTTGGTGACCAGCTTGTTGAACGACGACAGCTGGAAGGCCCGCCGCACCAGCGGCTTGGGAGCCCCGCCGAGCAGCCGGTAGGCGTGGGTGACCAGCCCGGCCCGCTCGCCGGCGATGCCCAGGAACGGGCGGAAGGGCGCGACCAGCGGCACCTGCGAGACGTCGACCGGCGCCCCGACCGAGGTCAGCGACGCGATCGGCAGGTCGGGACGGTCGGCGGCCGTGAGCAGCGCGAAGATGCCGCCCAGGCTCCAGCCGACCACGTGCACCGGGCGGCCCCCGGCGTGCCGGCTGACCTCCTCGATCGCCTGCGGCACCACCTCGTCGACCCAGTGCTCCATGCCGAGGCCGCGGTTGGCGAAGGACACCTCGCCGTACTCCACGAGGTAGGTCGGCCGTCCCTCGTCCACGAGGTGCTCGACCAGGGAGCAGCCGCGGCGCAGGTCGAAGCAGAGCGCCGGCGCCGCCAGCGGGGTCACCAGCAGCACGGGGTCGCCGTGCTCGCGGGCCGAGGCGCGGGGCCGGTAGTGGTAGACCTCGCGCAGCACGCCCTCGTCGATCAGCGTGCGCGGCATCGGTCGCAGGTCGGCCAGGCCGCCGTACAGCATCTTGTGAGCCACATTGGCGGCCGCGGAGACGACCTGGTCCGGTTTCGGGATCAGATCCATGTGCAGAAGTTACCAGCGGGATCCGGCGCTAGGCTTCAGGCTGGGACGGAAGGAGCGGGCGGTGCTCAAGGTCTCCCTGCTGGGGGAGCAGGTCATCGCCGACGACGCCACCGGGGACATCAGGTCGCGGTCGTCGCGGACGCTCGCGCTCGTGGGCCACCTGGTGGTGAACGCCGGGAGCGTCTGCGGGCGCCAGCAGCTCGCCGGCCTGTTCTGGCCGGACTCCGCGGACGCGCAGGCGCTGACCAACCTGCGCCGCGAGCTGCACCACCTGCGCCGGCTGCTCGGCGCGGACGGGCCCCTGGAGGTGACGGCCACCTCGCTGCGCTGGCGCGACAGTGCCACCTGTCGGGTCGACGTCCGCGTGCTGCGGACCAGGCTCGAGCGGGCCCGCCGCTGCGCCGACAGCGAGCCGGCCGCCGCCGTGGCGCTGGCGAGCGAGGGTCTGGCGGTGTACGGCGGGGACTTCCTGCCCGGCGTGGACGACGAGTGGGCGATCGCGCCGCGCGAGCAGCTGAGGCGGGACTGCCTGGACCTGTGTGACCTGCTCGCCGACCTCGGGTCGCGCCACGGTGACCTCGACGTCGCGGTCGCGGCGGCCCGGCGACGGATCGTGCTGCAGCCGCTGGAGGAGGTCGGCTACCGGACCCTGATGACCCTGCAGGTGGAGGCCGGTGACCGGGGCGGCGCGGTGAGCACCTACCACCACTGTGCGGCGGTGCTGGAGCGCGAGCTCGGCGTGGCCCCCGCCGCGGAGACCCGGCGGGCCGTGGACGCGCTGATCGGCCGTCCCCATGCTCCCGCCGGGCCCGCCCGGGCTCCGCTGGTCGGACGGGCCGGTCCGCTGCGCCGGCTGGAGGCGCAGTGGGCGGCGACGGTCCGCGAGGGCCGGGCCCGGGTCGTGGTGGTCCGCGGCCTCGCCGGCGTCGGCAAGACCCGGCTGGTCGCCGAGCTCGCCGGCCGGGTCCGCAGGGGCCGGGGCGTGGTGGCCGACGCCCAGTGCTTCGACACGTCCGGTCGGCTGGTGCTGGCCCCGGTCGCGGAGTGGCTGCGGACGCCCGACCTGCGGGCGGCGTCCCGGTCGCTCGAGGCCGTCTGGCGCGACGAGGTGGGACGGCTCGCGCCCGACGTCCTCGACGGTCCGGGTCCGGCGCCCGCGCCCGCGACGGGTGACCGGGCCAAGGTCGACGCGTGGCAGCGGCACCGCTTCTTCGAGGGGCTGGCCCGCGCCTTCCTCGCCGTCCGGCGGCCGCTGCTGCTGGTGCTCGACAACGTGCAGTGGTGCGACCAGGAGACGCTGGCGTGGCTGTCGTTCCTGCTCCGGCTCGGCGGGGACAGGCCGCTGATGGTGGTGGTGACGCTGCGGGAGGACGAGTCGGCGCCGGACTCGGCCGCCGTCGGCTGGCCGGGCCTGGCCGGGGCCGCGGTCCTGGTCGACCAGGTGGCGCTCAGCCCGCTGGACCGGGAGGACACGGCGACGCTGTCCTCGGCGGTGACCGGGACGCCGCTGTCGGGGGACGAGGCCGCCCTGGTGCATGCGACGAGCGGCGGCTTCCCGCTGTTCGTCATCGAGGCGGCCCGGGCCGCCGGTGGGCCGGAGCCGGCCGGCGGGGCGGGGGAGCGGCTCGGCAGCGTGCTGCGCCGGCGGATCGGCGAGACCTCCGCGCCGGCCCGGCAGACGGCCGGCCTCGCCGCCGCGCTCGGCCGCGATTTCACGCTCGACGTCCTCACCGAGGCCAGCGACCTGGCTCCCGAGGAGGTGGCCCTCGCCGTCGACGAGCTCTGGCGCCGGCGGGTGGTCCGCGCCCGCGGCACCGGCTACGACTTCTCCCACGACCTGCTCCGGGACGCCGCCTACGACCTGGTCAGCCCGCCGCGGCGCTGGCTGCTGCACCGCCGGCTCGCGCAGGCGCTGGAGCTGTCCGCCGCCGCCCGGGACGACGACCACGCCGCGCTGCTCGCGGAGCAGTACGACCGGGGCGGCCGGCCCGACCGGGCCCGGGAGTACTACGTGCGGGCCGCCGAGGTGGCCGCGGCCCGGTTCGCGGCGGCCGAGGCGATCCGGCTGCACCGCAAGGCGCTGGCGATCGTGACCGCGCAGGCACCGGGCCGGCAGCGGGACCAGCGCGAGCTGGACTGCCTGCTCGCGATGGCCGCGCCGCTGAACGCCTCACAGGGGTACGCCTCCCCGCAGCTGCGCACCGTCCTCGAGCGGGCCGTCGCGCTGGCCGAGACCACCGGGCCCAACAGCCGGCTGGTCTCCGCGCTGCTCGGGCTCTGGGCGTCGCGGTTCGTGCAGGGCGACACGGAGGACTCGCTGCGGGTCGCCGCCCGCGCGCTGGCGGTCTCGGGCGTGGACGACGTCAGGCTCGGCGAGGCCCACTTCGCCTACGCCGGAGCGTCGTTGTCGCTGGGCCGTCCGGCCGAGGGGGTCGCCCACTTCGACCTCGCCCACGACCGCTGCCGCGGGGCGGAGTCGCTGGTGGTCGGCAGCATGCCTGAGGTGCACGCACTGGCCTGGGCGGCGCACGCGCACTGGTTGCTCGGCGAGAGCGATCGCGCCGCCGAGCGGGCGGCGGAGGCCACCGACCGGGCCCGGGCGTCCGCGCACCCCTACAGCCTCGCGGTCGCGCTCGCCTATGCCGCGATCACCCACCAGATCCTGGGCCGCCGGGAGCAGACGGCGGCCGACGTCGACGAGCTGATGGTGCTGAGCGAGCGGTACGGGTTCGCCTACTACTCCGAGTGGGGGCTGGTGCTGGGCGGCTGGCTGAGCGGCGGTGCCGAGGGGATCACGGTGATCCGCCGCGGGATCGAGAACCTCCGGCGGCAGCTGTCCCTGGCCCGGATGCCGTACTGGCTGTCCCTGCTCGCCGACGCGCAGGCCCGCACCGGGGCGGTCGCGGAGGCGGCGGCCACGCTGGACGCCGCGCACACCTCGGCGAGCTCCCGCGGTGACGTCTGGTGGCTCCCCGAGATCACCCGGATGCGCGCCGCACTGGCCGTCGGCGAGCACCGGGCCGAGCTGCTGGACGCGGCCCTCGCTCTCGCGGAGGAGCAGGGCAGCCGAGCTCTCGCCGAGCGCGTTCGTGCCGACCTGGACAGCCGTTCCGGGGCGAACGCTGTGCGAACGCCGCGCTCCTAGGTTCGAGAGCGCGTCCCAGCCGGGGCGCCCTGGACCTGGAGGAGCGCATGACAACCACCACCGACCGGCTGGGCACGCCCGCCGGAGAAGTGCCGCTCGAGGAGCTTCGCCCCCTGTTGCGGGGCCGCGTGATCACCGCCGACGACCCGGACTTCGACGAGGCCCGGGCGGTCTACAACGCGATGATCGACCGCACTCCGGCCGTCGTGGTGCAGTGCCGCGACACCGCCGACGTGGTGGCCTGCGTCCGATTCGCCGTCGCTCACGGGGTCGACCTCTCCGTCCGCGGCGGCGGTCACAACGCCGGCGGCCTGGGCGTCGCGGACGGTGCCCTCGTCATCGACCTGCGGGAGATGCGCAGCACCACCGTGGACCCGGTCGAGGGCACCGTCCGCGTCGACGGCGGCTGTGTCTGGGCCGACGTCGACCACGCGACCGTCGCGTTCGGAATGGCCACCCCGTCGGGGATGCTCGCCTCCACCGGCGTGGGCGGGCTCACGCTGGGCGGCGGGATCGGCTACCTCGCCCGACGCTACGGGCTGACCGTGGACAACCTGCTCTCCGCGGACGTGGTGCTCGCCGACGGCAGCCTGGTCGTCGCCGACGAGTCGCACCACAGCGACCTGTTCTGGGGGCTGCGCGGCGGCGGCGGCAACTTCGGCGTGGTCACGTCCTTCACGTTCCGCTGCAACCCGATCGGGGAGGGCGGGGTGGTGGTCGGCGGGCCGGTGCTCTACGACATCGGCGACACCGGCGAGGTGCTGCGCTGGTACCGCGAGCTGCTGCCGAGCCTGCCCGAGGAGCTCAGTGGCTGGTTCGGGCTGCTGACGATCCCGCCGGCACCGCCGTTCCCGGAGGAGCTGTGGGGACGCAAGGCCTGCGGCATCGTCTGGTGCTACACCGGCGCCCACGACCGCGCGGACGAGCTGCTCGCCCCGATCCGGGAGTTCGGGTCCCCGCTCCTGGTCGGGATCGCGCCGATGCCGTTCACGGCGCTGCAGAGCGCCTTCGACGCGCTCTACCCGGCCGGGATGCAGTGGTACTGGCGCGCCGACTTCTTCGACGAGATCACCGACGAGGCCATCGACGTGCACCGCAGGTTCGGCGACCTGCTGCCGACCGGGCACTCCACGATGCACCTCTACCCGATCGACGGGGCGGCGAGCCGCGTCGAGGAGGACGGGACGCCGTTCGCCTACCGCAACGGCGGCTGGGCGGGGGTCATCGTCGGCGTCGACCCGGACCCGGCCAACGCCGAGCTGATCGCGTCGTGGACCCGCGACTACTGGGACCACCTGCACCCGCACTCTGCCGGCGGTGCCTACGTGAACTTCCTGATGGACGACGAGGGCACCGACCGGGTCCGGGCCTCCTACCGCGGCAACTACGACCGGCTCAGCCAGGTCAAGCGGGCCTACGACCCCGACAACGTGTTCCATCACAACCAGAACGTCCCGCCCGCCTGAGCCGGGGCGGGCGGCGGGACTCTCAGGAGTCCGAGGACGGGCGGAGCTGCTTGTGGTGCGGGGGCTTGCTCTCGGCGAGCACCGCGAGGAAGCGCTCCGCCCAGTCCTTGACGTCGTGCTCCGCGACCGTCTTGCGCATCGCCTTCATCCGCCGGGACAGATCCTTGGGGTCGGCCCGCATCGCGGTGAGCAGCGCGTCCTTCATGCCGTTGATGTCGTAGGGGTTGACCATGTAGGCCTGGCGGAGCTCGTCGGCCGCCCCGGCGAACTCCGACAGCACCAGGGCGCCGTCGTCGCCGTACCGGCACGCGACGTACTCCTTGGCGACGAGGTTCATGCCGTCGCGGAGCGGGGTGACCACCATGACGTCGGCCGCCCGGAACAGCGCCGCCATCTCCTCCTTCGGGTAGGAGGTGTGCATGTAGTGGATCGCCGGGCTGCCGATGTCGCCCAGGTCGCCGTTGAGCCGGCCGACCAGCCGGTCGATCTCGTCGCGCAGCTGGCGGTACTGCTCGACCCGCTCACGTGAGGGGGTGGCCACCTGCACGAAGACGGTGTCCTCCACCGACACCTCGCCGTCGGCCACCAGCTCGCCGTACGCGCGCAGCCGGTCGAAGATGCCCTTGGTGTAGTCCAGCCGGTCCACGCCGAGGAGCACCTTGCGGGGGTTGCCGAGCTGCTCGCGGAGCTCGGCGGCCCGCTTCTCGACCGACTCGGAGCGGGCCAGCTCGTCGAGGCCGGCCGTGTCGATCGAGATCGGGAAGGAGCCGGCCTGCACGACCCGGCCGTCGGGCAGGTAGATCTGGTCGCGGTGGGTCTTGTGGCCGACCCGCTGGCGCACCAGCCGGACGAAGTTCTGCGCGGCGCCGGGGCGCTGGAAGCCGACCACGTCGGCGCCGAGCAGGCCCTCGAGCAGCTGGCGGCGCCACGGCAGCTGCTGGAACAGCTCCGCGGGCGGGAACGGGATGTGCAGGAAGAACCCGATCCGCAGGTCCGGACGGAGCTCGCGCAGCATCGCCGGGACCAGCTGCATCTGGTAGTCGTGCACCCAGACGGTGGCCTCCTCGGCGGCGACCTCGGCGGCCCTCTCCGCGAAGCGCCGGTTCACCCGCACGTAGGAGTCCCACCACTCGCGGTGGAACTCCGGCTTGGCGACCACGTCGTGGTAGAGCGGCCAGAGGGTGGCGTTGGAGAACCCCTCGTAGAACTCCTCCACCTCCTCGCCGGTGAGCGGGATCGGGACCAGCGACAGTCCGTCGTCGACGAACGGCTCCAGGTCGCTGTCGGTGCCGCCCGACCAGCCGATCCAGGCGCCGTCGTTCTGCCGCATCACCGGCTCGATGGCGGTGACCAGGCCACCGGGCGAGCGCCGCCAGTCGACCGACCCGTCGTCGTTGACCACCCGGTCGACGGGCAGCCGGTTCGCGACGATGACGAGCTCGGCCTTCTTGATGCTCTTCTTCTGCGTGCTGGTGGCCGAGGACTTCCTGGTCGGGCTCATCCGCTCAACCTACCCACCCCGGCGCGAACCATGAACCGTCGCCGCCGGTCATTCGCCGGTCATTCGCTGGTCATTCGCTGGGGTAGCGGACCCCGATCTGGTCCCGGACCCGGTCCATCAGCCGCATCGTCGCGATCGTGTCCTCGAGCGGGACCAGGGGGCTCTCGGTCTCGCCGTTGCGCAGGCAGCGGACCACCTCGAGCGCCTCGTGCGCCAGGCCGGTGCCGATCAGGTCCTCGTGCAGCTCCTGGGGCTCGGCCGGGCCGCCGAAGTCCGGGTCGGTGTCGGCCGCGGTCCAGGTCACCGTCGTCGGGTGGTGGAACGGGGCGGGCAGGTCGATCCGGCCCCGGTCGGTGGCGATCGAGGCGGTGCGCGGGGACCAGGCCGTCATCGTCGAGGTCAGCGAGGCGACCGCGCCGCTGTCGTAGCCCAGGCTGAGCGCGAGGTTCAGGTCGGCGCCGGCCTCCGAGAGGGAGGCGGCCGCCGCGACCGTGGACGGCTCACCCAGGAAGAGCTGCGCGAAGGTCAGCGGGTAGACGCCCATGTCGAGCAGCGCGCCGCCGCCCAGGGCGGGGTCGAGCAGCCGGTCCGTCGGTGGCTTGTCCACCACGAAGCCCAGGTCGGCCCGGACCTGGCGCACCTCGCCGAGCG
The DNA here is from genome assembly GCA_963800225.1 of uncultured Actinomycetota bacterium. Classification (GTDB taxonomy): domain Bacteria; phylum Actinomycetota; class Actinomycetes; order Propionibacteriales; family Nocardioidaceae; genus Nocardioides_B. Next base: position 266,738 of record CAWDAF010000004.1, on the reverse strand, counting down.
CACCGGAGGCGAGCAGTCCCCGGAGCCGTCGCACCAGCGGGTTGCAGCGCATCCACATGGCCTCCATCAGGAACAGGTTGCGCTCGCGGGCCAGCGCGACCAGGTGCTCGGCGTCGGGGGCGTTGAGCGTGAACGCCTTCTCGCAGAGCACCGGCTTGCCGGCCTCGAAGGCAAGCTCGACGTGCTCGCGGTGCAGGGCGTGCGGGGTGGCGACGTACACCACGTCCACGGCGGGGTCCTCGACGAGCGCGCGGTAGTCGCCGTACGCCGTGCCGATGCCGTGCGTGGCCGCGAAGGCGTCGGCGGACTCCTGGCGGCGGGCGCCGACCGCGGCCACCTCGCACTCGTCCAGCAGGGCCAGGTTGCGCACGAAGGAGGTGGCGATCTTGCCGGTGGCAAGGATCCCCCAGCGCACCGGCCGGTCCGCGGGCAGCGGCTCGGCGCGACGGGGACCGGGGGTGACGTCGAGGGTGGGCAGCTCGGTCGGCAGGGTGGTCATGGGCCCCATTCTGGCCACGGCGACCAGCTGGCGAAACGCCGGGACCGGATCGCCGGAGCGAACTACATCGATGTGGTTCGTCCCCTATGATGGGCACGCAGCCCGCCACGCCACCGTACCTCGCCCAGGAGTCGCCCCAGATGGACGCCGCGAACGCCCTGACCACGGGACAGAACGCCCCCGCCAGCGACCTCTCCGAGCGCGACCGCGACATCCTCAACTTCGAGCGCCAGTGGTGGAAGTACGCCGGCGCCAAGGAGCAGGCCGTCCGCGAGAAGTTCGACATGTCCTCGACGCGCTACTACCAGGTGCTCAACGCCCTCATCGACCGTCCCGAGTCCCTCGCGTTCGACCCGCTGCTGGTCCGCCGGCTGCGTCGGCTGCGCGCCGCCCGGCAGCGCGCCCGTTCGGCCCGCCGGCTCGGCTTCGAGGTCTGAGATGGCGGCCTCCCGTCGGCGTGACCAGCGCGGGATCGCGCTGTCCTCGCCGCTCGCCCTGCTCTCCGCGGGTGCCGTGGTGCTCGCCGGGGCCGGGTTCGTGCTCACCGACGGACCCCGCCACGAGGAGCCGGCCCGGGCGGCCGCCTCCGCCGCCACGTCGAGCGCCGCGCCGTCTCCCAGCGCCACCGCGTCCACGACGGTCGTGAGGAAGAAGCCGGCGAAGAAGAAGAAGGGTGGTGCGCCGCGGCGACACCTACGTCGAGGTCTTCAACAACTCCGGGATCAGCGGTCTGGCGGGCAGCACGGCGGCCCGGGCCCAGGGCGCCGGCTGGCAGGTCGTCGGCTCCGACAACTGGTACGGCACCATCCCCGCGAGCACGGTCTACTACCCGCCCCGGCTGCACGACCAGGCCGAGCTGCTGGGCAAGGACCTCGGCATCGCCCGGCTCAAGCCGTCCATCGCCCCGATGCGCGGCGACCGGCTCACGGTCATCTTGACCCGCGACTACACCTGAGCCGACCAGACCTGACCCGACCGGGGGCGCGAGCGGGGCTGCGGCTCTGGTTGGCTGGGCTCATGGAGTTCCGCACCGAGCAGGGCCAGCACCGGTACGACGGACTGGTTGCGGTCGCACGCGACGTCGTCGTCGGCCTGGACTTCGACGGCACGCTGTCACCGATCGTCGAGGATCCGGAGCACGCGGTCATCCATCCCGCGGCCCCGGCCGCGCTGGTCGACCTGGCCGCCGAGGTCAGGGCCGTCGTGGTGATCACCGGCCGGCCGGCCCGGCAGGTCGTCGAGCTGGGCGGGCTGGACGCCGTCGCCGACGCGCTCGCGCCCGGAGCCCGGCTGGCGGTGCTCGGCCAGTACGGCTACGAGCGGTGGGACTCCCAGACCCGCGCCTTCACCTCTCCGGAGCCGCCGCGCGGGCTGCGGGCCTTCCGGGAGGAGCTCCCGCGGCTGCTGGAGGACCAGCGGGCCGCCGACGCGCTGGTCGAGGAGAAGGGGCTGGCGGTCGCGGTGCACACCCGTCGGCTGCCGGACGCCAAGCAGGCCTACCTGCGGCTCGAGACGGCGCTGGCCGAGGCGGCCGAGCGGCACGGGCTGACCCTGGAGCCGGGGCGGCTGGTGCTCGAGGTCCGCGCCCCCGGCATGCACAAGGGGATCGCGCTGGAGTCGGCGCTCGAGGACTACCGGGGCGGGGGAGTGCTGTTCGTCGGCGACGACCTCGGCGACCTGGAGGCCTTCGAGGCGGGCCGCTCGCTGCGCGGGCGCGGCATCCCCGCACTGCTGGTCTGCTCCTCCTCGGAGGAGCAGGAGGCGCTCGCCGAGCAGGCGGACGTGGTCGTCGCCGGGCCCGAGGGTGTGGTCGCGCTGCTCGAGACGTTCGCGGCCGACGCTCAGGCGCGCCGGGCCTGAGCCCACCGGCCCCGCGGCGGGGTCGTCGGGTAGCCGCCGTCCTCGAGGCCGGCCAGCCGCTCGAACGGGTTGTGCACGCCGAGGTCGCCGGTGGTCAGCCAGGACCAGGTCGCCGCGAGCAGGTAGAGCGGGACCATCGGCAGGCCCAGGCAGGCGACGTACTGCCAGCTGTGCCGCTCCTCGTGCAGCAGCAGCCGCGGCCGCTCGTCGAGCCAGTCTCGGCCGTGCGGGGTGCTCACCACGTTGCCGACGGTGAAGGCCGACGCGGCCGGCAGCGGCAGCCGGTAGCCGGTGGCGACCAGCAGCCCGCGCGGGCCGTGCCCCACCCGGGCCCGTCCGGCGCGGGCGAGCAGCAGGCCGGCCGCGGTCGACCCGTTCGCGAGGTTCACCAGCCGCTTGATCTCCCAGGACTCCATGCGCGCCATCATCGCCCCTTCCGCTGCCCGCCATCTCGCGGAGTGGATGCGGTGTGCACATGCTGAGACGGGTCCGTAAGGTAAATCCTGCTCATCGAGAGGGGCAGAGGGACACGGCCCGCTGAAGCCCCGGCAACCCGTCACCGCGCGCCACCTGGACACCGCCAGGTCCGGCGCCGTGGTGCCAAAGGTGCTAATTCCGTCCCGCGCCGAGAGTCGGTCCCCGGGGAAGATGAGAAGGAGGCCCTCCTTGAGCACGTCGGTTCTTTCCGGTCCCAGCACCCACGGCCTGCGCCCCGGCGCCTTCGGCAACGCGGTGCACCTGGTCTGTCGTGAGTGTCGCGCCACCCAGGACCTCGGCCCGTTCTACGCCTGTCAGGAGTGCTTCGGCCCCCTCGAGGTCGGCTACGACTTCCCCGCGGTCACCCGCGCCCAGATCGAGGCCGGCCCCAAGAACATCTGGCGCTACCAGTCGCTGCTGCCGGTGCCCGCGGACATCACCGGCAGCCCGAACATGGAGCCCGGCTACACCCGGCTGATCAAGGCGGACAACCTGGCCCGCGAGCTCGGCATGAAGAGCCTGTGGGTCAAGGACGACTCCGGCAACCCCACGCACTCCTTCAAGGACCGGGTCGTCGCGATCGCCCTGTCGGCCGCCCGCGAGTTCGGCAGCAAGGTGTTCGCCTGCCCCTCGACCGGCAACCTCGCCAATGCGGTGGCCGCGGCCGGCGCCCGCGCCGGCATGAAGACCGTGGTGTTCATCCCCCACGACCTCGAGCGCCCCAAGGTGATCACCACCGCGGTGTACGGCGGCACGCTGGTCGCGGTGAAGGGCAACTACGACGACGTCAACCGGCTCGCGTCGGAGATCGCGGGCGAGGAGGACGGTTGGGCGTTCGTGAACGTCAACGTCCGCCCCTACTACGCCGAGGGGTCCAAGACGCTGGGCTACGAGGTCGCCGAGCAGCTCGGCTGGCGGCTCCCGGAGCAGGTCGTGATCCCGGTGGCCTCCGGGTCGCAGCTGACCAAGGTCGACAAGGGCTTCGCCGAGCTCGTGCAGCTCGGGCTGGTCGAGGAGTCGCCGTACAAGATCTTCGGCGCGCAGGCCCAGGGCTGCTCGCCGGTGTCGGCGGCGTTCAAGGACGGCCGGGACGTGGTCCGCCCGGTCAAGCCCGACACCATCGCCAAGTCGCTCGCGATCGGCAACCCGGCCGACGGCCCCTACGTGCTCGACGTGGCCCGCCGCACCGGCGGTGCCATCGAGGACGTCACCGACGAGGAGGTGCGCGAGGGGATCCAGCTGCTCGCCCGCACCGAGGGCGTGTTCGCGGAGACCGCGGGCGGGGTCACCGTGGCGACCCTGAGGAAGCTGGTCGAGTCCGGGCGGCTCGACCCCGAGGCGGAGACGGTGGTGTTCAACACCGGCGACGGCCTCAAGACCCTCGACGCCGTCGCCGACCGGGTCGGACCCGCGGCGACCATCGAGCCGAGCTACGCGGCGTTCACCGGCGCCGGGCTGGTCTGAGGGACTCGTGTCCCGCCGGTAGCCTTCCCACCCGTACCGCACCACAGGTCTGTGTTCCGAGGAGAGTCATGAGCGTCAGCGTCCGGATCCCCACCATCCTGCGCACCTACACCAACGGTGAGTCCGAGGTGTCGGCCGACGGCGGCACCCTGGCCGAGGTGCTCGAGTCCCTGGACGCGAGCTACCCCGGGATCAAGGGCCGCATCCTCGACGACCAGGGCGCGATCCGCCGGTTCGTGAACGTGTACGTCGGCAACGACGACGTGCGCTTCCTGGAGGCGCTGGACACCAGCACCCCCGCGGGCGCGCAGGTCTCGGTCATCCCGGCCGTCGCCGGCGGCTGAGCGGCCGCACGGCGCTTCGCTAGGCTCGGACGCATGGCACGTTCAATCGCGACCACCGACCGAGTCGGCCGCGACGAGCTCCTCGAGTTCGTCCGGCCCCGCCACCAGGGCACCCTGGTCACCCGCCGCCGCGACGGCAGCCCGCAGATGTCCCCGGTCACCTGCGGCGTCGACGCCGAGGGGCGGATCGTGGTCTCGACGTACCCGCAGCGGGCGAAGGCCGCGAACCTGCGCCGCGACCCCGCCGTGTCCATGCTGGTCCACTCCGACGACTGGAACGGCCCCTACGTGCAGGTCGACGGCACCGCCGAGGTGATCGACATGCCGGACGCGGTCGAGCCGCTCGTCGAGTACTTCCGCTGCATCAGCGGCGAGCACTCCGACTGGGAGGAGTACCGCGAGGCGATGCGCGCGCAGAACAAGTCGCTGATCCGCATCAGCATCGAGCGCTGGGGACCGGTGGCCACCGGCGGCTTCCCGCCCGAGCAGGCCTAGGCCCACCGGGCGAGCAGCGTCTCGGCCCGCCCGAGGTCGGCGAGCACCTCGGCGACCGACCGCTCCGCGGCGAGCAGGCCCACGCCCTGCCCGGCATAGACGTAGGCCGTGTCGAGGTCCGCGGCGTCGCGAGCCCGGGCCAGCTCGGCGGCCGCCTCGTCGTCGGCGGCGAGCGCGTCGAGCCGTCCGGTCCAGCGCTCGAAGAAGGCGTTGCGCAGCGCCCGGCCGCCGTACTCCGGGGGCCAGCCGAGCCGCTGCGCGACGTCGAAGACCCGGCCGTAGGCGGTGCCGGTGTCCGTCGCCACCAGCAGCGCCTGCCGGGCGGCCGCCGACGTGCCGGCCTCGTGCGTGGCGAGCAGCGCGGTGCCGACCCAGGCGCCGGCGGCCCCGGCCGCGAGCACGGCCGCCAGCCCGCGCGGGGTGCCGATGCCGCCCGCCGCGGCGACCGGGACCTCGACCCGGTCGAGCACCCCCTGGAGCAGCGGCAGCGTGCCCACCTCGTCGCGCCCGTGGCCGCCGCCCTCCGCGCCACGCGCCACGACCAGGTCGGCGCCGGCCCGCTCGGCGCGCACGGCCTCGGCGACCGTGCCCGCCTGCACGGCGACCCGCAGGCCCGCGGCGCGCAGCCGGTCGACGTGCGGCTCGACGCGGCCGAAGCTCACCGACACCAGCGCCGGCGCGACGTCCGGTCCGGGGTCGAGCAGCGCGTCGAGCTGGGCGGGGTCCCGCTCCAGCGCCCAGGCCATCAGACCCACGCCGTACGGCGCCCCGCCGGCCGCGGCGAGGCCGGCCTGCTCGAGCACCCACGCGGGGGAGCGGGCCGCGCCGACGCCGACCATGCCGAGGCCGCCGGCGGCCGACACGGCGGCGGCGAGGGCGCCCTCGCCGGGGCCGGCCATGGGGGCGCCGACGACGGGCACCGAGAGGTGGAAGGTGTCGGTGAGCCAGGTGCGGAGCATGGCTCCACTGTGGCCCATCGAGCGGCGCGCGGGGGAGGGCAACGGGTAGGCCGGAGAGAGCTTGCGCGTCTCTCCGGCCCGAACCCCGTCGCACCCACGAGGTTCATTCAGGCTAGGCCCGCTCGCGAAGGGGGGTCAATGGCCCGTTCGGGCGGTCGGCCGGACCGGCCGCCGGGGCCTGCGGTCGCCTTGCACTCGCAGGGGGCGAGTGCTAAACATGGGTTAGCACTCTCAGGACGAGAGTGACAAGTGGTTCGGGACGATGAGGTCTCATGCGTCGGCGGGAAGGGTCCGCCGGGTCAGCGGAGGTCGTCCGTCGCGGGCATCCCCCGAGCCAGTCCGTTCTTTCCAGCGTGAGGAACCGCGGAGAATGCCGAAGCTGATTGCGTTCAACGAGGAAGCCCGGCGCGGCCTGGAGCGTGGCATGAACACGCTCGCCGACGCCGTCAAGGTGACGTTGGGCCCCAAGGGCCGCAACGTCGTCCTCGAGAAGAAGTGGGGAGCCCCCACGATCACCAACGATGGTGTGTCCATCGCCAAGGAGATCGAGCTCGAGGACCCCTACGAGAAGATCGGTGCCGAGCTCGTCAAGGAGGTCGCCAAGAAGACCGACGACGTCGCGGGCGACGGCACCACCACCGCCACCGTCCTGGCCCAGGCCATGGTCCGCGAGGGTCTGCGCAACGTCGCGGCCGGCGCCAACCCGATGTCGCTCAAGCGCGGCATCGAGACCGCCGTCGCCGCCATCACCGAGCAGCTGCTCGCGATGGCCAAGGACGTCGAGACCAAGGAGCAGATCGCCTCCACCGCCTCCATCTCCGCCGGTGACACCACCGTCGGCGAGATCATCGCCGAGGCGATGGACAAGGTCGGCAAGGAAGGCGTCATCACGGTCGAGGAGTCCAACACCTTCGGCCTGGACCTCGAGCTCACCGAGGGCATGCGGTTCGACAAGGGCTACATCTCGGCGTACTTCGTCACCGACGCGGAGCGCATGGAGACCGTCCTCGAGGACCCGTACATCCTGATCGCCAACCAGAAGGTCTCGAACGTCAAGGACCTGCTGCCGCTGCTGGAGAAGGTCATGCAGAGCGGCAAGCCGCTCCTCATCCTCTCCGAGGACGTCGACGGCGAGGCGCTGTCCACCCTGGTGGTCAACAAGATCCGTGGCACCTTCAAGTCCGTCGCCGTCAAGGCCCCGGGCTTCGGCGACCGCCGCAAGGCCATGCTGCAGGACATCGCGATCCTGACCGGTGGCCAGGTCATCTCCGAGGAGGTCGGCCTGAAGCTGGAGTCGACCGGCCTCGAGCTGCTCGGCCAGGCCCGCAAGGTCGTCGTCACCAAGGACGAGACGACCATCGTCGAGGGTGCCGGTGACGCCGACCAGATCGCCGGTCGCGTCAACCAGATCCGCGCCGAGATCGAGAAGAGCGACTCCGACTACGACCGCGAGAAGCTGCAGGAGCGGCTGGCCAAGCTGGCCGGCGGCGTCGCGGTCATCAAGGTCGGCGCGGCCACCGAGGTCGAGCTCAAGGAGCGCAAGCACCGCATCGAGGACGCCGTCCGCAACGCGAAGGCTGCCGTCGAGGAGGGCATCGTCGCCGGTGGTGGCGTCGCTCTCGTCCAGGCGACCGACGCCGCGTGGGAGAAGATCGACCTCGAGGGTGACGAGGCCACCGGTGCGCAGATCGTGCGCTTCGCTGCCGAGGCCCCGCTGAAGCAGATCGCGGTCAACGCCGGCCTCGAGGGTGGCGTCGTCGCGGAGAAGGTGCGCAACCTGAAGGCCGGTCACGGCCTGAACGCTGCCACCGGCGAGTACGTCGACATGGTCGCCGAGGGCATCCTCGACCCGGCCAAGGTCACCCGCTCCGCCCTGCAGAACGCTGCCTCCATCGCGGCGCTGTTCCTCACGACCGAGGCGGTCGTGGCGGACAAGCCCGAGAAGGCGCCCGCCGGCATGCCCGGTGGCGACGGCGGCATGGGTGGCATGGGCGGCATGGACTTCTGAGTCCACGGCTCGACCTGCACCACCTGCACCACCTGCACCACCCGTTCGACCTGGAAGGGCCCCGGCTTCGGTCGGGGCCCTTTCCCGTGCTGGCACGGCCGCGCACCCCGCCGTACCGCCGTACCGCGCTGAAAACCGGCATCACCTGGTAAACCGGCACTCCCCATGGGAAGTTCACCGTGGGGAGTGCCGGTTTCTCGGCATCACCTGGGAAACCGACAAGGGAACCGGCAGGCGGTCAGCGGACGCCGTAGGGGCGGAACTGCACGCTGACCCGGGGCCCGGCGGGGCGGGCTGTCTTGAGCACGGCGTGCTCCCAGGTGCGCTGGCACGAGCCGCCCATCACCAGCAGGTCGCCGTGCCCGACCGGGAACGACAGCGAGTCGCCGCCGCCGCGCGGGCGCAGGGAGAGGCGGCGGGCCTCGCCGAGGGACAGGATCGCGACCATGGTGTCCTCGGTGCTGCTGCGCCCGATCGTGTCGCCGTGCCAGGCGACGCTGTCCCGGCCGTCGCGGTAGAAGCACATGCCGGCCGACCGGAACGGCTCGCCGAGCTCCTCGCGGTAGTGCTCGTCGAGCCGCCCGCGGGCCTCGACCAGCACCGGGTCGGGCAGCGGCTCGTGCTCGGCGTAGAACCGCAGCAGCCGGGGCACGTCGACGACGTTGTCCCACATCGTGCGGCGCTCGGCCTGCCACGGGACCTCGCGCACCAGCCGCTCGAAGAGCGCGTCGGATCCGGACACCCAGCCGGGGCGTACGTCGACCCAGGCGCCGCGGCTCAGCACGTGCCGGCGCACCGTCGTCCCCAGCGGACCGACCTGCGGGCCGGCCGAGGACGACCCCTCGAGCGCATCGAGGAGCGAGGCCTGGAACTCCACCGTCATCCCCCGAGCGTACGCCGAGTCGAACACATGTTCTAGGAACTCAGGGCCGGACCGCCCGCGCGTACCGTCCGATCATCACCCGCTGGCCCCACCGGCCCACCGGGCCGGCCCACCGGGTCACGGCCAGCCCCGGCCGCGAGTAGGCCGTCACGGTCAGCGTCACCACGTCCCCGGCCCGGGAGACCACGAACGACTCCTCGCCGGCCTCGGGGTGGCCCGGGAGGGTGCCGTAGCCGAACCCCTGGGCATCCGGCTCGTCGAGCACCCACACCACCCGGCACGGAATCCGCAGCGCTCCGACCCGGCAGCGCACCACCGCGCCCTCGTGCACCCGGTCGGACGAGGCGGCGACCCGCAGCCCGGCGCCGGCGTGCATCCGCCAGGTCATCAGCGTCTCGACGGCGTGGTCGAAGGCGGCGTCGCCGCTGCCCACCACCGTGCTCACCTCGACGTGGTGGAACCCGGCCGGGGCGGCTCCGGTCGCCGTCGCGCCGACCGGGGCGTAGCTGAACGGCTGCTCCCGGAGCCGGTCGGCCTCGAACGGCCGAAGCCGGTGGATCCGCGTCACTGTGCCAGTGTGCGGGCTCGCCCACTACGTTGGGCACAGGACGTGGCCGCCCGGGCCGCGGCGAGGGTGAGGGGCTGACCGTGGCCGAGCAGTCGACCGACCAGGCAGCCGCTCCCGCGCGCAGTGCCGCAGCCCGCGCCGTCGGCCTGACGAAGACCTACGGTGCCGGCGACGCCCTGGTGACCGCCCTCGACCACGTCAGCGTGGACCTGTACGGCGGTGAGTTCACCGCCGTGATGGGGCCCTCCGGGTCGGGCAAGTCGACCCTGATGCACTGCTGCGCGGCCCTCGACGTCGCGACCAGCGGCAGCGTGTTCGTGGGTGACACCGAGCTCAGCACCCTCAAGGACAAGGAGCTGACCCGGCTGCGGCGCGACGAGATCGGCTTCGTGTTCCAGTCGTTCAACCTGGTCCCGACGTTGACCGCGCAGGAGAACATCGTGCTGCCGCTGTCCATCGCCGGGCGTAAGCCGGACCCGGACTGGTACCGCACGGTGATCGAGACCGTCGACCTGCAGGACCGGCTCGGGCACCGGCCCAACCAGCTCTCCGGCGGCCAGCAGCAGCGGGTGGCCGTCGCCCGCGCCCTGGCCAGCCGGCCCTCGATCGTCTTCGCCGACGAGCCCACCGGCAACCTCGACTCCCGCTCGGGCGCGGAGGTGCTCACGCTGCTGCGCCGCTCGGTCGACGAGTTCGGGCAGACCGTGGTGATGGTGACCCACGACCCCGTCGCCGCCGCATTCACCGACCGGGTGGTCTTCCTGGCCGACGGCCGGGTGGTCGACGAGCTCCGCGACCCGGACCGCGACCGGGTGCTGGACAAGATGGCCCGGATGGACTCCCGGCAGCCCGGCTGAAGGCACCCGGACGGTTCAGGACCTCCGGCCCTGCACCGGCGCGCCGACCCGCGACGACGCTATGGTGTGAAGGCGGGGGCCGAGGGAGGTGCCATGGGCGACGTGATGACGCCCGACCGCTCGCGACCGGTGGTGCACAAGCACGTCCAGGTCCGTGAGTACGTCCGGGGGCTGATCCAGGGCGCCGACCCGGGAAGTCCCGCCCCGTCCGAACGCGAGCTCGTCCAGCACTTCGGGGTCGCCCGGATGACCGTGCGTCAGGCCCTCGACGCGCTGGTCTCGGAGGGGCTGCTGGAGCGGGTCCCCGGCCGCGGCACGTTCGTGGCCCGGGCCAAGGCCGACGTCGCGGTGCGGATGGCGAGCTTCACCGAGGAGATGACGCGGCGCAACCTGCGTCCGGGCGCGCGCACGCTGCTCGCCCGGATGGAGTCCGCAGGGCCCGGTGTGGCCCGTGCGCTGGAGATCACCGAGGGCGACAAGGTCGTGCACTGGCAGCGGCTGCGCACGGCCGACGAGATCCCGATGTGCCTCGAGGACGCCTACCTCGCCGACAGCGTGGTGCCGAAGTTCCTGGAGCAGACGCTGCCCGACAGCCTGTACGTCGAGCTGCAGCGTCGCGACATCCTGCCGACCTGGGGGGAGGACTCCGTCGACGCGGCCCGGGGGCGCGCCGACGAGGCCGAGCTGCTGGGCATCCGGGAGGGTGACCCGGTGCTGCGGGTGGCGCGTCGCGCGTTCGCCGGCAACATCGCGGTGGAGGTGTCGCGGTCGACGTACCGAGCCGACCGGTTCACCCTCTGGGTGCCGTTGTCCCGTCCGAACGCCCCGGTCACGCCTCGGTGACGCGGGCGGGTCTGCTGCTGGCGGCCGGGGCCGGCCGGCGGATGGGGGGGCCCAAGGCGCTGCTGCGCGACGCCCGCGGGGTGCCGTTCCTGGACCGTGCGGTCGGGGTGCTCCTCGACGGCGGCTGCGACACGGTGACGGTGGTCCTGGGCGCGTCCGCCGACGCGGCGCGCGCGGTGCTCGACGTCGCCGGCTGGGGCGCGGACCCGGCCGTGGACGTGGTCGTCGCCGCCGACTGGGACGAGGGCATGGGTGCCTCGCTGCGGGCCGGCCTGGACGCGCTGGCGAGGCGGGCCGCCGACGTGGACACCGTGCTGGTGTCGCTGGTCGACCTGCCCGACATCGACGACGCGGTGCTCAGCCGGGTGGCGGCCGCGGGCTCCGGGCCCGGGGCGCTGGTGCGGGCGACGTACGGCGGCACGCCGGGGCATCCGGTGCTGATCGGCCGGGACCACTGGGCCGGGGTGGCCGCCACCGCGCACGGCGACCAGGGTGCCCGGGCCTACCTGCGGGACCATCCGCCCACCGCGTGCGAGTGCGGAGACCTCGCGACCGGCCGGGACCTGGACCGTCCCGAGGACCTCTGAGCCCCGGCGGGCCCGGGACCTACCCGAATGGTGCGGTGACGCTGGTTGCGTCGTGGGGAATGCTGGTGGGTATGTCGCCGACCAGCAGCCCGCCCGGATCACCGCAGGACCTCGCCAAGCGTCTCGGCGAGACCGGCTACCTGTGTGACGAGTCCCTGGCCACGATCGGCTACCTCGCCCTGGCCATGCAGCGCCCGCTGCTGCTGGAGGGCGAGCCCGGCACCGGCAAGACCGCGCTCGCCGAGGCCTTCGCCCAGGCGCTCGACGTCCCGCTGATCCGGCTCCAGTGCTACGAGGGGATCGACGCCGCGCAGGCGCTCTACGACTGGGACTTCCCGCGGCAGATCCTGCACCTGCGGGCGCTGGAGGCGGCCGGGGGCGGTGCGGTCACCGACGCGAACGCCGCCGAGGAGTCGCTGTTCGACGAGCGCTTCCTGCTCGCCCGGCCGGTGCTGCGCGCGCTGCGGGAGAGCCCCGCGGTGCTGCTCGTCGACGAGATCGACCGGGCCGACGACGAGTTCGAGGCGTTCCTGCTCGAGGTGCTCTCGACCTACCAGGTGACGATCCCCGAGCTGGGCACGGTCACCGCCGCGACCCCGCCGATCGTGGTGCTCACCTCCAACCGCACCCGCGAGCTGCACGACGCGCTGAAGCGGCGCTGCCTCTACCACTGGGTCGAGCACCCGGGCCTCGACCGGGAGATCGAGATCGTCCGCACCCGCGCGCCCGAGGTCTCCGAGACGCTGGCCCGGCAGGTGGTCACGCTCGTGCAGCGGCTGCGCACCGCCGAGGGCCTGCTCAAGCCCCCGGGGGTGGCGGAGACCCTCGACTGGGCCCGCGCCCTGGAGGCCCTCGGCGCCGACGAGCTCGACGTGGAGAGCGCCGCCCGGACGCTCGGCGCCGTGGTGAAGTACCGCGAGGACGCCCAGCGGGTCAAGCAGGCGCTCGACCGGATGCTGTCGGCGTGACCCCGTGACCGGGTTGCCCACCCCCGCGCTGCACGAGGCCGACGAGCTGCTGGTCGGGTTCGCGCGGGCCCTGCGGGCTGCCGGAGTGCCGGTGACCCAGGACCGGACCCAGGCCTACCTGCGGGCGACCTCCCTCGTCGGCCTCGACGACCAGCCGGCCACCTACTGGGCCGGCCGGGCGACGCTCTGCTCCGGGCCCGACGACCTGGACCGCTACGACGAGGTGTTCACCGCCTGGTTCCATGCCCGGGAGCACCCGGTCGGCCGTCCCCTGCAGGACAAGCGCACCGTCGCCCAGGCCGAGGTCGACACCGGCGACGGCGGCGACGGGGAGGGCACCCCCGACGACGAGCAGCTGCGGGCGATGGCCAGCGAGTCCGAGGTGCTGCGCCACCGCGACATCGCCGACATGGCGGCCGCCGAGAAGGCCCGGCTCGCGGCGATGTTCGAGACCCTGCACCCGCGCCCGCCCCGGCGGCCCGCCCGCCGTCGCACGCCGTGGCACCGCGGCGACGTGGACGCCCAGCGCACCCTGCGGCTGATGCTCCGGCGGATGGGGGAGCCCGGCGAGATCGCCTGGCGGCGCCGCTCCGAGCGCCCGCGCCGGCTGGTGCTGCTCGTGGACGTCTCCGGCTCGATGAGCGCCTACGCCGACGCGCTGCTGCGGCTCGCGCACCGGTTCAGCCACCCCGGGCCGACCCGCGGCACGCCCGGCGCCGTGGAGGTGTTCACCCTCGGCACCCGGCTGACCCGGGTCACCCGTGCGATGCGGATGCGCGACCCTGAGCGGGCCATCGTCGCGGCCGGGGAGACGGTGCCCGACTGGTCCGGCGGCACCCGGCTGGGTGAGGGGCTGCGGATCTTCATGGACCGCTGGGGGCAGCGCGGGCTGGCCCGTGGTGCCGTGGTGGTGGTGTTCAGCGACGGCTGGGAGCGCGGCGACGCGGCCCCGCTCGGCGAGCAGATGCGCCGGCTGCACCGGACCGCCCACCGGGTGGTCTGGGTGAACCCGCACGTGGGCAAGGCGGGCTACCTGCCCGTCCAGCAGGGAATCGTGGCGGCCCTGCCCTACGTTGACGACCTGGTGGCGGGTCACTCCCTGGCCACCTTCGCTGACCTGATCGAGGTGGTCGCAGGTGCGTGAGGTACTCCCCGAGCTGATGCGCTGGTGGCGCTCCGGTGCGACCGTCGGCGTCGGCACCGTGATCGCGACGTTCCGCTCCGCCCCGCGGCCGCCGGGCGCGTCGATGCTGGTCGGGCCCGCCGGCGAGGCGGTCGGATCGGTCTCCGGCGGCTGTGTCGAGGGCGCGGTCTACGAGCTGGCCCAGTCCGTCGTCGGGTCCGGGGAGCCACGGCTCCAGCGGTACGGCGTCAGCGACGACGACGCCTTCGCGGTCGGCCTGACCTGCGGGGGCATCCTCGACGTGTACGTCGAGAAGGTCGACCAGCACACCTTCCCCGAGCTCGGCTCGATCGCCGACGACGTGGAGGCGGGGCGCTCCGTGGCGGTGGCCACCGTCGTGGAGCACCCGGACCCCTCCTGGGTCGGCCGGCGCGTCGTCGTCCGGCCGGGGGAGGCGGGGGAGCCTCCGGTGGTCTCGGGGGAGCTCGGCTCGGACCGGGCCGACGCCGCGGTCGCCGACGACGTGCTCGGGCTGCTCGCGGCGGGCCACAACCAGACCCTGGAGTACGGCCCGGACGGCGAGCGCCGCGGTGAGGGGATGCGGGTGTTCGTGTGGTCCTTCGCGCCGCCGCCGCGGATGCTGGTCTTCGGTGCCATCGACTTCGCGGCCGCCGTCGCCCGGATGGGCAACTTCCTCGGCTACAAGGTGACCGTCTGCGACGCGCGTCCGGTCTTCGCCACCAGCTCTCGCTTCCCCTCCGCCGACGAGGTGGTCGTGAAGTGGCCGCACAAGTACCTCCGCGAGGAGGTCGAGGCCGGCCGGATCGACCAGCGGGCCGTGCTCTGCGTGCTCACCCACGACCCGAAGTTCGACGTGCCGCTGCTGGAGGTCGCGTTGCGGCTTCCCGACGGCGAGCGGGTCGCCTACGTCGGGGCGATGGGCTCGCGGCGCACGCACGAGGACCGGATGGCCCGGCTCAAGGAGGCCGGGCTGACCGACGACGAGCTGGCGCGACTGTCCTCGCCGGTCGGCCTGGACCTGGGCGCACGCACCCCGGAGGAGACCGCGGTGAGCATCGCGGCGGAGATCATCGCGCTCCGGTGGGGCGGGCAGGGGGAGCGGCTGGCGTCGCTCGAGGGCCGGATCCACCACTGACCTGTCCTAACGGATAGGTCGGTGATTCTGGCCTCCGTGACCCTTGTCTCCGTTGGTCAAAGCGGCAACGATCGGCTCACTGCACCGTGATGCCCAGCCGTGATGCCCAGCCAGGAGATATGTCGATGACCAGGATCAGTGTCACCGTCGACGGAGCGAAGTACTCCGATGACGTCGAACCCCGCACGCTTCTCGTCCACTACCTGCGCGAGCGGCTCGGCAAGACCGGGACCGTCGTCGGGTGCGACACCAGCAACTGCGGCGCCTGCACCGTGCACCTCGGGGGCCGCAGTGTGAAGTCCTGCAACGTGCTCGCGGTCCAGGCGGACGGCGAGGAGGTCACCACCGTCGAGGGCCTCGCCCAGGACGGCGAGCTGCACCCGATGCAGGCCGCCTTCCACGAGTGCCACGCCCTCCAGTGCGGCTACTGCACGCCGGGCATGATCATGCAGTCGATCGACCTGCTCAACGACAACCCGAAGCCGTCCGAGGACGAGATCCGTAGCGGGCTCGAGGGCAACCTGTGCCGGTGCACCGGCTACCACAACATCGTCCGCGCCGTGCAGACCGCGTCGGGCCAGCAGGTCAACGCTCTCGAGGGGAGCTCGTCATGACCGTCACCGAGGAGCCCACCGCGCAGCTCGAGATCGGCCGCGACCGGCGCCGCAAGGAGGACCTGCGGCTGATCACCGGCCGCACCCGCTGGACCGACAACATCCAGCTCACCGGGATGCTGCACATGGCGATGGTGCGCAGCCCGTTCGCCCACGCGAAGATCACCAACATCGACACCAGTGAGGCGAAGCTCGCTCCCAACGTGGTGGCGGTGCTCACCGGCGCCGACCTCGGGGAGGCCCAGGGTGTGAACATCAACGCCTGGGCGATCACCCCCGAGCAGGTGGCACCCACCCACGTGCCGATGCCCGCCGACCGCGTGGCCTTCGCCGGGGAGACCGTGGCGGTCGTGGTGGCGCGGACGGCGGCCGAGGCACGCGACGCGGCCGAGCTGGTGGACGTGGACTACGAGGAGCTGCCCGCGGCGCTGGACCTCAAGGAGGCAGCCGCGGACACGGTTCTCGCCCACCCCGACCTGGGCACGAACAAGTCGGCGTACTGGACCTTCGACTCCGCCGAGGCGGGGAGCGGTGGTGCCGTCGACGAGGAGATCGAGAAGGCCCGCTCCGAGGGCATCGTGGTCGAGCGCGAGTTCCGCCAGCAACGGCTGATCCCGGCCTTCATGGAGCCACGCTCGGTCGTGGTCGACCCCACGGGCGAGCAGCTGACCATGTGGTCGGCCACCCAGGTCCCGCACATCCTCCGGTTCGCGCTGGCCGCGACCACGGGCGTCCCCGAGAACAAGATCCGGGTGATCGCCCCCGACGTCGGCGGCGGGTTCGGCGGCAAGCTGCAGACCACCCCCGAGGAGTGGATCACCTGGGCGGTGGCGCGACGGCTCGGGAAGCCGGTGAAGTACACCGAGACCCGGTCCGAGTCGCTGATGTCGGGCCATCACGGCCGGGACCAGTGGCAGAAGCTGACGATGAGCGCCACCAAGGACGGCATCGTCACCGCCCTCAAGGTCGACCTCCTCGCCGACCTCGGCGCCTACGTCTCCCTCGTCGGTGGGGGCGTCCCGGTGCTCGGCGCGTTCATGTACAACTCGATCTACAAGTTCGCCGCCTACCAGTTCAACGTCCAGACGGTGCTGACCAACAAGACCTGGACCGACGCCTACCGCGGCGCCGGGCGGCCGGAGGCCACCTTCGCCATCGAGCGGATGATGGACGAGCTCGCCGACGAGCTCGGGGTCGACCCGCTCGAGCTCCGCGAGAAGAACTGGATCAAGCACGAGGAGTTCCCGTTCACCTCGGTCGCCGGGCTCGAGTACGACTCCGGCAACTACGAGGCGGCCACCGAGAAGGCCAAGGCCATGTTCGGCTACGACGAGCTCCGCGCCGAGCAGAAGCGGCGTCGCGACTCCAAGGACCCGATCCAGCTGGGGCTCGGCGTCTCCACGTTCACGGAGATGTGCGGCATCGCCCCCAGCCGGATGCTCGGGGCGCTGAACTACGGCGCCGGTGGCTGGGAGAGCGCCTCGATCCGGATGCTGGCCACCGGCAAGGTGGAGGTCACCACCGGGGCCTCGGCGCACGGCCAGGGCCACGAGACCGCCTGGTCCCAGATCGTGGCCGACCGGCTCGGCGTCGCCTTCGAGGACGTCGAGGTGCTGCACGGCGACACCCAGGTCTCGCCCAAGGGGCTGGACACCTACGGCTCGCGGTCGCTGGTCGTCGGGGGCGAGGCCCTGGTCCGGGCGGCGGACAAGGTGATCGAGAAGGCCAGGCCGATCGCTGCCCACCTGCTCGAGGCCTCGGTCGACGACATCGAGTTCAAGGAGGGTCGTTTCGGGGTCAAGGGGACCGACAAGGGCCTGGCGATGGCCGAGGTGTCGATGGCGGCGTTCCTGGCGCACAACCTGCCGGACGGTATCGAGCCCACGATCGACGCCGACTCGACCTACGACCCGGTGGCCTTCTCCTACCCGCACGGCACCCACCTGTGCGCGGTGGACATCGACACCGAGACCGGTGGCCTGACGATGCGCAAGTACGTCTGCGTCGACGACGTCGGCAACATCGTCAACCCGCTCATCGTGGCCGGCCAGATCCACGGCGGGCTGGTGCAGGGCATCGCGCAGGCGCTGTGGGAGGAGGCCGTCTACGACGACGCCGGCACGCTGGTGTCCGCGTCGTTCGTGGACTACCTGGTGCCGACCGCTGCCGACACGATCAGCTTCGACATCGACCACACCACGTCGCCCTCGACCACCAACTCCCTGGGGACCAAGGGGGTGGGCGAGGCGGGCACCATCGCGTCGACGCCGGCCGTGGTCAACGCCGTGGTCGACGCGCTGCGGCCCTTCGGGGTGAACGACGTGCGGATGCCGTGCACGCCGGAGCGGATCTGGAAGGCCATCCACAGCCGGGACGGCGCCGACTCCGGTGGTGGTGCCACCGCCGGCGCGGCCTCCCCGCACTTCGACGAGGCGGACACCGCCGACCGCTCCGACTCTTCGACAGGAGACGCCCAGTGATCCCCGCCCAGTTCGACTACGTCGCCCCGGCCACCATCGAGGAGGCGCTCGCCGCGCTCGCCGAGCACGGTGACGACGCCAAGATCATCGCCGGCGGGCAGAGCCTGCTGCCGGTGCTCCGGATGCGGCTCAACGCCCCCGAGCTGGTCATCGACCTCGGCAAGATCGAGGCGCTGCAGGGGGTGCGGGAGGAGGGCGACGCCATCGTGATCGGTGCGATGACGACCCACGACGACGTCCTGCACAACGATCTGGTCCGGGACAACGCCTTCGTGATCACCAAGGCCGTCGAGCTCCTCGCCGACCCCCAGGTGCGGCACCGCGGCACCTTCGGCGGTGCACTGGCGCACGCCGACCCCGCGGGCGACCTCGGCGCCCCCACGCTGGCGCTGGACGCTCAGTTCGTGATCGCGGGCACCGCCGGCGAGCGGACGGTGGAGGCCGACGACTTCTTCCTCGACCTGTTCTACACCGCCATCCAGGAGGGCGAGATCCTCAAGGAGATCCGGATCCCGAAGCGGGCCGGCTGGGGTGCCCACTACGAGAAGTTCGTCCGGGTGGCCCACCAGTGGCCGATCGTCGCGGTCGCGGCGGCGGTCAAGGTCGACGGCGGCACGATCAGCGAGGCCCGGGTCGGCCTGACCAACATGGGCTCGACCCCGCTGCGGGCGCGCTCCGTCGAGGCCGCCCTGGTCGGCCAGCCGGCCACCGACGAGGCGGTCCGTGCGGCGGCCCAGTCGGCGGCCGAGGGCACCAACCCGCCCTCGGACCTCAACGGCGACGCCGACTACCGGCGGCACCTGGTCACCGTCCTCACCCGGCGCGCCGTGCTCGCCGCGGCAGGAGCGTGATCGCGGCGTGGACCTCAACCACACGTTCTCCGTCCCGGCCTCGGTGCCCGACACCTGGACGGCCTTCGAGGACATCGAGTCCGTCGCGGGCTGCTTCCCGGGGGCGCAGGTCACCGAGGTGGACGGCAACGACTTCAAGGGCACCTGCAAGGTCAAGCTCGGGCCGATCGCGATGGTCTACTCCGGCACCGGGACGTTCGTGGAGAAGGACGAGACCGCGCACAAGTTCGTCATCGACGCCAAGGGCAAGGACAAGCGGGGCAACGGCACCGCCGGCGCCCTGGTGACCGCCACCCTGACCGACGAGGGCGGCTCGACCCGGGTCGACGTCCACACCGACCTCGCGATCACCGGGAAGCCGGCACAGTTCGGTCGCGGGGTGATCGAGGACATCTCCAACAAGCTGCTCCAGCAGTTCGTCACCTGCCTGCAGGACCGGGTCGGCAAGGAGGAGGAGCCGGAGCCGGCGGCTGTGACCGTGGAGGAGCCGGCACCGGCCGAGGTCGCGCCCGAACCCGAGGCCGTCGCGGCTCCGACCAGGCCGACCCCGACCGCGACGGCGGCACCCGGTCCGGCCGCGGCGTCGTCCTCGGACGACGCCCTCGACCTGGGGGCGACGGTGCTGCCGATCCTGGCCCGGACCTACGGCCCGCAGCTCGGGATCGCACTGGTGGCCCTGGTCATCGGCTACCTGCTGGGCCGTCGCCGACGCTGACCCGGACCCCGCTCGGCGGTCAGCCGGTGAGACCGCCGAGCGGGGCGACGGTGATGCCGGAGCCCTCGCAGACCCAGGTGGGGTCCGGGCCGCCGAGCTCGGGGTGGATGTACAGCGCGTGCGGGTCCAGGTCGTCGCAGGCCCGGCACAGCGGCCAGCGCCCGATCTCGTCCAGGAGCGCGTCCTGGACGTCCTGGGCGACCAGCCCGGCGACGTACTGGCGGCCCTCCGCCCACTGCGACGCCCACCATCGCCGGGTGGTCACCGCCTGCTCCAGGGCGGACACCGAGGCCGGTGTCGCCGTCGACGTGGCCTCGAGGTCGTGCAACACGAGGGCGCGCGCGGTGATCAGTGCGTCTGTCTGGTGGTCGTCGGATGTCACGATGTCCATTGTGAGCACGGATCAAGGGCCGGGTCACGCCGACGACTCCCGGGCCCCGCTTCTCGAGGTCGTCGCACTGCATCCCCGCGACGTCCCGGGCGCCCACGACGGCGGTGCCGACCGGCTGTTCGTGGTCGACGAGATCGAGGCGGGCGGCCTGTCGGTGGAGTCCGCGACGGTGTCGGCCATCTGCAAGGAGACCGACCTGCCGGTCCGCGCGATGCTGCGGCTCAACGACAGCTACAGCACCACCGGAGGGGAGCTCGCCCGGTTGGTGGGGCTGGCCGAGGACTACCTGTCGGTCGGCGCCGAGGGGGTCTCGTTCGGCTTCCTCGACGTGGACCTCAACGTCGACGTCGAGGTGTGCGAGCACCTCGCCGACGCCCTCGACGGCGTGCCCTGGACCTTCCACCGGGCCATCGACGCCTCGCTGGAGACCACCCGGTCCTGGCGCCGGCTGCGCGGCCTGCGCGGCCTCGACGCGGTGCTGTCGGCCGGCTCCCAGCAGGGCATGGACGCCGGCCACGACGAGCTGACCGACCGGGCCGCCGCCGACCCGGAGGTCGCCCGGCTGCTGATGGCGGGCGGCGGGCTGCAGGCCGAGCACGTGCCGTGGCTGGTGCGCGCCGGGGTGCGCCAGTTCCAGGTGGACACCGCCGTCCGCCCCGGCGGCTCGTGGAAGTCGCACGTCGAGACCGGCCACGTACGGGCCTGGCGGATGCTGCTCGACGACGCCTCGGACCGGGCCGCGGGGCGGCCGACCGGGTGACGCTGCTGATCGACCCGCCGCACTCGCCGGGCCACGGCCGGCTCTGGTCGCACCTGGCGAGCGACACCTCCTACGCCGAGCTGCACCGCTTCGCGCAGGGACTCGGCATCCCGCAGCGCGGCTTCGACAGGGACCACTACGACATCCCCTCCGAGCGATACGACGCGGTGGTGGCCGCCGGTGCGGAGCCGGTGTCGAGCCGCGAGCTCATCACCCGGCTGAAGGCGGCCGGGCTGCGGCGCCGCAAGGCGGAGGCGCTCACCCCGAAGAAGCCCGGCCGCTCCCTGGTCCGGGCCCGCCGGCTCTCGCCCGGGGACCGGGTCGTGGTGGTGGCGCCGGCCGGTCCGGTGCCCGCCGCCCGGCTCGAGGCCGGCCTCGCGGTGCTGGAGTCCTGGGGGCTCGACGTCGTGGTGGCCCCGCACACGCGCGGCACCCACGAGCGGTTCGGCTACCTGGCGGCCGACGACGCCGCCCGCGCCCAGGACCTGGCGCGGGCCTGGTGCGACCCCGACGTGACCGCCGTCTTCTGCGCCCGCGGCGGGTACGGCGTGCAGCGGATGGTCGACCTGCTGGACTGGACCTCGCTGGCCGCCGCGGGGCCCAAGGTGCTGGTCGGCTTCTCCGACATCACCGCCCTGCACCAGGGGTTCGCGGCCCGGCTCGGGATCTCCACCATCCACGGGCCGGTGGTGACCAGTCTCGGTGGCGGGGACGAGGAGTCCCGGGCCCACCTGCGCGCGATGCTGCTCGAGCCGCGCGCCGGCACCTCGCTCACCCAGGCGCGCACGGTCCCGCTGGTCGCCGGGTCCGCCGCCGGCGTGCTGGTCGGTGGCAACGTGGCGCTGCTGGCCGCCGAGGTCGGCACCCGTAACTCGCTGGCGGCCGCCGAGTCGATCGCGGTGCTCGAGGACGTCGGCGAGGAGACCTACCGGCTCGACCGGCTGCTCACCCAGCTGCTGCGCTCGGGATGGTTCGACCGGGTCCGCGGGATCGTGGTCGGCGATGTCAGCGAGGGGGCCTCGCCCGAGGCGGTCCGGCACCTGGTGGCCGACCGGCTCGCGCCCCTGGGGGTGCCGCTGATGCTCGGCGGGGCGTTCGGCCACGGGCGGCGCAACCTGGCCTTCCCGCTCGGCGTCCCGGCGGTGCTCGACGCCGACGCCGGCACCCTGGTGCTCCGCGAACCCGCACTGCGCTGATCGGTACGCCTCGCGCGCGGGGTCAGCGGCAGGGGTCGCTTCCGGCCGCGCGCGAGGGTGACAAGGCCCCGTGTGCCGCCTGCGCCGAGCGGCGGCTCCGAAGGGGTTTCCAGCCGCGGCCCGGCTTAGTCACGCCCGCCGCGGATCCGGCCGAGGTGTCTAGACGCCCGGTCCACGGCGGACGCCCCAGCCGGCGCTCTCAGCGCGCGAACAGCGCCCGCTCCCCGTACCGGTGGCCGACCGAGAGGTCGTACTGCACCAGCCGGTAGTCGCGGAGCAGCCGGGCGGTGCGGGGAGTCAGCGTGCCGGGAGCCCGCGGTCGCCCGTCGGCGTCGATGAGGTCGCCGCCCTCCATCGCCGGCAGCTCCTGGCGCAGGTCGCGGAGCAGGGCGTAGTACGGCGGCAGCGGGGCCCCCACCCGGTCCAGCGCGAGGTCCACGAAGTGGGTGGGGCTGGTCAGCGGCTGCGGGCGGCGCAGGCCCGGCTCGGTGGACCAGACGAAGAACGGCGTCCGGCGCATCGCCCGCGGGCCGTTGGCCGCGAAGACGTCCTCCGGGTAGCCGGCGGGCAGGTGGTCGCCGTAGAACACCACGACGGTGGGCTCGTCGAGCCGGCGCAGCGAGCCGAGCAGCCCGTGCACGGCGGTGTCGGTGTGGGACAGGCCGCGGGCGTACTGGCCGATGTCGGCCAGCCGCTCGCCGTGCGGCCCGGTCACGCCGACCGGGTCGTCGTACCGGCCGGCGTACGGGATGTGGTTCTGCATGGTGACCACGTTGAGCAGCATCGGCCGCTCGGAGCCGGCCAGCTGCCGTCGCACCTCGTCGAAGGCGGCGGCGTCGGAGAGGTAGCCGCGGTGGCCGATCCGCTGCTGGTCGCGCATCGTCGTGTCGTGCACGAAGTCGTCGAAGCCGAAGGCGCGGTAGACCTCGCGGCGGCGGTACATCTCGGTGGTGAACGGGTGGATGGCGACGGCGCGGTGGCCGTGTCCTCGGAGCCAGCCCACGACGGAGGGGAACCCGTCCCGGCCGGGCACGACCATCTGGTAGGGCACCCGCATCTGGGCGGGGAAGCCGGACACCGACATCCCGGTGAGCGCCTCGAACTCCATGTTGGCGGTGCCGCCGCCGACGTTCTGGGCGAGCATCGACCCGGACGTCGTGCGCCGCATCAGTGCGCGGACGAACGGGATCGGGTCCTCGTCCAGGTGCACCCCGCGCAGCGCGGTCGGGTCGCTGAAGGACTCGCTGAGGACCAGCACCACGTTGACCCGGTCGAGGACGCCGGGGTCGCGGGTGCGGTCGACTCCCTGCGCATCGGCGGTGTAGCGAGCCGCGATACGACGCATCGTCGCGGCGCCGTAGCCGGGCGGTGGTGCCATCGGTGGCACCTCGAG
This sequence comes from uncultured Actinomycetota bacterium, assembly GCA_963800225.1. Classification (GTDB taxonomy): domain Bacteria; phylum Actinomycetota; class Actinomycetes; order Propionibacteriales; family Nocardioidaceae; genus Nocardioides_B. The sequence continues at coordinate 243,247 of CAWDAF010000004.1, read as the reverse complement.
GTTGTCCAGGGTGCCGCCGACGAACCCGTTGCCGAGGTAGTTGCGCTGCTGGCTCCACGGCCGCCAGCGGGCGCCCAGCGCGTCGTAGGCCGCGTGCGCGGGGTTGCCGGGGGAGTGGAAGGGCACCAGGGACGCGAGCACCAGCAGGCACAGCGCACCGGAGGCGACCCGGAGACGCGGTCGCATCGGCGGGTGCCGGGCATGACGCCGCAGGACCACGGCCAGGCCGGCGACCGCGACGACGAGGACCGTCACGGCCAGCACCAGGGTGCGGGGCGCGACCATGCCGGCGAGGAACCGTGGGTCGCCGGCGAAGACCCAGTCGTCGGGGTAGACCGGCTCCCGGCGCAGCTGCATCTTCTCGTGCTGGGCGACGGCGACCACGAGGGCCACGGTGACCATCACCGTGCCGGTCAGCCAGAACCGGCCGGTCACCGCGTGCACGAGACCGACCAGCGCCCACAGCACCAGGGAGCCGAGCAGGAACAGCAGCGCGTAGGCGGGGGTCTTGTAGCTCCACGGGTGGCCGTCGAAGCCGGTCAGCTGGGCGAGCTCGAGCACGGCGTTGCACCCGACCGCCAGCAGGGCGGTCCGCCGCAGCCCCGGCAGCGTGATGGTCACCGGGCCATCCTGCCCCCTTGCCCGGGTCCGGGGCGCGGCAGGCAGACTCGACCCGTGTCCACCCCCGCCGGTCCGGCCCGCCTGTGCCCCTGTGGCAGCGGTGCCCCCTACCGCTCCTGCTGCGGCCCGCCCCACGACGGCTCGCCCACGCCGACCGCGGAGGCACTGATGCGCTCGCGCTACGCGGCGTACGCCCTGGACCGCTCCGACTACGTCTTCGCCACCTGGCACCCGCGGACCCGGCCCGACGACGTCTCGCCGGTGCCCGGCCTGGCCTGGGTCGGGCTGGAGGTGCTCGACGTCGTCGGCGGCGGGCCGCAGGACGAGACCGGGATCGTGGAGTTCCGGGCGACCTCGCGGACCGCCGCGGGCGAGCAGGTGCTGCACGAGCGGAGCCGGTTCGAGCGGCGCCGCGGTCGCTGGGTGTACGTCGACGGGGACGTTGGCTAGCCGAGGCGGCCGAGCTCGGCCACGACGTTGGCCCGGGCACGCAGCTCCCAGCGGGCGCGTGCGGCCTCGGTGTGGAAGAGCGTGGGCTTGGCGAGCAGGTCGCGGAGCACCGCGGCCCGGCCGGCCGCGAAGTCGGCGTCGGGGACGTGGGCGTACTCCGTGCGGACGCCCCGTACGTACGCCGCGTAGCGGGCGTCGTCCGCGGCGAGGATCGCCAGGTCGGCGTCGCAGAGCAGCTGGCCGGCGCGGTCGTCGTCGGCCGGCCGGTGGCCGGCGGTCAGCCGGACCAGCCGGCCGACCTCGGCGGCGAGCGGGGTCCCGGCGAGTGCCTCCTCGGCGAGCCGTGCGGACCGCTCCTCGTCGTCGTCCCGTCCGTCGTACACGGCGTCGTGGAACCAGGCGGCCAGCACGATCGCGTCGCGGTCCTGGTCGTCGGCCGCGAGGAGGTCCTCGACGTGCTCGAGGACCTCGGTGAGGTGCAGCCGGTCGTGGTAGCCGCGGCCCGGGTCGTCGTAGGCCTCCTCCAGCCGGAACCGGAGGTCGTCGTCGAGCCAGGGCGGCCAGAAGCGGGCGAGGGACATGGCGCCGAGTCTGTCAGCCGCTCCGGAACTGTCGGTGGGCTCTGACAGGATCGAACACATGTTCGACACCTCCTGGATCGCGGACCTGGACGCCACCTCGGCGTGCGAGGCGATCGTGGGGACCCAGCAGGAGCTGCGGGAGCAGGAGCTGCGCGAGCTGCGGCTGGCGGCTCACTGGGCGGTGCTGCACGGCGTCGACTCGGTGCCGGTGCGGCTGGGTCCGGTGCTGCCGGGGACGGAGCGGGTCAAGCAGCTGGGGGGTGACGGGACCCCGGGGGTGGCGGAGTTCGCGTGCGCCGAGCTCGGGATGCTGATGGGGACCGGCTTCGTGGCCGCGGACCGGCTGATGCGCGACGCGCTCGACCTGCAGCACCGGCACCCGCTGCTCTGGGACTCGCTCGCGCAGGGACGTGGCCGGGTGTGGAAGGCCCGCAAGGTCGCCGCGCTGGTGCACGCGGCCGGGCTGAGCCTGGACCAGGCCCGCGCCGTCGACGCCGCCACGACGCCGTACGTCGACTCGCTGTCGTGGGGCGCGTTCCTGCGGCTGGTGGAGGCGAAGGTCATCGAGGCCGACCCGGAGGCCGCCGAGGCGCGACGGCTGGCCCGGGAGATGGAGCTGTTCGTGAGCACCGGCCAGTGCGACGAGCACGGCCTGAAGACCCTGATCGCCCGCGCCGAGGCCGGGGACGTGATCGTCTTCGTGGCGATGTGCGACCGGATCGCGGAGCTGCTGCTGGCCGAGGGGGACACCGCCCCGGTCGACGTACGGCGCGCCCGGGCTGTCGGGGTGCTGGGCAATCCCGCCCGAGCCCTGGCCCTGCTGCAGCGGCACGCCGTGGCAGACACCGCGCTGACCCCGGACGGGGAGCCGATCGACGACCCCGTCTGCGAGGAGTGCGGCGGGCGCGGGGTGCCCGCACCCTTCCCCATGGACCCCGACCGGCTCCGCCCCCGGGCCGTCCTGCACGTGCGGATCAGCGAGGAGGCGCTGCGTGCGGGGCACGGCGTCGCGGTCGCCGACCACGGGATCGGGCCGGTGACCCTTGCCCAGGCCGTCGCGCTGCTGGGGCACTGCCGGGTCACGGTGCGGCCCGTCCTGGACACCCGGTACCAGCTGCCCGTCGACGCCTACGAGGTCCCCCCCGACATGCGCGAGGCGCTCCGGCTGACCAGGCTGTCGAGCGTCTACCCGTGGACCGCCTCGGGCACCCACGCCGTCGACGTCGACCACACCGATCCCTACGTCCCCCGCCACGCCGGCGGCACGCCCGGCCAGACCCGGCTGGACAACCTCGGGCCGCTGGTCCGGTTCGCCCACCGGGTCAAGACCCACGGCCGGGGCTGGCGGCACCGACAACCCAGCCCCGGGGTCTACCTGTGGCGGACTCCCCACGGCTACTGGTTCCGCGTCGACCGCACCGGCACCCACGCCCTTGGCCGCGACCCGACCCGGTCGGCGCACGACGCGCCGTCCGTGGTCTCGCGGTTGGAGTCCGCGTTCGCCGACCTCGTCGCCGCCGCCTGACGCGACGCCGGCGCTCCGCGAACTCGGGGCATGATGGGCCCACGCGACGAGGGGAGCCCGCATGCGCCGGATCGGCCTCATCGGCGGGATGAGCTGGGAGAGCACCGCCCTGTACTACCGGCTGCTCAACCAGGGCACCGCTCGGCGGCTCGGTGGGCTGCACTCGGCGGAGTGCCTGCTGTACTCCGTCGACTTCGCCGACATCGAGCGGATGCAGGTCGACGGCCGCTGGGACGAGGCGGGGGACCGGCTCGCCGACGCGGCGCGGCGGCTGCACGCCGCGGGCGCCGACGTCCTGGTGCTCTGCACGAACACCATGCACAAGGTCGCGGACCGCATCCAGGACGCCGTCCCGGTGCCGTTGCTCCACATCGCCGACACCACCGCCGACGCGGTCCGCCGGGCCGGCGTCGGCACGATCGGGCTGCTGGGCACCGCGTTCACGATGGAGCAGCCGTTCCTGCGCGAGCGTCTCGAGGCCCGGGGCCTGCGCGTCCTGGTGCCGGACGCGAGGGGGCGGCGGCTGGTGCACCAGGTCATCTACGACGAGCTCTGCCGGGGGATCGTCCGCGACGAGTCGCGGGCGTCGGTCCGGGCGGTGATCGAGGGCCTGGTGGCGGCCGGCTCCGACGGCATCGTGCTCGGCTGCACCGAGCTCGAGCTGCTGCTCGGCCCGGAGGACAGCGAGGTGCCGGTCTTCGCGACCACCGAGATCCACGTCGAGGCCGCCCTCGGGCAGGCCCTCGGCCCGGTCGGTGGCTAGGGGCTGCCCAGCTCCTCGGGCAGCGGGTCGGCGTGCAGGATCGCCAGCGACGTGACGGCCCGGGTCAGGCAGACGTAGAGCCGGCGCAGCCCGGTCACCCGGTCCGCCTCGCCCGCCACCACGGCGGCGGGCTCCAGCAGCACGACGTGGTCGAACTCCAGCCCCTTCGCCAGCGAGGCCGGTACGACGTCCAGCCGGGCCTCGAACGTGTCCACCGGCGACTCGGACCCGAGCACGGCGTGGCCGATGCCGGCCGAGGTCAGCGTGTCCACCACCGACGCCAGCAGCACGTCCGGGGTGATCAGGCCGACCGAGCCGACCTGCGCGAGGGCACCGTCGAGGATCCGCGGCAGCTCGGCGAGCGAGCCCTGCGTGAGACCGAGGTCCCCGCGGGTGCGCCGGACCGACGTGGGCGGCTCCAGGCCTGGGGCGATCACCGGCAGCAGCCGCGCGGCGTACTCGATCACCTCGCCGGGGACCCGGAACCCCTTGGTGAGCTGCTCGACGTGGGCGGTGGGCTTGCCGAGGTGTCCCAGGGCGTCCTCCCAGGACCGGGTCGCCCACGGGGTGGTGGCCTGGGCCAGGTCGCCGAGCACCGTCGTGGAGCCCGTCGAGCAGCGCCGGCCGACCGCCCGCAGCATCATCGGGGAGAGGTCCTGCGCCTCGTCGGCGACCACGTGCCCCAGCGACGGGGTCCGCTCCACGAGGTCGGCCGCCTCGTCGATCAGCACCGCGTCCGCGAGGGACCAGCGCGCGGACCCGGGCGCCCGGTAGGGCTTGTCCCAGCGGACCAGCGCCTGCTCGTCCGCGTCCAGCACGCCGTCGGCGACCTCGGCGAGGAAGTTCGCGTCCGCGAGCAGCCTCAGCACCAGCCGGGCGGGGTCGACCGCGGGCCACACCTGGTCGACGTACCGCCTCACCTCGCGGCTGCGGGCGACCGCGTCCTGCACCCGGTCGTCGGGGGAGTCCCCGGCGATCTCCATCTTGACCAGGATCCCGTGCGCCAGCCGTTGCGCGAGCATCCCGCGGGCGGCGCCGTACCGGACCCCGCGCCCGCGCAGCTCGGTGAGGATCTCCTCGACCTCGTACGGCGCGAGCCGCCAGCGTCGCGCACCGCGCGGCACCAGCAGCCCCTCGGCGGGCGCCCGCACGCCCGACCACAGCGCCCGGTGCACGACGACGGCGAGGCGGGCGTCGCCCTTGAGCACGGCGACGGCGGGGTCGTCGGCACCGCGCACGGCGTACTTCGCGTTCAGCCGGGCCAGGGTGGCACCGACCAGGCCATCGATGGTGGTCTGCTGCGCGTCGATCTCCCCGAGCGCCGGGAGCACGTCGCCGATGTAGCGCAGGAAGGAGGCGTTCGGACCGACCACGAGCACCCCCTGCCGCGAGAGCTGGTCGCGGTGCGAGTAGAGCAGGAAGGCGGCCCGGTGCAGGCCGACCGCGGTCTTGCCGGTGCCCGGCGCGCCCTGCACGCAGACCGAGGAGGCCAGGTCGGAGCGGACGATGACGTCCTGCTCGGGCTGGATGGTGGCGACGATGTCGCGCATCGGCCCGACCCGCGGCCGCTCGATCTCGGCCTCGAGGATCTCCGAGTGCTCCTCGGCGGGCGCGTCGGAGCCGAGCGGCTCGTCCTCATAGGCGGTCATCTCACCCTGCTGGAAGCCGAAGCGGCGGCGCAGGGCGACCCCCATCGGCTCGGTGCGGCTGGCCCGGTAGAAGGCCAGGCTGATCGGCGCCCGCCAGTCGACGACCATCGGGTCGCCGGCCTCGTCGCTGACGTGCCGGCGTCCCACGTAGAACCGCTCCCCGCGGGCGTCGGGGTGCGCCTCGTCGTAGTCGAGCCGGCCGAAGAACAGCGGCACGGCGGGGTCGTCGGCGAGCGCCCGCATCCGCCTCTGCATCGCCGACTCCAGGAACTGCTGGCTGACCGCGTCGCCGGCCGCGGAGGAGTCGAGGCCCGCGGTGCGGTCACGCATCCGCGCCAGCGCCGCGCGGGAGGCGGTCAGGTGGTCGCGCTCGGTGGTCAGGTCGGGGTCGGCCGGGGGCGTGGGGGCAGGCACGCGAGAACCTCGCAGGGGGTGGGGAACCCGGTGACGCTACACCCTCGGGACAGGTCCGTCATCCGGGTATCCGGTGGTGGCGAGAAGTCGTCCGGCGAAAGGTCTGGACAGCGAACAGGCCTGCGGGCGAGGGTGGCGTGGGCTCGATCGGGTCCGACGCCTGACATGAGGGGGACATGCCCATGAAGAGACTGGTCGCCATCGCCGCCGGCATCACGGTCGTCGCCGCGGGCCTCGCCGCCGTGCCGGCCGCCACCGCGTCACCGGGACAGCCGGCCCGACCCGGCAGGACGCCCGCGAGCACGCCGTCGTACACCCCGCCGCCGCTGAGCTGGTCGCCGTGCCCGAGTGGCACGCTGAAGGCCATCGGCGCCGAGTGCTCGACCCTGGTGGTCCCGCTCGACTACGCCCGACCGAAGGGCAAGAAGATCTCCCTGGCCGTCTCGCGGGTGAAGCACCGCTCCTCGCAGGCCGACTACCAGGGCATCATGCTCACCAACCCCGGCGGCCCCGGCGGCTCCGGCCTGGTGCTGTCGGTGCTCGGCTACGGCCCGATCGTGCCCGGCAACGCCGACGACGACTACGACTGGATCGGCTTCGACCCGCGCGGCGTCGGCGCCAGCCGCCCGTCGCTGAGCTGCGACGGCCAGTACTTCGGCTACGACCGGCCCAACTACGTACCCTCGACCGCCCGGCTGGAGGCCACCTGGCTGCGGCTCTCGCGCGGCTACGCCCACGACTGCAAGACGGCGGACGGCCGCCGGCTGCTCGACCACGCCAAGACCACGGACACGGTCAACGACATGGAGAGCCTGCGCAAGGCGCTGCACCGGGGCCGGATCAACTTCTACGGCTTCTCCTACGGCACCTACCTCGGCCAGGTCTACGCCACGCTGCACCCGAACCGGGTGCGCCGCTTCGTGCTCGACGGCAACGTCGACCCGACCCGCGTCTTCTACAAGTCCAACCTCGACCAGGACCGGGCCTTCCAGAAGACCATCGAGGTGTACTTCGGCTGGCTGGCCAAGCACGACGACGTCTACCACCTCGGCACCAACGCCGACGCCATCGACCGCGGCTACTACAAGTTGCTCGACAAGCTCGACGCCCACCCGGCCGCCGGCGGCACGATCGGCCCGGACGAGCTCACCGACGTGATGCTGTCGGCCGGCTACTACGTCTACGGCTGGGAGGACATCGGGGACGCCTACGCCAAGCTGGTCAACGACGGTGACGCCTCGGGCATCAAGGCGATGTACGACGACGCCAACCCGCAGACGGACGGCAGCGACAACGGCTACGCGATGTACCTGGCCACCCAGTGCACGGACGCGCGCTGGCCGCAGAGCTGGGGCAGGATCCGCAAGGACAACTGGCGCACCTTCGCCAAGGCTCCGTTCGAGACCTGGGGCAACGCCTGGTTCAACGGTCCCTGCTCGTACTGGCCCGCCAAGGCCGCCAAGCCGGTCAAGGTCAGCGGCAAGAGGGTCACCAGCAACATGCTGCTGATCAGCGAGACGCTCGACGCGGCCACGCCGTACTCCGGCAGCCTCAAGGTGCGCAAGCTGTTCCCGACGGCGTCGCTGATCGAGGGCGTCGGCGGTACGACGCACGCCGGCTCGCTGTCCGGGGTCGCCTGCACCGACGACACCATCGCGCAGTACCTGAAGGACGGGACCGTCCCGGCCCGCACCCGGGGTCAGCAGTCGGACCTGCAGTGCCCGCCGGTGCCGCAGCCCGACCCGACCCCGGCGCCGACCGCGCGCAAGTCGCTCAAGGCGAAGGCGCCGACCAGGCTGGACGTGGTCCGCGAGGCGATCGCCCGGGCCAACCAGCCCCGGTAGCACCGGGCACCAGGAACGACAGAGCGCCCCCGTCCACTGCTGTGGGCGGGGGCGCGTCGCGTCAGGCGGTGGCGATGTCGTCGGAGTCGACGATCCGGTAGGCGTAGCCCTGCTCGGCCAGGAACCGCTGCCGGTGCTGGGCGAAGTCCGCGTCCACGGTGTCGCGGGAGACGATCGCGTAGAACCGGGCCGAGCGCTTGTCCTCCTTGGGCCGCAGCAGCCGTCCGAGCCGCTGTGCCTCCTCCTGCCGGGACCCGAACGAGCCGGAGACCTGGATCGCGACCGCCGCCGAGGGCAGGTCGACGGAGAAGTTCGCCACCTTCGAGACGACCAGCAGGTCGATCTCGCCGTGCCGGAAGGCGTTGAAGAGCCGCTCGCGCTCCTTGACCTTGGTCTCTCCCTTGATCACCGGGGCGCCGAGCCGCTCGCCGATCTCGTCGAGCTGGTCGATGTACTGGCCGATCACCAGCGTCGGCTCGCCCTTGTGCTTGGCGACCAGCTCCTCGACCAGCCGGGTCTTCGCGGCGGTGCACGACGCCAGCCGGTAGCGCTCCTCGGGCTCGGCGGTCGCGTAGACGAACCGCTCGCCCTCCGGCAGCGTGACCCGGACCTCGACGCAGTCGGCGGGGGCGATGTAGCCCTGCGCCTCGATGTCCTTCCAGGGCGCGTCGTACCGCTTCGGGCCGATCAGGGAGAACACGTCACCCTCCCGGCCGTCCTCGCGGATCAGGGTCGCGGTCAGCCCGATCCGGCGACGTGCCTGGAGGTCCGCGGTCATCCGGAAGATCGGCGCGGGCAGCAGGTGTACCTCGTCGTAGACGACCAGGCCCCAGTCCTTGGCGTCGAAGAGCTCGAGGTGCGCGTAGACGCCCTTTCGCCGGGTGGTCATCACCTGGTACGTCGCGATGGTGACCGGCCGGATCTCCTTCTTGGTGCCGGAGTACTCGCCGATCTCGTCCTCGGTGAGCGAGGTGCGGCGGATCAGCTCCTCCTTCCACTGCCGGGCGGAGACGGTGTTCGTGACCAGGATCAGCGTCGTCGCCCGGGCCTGCGCCATCGCGGCCGCGCCGACGATCGTCTTGCCGGCGCCGCAGGGCAGCACCACCACGCCGGACCCGCCGTGCCAGAAGGACTCGGCCGCCTCCTGCTGGTAGGACCGCAGCGTCCAGCCGTCCTCGTCGAGGTCGATCGGGTGCGCCTCGCCGTCGACGTACCCGGCGAAGTCCTCGGCGGGCCAGCCGATCTTGAGCAGCGCCTGCTTGAGGTTGCCGCGCTCGGAGGGGTGCACCGCCACCGTGGTCTCGTCGAGCCGCTCGCCGATCATCGGCTTGATCTTCCTGGCGCGCAGCACCTCCTCGAGGACCGGGCGGTCGTGGCTGGTCAGCACCAGCCCGTGCACGGGGTGCTTGTCGAGGCGGAGCCGGCCGTAGCGGTCCATGGTCTCGGCGATGTCGACGAGCAGCGCGTGCGGGACGGCGTACCGGCTGAAGGTGAGCAGGGTGTCGACGACCTGCTCGGCGTCGTGCCCCGCGGCCCGGGCGTTCCAGAGCCCGAGCGGGGTGAGCCGGTAGGTGTGCACGTGCTCGGGGGAGCGCTCCAGCTCCGCGAACGGCGCGATCGCCTTGCGGCACTCGCCGCTGCGTTCGTGGTCGATCTCGAGGAGGAGGGTCTTGTCGGACTGGACGATCAGGGGTCCGTCGCTCATGAAGCCGCTGCTGCTCTCTGTCGGGCCCGGTAGGCCGCGACGTTCGCTCGGGAGGAGCACCTGTCCGAGCAGTACCGGCGGGACTGGTTGGGCGAGGTGTCCACGAAGACGTGGGTGCACGGGGTGGCGTCGCAGACCCCGAGTCGGGTGGCCCCCAGGTCGCAGACCAGGGTGGAGAGCCCCATCAGGGACTCCGCGATCAGCAGCTGCGACACCGAGGACTGCCGGTCCGCGACGTGCATGTGCCACCGGTCGGGGCCGGTGCTGCCGTGTCCGGCGATGTACGGCGTGACCGGGTGCTTGGCGAGCAGGGTGTTCAGCCGGTCCACGACCGCCTGCTCGTCGCGGGCGTTGGAGGCCTCGAAGACCGGGCGGAGGTCGTGGGCGAACCGGCGGAGGGCGGCCGCGTCCCGCTCGCTGACGGCGTCGTGCAGCCACTCGCGCTCGTCGAGGAAGTGGAGCAGGTGATCGGTGTCGGCGAGGTCGGCGTTCACGAGGCCCGCCGACCGCTCCGCGTAACGAACAAAGTCCATCTCTACATCTTACGGTCCGCCGGCAAGGCGACCTCCACCCTCGTGCAGGCGGTCTGGACTGGCCGACACGAAGGCAAAATGTCCGAATTTACCCCGCGTGGTGCTGGATTGGTCTGCTGCACTGGGGACCTGTCTCGGGGGACAAGGGGGAGGACTGCTCGTGCGAGCGTCACGCAGGGAGTGCGTCGCGATGGGGGCCGTGGTGGTCCCCTACCTCGGCGTGCTGCTGGCCGGCCCCGCGGCACCGTCCTGGCTGCGTGAGGGCGTGCTCGGCAACCTGGCCTGCCTCACCTGGGTCGTGGTCCTGCTGCGACGGGCCCGGCGGCTTCCCGAGGAGCGGGGGGCGACGCTACCGCTGGTCGGCGCCCTGGTCAGCTTCATGGTCGGCGCCAACCTCGTCGCCGTCGAGACCCTCGCCCAGGGCGCGGTCTCGCCCCCGTCCCCGTCCGACATCGCCTTCCTGCTGTTCTACCCGTTCTGCCTGGCGGGCCTGCTGGCCGGGATGAGCGCCCACCTGCGCGGCCTCCGGCTCGTGGTCGGGGTCGACGGGCTCACCGGTGCGCTGGCCGGCGCGGCGGTCGCGACCTGTGCGATCAGCCCGCTGATCGCCGCCGTCTGGGACGGGTCGCCGGCCGCGGTGGTCAGCCTGGCCTACCCGGTCGGGGACGTGCTCCTGGTGGCGGCCGCGCTGGGGGCGCTGGGGCTGGTCGGTCTGCGACAGGGGCGGGGCTTCCTGCTGTGGGCGGTGGGGATGATGGTCTTCGGTGTCGCCGACATCGTCTACGCCTACCGGCTGGCCTTCGGCCACTTCGTGGTCGGCACCCCGCTGGACGGTCTGTGGCTGCTGGGCCTGGGCCTGATGACGGCGGGCACCATCGCCCCGCGGGGCGCCACCCTGCGCCGGCGCCCGGGACCCGGGTCGATGGGGGTCGTCGGGCTGTCCGCGGCGGTGGCGATGGCGGTGCTGGCGGTCGCGCCGCCGCTCGACCTCGACCCGGTCCCGAGCATGCTGGCCCTGATCGCGGTGGCCACGGCCGGGATCCGGCTGGTCCTGGTCGTCCGCCAGCTGCGCGAGCTGGCCGACGTACGACAGCAGGCCCGGACCGACGAGCTGACCGGCGCGGCGAACCGGCGGGCGCTGTACTCGGCGCTGGACCGCGGCCTGACCCCGGTCCGGCCGGTGGACGGTGGCAGCGAGGCCGTCGCGCCGTTCGGGCTGGCGCTGGTCGACCTCGACCACTTCAAGGAGGTCAACGACTCCTTCGGGCACGCGGCCGGCGACGACCTGCTGCGTGCGGTGGTGGCCCGGTTCACCCAGGCGCTGGACGACGTCGCCGTGCCCTTCCTGCTCGCCCGGCTCGGCGGTGACGAGTTCGCGGTGCTGCTGCGGGGGACCGCCTCCCGCAACGCGGCGATGGCCTGTGGCACCGCCCTGCAGGAGAGCCTGCGGGAGCCGGTCGTGCTCGACGGGGTGGTGCTGCACGTGCAGGCCAGCATCGGGATCGCGCTGGCCCCCGACCACGCCGTCACCCGGGGCGACATCCTGTTCGCCGCCGACGCGGCGATGTACGCAGCGAAGACCACCGGCGAGCGCGTGAGCTTCTACTCCCCGACCGCCGTGGGCGACCGTCGCAAGCGGCTCGAGATCGCCGAGGACCTCTACGCCGCGCTCGAGCGCGGCGAGCTGACCGTCGACTACCAGCCGATCGTGGCGGCCGGCGGCGGCCTGGTCGGCGCAGAGGCGCTGGTGCGCTGGGACCACCCCACCCGCGGCCGGCTCTCGCCCGCGGAGTTCCTCGACATCGCCGAGCGCTACCGGCTGACCTCCGGGATCGCCCGGCGGGTCCTCGACGTGGCGCTGACCGACCTGCGTCGCTGGCGGGACGCCGGCCACCACCCGCGGATCTCGGTGAACGTCTCCGCCTCCGACCTGCGCGACGAGCAGCTGGTGGACATCGTGGCCTCGGCGCTGCTGACCCACGAGGTGCCCCCGTCGGTGCTGACCATCGAGGTCACCGAGACCGCGATGATGAGCGACCCGGCGATGGCGCACCGGGTGATGCGCGCACTCGCCGAGGTCGGCGTCCGGCTGGCCGTGGACGACTACGGCACCGGCTACAGCTCCCTGGAGTACCTGCTCAAGCTGCCCATCGACGAGATCAAGCTGGACCGGGCGTTCTCGGTCGACCTGGTCGACGAGCTGCGGTCGGTGGCGATCGTCCGCTCGACGGTCGACCTCACCCACGCGCTCGGGCTGCGGATGGTCGCGGAGGGAGTGGAGGACGAGCGCACCCTGACCATCCTCCAGGACCTCGGCTGCGACCTGGTCCAGGGCTGGCACCTCGGCCGGCCGATGCCCGCGGACCGCTTCGGCACCCTGCTGGCGGCTCAGCCGCCGCTGGCCACCAAGCCGTTGACGTAGGGCATCGCCCACGCGAACGCCTCGGCGGCCGCGTCGTCCAGATCACCGGCCGGCCGGCCGCTCCCGGCGTTCCCGTCCAGGGTCTCCTGGTAGCGGGTCACCTCGGCGACCAGCTCGCCGGTCGGCCCCTCCTGGCGGAACGCCGCGGTCTTGAGGGACTCCTCGAGGTCCATCGTCTCGGCGAGCTCGGCGAGCGGGACGCCCAGCATCAGGTCCAGGGCGGACAGCAGTGCGGAGGTGAACGCGAACTCGGGGTTCTCCCAGCCGCGCCCGCGGGCCAGCACCTCGGCCATCCGGGCCCGCACCAGGGCGGTGCCGAGCCCGTCCGGGCTGGGGCTGGGCTGGCCGCTGAGGATGGTCAGCGCGATCCACTGCCGGATCTTGCGGGTGCCCATCAGCACCAGGGCGTCGTGCACCGAGCGGACCTGCCGCCGCAGGCCGTGGTGGTTGCCGATCGAGGCCATCTGCAGCACCTGCACGACCAGACCGGGCTCGCGTCGCAGCACCTCCTCGATCTCCTCGAGGTCGAGCTCCTCGGCCAGCAGCGTCACCGCCAGCTGCACGTAGGCCAGTGCCGAGGTGGCGACGGTCTGGCCGGTCACCAGCGCGGGTCGCTCGATCGCGTAGCCCTGGAACAGGTCGAAGCCGTGCGCCATCGCCCAGGCGACGTCCTCGTCGGTCTCCACCTTCTCGGCCAGCATCAGCACGTCGAAGGGCCGACAGCGCTCGACGAGCATCAGGACGTCGGGGCGGCTGGTGGTGAGGAAGTCGACCTTGACGATCGAGGCGAGCTCGAGGACCCGCTCGCTGCCGGCCACCCAGACGAAGTCGTCGAGGGCCAGCCGGAACCCGGCCTCCACCAGCTCGCGGCAGCCCTGCACGGCCTCGTCGTCGAGGTCGACGGTCTCCAGCACCTCGATCACGGTGCGGGCCGGAGGGAGGGTCACCGGGGTCGCCCCGGTCAGCGCCCCGCGCTCGGCGTTGCAGAACATCACCTTGTCGCCGACCAGCTGGTCGAGCCCGATGGTCAGGGCGCCGAGGACGACCTCGGCCGTCATCTGCTCGCCGGTCTCGGCCGGCGCATGGCCCTGGCGGGGCCGGTAGAGGAGCTCGAAGCCGACCACCCGGCCGTGGCGGTCGGTGATCGGCTGCCGGGCGACGACCACCTGGGAGACGGTCTGGCTCTCCGCCGTCACGTCACGTGCCTCCGCCACCGGCGCTCGTCCCACCTTTGCTCGTCCCTCGTCCGCTGCCGACACCAAGTGTGCGCTCAGCAGCGGCGGAATGTGAGGTTTTCCGGTTCAGTCGTCGATGCGGCGTACGGCGGTGATCCGGTGCACCGCGAAGGACCGCACGTCCTCGGTGCGGTGGTCGTAGGCGGACAGCCAGCCGGCCTCGACCCGGACCGGGTCCACCACCCGCTCCTGGGACGAGCCGTGGTTGTCGACGTAGCCGATCCACACGCTGCCACCGGACTCGACCGACTCGCGCAGCAGGGCGAGCGAGGAGGCCGGTGTCGCCGGCTCGGCGGCGCGCAGAGCCGGCTCCGGTCGGTGCGCGGCGGCCCGGTCGCCGGCCCGGAGGGCGGTGACCGTCGAGGCGACCCGGGCCGCGAGCCGGGCGCCGGTGCGGGGGTCGCGGGAGGAGACCACATCGACCGCGGCCGGGTGCCGCCGCGGGGTGCGGGCCCGCAGCACCTCGCGGCGGGTCAGCCGGACGGTGCCGTCGGGAGCCTCCACGACCGGCGCGGAGCCGAGCTCGCGCAGCCGCGGCAGCAGCACGTCGAGGGACACGTCGCTGACCACGACCGTGGGCGCGATCCGGCGCAGCCGCAGCGAGGATGCCTTGGGATGGTGCACCAGCTCGGTCAGGGCCGCCTCGTCGTCGCTGCGCAGGAACGACTCGGCGGTGCCGACCCGGATGGTGCCGAAGCGCCGGGACACGTCGTCGACGAGGTAGGTCAGCGCCTGGGGGACCGGGGTGGTGGAGGCCGAGGACACGAAGGCGTGCACCTCGGCCGCCGACCAGCCCGAGTCGAAGGCCCGGCGGACCGAGGCCTCGCTGAACCGGTAGACCGTGGCGCCGCCACGGGACTCGATGTCGGCGACGGTGCCGAGGTTGTGGGCCAGCTCCTGCTCGAGGGGTCCGGGGGCGACCGCGGTCAGGTCGGCCTGGAGCAGCACGTGGTCGACCGGTGAGGGCAGCAGCGGTTCCAGCGAGGGGACCGGGTCGCCGTGGCCGAGCAGGCTCCGGCCGTGGGCGGACAGCCCACCCAGCGCGGTCACCCCGACGACGGCGGACTCCTCGACCGCCCACGACACGGCCTGGGCGCGCGCCTGCGGGCGCCGCGGCCGCAGCCAGGCGATCCGGTCGACCAGGGAGGCGATGCCGGTGCCGGTGGCCAGCACGGTGCCGGGCTCGAGCGCCGCGACCTCCTCGAGCGCGGTCCGCCGGGTCTCCGGCAGCCAGGCCCGCTCCAGGTCGGGGGCCAGGGCGTTCACCGGCTTGCCGTTCTCCCGCCCGCCGACCAGCCCGGACAGGCGCGGGGACTCCAGCCAGGCCTGGGCGACCCGCGCCCAGCGGTCGGCGACGCCGGCACTGCTCCACAGGTCGAACGCGTCGGTCGGCAACCACACCGAGGCGCCGTCCGGGCCCTCGCCCACGGCGAGCAGCTCGGCGGCCAGCGCGATCTCGACGTGCAGGGCGGCGTTCCGCTCGTCCATGTGCAGCAGGTCGGCGGTGGCCTTCAGGTCGCGCACGCCCAGGCCTCCGGCCCGCAGCGCCGACGGCGGGGCGGTTCCCCAGTGCTCCAGCAGCAGCTCGAGGTGGCGCACCAGCTCGAAGGCGGCGCCGCCGGCGCTGCGGTCCACCAGCGCCTGGTCGCGCGCGGAGATGGCCAGCGCCGGCTCGACGTCGGCCCGCTCGTGGGTGGTGCGGCCGCCGCGCAGGGCGATCGCCACCTCGCGGGGGACCGCCACGTGCCGGCGGTCGCGGGCCACCACCAGGCCGACCGTGAGCAGCTGCTCGACGGGGCCGCCGGCCGGGCCGCGGGAGGTGGAGCGCTCGGTGGACTCCACCACGCCGTCCTTCCCCTCGCGCTCCAGGTGCTCCAGGATCGCCCGGGCCTGGGGGTCGAGCGCCGCCGCGAGGCCCGCCACCCGGTCCCGGTCGGACAGCTCGGCCACGACCGCCTCGACGTCGTCGTGCCGGTTGCCGGTCGGGCGCAGCCCGAGGTCCCGGGCGAGGGACCCGACCCGGGCCGGGCCGTATCCGGTGAGCAGCGTGGCCAGCGGGGAGCCGAGCCGGCTGATCCGGGTGCCGACCACGTCGGTGAGGACGCTCAGCGCCCGCAACGACTCGTCGGTGCCCCAGACCAGGCCGAGCTCCCGGATCCGGGCCACTGCGGCGACGGCGTGCTCGGGGTCGGCGTGCACGCTGTCGCGCAGCGCCGCCGCGGACGCCGTACCGCCGAGGGCGAGCAGGGCGTCGACGACGGTGAGCTCGAGCTGGGTGAGCTGGTCGACCGCCCGCAGCACCGAGGCACGGGTGCCCAGCCGGGAGGCGAGCTGCGAGGTGTCCTGCGGGGTGGGCGTGGCCAGGTCGGGACGCGCCAGCAGGAGACGGGAGAGCTGCTCGTCGGACCAGCCACGGAGCTGGTCGGCGAGTGTGCGCGGCGGGGCCTCGGCGGACTGGGACATTCTCACCACGATACCGACCCGCCGCGGCTGCTCAGCCCGCCGCGGAGAGAACCTGCACGAGCGTCTCACCCGGGCACGTGGCGGACGCGCGGATCGACCAGCGTCCGCGGAACCCGTTGCCCCGCCACTCCGCCTCGGCGTCGTGCTCCTCGGTCTCGCCCTTCTCGACCTCGAAGCCGGCACCGGCGACCTTCTGGTTCATGAAGTCCAGCACGGTCGGGAACCGGGCGTCGGTCACGGCGGTGACGATGGTGCCGTCGCCACGGTCCTCGGCGTTGAAGACCACCGACCCCGCGGGGAAGGGCCAGCCCGCGGGGAACGCCGTGCCGTCAGGCATGGCGGCCGTGGCTGCCAGCAGCACGGCTGCCCCGACCACAGCCGCCGGCCGCTGCACCCGGCTCATGACGGGTCGTACTTCGCGAACAGCGACCTGCCGCCGCTCTGGCGGGCGATGGTGGCGTAGGCGTCGCGACCCACGTGGTCCGGGTCGGTGACGCAGGCCTCGATGCACCCGTCGGCGTACCCGACGGTGACCCGGCCTCGGCCGTCGAGGGTGGCGTCGATGAAGTCCAGCAGGTTGCGGTCGTCGCCGCAGGTGGTGCCGCCGGTGCAGATCGAGCCGACCTGGACCGGGTCGCCGGGCGTCGCGTCGCTGGTCACCCAGGTCCTGCCGCCGTCGTAGGTGGTGTCGACGTAGAGGTGCCAGACGCCGTGGAAGCCGGCGTTGTCCTCGGAGTTGCCACCGGCCGGGGTGCCCAGGTAGGCGATCGAGGCGCGGTCGTCGTCACCGGCCACCACGGTCGGGAAGACCGCGTTCTGGATGCCGAACTCGGTGCCCACCGTCTGTCGGTCGGCCCAGGTCTTGCCGTGGTCGCGGCTGACGGCCATGCCGGGCTTGCCGTCGGCGCCGACGTAGCCGAAGTACACCGTGCCGTTGGCGCCGACGCCCACGGACGGGTCGGAGCTCCCCGGGGTGGCGCCGGGCACCTTGGACACCGACCAGGTGGTGCCGTTGTCCTGGGAGACCACGGCGGCCTGGTCGGCGCCGCAGCCCTTGTTCGGCAGGTACGCCGTGCCGTCGGGCGCGACCTTGAGGTGGCCGTGCAGGCCGCCGCAGTCGAGCAGGCTGTACGTCGGGACGCCGGCCCCGAACGTCGTGCCGCCGTCGCGGGAGACCGCGCAGAACGCGGTGGCGATGTCCTGGCTGCAGTAGTAGGTGGCGTCCGGGTAGGACGAGGTGGGCAGCGCGCCGAGGCCGGCGGACGAGAACGCCCCACCGCCGATGGTCTGGTGGTCGACCCCGGAGGGGATGCCGCCGCCGGTGCTGGGGCTCCAGGTCTCGCCGTCGTCATCGGTCCAGCAGGTCAGCGAGCTCGCGCCGGACAGCTGCGACTCGAACGTGCGGCCGGTCCGGTGGTCGGTGAACAGGATCGGGTCGAGGCTGACCGTGCCGCCCTGCGGGCACCCGTTGGTGGCCTTGGCCGACGCGTCGGTCCAGGTGGCCTTCGCCGGCGAGGTGCTGTCGTCGAACCGGACCTTGTAGGTGGACAGGTAGGACTGGAACATCGTGGAGCCGGTCCGGAAGCTGGTGCCGATCGACGGCTCGCCGGCGTTGTTCGCGTCGGGCAGCGTGCCCGGGGCCGCGTAGTCCGTGAACTGCGGCGGGGTGTCGTTGCCCGGGGCGGGGTTGGCCGGGACCGTGGACAGCCTCGCGGTCGCCGTGTAGGTCTCGCCCAGGGGGGCGTACGGGACCACCCGGACGGTGTAGTCGCCGGAGTCCGGGGGCAGCACGACCTGCTCGGGGTCCGCGCTGGAGGCGGACGTGCCCACGACCCGGCCGGCCTGGTCCAGGACGTAGAGGTCGAAGTCGGCGGCGGTGTTCGACCAGGCCACCTTGACGTTCAGGGTGTGGGAGCCGCCGTACCCCGCGGGGGTGGCGACGTGCAGCGTGAAGTCGTCGCAGGACTGCGGCACGCTGCAGTCCGGCTGGTCGAGGGCGCCCCCGGTGGCGTTCGGGGCGGCGAAGGGGCCGCCGGACCAGGTCACCCTGGTCGGCGGTCCCGGACGGTGTGTCTGGGCAGTGCAACGAGCCCGCGCGGCCGAGGTCACGGTCGAACCACCGGACTTGCCGGTCCGGATGTCAGGATGTCGGTATGGCGGTGATCACGGCACGGGGGCTCGGCAAGACGTATGCCGGAAGGCCGGCGGTCCACGACCTCTCCTTCGAGGTGCGACCGGGCAGCGTGACCGGCTTCCTCGGGCCCAACGGCGCCGGGAAGTCCACCACCATGCGGCTGATGCTGGGCCTGGACCACGGCGCCGGGACGACCACCTTCGACGGGGTCCCGTTCACCTCGCTGAAGCGCCCGATGCGGCACGTCGGCGCCCTGCTGGAGGCCAAGCCGTTCCACCCGACCCGCAAGGCTCGCAACCACCTGCTGATGCTGGCCGCGGCCAACGGCATCCCCGCCCGGCGCGTCGACGAGGTCCTCGAGCAGCTCGGGCTCAGCAGCGTCGCGCGCAAGAAGCCGCGGACCTTCTCCCTGGGGATGGGCCAGCGGCTCGGGCTGGCCGCCGCCCTGCTCGGCGACCCGCACACGCTGATCCTCGACGAGCCGGCCAACGGCCTCGACCCGCAGGGCATCTCGTGGATCCGGGAGCTGCTCAGGGGGTTCGCGGCCACCGGACGGTCGGTCTTCGTCTCCAGCCACCTGCTCTCCGAGATGGCGCTGATGGCCGACCAGCTCGTGGTGATCGGCCGGGGGCGGCTGATCGCCAGCGGGCCGACCGCGGACTTCGTGCGTGCCTCCACCCACAACGCGGTCGTGGTGCGGTCGCCGCAGGTCGCCGACCTGGTCGACGTGCTCCGCCGGGAGGGCGCCGCCGTCCAGGCGCTCGAGCCCGGTGCGGTGTCCGTGACCGGCCTGGACGCGCAGCGGATCGGAGACCTCGCCTTCGAGGGGGCCGTCCGGCTGCACGAGCTGTCTCCACGCGCGGCCACGCTGGAGGAGGCCTTCCTGGAGGCGACCGGCGACGCCCAGGAGTACGAGGCGCACCAGCCGACGGGGGGACCACGGTGACCGACGCGATCCGCTACGAATGGGTCCGGATCCGGACCGTCCGCTCGACGTACTGGCTCTCCGCGATCGCCGTGGTCTTCGGTGTCGGGCTGTCGTCCCTGGTGGCGATGGGCACGCACCTCGCGCTCGGTTCGGACCAGCCGCCGTCGGTCTCGGACCTGGACGGGTTCGGCCCCGCCCTCGCCACCCAGTTCGCGACGTTCGGGGTGCCCTACTTCGTCGCCTACCTGCTGGCGATGGTCAGCGTGTTCGCCTGGGGGCACGAGTACCGGCACGGGATGGTGCGCGCGACGCTGACCGCCGTCCGGTCCCGGCGGGCGGTGTGGCTGGCGAAGTTCCTGGTGGTCGGCGCCTGGGTGCTGGCCGTCGCGCTGCTGACCATGCTCGCCTCGCTGCTGGCCGGCTGGCTGTGGCTGCGTGGCGACGGGGTCGACCTGGTCACCGGGGCGACCTGGGGAGCGGTCGGCCGCACGCTCGTCTACACCCTGCTGTTCACCTGGCTCGCCGCGGCGTTCACCGCGCTGGTGCGCAACCAGACGGCGGCGCTGGTACTGCTCTTCCTGTGGCCGCTGGCGGTGGAGAGCATCGTCTCGGTGGTGTTCGCGCTGGTCCCGGCGCTGAGCCCGCACGCCGAGGTGACCCGGTTCCTGCCGTTCAACGCCGGCGCGCGGATCATCAGCCAGCTCCCCGAGGCCGGGTCCGCGTTCGGCAGCCCGCTCGCGGTGCTCGGCGCCGTGGTCATCTTCGGCGCCCTCACCGGCGCCGCGATGGTCGCCAGCGTGCTGCTCTTCGACAAGCGCGACGCCTGAGGCGTGGGCCGATGAGCGCGCAGTTCCTCGACCTGCTGTACGAGGAGGCGCCCCGGGAGGCCTTCGACGCCGTCGTCACCGACGCGATCGCGGCCGGGGTGGCGGGTCACGAGCTCGAGCAGCTGCGGAGGCACCGCACCATCGCGCTGCGGATCCGGGAGCAGATCGAGCGCCGGCGGCAGCGGGAGGCGGAGATGTCGGCGCTCTACGAGACCGCCAACGACCTGACCGCGATCCGTGACGTGGACACGATCCTGGCCGCCATCGCGCGGCGGGCCCGCTCGCTGCTGCACGCGGACATGACCTACCTCTCGCTCAACGACGAGTCCGGCCGGGCGTCGTACATGAAGGTGACCGAGGGCGCGCTGACGCCGGAGTTCCGGCGGCTCCGGCTGCCGCTCGGCACCGGCCTGCTCGGGCTGGTGGCGCAGACCGGGGAGCCGTACTACACCGAGGACTACCACAGCGACCCGCGGTTCCTGCACCAGGAGTTCATCGACACCGCGGTCGAGGGCGAGCAGATCCGGGCCATCCTGGGCGTCCCGCTGACAGTCGAGGGCAAGGTGATCGGCGCGCTGCTGGCGGTGCACCGCACCGTGCGGCCGTTCCCGCCCGGCGAGGTGTCGCTGCTGATGTCGTTCGCCGCGCACGCCGCCGTCGCGCTCGAGAACGCCCAGCTCTTCGAGCAGCTCGACCGGGCCAACCGTCAGGTGCGGGCCCAGGCGCACGCCGTCGAGGTCGCCGCGACCGCCCACGACCGGCTGACCGACGTGCTGCTGCACGGGGGCGGGGTGGCGGCGGTCGCCGCGGTGCTCGCCGAGGTGCTGGAGGGGACCGTGCTGGTGCTCGACAGCGAGGGGCACTGCCTGGCCGGTGACGCGTCCGCGGCCCGGCCGCTGGAACCGGAGGCACTGGAGGCGGCCGTCACCGAGGCCCGGGCGTCGGGGCACAGCGTGGCGGTGGACACGGCCGAGGGCCCGTCGTACGTGGCGGTGGCGCTGGCGGGCACCGAGCACCTCGGCACACTGCTCCTGGACGGGGTGCGCGACGGTCTCGGCACCGCCGGTCGGCGCACCCTGGAGCGGGGCGCCCTGGTCACCGCCCTGGTGCTGCTGTTCGCCCGGACGGTCGCCGAGGCCGAGGAGCGGGTGCGCGGGGAGCTGCTCAGCGACCTGCTGGAGAGCCGGGACGTCGACCAGGACCGGTTGCGCGGGCGGGCCCGCCGCCAGCAGGCCGACCTGGAGGGTCCGTCGGCGGTGGCGGTCGCCGCCGTCGCGGGCATCGAGCGGCACCGGGCCTCCCAGGTGGCCGCCCGGCTCGCCGGCGAGCTGCGCGGGCTGGCCGGCGAGCACGACGGCCGGGTGGTGCTGGTGGCGCCGGCCGAGGACCCGCTCGCGGTCGCCCGGCAGCTGCACGAGCGGGTGCGTGCGGCCGGCGGCCGGTCGACGGTCGGGGTCGCGGCCGCGAGCGGGCCGACGGGCGTCGCCGACGCCCACCACGAGGCCCGGCGGTGCCTCGACACGCTGCTGACCCTCGGCCGCGAGGGCGAGGTCAGCGACCCGGCGGGGCTCGGGCTGGCCCGGCTGCTGCTGGGGCAGAACGGTCCCGAGGAGCTCGACGCGTTCATCGACACGATGGTCGGCCCGGTGCTGGCCTACGACGTGCGACGCGGCACCGAGCTGGTGGCCACCCTGGAGGCGTGGTTCGCCGCCGGCGCCCGTCCCGCGGAGACCGCGAAGCGGCTGCACGTGCACCCGAACACCGTCGCCCAGCGGCTCGACCGGATCGGCACCCTGCTCGGCGAGGACTGGCGCGACCCGTCCCACGGCCTCGACGTGCAGCTCGCGCTGCGGCTCTGCCGGCTGCGCTCCCGCTGACCCACCGCCGGCACGGGTGCGACGTACATCGGACCGTCGAGTTTATGTGGGTCCGGCACATGTTTTGTCCGATGTGACCCCCGTAGCGTCTCCGGCATGACTGAGATGCCCGTCACGCCCTCGCGCGGCTCCGGACCCCTCGCCGGCCGGACCGCCCTGATCACCGGCGGCGCCAGCGGCATCGGTCGGGCCGTCGCCGGACGGCTCGCCACGGACGGTGCGCGGATCATCGTGCTCGACCGTGACGAGGCCGGCGCCCGGCAGGTGGCCACCGACCTCGGCGGCGACTACCTGGTCGCCGACCTCTCCGACGGCACGTCGATCGACGCGCTCGGCCTGGGCACCGCCGTGCGGGCCGACATCCTGGTGAACAACGCCGGGGTGCAGCACGTGGCGCCGGTGGAGGACTTCGACCCCGAGCGGTTCGGGTTCATCCAGCGGCTGATGCTCGAGGCGCCGTTCCGGCTGGCCCGGGGGCTGCTCCCGGGCATGTACGAGCGTGGCTTCGGCCGGCTCGTGCACGTGTCCTCGGTGCACGGCCACCGCGCCTCGCCGTACAAGTCGGCCTACGTGTCGGCCAAGCACGGCCTCGAAGGCCTCTCCAAGGTGATCGCCCTGGAGGCGGCCGGTCGCGGCGTGACCAGCAACACCGTCTGCCCCGGCTACGTCCGGACCCCGCTCGTCGAGGGGCAGATCGCCGACCAGGCCCGCACGCACGGGATCGCCGAGGACGAGGTCCTCGACGAGGTGCTCCTCGCGCGCACCCCCGTGAAGAGGCTCGTGGAGCCCGCCGAGGTGGCCGACATGGTCGCCTTCCTGTGCGGGCCCGGCACGGACTCGGTCACCGGCAGCTCATTTCTGATGGATGGCGGCTGGACCGCCGCATGAAAGGAACACACGACATGACCACGTCCACACCGCCCCCCCAGACGGCCGGGACATCCCGGTCGGCGGGCGAGATCGTCAAGGTGGTCTTCGCCTCCCTGATCGGCACCGCCGTCGAGTGGTACGACTTCTTCCTCTACGGCTCGGCCGCCGCCCTGGTCTTCGGGACGCTGTTCTTCCCGTCGTCCGACCCGGTGACCGGCACCCTGCTGGCCTTCGGCACCTACGCGCTCGGCTTCGTCGCCCGCCCGCTCGGCGGCGTGGTCTTCGGGCACTTCGGTGACCGGGTCGGCCGCAAGCGGATGCTGGTCGTCTCGCTGCTGATGATGGGTCTCGCCACCGTCGCGATCGGCCTGCTGCCGACGTACGCCACCATCGGGGTCGGCGCGCCGATCCTGCTGCTGGTCTGCCGGCTGGTGCAGGGCTTCGCCGTCGGCGGTGAGTGGGGCGGCGCCGTGCTGATGGCCGCCGAGCACGGCCAGGACGAGCACCGCGGGTTCTGGTCCTCGTGGCCGCAGGCCGGCGTGGCGATGGGCAACCTGCTCGCCACCGGTGTGCTGTTCGTGCTCGCCGCGTTCCAGAGCGACGACGCCTTCAACGCCTGGGGCTGGCGGATCCCGTTCCTGCTGTCCGCCGTCCTGGTGATGGTCGGTCTGTGGGTGCGTCTCTCGATCGAGGAGTCGCCGGTCTTCGCGGAGGCCAAGGCCGAGATCGCGGAGAAGAAGCAGTCCGCGTCCCACATGCCGTTCTTCGAGGTGATCAAGAACTACCCGAAGGAGGTGCTGATCGCGATGGGGATGCGGATGGCGGAGAACATCTCCTACTACATCTTCACCGTCGTCGTGATCACCTACATCGTCGACTTCGCGAAGGCCGACAAGGGCCCGATCCTGCAGGCCCTGCTCATCGGCTCCGTGGTGCACTTCGTGTGGATCCCGATCGTCGGCGCCGTCTCGGACCGGGTCGGCCGCCGCCCGCTGTACCTGATCGGCGCCGTCGGCGTCGCCCTGTGGTCGTTCAAGTTCTTCGACCTCGTCGACGACGGGCGCCAGTCGCACCTGATCCTCGCCGTCGTGGTCGGCCTGATGCTGCACGCGCTGATGTACTCCCCGCAGGCCGCCTTCTTCTCCGAGCTGTTCGGTACCTCGGTCCGCTACACCGGCGCGTCCGTCGGCTACCAGCTCGCCTCGATCTTCGCCGGCGCCCTCGCCCCGATCATCGCGGTCAAGCTGCTCGACACCGGCGACGGCAAGAACACGATGGCCGTGGCGCTGTACCTCTCCCTCGCCTCGGTGATCACGATCATCGCGGTGCTGTTCGCCAAGGAGACCCGCGGCAGCTCGCTCCGCCACGACCGGGTGGTGCGCGGTTCGCGCGAGAGCGCCGAGATGGTCGACGCCGGCGCCTGACGCCGGCGCCCGGCACCAGCGCCTGACACGAAGGGGCCCCCGCTCGCCGGGGGCCCCTTCGTCGTGCGTCCGGGGGTCTGCTGACCTGCGGCTCCGGTCAGCCGGGCAGCCGGCGTCGCCACGGGCGGGGCCGGCCCAGGGTCGCGGCGCGGCGCTCCCGGCGCAACCGCTCGACCGGCTCGTCGTCGAACGGCGGCAGGGGACCGGTGACCAGCTGCAGCAGGTGGTCGGTCAGGTCGGCGTTGCGGACCAGCACGGGGCCGTGCAGGTAGCTGCCGAGGACCCGTCCCTGCACCGCGCCCTCGGTCGCGCCGTCCCCGTTGCCCACCCCACGCACGAGGGTGGCCAGGGGGCGGGCCGCCGGGCCGAGGTGGGCGTCGCCTTGATGGTTCTCGAAGCCGGTGAGGAACCCGTGCTCGCTCTCGGCCAGCACCTCGCCCACGGCGCGAGGCCCTCCGAGGCGTCCGCACCGGACGTCCAGCAGCCCCAGGCCGTTGCGCGGGCGCCCGTCCGGTCCCGAGAACTCGGCGCTCAACAGCTGGAAGCCGGCGCAGACCCCGAGGCAGACCGCGCCGGCCTCGACCGCGTCCTCGACCCTCCGCTCGGCGACCAGGTGCTCCCAGGCCAGCAGCATCGCCGCGTCCTCGCCCCCGCCGATCAGGTAGATGTCACCCGTGCGCGGGATGGGGTCGTGCACCGTGACCTCCACGACGCGACAGTCGAGGCCTCGTGCCCGGGCACGGTGCACCACGGCGGTGGAGTTGCCTCGGTCGCCGTAGGTGCCCAGGAGGTCCGGCCAGACCAGGACGACCGTGAGGGCGGAGCCGACGCTCATCGTCCGAGCACCCGCCGGGCCTCCTGGAACGCGGTGTAGTTGGCCACCACGTTCACCTCGCCGGGCGGAAGCATCGCCACGGCCGCCGCCACGTCCGGTGCCACCCCCACGTCGTCGAGCCCGTCCATCTCGAGCCGGACCAGCATGTCGGTCGAGCGCCGACCGGTGACCACCACGTGCCGTCCCGCGAGGTCGGCGAACGGCACGTCGTACAGCCACGACGGGTCCCGGCCGTCCACGCCCTCGCAGTTGAAGGCGAGCACGAGCGGGGCCGGGGTGGCGGCCACCGTTCGCAGGGCCTCGGCCCAGCTCGCCGGGTTCTTCGCCAGGATCAGGCGCGCGCGGTGGGAGGAGGTGGGGAAGACGTCGTACCGCCCGACCACCGCGCTGATCTCGCGCATCGCGGCCACGGCGTCGGCCGGCGCCACGCCGTGACGGGCCGCGGCGGCGACGGCCATCGCGGCGTTCGCGTGGTTCACCTCCCCGGGCAGGCTCAGGTGGAGGCCCACCCTGCCCCGCTCGCTCACCAGCTCGCCGGCCTCCAGCCACCAGTGCGGCCGCGGTCTGCGCAGCCCGCACGCGCAGCCCCAGTCCTCGCCTTCACGGCGGCACTCACCCCCGCAGCGTGGGCACACGAGGGTGTCCTGGCTCCACCGGGCACCGGCCGCCACCCAGGTCTGCTGGCGTGCGGCCAGGGCCGCCATCACCACCCCTGGGTCGTCGGCGTTGGCGACGACGTGCGCGGTGCCGGAGAGGGCCCCGTGCCAGGCGCGGGCCACGTGAGCGACCTCGTGGTGCCGGTGCAGCTGGTCACGGGACAGGTTGAGCAGCACGGACTCCGCCTTCGGCGCCTGGCCGAGCAGCCACGGCAGCCAGCCCTCGTCGGTCTCCAGCACGACCTGGCGTGCGTTGCCGCCCGCGAGCGTGCGCGCGAGTCCGGCCCGGGTGTTGGCGCCGTCGGCGTTGGTGGCCGTCGGCTCGAGGGTGCGCAGGGCCGCGGTCAGGAACGCCGTCGTCGTGGTCTTGCCGTTCGTCCCGCTGACCAGCGTGACGCTTCGTCCTCGGCTCAGCTCGGCCACGGCGTTCGGCGCCAGCGCGAGCAGCACGCGACCGCCGACGACTCCGCCGGCACCCAGGCCGCTGCGTCGCGAGAGGGTCTCCGCCCAGTGGCCCAGACGGGCGGCCACCGCGACGCGCGCGGAGCTCGTCCGCGCAGCCGTCGGCCGGGGCACGGCGACAGTCGACGCGCCGGCGCTCTCAGGACTCACCCTGGTGACCACACCTCGAGTGAACCCCTGCTCCATGAAGGCATCCTGAACACTTCGGCGGCATCGGCTATTCTCGGTCGAGATCATGTCTTATGTCTGGTACGTCAGCTATGGCTCGAACATGGCCTCCGACCGGCTCGCCTGCTACCTGCAGGGCGGCCGTCCGTCCGGCGGCACGCGGGTCAACCCCGGGGCGCGCGACCGGCGGCTGCCCGCCCGCAGCATCCCGGTCGACCTTCCCGGCACGGTCTACTTCGCGGGGGAGTCCACGCAGTGGGGCGGCGGGGTGGCCTTCTACGACCACGCCGAGCCCGGGTTCACCGCCGCTCGCGGCTACCTCCTCACGGCCGCCCAGTTCGCCGACGTCGCCGCCCAGGAGATGTACCGCGCGCCGCGCGACGACAACCCGCTCGAGGTGGTCGTGGCCGGGCCGCTGCCCGGCGGCCGGCACCAGGCCGGGCCGGGCCGCTACGAGACGCTGGTCGAGGTCGGCCGGCACGACGACCTGCCGCTGCTGACGTTCACCGCGCCGCACGGGCACGACCACGTGGAGCACACCACGCCCACCGAGGCCTACCTGGACCAGGTCCGCCGCGGGCTGCGCGAGAGCCGGGCCTGGGACGAGGAGCAGGTGGAGTCCTACCTCGCCTCGATCGTGAACTCTCCGGTCGAGCAGTAGTCGCCCACCGGCGCGCTCACTAGTCTGCGGGCATGGAGTCCTACGCCGCAGGTGAGACCACCCCGCCACTGCTCGAGGAGACGATCGGCGCGAACCTGGAGCGGATCGTCGGCCTGTACGGCGACCGGGAGGCGCTCGTGGAGGTCGCCTCCGGGCGCCGGTGGACCTACACCGAGCTGGACGCCGACGTCGACGCCCTGGCCCGCGGCCTGATCGCCGCCGGGGTCGCGAAGGGCGACCGGGTCGGCATCTGGGCGCCGAACTGCGCCGAGTGGACGCTGGTCCAGTACGCCACCGCCAAGGTCGGCGCCATCGTGGTGAACGTCAACCCGGCCTACCGCACCCACGAGCTGGCCTACGCGCTGAACCAGTCCGGCCTCCGGCTGCTGTTCTCGGCCGAGGCCTTCAAGTCCAGCGACTACCGGGCGATGGTCGAGGAGGTGGCCGCGACCGGGTCCCCGGTGGAGCGGGTGGTCTACCTCGGCACCGACGACTGGACGGGCTTCGTCGAGGCCGGCCGGGACCTGCCCGCCGACGCCGTACCGCAGCGGATGAGCACGCTGGAGCCCGGCGACCCGATCAACATCCAGTACACGTCGGGGACGACCGGCTACCCCAAGGGGGCGACGCTCTCGCACCGCAACATCCTCAACAACGGCTTCTTCGTCACCGAGACGATCAACTTCACCGAGCAGGACCGGCTGTGCATCCCGGTGCCCTTCTACCACTGCTTCGGGATGGTGATGGGCAACCTCGGGTGCACCACCCACGGGGCCGCGATGATCATCCCGGGGCAGGGGTTCGACCCGTCGACGACCCTCAAGGCCGTGCAGGACGAGCGGTGCACCGGCGTGTACGGCGTGCCGACGATGTTCATCGCGATGCAGAACGCCCCCGACTTCGCCGACTACGACCTGTCCACGCTGCGCACCGGGATCATGGCCGGCTCGATCTGCCCGATCGAGGTGATGAAGCGCTGCATCAGCGACATGCACATGGCCGAGGCCTCGATCGCCTACGGGATGACCGAGACCTCGCCGGTGTCGTGCCAGACCCTGTCCGACGACGACCTGGACCGCCGTACCGCGACCATCGGCAAGGTGCACCCGCACGTCGAGGTGAAGATCGTCGACCCGGCCACCGGGGAGACCGTCGAGCGGGGCGAGACCGGCGAGCTGTGCACCCGCGGCTACAGCGTGATGGTCGGCTACTGGGACGACGAGGCCAAGACCGCCGAGGCGATCGACCCGGAGGGGTGGATGCACACCGGCGACCTGGCGGTGATGCGCGAGGACGGCTACTGCAACATCGTCGGCCGGATCAAGGACATGGTGATCCGCGGCGGGGAGAACGTCTACCCGCGTGAGATCGAGGAGTTCCTCTACACCCATCCCGACATCGAGGACGTCCAGGTGATCGGCGTCCCCGACGAGAAGTACGGCGAGGAGCTCTGCGCCTGGGTGAAGATGCGCAGCGGCGCCGCCCCCCTGGACGCCGACGCGGTGCGCGCGTTCAGCGCCGGGAAGCTCTCGCACTACAAGATCCCGCGCTACGTGAGGGTCGTCGACGAGTTCCCGATGACGGTGACTGGCAAGATCAGGAAGGTCCAGATGCGCGAGGAGACCGCGAAGCAGCTCGGTCTCGCCTGACCCGAGGGGGACCCATGACCGACCACGCCGCCGAGCTCGACCAGCTGGCCGAGGACTACCACGACAGCCGTCTGCGGACCTCGCCGACGTGGGCGCACATGATCGGCGAGTACCGCTACGCAGACCGGTTCGAGGACATCAGCCGCGCCGGGCAGGAGGCCGCCGCCGCCGAGGCCCGCGGCCTCGCCGACCGGGCGGAGGCGATCGACGCCGACGCGCTCGACGAGCAGCGCAGGATCAGCCGCGCCATGGTCGCCTGGGATGCGTCCGCCCGCGCGGGGATCCTGGACTCGCGCACCGCCGAGCTCGGGGCGGACCCGATCTTCGGCGTGCAGTCCAGCCTGGGGGTCTACCTGCCCAAGCTGGCGGTCCCGGACGCCGACGTCGCCGAGGCGATGGTGGCCAAGTTCGAGGGGGTCGGCGGCTACTTCGACGACCTCGCCGACCGGCACCGTGAGGGCGTCGCGTCCGGTCGTACCCCGGCCGACTTCGCGGTCCGGCAGACCGTCGAGCAGCTGGACCGCTGGCTGGCCACCCCGGTCGACGCGGACCCGATGCTCGGGGTGCAGGACCCGCCCGCCGGCGTCGACGCGGCCGGCTGGCAAGAGCGGCTGGAGACCGTCGTCCGCAAGCGGGTGCGGCCGGCCGTCGAGCGCTACCGCGACGTGCTCCGTGACGAGGTCGCCCCGCACGCGCGTCCCGACGAGAGGTGCGGGCTGACCTACCTGCCCGACGGCGAGGAGGTCTACGCCAAGGCCGCGGCCTACTTCACGACCGTCGACACCTCGCCGGAGGAGATCCACCAGATCGGGCTGCGGCAGGTGGCCGCCCTGGAGGAGGAGTACCGCGCCCTGGGGCCGGAGGTGGTCGGCTCGGACGACGTCCCCACCATCTTCTCGGCGCTGCGTGAGGACCCCGCGCTGCACCACACCAGCGCGGACGAGATCGTCGCGGACTCCAGGACCGCGATGGCCCGCGCCCGGGCGGTGATGGGCGACTGGTTCGGCCGGCTGCCGCAGTCCGACTGCGACGTGGAGGCCACCACGAGCGGGGCGATCGCCTACTACTTCGCGCCACCCAAGGACGGCAGCCGCGGCGGGGTCTTCTTCATGAACGTCTCCGAGCCGGAGGGCTGGGGCCGCTTCGAGATCGAGAACACCTCCTATCACGAGGGCATCCCCGGCCATCATCTCCAGCTCGCGATCGCCGGCGAGCTGGACGGCATCCCGGAGTTCCGCAAGCGCGCGTTCATCGCGGCGTACGGCGAGGGCTGGGGGCTCTACACCGAGCGGCTCGCGGACGAGATGGGCCTGTACTCCACGCCGCTGGACCGGATGGGCATGCTGTCGGCGGACTCGATGCGCGCCTGTCGGCTGGTCGTGGACACCGGCATGCACGCCCTGGGCTGGAGCCGGCAGCAGGCGGTGGACTACATGGTCGCGAACTCCCCGATGCGGCCCGGCCACATCGGCGCCGAGATCGACCGGTACGCCGTGACCCCGGGCCAGGCGCTGTCCTACATGGTGGGCCGGCTGGAGATCCAGCGGATCCGCCGCGCCGTCGAGGCCAGGCAGGGCGACGCGTTCGACATCAAGGCCTTCCACGACGCGGTGCTGGACTCCGGCCCGATGCCGCTGGGGCTGCTCGACGCGGTCGTCTCCGCCCGGCTGCCGTGACCCGACGGGTCAGCCGACCTCGACCAGGGTCCGTCGGTCCGAGTCGCCGTAGGTGACGACGCCCAGGTAGCGCTTGGCCGGGTCGAGCCCGGTCCACGACGCGGTGTAGCGGAACCGTCGGCCCGGGGCGAAGCCGACCGCGTCGGTGCTCAGCACCATCCGGGACGCGGCACCGGCCTGCGGCACCACCCAGGTGTCGAGCCGGCCGCCGGTGCGAACGCCGGCCGGGGCGTCGCCGCGGGTGGCGCGTGCGGCGACGAGGACCCGGTAGTCACCGGCGGCGGGGGAGGTCAGCGTCAGCACCGAGTCGGGTGCGTCGTCGGTGGCGCTGTCCACCAGCCGGCCGTCCCGGTAGACGTACAGGTCCAGCTCGGTCCCGGCGGCCGCGCCCGACGCGGCGAAGCGCGCGACGGAGGTGCCCGCCGGGATCCGGACCTGCCGGGCGGCGGTGTCGGCGTCGGCCTGCGGATGGGCCGGGTCGAAGCTGCCCGGGCGCAGCGCGAGCGGACTGGTGCGCGCCGCGACCAGCCCGGTGCTGTGCAGCTTGACGGTGCGACCGTTGCCGGAGCGCCCGCGGACCACCACCCGGCCGCTGCCGGTGCCCCGGCCGCCGCCGGCGACCTGGCGAGGCGCCGCGACGAGGGCGGGCCGGACCGAGACCGGGATCCGCACCCGGTGCCGGTCGCCGCGCCACACGAGCCAGCCGGTCACGTCCCGGCCGACCGGGGCGGTGGGCCGGGCGGTGACCTGCAGCCGGATGGTCCGGCTCTGTCCGGGGGCCAGCCGGACGGTCGCGGGGAAGGCCTGGACGTCGACCCCGCGCAGGCCGCGCGTGCGCACCGAGTAGGACTCGCGCCGGGTGCCGACGTTGGTGATCCGGCGCAGCACCGTGGTGGGACCGACGAGGTCGCCGACCGCGAGCGACGGTGCGTTCGCCGCACGCGCGGGGAGGGCCCCGGCCGCGACCCGCTCCCACGCGGCCGGGGAGGTGTCGAAGACCAGCCCCGGGTCGAGGAACCGGGCCGGGTCGACGTGGCCGGCGCCCTCGACGAGCGGCCCGTGCGACCCGCGGAGGTCGTAGGCGGTGGTCATCATCGCGGACCGGATCCGGGCCGGCGACCAGCCCGGGCGCACGCCGGCGATCACGGCGGCCAGCCCGGCCACGTGCGGGGCGCTGGTCGACGTGCCGGACAGCAGGTCCCAGGACCGCCCGGAGTCCGACGGCGGCGCGACCGCGCCGAGCACGCTGACGCCGGGGGCGGTCAGGTCCGGCTTCAGCACGTCGCCACCGGAGGCCCGTGCCGGCCCGCGGGAGGAGAAGCCGGCCACCGCCGGGATTCGGCTGGCGTCGTGGCCGGCCGGGTCGAGGCTCACGGTGGCGCGACCGCCGGCCCGGCGGGCGTAGGCCTCCACCGCCGCGGCCGGGCCCGCGGCCAGGTGCACGGTGGGCACGGCGTGGACGTCGGCGGCGGTGCCCTCGCGGCGGGTGTTCGCCAGGATCATCCCGACCCCGCCGGACCTCGCGACGGAGGCGGACTTGTCGAGCCGGGCACCGTGTCCGCGCTCGCAGACCACGACCTTGCCCTCGGTGCGGGCGGCTTCGAGCGACCCGGCGGCGCAGACCCGGGCCTCGGCGGCACTCGCCCCGCCGGCCGCGACGTCGGCGCCGAGCACCAGGCCGGTCGAGCGCACCCCCCGGTCGGCGACCATCGCGCCGACGTACGAGCGGCCGTCGCCGAGCCGGACGGCGCCCTGGAAGACGTGGTGGGTGCTCGCGGCGACCGTGGTCACCCACGGCGCCACGTGCGCCACCGAGCCGGGCCGGGCGCCGTGGTTGCCGGCCGACGTGGTCACCAGGACCCCGGCGGAGGCGGCGCCGAGGAAGGCCCGCTCGACCGCGTCGTCACGTTCCTGGCTGCCGGACACCGAGTAGGTGAGGATGTCGACGCCGTCACCGACGGCCCGGTCCACCGCGGCGACCGCGTCCGCGGTGGTGCAGCCGTCGTCGGCCGGGTCCGGCGCGGTCCAGCAGGCCTTGTAGACGGCCAGCCGGGCGGCGGGCGCCATCCCGGAGGTGGTGCCGAACCGCTGGCCGTCGATCTGCACGCGGACGCCGTGGTCGCCGGCTGCCGTGGAGGCCACGTGCGAGCCGTGGCCGGTGCCGTCGCGGGGGGAGAGGTACTCGGCGCCGGCGGTGTTCTCGGCACCGAAGCCGTGGACGAACCAGCGGGCGGAGACCACCTTGTCCGAGCAGTCCTCGGGGCCCCAGCGCTCGCCCGCGGCGCAGTCCCCGTGGAAGCCCGGCAGGCTCGCGGCGGTGCCCGGCGTGGCGTCGGCGACCGCGTTGAAGCTCGGGCTCTCGGGCCACAGGCCGCTGTCCACCACCCCGATCACGACCCCGCGGCCGGCGCGCTCGACGCCGCCGGCGCGGGCCCAGGCGCCATCGGGTCCATCGAGACCGAGCAGGTCGCGCGCGCTGCTGCCGACCGCGGGCACGGCCCGGGTCCGGTCGAGGTGGTGCTTGACGCTGCGCTCGACGCGGAGCACCCGCGGGTCGGCGCGCAGGGTCTGCACCTGGTCGCCGGTCAGGGTGGCCGCGAAGCCGTCGACGGCGGTGGTGAAGCGGTAGAGCACGTCC
This sequence comes from uncultured Actinomycetota bacterium, assembly GCA_963800225.1. Lineage (GTDB taxonomy): Bacteria > Actinomycetota > Actinomycetes > Propionibacteriales > Nocardioidaceae > Nocardioides_B. The sequence goes on along the minus strand of CAWDAF010000004.1, from coordinate 210,237 downwards.
GGGCCGCCGGCCTCGCGCAGCAGGTCGTCCTGACGCCGGGTCAGCCAGGCGGCGTACGCCGAGACGGCCGGCCGGGTGCGGTCGAAGCGGTGACCGCCGGCCGGCCGGGTGGCCTGCAGGCCGTGCACCCGTCCGTCGTACGCCGCGGCCGGAGCGGCGTCGAGCAGCACCACGTAGACCCCCGGGGCCGTCGCGCGTTCCGGGCCCGGGGCGGCGACGGCGGTGCCCACCGGGGCGGCCCCGAGCAGCACGGCGCCGACCACGAGCGCGGCGGCTCTCGTGAACGCGTGCGGACGGCGAGTCACCGGCGGGCCTTCCTCGAGGAGCGCGACCGGGGGGGTCGCGCGGCACCATGGTCGCAGGGGGCCGCGCGTGCTTCAACCGATTCCTCCCACCTAGGCTGGATCCATGTCCTCGTCCGCGCCCCCGCCCCTCGTCGTGGGCTTCGACCTCGACATGACCCTGATCGACACCCGTCCGGGCTTCGCCGCGACGATGGCCGTGCTGGCCGGCGAGACCGGGGTGGAGCTCGACGTCGAGGAGCTGAGCAGCCGGCTCGGCCCGCCGCTGGACCAGCTGCTCGCGCCGCACTACCCGGCCGAGCAGCTCCCGGGGCTGGTCGACGCGTTCCGGGCGCACTACCCGGAGCACGCGATCGCCCCCACCGAGGCCCTCCCGGGCGCGCACGAGGCGCTCGAGGCGGTCCGGCGGTACGGCGGCAGCAGCGTCGTCGTGACCGGGAAGTACACCCCCAACGCGGTCCTGCACGTCGACGCGCTCGGCTTCGAGGTCGACCGGCTCGTCGGCGAGCTGTGGGGGGTCGGCAAGGCGGCCGCGCTCACCGAGCACGGCGTCGGCGTCTACGTCGGCGACCACGTCCACGACGTCGAGGGCGCGCGGGCCGCGGGGGCGCTCAGCGTCTCGGTGCTCACCGGCGGGTGCACCGAGCAGGAGCTCCGCGGTGCCGGCACCGACGTCGTGCTGCCGGACCTGACCGCCTTCCCGGCCTGGCTCGACGAGCACGTGCTGGCGCTGCGGCTCGAGGCCCTGACCGCGCGGCTGCGGTCGCTGGGGTCGGTGCTGGTGGCCTTCAGCGGCGGTGCCGACAGCGCGCTGCTGCTCGCGGCGGCGGTCCGCGCCCTCGGTGCCGAGCGGGTGGCTGCGGCCACCGCGCACTCCGACTCGCTGCCGCAGGTCGAGCGCGACCCGGCCCGGACCTTCGCCGAGTCGCTCGGGGTGCGGGTGCTCACCCCGGCCACCCGCGAGATGGACCGCGAGGGCTACCGCGCGAACGCCGGGGACCGCTGCTACTTCTGCAAGGCCGAGCTGGTCGAGGTGCTCGCCCCGCTCGCCGTCGAGCACGGCCTGGCCCACGTCGCGACCGGCACCAACGCCGACGACGCGGTCGCGGGGTTCCGCCCGGGCATCCGGGCCGCGGCCGAGCGGGGCGCGGTCACCCCGCTGCGCGACGCCGGCTTCACCAAGGCCCAGGTGCGCGCCGCGTCCCGCGCCTGGGGACTGCCCACCTGGGACAAGCCGGCCGCGGCCTGCCTGTCCAGCCGGGTCGCCTACGGCATCGAGGTCAGCCCCTTCCGGCTGGCCCGGGTGGAGCGTGCGGAGGCCGGGGTCCGGGCCGCGCTGGCCGAGGCCGGGGTGATCGTCCGCGACCTGCGGGTGCGGGACCTCGGCGACCGGGCGTCGGTCGAGGTCGACGCCGGCCGGGTGGACGAGGTCCGCGCGCTGGCGTCGGTGACCGAGGCACTGCACGCGGCGGGCTTCGAGCGCGGTGACGTCGACCGCAGGGGCTTCCGCTCGGGCGCCATGAACGAGGGGCTGCCCGGCAGCTACCGCTGACCCGGATCGCCCCGACCATCCCAAACCGCGTGACCCTCGGGTGCCCGGCCCCGTAGGCTGACGTCCCCGACCGCACCGACCAGGAAGAGGTTCCGCACGTGCCGACTGGCAAGGTGAAGTGGTACGACGCCGAGAAGGGCTTCGGCTTCCTCTCCAAGGACGAGGGGGGCGACGTCCACGTGCGCGCGGAGGCCCTGCCCGCCGGCACCCAGACCCTGAAGCCCGGCACCCGGGTGGAGTTCGGGCTGGTCCAGGGGCGCAAGGGCGACCAGGCCCTCCAGGTGCGGCTGCTCGACCCGGTCGTCTCGGTCGCCAGGTCGGTCTCGAAGGCCCGGCGGAAGAAGCCGGCCGACATGGTCAACATCATCGAGGACCTGTACGGGCTGCTCGAGGGCGTCCAGGGCTCCTACCGCGCCGGTCGACACCCTGACGCCAAGATCGCCAAGCCGACCGCCAAGGTGCTCCGCGCCCTCGCCGACGAGCTCGAGCTCTAGGCCTCCAGGGCCGCGGGCCGGCGCCGGGCGCCGAGCAGCACCCAGACCGTCCAGAGGACCAGCAGACCGGCGGCGATGCCGAGACCGAGCTGCGGGACCAGCGGGACGGCGATGCCGATGAAGCCGCCGACCACCCAGGACAGCTGGAGCAGCGTCTCGGAGCGGGCGAACGTGCCGGCCTGGCGCCGCTCGGGGATCGCGCTCTGGATCAGCGCGTCGAGCGACAGCTTGCCCAGCGACTGCGCCAGCCCGGCGGTGAGCCCCAGCAGGATCGCGGACGGCAGCCCGTAGAAGACGGTGACGACGACCGCCACCGCCGCGTCGGCCAGCAGCGTGACCACGACGGTCACCTCGGGCCGGATCCGGCGCAGCACCGACCCGAGCCCGATCCCGATGGTGCTGCCGAGGCCGGCCGACCCGATCACCAGCGCGAGCAGCAGCTCGGGGCGGTCCTGCCAGCCGGGGAACGGGTCGCTGCGGAGCAGGAAGGCCATGAACATCGTCAGGAAGCCGCTGAGCAGCCGCAGCCCCATGTTGGAGCGGAGCGCGACGACCACTCCCGGTGGCAGCCGGGGACGCCTGCGCCGCTGCCGGCCCAGCGCGGACAGCGACGGCTTGTCCTCGCCGGCGGCGCTGTCCACCCGCGCGGGGAGCCGGATCGCCAGCACGGTCCCCCCGATGAAGACCAGGAACGCATAGCGCAGCGACCACTGCGGCCCGAACGTCGACGCGGCGACGGCCAGCGGGGCCGAGATCACCGCCCCCGCGACGGAGGCCAGCGAGAGCCGGGAGTTCGCCTTGACCAGGGTCAGCCGCCGGGGCAGCAGCCGGGGGACCGCGGCGGCGCGGGTGACGCCGTACGCCTTGGAGGCCACCAGGCACCCGAGCGCCGCGGGGAACAGCGCCACCGTGTCGCCGGTGCGGACCGCGTCGGCGAGCACCCAGCACAGGAACGCCCGCAGCGCCATCGTGGCGCCGATGGCCCAGCGCCGGCCGTGGCTGAACCGGTCCAGGATCGGGCCGATCAGCGGGGCCACGATCGCGAACGGCAGCATCGTCAGCCCCAGGAAGAGCGCCACCTGCCCGCGCGCCTGGTCGGTCGGGACCTGGAAGAACAGGGTGCCGGCCAGCGAGATCGCCACCGCCGCGTCGCCCGCGCCGTTGAAGGCGTGCAGCTCGATCAGCCGGGAGAGGCCGCTGTCCCCGGCGCCCCCGGCATGTGTGGCGCGGCGTGCCTGGCGCAGCGTGTACGAGGCGGCGCGGCCCGTCGTGGCGCCGGCCCGGCGGGCGCCACGCGCGGTGGCGTCGGCCGCCCTCCGCGCACGCCCCTCGGAGCGTCCCACGTGCGGGGGACTGCTCGGGTCGGGCGGCATGACCCCATCTTGCCCGGCGACACCGACCGGCACCCGATGGCGCCCCGGGGCGACACGGGACCGGGTGTTAAGGAACAATCCGGGGCGTGACCACAGCAGCCAGGACCGCCAAGCCGGACGCCATCGGCACCAAGGCCGTCGAGGCTGCCCGCGAGAGCCTGCTCCAGCTCGTGGGTGCCGCCGACGTCGGCGACGTCCTCGGCCACGCCGCCGAGGACGAGCGCGTGGTCACCCACTACTTCGAGTGCCGCCGCGCCGGCTACCGGGGCTGGCGCTGGGCGGTCACGGTGGCCCGTGCCTCGCGCGCCAAGGCGGTCACCGTCGACGAGGTCGTGCTGCTGCCCGGCGACGACGCGATCACCGCGCCCGCGTGGGTGCCCTACCGCGATCGGATCCAGCCCGGGGACCTCAGCCCCGGCGACCTGCTGCCCACCGAGGAGGACGACGCGCGGCTGGTCCCGGGCTACCTCAGCGGCGACCCCGGCGACGACGTCGTCGACCAGGACAGCCTGCGCGACGTCATCGACGAGCTCGGCCTCGGCCGGGCCCGGGTGCTCTCCCTCGAGGGCCGCGACCTGGCAGCCGAGCGCTGGTACGAAGGCAGCCACGGTCCCGAGTCCCCGCTGGCGCAGGCCGCGCCCGCGAGCTGCGACTCGTGCGGCTTCCTGGTCCGGCTGGCCGGCCCGCTCTCCCAGGTGTTCGGGGTCTGCGCGAACGCGCACGCCAACGACGACGGCCGGGTGGTCTCCCACGACCACGGCTGCGGCGCCCACTCCGAGGCGCAGCTGGCCAAGAAGAACCAGCCGCTGCCGCTGCCCGAGCCGGTCCTGGACACGCTGTCGTGGGACGAGCTCGAGAAGTTCTGAGCCCGGGTCCGGCTCAGCCCGCCTCGCGGGCCTGACGGCGACGGCGGCGACGTCGGCAGTAGTCCCAGCCGATCACACCGAGGCCGAACCCGGCCAGGCAGGTCCACAGCCACCAGGTGTGCCCGGCCTCCTCGAGGCGCCCGCGGAAGGGCAGCAGCGCGAGGAAGGCGACCAGGAAGATCCCCGACCCGACCGCCACCGTCCGGGTGCCGTCGACGTCGAGCGGCTCGACGTCGGCCACGACGTAGCGGCGGTTGCCGATCTCGTGCACCTGCACGCCGTCCACCGGCTGCTCCGGGTACGGCGGCTGCGGGTCCTGCGCGGGGTCCGGCACGGGTCGAATCTAGCCGACCCCCGGAGACCGTCAGGTGGGCCGGGGCAACATCCGTGTTACACCGTTCTGGGATGATCCGCCGGTGGACAAGTTCTTCAAGATCACCGAACGTGGCTCGACCGTCGGACGCGAGGTCCGAGGTGGGGTCGTCACCTTCTTCACGATGGCGTACATCATCGTGCTCAACCCGCTGATCCTCGGTTTCGCGCCGGATGCGGACGGACAGCTGCTGGGTGGGGGGAAGACGCCGAACCTGGCGATGATCGCCGCGGCCACGGCGCTGGTGGCGGGGGTGATGACGATCCTCATGGGGGTGGTCGCGAACTACCCGCTGGCGCTGGCCACCGGCCTGGGACTGAACGCGTTCGTCGCCTTCTCCATCGCGTCGGGGATGTCCTGGCAGGACGCGATGGGGCTCATCGTGCTCGAGGGCATCGTGATCCTGGTGCTGGTCCTGACCGGGTTCCGGAGCGCGGTGTTCCACGCCGTGCCGGCCCAGCTGAAGACCGCGATCAGCGTCGGCATCGGCCTGTTCATCGCGCTGATCGGTCTCGTCGACGCCGGCTTCGTGCGACGGATCCCGGACGCGTCGAACACGACCGTCCCGGTCCAGCTGGGCCAGACCGGCTCCCTCGACGGCTGGCCGGTGCTGGTCTTCGCGATCGGCCTGATCCTGATGGTCACCCTCTACGTCCGCAAGGTCCGCGGCGCGATCCTGATCTCGATCATCCTCACCACCGTGCTCGCGGTGGTGGTGGAGGCGATCGCCCACGTCGGCCCGTCCGTGGACGGCGACAAGGTCAACCCGAACGGGTGGAACCTCAACGTGCCGGCACTTCCGGACAAGATCATCGGCGTCCCCGACTTCGGGCTGCTCGGCCAGTTCTCCCTGTTCGGCGCCTTCGAGCGGGTCGGTGTGGTCACCGTCGTGCTGTTCGTCTTCACCCTGATGCTCGCCGACTTCTTCGACACCATGGGCACGATGACCGCGATCGGCGCGGAGGCGGGCCTCCTCGACGAGGACGGCGTGCCCCCGAACAGCCAGCGCATCCTGGTCGTCGACTCACTGGCCGCGGTGGCCGGTGGTAGCGCCGCGGTGTCGAGCAACACCTCCTACATCGAGTCCGCCTCCGGGGTCGGCGAGGGCGCCCGCACCGGTCTGGCCAGCGTGGTCACCGGTCTGCTGTTCCTGCTCGCCACGATCTTCGCCCCGGTGGTCGCGATCATCCCCAACGAGGCCGCGGTGCCGGCCCTGGTGCTGGTCGGCTTCTTGATGATGCAGCAGGTCACGCACATCGCCTGGGACGACATCGAGATCGCCCTGCCGGCCTTCCTGACGATCGTGCTGATGCCGTTCACCTACTCGATCTCGGTCGGCATCGGCGCGGGCTTCCTGGCCTACGTGCTGGTCAAGCTGGTCCGCGGCAAGGCGGCCGCCGTCCACCCGCTGATGTGGGTGGTCGCCGCGCTGTTCCTGGTCTACTTCTTCATCACCCCGATCAAGGACCTGCTCGGCGCCTGACCTGTTGGGCCCGGCGTGTGAGGCCTGAGGCACGGGGTACGAGCCGGATGGCGGCGGCGTGCCGCCATCCGCTCGAGGACGAAGGAGCCGCAGATGAGCACCAGCCCGCAGGAGCCCCTCAAGGACGAGGACATCGAGACCACGGGTCAGCCGGGCGGTGGGACCCACGGGCCCCTCGACGGCGCCGACGCCGACGGCACCGACGCCGACGGTGCGGACGGCACCGACGCCCCGGTCGCCGACGCGGACGGCACCGACGGCAGTGACGCCGACGGGACCGACGGTGGCGACGCGGACGGCACCGACGGCAGCGACGCCGACGGCACCGACGCCTGAGCGTGTCCGCGCTCGACCTGCTCAGCGGTGACGCCCAGACCTTCCTGGAGAAGGTCTGGGCGTCCCGCACGCACCTGCACCACGCCGACCCCGAGCGGCTGACCGGCCTGCTCACCCTCGACGACGTCGACCACCTGCTGAGCGGGACGGCGATCCGCACCCCTGCCGTCCGGGTCGCCCGCGACGGCGAGGTGCTGCCGTCCTCGGCCTTCACCCGCCCGGCGACGCTGGCCGGGCAGCCGATGACCGGGCTGGTGGACCCCCGCAAGGTCCTCGCCCTCCTCGACGACGGCGCCACCGTCGTCCTCCAGGGCCTGCACCGCTACTGGGCGCCGCTGGGCGCGCTGGTCGCCGACCTGGAGCTCGAGCTCGGCCACCCGTGCCAGGCCAACGCCTACCTGACCCCGCCCGGCTCGCAGGGCTTCGCGGTGCACAGCGACACCCACGACGTGTTCGTCTTCCAGACCCACGGCACCAAGGTGTGGGGGATCGGCCGGCCCGGCGAGCCGGACGCCGAGCCGCAGACCGTCGTGCTGGAGCCCGGCGTCAGCCTGTACCTCCCGACCGGCACCCCGCACTCCGCTCGAGCCCAGGACACCGCCTCGCTGCACGTCACCATCGGCATCAACCAGGTCACCTGGGCGCACGTCCTGGACCGGGCGGTGGCCGGGGTCCGCGACGGGGCCGCCGACGAGCACCTGCCCGCCGGCTACCTCGACGACCCGGCCCGGCTGGCCGCCGGGCTCGCCCACCGCCTGGAGGCACTGGCCGCCGCGCTGCGCGACCTGGACCCCGCCGCGGTCGCGGCCGCCGAGGTGCGGCGCTTCCTCACCGGCCGCACCCTCGGCCAGCGCGGTGCCCTCGCCGACCGGCTGGCGGGCCGCGAGGTCGCCGACGACACCGCCCTGGAGCGACGGCCCGGGCACCCGTGCGTGCTGGTCGACGCCGGGGAGCGCCTGCGCCTGCTGCTCGGCGACCGGGAGCTCACCCTGCCCGCGCACCTGCGCCCCGCCCTGGAGCTGGTCCGCAGCTCCGACGGGCTCCGTCCGGCCGACCTCGCCGACCACCTCGATGCGCAGAGCCGGCTGGTGCTCTGCCGCCGGCTGGTCCGCGAGGGGCTGCTCCGTGTCAGCGGCTGACCGGTGCCGATGACCTTCCGGTGCTCGGCCGCGAGCCGGCAGCGCCACGAGTCGGTGGCCGGCTCCGCCTCGACGGTCCGGGCGTTCCTGCTGGTGGAGAACCCCGGCCCGTGGGGCGTCGACGCGCTCCGAGACGCCCGGCTGCCCGCGGGGGTCAAGGACGGCCTGCGGGCCCGGTCGGCCGCCGCTCGGGTGCGCACCCTGCTGGTCCGGCGGCACCGCGCCGGTCCCGCCACGGCGGGGCTGCGGGTCTTCGCGGCGTACGCCGACCCGGTGGCGCCGTGGCTGGAGACGACCACCCTGTCCGCCCCGGAGCAGCTGCTCGACCTGGACCTGGCCGCCCTCGGCCGCGGGCTGTCACCGGGACTCACCCCCAGCACGGAGCCGGTGCTGTGCGTCTGCACGCACGGCCGGCACGACGCCTGCTGCGCCGAGCTGGGCCGGCCCACCGCGACTGCGCTGGCCGCAGCCCTCCCCGAGCACACCTGGGAGGTCTCGCACATCGGCGGCGACAGGTTCGCGGCCAACGTGCTGGTGCTCCCCGACGGCCTCTACTACGGCCGGGTGTCGGCCGCGGACGCGCCGCGGCTGGCCGCCACCCACCTCGACGGCCGCCTCGACCTGGACCTGCTGCGGGGCCGGTCCGGCTTCGGCTTCGCGGTGCAGGTCGCCGAGGTCGCGCTGCGCCGCGAGGTGGGGGAGGCCCGCACGGATGCCGTACGCCTGGTGTCGACCGCCCGCTCCGGCGCGGACACCACCGTGCGGATGACGGTCGCGGGCACGGCGTACGAGGTGGTGGTGCGGCGTACCGAGGGCGGGCCGCCCCACCGGCTCACCTGCCGGGCGGCCCGGGACGAGCCGGCACCGAGCTACGAGGTCCGGGACCTGCGACACCTGTGACCGGGCGCGGCGGGGTGCCACGATGGTGGGGTGAGCACTGCGATCAGCGTGTCGGGCCTGCGCAAGACGTTCGGCCGCACGGTCGCGCTGGACGGGCTGGACCTCGAGGTGCTCCCGGGCGAGGTGCACGGGTTCCTGGGCCCGAACGGCTCGGGCAAGTCCACCACGATCCGGGTGCTGCTGGGCCTGCTGCGGGCTGACGCGGGCCAGGTCCGGCTGCTCGGCGGGGATCCGTGGCGCGACGCGGCCGCCCTGCACCGCCGGCTGGCCTACGTGCCCGGGGAGGTCAGCCTGTGGCCGAGCCTCACCGGCGGTGAGGTGATCGACCTGCTGGGCCGGCTGCGCGGCGGTGATGACCGCAGACGACGCGACGAGCTGCTGGAGCGCTTCGACCTCGACCCCACGAAGCGGAACCGCAGCTACAGCAAGGGCAACCGGCAGAAGATCGCCCTGGTGGCGGCGCTGGCCGCGCCGGTGGACAAGGTGGAGCTGCTGCTCCTCGACGAGCCCACCTCGGGGCTGGACCCGCTGATGGAGGCGGTCTTCCAGGAGTGCGTCCGGGAGGAGACCGGCAGGGGCCGCACGGTGCTGCTGTCCAGCCACATCCTGGCCGAGGCGGAGGCGCTGTGCGACCGGGTCAGCATCATCCGGGCCGGCCGCACGGTGGCGCACGGCACCCTGTCCGAGCTGCGGCACCTGACCCGCACCTCCGTGGTCGTGGAGACCCGCGAGCCGGCCGACGGCCTGGACCTGCTGCCCGGGGTCGTCCATGTCCAGCGGCTCGACGGCCGGGTCGGCTTCGACGTCGACACCGACCACCTCGAGGAGACGATGAGCTACCTGGCCGCCCGGGGGATCCGCTCGCTGGTCAGCCATCCCCCGACTCTCGAGGAGCTGTTCCTGCGCGAGTACGGCGACCGCCCCGAGCCGGTGCAGGCGTGACCCGCGGGCTCGAGGGCACCGGTCAGCTGGTCCGGCTGGCGCTCCGCCGGGACCGGGTCCGGCTGCCCTTGTGGATCCTCGCGCTGACCGGGCTGACCTACTTCTCCGGGAGCTCGATGGGGACCACCTTCTCCTCGCAGGCGGCCATCGACTCCTACGCGCGCACCTACGCCGCCTCGCCCGCGATGACCGCCCTCGCCGGGCCGCCGATCGGGCTGGACACCCTGGCCGGCCTCGTGATGAGCAAGGTGTCGTTCATCGGGTACGTCGGGGTGGCGCTGATGGCGATCCTCGAGGTGGTCCGGCACACCCGCGGCGAGGAGGAGGAGGGCCGCGCCGAGCTGCTCCGGTCCACGGTCACCGGACGCGAGGCCGCGGGGGCGGCCGCGACCCTGGTGGCGTCGGCCGCCGCGGTGGCGGTGGGCGTCGGCGTCGGGCTGGCCGCGGCGTCGGCGGCCGTGCCGTTCCCCGACGCGGTGCTCTACGGGGCCTCGGTCGCCGCACTCGGCGTGGTCTTCGCCGCGACCGGGCTGTGCCTCGCCCAGGCCTTCACGCACGCGCGGGCCGCGAGCGGTGTCGGGGTCGGCCTGTTCGGACTGGCCTTCGTGGTGCGCGGCATCGGTGACGTCCGGGGCGACGCGCTGGTGTGGCTGTCGCCGATGGGCTGGTCGCAGGCCACCCATCCGCTCGGGGACGCCCGGTGGTGGCCGCTGCTGGTCCCGCTGGTGGCCACCGGCGCCCTGGTCGCCCTGGCCCGGTTCCTGGGCCGCCGACGCGACCTGGGCACCGGCGTGGTGGCCGGGCGTCCCGGACCCGGACGGGCGCCCCGGTCGCTGTCCGGCCCGTTCGGGCTGGCGCTGCGCCTCCAGCGGGCCACCCTGGCCGGCTGGGCCGGCGGCGCGTTCGCCCTCGGCGCGGTCTACGGGTCCTTCACCCAGGGCGTCCAGGACATGGCGGCGGGCAACCAGGCGCTCGAGGACTACTTCCGGGCGGCCGGCCAGGGCACCTTCGTGGACGCGTTCCTGGCCACGATGCTGCTCGTGATGGCGCTGCTCGCCGCCGCGTACTCCGCCTCCTCGGCGCTGCGGCTCTCCGCGGAGGAGGACTCCGGGCGGCTCGAGCAGCTGCTCGCCACCGCGCTGCCCCGGAGCCGGTGGATGCTCGGGTCGCTCGCGGTCACCGTGGCCGGCAGCGCAGCGGTGCTGCTGGCTGGGGGTCTGGGCCTCGGCGCGGCGTACGCCGTCTCGATGGGGGAGCCCGGACAGGCGCTGCGGATCGCCGCGCTGGAGCTGGTCTACCTGCCCGCTGTGCTGCTGCTGGCGGCGCTGGCGGCCCTGGCCCAGGGCTGGGCGCCCGGCGCCGCGAAGGCGGTCTGGGTGCTGCTGGCGGGGTGGTTCGTGCTCGGCTACCTGGGCGCGCTGCTGCACCCGCCGGACTGGCTGCGCCAGCTCTCGCCGTTCACGCACACGCCCGAGGTGCCGGTCGCCGGGCTCGCCCTGGCCGGGCCGGGGACGATCGCCCTGCTGTGCGTGCTCCTGGTCGGCCTCGGGGTGGTCGGCCTGCGCCGCCGCGACGTCCTCTGACGGCACCGCAGGACGGCTTTTCCGTTTGAAGGGAAATACTTAGCAAGGGTAATGAGTTAGGCTAAGCATCATGCCCTCCGTCGAGAAGATCGCCCGCACCGACAGCGGTCTCGCGTCCGCGCTCCGCGTCTCTGTGGCCCAGCTCACCCGCCGGCTGCGCAGCGAGCGCGACCCGGACAACGAGCTGCTCCCCGTGGGGCAGCTGTCCGTGCTCGGCGCGCTCAACCGTTTCGGCGAGAGCACCGTCGGTGAGCTGGCCGCGATCGAGCGGGTCCAGCCGCCGTCGATGACCCGCACCGTGCACTGCCTCGCCGAGGCCGGCTACGTGGTCCGCCGCAAGCACGAGAGCGACGGCCGCCAGGTGGTGGTCGCGCTCTCCGAGCAGGGCTCGGCGACGCTCGCCAACGACCGTCGCCGTCGCGACGCCTGGCTCGCGCTCCGGCTGCGCGAGCTCACCCCCGACGAACGCTCCGTGCTGCGCCAGGCGGCACCCCTCCTCGAAAGGCTGGCTCACGCTTGAGTCCCACGTTCCGCTCGCTGTCGAACCGCAACTACCGGCTGTACGCGTCGGGTGCCGTGGTGTCGAACGTCGGGACCTGGATGCAGCGGGTCGCCCAGGACTGGCTGGTCCTCCAGCTGACCCACAACAGCGGCACCGCCCTGGGCATCACGACCGGCCTCCAGTTCCTGCCGATCCTGCTGCTCTCGCCGTACGCCGGACTGGTCGCCGACCGCTTCCCGAAGCGCCGGCTGCTCCAGGTGACCCAGCTGATGCTGGCCGTCCCCGCGCTGGTGCTCGGCCTGCTCGCGGTCACCGGGGTCGCGCAGAGCTGGCACGTCTACGCGCTGGCGTTCGTGTTCGGGATCGGATCGGCCTTCGACGCGCCCGCCCGGCAGTCGTTCGTCAGCGAGATCGTCGGTCCGGAGGACCTCACCAACGCGGTCGGCCTGAACTCGGCGTCGTTCAACCTGGCCCGGATGATCGGCCCGGCGCTCGCGGGCCTGCTGATCGCGGCCCTCGGGTCCGGGATCCCCGCGACCGGCGCGGTGATCATGGTCAACGCGGTCAGCTACGCCGCGGTGATCCTGTCCCTGCAGCGGATGCGCGAGCGCGACCTCAACCCGGCCCTGCCCACCCGCCGGCACAAGGGGATGATCCGCGACGGCGTCCGCTACACGCTGGCCCGGCCGGACCTGATGCTGATCCTCACCATCGTGTTCTTCGCGGGCACCTTCGGGCTGAACTTCCAGCTCACCTCCGCGCTGATGTCGACCGAGGTCTTCCACAAGGGCGCCGGGGAGTACGGCCTGCTCGGCACCACGCTGGCGATCGGCTCGCTCGCGGGCGCGCTGCTGGCCGCCCGCCGGGTGCGGGTGCGGCACCGGCTGGTGATCCTGGCCGCGATGGTGTTCGGGGTCGCGGAGATCGTCGCCGGCCTGCTGCCGTCGTACCTCGCCTTCGCGGTCTGGACGCCGGTGATCGGGATCGCGTCGCTGACCATGATCACCTCGGCCAACGCGACCTTCCAGATGAGCGTCGCCCCGGAGATGCGCGGCCGGGTGATGGCGCTCTACATGATGGTCTTCATGGGCGGCACGCCGATCGGGTCGCCGATCGTCGGCTGGGTCGGGCAGACCTTCGGCGCCCGGTGGACCCTGCTCGGCGGCGGCGCGGCCACCATCCTCGGCACGCTGCTGGCGGTCGTGGTGTTCAGCCGGGCGAAGGGCCTGATCGGACCCGCCCGGGTGCGGTCGCGCGCCCGTCAGGCCGACCGGCCGGTGGACCAGCCGGCCGCCGCCCCCCGGACCCCGGTGGCCGCCGGTTCGTGAGCCTCAGCGGCTGGTGAACCAGGGGTGGTGCAGGTCGGCGTAGCTGACGTCGTGCATCGCGGACTCCAGCGTGCGGCGTACCTGCTCGGGCATCTCGACCTGCTCGCCGCGGCGTGCGGACTGCTCGTCGGAGAACGCGATCGTCTCCACGAAGCTGCCGTCGGCCTCGATCGCCAGGGTCCCGCCCAGGATGTCCGGGCGCATCTCGTGCAGCTGGCTGGTGTCGGTCATCATCGCCTTGAGGCTGTCGACGTCGTCGACCTTGCCCCGGATCACCTGCACGAAGCCGGCGTCGTCGGAGCCGCCGCCCATCATCAACGTGACGTCCTCGCAGTCGTGGAACTCCACGGGCCCGTCGAAGAGCTGCTCCATCTCCGCCCACCACGCGCCCTGCTCGGGCCGGGCCGCGTTCGCGTCGGCGGCGGCCCGGGACTCGAACCGCACGACCGCCAGGAACTGGTCGTCGTCGGTGAACCCGTAGGTGCCGCCGAGCCAGCCCTCCGCGCCCGGTGCGACGTCGCGCTGCCAGCGGTCGCCCAGCTCGCGGCACTCGTCCTGGCGGGTGCACCTGCCCTGGATGATCTGGATGAACATGTCTGCCTCCCTCGGGCCGCTCCGCGCTGAAGTGGTCCTTCCCGACGCTAGGACGGGGCCGGGGCCCGGTCCATGGCACGTCCGGGGTGGCCCGCCGCATAGGCTGGGAGCCATGAACCCCCGCTACCGCCGACTGGTCATCCCCGGTGCGCTGGTGGCGCTGATCCTGATCGTCGTGGTCTCGGCGCTGCTCCGTGGCTGAGCCGCTGCTCCGGGCGCTGGCGCGGCTGCGCGGGCTCCTCCTCGACGACCAGGTGCTGGTCCGCGCGGTCGCCTCCGGGCGGCAGAAGGGGCAGGCGCCGCTTTGGCGGCGCGTGGAGCTCCGGTACGTCGACCTCAAGGCCGGTCGCCGGCTCCAGGTCACCGCCTACGACGAGACCCAGGCGCACACCTCCAACCACGCCCCCGGCGACGCCGCCCGGGACGCCGTCGACGGCCTGCTCGACCTTCCCTTCGGCAACTGGCACGTCGAGACCAGCACCGAGACCCACCAGCTGCGGGTGACCAAGAAGCTCGAGGCGATGGTGCACACCTCGGCCCGCGACACCGATGCCGACCGGGGGCCCTCCGGTCCGGACGGGGCGCACGACCGCCGCAAGCCGAGACTGCTCGCCGAGGACGACCCGGTGCTGGTGGCGCTGGGGTTCACCGACCAGCACGGCCGGATCAAGCCCACCAGGCAGGCGAAGTACCGGCAGGTCGAGGAGTTCCTCCGTGACCTCGCGCCGGTCGTCGACGACGCCGTCGGCTCCGGCCGGATCCCCGCGCTCACCCCGCAACGGCCGCTGCGGGTCGTCGACCTCGGCTGTGGCAACGCCTACCTGACCTTCGCCGCGCACCGCTACCTGGCGCACGTGCGCGGGCTGCCGGTGCACACCACCGGCGTCGACGTGAAGCCGCAGTCCCGCGAGCACAACACCGCCGTGGCCGCCGGGCTCGGGCTGGCCGAGGAGATGTCCTTCGTGCAGGGCGACATCGGGTCAGCCGAGCTGGCCGAGCGTCCCGACGTGGTGCTCGCGCTGCACGCCTGTGACACCGCCACCGACGACGCGCTGGCCCGGGCGGTCACCTGGGACGCCCCGCTCGTGCTGGCCGCGCCCTGCTGCCACCACGACGTCGCCACCCAGCTGCGGCGCACGCCGACCCCGGCGCCGTACACGCTGCTGACCCGCAACGGCATCCTGCGCGAGCGGTTCGCGGACACGCTGACCGACGCGATGCGGGCCTCGGTGCTGCGCACCCTGGGCTACCGGGTCGACGTGATCGACTTCGTGGACAGCAAGCACACCCCGCGCAACACGCTGCTGCGCGCGGTGCGGACCGGGGGCCGGCCCGCCGAGGGGGTCCGCGAGGAGCTCGACGAGCTGACCCGCACGTGGGGCGTGCACCCGCGCCTCGCGGAGCTGCTGCGTGACCGGCTGGACTAGCGCTGCGCCGCTCGGGATCGGCCTGGTCGGCCTGCTGGCACTGGCCACGCCGGCGTACGGCGACACCGCCCACGGCACCCCGTTGTTCGCGTTCGCCGGGGACGACGTCGTCGAGTCCAGCGGGCTGGTGGACCGGGGCGGCACGGTGCTCACCGTCAACGACTCCGGTGACGACGCGGTCGTCTACGGGGTCGACGCGGCCACCGGTCGCACGACCACCCGGACGACGTACGCCGACGCGGTCACCGACGTCGAGGCGCTCGCCCCCGGTGCGCACGGCACGGTGTGGTCCGGGGACATCGGTGACAACCGCGCGGACCGTGACGACGTCTCGGTCTACCGGGTGCGGCCCACCGGCGGTGCGCGGCCGGGGCAGCGCTACCGGCTGGCCTATCCCGACGGCCCCCGCGACGCCGAGACGCTGCTGGTCCAGCCGCGGACGCAGCGGGTGTTCGTGGTGTCCAAGAGCGTCTTCGGCGGCACCGTGTACGCCGCGCCGCGCCGGCTGCGCACCGGCGACCGGCCGAACCGGCTGACCGCGTTCGCCCGGGTGCCCGGGCTGGTCACCGACGGGGCGTTCTGGCCGGACGGGCGGCACGTCGTGCTGCGCACCTACGACAGCGCCACGGTCTACACCTTCCCCGGCTTCCAGCCGACCGGCACCGTGCGGCTGCCCGCGCAGCCCCAGGGCGAGGGCATCTCGGTCGGCGTGGACGGTCGGGTGCTCGTCTCCAGCGAGGGGCTGCACGCCGAGGTGCTCCGGGTCCGGCTGCCGCGGGCGGGCCCGCGAACCGATGCCCCGCGCCCCGCGGTCCGACCGGCGCCGGACGCCCCACGTGGCCCGGCCGGTGTCGCCGTGCTGGTCGCGGTCGTCGGCGGGGTGGGCTGGCTCATGCTCCGGGTCAGCCGACGCCGACGTCACCGCGGCTGACCGGGTCGTTGTTCCCAGAGAACAACATCCGCCGCCCGATTGTGGTCTGGTGGTGGCGTTTTGTCACCGTGTGCGGGTCATCCTGGAACTATGAGCACCACGACTGGGACCCCGGACGCCGCCGCGCGGATCGCCGAGCAGGCGAAGCCGCTGCTGCGAGGGCGCCTGCACCAGGTGACCGCGCCGCTGACAGCCCTGGCCGGGCTGGCCCAGGTGCTGGCCGCGCCCACGACGGCCGGGAAGGTCGCCTGCGCGGTGTTCGCCTTCGGCGCGGTGCTGCTGTTCACGGTCAGCGCCTGCTACCACACCGGCACCTGGTCCGAGCCGCGCCGGCTGCTGCTGCGCCGGTGGGACCACGCCAACATCTTCGTGCTGATCGCGAGCTCCTACACGCCGTTCGCAGTGCTGATGCTGCCCCCGGGCTCGGCGCGCGCGCTGCTGACCATCGTCTGGGTCGGCGCCCTGCTCGGAGCGGCGTTCCAGGTGTTCTGGGTGCACGCCCCGCGCTGGCTCTACGTGCCGATCTACGTCGGGCTGGGCTGGGCAGCGATCTTCTGGGCCGGCGAGTTCCGCGCCGCGGGGGAGCCGCTGGTGCTGGCCCTGATCGTGCTCGGCGGCCTGCTCTACACCGCCGGCGCGGTGGTGTACGGCACCAAGCGGCCCAACCCGGCGCCCCGCTGGTTCGGCTTCCACGAGGTGTTCCACACGTTGACGATCGCGGCCTTCCTGGCCCACTACGTCGGCGTCTGGCTGGTGCTCTGAGGCTCCCCGCCGGTGGGCCGCCGGGGCTTCAGAGCCGCTCGACCACGTGGTCCACGCAGGCGGTCAGCGCCTCGACGTCGCTCGGGTCGATCGCGGGGAACATCGCCACCCGCAGCTGGTTGCGGCCCAGCTTGCGGTAGGGCTCGACGTCGACGACGCCGTTGGCCCGCAGCGCCGTCGCGACCGCCGCGGCGTCGACGCTGTCGTCGAAGTCGATGGTGCCGATGACCAGCGAGCGCTCCTCGGGCTGCTCCACGTACGGCGAGGTGTAGGAGGTCTTCTCCGCCCAGGTGTAGAGCCGGCTGGAGCTGTCGGTGGTGCGCGAGACCGCGAAGTCCAGGCCGCCCTGGCCGTTGAGCCAGTCGAGCTGCTCGGCCATCAGGAACAGCGTCGCCACCGACGGGGTGTTGTAGGTCTGGTTCTTGGTGGAGTTGTCGATCGCCGTGGTCAGGTCCAGGAAGGCCGGCACCCAGCGGTCGGTGCCGGCGATCTCGGCGGCCCGCTCCAGCGCCGCGGGGGACAGCACCGCCACGAACAGCCCGCCGTCGGAGGCGAAGCACTTCTGGGGGGCGAAGTAGTAGGCGTCCGCCTCGCTGATGTCGACCGGCAGCCCCCCGGCGCCCGAGGTCGCGTCGATGACCAGCAGCGCGCCCGGGTCGGCGCCGGGGACCCGGCGGACCGGCGCCATCACGCCGGTCGAGGTCTCGTTGTGCGCCCAGGCGTAGACGTCCACGCCGGCCTCGGCCCGCGGCTGCGGGCGGGTGCCGGTGGGGGAGCCGATCACCGTCGGCTCGCCGAGGAACGGCGCCTGCTGGGCCGCGGTCGCGAACTTCGAGGAGAACTCCCCGAAGGCCAGGTGCTGGCTGCGCTCGCGGATCAGGCCGAAGGTCGCGATGTCCCAGAAGGCGGTCGCGCCGCCGTTGCCGAGCACCACCTCGTAGCCCTCCGGCAGCCCGAACAGCGTGGAGACGCCCTCGCGCACCCGGCCCACGAGGTTCCTCACCGGGGCCTGGCGGTGCGACGTGCCGAGCAGCGACGTACCGGTCGCGGCGAGCGCGGAGAGCGCGTCGAGCCGGACCTTGGAGGGGCCGGCGCCGAACCGCCCGTCGGCGGGCAGCAGGTCGGCGGGGATGGTGATCGTGTCGGTCACGGTGGGTCCACCTCGTGGGATCTCGAGCGGGTGACCTGACCTCGTTGTCAGAGCGGGTGCCCGTCTAGTCTGTCACCCGCAGTGACCGGCACCAGGGAGGGGGACACGTGAGGAGCAGCGACGGGCTCGAGCTGGCGCCCGTGTCCTTCACCGACCCCGAGGTCCGCGAGCTGGTCGACCGGGTGCAGGCCGAGTACGTGGTGCGCTACGGCGGCCCGGACGACAGCCCGCTGGAGGACGGCGGGTTCGACCCGCCGCGGGGCGCGTTCTTCCTGGGCCGGGTGGGCGGGGCCGCGGTGGCCATGGGCGGCTGGCGCCGGCGCCGCGACGTGCACCCGTGGGGTCTGACGGAGGCCGCCGAGGTGAAGCGGATGTACGTCGCCCCGGAGGCGCGCCGCCGCGGGTACGCCCGGGACGTGCTGGCGCACCTGGAGGGCACCGCGCGGGACGCGGGCGCGGAGGTGATGGTGCTGGAGACCGGGACCATGCAGCCGGAGGCGATGGCGCTGTACGAGGCGCAGGGGTACCGGCTCATCGACGGCTTCGGCCACTACACCTGGTCGCCGCTGTCGCGCTGCTACGGCAGGCGGCTCTAGCCCGCGAGCGGCCGGGCGACGGCCTCGTCGACGGTCTCGAAGATCGTGAACACCTTGTCGAGACCGGTGATCCGGAAGATCTTGAGCACCTGGTCCTCGTTGCAGACCAGGCTCAGCGACCCCTTCAGTGCGTGCGCGCGGCGGCGGCCGCCGATCAGGGCGCCCAGGCCGGTGGACTCGATGAAGTCCACCTCGAGCAGGTCGACCACGACGTGCACCTGGCCGGCGACCAGGGTCTCGGTGACGGCGTCCTTGAGCTGGGGGCCGGTGGCGAAGTCGATCTCGCCCTGCGGGCTCAGGATCGTGTAGCCCGAGCGCTGGACGGTGTCGATCTGCAGGTGCATGGGTCATCCTTCGAGTCACGAAAGGGACACCGCTGTTGCTGAACGAGCCCGGATGATCCTGACAGTTCCGGGCGTCACAGTCCATTTGGGGCGGGTCCTCGTGTCGCCCGGCTGGTCCGGTGGGCGCTAGGAGCGCGGGCCCGGACCCGGCGCGGGTGCCGGCTGCGGTGCTCCCCGGGAGGAGGTGGGGCTCAGGCCCACGCGGGGTTCCAGCCCTCCACCTCGTCGGCCTTGCGCTCGGACGGCCCGACGTACTGCGCCGAGGGGCGGATCAGCCGGCCGGTGCGCTTCTGCTCCAGGATGTGCGCCGACCAGCCGCCGGTGCGGGCGCAGGTGAACATCGAGGTGAACATGTGCGGCGGCACCTCGGCGAAGTCGAGCACGATCGCGGCCCAGAACTCCACGTTGGTCTCCAGCACCCGGTCGGGGCGGCGCTCCCGGAGCTCCTTGAGGGCGGCCTTCTCCAGGGCGACCGCGACCTCGTGGCGCGGGGCGCCGAGCTCCTGCGCCGTACGACGCAGCACGCGGGCGCGCGGGTCCTCGGCGCGGTAGACACGGTGGCCGAAGCCCATCAGCCGCTCGCCCTTGTCGAGCAGGTCCTTGACGTAGGCCTCGGCGTCGCCGCTCTTCTCGACCGCGTCGATCATGCCGAGCACCCGGGAGGGGGCGCCGCCGTGCAGCGGTCCGCTCATCGCGCCGACGGCCGCCGAGAGGGCCGCGCCGACGTCCGCGCCGGTGGAGGCGACCACCCGGGCGGTGAAGGTGGAGGCGTTCATGCCGTGCTCGGCCGCGGAGGCCCAGTAGGCGTCGACGGCCTTGACGTGCTTGGGGTCCGGCTCGCCCTTCCAGCGGGTCATGAACCGCTCGGTGATCGAGCCGGCCTTGTCCACCTCGGACTGCGGCACCATCGGCTGGCCGAGCCCACGGGCGGCCTGCGCCACGAAGGACAGCACCATCACCGCGGCCCGGGCGAGGTCCTCGCGGGCCTTGTCGTCCTCGGTGTCGTAGAGCGGCTTGAGCCCCCAGGTCGGGGCGAGCATCGCGATCGCCGACTGGACGTCGACCCGGATGTCGCCGGAGTGCACCGGCAGCGCGAACGGCTCGGCCGGCGGCAGGCCGGGCTGGTAGGTCCCGTCGACCAGCAGCCCCCAGACGTTCTCGAAGGGCACGTGCCCGACGATGTCCTCGATGTCGACGCCGCGGTAGCGGAGGGCGGAGCCCTCCTTGTCCGGCTCGGCGATCTCGGTCTCGAAGGCGACGACGCCCTCGAGCCCGTGGTGGACCTCGCTCATCTGGTGCTCCTCGTCATCACGCCGACATCCGCAAACGTGCTCATCATGCCCACTCCTGCGACGCCCGTCACGTCCCTGGACACACCCGCCCCGGGTGGCGGGGTGGCGCTGGGTAGGTTCGGGTGATGAGCGAGCACCCGCAGCACGACCTCGGCAGGCTGCGCCGCGAGTACGGCGACCACGGCCTGGACACCCCCGACCTCGACGGCGACCCGATCTCGATGTTCCGCCGCTGGCTCGACGACACCGTCGCCGCCGGTCTGCACGAGCCCAACGCGATGGTGGTCTCCACCGTCTCGGCCGAGGGGCGGCCGTCCTCGCGGATGGTGCTGCTCAAGGGACTCGGCGACGGCGGGTTCGTGTTCTTCACCAACTACGAGTCCCGCAAGGCCGCCGAGATCGCCGCGAACCCCGCCGTGTCGCTGCTCTTCCCGTGGCACGACCTCCAGCGTCAGGTCCGCGTCGACGGCACCGCCACGAAGGTGTCGGCGGAGGAGAACGAGACCTACTTCGCCGGGCGTCCCCGGGAGTCCCAGCTCGGCGCCTGGAGCTCGCCGCAGTCCCGCGTGGTGGCGTCCCGGTCCGCCCTCGACGAGCGCTACGGCGGGGTGCTCGCGCAGTTCGCCGACGTGGACGACGTACCCGTGCCGCCGTTCTGGGGTGGCTACCGGGTCGCCCCGGACGCCGTGGAGTTCTGGCAGGGCCGCAAGGGCCGGATGCACGACCGGCTCGTCTACCGGCGTACCCATGCCGACCCGCACGCGCCGTGGGCGGTGGACCGGCTCGCCCCCTGACGCCGGTCGGCGTGCGTGCGCCTTGTCGGTTTCCCAGGTGATGCCGAGAAACCGGCACTCCCCATGGGGAACTTCCCATGGGAAGCGCCAGAAAGTCGGCATCACCTGGGAAACCGGCAGCCGAAAAGCCGCTTGTGAGTGAGCACTCACTCACTTAGGCTGGTCCGGTGACTCCCACCTCCGTACACCGCACCGGTCGCGCGGCTCCGATGGCCCCCGACGAGCGACGCCGGGCGATCGTGGACGTCGTCGTCCCGCTGCTCCTGCAGCACGGGGACGGCGTGACCACCAAGCAGATCGCCGAGGCGGCCGGGATCGCGGAGGGCACCATCTTCCGGGTCTTCCCCGACAAGGCAGCGCTGCTGATGGCGGTCGCCGAGGAGACCTTGAACCCGTCCACGGCCAGCGCCGACCTCGCCGCCGCGCTGGCGGGCTGCACCGGCCTGCGCGAGCGGGTGCTGGTCACCACCCAGCGCATGCACGAGCGGTCGGAGAAGGTCGTCGCGGTGATGATGGCACTGCGCGGCGTGTGGATGACGCAGGCCGCCGACGGGCGCGAGCAGCATCCGCCGGGGCCGCCGCAGTTCGTCCTGGACTCGCACCGGGCGCTGCTGGACCGGCTCACCGAGGTGTTCGAGCCGCATCGCGGCGAGCTGGCCGTGGAGCCCCGTACGGCGGCGCTGCTGCTGCGCACCCTGGTGCTCGGGGCGCGCCACCCCGGCGCCGAGCAGGACCAGGTGCTCACCCCCGACCAGATCACCGGCGTGCTGCTCGATGGGATCCGCAGCCACCCCGCGGCGGAGGGGGACTGACATGTTGCTGCGTCTGCTCCGGGAGCGCCTGCGCCCCTACGCCCGCCCGCTCGCGCTCGTCGTCCTGCTCCAGTTCGTCGGCACGATGGCGGCCCTGTACCTGCCCAGCCTGAACGCCGACATCATCGACAAGGGCGTCGCCACCGGCGACACCGGCTACATCACCCGCACCGGCGCGGTGATGCTCGCGGTCTCGCTCGTGCAGATCGTGTGCAGCGGCTGTGCGGTGTACGTCGGGGCGCGGACCGCCATGGGCTTCGGGCGTGACGTGCGGGCGGCGCTGTTCCGCCGGGTCGGCACGTTCTCCAGCCGCGAGGTGCACCTGATCGGGGCGCCGTCGCTGATCACCCGCAACACCAACGACGTCCAGCAGGTGCAGATGCTGGTGATGATGACCTGCACGATGATGGTGGCCGCCCCGATCATGATGGTCGGCGGCGTGCTGATGGCGATGCGCGAGGACCTCGGGCTGTCCTGGCTGCTGGCGGT
Organism: uncultured Actinomycetota bacterium; assembly: GCA_963800225.1. GTDB lineage: Bacteria > Actinomycetota > Actinomycetes > Propionibacteriales > Nocardioidaceae > Nocardioides_B. The sequence goes on along the minus strand of CAWDAF010000004.1, from coordinate 187,873 downwards.
GTGCGTGCCGTTGCTGTTCGGCGCGGTCGCGCTGATCATCTCCCAGATGGTGCCCGGGTTCCGGCTGATGCAGGTCCGCATCGACGCCGTGAACCGGATCCTGCGCGAGCAGATCACCGGCATCCGGGTGGTCCGCGCGTTCGTCCGCGAGCCCTACGAGACCAGGCGGTTCGGCGCCGCGAACGCCGAGCTCACCGACGTCGCGGTGACCACCGGCCGCTGGATGGCCACGATGTTCCCGACGGTGATGCTGATCCTGAACGTGTCCAGCGTCGCGGTGCTCTGGTTCGGCGGCCACCGGGTCGACGCGGGGCAGATGCAGATCGGCTCGCTGACCGCGTTCCTGGCCTACCTGGTGCAGATCTTGATGTCGGTGATGATGGCGACCTTCATGCTGATCATGGTGCCGCGGGCGTCGGTGTGCGCCGACCGGATCGTGGAGGTGCTCGACACCGAGACCTCGGTCGCCCCGCCCGCCGACCCGGTCACGGTGCTCCAGGGGCACGGCGAGCTGGAGCTCCGCGGGGTGGAGTTCACCTACCCCGGTGCCGAGGAGCCGGTGCTGCGGGACCTGTCCTTCACCGCCCGGCCCGGAGGTACGACGGCGATCATCGGCTCCACCGGCTCCGGCAAGACCACCCTGGTGAACCTGGTGCCCCGGCTCTTCGACGTCACCGGCGGCGAGGTGTACGTCGACGGGGTCGACGTACGCCGGCTGCCCCCGGAGCTGCTGTGGAGCCGGATCGGGCTGGTTCCGCAGAAGGCGTTCCTGTTCTCCGGCACCGTCGCCAGCAACCTGCGGACCGGTAAGCCGGACGCCACCGAGGACGAGATGTGGACGGCGCTGGAGATCGCCCAGGCCCGGGAGTTCGTCGAGGCGATGCCGGAGGGGCTGGAGGCGCCGATCACCCAGGGCGGCACCAATGTCTCCGGCGGGCAGCGGCAACGGCTGGCCATCGCCCGGGCGCTGATCCGGCAGCCCGAGATCTACCTGTTCGACGACTCCTTCTCGGCGCTCGACCTCACCACCGACGCGCGGCTGCGGGCGGCGCTGGCCCCGGTCACCACCGCCGCGACGGTCGTGATCGTCGCGCAGCGGGTGTCCACGATCATCGACGCCGACCAGATCCTGGTGCTCGAGGACGGCGTCGTCGTGGGACGCGGGCGGCACGAGGAGCTGGTGGCGACCTGTCCGACGTACCAGGAGATCGTCCGGTCCCAGCTGACCGCGGAGGAGGCCGCATGAGCACCACCAGGCCGGCGCAGCAGCCCGGGCAGATGAAGGAGACCGAGCGCATCCAGGGTCAGGGCGGCCCCGGCCGAGGCGGTCCGATGGGCGGCGGCATGGTCGGCCAGAAGTCCATGACCTTCGGGCCGTCGGCCCGCCGGCTGGTCGGCCGGATGCGTCCCGAGCGTGGCAAGGCCGTCGCCGTCGTGCTGCTGGCGCTCGTCAGTGTCGGGCTCACCGTGCTGGGTCCGCGGATCCTCGGCCACGCCACCGACCTGATCTTCGCGGGGCTGTTCGGCCGGCGGCTGGAGGGCACCACCAAGGCCGATGCCGTCGCGGGGCTGCGCGCCCGGGGCGACGGCACCCTCGCCGACATGCTCCAGCGGATGGACGTGGTGCCCGGCCGGGGCGTCGACTTCACCGCGGTCGCGCAGGTGCTGCTGCTGGTGCTCGGCGTGTACGTGGCCGCGTCCCTGCTCTCCTGGCTGCAGGGCTTCGTGCTCAACGACGTCGTGCAGAGCACCGTGCGGCGGATGCGCTCGGAGGTCGAGGAGAAGGTCAACCGGCTGCCGCTGAGCTACTTCGACCGGCAGCCGCGCGGGGAGCTGCTGTCCCGGGTCACCAACGACATCGACAACGTCAGCCAGACGCTCCAGCAGACGATGAGCCAGCTGCTGGTCTCGGTGCTCACGGTGGTCGGCGTGCTGGCGATGATGATCTCGATCTCGCCGACGCTGGCGCTCGTCGCCCTGGTCACGGTGCCGCTGTCGATGCTGCTGGCCAGCCAGATCATGAAGCGCTCCCAGGGCCTGTTCATCGCCCAGTGGCGACGTACCGGCACGCTCAACGCGCACGTCGAGGAGACCTTCACCGGCCACGAGCTGGTCAAGGTGTTCGGCCGCCAGGCGGAGGTCGAGGCGGTCTTCGAGCGGGAGAACGACGAGCTGTTCGCGGCCAGCTTCGGGGCGCAGTTCGTGTCCGGGCTGATCATGCCGGTGATGATGTTCATCGGGAACATCAACTACGTCGTGATCGCGGTGCTCGGCGGGCTGCGGGTGGCCAGCGGCACGATGACCCTGGGCGGCGTCCAGGCGTTCATCCAGTACTCGCGGCAGTTCACCCAGCCGCTCACGCAGGTGGCCTCGATGGTCAACCTGCTCCAGTCCGGCGTCGCCTCCGCGGAGCGGGTCTTCGAGCTGCTCGACGCGGACGAGGAGCCGGTCGAGAAGGCCGCGCCGCTCGCCGTCGGGGGTCGCGGCGAGGTGGTCTTCGAGCACGTGTCGTTCCGCTACCAGCCGGACGAGCCGCTGATCGACGACCTGTCCCTGGTCGCGCGGCCGGGGCAGACGGTCGCGATCGTCGGCCCCACCGGGGCGGGCAAGACCACCCTGGTGAACCTGATCATGCGCTTCTACGACATCGACGCCGGCCGGATCACCCTGGACGGGGTGGACATCTCCACGATGCGCCGCGGCGACCTGCGCGGGCGGACCGGGATGGTGCTCCAGGACACCTGGCTGTTCGGCGGGACGATCCGCGAGAACATCGCCTACGGTCGCCCGGACGCCTCCGAGCACGACATCCTCGAGGCGGCCCAGGCCACCTACGTCGACCGGTTCGTGCACAACCTGCCCGACGGCTACGACACCGTCGTCGACGAGGAGGGCAGCAGCATCAGTGCGGGCGAGCGGCAGCTGGTCACCATCGCCCGCGCCTTCCTGGCCGACCCGGCGCTGCTGATCCTCGACGAGGCGACCAGCTCGGTGGACACCCGCACCGAGCTGCTGCTGCAGCAGGCGATGGCGGCGCTGCGCTCGGACCGCACCAGCTTCGTGATCGCGCACCGGCTCTCCACGATCCGCGACGCCGACCTGATCCTGGTGATGGAGTCCGGCGCGATCGTCGAGCAGGGTAGCCACGAGGAGCTGCTCGCCGCCGACGGTGCCTACGCCGCGCTGTACAGCTCGCAGTTCAGTCAGGCGCTTGTCTGACGGTGCGGCGGGGGTGGGCGGTGCGGGCGGTGTGGCGTGACGTTTCCCAGGTGATGCCGAGAAACCGTCGCTCCCCACGGTGAACTTCCAGGGGGGAGTGCCGGTTTCCCATGGGGAGTCGGAGGTCGGGGCGTTCCGTGCCCGGCGTACGGCGCGGGCCCGGTCGGACGACCGGGGTGCGCGGAGTACGACGGTGCCGGGCCGGCGGGCTCACTGACCACGGAGAACTGGCGCTCCCCACGGGAAGTTCACCGTGGGGAGCGCCAGAAGTCCTGCATCACCTGGGAAACCGACACGGCAGCAGGCGCAGAGCCGGCAGGGGGAGCGGCGCAGTGCCTACCCAAGGCCCCCGCACTGCCCCGCAGACAGCAAGCGGCCCGCGGGTGTGCGGTACGAGACCGCTCTCCGGTCGGATGATGTCCGGAGCACCCACGGGCCGGGTGACTGCTTGGTATTACCAGCGCGCACTGCTCATCAGCGTGGCTGGCGGGTGCGCTGCTAGCGAGCAGCCACCTCACGAATCCGTGAAGAATGCACTTCCGGACCACCTCCTTTCCCGTGTCCGAAAAGCGTACGTCCGGCCCGCAGGAGGGACAAGAGATTTAGCCCGGGTGCGATGGTTGGCCCGTGCACGCCGAGCCCGAGCAGGAGTCGCCAGTCCGTCGCCGCTGGTGGAGGTCGGTGGTCACCGACGTCCGACCGCTCCAGGTCTCGGCGCCGTACCGCCGGCTCTTCGTCGGCAACACCGTCGCCCAGCTGGGTCAGCAGATGACCAACGTCGCGATCGCGATCCAGGTGTACGCGATCACCGGGTCGTCGTTCTACGTCGGCCTGGTCGGCGTCTTCGCGCTGGTGCCGCTGGTGGTGCTCGGCCTGTACGGCGGCGCCATCGCCGACGCGGTCGACCGGCGCTCCCTGGCCCTGCTGGCGAGCGCGGGTCTCTGGGCGGTCTCGGTCGCACTGGCGGTGCAGGCCTTCGCCGGCAACACGTCGGTGTGGGTGCTCTACGGCTGCATCGCGGTGCAGTCGGGGTTCTACGCGGTCAACAACCCGGCACGCAGCGCGATGGTCCCGCGGCTGCTCGACAGGTCACTGATGCCGGCCGCGTCGGCGCTGAACATGGCGTCGTTCAACCTCGGCTTCACCTTCGGCCCGATGCTGGGGGCGCTGGTCATCACCTGGCACGGGTTCGGCGCCGCCTACTCCATCGACGTGGTCACCTTCACCGCCGCCTACTACGCGCTGGTCCGGCTGCCGCGGATGCCGCCGATGGACAACAGCCCCCGCGCCGGGCTCCGCTCGGTCGTCGACGGGCTGGGCTTCCTGAAGCGGTCGCCGAACCTGCGGATGACCTTCGTGCTGGACCTGTGCGCGATGGTGCTCGCCCAGCCGCGGGCGCTGTTCCCGGCCCTCGCCTACAAGGTGTACGGCGGTGGCGCCGGCGTGGTGGGCCTGCTCCAGGCAGCCCCGGCCGCGGGCGCCGTCGTGGCGTTCCTGTTCTCGGGGTGGGTCAGCCGGGTCCGGCTCCAGGGACTGGCGATCGTGGTCGCGGTGATCGTCTACGGCACGGCGGTGGGCGGGGTCGGGCTCACCGACGTGCTCTGGGTCGGGGTGGTGTTCCTGGCGATCTCGGGGATGGCCGACATGGTCAGCTCGGCGTACCGGTCCACGATCCTCCAGGTGGCTGCGCCCGACGAGCTGCGCGGCCGGCTCCAGGGCGTGTTCATCGTGGTGGTCGCGGGTGGTCCGCGGGCCGGTGACTTCCTGGCCGGCTCGGTGGCCAGCCACACCGGGGAGCGGGTGGCGCTGTTGCTCGGCGGCCTGGCGTGCGTGCTGGGCGCGCTGACCGCGAGCGCGCTGTCGCGCGGGTTCCTGTCCTACGACGCGGACCGGCCGACGCCCTGACCATTCCCGCCGCGCGGGTGGGGAGCATCACCCCGGGAACCGTCGAGATAGATGGTTGCAGAACGCAAGCATTGGGTAGTCTGTCGTCGTACCCGACTCGAGAGCATGAGGACATGTCGCAGACGATTCAGAAGCCCGGAAAGCACGCCGCGCGCAGGCGGGTGAGCACGACCCCGACAGTCGTCGACGACGGGCCGATGTCGCACAAGCAGGTGCTCGAGGCGCTGTCCGGCCTGCTGCTCGGCCTGTTCGTGGCGATGCTGTCCTCGACGGTGGTGTCCAACGCCCTCCCGCGGATCGTCGCCGACCTCAAGGGCAGCGAGTCGGGCTACACCTGGGTCGTGGTGGCCACGCTGCTGACGATGACGGCCTCCACCCCGGTCTGGGGCAAGCTCGCCGACCTGTTCAGCAAGAAGATGCTCGTGCAGACGGCGTTGGTGATCTTCGTGATCGGCTCGCTGGCGGCCGGCCTCGCCCCCAACATGGGGTCGCTGATCGCGGCTCGCGCGTTCCAGGGGCTCGGCGTCGGCGGCCTGACCGCGCTGGTCCAGGTGGTCATCGCCTCGATCGTCTCCCCTCGTGAGCGCGGCCGCTACTCCGGCTACATCGGCGCGGTGTTCGCGCTGGCCACGGTCAGCGGGCCCCTCATCGGTGGCTTCGTCGTGGACTCCGCCTGGGGCTGGCGCGGCTGCTTCTTCGTCGGCCTCCCGGTCGCCGTACTCGCCTTCGTGGTCCTCCAGAAGACCCTGCACGTGCCGACCGTCAAGCGCGAGGTGCACATCGACTACCTCGGTGCGATCCTGATCGCCGGTGGCGTCTCGACCCTGCTGATCTGGGTGTCGCTGGCCGGCCACAACTTCGCCTGGGGCTCGGTGACCACGGCCTGGATGGTCGCGCTCGGGGTGGCGCTGCTCGCCGGTGCCGTCCTGACCGAGATGCGCGCCCCGGAGCCGATCATCCCGCCGCGGATGTTCCGCGACCGCACCACCAGCCTGGCGACCCTTGCCTCGGTGATGGTCGGCGTGGCGATGTTCGCCTCGACGGTCTACCTCTCGCAGTACTTCCAGATCGCGCACGCGATGAGCCCCACCCACGCGGGCCTGATGTCGATGGCGATGGTGGGCGGCCTGCTCGTCTCGAGCATCGGCACCGGCCGGATCATCAGCCGGACGGGGCGCTGGAAGCGGTACCTGGTCACCGGCATGGTCTTCGTGGTCGTCGGGCTGAGCCTGCTGAGCACGATCGACGCGACCACCAGCCTGGTCCGGGTCGGCGTCTTCATGGCGGTCCTGGGGCTCGGCCTCGGCGCGACCATGCAGAACCTCGTGCTCGCGGTGCAGAACAACACCGCCCAGCGCGACATGGGCGCGGCCAGCTCCGTGGTCGCCTTCTTCCGCTCGATGGGCGGCTCGATCGGGGTCTCGGCGCTCGGCGCGGTGCTCAGCGCCCAGGTCGCCACCAGTGTGACCAAGGGCCTCGCCGCGCTCGGCGTCGCCGCAACCGGCAGCGGCGGCAGCGCCATCCCGGACATGGCCACCCTGCCGGCGCCGGTGCGGACCGTCTTCGAGACGGCCTTCGGCGATGCCACGGGGCACCTGTTCCTGATCGCCGTGCCGTTCGCGGCGATCGCCCTGGTGGCGGTGCTCTTCATCCGCGAGGTGCCGCTGCGGACCACCATCGAGCGCGAGGACGAGGCGGCCGACGTGAGCGTCCCCGAGCCGGAGCGGGAGACCGTCCCCGTCGGCTGAGCGCCCAAGAAACCCCCGATAGTCCGTGACGTTCTTGCTGTCTCAGCGGGGCTGGGACAACCAGACCGTCACGGACTATCGGGGTGGGGGCTAGCGGCGGCGGCGGAACCAGGCCGCGGTGTCCGGGGCGAGCAGTCCGCCCACCGGCTCGGTGGCGCTGCTCAGCAGCAGCTCGCCGGCCTCGGCGGGAAGCGTCGCCGGGCCGGTCCCGCAGTTGACCACCGCGACCAGGTCACCGCGACCGAGCGCGAGGACGCCCGGCGCGGAGGTGAGCACCTCGACCGTCTCGGGCAGCCCGGTGGTCACCTCGCGGCGCAGCCGAAGCATCCGCCGGAAGAAGGTCAGCGTGGAGGCGTCGTCCCCGGACTGCGCCTCCACGGTGAGCCCCGCCCAGTCCGCGGGCATCGGCAGCCACGGCTGCCCCTGCCCGGGGCCGAAGCCGTACGGCGCGGAGGTCCCGGACCACGGCATCGGCACCCGGCAGCCGTCGCGGCCGGCCTCCCCGGTGCGGAACCACGACGGGTCGGTGCGGTGCTCGGGCTCGACCTCGACCTGCTCCAGGCCGAGCTCCTCACCCTGGTAGACGTAGGCCGACCCCGGCAGCGCCATCATCGTGAGCGCCGCAGCGCGGGCCCGGGCGACGCCGGTCCCGCCGCCCCCGTACCGGCTGGTCTCGCGGACCACGTCGTGGTTGGACAGCACCCAGGTCGGGGTGCCGTCGACCAGCCCGACCGCCTCGAAGGTGTCCACGACGACCTTGCGGAACTCCTCGGCGGACCAGTCGGCCTGCAGCCACGCGAAGTTGAACGTCTGCTGGAGCTCGTCGGGGCGGATGTAGCGGGCCATCGACTCGGCGGACCCGGTCCACGCCTCGGCCACGGCCATCCGGTCGCCGTCGTACTCGGCGAGGATCTTGTGCCAGCGGCGGTACACCTCGTGCACCTCGGGCTGGTCCCACATCGGGTGCGGCGGCTTGTCGGTGGCCTGGCGCGGGGTCAGGTCGGCCGGCTTGTAGAGGCCGTGCGCGACGTCGATGCGGAAGCCGTCGACGCCCCGGTCCAGCCAGAAGCGCAGGATCGACTCGAACTCGTCGCCGACCTCGTCGTTCCACCAGTTCAGGTCGGGCTGGCTGGAGTCGAAGAGGTGGAGGTACCACTGGCCGTCCTCGAGCCGGCTCCAGGCCGGTCCGCCGAAGATCGAGAGCCAGTTGTTCGGCGGCTCGCTGCCGTCCGGGCCGGCGCCGTCGCGGAACACGTAGCGGTCGCGGGACGGGTCGCCGGGCTTCGCGGCGAGGGCCTCGCGGAACCACGGGTGGTCGTGCGAGGTGTGGTTCGGTACGACGTCCGCGATCAGCTTGATGCCGAGGTCGTGGGCCGTCGCGAGCATCGAGTCGAAGTCGTCGATGCTGCCGAACAGCGGGTCGACGTCGCGGTAGTCCGCGACGTCGTAGCCGTGGTCGAGCTGGGGGGAGGGGTAGAAGGGGGTGATCCACACCGCGTCCACGCCGAGGTCGGCCAGGTAGGGGAGCCGCTGCTCGATGCCGGCCATGTCACCGACGCCGTCCCCGTTGCCGTCGGCGAAGCTGCGGACGTAGATCTGGTAGCAGACGGCGTGCCGCCACCACGGGCTCGAGGAGGGATTGATTTGCACGTTCCAATTGCAGGGTAGAAGGGGTTTTCCTGTCAAACGGGACGCCGCGGGCCGGAGGGGACCAAGGTCCCGGTCTGGTATGCCCTCGTCCCCTGACACCGGGTCCGGGGCGGAGGCCACGATGGCAGCCATGAGCACCTCGTGCATTCCCGGCTCGGTCCTCGTCGGAGTCGACGGCTCAGCGGGCAGCGACGCCGCGGTCAGCTGGGCCGCGCACTACGCCGCCGCGCACCGCAGGCCGCTGGCGCTCGTGCACGCGGCCGGCGACATCGTCCCGACCGACTTCGCCTTCGACCTCGCCGAGGCCCGGCACAGCCTGCGCGCCGCCGGCCGCCAGGTGCTCGACCGTGCGCACGCGCTGGCCCGGGCCACCGAGCCGTCGTTGGAGATCAGCGCCCACCTGGAGCTGCACGACGCCCGTGACCTGCTGATCTCCATGGCCGAGCACGCGGCGGTGCTGGTGGTCGGCTCGCGCGGCCGCGGGCGGGTCAGCCGGCTGCTGCTCGGGTCGGTCAGCGCCGCGCTGGTCACGCACGCCCCCTGCCCGCTGGTGGTCGCCCGGGACCCCGACCACGAGGACGGGCCGGTCGTGGTCGGCGTGGACGGCACTCCCGACTCCTCGGCGGCGCTCGGTCTCGCGTTCGAGCTGGCCTCCGAGCAGCACCGGCCGCTGGAGGTCGTGCACGCCCTCGGCGACGCCTGGCTCTTCCCCGCTCCGGACGTGATCAGCCCCACCGCGCTGCACGAGCTGATGGAGGAGTGGGAGCTGCTGCTCGGGGAGTCCCTGGCCGGGTTCGGCGAGAAGTACCCCGACGTGCTGGTCCGGCGGCGACTGGTCCAGGAGACCCCGGCGCAGGCCCTGGTCGGCCGCTCCGAGACGGCCTCCACGGTGGTCGTCGGCTCGCGCGGCCGGAGCGCGCTGACCGCGCGGGTGCTCGGCTCGGTGAGCCGGACCGTGGCCGAGCACGGGCGCTGCACGGTCGTGGTGGTGCGAGGCGGCCTGTCGTGACCGAGCCTGCCGAACTCTCCAGCACCGAGTGCCTCCAGCTGCTCGAGCAGGGGGTGCTCGGCCGGGTGGCGATGTCGACACCGACGGGGCCGCGGATCGTGCCGGTCAACTACGCCGTGCACCGCGGCGCGATCGTGTTCCGCACCTCCTCCTACAGCGAGCTCGCGACGTACGGGCTGATCACCGACCTGGCCTTCGAGATCGACGACATCGACTACGAGAGCCATCTCGGCTGGAGCGTGGTCGCGATCGGCCGGGCGTCCCGCGTCGACGACCCGCAGGAGATCCGGGAGATCCGTGAGCTCGGGGAGCCGCAGCCCTGGGCCGGCGGCCATCGGAGCCTGTACCTGCGGCTGCGGTGGCGCCAGCTGAGCGGACGCCGGATCGGCGGCCGCTGGGCGCGCGAGCCGACCACCTCGCCGGTCCGACGCAGCAGCTGAGCCGATCGCGGGCGCTACGCTGCGAACCATGACGGCGACGACGGGGGCTGGCGGCCTCGACCTTCCGCGCAACGCCCGGTCGCTCCTGGAGGCCGTCCTCGCGATCAGCTCCGACCTCGACCTGCACAGCGTGCTCAACCGGATCGTGGTGGCGGCCTGTGAGATCACCGGCGCCCGGTACGGCGCCCTGGGGGTCCTCGACGACACCGGCGGGCTCAGCGACTTCCTGACCATCGGGCTGAGCGAGGAGGAGCACAGCAAGATCGGCGCCCTGCCCCGCGGGCACGGCATCCTCGGCCTGCTCATCGACCACCCGCGGCCGCTGCGGCTCGCCCACCTCCAGGAGCACCCGAAGTCGTTCGGCTTCCCGGCCAACCACCCGCCGATGGAGAGCTTCCTCGGGGTCCCGGTCCGCATCCGCGGCACGGTGTTCGGCAACCTCTACCTCACCGAGAAGGCCGACGGCGAGGACTTCTCCGAGCAGGACGAGCTGCTCGTCGGGGCGCTGGCCACGACGGCCGGGTTCGTGATCGAGAACGCCCGCGCCTACGCGCTCAGCGAGCGGCGGCGAGAGTGGCTGGAGGCCTCCGCCCAGCTCAGCGACGCGCTGCAGCCGCCGATCCTGCTGGAGGACGCGCTCTCCCGGATCGCGGTCGCCATGCGCACCGTGTCCGGCGCTGCGATCGTCGCGGTGCTCCAGCGCGCTGACCACGGGGGCCACGAGATCTCGGCCGTGGCCGGGGACGGAGGCGGGGCCGCCGACCCCGACGACGTCGCCACGGTCGTGGCCGCCCTGCGCGAGCAGATCGAGCAGGCCGACACCCAGCCCGACCTGCTCGTGGTCACCCTGGCGGACGACCGGACGGCGGTGCTGGTCCCGCTGCGTGCACACCTCGCCTCCAGCGGCGTGCTGCTGGTGGTCCGCGCCGGACGCGGTGTCCTCGAGATCGAGGAGACCGAGCTGCTCGGCTCGTTCGCCGACCAGGCCTCCCTCTTCCTGGACCGCACCCAGGCGATGTCGGAGCGCCAGGAGCTGGTGCTGGTCTCCGAGCGGGACCGGATCGCCCGCGACCTGCACGACCTGGTCATCCAGCGGCTGTTCGCGACCGGGCTCCAGCTCCAGGGTGCCCGCCGGCTGTCCTCGGACCCGGCGGTGGTGGAGCGGATCGACAAGACAGTCCAGGACCTCGACGTCACCATCCGCGACATCCGGTCGACGATCTTCGGCCTCCAGTACGGTCACGAGGAGTCCCTGCGCAACGACGTGCACGACGTGGCCCGGGACTACGGTCCGGTGCTCGGCTTCGTGCCGGTGGTGCGGACCTCGGGCCCGCTGGACTCGGTGGTCCCGCGTCCGGTCGGCGACCAGCTGGTCGCCGTGCTCCGCGAGGCGCTGTCCAACGTGGCCCGGCATGCCGGCGCGAGCAGCACGACCGTGGAGGTGGTCGTCGCGGACCGCGAGGTGGTGCTCCGGGTCACCGACGACGGCCAGGGGCTGGCCTCGGACCGGATCGAGAGCGGTCTGAGCAACGTGCGGCGGCGGGCGGTCGAGCTCGGCGGTGCCGTGCGGCTCCTCCCGGAGGAGCCGCACGGCACGATCGTGGAGTGGCGGGTCCCGCTGGGCCCGCACTGACTCACCTCAGGGCGGGGTGCTTGCGGACCAGGCCCAGCTTGGCCCAGGAGCGGCCCAGGCCCCAGGTGTCACCGGCGAGGGTGAGGCCGAGCACCAGCACGGTCAGGGCGCCGAGGATGTGCTCGTCGATCAGCGGGTTGTTCGGGGGCAGCAGCGCGACGCTCCACATCATCAGGTACATCACGAAGCCGGCCGCGGCCCCGAGCCGGATCGCGATGCCGAAGGTGAGCGCGACGCCGATCGCGAGCAAGCCGAGCATGAACAGCCAGTTCACCCAGGTCTCGCCGGCGATGCTGTTGTAGAAGCCCTTGAAGGGACCGGTGGCGCCGAACTTCAAGAAGCCCATCGTCGGGTTGCCGCCGTTGACCCAGGCGTCCTTGCTGAAGAAGTCGATGCCGGTCTTGGCGCCCGACGCGTTGGTGACCGCGCCGGTGGCGAAGCCGAGTCCCAGCAGCTTGTCGAAGAACGCCCACAGGAAGGTCACTCCGAAGGCGATCCGCACCGCGGCGAGCGCCTGGCGCGCCGGGTGGGTGGTGACGATCTCCTGCTCCTGCGGGGTCGCGGGAGCGACCGGGTGCGAAGGGTCCGAGCTCGTGGTGTGACGGTGAAGCGTGGCCATGACGGTGCCTCCTGCTCGTGCTCCCGGGGGAGCTTGTTGTCACCTCGAGCCTCGCGCCGTACGGCGGCGGGGGCGAGAGCAGACCGGCATAGACCGGGAGGACCAAGGTCCCCGCGGCGACGGGACCATCAGTCCAGCAGGTACAGCGCCGCGGCCTCCTCCCGGAGCTCCTCGCGCGCGTCGGGGTGGGCGGCCTGCGAGATCAGGTGCCTCGCCTGGGCGCGCTGGTCGTGCCCGGCGACCTCGGCGACCCCCTGCTCGGTGACCACGGCGGTCATCTGGAAGGAGGTCACCGGCTCGTCGACCAGCGGCACGATGGTGGACCGGTCGGCCTTGGGGTGCCAGGAGCGGAGCGCCACCAGGGCCTGGCCGCCCGGCGCGTGCAGGGCACCGACCACGAAGTCGGTCTGTCCGCCGAAGCCGGAGTAGATCCGCCGGCCGATCCGCGAGGCGTTCGCCTGGCCGAAGAGGTCGACCTGGAGGGCGGCGTTGACGCTGACCATCTGCCGGTTGAGCCGGATCAGCGCCGGGTCGTTGGTCTTCTCGGTGCGCAGCATCCGCACCCGGTCGTTGCGGTCCACCCAGTCGTAGAGCTCCCGGGAGCCGAACATGAACGAGGCGGTCACCGGGGCGGTCGGGTCCAGGGCGCCGGCCCGGTCGAGGACGAGCACCCCGTCGCTGAACATCTCCGTCCAGATCCGGAGCCCGCGGTGCCTGCTCAGCTCGTTCAGGGTGGCGTCCGGGACGGCGCCGATACCGGTCTGCAGCACGGCGCCGTGCGGGACCCGGGCCGCGATCCGCCCGCCGATCAGCCGGGCGGCGTCGTCGAGGAGCAGCGGCGCGGGGGAGAGGAGCGGCTCGTCGACCTCGATCGCGTGGTCGACCTGGTCGAGGGGGAGCACCGCGTCGCCGAAGGTGTAGGGCATCTGCGCGTTCATCTGCGCGACGACCAGGCCACCGCGGCGGCGTACCTCGTCCACGGCGGCCGGCAGCACGTTGACCTCGGTGCCCAGCGACACCGTGCCCTGGTGCGGCAGCGAGGTGTGCAGGACGGCGACGTCGGGCGGAAGCGTGGTCCCGAACAGCACCGGCAGCAGCGAGAGCCGGGTCGGCACGTAGCTCAGCCCGGGGCTGAAGCGCATGCCCACCCCGACGAACGACGTCTCGTGCACCACGCCGTCCCGGGACGGCAGGCCGTGCTGGGCGTTGAGCACGTTCAGCCGGTATGACGGCAGGGCCCGATCCACCAGCGCGAGCAGGGTCGTCGGCGTCGCGAAGTTGCCGGACGCGACCACCCGTGGCGTGCCCGGCAGCGCCTGGAGGGCGGCGGCGAGGGCCGGCTCCGACTGGTCGGGCAGCGCCATCAGCGCAGCAGCTTGGAGGCGAGCACGGCGGCCTGGGTGCGACGCTCGAGGCCGAGCTTGGACAGGATGCTGGACACGTAGTTCTTCACGGTCTTCTCGGCCAGGAACATCCGCTCGCCGATCTGCCGGTTGGTCAGCCCCTCCGCGATGAGCGCGAGGATCTTGCGCTCCTGCTGGGTGAGGCTGGTCAGCTCGGGCTGCTCCGCGGGGCCGGTGCGCACCCGGTCCAGGACCCGGGCGATCAGGCTCGGGTCGAGCAGCGACTGGCCGGCCGCGACCCGGCGGACCCCGTCGATCAGGTCGGTGCCGGCGATCTGCTTCAGCACGTAGCCCGCGGCGCCGGCCAGGATCGCGGCGAACAGCGCCTCGTCGTCGTCGTAGCTGGTCAGGATCAGCGCCTTGATCGACGGGTCGACCGAGCGCACGTCCCGGCAGACGTCGATGCCGCTGCCGTCCGGCAGCCGGCCGTCCAGGACCGCCACGTCGGGCCGCAGCGCCGGGATCCGGGCCGCCGCCTCGACCGCGGAGCCGGACTCGCCGACCACCTCGATGTCGCCCTCGCTCTCGAGCAGGTCGCGCAGGCCGCGACGGACCACCTCGTGGTCGTCGAGCAGGAAGACGCGGATCGGAGCGGTGTCCATTGGTCGGTTCTACCGGACTGGGCCACACCGGACCCGGTGCCACACCGGTGGTCTAGACCATCTAGGTCGGCGGGGCGCCCCGCGTCGCTGGTCGCGGCGCCGGGCCGCGGGTCGGGCGCTTGCCGCTCTAGTTGAAGACCGCGGGGTCGACCTGGAGCCAGGTGTGCCGGGCGCTGGCCAGCATCCTGCCGTCGGCGTCGTAGAGGGTGCTGGCGGTGAACGACTTGCGGCCGTCGCGGCCGAGGTGCCGGCCCACCACCACGTGCGGCTCGCCGACCACCGGCAGCGCGTCGAGACGGGCGGTCATCCGGCCGAGCACGCAGGGTCGGCCCGCGAGGTCCTCGGACCAGCCGCCGACGCAGTCCAGGGACGCCCAGGTGACCGCCACCCCGCAGCGGTGGACCCCGTCGACCGGACCGGTCGGCTCCGCGTGACCGGGCCGCGGGACCCACAGGGACGCGACGTGGCCCCGGTCGGCGCCCACCGGCCCCGGGAAGATCCGCAGGCCGTCCCCCTCGTCACGGTCCGGACCGCACGCGAAGCAGGTGGGGAACGGGTGGTCGGCGAGCCCCGGGTAGCGCAGCATCGCGTCCGCGGCCTCGGCCGCCGTCACCGCCCCCACGGGCTCCGGCGGGTGCTCGCCGGGCCCGGTCAGCCGCGCCTCCGCCACGACCGGGTCGCCGAGCACCGCGCGGTCGCCCGTGCGTGCCACCGGCAGCGCGGAGTCCAGGGGCGGCGGCTTGCGCAGGGTCACCTCGACGGTGTCGCCCGTCGCGCCGGCCGGCGGCTGGTGGGCCAGCCGCTGGGCCAGCGCGCCGGCCACGTAGCCGCCGTTGCCGGAGCGGGCGGGCCCGTTGAAGCGGGCGGGGACGTTCAGCTGGCTGATCATCGCTTGACCAGCTCGTAGCGCTCCAGGGCCTCGACCCGCTCTTCCTTGTGGTCGACGATCGGGTCTGGATAGCCCGCCGGCGCACCGCCGGGGCCGGCGCTCGGCGCGTGGACGTGCTTCGTGGCGACGTCGGCGAGCTCGGGCACCCACCGCCGCACGTAGCGGCCGTCCGGGTCGAACTTCGCGCCCTGCGTGGTCGGGTTGAACACCCGGAAGTACGGCGCCGCGTCGGTGCCGCAGCCGGCGACCCACTGCCAGCCGTGCATGTTGGAGGCCAGGTCGCCGTCGACGAGCCACTCCATGAAGTGCCGGGCGCCGTGCTGCCACTCCAGGTGCAGGTCCTTGACCAGGAAGCTGGCCACGATCATCCGCACCCGGTTGTGCATCCAGCCGGTGGCCCGCAGCTGCCGCATGCCGGCGTCGACGATCGGGAACCCGGTGCGACCGTCCTTCCAGGCCTGGAGCTGCTCGCCCGGCTCGTCGTACGGCATCGACGCGAACTCGGGGCGGAGGTACTCCCGGGCGGTGTGCGGCTGCGCGAACAGCACGTCCGCGTAGAACTCCCGGAAGGCGAGCTCGCGGCGGTAGGCCACCGCGCCGTGGCCGCGCCGCCCCTTGAGGTCGGCGAGCAGGGTGCGTGGGTGGATCTCGCCCCACTTGAGGTGCCGCGACATCCGGCTGGTGGTGTCGAGGTCGGGCCGGTCGCGCTCGTCGTCGTAGTCCGAGAGGTGGTCCTCGAGGTACGTCCTCCACTGCCGCAGCGCCGCCGCCTCCCCGGCCTCCGGCAGCTCGACGCCCGTGGGCAGGGCGGCGGCGGGCAGGTCGACGGTGCTGTCCAGGGCGAGCCAGCGGACCGAGGTGGGGGCGTCGACCGGCTCCCGCCAGCCGTGCTCCAGCCAGCCCTTGGAGTAGGGCGTGTAGACCTTGTACGGCGAGCCGGAGCCGTTCCTCACCCGGTCCGGCGCGACGGCGTAGGGCGACCCGGTGCGCACCAGCTCGATGTCGTGCTCGGCGAGGGCGGCCTCGACGTCGAGGTCGCGCCGGTGGCCGTAGGGGCCGTAGTCGGCGGCGACGTGCACGCGGCCGGCGCCGACCTCCCGGGCGGCGAGGACCACCTGCCGGACCGGGTCGCCGCGCACCACCGAGAGCCCGGTGCGACCGCCGCCGCGGATCGACTCGTCGAGCGCCCGCAGCGACTCCACCAGGTAGCGCCGGCGGACCGGCCCGGCCGGCCCCCACAGCGCGGGGTCGAGCACGAAGAGCGGGAGCACGGCCCCGCCGTCGGCACCGTCGCCGCACGCGTCGAGGAGGGCGGGGTTGTCGGCCAGGCGGAGGTCGCGGCGGAACCACATGACGGCTTGGGTGGGCACGGCGACCACTCTGCCAGGCAGCGGGGACACTCCCGAGGGCAGATGGGACAGAATGGCCGGGTGAGCGATCTGATCGACACCACCGAGATGTACCTCCGGACCATCTACGAGCTGGTCGAGGAGGGAGTGGTGCCGTTGCGCGCCCGGATCGCCGAGCGGCTGCACCAGAGCGGACCGACGGTGAGCCAGACGGTGGCCCGGATGGAGCGTGACGGGCTGCTGACCGTCGAGGGCGACCGGCACCTCGAGCTCACCGACGACGGCACCCGGCTCGCGGTCCGGGTGATGCGCAAGCACCGGCTGGCGGAGCGGCTGCTCACCGACGTGATCGGGCTCGACTGGGAGCTCGTGCACGCGGAGGCCTGCCGCTGGGAGCACGTGATGTCCGAGACCGTCGAGCGCCGGCTGCTGGAGCTGCTCGACCACCCGACCGAGTCGCCCTACGGCAACCCGATCCCCGGGCTGGCCGAGCTCGGGGAGACCCCCGACGGCGACGCGCCGACGTCGGACGCGGAGCCCCTGGACGCGGTGGTCCGTGGCCGCGACGACCTGCGCGTGCTGGTCCGCCGGATCGGTGAGGAGATGCAGAAGGACGAGCTCGCGATGGCCGCCCTGCGCCGGGTCGGCGCGCTGCCGGACAAGGTGGTCACCGTCGTCGCGAGCGCGGCCGGGGTGCTCATCGGCAGCGGCGGGGAGTCCGCCGAGATCGACCTGGAGCTCGCCTCGCACCTGTTCGTGCAGCGACTCTGACCCGGACTGTCCCCGCGGACCGGTAGGTTGCCGGATGTGCAGACGCCTGGACAGCGCCTCGACGTCGTCGGCCTCACCAAGAGGTTCGGCGACGTGGTGGCCCTCGACGACCTCAGCTTCTCGGTGGAGCCCGGGGTGGTGACCGGCTTCCTCGGGCCGAACGGCGCCGGGAAGACCACCACCCTGCGCTGCCTGCTCGGCCTGGTCACCCCGACCGCGGGCACCGCCACGATCGGCGGCCGGCACTACGCCGACCTCGAGCGCCCCCAGTCCACGGTGGGTGCCGCCCTCGAGGCCTCCGACTTCCATCCCGGCCGGTCCGCCCGGGCGCACCTCCAGGTGATGGCGCTGGCCGGCGGCCTCCCGTCGAGCCGGGTCGAGGAGCTGCTCGCGCAGGTGGCCCTCACCGAGTTCGCCGACCGCCGGGTGGGCGGCTACTCCCTCGGCATGCGGCAGCGGCTCGCCCTCGCGCAGGCCCTGCTCGGCGACCCCCCGGTACTGGTCCTCGACGAGCCCGCCAACGGCCTGGACCCGGCCGGGATCGCCTGGCTCCGGCAGTTCCTGCGGACGCTGGCGGCCGAGGGCCGCACCGTCCTGGTCTCCAGCCACGTGCTCGGCGAGGTGCAGCAGACCGTCGACGACGTGGTGGTGATCGCCCGCGGGCGGCTGGTCCGGCAGGGATCGCTGGCCTCGCTGGAGACCGGCCCCACCGCGGTGCTGGTGCGGACCCCCACCCCCGAGCTGCTGCGGGAGGCGCTGACGCCGTACGTCGTGACCGCGGTCTCGGACCGGCTCCGCGTCGAGGGCGCCACCACCGACCGGGTCGGCCACCTCGCCCACGAGCACGGCGTCGAGCTGCACGAGCTGACCGCCGAGGCGAGCGACCTGGAGCGGATCTTCCTGGACCTGACCGGCGAGGAGGTGGCGCCGTGAGCCTGGTGCGCTCCGAGCTGCGCAAGATCAGCTCGACACGGCTCTGGTGGGGGCTGCTGGTCGGGGCGGTGCTCTACACCGTGATCCAGGCCGCCGCCACCGCCGCGCTGGCGGGTCGCGACACCGGCGCCGGGCAGCCGGCCTCCGCGGCGCTGGACACCGCGGAGGCGATCCGCAACGTCTACGCGGCCTCCGCCTTCCAGGGCAGCTACATCTTCGCGATGATCCTCGGCATCACCGGGATGACGGGGGAGTACCGCTACCAGACCATCACCCCGACCTTCCTGGCCACGCCCCGCCGGGAGCGGGTGGTGCTCGCCAAGCTGGTGGCGCACCTCGGCTTCGGGATCGGCTACGGGGTGGCCGCGGTGCTCTCCGCCCTGGTGGTCGGCGGCACGATCGTGGTGGCGCGGGGCTTCGACCTCGGGCTGGGCGCCGACCGGGTCTGGCCCTCGATCGGGCTTGCGGTCGTCGCGGTCGGGCTCTGGACGCTGCTCGGCATCGGGATCGGGACGCTGCTGCGCAACCAGGTGGCGGCGGTGCTGGTGGCGGTGTTCGTGACGTTCCTGGTGGAGCCGCTCGCGACCTTCATCCTGGCCGCCAACGACCTCGACGCGATCGTGAAGTGGCTGCCCACCAACGCCTCGGCGGCGCTCACCTCACCGGGCAGCACCCTGCTCGACTACCTGCCCTGGTGGGCCGGCGGGCTGGTCCTGCTCGGCTACGCGGTGGTGCTCTCCGCGCTCGGTGTGCTGCTCTCCCGCCGCCGCGACATCACCTGACGGGAGGCAGCGCGGCCAGCGCGGACAGGAACTCCGACGTCCCGTGCTCGAGCTTGACCACCGGGAGGTCGTCGGCGCGGGTGCCGCCCCGGTTGACCACGACGACGGGTACGCCGCGCTTGGCGGCGCGCCGGACGAACCGGAAGCCCGACATCACGGTCAGCGACGAGCCGAGCACGAGCAGCATCTCGGCGGAGGGGTCGAGGGCGTCCACCGCCGCGTAGCAGCTCTCCACCCGTGGCTTCGGGACGTTCTCCCCGAAGAACACCACGTCGGGCTTGAGGACCCCGCCGCACGACTCGCACGCCGGCACCGCGAACCCGGCGGTCTCCTCCAGGTCGACGTCGCCGTCCGGACGGACCGCGACCGCGGTGTGCCGCTCGGTCCAGCCGGGGTTGAGCGCCAGCATCCGCTCGTGCAGCGCCGCCCGCGAGGTCCGCGCCCGGCAGCCGAGGCAGACGACGTCGGCGATCCGCCCGTGCAGGGCGCACACGGACCGCGAGCCGGCCGCCTCGTGCAGCCCGTCGACGTTCTGGGTGATCAGCATCCGCAGTCGGCCGGCCCGTTCGAGGGCGACAAGCGCGTGGTGCCCCGCGTTCGGGTCGGCCCTCCGCATCCGCGACCAGCCGAGGTGCGACCGGGCCCAGTAGCGCTGCTGTGCCGCCGGCCCGGAGACGAACTCCGAGTAGGTCATCGGCATCCGGGCCGGGGCGTGCGGGCCGCGGTAGTCGGGGATGCCGGAGTCGGTGGACACGCCGGCCCCGGTGAGCGCGACGAACGGCCGCGACGCGACCAGGCCGAGCACGTCGGCGGGCGCGGGCACGGGCAGCGTGGTCATCACGCCCAGGGTACGGCCCACCTGGGCGGGGCGAGACCCGTCACGCGCGCCCCTGCACGGGTCAGCCGGGTGGTTTGTCGGCCAAACCATCGCCCGGCCGGCCCCGGCGCCCTACAGTTCGCGCATGCGCTCCGACTGGGTCCCCCTCTCCGCCAGCGCGTTGGTGATCGGGGCGATGGCGCTGCTGCTGGGCACGCTGCTGAACCCCGCGCACGCCGACGCGTCGGGGGCCGAGACGCTGCGGGTCGTGAACGAGGCCAGCGGTCGCTGGCTGGCGATGTCGGTGATGTACGTGATCGCGTCGTTCGCGCTGACCCTCGGGCTGCCCACGGTGCTGACCCTGTTCGACCGGCGTGGGCGGGCCGTCGGCCTGGTCGCCGTCGCGGTCTTCGCCGTGGGGACGATCGGCACCAGCGGCTACGCGATGCTGATGGTCTTCTTCCGTGCCCTGGTCACGGCGCACGCGCTGCGCGGGACCGCGCTGGACCGGGTCACCGGCGAGCCCGGCCTGAAGATCTTCCTCGACGCCTGGGTGGCCTGCTTCTACGGCGGCGTCCTGCTGCTCGCGGTCGCCCTGCTGATGGCCCGGGTGACGCCGCGCTGGATCCCGGTGCTGCTCGTGCTCTTCGTGGCCACGATGCCGTTCGCCTCCCAGCTCGGACGGGTTGCCACCGCCCTGCAGGTGCTGGCTCTGGCGGTGGCCTTCACCGGGATCGCGACGGCCGCGGTGGCCCGGGCCCAGCGGCCCGGAGCGGTGCCCGCCGGGGCCGTCTAGGGCCCCGCCGGGCGGCGGCCGTGACAGCATGGCGCCATGACGAGTCGAGTCCCGGCAGCGAAGCGAGGCGTCCGCGCGTGGCTCTCCGACATGGACGGTGTGCTGGTCCACGAGGAGGAGCCGATCCCGGGTGCCGCGGACTTCGTCGCCCGGCTCACCGGGACCGGCCGACCGTTCCTGCTGCTGACGAACAACTCGATCTTCACCCCGCGTGACCTCAAGGCGCGGCTGCACCGGTCCGGGATCGACGTACCGGAGGACGCGATCTGGACCAGCGCCCTGGCCACCGCCCAGTTCCTGGACGACCAGCGGCCCGAGGGGACGGCGTACGTGATCGGCGAGGCGGGGCTGACCACCGCGCTGCACGAGATCGGCTACGTGATGACCGAGCGAGACCCGGAGTACGTCGTGCTCGGGGAGACCCGCACCTACTCCTTCGAGGCGATCACCACCGCGATCCGGCTGATCGAGAAGGGCGCCCGGTTCATCGCCACCAACCCCGACGTCTCCGGTCCGAGCATCCACGGTCCGATCCCGGCCACCGGGTCGGTCGCCGCGCTGATCACCAAGGCGACCGGCGTCCAGCCGTACTTCGTCGGCAAGCCGAACCCGTTGATGATGCGCTCGGCGCTGAACCGCATCGACGCGCACTCCGAGACCACCGTGATGATCGGGGACCGGATGGACACCGACGTGATCTCCGGGCTGGAGGCGGGGCTGCGCACGATCCTGGTGCTGAGCGGCTCGACCCGGCCCGGCCAGGTGGAGCGCTTCCCCTACCGGCCGACCCGGGTCGTCGACTCGATCGCCGACGTCGTCGACCTGGTCGAGGAGTGGAACGACGACGACCAGGAGGTCGTCGACTTCGCGCGCTGACCGGCCCGCGGTGGGTCAGCCGTAGCGGACCGCGGCCCGCGCCCGGGCCTTCGCGGCCTCGATCTCCCGGTCCTTCGGGGGCGCCGAGGTGGTGAGCTCCTCGAGCAGCCGTCGGGTCGACGCGGCGACCTCGGCGACCGCGCGCTCGAACACCGCCTCGTTCGCCTGTGACGGGCGGGTCGCGCCGCTGACCTTGCGGACGTACTGCAGCGCGGCGGCGTGCACCTCGTCCTCGGTGGCCGGTGGCTCGAAGTTGTGCAGGGTCCTGATGTTGCGGCACATGCTGCTCACGATAGGTCGCGCACGGCACCCGCACGGGCCGTACGCCGGTCCGCCGATGTCATCGTGCGGTCCGTCCTGGCAGAGTGAGCAGCCAGAACCACCGAGACCAGGAGTGCGCGTGCCCGAGTCCGAGTCCGTGAGCGAAGCCGCCGTCCGACCGAAGCCGGAGCGGGAGCTGGACCTGGTGCTGTTCGGCGCCACCGGCTTCACCGGGGGGCTGACCGCCGACTACCTCGCCCGGCACGCGCCGGCCGGCTGCCGCTGGGCCCTGGCCGGACGCAACCCCGACAAGCTGGCGCGGGTCCGCGAGCGGCTGGCCGAGGTGGACGCCTCGCTGGCCGACCTGCCGCTGCTGCACGCCGACGCCACCGACGCCGTCTCGCTGGCCGACGTCGCCGCGAGGACGCGGGTGGTGATCACCACCGTGGGTCCCTACATCGAGCACGGCGAGCCGCTCGTCGCGGCCTGCGCCGCAGCCGGCACCGACTACGTGGACCTCACCGGGGAGCCCGAGTTCGTCGACCGGATGTACCTGCTGCACCACGAGGAAGCGGTCCGCACCGGTGCCAGGATCGTGCACGCCTGCGGTTTCGACTCGATCCCGCACGACCTCGGCGTGCTGTTCACGCTCCGGCAGCTGCCCGAGGGCGTGCCGGTCCGGATCCGCGGCATGGTCAGGTCCAACGCGACGTTGTCCGGCGGCACCTTCGCCTCCGCGCTCACCGCGTTCTCCCGGGCCCGCCAGATGAAGCGGGTGCATGCCGAGCGCCGCGAGGTCGAGCCGCGGGTGGAGGGGCGTCGGGTGCGGACCGTCGCGAAGGCCCCGCACCACGACCCGGAGTCCGGGTACTGGCTGGTCCCGCTGCCGACGATCGACCCGATCGTCGTACGCCGCTCGGCGGCCGCCTCGACGCGGTACGGGCCGGACTTCACCTACAGCCACTACGCCGCGGTCAAGCGGCTGCCGGTGGTCGTCGGCGGCATCGCCGGGATGGGGATGCTCGCCGTCGGGGCGCAGCTGCCGCCGGTGCGGAGGTTCCTGATGAGCCGGCTCCCGCAGGGCGAGGGGCCCAGCGAGGAGCGCCGCGCACGCTCGTACTTCTCGGTCAGGTTCATCGCCGAGGGCGGCGGCCGCACGGTGCACACCGAGGTCCGCGGCGGCGACCCGGGCTACACCGAGACCGCCAAGATGCTCGCCGAGTCGGCGCTCTGCCTGGCCTTCGACGACAACCCGCCGACCGCCGGGCAGGTGACCACCTCGACCGCGATGGGCGACCACCTCCTCGACCGGCTGATGGCCGCCGGGCTGAGCTTCACGGTGCAGAGCAGCGAGCAGTCCTGACCAGGCTGCCCCCCGAGGCGCATCCGCGCATTCCCCCACGGAGCGGACAGATCTCCACGTAGCCTGGGCCCGGTCGTGCTTGGGAGCCGGGGAGACAGTTCAACATGAGTGTGCGGATGCGCCTGTGGGCGCGCACGTCGGCAGCCGCGGTCGTCCTGGCCGTCCCGATCTCCATGGGAGCGGTCGCGCCCGTGTCGAGGGCTTTGACGTCCGTGTCCTCCTCGACCTCCGCGCCTGTCTCGGCGACCGCCTCGCCCGGCGCCGTGACCGAGCCGGTCACCCCGAGCGTCGGCTCCTGGCAGCGGCACTACCTCAGCCACGTCTCGCCCGGCCTGCGCCCTCAGGCGGTCGAGCAGCAGACCACCATCTCCGGTGGTCTGGCCCTGC
The DNA here is from genome assembly GCA_963800225.1 of uncultured Actinomycetota bacterium. Taxonomy (GTDB): domain Bacteria; phylum Actinomycetota; class Actinomycetes; order Propionibacteriales; family Nocardioidaceae; genus Nocardioides_B. Next base: position 164,421 of record CAWDAF010000004.1, on the reverse strand, counting down.
GCACCCGCGCCGAGCGGCGCCGCACGATCTCCGTCGCCAGTGCCAGGGGCAGCCACACCTGGACCGCCAGCGCGCTGGCAGAGCACGACCTGCCGTCCGCTGCGCTGCGCGCGTACAAGCACGCCGCGCGCACCATCAACGCGAGCCGGCCGGGGTGCCGGATGCCCTGGACCCTGCTGGCCGGCATCGGCCGGGTCGAGTCCGACCACGGCCGGTACGGCGGGTCCGTGCTCGGCGCCGACGGGGTCCCGCGGCCCGCGATCGTCGGCGTCGCGCTGGACGGCAAGGGCCCCGTCGCCGCGATCCGCGACACCGACCACGGCGCGTTCGACGGGGACACCGTCTGGGACCGCGCGGTCGGCCCGATGCAGTTCATCCCCTCGACCTGGCGGACCGCCGGCCGGGACGGGGACGGGGACGGCAGGCGCTCGCCCAACGACATCGACGACGCGGCGCTGGCGGCGGCGGCCTACCTCTGCGGCAGCCGGGACCTCTCCTCCACGGACGCGCAGCGGGCGGCGATCTTCTCCTACAACCCGTCGACGTACTACGTGGACCTGGTCAGCGCGTTCGCCCGCGGCTACCGGACCGGCACCTTCGTGATCCCCTCGCCGCCGGTCGCGGACGGGGCGGGCGACGGCGTCGTCCACCTGCGCTCGGTCAAGGCAGCCGAGCGGAAGGCGGCCACGAGCGCCCGCGCGAAGAAGGCTCGCGCGAAGAAGGCCCGAGCCAAGCAGGCGGCGAAGGCCGCGAAGCTGAAGGCGGCCGCCGCGCGGGCGCCCAAGGCGCACCGGCACGCACCCGCTCCGAAGCCGGCTCCTGCGCAGAAGGCGCCGAAGCCGACGACGGTCAGGCACGTGCTCACCGGCCGGCTGGTCGGGGGACGGACCGCGTGGACCGCGGCCGGGACGACGTTCCGGGTCGCCGACCTCGCCGCAACGCCGCTCGCCCCGACCGCCGACCTCGACGGGGACGGTGCTCGCGAGCCGCTGGCCACCGAGCTCGACGGAGTCGTCGAGCGGGCGGGGATCGTCCAGCTCTCGGTGACCCGGACCGGGAAGGTCACCCGGCTGACCCGGCTCGCCGTGCTCTCCTACGGCAGGCCGCTCCCGACGCCCACGCCGTCGCCGGGCCCGGCCAAGAGTCCCAGCAAGCCGACCGGCTCACCGAGCGCCAGCCCGACCGCAGCGGCCCCAGCAGTAGCCCCGCCGACCCCCTGACCCTGCTGCCGAGTCGGCGCGAACGCAGGTTTGCCAGGGGTCGAGTCGGCGCGAACGCAGGTTTGGTTGGTCGGTGGCGGGCGGCGTGGCCTGCGTTCGCGCCGACTCGCCGGGGTTCAGGCGTGCGTTCGCGCCGACTCGACGTCAGGTGAGGAGGGTGTCCCCGATGAAGCCGCCGGGACGGGTGCCCGGCGGGACGGCGAACAGCGCCGACCCGGTGTGCTGGAGGTACTCCGCCATGCCGTCGTCGCGGGCCAGCTTGTTCTGCATCGGGATGTACTGGGTGTCCGGGTCGCGCACGTAGGCGATGAAGAACAGCCCCGCGTCCAGCCGGCCGAGGTCGTCGTTGCCGTCGGTGAAGTTGTAGCCGCGGCGCAGCATCCGGACGCCGCCGTTCCGGGTCGGGTGCGCCAGCCGGACGTGCGAGTTCATCGCGATCAGCGGCTCGCCGTCGGAGCCCTGGGTGCCGAAGTCCGGCTCGGTGAACTCGTGACCCCCGGACATCGGCGCACCCTGCTGACGGTCCCGGCCGACGACCTGCTCCTGCTCCCGCAGCGAGGTGCGGTCCCAGGTCTCGACGTGCATGTTGATCCGGCGGGCGACGAGGTACGAGCCGCCGCTGAGCCACGGGGACCGGTCGTCGTCGGAGTCGCCGACCCACACGTGCTCGTCGACGGCGGCGGGTTCCTCCGCCTTGAGGTTCGCGGTGCCGTCCTTGAAGCCGAACAGGTTGCGCGGGGTCGCCTGGGACGTCGACGTGGACGACGTACGGCCGAAGCCGAGCTGGGCCCAGCGCAGCGCCGCGCTGCCGAAGGCGATCCGGGACAGGTTGCGGATCGCGTGCACGGCCACCTGGGGGTCGTCGGCGCAGGCCTGGACGCAGAGGTCGCCGTCGCTGCGGCCCGGCTTGAGCTGGTCGCCCGGGAAGTGTGGGAGCCGCCGCAGCGCGCGGGGTTGCCGGTCGGCGAGCCCGAACCGGTCCTTGCCGTCGGCGTCACGGAACAGCGTCGGCCCGAAACCGAACGTCAGGGTGAGCCGGGACGGCGGCAGCCCGAGCGCCTCGCCGGTGTCACCCGGGGGAGCGTCGTACGGCAGCGGGGCGCCGCCACCGACGGGGCGGCCCCGGGTCAACGCGGCCGCCGCGTCCGTCCAGGCGCGGAGCAGCAGCACCAGCTCGGCCCGGGACGTCGCGGTGACGTCGAAGGCCGCGAAGTGCAGCCGGTCCTGGGCCGGGGTGACGATGCCGGCCTGGTGCTCGCCGTGGAACGGGTAGCGGGCGGCCTCGGGCCCGGCGGGAGCGTCGGTGGCTCGCGCGGTGCCGACGCCGCCGGCGAACCCGGCCGCCCCGGCCGCGGCTCCCGCGCCGGCGTACCCGAGCAGCCGGCGACGGCTCACCCCGGACGAGGCGGGCCCGCCGGACGGGGTCCCGCTCACAGCGCGACGGCGGCCGTCAGCCTCGACAGCGGCTCGGAGAGCGCGTTCACCGCGTCGGAGAGCTGCTTGACCTCGGCACGGCTGAGGGTGTCGTAGCCGACGAAGCCGTCCTTGCCCACGCGGTGCCGGTCGAGCAGCGACTGCAGGGCGGTGAAGCGGACCTCGGTCTGCTTGGCGAGCGCGGGGTCGCGCTGCTCGAGCACCGGCTCGAGACCCTCGAACGCGAAGCGGGCGCCGTCGACGTTCGCCTGGAAGTCGTAGAGGTCGGTGTGCGACCAGATCTCCTCCTCCCCGGTGACCTTGCCGGTGGCGACCTCGTCGAGCAGGCTCTTCGCGCCGTTGCCGATCTGGTCGACGGTGAAGGTCAGCCTCCCGGCGCGCTCGGCCAGCGTCCTGGTGTCGTCGAGCAGCCCGTCGGCGTACGTCGCCCGCTGCCGGTCGGACAGGGCGCGGTAGCCGGCCGGTGGCCACAGGTCCTTCTCGATCCGGTGCCAGCCGGTCCACCTCTGGCCCTGCGCGAGGTCGGCCTCGCGGGCGTCCATCTTCGGGTCGAGGTCGCCGAAGGACTCCGCGACCGGCTCGATCCGCTCCCAGTGCACGCGGGCGGTCGGGTAGAGCCTGCGTGCCTCGGTGTCGTCGCCGCTCTTGTACGCCGCCACGAACTGCCTCGTCGCGGCGAGCAGCTCGGCGGACTGGTCCTCGACGTACTCGTGGTACTGCTCGTTGGCGGCGTCGACCTGCTTCTGGGCGGTCCCGCTGGCGGTGCCGCTGGCGTCCTTGGACGGCGTCACCGTGAAGGTGCTGCGGATCCCCTCGCCGGTCATCCCGGGCTTGCACGCCGGCACGTAGGAGCCCGCCGCCATGTTCACCACGAGGCTGCGGGACAGGCCCGGCCCGACGTTCTCGACCTCGCCGACGATCCGCTTGCCGTCCTCGGCGTAGAGGTAGAACTCGGTGACCTTGCTGCCGGTGTTCTTCACCTTGTAGACGACGTTGCCGGCCGGTGCGGTGTCGGCGGAGAGCTCACACGCGTCGTCGGAGGACGTCACGGTGATCGTCCGTGAGCCGGAGCCGCTGCCGTCGCTGCTGGAGGTGGTGCTGTTGCTGGTGCAGGCGGCGAGTGCGGGCAGGCCGGCCGCCGCCACGAGGGCAGCGACGAGTCGCGGGTGCTTCACGGGGAGTTTCCTTCGCTGGTGCGGGGGAGCGGTCAGGAGGCCGAGCCGGCGGGCACCCGCGGCGAGGTCGCCGAGGTGCTGCTGCGGTTGATCACCCGGAAGAACAGGGTCATCGTCACCGCGACGTACAGGACCCAGACGACGGCCTCGAGCCAGGTGGTCTGCGGGGAGAAGTTCAGGGTGCCCTTGAGGATCGTGCCGATGAAGGAGCCGGGCGCGATCACGTTGCTGACGTCGAAGGCGAGGTTGTTCAGGCCAGGCAGGATGCCGGCCTCCTGCAGGTCGTGCACCCCGTAGGCGAGCACGCCGGCGGCGACCACGATCAGGATCGCGCCGGTCCACTTGAAGAACTTGGCGAGGTTGATCGACAGTGCGCCCTTGTAGAACAGGTAGCCGATCACCACCGCGGTGCCGAGCCCGAGCGCGGCGCCGAGCAGCGGGGCCGTCGTCGAGCCGGTGCCCGCGGCGGCCTGGGTCGCCGCCCACAGGAACAGCGCGGTCTCCAGGCCCTCACGCCCGACGGCGAGCATCGCCACGACCACCAGGCTGGCGCCCCCGGCGGCGGCGGCCTTGTCCACCCGGCCCTTCAGGTCACCGGACAGGCTGCGCGCCGAGCGTGCCATCCACATCACCATCCAGGTGACGAAGCCGACCGCGACGATCGACAGCACGCCGCCGATGGCCTCCTGCACCTCGAAGCTCAGCCCGCGCGGGCCGAAGGTGAGCAGCGCGCCGAAGGCCAGGGAGACGCCGATCGCGATCGCGACCCCGGTCCAGATGCCGCCGAGCAGCCCGCGCCGGCCGGTCTTGACCAGGTAGGCCACCAGGATGACGACGACGAGCGTCGCCTCGAGGCCCTCGCGGAGGCCGATCAGGTAGTTCGCCAGCATGGGGAGGTCCTCGTCAGTAAAGGTAAGGCTGTCCTAAGTAAGCCCAGGCTAACACCGAGGTGCCGGGCCGTCACCCTGGAGGTGACCCACCCCACAGCGAGCCCCGCCGAGCGGCGCCGCACGCGTGCGTTCGCGCCGACTCGACGGGGTTCAGACGTGCGTTCGCGCCGACTCGACGGGGTTCAGACGTGCGTTCGCGCCGACTCGACGGGGTTCAGACGTGCGTTCGCGCCGACTCGACGGGTCAGTGGGCCAGGTAGGTGGCCGCCAGGTCCTTGTCGCCGTGGCCTGCCTCGAGCGCCCGGGCGAAGTGCTGCTGCACGGCCTCGATCACCGCGACGTCGGCGCCGGCGGCGCGGGCGGCGTCCACGATCAGGCCGGCGTCCTTGGCCGCGCCGTCGAGCCCGAACGACGGGGTGAAGTCGCCCGCCAGCATCGCCGAGCCCTTCAGCTGCACGTACGGCGCGTCCATCGCGCCGCCCTTGACGACGTCGAGGAACTGCTGCGGCTCGACGCCCAGCGCCGTCGCCAGGGTGAGGGCCTCGGCGATCCCCTCGACGACGGTCAGCACCCAGGAGTTCGCGACCAGCTTGAGCCGGGTGCCCTGGCCGGCGGCGCCGACCCACAGGGTGCGCGAGCCGATGGCGTCGAGGATCGGGGTCACCCGGTCCTGCGCATCCTCGGGTCCCGAGGCGAGGACCACCAGCGCACCGTCCTCGGCGGGCTTCTTGGTGCCGAGCACCGGCGCGTCGACGAACACCAGGCCGAGGTCCGCGGCGAGCGCGGCCAGCCGGTCGGTGCCCTCGACGCCGACCGTGGACTGCTGGAGCAGCACCGCGCCGGGGGTCAGCCCGTCGCGGGCCTCGGTCAGCGCGGCCTCCACGGACGCGGTGTCGAAGAGCATCGTGACCACGACGTCCGCGCCCCGGACCGCCTCGGCGGCCGTGTCCGCGACGGTGACGCCGGCCCCGGCGAGCGGCTCGGCCTTGGCGCGGGTCCGGTTCCAGACTCGCAGCGGGATCCCGGCGGCGGCGATGTTGCGGGCCATGCCCGCCCCCATCGTCCCGGTGCCGAGCAGTGCGACGGTCGGCTGGTCGGTCATCTGGTGTCCATCCTTCGGTTGTGGTGAGGTAGTTGTCGTTTCCACGTGTCGCCCTCCGGGTACCCCCAGGTGCGTATGTCCAGTCATCCTCCCCAGCAGCGGCCGGCCCCGCGCCATTCCCCGGCCGACCGGTCCGACGAGCCGCACCCCGACCGCTGGCGCGCCCTGGCCCTCACCCTGCTGGTCGGCTTCATGTCGCTGCTCGACGTCACCATCGTCAATGTCGCGGTGCCGTCGATCCAGAGCGGGCTGGGAGCGTCGTCCGCCGCGATCCAGTGGATCGTCTCCGGGTACGCCCTGACCTTCGGGCTCACCCTGGTCGCGGGCGGCCGGCTCGGCGACGTCGTCGGCCGTCGCCGGATGTTCCTGGTCGGGCTGGTCGCCTTCACCCTCACCAGCGCCGCCGCGGGGCTGGCCCCCGACGCCCGGCTGCTGGTGGTGGCCCGGCTGCTCCAGGGAGCGGCGGCGGGCCTGCTCACCCCGCAGAACACCGGCCTGATCCAGCAGCTGTTCACCGGCGCGGAGCGCGGCCGGGCGTTCGGGGTGTTCGGGACGACGGTCGGGCTGTCCGCGGCGACCGGCCCCATCCTCGGCGGGCTGATCCTCGCGGCGTTCGGGCCGGACGACGGCTGGCGCTACGTGTTCTTCGTGAACGTTCCGATCGGCGTGGTCGCGATGGTCCTCGCGGTGCGGCTGCTGCCCCGGGCCGGGCCGCGCCAGGGGACGGTCCGCTCGCAGATCGACGGGGTCGGCGCGGTGCTGCTCGGGGTGGCCGTGCTCGCGGTGCTGCTGCCGATCGTCGAGGCGATGGGGCACCCGGCCTCCCCGCTGTGGCTGCTGACGCTGCTCGCGCCGGTGGCCACCTGGTGCTTCGTGCGCTGGGAGCGGAGGGTCGTACGGCGGGGTGGGGCGCCGCTGCTGGACGTGCGGCTGTTCAGCCAGGCACCCGGGTTCGGGTCGGGGATCGTGCTCGGGGCGACGTACTTCTGCGGCTTCTCCGGGATCTGGCTGGTGCTGGCGCTCTACCTCCAGGACGGGCTCGGTCTCAGCCCGCTGCGGTCCGGGTTGGCGGTGACACCGTTCGCGATCGGCTCCGCCGCGGCCTCGGTGCTGGCCGGCCGGGTGATCGCCCGGCTGGGTCGGCGGGTGACGGTGTTCGGGCTGTCGCTGGTGGTGGCCGGCTTCGCCGCGACCGCGGCGGTGGTGCCGCTGACCGAGCCGTCGCACCCGGCCCTGTGGCTGGTGGTGCCGCTGCTGGTGGCCGGGGTCGGCAGTGGGGCGACGATCTCGCCCAACATCACCATGACGCTCGCATCGGTGCCCCCGCGGATGGGGGGCGCCGCCGGCGGGGCGCTGCAGACCGGTCAGCGGATCGGCGGCGCGGTCGGGGCCGCCGTGCTGGCCGCGGCGTTCCGGCTGACCCTGGCCGCCGGCGCCGGCCCGGGGGTGGCGGTCTCGGTCGCCTTCGGGTGCGCGCTGGCCTTCTCGCTGGTCGCGCTGGCGATGGCGCTGCGCGAGCTCCGGCTGCGACCCACCCTGGGCGACGCCGCACCCGCCCGCTCCTGACAGGTCCGCGTGCCAGCATGGCCCGATGACGAGCGCCGCCGCCCTCTGGGACCGCATGTCCCTGGTCGCCCCCGCCCCGGCGCTGACGCTGGTGCTGGTGACCGGCGTCGTGGCGTTCGGGGTGACCGCGCTGCCCACGGCGTGGCGGCGCAGCCGGCACCTGGTGACGATCGCCCACGAGGGCGCGCACGGGGTCGCCGCCCTGCTCAGCGGTCGCCGGCTGGCCGGGATCCGGCTGCACTCGGACACCTCCGGGCTGACCGTCTCGAAGGGTCGCTCCACCGGTCCCGGGATGGTGCTGACCGCGGCCGCCGGGTACGTCGGGCCCGCGCTGGTCGGGCTCGGCGCGGCGTACCTGCTCGCCCGCGGGCACGCCGTCGGCATGCTCTGGGTGCTGTTGGTGCTGCTCGCCCTGCTGCTCCTCCAGATCCGCAACTTCTTCGGGCTGTGGTCGGTGCTGGTGGCCGGGGCGGCGCTGTTCGCGGTGACCTGGTGGGCCTCGCCGCAGGTGCAGCTGGTCGCGGCCTACCTGGTGACCTGGTTCCTGCTGCTCGCGGCGCCCCGGGCGGTCGTCGAGCTGCACCGGCACCGCCGCCGCGGGCGCGGCCGGTCCTCGGACGCCGACGTGCTGGCGCGGCTGACCCGGCTGCCCGGCCTGCTGTGGGTCGGCTTCTTCCTGGTGGTCACGCTCGGCTGCCTGCTGCTCGGCGGCCGGCTGCTGGTCGCCACCGCGGCCTGACCGTCGGCCCGGTCGGGTTGGATGGGGCCATGCCCAGGCTGCGCGTGGGGGAGACCCTGCACAACGACACCGGGACGCCCTACGTCGTGGAGCGGCTGCTGGCCGAGGGCGGCTTCGGGGAGGCGTACGCCGGCCACCGGCTGTCCCCGTCCGGCAGGCCGACCCGCGCGGTGGCGATCAAGGTGTGCAGGAGCCTCGACGACTGGCACGGCGAGGCCTACTTCGGACGGCTGCTCCAGGGCGACCCGCGGGTGGTGGAGCTGCTCGACGCCTTCGTGACCGCGACCGGGCGCGGGTCCCGGCAGCGCCGGCGGCACGTCCTGGTGCTCGAGTACATGGCCGAGGGCACCGTCTGGGACGCCATCGAGGGACCCGGGCTGCGCTGGCCCGAGGGCCGGGTGCGCGCCGAGATCCGGTCGCTGCTCCAGGTGCTCCGCCGGATGCACGGCGTGTGGATCATCCACCGGGACATCAAGCCCGACAACGTCTTCCTCCGCGACGGCCGGCTGGTGCTCGGCGACTTCGGCATCACCAAGCTGACCCTGGACCAGCGGGCCACCGACGCCTCGCAGTTCCAGCCGGACTTCGCGCCGCGCGACCTGTCCGCGACCGCGATGTGGGGGCCGGCCGAGGACATCTTCCAGGTCGGCCTGCTCGCCGCCACGCTGCTGTCCGGCGAGGTGTGGTGGAACGACGTCGTCTCCGCCCGGGCGATCGCCGGGCTGGAGGCCAGCGACGCGTTCAAGAGCTGGATCTGGCACGCGACCGGGGCCCGCTCCAAGCGCTACTGGCACGCCGGCGACGCCCTCGACGCGCTCTCCTCGTTGCGCCGGGTGGACGTCGGGCCGGGCCGTGCGCCGCGCTCGCTGCGGGGTCGGACGGTCGTCTTCGCCGGCCGGCTCGACGGCATGACCCGGGCCACCGCGACCGCACGGGCCCGGGCGGCCGGCGCGCAGCCGCACGCGCGGCTCACCGACGCCACGACGGTGGTCGTGGTCGGCGGCGGGCCGGAGGGGCTGACCATGTTCGGGGTGCGGGAGCGGCTGCGCACCGGTCAGCCGATCCGGGTGATCTCCGGGGAGCAGTTCGAGCGGCTCACCGCGCCACGCCGTCTGCGGCTGCGGGGCTGACCGCGTCGAGCCGGGCCAGGTGCTCGGCGAGTCCGCCGCCGGCCCGGCCCACCAGCCGGCCGCTGGTGGTGACCACCACCGAGCGGGTGCGCAGCAGCGGCCGGCCGCGCGCGGCGAGCGCGTCCACGAGAGCCTGGTCCTCGCCGTGCGTCAGGTGCGAGAAGCCGCCGACGTCGAGGTAGGCGTCGGCGCGGACGGCGAGGTTGGCGGCGTAGACGTGGTCGTGCTGGTGCAGCGGGTCGGCCGGGCTGTCGCGCATCTTGGCGGCGATCAGCGCCTCGTACGCCGCGGCGGCCTCGGGACCGCCGTACCAGCCGTCCAGGCGGGCGAGGCCGACCACGCCGACCACGCCGGTGCTCGCGGCGGCGGTGAGGACGTCGACGACCCAGCCGGGACCGACCCGGGTGTCGGCGTCCGTGGAGAGCACCCAGGTGTCCCCGGGCCGGTGCTCGAGCCGGCCGAGCGCGCGGCGCACGGCCCGGTCGCGGACCTGACCCACCGAGACGGAGTCCTCGTCGGCGCTCACGTAGGCGCCGCCGGGTGCCGCGTGGCCGCGCAGCACCGAGCGGGCGCGCGCCTCGGTGGCGTCGGTGCACCGGTGCGCGACCACCTCCACGACGCTCGCGTCCACCAGGCCGTGACGCCGGGCCTCGTCGAGGGAGGTGCAGACCCCACGCAGGGTGGCGCCGATCGTCTCCTGCTCGTCGCGGGCCGGGACGACCACCACGACCTGGCTCACCCGGCGACCTCACGGTGCTCGAGAGCGTGCCGCCCGAGCGCCTCGAGGGTGAGGTCGAGGTGGTGCTGGCGCACGTAGATGGTCAGGTCGGCCAGCGTGCGGGGCAGCCGGGCACCGCTGCTCAGCCCGGCCGGGCCCACGATCCGGGTGGCCTCGTCGACGACCTGCTCGCAGGCCGTCACCACGGCGGTCCGGGCGGCGCCGGTCTCCCGCGTGAGCTCCTCGCCGTCGAGGTCGGGCAGGCGTACGGCGGTGCCGGTGACCGCGGCGCGCGCCTGCCAGACGGCCTGCTCCATCACGCCGACCCGGCGGAGCTGGTGGGCGGTGGGGCGGAACCGGCGCAGGCCGTCGACGACCTGCTCGAGCACGGAGGCGGCGCCGCCGGCCCACACGGCCGCGACCCCGAGGCCGCCGACCGCGAAGCCGCGCCGGCCGAGGTAGAAGCCCGGCTCGCCCACGACGTCGGCGTCGGCGACGGAGAGGTCGACGTCGACCGTGAAGGAGCGCGAGGCGTCCATCGCCGCGGTGTGCCACGACGAGCGGTCGGGCCGCACGGCCGTGGCGTCGACGTCGAGCAGCAGGTGGGTGCGGTCGTCGACCCAGCCGGGCACCAGCGCCCGGTCGATGATGTCGATGCCCGAGGAGAACCGTGACTCCCCGGTGAGCCGCCAGCCGTCACCCTCGCGGGCGGCGCGCACGCCGGTGCCGGCCGAGCGTGAGGCCCAGACGCCGTACACACCCTCGCGCGGGCCTGCCCCGGCCTGGTCGAGGATCCGCATCGCGTCGGCGTGCCCCTCGACCAGCCGCCCGAGCGCCAGGTCGACGCGGCCGAGCTCCGTCAGCGCGTCGGCGAAGGCCGGGAACGGCCCGGTCCACACCTCCCGCCGCTCGAGCGCCTCCCGTCGTACGGCGTCCCGCATCGCCGCGGTCGAGGAGCGCACCTGCTCCGCGGTCGGACCGGTCACGCCTGCACCTCGTAGACGTCGAGCAGGAAGTCCTGGTCGGTGTGGCTGATCACCTTGACGGCGTTGCGTCGCTGGCTGTCCAGGCAGATCCGGGCGTGCATCTCCGGGCCGCCGCGGTGGGCGTCGTGGGGGCGGTGCGCCCAGTGCAGGAACACCACCTGGGTGCCGGGCGCGCACGTGGACCACAAGGCGTCGAGGGCGGCGGGCAGGTCGGCGACGTAGTAGAGGAACTCCGCGACGACCAGCAGGTCCACGGGTCCGTCGAACGGCACCGCGGGCAGCTCGGACACCTCGTACCGCACGTGCGGCGGGGTGCCGGGCCGCCGCCGGGCCAGCGCCACCGCGGCCGTCGAGGCGTCGCTGGCGACCAGCTCGGCGACCCGGTCGGCCAGCGCGCTCGAGACCACTCCCGGCCCGCAGCCCGGCTCCCAGGCCCGGGCGTAGCGCTCGCGGGGGAGGGTGGCCAGCAGGACGGCCAGCTTGCGCCGCTCGTACCAGGAGGTCTCCACGTCCCACGGGTCGGCGTCGGCGCCGTACAACGCGTCGAAGTCGGGCAGCGCCGGTGGCGTCACCGGCGGCACCGAGGCGCGCACGACGTACTCGTGCGGCCAGTTCAGCACGGCCGCGGGCAGGATCGGGTCGAGGTCCTCGAGGAGCGGCTCGCTCTGCGAGGCGTAGCAGGACAGCGCCTCGCGCTTGGCGAGGGTGGGCATCTCGCCGGACTCGACCAGGACGACCTCGTCGCGGACCTCGGCGGGGTCGGTCCAGTGCGTCGTCCACAGGGCGAACTCGGCCAGCTCGGTGGCCTGGGCGCCGCTGACCTCCAGCGCGGCCCGGCTGACCGCCTGGTGGTCCGGGTGCGGGTCGTGGCGCCACAGGGTGGCCACGCAGCTGGCGCCGTGCTCGGTGACCGCCGCCGTCAGTGCAGTGGTCATCTCGGGCCCGTGCTGGGCCAGGGCGCCGTCGGGCAGCCCCAGCACGGTGCTGCTGGCGACACCGAGCGCGGCGGTGGCGGCCGCGAGCTCCTCGCGGCGACGTCCGGCGAGCCCCTCGACGTGCCGGCCGACGTGGTCGAGCGCGGCCTCGCCGTCGCTCATCACCACCACGTGCACCCGGATGCCGTCGCGGACCAGGCGGGCCAGGGCCGCCCCCATGGCGAGGGTCTCGTCGTCGGGGTGGGCGACGGCGACCACGACGGCGTCGCCGCGGGCGACGTCCAGGACCGCGGCGGGGGACATCACCGGGGCGGCCGCGAGTCGCGGTCGCCAGTGGCCGGCGTGCTCGGAGCCGGGGGTGACCACGACGCGGACGGGAGAGGGGGAAGGCACACGGATCCTCGGGGATGGTCAGGAGCCGGCTCACTGCCGAACCGGCCTCCCGTCTGTACCCGATGTGGCCGAAAAGGTGCGGGGAGTCGCCGGTTTGTCCCCGGTCCGTCCTCTGGGTTGCCGAGGGATGCGACGGTGGGGGCATGCCCATCGAACCGAAGTCCTTCGCGCACGTCCGGCTCACGGTCACCGACATCGACCGGTCCCGCGCCTTCTACGACGCCGTGCTCGGCCTGCCGGTCTACCTCGAGCTGCCCCCGGACGCGGACGAGAAGACCCGCGAGCGGCTGTGGTTCCTGTTCGGCGGCGTGATCTACCGGCTCGGTGACTCGCTGCTGGGGCTGCGGCCGGTCAGCCGGGACGGTTTCGACGAGAACCGCACCGGCCTCGACCACGTCAGCTTCGCGGTCGAGGACCGCGCGGCGCTGGAGCATGCCGCCACCGTCCTCGACGACCAGCAGGTCGCCCACGACGGCATCAAGGACATCGGCCCCGGCTGGATCCTGGAGTTCCGGGACCCCGACGGCATCGCGCTGGAGGTCTTCGCGGCGAAGCCCGCCGAGCCGGCCTGACCGGGCGGGTCAGCGCACGCCGAGGCTCCGCGCGAGGTCGACCGTGCTGGCCGAGGACGAGACCGCGACCCCGCCCGCGTCCCTCACCCGGGCGATGCCGGCGTGGCCGGGCGGACCCAGGCGGTCCAGCGCTCGATCGCCTGATAGCCCAGCCGTTCGTACGTCGGCCGGCCGTCGTCGCTGGCGACCAGGACCGCGGGTGCCTCCGGGTCGCAGAGGGTGGCCGCCCAGGTGACCGCGGCTCCGGCGCCCCGGCCCCGTGCGGCGGGCAGGGCGGCGACGTACTCCACCAGCGTGGCGCCGGCGGCCCGGTGCGCGGCGGCGACCGAGACGGGCTCGCCGTCGACGTACCCCAGCCAGACCCGGGTGGTGCCGTCCAGCAGTCCGGGACGGAGCACGCTGCCCGGCTCGGTGCCCGGCATCGGGTAGCCCTCGACCAGCACCCGCTCGGCGGCCGCCAGCGCCGAGGCGTCCTGCACCTCCCGCACCTCCACGCCCGCGGGGCCGGGGCCCGGGCGGGGCGCGGGCGGCCGGACCATCAGCGGCGGGTGGCCGATCAGGGTCAGCTGCCCGCCGAGGTCGGGAGCGGGCCACGGGCTCAGCAGGAAGTAGGGGATTCCCGGTGGGATCAGCTCCTCGACCTCGGCGACCAGCCCGGCGGCGTCGGCCTGGGGCACCGGGGCGGTGAGCACCACCGGGTTGGTCAGCGCGCCGCTGTCGCCGATGAACCCGCCGGACCAGCGGTCGGTACTGCGGTGCGGACGTCCGAGGGCCCGGGCCACCGCGACCGGCCAGGAGGCGTGCACCAGGACGGCGCGCCGTTTGAGGGTGTCCCCGACGGGGACGTCCGGCTCCCAGCCCGTGGACAGTCGCTCACCCTCGGCGGGCAGGATCGACTCGGTCACGGCTCCATCCTGGCCGGGCGACCGGGGCCGCGGTAAGACCCGTCCGTACTAGTGCGCGCGCTGCTCGGGAAGTCGGTCGGCGCGGGTCTGCCGGCGAGCCTCCTGGCGGGCGAAGATCTCCTCGAGCGTGGACTCGAAGAGCTCACCCTCGGCGCCGGGTCGGGGAGCGTGCCCCGGGTCCGCGTCGTGGACGGCGACGTCGTCGCGGAGGTCGCGCGTCACGGCCTCGTTCCGACGGCGGCGGAGGACTCGGGTGATCGGCATGGCGTGCTCCCTGCTGTGGTGTGTCCCGAGGCTAGTGAGAACGGCGGCCGGGGAGGGGTTCCCGCGTCGGCGTGTCCCTCAGCGCAGCGAGTACGTCGCGATCGAGACGCCGGTGTAGTGGGCCGCGAACGCCACCACGGTCAGCAGGTGGAACACCTCGTGGAAGCCGAACCAACGCGGCAGCGGGTTGGGGCGGCGCAGCCCGTAGACCACCGCGCCGACCGTGTAGAGCAGCCCGCCGAGCGCCAGCAGCACCACCACCCCGGTGACCGCGTAGTGCGCGAAGTCGCCGGCGAAGAACACCGCCGCCCAGCCCAGCGCCATGTAGATCGGGGTGTACACCCACCGCGGTGCCGACGGGTACAGCAGCCGGAAGGCGATCCCGAGCGCCGCCCCGCTCCAGGCGACGCCCAGCAGCACCACCCGGTCGGTGCCGTGCAGCAGCAGCAGCGTGAACGGCGTGTAGCTGCCGGCGATCAGCAGGAAGATGCAGGCGTGGTCGAGCCGGGTGAGCAGCACCTGGGTGCGCGGCGACCAGCGGCCGCGGTGCATGGCGGCGGAGACGCTGAACAGCACCAGCGCGCAGACCGCGAAGATCGCCGACCCGATCCGGGGGGCGCCGGACGGGGACTGCCAGACCAGCACCGCACCGGCGGCCAGGGCCAGCGGGGCCATGGCCGCGTGCAGCCAGCCCCGGAGGTGCGGCTTCACCTCGGCCAGCGCCTCGGCGACGTGGGCCCCGACCGTCTCGCTCGCGCTCGTCGTCATGGTCTGCCTTGTACCCGTTCCGCGGGCCCGGGAAGCAGTCCTGCCCTCGCGGTCCAGACCCCTCGCCCGGCCGCCCGGCGGGTCGGCACCGGGTCGGCACCCGGTCGGCAGGTTTTACTCTCGGGACCTCAAGTGGTGGGTGACACGGGCCGATAGAGATAACAGTGAGTTCCCTGGGAGGGCAGACGGATGAGCATTCTTCACGCCACTGAGCGCATCGTTCCGGCGAGCCGGACGGCCACGTCCGCGCCGTACCGGGCCGGCGACCGGGTCGAGGCGACGAGCCCCGAGGGGGTCCGCTTCCTGGTCCGTGTCGAGGCCGTCACCCCCACCGAGTCCGGCCAGTTCACCCTGCTGGGCGCGGTCACGTCGCCCCGCCGCTACCGCAGCCACCTGCTCAGCACCACCGTCGGCGCCGACGGCTTCGGCCCGGCGATCCGCCCCGCCGTCTGAACCCGGTCGAGCCGGCGCGAACGCACGTCTGAACCCGGTCGAGTCGGCGCGAACGCGCGCCTGAACCCGGTCGAGTCGGCGCGAACGCACGTCTGAACCCGGTCGAGCCGGCGCGAACGCGCGTTATCCGGCCCGCAGGGCCGCGAGCACGTCCGGCCAGTCGGAGGCCAGGCTCGGGTGCAGCGCCAGCCCCGGAACGTCCGGGAGGTCGACCCACCGCGCGCCGTCCGACTCCCACCCGCCGCTGAGCGGCAGCACCGGGTCCTCGGGACGCCGGGTCTCGACGAGCACGTAGGTGTAGGTCCACTCGGGGTGCGTCGTGCCCGCGAAGGTGCGGACCGCCCTCACCGTCGCCGGGTCGAGCTGCTCCTCCTCGGCCGCCTCGCGCAGGGCCGCCTGCGTCGGCGTCTCGCCCGCCTCGAGGGCGCCCCCGATCAGCGCCCACGTGTTGCCGTGGTGGACCAGCGCGGATCGCCGCTGCAGGACGACCCCGCTGCGGTCACGGTCGGTGAGCAGCAGTCCGGCCGCCCCGTGCGGGCCCCAGTGCCGGCGGCCGCAGGAGCAGTAGACGTACATGTCGCACGACGGTAGCCAGCCGGTCCTGGCCCGCCGGTGCCGGGGCTAGCCGTCGGTGGGGCGCCGGAACACCAGCACCTTGGTGACCAGGTGCTGGAGCACGTCTCCGTCCTGGTTGAAGGTGTCCGCCTCGACGGTGACCAGGCCCTGGCCGGGCTTGGACCGCGACGGACGCACCTCCAGGACGGTCATCCGGACCTGCATCACGTCGCCGGGCCGGGTCGGCCGCGGCCAGGAGATCTCGCCGCCCGCGCCGATGATCCCGTCGGCGAGCGGGAGCCCGCTGGTGACCATCAGCCGCATCGTCACCGCCGCGGTGTGCCAGCCGCTCGCCGCGAGACCGCGGAAGAAGGTGCGTTCGGCGGCCTTCCGGTCGAGGTGGAACGGCTGCGGGTCGAAGCCGGTCGCGAACTCCACGATCTGCTGCTCGTCGATCGTGTGGGTGTCGGTCAGTGCGGTGTCGCCCACGGTGAGGTCGTCGAGATACAGCGGCGAGGCGGTCATCGAACCAGCATCGCGGGCTGACTTGCTTGAAGCAAGCCCCGGTCGGACATCACTGCCGGTCGCGGGACTTGGGACCCTGGCGGCCAGCCCGTCCGGCACCCAGTCTGGTGGGCCGGGGGCCGGTGCGCGGAGGTGACTGATGGCTCGTCATGTCCAGAGCTCCGTACGCGAGGACTCCTTCGGCGAGCTGCACGGCACCCCGCGCCAGGCGGCCACCGCGTACCGGTGGGCCTGGCTGTCCCTCCTTCTCTTCCCGGTGTCGCTGGTCGCCGCGTTCGTCGTGGGCGAGGGGCTGTTCTCGACGCTCGGCTCCGGCGGTGCCAATACCGCCCAGCCGCTGTGGGTGGTGCTCTGTTCGGCGCTGCCGGCCTTCGCGGTCTTCATGCTGCCGGCGGTGCCGGCCTACGGGCTCGGCCGCCGCGCGGTGCGGCTCGGGCGCCGCTCCGGGATGACGCCGGCGATCGTGGCCGTCGCCATCAGCATTGCCTTCGTGCTGCAGAACGTGCTGGCATACGTCGTACAGCTGTCGTTCGGGTAGCTCGGGTGATGTCGTGACGGGGAGTCGATGGGTGTGAGCGGGATCGGGCTCCGGTTGGCCGCGTCGCTCGGCGTCGCCGCTGTGCTCCTCCTCGGCGGGTGCGGTGGCGGGCCGCCGGCCGGAGCGCGTACGGCGCCCGAGCACCAGTCCGTCCAGTCGACCGACGTCGTGCTGCCGGCGCAGAGCCCGCCGGCAGCGAAGCCGGGCGAGGAGATCAGCACGACCTGGGTGGCCGTCGCCGGGGTCGTCGGCGGCGTCATCGTGTTCGGCGGGTCGATCGTGCTGGTCCGCAGGTTCATCGGCGAGCCCACGCCGCGTACCGTGCCGTTCCCCGCCGGGGACGATGACGACGACAACGCCAACTGAGCGCGGCTTACCTGTGCCAACCTGTCTGACTGACGACGGGGGGTGTGACCATGGCGATTCCGCTGATCAGCGGGCTCATGTGGCTGGTCCACGCGGGACGATGCGTAGTCGGTCGGCGCTCGACGCCGGCGCTGCTGCTCTGGTTGGTCGGGGCTCCGACGCTGTGCCTGCTCGACTTCTTGGTCTACATCATCTTCGTGCCGCGCTCCGCCGGGTCGGGTGTCGCGAGCATCAGGCCGGTCGACGAGATCATGATCGGCAATCTGTTCCTGGGCCTCGGGACCTGGGTGTTCCTGCTGTTGCTCGAACCTCTCGTCTGGCTGGTGGCTCGGCGACGCGCCCGTGCCAGGCAGAGCCGTTCGACCGCTGCCGTTCCGTCCCACTGATGGTCGCACCCGGGCCGATCCGACCCTCCCGGCGACGAAGGCCGGTCCAGATGGCCTCTGAGCTGCGGTCTTGCTGGGTGCCCCCGGCAGGATTCGAACCTGCGACGCACGGTTTAGGAAACCGACGCTCTATCCCCTGAGCTACGGGGGCGGCACGTGCGAGGGCGACGTGTGGCAGTCGCGGCCCCGCGGCGTACATCTTGGCACGCCGGGGACCACTCGCCCGACCTGGCGTCCCGGTGCGCCGGCAGGGGGCGTACGGGCTGGAGCCTGGGCTTACGTGACTGCGTCGCGCTGACCGCCCAGCAGCACCCGGGTCATCGTGTTGCGGGTGTCGAGCAGCTCGTCGAGCGCCTCGTCGAGCTGGTCCGCGCTGACCGACAGCTGCCCGTCGCCGAAGCCGTCGGCGGCGATCAGCGCGGACCGGCGCAGCAGCTCCTTGAGGAACGACGCGGTGACGCCCTCGGTGCGTGCGAGCACCTGCTCGAGGCGGGACTCGTCGACGGTGAGCGCGCCGCGGTACAGGTCGAACAGCCGGCGGCGGGCGTCCGCGTCGGGCAGCTCCATCACCACGGCCTGGTCGACCCGCCCGGGGCGGGCGGCGAGCGCCGGCTCGAGGACGTCGGCGCGGTTGGTGGTCAGCAGGAACACCACGTCGGTGTCCTCGGCGAGCCCGTCCATCTCGTTGAGCAGCTGGAACAGCAGCGGGTGGTGCCCCGGGTGCATCCCGCGGTCCTCGGCGATCAGGTCCACGTCCTCCACCACGATCATCGCCGGCTGAAGGGTGCGCGCGACCGAGCAGGCGGTGCCGATCAGCCCGAGCGCCTCGCCGGTGAGCTCCACGATGGTCAGGTCGGCGAGCTGGCCGACCAGGTAGCGCACGGTGTGGGTCTTGCCGACCCCCGGCGGGCCGTAGAGCAGCAACCCGCGCTTGAGGTGCTGCCGGGCTGCCAGGAGCTGCTCGCGGTGTTCGGCGACCCCGATCACCTGGCGGTGGATCATCGCCAGGGTCTCCTCCGGCAGAATCACGTCGTCGGCGGCGACCCGCGGCCGCTCGTGGAACTGCATGACCGCCGCGCGCTCGCCGAACATGTCGCTGCCGAACGAGATCACCTGGCCCCGGAACACGTTGTGCTCGACGGCGAGCGCACGGATCAGCGAGGCGATCTCGGCGGCCGCGCCGGGGCGGTCGGCGACCAGGTGCAGCCGCAGCTCCGTCGAACCCTCTTCCGGGTCGCCGCCCAGCACCAGGATCGCGGCGCGGGTGTCGCCGTCTCGGACCAGGTACAGCCCGGCCCGGACGGCCTGCCGCACCTGACCGCCCGGTCCGCTCGGCAGGCTCGTGCGCGAGACGTTGCCCGGGATCGGCCCGTACTCGTCGGCGTCCTGCGGCCGCATCAGGTCCCCGAGCCCGAAGCCGGTGTGCCGGAAGCGCGCCATCCCGACGAGCTCGTGGCTGCGTCCCGGCTCGGCCAGCCACGCGTCGAGGGCCACCTGCACGTTGACGTGGTCGTAGCCGGGCCACGACTCCTCCACGACGTCGAGCTCGTCGGTCTCGCCGAGGTGCGCGGTCAGCAGCCCCGCGAACGTCGGCCGGTCGTCCGCGCGGGCCGCCCGCACCACCCGTCGCCGTGACCTGCGGGCCAGCTTGCCGAGGTCGGAGAGCCGCAGCCGCTCGTCCCCGCCGTCGTACGACGACCCTGCCTCGTGCTCGAAGCTCATCTGCCACGTGTCGCCCATGTCGGCCCCCTCGCGTTCCCCGAGCAGCCAACCTAGGCCGTTCGCGTCCGCTGGACCACCCCCCAAGGGGATGCTCAGGGTTCGATGACCCGCACCGGCTCGCCGCCCTGCCACGCGACCACGTCCTCGGCGGCGTCGCCGTAGAAGACCGCGTAGGACCCGTCGGTGACGTAGCCGAGGTGCGGGGTGAGGACGGTGTGGGGGGCCGATCGCAGCGGGTGGTCCACGGGCAGCGGCTCCCGGTCGAACACGTCGAGGGCCGCGCCGGCAATCCGCCCCGACGTCAGCGCGTCGACCAGCGCAGGCTCGTCGACGAGCGGTCCGCGCGAGGTGTTCACCAGGTACGACGTCGGGCGCATCAGCGCCAGCTCGCGTGCGCCGACGACGCCGCGGGTGCGGTCCGAGAGCCGCAGGTGCAGCGAGACCACGTCGGAGCGAGCCAGCAGGTCGTCCTTGTCGGTGGGCTCGACGGCCAGCGCGCGGGCGGTGTCCGGGTCGAGGTTCGCAGACCAGGCGAGCACGTCCATCCCGAAGGCCTGGCCGACCCGGGCGACCCGCTGTCCAAGGCGTCCGAGCCCGAGCAGGCCGAGCGTCCGACCGTCGAGCTCGGTGCCGATCGTGGTCTGCCAGCCGCCGGTGCGCAGGCCCTGATCGGCCTGCGGCACCTGCCGCACCAGCGCGAGCAGCAGCGCCCAGGTCAGCTCCGCGGCAGGGCTCGGCAGGCTCCGTGTCCCACACACCGTGACGCCCTGCCTGGCGGCGGCCGCGACGTCGATCGAGGCGTTCACGCCGCCGGTGGTCACCAGCAGCTCGAGCCGGTCCAGCCGGGCCAGCAGGCCGGCGTCGAACGCCGTACGTTCGCGCATCGCCACCACGACGCGGGCATCCGCGAGCGCCTCGACCAGGGCATCGCCCTCCAGGTGCTCGTGGACGAAGCGCACCTCGCCCTCGACCTGGTCCCAGGCGCCGAAGCGGGCCGCCACCCGCTGGTAGTCGTCGAGCACCACCACCTCGCTCATCGGCGCAGCAGTCGTTCGACCAGGGGCGGGAAGGTCTGCACCGGATCAGCATGGGGCCTGGGAGCGCGGCATGGAAGGCTGTCGCCATGAGGTCCGCATCGCGTCCCGCCGACTGGTGGAAGTCCGCAGTCGTCTACCAGGTCTACCCGCGCTCGTTCGCCGACAGCAACGGCGACGGCATCGGTGACATCCCCGGCATCACCAGCAGGCTCGACTACCTGGCCCGGCTCGGCATCGACGTGCTGTGGCTCTCGCCGGTCTACCGCTCGCCGATGGACGACAACGGCTACGACATCAGCGACTACGAGGACGTCGACCCGCTGTTCGGTTCGCTGTCCGACCTCGACGCGCTGATCGCCGGCGCCCACGAGCGCGGCATCAAGCTGGTGATGGACCTGGTCGTCAACCACACCTCCGACGAGCACGCCTGGTTCGAGGAGTCCCGCGACCCGGCCTCGCCGAAGCGCGACTGGTACTGGTGGCGGGCGCCGCGCGACGGCTTCGAGGGGGGTGCCCCCGGCGCGGAGCCGACCAACTGGGAGTCCGCGTTCTCCGGCTCCGCCTGGGCGTACGACGAGCGCAGCGGCGAGTACTACCTGCACCTGTTCTCCCGCAAGCAGCCGGACCTCAACTGGGAGAACCCCGAGGTCCGCGAGGCGGTCTACGCGATGATGCGCCGCTGGGTCGACCGCGGCGTCGACGGCTTCCGCATGGACGTCATCAACCTGATCTCCAAGCAGCCCGAGCTGGCCGACGGCACCGTCCCGGCGGGGCAGGTCTTCGCGCCGGCGTTCGAGTCGGTCGCCAACGGCCCCCGGTTGCACGAGTACCTCCAGGAGATGAACCGCGAGGTCGGGCTGTCCGCCGGGGAGCTGATCACGGTGGGGGAGATGCCCGGCAGCACCGTCGAGCTGGCCCGGGACGTGACCGACCCGGCCCGTGGCGAGCTGTCGATGGTGTTCACCTTCGAGCACGTCGGTCTCGACCAGCACCCCGAGGGCACCAAGTGGGATCTCGCGCACCTGCCGCTGCCGGTGCTCAAGGGCAACCTCGACACCTGGCAGCGCGGCCTCGATGACGCCGGCTGGAACTCCTTGTACTGGGACAACCACGACCAGCCGCGGGCGGTGTCCCGCTTCGGTGACGACAGCCCGGAGCACCGGGTGGCCTCGGCCAAGACCCTGGGCACGGTGCTGCACCTGCACAAGGGCACGCCGTACGTCTACCAGGGCGAGGAGCTCGGGATGACGAACAGCTACTTCACCACCATCGACGAGTACCAGGACATCGAGGCGGTCAACCGCTACCACGACGCGCTGAGCCTGGGGATGCAGGCCGAGGCGGTGCTGGAGTCGCTGTCGGTGAAGGGCCGCGACAACGCGCGCACCCCGATGCTCTGGGACGCCTCCGAGCAGGCCGGCTTCACCACCGGCACGCCGTGGCTGCCGGTGAACTCCAACAAGGACGAGATCAACGCGGCCGCCGCGGTGGCCGACCCGGACTCGGTGTTCCACCACTACCGCCGGCTCATCGAGCTGCGGCACGCGAGCCCCGTGGTGGTGCACGGCCGGTTCGAGCTGCTGCTCCCCGACCACGAGCAGCTGTGGGCGTTCACCCGCACCCTCGGCGACCAGGTGGTGCTGGTGGTCGCGAACTGCTCCTCCGAGCCGGTCGCCCTCGACCCGTCGCTGCCGACGCTGGAGGACGCCACGGTGCTGCTCGGCACCCACCCCGGCAGCACCGCCACGGTCCTCGCTCCCTGGGAGTCGCGCATCCTCTCGCTGTGACGGACCCTCACGTCTCCCTTGTCCGTATCCCGGTGCCTGCCTAGGGTCGGAAGCCGGAGGTGTGACGGGTGACACCATCGAGGGGTCGACGTTCGTCTCCGTGACCATGACCAGCTCCCGTGCTTCGGGAACGGAGAGGAACGTCGCATGTCAGGAAACCGTGTCGTCGTCTACAAGGGCCCCGGCGAGGTGGCGGTCGAGTCCATCGACTACCCCAAGCTCGAGCTGCCGGACGACGTGTCGTCGGGGATGGGTCTGAAGAAGAAGGCCCCGCACGCCGCCATCCTCAAGCTCGTGACCACCAACATCTGCGGCTCCGACCAGCACATGGTCCGCGGCCGCACCACGGCCCCGGTCGGGCAGACCCTCGGGCACGAGATCACCGGCGAGGTGGTCGAGGTCGGTGACGACGTGCTCTTCGTCAAGGAGGGCGACATCTGCTCGGTGCCGTTCAACATCGCCTGCGGGCGCTGCCGGATGTGCAACGAGGGCAAGACCGGGGTCTGTCTCAACGTCAACCCCGCCCGCGCCGGTGCGGCCTACGGGTACGTCGACATGGGCGGCTGGCTCGGCGGCCAGGCGGAGTACGTGATGATCCCGTACGCCGACTTCAACCTGCTGAAGTTCCCCGACCGCGACCAGGCGCTGGAGAAGATCCTCGACCTGACGATGCTCTCCGACATCTTCCCGACCGGGTACCACGGTGCCCACACCGCGGGCGTCACCACCGGCTCCACGGTGTACGTCGCCGGTGCCGGTCCCGTGGGGCTCGCCGCCGCGCACGCCGCGCAGCTGCTCGGCGCCTCGGTGGTCGTGGTCGGCGACATGAACGCCGACCGGCTGCGGCAGGCCGAGAGCTTCGGCTGCGAGACCGTGGACCTCAGCTCCGGCAACGACCTGGTGGAGATGATCGAGCAGATCGTCGGCGAGCCGGAGGTGGACGCGGCCGTCGACGCGGTCGGCTTCGAGGCCCGCGGGCACGGCGCGGACGCCGGCGAGGCGCCGGCCACCGTGCTCAACGACATGATGGGGATCGCCCGTGCCGGCGCCAGCCTGGGCATCCCCGGGCTCTACGTCACCGGTGACCCGGGTGGGGTCGACGAGCACGCGCAGGTCGGCCAGATCGGTGTCCAGCTCGGGCTCGGCTGGGCCAAGTCGCACTCGTTCACCACCGGGCAGTGCCCCGTGAAGCGCTACAACCGCCAGCTGATGAACATGATCCTCAGCGACAAGGCGCAGATCGCCAAGGCCGTGAACGCCACGACGATCAGTCTCGACGACGCGCCCCGCGGCTACCAGGAGTTCGACCAGGGGTCGGCGACCAAGTTCGTCATCGACCCGCACGGCATGGTCGCCTGACCGTGCCACTCCGCCGGTTCCGTGGTGCGGCCGCCACCGGCCGTGTCACGGAACCGTGCAGGTACCGCTACCGTGCGGCCGGCAGATTTCCCGATCCGGACAGGGCTTGCCATCATGGGGAGGTTGCCGCGTCAGGTGGCGACCGGCCTGGAGTTGCCCCCGCGCGGGGGCGGCTCCCGTAGGCTGAGGTGGGTACTGGTCCGCCGGACCGCCCTGACCTGTCCGCCGAGACTGGATGCGCCGTGTCTGAATCGCCTCGTCACACCAACCGGGTGCGCAAGCACCGGGTGCTGAAGACGCTTGCCCTCACGGTGGCGGTGGTCCTGGTGGTGGCGCTGACCGGCGGCTTCTTCGTCTACCGCCACCTGAACACGAACATCACGGCGATGAACGTCGTCCCGGCGCTGGGCACCGACCGTCCCACCGAGAAGGTCACGCCCAACGCCCCGACCAAGCCGCTGAACATCCTGCTGCTGGGGTCGGACACCCGCAAGGGGCCGGGCAACAAGATGGGCGGCGAGACGCCCGGGCTCTCGGACACCACGATCCTGCTGCACGTCTCCGCCGACCGGAAGCTCGCGTACGGCGTCAGCCTGCCGCGCGACGCGATGGTCCAGCGGCCGGTGTGCGTGAGCAAGGACGGCAAGGGCACCGTCCCGGGTGGGCTGACCATGTTCAACGCGGCGTATGCCGTGGGCGGGCCGGCCTGCACGATCAAGACCGTCGAGAAGCTCACCAAGGTCCGGATCAACCACTTCGTCGTCATCGACTTCAACGGCTTCAAGCAGATGGTCGACGCTCTCGGCGGCGTCGAGGTGTGCGTGCCGCAGCCGGTCAACGACACCACCGGGCACATCTCGCTGCCGGCCGGGACCTACACCGTCAAGGGCCAGCGTGCGCTCGACTACGTCCGCGTCCGGCACGACATCGGCACCGCGGAGAACGGCGACATCGGCCGGATGAAGCGGCAGCAGACGTTCCTGGCCTCGATGGCCAACAAGGCGGTCTCCGCCGGGACGCTGGCCAACCCGGTGCGGCTCTACAAGTTCCTCGACGCAGCCACCAAGTCGCTCACCACCGACCCCGAGCTGGCCAGCCTGAACGGCATCGGCGGTCTGGCGAAGTCGCTGAAGGGGATCGGCCTCGACCACATCCAGTTCCTCACGGTGCCCTTCGAGTCCTACGCGCCGGACCCGAACCGGCTCCAGTGGGCGCCGGGCGCCAACCAGGTGTGGAAGAGCATCATCAACGACCGCCCGATCAGCAAGCGCCTCGCCGGCGACGTCACCACCGCGGAGACGAAGAACGGCAGGCCCTCGACCGGCACCAAGAAGAAGAGCGCCACGTCGACGCAGACCGCGTCCGCGGACGCCGAGAAGGCCGCCGAGAACGGCCTGTGCAGCTGAGCGACCGCTAGCGTCGGACCCCGGCGACGCCCTGCGGCGTCGCGTGCGTCTCGAGGTAGCTCGTCACCAGGGCGACCGCCTCGTCGATGACGTGCGGGTCCCCGTCCAGCGAGCTCTCGAAGGCGATCTGGAACAGCCGGTCGCTGACCTCGACGGCCAGCTCGGCGTACAACCCGGTGGAGTCCCCGACGACCATCCCGGCCCGTTGCGCGGTCAGGAACAGGTTGTGCGCCATCTTCTGGTTGTGCCGGCGGCAGTAGTCGCGGATCACCGGATTGGTGCGGCCGCGGATGAAGATCACCACGCACGACGGGCGTCGACGGTAGACCTTCACGAAGGCGCGCATCGTGGTGTCGACCATGGTGGCGACGCTCAGCACCGGGAGCCGTGCCAGCTCCTCCGCGACCTGCCTCTCCACCTCGGCCAGGTCCCGCGCGACGAGCGCGACCAGGATCGCCTCCTTGTCGGCGAAGTACTGGTAGAGCGAGGCCACCGGGATGTCGGCGGCAGCCGCGATGGACCGGGTGGTGACCGACTCCACACCACCGGCGACGACGAGCTCGCCGGCGACCTCGATGATGCGCTCGACACGGTCGCGGCTGCGCACCTGCTGTGGCACCCGCCGTCTCGGCGGTGCCTTCTCCCCGTCACTCACGCGAGCCATCGTGCCACGGGAGCAGCCCGCCGGGATGCTGCCCGGACGCCGGTCAGCCCGCCGCGACGAGCGCGACGAGCTTGGCGTTGAAGGCGGGCAGATCGTCGGGGTTCCGGCTGGTCACCAGGTTGCCGTCGACTACGACCTCCTCGTCGACCCAGGTGCCACCGGCGTTGCGGATGTCGGTCTGCAGGCTCGGCCACGAGGTGAGCGTCCGGCCACCGAGGACGTCGGCCTCGATCAGGGACCACGGTGCGTGGCAGATCGCGGCGACCGGCTTGCCGGACGCGACGAAGGCGCGCACGAAGTCCATGGCGCCCTTGTCGGTGCGCAGTGCGTCGGGGTTGGCGACGCCGCCGGGCAGCACCAGGGCGTCGTACGCCGCGGGGTCGGCCGCCGACACGGTCTCGTCGACGTCGAAGGTGTCGGCCTTGTCCAGGTGGTTGAAGCCCTGCACGGTGCCGGACTCGGGCGAGAGCAGTCGCGGGGTCCCGCCGGCCTGCTCGACCGCCTTCCACGGCTCGGTGAGCTCCACCTGCTCGATGCCCTCCGCGGCGACGAGGAAGGCGACGGTCTTTCCGGTGATCTGCTGGTCGGTCATGGTTCGTGATCCCTTTCCTGAGGCGGTGCGGAGGGCTGGAGGTGCTGTGCCGCTCCACTGGTGCGGTAACCGATGTGACGTCGGCCAAACGTCGTTTTGTGCGGATAGGCGGGGGTACACCGGGGCCCGAGAGGGAGTGGTGCTGGTTGATGGTCGATCTGGTGGGTGCGCGCGCCCAGACGCGCGAGCGGGTCCTGGAGAACCTCCACGACCCGGTGTGGTGGACCGAGGTCCTGCAGATGGTCAAGACGGTAGTCGCGTCCGTGGTCGCCTGGATGCTCGCCGCCCAGGTGTTCGGGCTGCCCCAGGCGTTCCTGGCCCCCTGGGCCGCGCTGCTGGTGGTGCACGCGACGGTCTACCGGACGTTCTCCCGCGGCCTGCGGCAGGTGACCGGGGCGGTGCTGGGGGTGCTGCTGGCCTGGCTGGCGGGCAACTTCCTCGGGCTGACCACCACCGCGGTCTGCGCGTTGCTGGTGGTCGGCCTGATGGTCGGCAGCATGCGCTGGTTCCGCGAGGAGAGCACCTCGGTCGCGGCGACCGGGCTGATCGTGCTGACCACCGGCTTCAGCACCCACGACCAGATGCTCCTGGACCGGCTCTTCGACACCAGCATCGGCATCCTGGTCGGGCTCGCGGTCAACATGATGGTGTGGCCGCCGCTGCGTGACTACTCCGCCGCCCGGGCCATCGACAGTGTCGACGACGACATCGCCGAGCTGCTGCGCGACATCGCCACCGCGCTCCGGCAGCCCTGCACCCAGGAGCAGGTGAGCGAGTGGGTCGAGCGCACCCGCGAGCTCGACCACGACATCGACCACGCCTACTCCCTGCTGCGGAACGCGCGGGAGAGCAGCCGGCTGAACCCCCGTCGCGCGGCCAAGACCGTGAAGTCGACCGACGTCTACGAGTCGATCCTGCGCGACAACGAGCAGGCGGTCGCCGAGGCCCGGAGCATGGCTCGCTCGCTGGAGCACAGCTTCGAGAACGTCGTGCAGTGGGACGAGGAGTTCCGGGAGCGCTGGATCGACCTGCTCCAGGAGGCCGGCGAGGCGATCGGTGTGCCGGACTCCGTGCGGGTGGTGCAGGTACGGCGCGACCTGACCACCCTCAGCGAGGACCTCAACGGCACCCAGATGTCCGCGCGGCACTGGCCCGAGTACGGCGCACTGATCATGAACCTGCGCAACGTGGTCACCTCGATGGACCGGGTCGCCGAGCAGAACCCGGTCGTGCTGCCCCGCTACCGGAAGCGGGACCGCCTGTTCAGGGGATGACCAGCTGGTCCTTGGCCAGGGCCACCACGCCGTTGTCGCTGACGATGAACCCGCGCCGCCGGTCCTCCTCGACGTCGACGCCGATCATCATCCCGTCGGGGACGATGACGTTCTTGTCCAGGATGGCGTTGCGGACGATCGCGCCCCGGCCGATGGTGACGTTGTCGAAGATGACGCTGCGCTCGACCTTCGCGCCCGCTCCGACGTACACGTTGCTGCCGATCACCGTGCTGTCGACGTTGGCCCCCGACACGATCGAGCCGCCGCAGATGATGGCGTCCCGGGCGAAGGCGTTCTCGACGAACTTCGCGCCGGGCAGCTGCGGGTGCGAGGTGAAGATCGGCCAGTCGGTGTTGTAGAGGTTGAAGATCGGCTCCACCGACACCAGGTCGAGGTGCGCCTCGTGGTAGCTGTCGAGCGTCCCCACGTCGCGCCAGTAGTCGCGGTCGCGGTCGGTGGCGCCGGGCACGACGTTCTTCTTGAAGTCGTACACGCAGGCCTTCTGCTGCGAGACCAGGCTCGGGATGATGTCGCCGCCCATGTCGTGGCGGGACTCGGGGTTCGCGGCGTCCTTCTCGAGGGCGTCGACCAGGACGTCGGCGCTGAAGACGTAGTTGCCCATCGACGCGAACGACTCGTCGGGGGAGTCGACCAGCCCGGGCGGGTCGGCCGGCTTCTCGAGGAACTCCTCGATCGCGACACCGTCGGGGCCGGTCTTGATCACCCCGAACTGCCAGGCCTCCTTGCGGGGCACCCGGATGCCGGCGACGGTGACGCCCGCCCCGCTCTCGACGTGCGCCTTGACCATCTGCGAGGCGTCCATCCGGTAGACGTGGTCGGCGCCGAACACCACGATGATGTCGGGCCGCGCGTCGTTGATCAGGTTCATCGACTGGTAGATGGCGTCGGCGCTGCCGAGGTACCACTGGGGACCGCGGCGCTGCTGGGCCGGCACCGGCGTCACGTAGTTGCCGAGCAGCGTGGACATCCGCCAGGTCACCGAGATGTGCCGGTCCAGCGAGTGCGACTTGTACTGCGTCAGCACCGCGCACTGGAGATAGCCCGCGTTGACCAGGTTGGACAGCGCGAAGTCGATCAGGCGGTAGCTCCCCCCGAACGGCACGGCCGGCTTCGCCCGGTCGAGCGTCAGCGGCATCAGTCGCTTGCCCTCACCACCGGCAAGGACGATTCCCAGCACCTTCGGCATCAGCTGCTCCCGTCCACGCGATCATCATCGGATGTGCCCGACCCTAGGGCAGGGGGCGCCTCACGCACTAGATTCGGCTCATGTCCTCCCGCATGCGTGCCTCGATCCTGACCCGCGAGTTCCCTCCTGACGTGTACGGCGGCGCCGGGGTCCACGTCGACTTCCTGGTGCGGGAGCTGCGACGGCTCGTCGACGTCGACGTGCAGTGCATGGGCGAGCCCCGCAAGGGCGCCACGGCGCACACCGAGAAGGAGGACCGGCTGGCCGGCGCGAACGCCGCGCTCCAGGTGCTCTCCACCGACCTGGCGATGACGGCCGCTGTCGCGGAGGCCGACGTGGTGCACTCCCACACCTGGTACGCCAACATGGCCGGGCACTGGGCCAAGCTGCTCTACGACATACCGCACGTGGTGACGGCGCACAGCCTCGAGCCGCAGCGCCCGTGGAAGGCCGAGCAGCTCGGCGGCGGCTACCGGATCAGCTCCTGGGCCGAGCGCACCGCCTACGAGGCCGCCGACGCGGTGGTCGCGGTCAGCAACGGCATGCGCGCCGACATCTTGTCGTCCTACCCGGCGCTCGACGAGGCCAAGCTGCACGTCGTCTACAACGGCATCGACACCGAGTTCTACCGGCCCGACCCGGACACCTCGGTGCTGGAGGAGATCGGGGTGGACCTGAACCGCCCCTACGTCGCCTTCGTCGGCCGGATCACCCGGCAGAAGGGGGTCCCGCACCTGCTGCGCGCCGGCCTCGCCTTCGACCGCGACCTGCAGATCGTGCTGCTCGCGGGCGCCGCCGACACCCCCGAGCTGAAGGCCGAGACCGACGGGCTGATCGCCGAGCTCCGCGCCGAGCGTGACGGGGTCTTCGTGGTCTCGGAGATGCTGCCGCGCGAGCAGGTCCGCCAGGTGCTGACCGGAGCGCTGGCGTTCCTGTGCCCGTCGGTCTACGAGCCGCTGGGCATCGTGAACCTCGAGGCGATGGCCTGCGAGACCGCGGTCGTCGCGAGCAGCGTGGGCGGGATCCCCGAGGTGGTCGTGGACGGCGAGACCGGGATCATCGTGGCCTACGACGCCGACGACCCGGCCGGCTTCGAGCGCGGGATCGCCGCGGGGGTCAACCGGCTGGCCGCGGACCCGGCGCTGGCGACCAGGTTCGGGCAGGCCGGGCGGGCGCGCGCGGTCGGCTCCTTCGCCTGGGACGCGATCGCGCAGCAGACAGTGGACTTGTACAAGTCCTTGGTCTAAGCAATATCCCTTCCTGTACTAAATCCATATGAGCGGTGATCGTCCGTTCTGCGGCCCGTGACGCGGGAGATCTGTCGACTCTCAGTGGCTCGTCGGCTTGCCGTTATCCTTCCGTTATCCGACACTGGGTTGGTCAGGCGGTGGTCGGCGCGGTCCTTGCCCGTGCTCGCCGCGCGTCCAGGAGCAGGAAGGGCCCCTCGTGCGAGTGGCAGTCATCGGTGCGACCGGTGTGATCGGTCGGTCCGTCGTACCCGTCCTGCTGGAGGCCGGCCACGAGGTCGTCGGGCTGGCCCGGACCGCCGACAAGGCCGCGTCCCTGCGCCGGTCCGGCGCCGAGGCCTGCCGTACGAGCCTGCTCGACCCTGCCGGTCTGGTCGCGATGTTCGAGGGTGCCGACGCCGTCTGCAACTTCGCCACCCACGTGCCGGTCGGCCTCGCGGCCGTCCGCCCCCGTGCGTGGCGGGCCCACGACCGGCTCCGCACCGAGGGGGTCCGGCGGGTCGTCGAGGCCGCCCGGGAGGCCCGGGTCCGGCGGGTGGTGCAGGCGAGCGTGTCCTTCCTGTACGCCGACCAGGGCGACGACTGGGTCGCGGAGGACTCGCCGGTGGAGATCACCCGGGCCACCGAGCCGGCCTCGGTGGGGGAGTCGCACGTGCAGGACTACGCCTGCGAGTCGCGCACCGGGGTGGTGCTCCGGCTCGGCACCATCGTCGGCGACGACCCGATGACCCGCTTCCAGCTGCGCGCGGTGCGGCACGGCCACCCGATCGGGACCGGCTCCCCTCAGGGCTGGGCGCACGTCGTGCACACCGACGACCTCGGGCCCGCGGTGCTCGCGGCGCTGTCCGCCCCCAGCGGGATCTACAACGTCGGTGCCCAGCCGGTGCGTCGGGTGGACCTGGTGGCCGGATACTCGATCGCCGCAGGCCGTGCGAGCATCGACTTCATGGGTCCGCTGATGCGCCGGGTCGGCGGAGCCCGTCTCGAGCCGCTGACCCGATCGCTACGGGTGAGCTCGGACCACTTCACCGCCCAGACCGGGTGGACGCCCCGGCGGGCCCACTTCGACGTCTCGTGGTTCGCCGAGGCCGTCCCGCACGAGCTGCCGCTGTGACCGGGCCCGCCTCGCCCGCGGACGGCCCGACCGACGACGGCCCGCCCGACGACGGCCCGCCCGACGACGGCCCGACCGACGAGGAGCGCCGACGTCGCCGGGCCCGGGTGTTCGGGGACGTGCTCCCCGACAGCACCAGCGACGACCGCGAGGACGCGGGCGATCGCGACGGGCGGTCCGACGCGAGCGACGACTGGTTCCGCCGCGAGGTCCCGCCGCACCACGGCTGACCGCCGAGTCGGCGCGAACGCAGGTCTCCGGCCCGTCGAGTCGGCGCGAACGCAGGTTTCCGGCCCGTCGAGTCGGCGCGAACGCAGGTGTGGGACTAGCTGAGGCCGCCGCCACCCTCGACGTTGCTGGTGCCGGGGCGGCCGGCGAGCAGGTCGCGAATCTCGGTGAGCAGCGCGATCTCCGGCGAGGGTGGTGCCGGCTCCTCGCCCTTGGCCATCCGCGACTGCAGCTTGTTGTACGGCGTGACGACGAAGAAGTAGATGACGAACGCGACGATGATGAAGGAGATCAGGGCGTTGATGAAGAGGCCGATGTTGACGTCGGCCAGCGTCAGCTTGCCGAAGTCGGGCTGCCCACCGATCTTGCCGATGAAGCCCATGAGCACCGCGGTGAACGTGCTCACCACGGTCGCGAACGCGGCGCCGATGATGAACGCCACCGCTAGCTCGACAAGGCTGCCGCGCATGATGAAGTCCTTGAAGCCCTTGAGCATGTGTCTCTCCTCCGAAGGGGCGGGTGGGTCCGCCTGCCAGCACGCTAGCGGGTGAGGACCACCGACAGGAACGACGTCACCGACGCCTTCGCGACGGTACGCACCGACACGTCCGGTAGCCCGAGGACCACGAGCGCCCCGGTGGTGAGACCGGGTGACCCCTGCCCCGAGTGCGGGATCGCGAGCACGGGGACGTCGCGACCGATGACCGCGGAGTCCGCGTCCCCCTGCGGATCGGTGGCGAGCAGGTCAACGCGGTCACCCACCCGTAGGAGCCGGACCGCCCCGGGGTCGCCGATCCGCACCGGCACCGCGACCAGCCCGGGGTACCCCGTGAGGAGCGACCGCGCCACCAGGCGTACGTCGGTCAGCGGCTCGCCCGAGCGAATGGGGCCGGTCGTCGTACGCCCCACCGCGGCGGAGGCCGAGGACAGCACCCCGGTCGGGACGCTCGGAGGCGCGAACGCCGTGCGCTCGAGGTCTCCGGAGCGGACCACCACGCCGGCGGCGAGATCATGGCTGGCAGTGAGCACCGGGGTGAGCCGGGGCGGGGGAGCGGAGGCAGCGTGCAACCCGGCCGCGACGGCGACGGAGGCGCAGAGCGCGGCCAGCGGCCGCCGGCGGGCGAGCACGGCACGGCGGAGGCGGCGCAGAATCAGGGTGGGCCGGGGCATCCCCCGAGGCTAGGAAGAACCGGCCGAGGGCGTCGGGCGTCGTCCACAGCCCGTCTCCAAACGTGCGTTCGCGCCGACTCGGCGGTCAGCAAACGTGCGTTCGGGCCGACTCGGCGGTCGGCAAACGTGCGTTCGCGCCGACTCGGCGTCAGGCGGCGGAGTCGGACTTGCCGGAGGTCGCGCTCGACCCGGACCCCGACCCTGACCCCGAGGCGGACCCGGAGCCCGAGGTCGCGGACTCGGAGGAGGGCTTGGAGTCCGAGGACTTCGAGCCCGTGTCCGAGCCGGCGGACTTCGACCCGCCGTCACTCGACGACCCCGCGGAGACGGTCGACTTGCCGTCGGTGCGGCTGTCGTTGCGGTAGAACCCGGACCCCTTGAACACCACGCCGACGGCGTTGAACACCTTGCGCAACCGGCCCTCGCACTCCGGGCACACGGTCAGCGCGTCGTCGCTGAAGCTCTGGAACTGCTCGAACGCGTGACCGCACTCGGTGCAGGCGTACTGGTAGGTCGGCACTCGTCCTCCACAGGCGATGATCCGTCGCCCCGACGATGAACTGGAGTTGGCACTCGGGGGCGTCGACTGCCAAGTATCTCAACGCAACCGGGTTTCGCAAACTTCCCGGTGCCCCGACCCGCCCGGGTCGTGGCGAGCAGCGGTCGTCCGGGAGGGCAGAATGTCCGCCGTGCCTGACAGCCCCGTGACGACCGCCCCGGCCCGCCAGGGCTCCCCGTCGACGGGCTTCCGCTCCTGGCCGCGTTGGGGCCGCCTGGCGACGTACGGCGTCGGCGTCGTGGTCCTGGTGCTGATCGCCGGGCTGGTCACCGCCGTGGTGGTGGTCCGGCACTCGTTCCCGCAGACGACCGGCTCGATCGCCGTCCCGGGTCTCGACGCCCGCACCACCGTGGTGCGCGACGCGCACGGCATCCCGCAGGTGTACGCCGGCACCAGTCACGACCTGTTCTACGCGCAGGGTTTCGTGCAGGCGCAGGACCGGTTCTTCGAGATGGACGTACGGCGGCACACCACCGCCGGGCGGCTCTCGGAGATGTTCGGGGAGGCCACCCTCCCGGTCGACAAGACGATCCGGACGATGGGCTGGCGCCGGGTCGCGGAGCAGGAGCTGTCCCGGCTCAGCCCGGACACCCAGAGCTACCTCCAGGCGTTCAGCGACGGCGTGAACGCCTACCTGCACGACCACACCCCCGCCCAGATCTCGCTGGAGTACACCCTGCTCGCCCGCACCGGCCTGGACTACATGGTCGAGGACTGGACGCCCGCGGACTCGGTCGCCTGGCTCAAGGCGATGGCGTGGGACCTGCGCGGCAACATGGACGACGAGATCCAGCGGGGCCTGCTCTCGGCGACCCGCACGCCGGCCGAGATCGCCGAGCTGTTCCCCGGCTATCCCTACGCCCGGCACCGGCCGATCGTCGATCAGGGCGCCGTGGTCGACAAGGTCTTCGAGCAGGCCGCCACCGCCGGAGGCACCCGCAAGCCGTCCCGCCCGGCGCTGTCCCCGGGCGCGACCCGGGCGCTGCGTGAGGTCGACCGCTCGCTGCACGCGATGCCCTCGATGCTGGCCGGCGCCGGCGAGGGCGGCGACGGGATCGGCTCGAACGCCTGGGTGGTCGACGGTGACCACTCCACGACCGGCAAGCCGATCCTCGCCAACGACCCGCACCTGGGCGTCTCGGTGCCGGGCGTCTGGTACCAGATGGGGCTGCACTGCACGACGATCGGCAGCGACTGCCCGTTCGACGTCACCGGCTTCACCTTCGCCGGGCTCCCCGGCGTCGTGATCGGCCACAACCAGCAGATCGCCTGGGGCTTCACGAACCTCGGCCCCGACGTGCTCGACCTCTACCTGGAGAAGGTCACCGGCACGACCTACCTCTACGACGGCCAGCAGCGCCCGCTCGGCATGCGGGACGAGGAGATCAAGGTGCTCGGCCGGTCCGAGCCGTTCCGCTTCACCGTGCGCTCGACGCGGCACGGCCCGCTGCTCTCCGACGTCGACACCCAGCTGAGCACCGTCGGGGCCAACTCGCCGGCCGGCAGCAACGCTCCCGCGCGGGGCAACGGGTACGCCGTCTCGATCGCGTGGACCGCGCTCCAGCCGAGCACCACCGCCGACGCGGTGTTCGAGATCGACCGGTCCACGAGCTGGCGCGAGTTCCGGGCCGCCGCCAAGGACTTCGCGGTGCCGTCGCAGAACATGGTGTACGCCGACCGGGCCGGCAACATCGGCTACCAGGCGCCCGGCCGCATCCCGATCCGCAAGTCCGGCAACACCGGCGACTACCCGGGACTCGGCTGGCTGCCGGCCGACGACTGGACCGGCTCCTACGTGCCGTTCGCCGCGCTGCCCAGCGTGCTCAACCCCTCCGACGGCTTCGTGGCGACCGCCAACCAGGCGGTGACCGGCCGGGACTACCCCTACTACCTCGGCGACTCCTGGGCGCCCGGCTACCGCAGCCAGCGGATCGTCGAGCTGCTCCAGCGCAAGCCGAGGCTGAGCGTCGCGGACATGTCCAAGATCCAGCTCGACACCCGCAACGGGTTCGCGCCGACGCTGACGCCGTACCTGCTCAAGATCTTCATGCCCTCGCAGTACCTCGCCGGCGGCCAGCGGTTGCTGCAGGGCTGGGACTACCGGCAGGGCCCGAAGTCGGCGGCCGCGGCCTACTACAACGCGGTCTGGCGCAACACCTTGTCGCTGACCTTCCACGACGAGCTCCGGGAGCCGGTGTGGCCCGACGGCGGCGGCCGGTGGTTCGAGGTGATGCGGAGGCTGCTCGGGGAGCCGGACAGCCCGTGGTGGGACGACGTCACCACCGACGGCGTGGTCGAGACCCGCGACGACATCCTGGCGAAGGCGATGGCCGAGGCGCGTGACGAGCTGGTCCGCCGGCAGGCCCGCCGGGCCGTCGACTGGACGTGGGGGCACCAGCACCAGCTCGACCTGGAGAGCCAGACTCTCGGCCAGTCCGACAGCCCGCTGGTCCGGTGGCTGTTCAACCGCGGCGGGTACCCGGTCGGCGGGGGTGGCGAGATCGTCGACGCCACCAAGTGGGACGCCGCGGCCGACGGCCCGGACGCCTACGGGGTGACCGCCGCGCCGTCGATGCGGATGGTGGTCTCGCTGGCGAACCTCGACGCGTCCCGCTGGGTCAACCTGACCGGGGCGTCGGGGCACGCCTTCGACTCCCACTACGTGGACCAGACCGACCTGTGGGTCGACGGCCGGACGCTGGCCTGGCCGTTCTCCCGCAAGCAGGTCGAGGCCGCCGGCCGCGACACCCTGACCCTGGTGCCGGCCCCGGGGAGCTGAGGCAGGGTCAGCGCCCGCGTCCGAGCCGGCTGATCCCGGACGGCGTGGCGACGGCGCCGACCCGCCGGTCGTGGGCGCCGGAGGGCACCTCCTCGACGAGCTCGTCGTCGTAGACCAGGCAGCAGACGAAGGTGCCGACCGGGACCCGTCCGAGCGCCCGGTCGTAGCAGCCGCCGCCCTTGCCGATCCGCATCCCGGTGCGGTCCACGGCCATCCCCGGGGTGAGCACCACGTCGGCGGTGGCGACCGCGTCGACGCCGAGCCGCTCGCCGGCCGGCTCGAGCAGCCCGCCGCGGGCCCGCACCAGGCCCTCGGGGCCGTCGTACACCGCCCAGTCGAGGTCGAAGTCGGGGAGCAGCACCGGCACGATCACCCGGCGTCCCCGGGCGCGCAGCTCCTCCAGCAGGGGACCGGTGCCGGGCTCGGTGCCGATCGAGACGTACGCCGCGACGGTGGCCGCGCGGCGCAGGTCGGGGGTGGCGAGCAGGTGCTCGGCGAGGGCGCGGGCCGACCGCGACACCTCCAGCAGCGATCGTCGTCCGCGGGCGGTGACGAGCTGGTCGCGCAGGGCGAGCTTGCGCGCTGCGACCCCGTCCAGGTCGCCGATGCCGCTGCCGCCCTCGGGTCCTCCACGTGACTCCACGCTCCGACGCTACCCACCCGCTCACAGTCGCCGGTGGGCGCCAGTCGATAACCTCGGGGGCATGAGCGACGACGGCCTGCAGCAGGCGCGCACCAAGATGGAGGAGGCCGGGGTCGACCCGGTCGCGACGGACGTGTTCGCCCACTACTACCGGCTGGTGGAGAGCGGCGAGACCGGGATGATCCCGGAGTCGTCGATCGAGCCGGTCGACATGCCCGCGCTCGCGGACGTCGACCTGCCCGAGCAGACGCCCACCGAGGGCCTGGCCGGCACCGTGGTGGTCAAGCTGAACGGCGGGCTCGGCACCTCGATGGGCCTGGACCGCGCGAAGTCGCTGCTCGAGGTGCGCGACGGGCTGAGCTTCCTCGACATCATCGCCCGGCAGGTGCTCGCGGCCCGCCGGGAGCACGGCGTCACGCTGCCGCTGGTCTTCATGGACAGCTTCCGCACCACCGACGACACGATCGCGGCGCTCGACGGCTACGACCTCGCCGTGGACGGGCTGCCGCTGGACTTCCTGCAGAACAAGGAGCCCAAGCTCCGCAGCGACGACCTCACCCCGGTGACCTGGAAGACCGACCCCGACCTCGAGTGGTGCCCGCCGGGCCACGGCGACCTCTACACCGCCCTGCGCGGGACCGGGCTGCTCCAGCGGCTCATCGACGCCGGCTACCAGCGCGCGTTCGTCTCCAACTCCGACAACCTCGGGGCCACCCCCGACCCGCGGGTGGCCGAGTGGTTCGCCCGCTCCGGGGCGCCGTTCGCCATCGAGGCGGTACGGCGGACGCCGTCGGACCGCAAGGGCGGCCACTTCGCGCGTCGTACGTCGGACGGCCGGCTGGTGCTGCGGGAGACCGCGCAGACCCTCGACGAGGACAAGGAGTCGCTGGCGGACCTGACCCGGCACCGGTTCTGCTCCACCAACAACCTGTGGTTCGACCTGGTCGCGATGCGCGACGAGCTCGACCGCCGCGACGGCATCCTCGGCCTCGCGATGATCAAGAACCTCAAGACCGTCGACCCGGCGGACTCCTCCAGCCCGGAGGTGATCCAGATCGAGACCGCGATGGGCGCCGCGATCGAGGTCTTCGAGGGCGCCGAGCTGATCGAGGTGACCCGTGAGCGGTTCCTCCCGGTGAAGACCACCAACGACCTGCTGGTGCTCCGCTCGGACTGCTACCGGCTCACCGACAGCCACCACCTGGCGTTGGCCGACGGCCTGTCCGAGGTGCCGTTCGTCGACCTCGACGGCGGCTTCTACAAGCGGGTCCACGACTTCGACGAGCGGTTCCCCGAGGGGGTGCCCTCGCTGCGGTCCGCCGAGGAGCTCACCGTCGAGGGGGACTGGACCTTCGGGGCCGGGGTGGCCGTCGAGGGCCGGGCGCACCTCGACGGTCCCGGTGGCCGGGTGGAGGCCGGCAGCACCCTCGGAGGCTAGGGTCGCACCATGCCCGTCCCTTCCATGCCGACCGACCGGCTGAGCACGGTCGACGAGCACGTCGAGCGCATCGTCGAGGCCATCGAGCCGCTGCCGCCGTACGACCAGCCGCTGCTGGAGGCGCTGAACCTCCCGGTCTGCGAGAACATCGTCGCGCCGATCGACCTGCCTTCCTTCGACAACTCCGCGATGGACGGCTACGCGGTCTACCACCACGACGTCGTCTCCGCCTCCGAGGACCACCCGGTGCACCTGCCGGTGGTGGGGGAGGTGGCGGCCGGCCAGACGAACTTCTTCGCGCTCAGCCCCGGCACCACCGTCCGGATCATGACCGGGGCCCCGGTGCCGCAGGGCGCCGACGCGATCGTCCCGATCGAGTGGACCGACGGGGGCATCGCCGGCGTCCGGATCACCCGGGCGCCCCGGCGCGACGAGCACGTGCGGCACAAGGGCGAGGACGTGCAGACCGGCGACGTGCTGCTCGAGGACGGCAGCGTGCTGGGACCCCGCCAGCTCGGTCTGCTGGCCTCGGTCGGGCGGGCGCAGGTCAAGGCCCGACCCCGCCCGAGGGTCGTGGTGATGTCCACCGGGGCCGAGCTGCGCGAGCCCGGGACGAAGCTGGGCCACGACTCGATCTACGACGCGAACTCCTACATGATCGCGGCCGCCGCGCGCTCGGCCGGGGCGATCGCCTACCGGGTCGGGATCGTCTCCGACGACGCCGCCGAGTTCCGTGATGCGCTCTCCGACCAGCTCGTCCGGGCGGATCTCGTCGTGACCAGCGGCGGGGTCAGCAAGGGCGCGTACGACGTGGTCAAGGAGGTGCTCTCCGGGCTCGGCACGGTCTCCTTCGGCGAGGTCGCGATGCAGCCCGGCAAGCCGCAGGGCTTCGGCTTCGTCGGCGAGGACGCGACGCCGATCCTGACGCTGCCGGGCAACCCGGTCTCGTCGTACGTCTCCTTCGAGGTGTTCGTGGTGCCCGCGATCCGGCGGATGATGGGCAGGCTGCCGTACCGCCGTCCTACCGTCCGAGCGGTGTGCACGCAGGCGATCCGGTCGGCCCCGGGGCGCCAGCAGTACGTCCGGGCCCGCTTCGAGATCGACGGCGCCGGCGCGCACGTGACCCCTGTCGGCGGCCACGGCTCGCACCTGATGGGCGACCTGTCCGAGGCCAACGCGCTGGTCGTCGTCCCCGCCGAGACCACCGCGGTGCAGTCCGGCGAGCAGGTGCAGGTGCTCGTGCTGGACCGGGACTTCTAGCCGTGGCGACGCAGGAGCCGCGGCTGACCCACGTGGACGAGACGGGCGCCGCCCGGATGGTCGACGTGTCGGCCAAGGAGGAGACTCGGCGCGAGGCCGTCGCGACCGGCCGGGTGCTGGTCTCGGCGACCGTGGTCGGCCTGCTCCGCGGAGACGGGGTGCCCAAGGGCGACGCGCTCGGGGTGGCCCGGGTGGCCGGCATCATGGCCGCCAAGCGGACCCCCGACCTGGTCCCGCTGTGCCACCCGCTGGCGATCTCCGGGGTGACCGTGGACCTGGCCGTCACCGACGAGGCGGTGGAGATCACCGCGACGGTGCGCACGACCGACCGCACCGGGGTCGAGATGGAGGCGCTGACCGCGGTGTCGGTCGCCGGCCTCACGGTCGTCGACATGGTGAAGGCCGTGGACAAGGCGGCCGTGATCACCGACATCCGGGTGGAGTCCAAGACCGGCGGCAAGAGCGGTCCGTGGAAACGCGGATGAGGGCCACCGTGGTCTGCGCGTCCAACCGCGCAGCGGCCGGTGTCTACGAGGACACCACCGGGCCGCTGATCGTGGAGGCGCTGGCCGGGCTGGGCTTCGAGGTGACCGGGCCCGTGGTCGTCCCCGACGGTGAGCCGGTCGGGGACGCGATCCGGTCGGCCGTCGAGGAGGGGGCGCGCGCGGTGCTGACCACCGGCGGCACCGGCCTGACCCCCACCGACCGCACTCCCGAGGTCACCCGCCCGCTGCTGGACCGCGAGGTCCCCGGCATCGCGGAGGCGATCCGCGCGTACGGCGTCGCGAACGGTGTCCCGACGGCCGCCCTGTCCCGTGGGCTCGCCGGCGTCCGAGGCCAGGCGCTGGTGGTGAACCTCCCCGGGTCGCGCGGTGGCGTCAAGGACGGTCTCGCGGTGCTGAGCCCGCTGCTCGTGCACGCGGTCCAGCAGATCCTCGGGAGCGACCACTGAGCCGGGCCGGCGGCCCCTGGCAGGTGGTGCTGACCGAGGGCCGGGTCGGGCTGCGGCCGCTGGTCGTCGGCGACACCCGCGCCTGGACCGAGGTACGCCGCCGCAATGCCGCATGGCTCCAGCCGTGGGAGGCGACGGTCCCGCCGGGCGACTCCACGGCACCGCGGACCTTCCGAGGCCTGGTCCGCGACCTGCGCCGACAGGCCCGCGAGCATCGCGCGCTGCCGTTCGCGGTGACCGTCGACGGTGCCTTCGCCGGCCAGGTCACCGTCACCAACATCGTCGGCGGCTCGGCCCGCTGGGCCCAGGTCGGCTACTGGGTCGACCGCCGGTACGCCGGCCAGTCGGTGATCCCCACCGCGGTGGCGATGGTCGTGGACCACTGCCTGAGCGAGCTGCACCTGCACAGGATCGAGGTGGCGATCCGCCCCGAGAACGCCGCCAGCCTGCGGGTCGTGGAGAAGCTCGGGTTCACCGAGATCGGGTACGCGCCGGGCTACCTCCACATCGACGGCGCCTGGCGCGACCACCGGCTGTTCGCGATCACCGCCGAGGACGTTCCCGAGGGCCTTCTGCACCGGTTCAAGGCCTCCGGAAGGTAGAAACACCACACACAACACCAGTCACACGAGTTCTCTTGCGACACACCGCTCTACCTGCGGGAGCGTGTGCGGCGACGCTCTTAAAGGTTCGAGTCGTGGGACTGTCAGGAATCATCTTCGTTGTGCTCGCCGTGGCCTGGGCCGTCTTCTTGATCCCGAAGGCGCTCCACCACCATGACCAGGCGGCTCGTACCCGGTCGATCGACCGGTTCTCCTCCAAGATGCGCGTGCTCGCGCACCGCGAGCCGGTCAACCGCGGCGAGGCGCGGCTGGTCGTCGCGCCGGTCCGGGTCGCCGCCCGGGTCCGTCCCGCCGCTGCCGCGCCGCAGGCCGCCGCCACGGCGTCCGCTGGTCAGGCCGAGGTCCTGGTCGCCGGGCCGGTGACGACCCAGGTCCGGCCGGCCGTCCCGCGCGCCCGCCTCCAGGCACGTCGTGCCGCCGCCCGCGCCGCGGCGCGTCGTCGCCGCCGGATCCTCGGTGTGCTGCTGCTCGCCACCGTGGTCACCGCAGCCCTCGCCTCGGCCGCGGTCGCCCCCTGGTGGTCGTCGGCCGTTGCCGGCGGCCTCACATTGGCCTTCCTGGTGCTGTGCCGCACGCAGGTCCGCCACGAGTCGCTCGCGGACGTCGAGCCGAGGGCTCCCCGCGCCGACGCCGAGGAGACGGTGGCCGACGAGGTCGCTGAGGTCGTCGCGGAGCAGGTCGTCGCCGAGGTCACCGTCGACGCCGAGCAGGTCGCGGACTTCGACGAGAACGAGGACACCATCGGCATCCCGGTCGCCGCCCTGCAGGCCGCGCTTGCTCCCACCGAGGACGGCGGCACGCTGTGGGACCCGCTGCCGGTCACCCTGCCGACGTACGTCACCAAGCCCCGCGCGCACCGCACCGTGCGGACCATCAACCTGGGCGAGCCGGGGACCTGGACCTCGGGCCACACCGCCGCGGACACCGAGATCGCCTCTCAGGCCGCCGACGAGCAGGCCGTGGAGAGCGAGTCCGTGGAGAGCCGGCGGCGCGCCGTCGGCTCCTGACGGGGCGATTCGGAAGCCGCCCGCCCGGGTGGTATCTTTTCGTCTCGCGTCGGTTCCGACCGGCGCTCCGGGGCTGTGGCGCAGTTGGTAGCGCGTCTCGTTCGCAATGAGAAGGTCAGGGGTTCGAATCCCCTCAGCTCCACCCAAGCGCACGGCTGGCGAACAACTCGCCAGCCGGTGCGGGGTCACCGACTTGACCTGCGGTTCCTGACTCGTCAGGGGCCTCGGGCAGGT
The DNA here is from genome assembly GCA_963800225.1 of uncultured Actinomycetota bacterium. Lineage (GTDB taxonomy): Bacteria > Actinomycetota > Actinomycetes > Propionibacteriales > Nocardioidaceae > Nocardioides_B. Next base: position 122,499 of record CAWDAF010000004.1, on the reverse strand, counting down.
CGGGGCCGCCGAGCCGGAACACCGGACGGATGTCGTCGAGTGCGTGCACCTCGAGACGGTCGACCAGCGCGGCGAACATCGCCTTGCGGACGGGCACCGACCCGGTCCGGACGCGTTCGACCAGGGTTGCGTGCAGGGCCTTGCGGTCCGCGTTGGTGGGCATCAACGAGAGGTCGTGGCCGGTGAGGTCCAGCTCGAGCCGGGCGATGCGGCCGCGCACCTTCAGCAGCTCTCCCTCCAGTCGCCCCTTGGCTTCTTGGTACGTGTCGCCGGCGATGCGCTCGGCCTCGTAGTCGTCGCGGTAGCGCGTCAGCTTGCGCTGTGTGGCCGCTGCGGCCGTCTCGGCTGCGGTCAACTCTGCAGACAGCGGCCCGACCTGCTCCTCGCTGCCTGCCAAGTGAGCGGTGACGGCGGCCTCGAAGACGTCGCTGTCCGCGTAGGTGGCGAGCAGCGCATCAGTCACCAGGGTCTCCAGCTCCTCGGCCGGTACCGAGGGGGACGCGCACGTGGACTTGCCGTAGCGGCGCATCGTCGTGCACGTGTAGTAGCGGACCTTGGTGCCGTTGCTGCTGGTCCCGGTTGTGCCGGCGTAGGCGGCCCCGCAGCTGCCGCAGACGATGGTTCCGCTGAGCAGGAAGTCGCCGCGGGACTGCGCGGCTGCGCGCTGTGTTGAGCGCTTGTCGGCCAGCCGCTGCGCCTTCTCGAACAGCTCGACGTCCAGGAGCGGGTCGTGCGCGCCGTCCACCCAGCCGTCGCGGAATGGCAGCTCGCCGATGAAGGTGCGGTTGCGCAGTACGCGTGCGACCGCCGGCGGTCCCCAGGGCGTGCTGCCGGGGGCGGGTAGCCCGTCGTCTTGGAGCGCGGTCGCGATGGCCTTGGTGCCCAGCTGCTTGGTGGTGTAGTCGGTGAAGATGCGCTCGACGACGCCGAACGTGGACGGGTCCTTCTCGACGACACCCTGTGCGTTGACGCGCAGCCCGAACCCGACCACGGAGGTCAGTGGCAGCCCCTTGCCGACCTTGGCCTCGATACCGCGGGTGACTCGCTCGACGATGAGGCCGCGCTCGAACTCGGCGAACGAGCCGAGCATCTGCAGCACCATCCGGCCCAGGTTCGTGGTGGTGTCGATGGGTTCGGTCACCGATGCGAAGGTGACACCGTGGCGGTCGAGGAACTCGACGGTGGCGAGCAGGTCGGCCAAGCGGCGTGACCAGCGGTCCACCTTGTAGACCAGCACGGCGTCGAACTTGCCGGCGGCCGCGTCCTCGAGCAGCCGCAGCAGCTCGGCCCTACCTTCGATGTCCTTGGCGCTGGCGCGTTCTTCGTAGACCGCGACGAGTTCCATGCCGTCCTGGCTGGCGGCGTAGGCACGGACCTTCTCGGCCTGCATGCCGAGCGTGTAGGGCTGGTTCTCTTCGTCGGTGGACGCCCGCAGGTAGCCGGCGACCCGCTTGACGGCTCCGGGGCCGTCGACAGGACCGCCGAGGACGCCCCTGGTCGATGGCGTGGCCCCTGAGGAGGTTCGGCGACGTGGTCGCGTGCTGACTGTGGGCGTGGTGTGGTCAGGTGGCACTGCGGTGCTCCTTCTCAGGCTGCCCGGCGTCGGCGCGCCGGGGTGACGATGGTCGCAGGAGACGACGACAGCTCGGCAAGCACGCGCCGGGTCCCGGCTGCCGAGGTGACCGCGGACGCGGTTGCGTTGGGTGACGAGGTGTTGACCAGGTCGCCCAGCAGGGCCGACAGTGCACCGACAGCGTCCTGATGCTCGAGGCCCAGCAGTGGCCGGACGGTCGGAGCCGCCAGCCGGACGCTTCGCCGTGGCCGTCCGGTACGGGCGGGTCGAGTGGTCACTGCCTGCGATTGCCGAGCGGTGTCCGCAGCCTCTGGTGGGCTGCTGGTGGTGCCGTGAGGGTGGGTCACGCCATCCTCTTGTGCCGGGAGTTCCGCGTCGGTCATTCGATCCGTCCTCGCGCGGCCCAGGCCCGGGGGATCGATCAGGCGGTGAGCGGGGGCAGGGTGATGCTGCTGTCTTCGACGAACCGCTCGACGCGGGCGTACGAGTTCACGAACGTCGGAAGGTGTGGCCACCGACGCAGCACCTCGTCGAGCGCGAAGATGCCCGGATCTGGCGACCCGGTCCGGGGCGTGGCCGGCAGCGTCCGGGCGCCGTACCGTCCGAGGTTCAGCAGATCCCAGGCCCCGGCCAGGCGCTGGTCCTCGGGCCTCCCAGCGGCGAGCCAGCCTTCGACGTCCGGGTCCGGCGACGGCCCGTCGCACTGGGTGCGGATCACGTGGCGGACGACACCGAAGAACATCTCCGGGAGGTCGTTCTCCCAGGAGCCGGCTGCGTGGGTGGCGTAGAGGACGCCGCGGCTGTCGAGTAGCTCGAGGTGGAACTCGAGCAGTGGGATCTCGCCGAAGACCTGATCGAGCACGCGCCGCAGACGCATCAGGGACACCTGATCGGCCGGGGCCTTCTGGCCGAGCATGGCGCTGCGCCTGGTCACTGGGAGATCTCCATGACCTGAACCGTGCCGTCGACCACCTGCCTGGCAGTCGCAGCCATTCGGGCCGGCGCAGTGACAGTGGGCGCGTGCGTCTGTCGAGCAGATCCCCTGACCACGATGCACCGGTCCGGACTGTCCTACTCATGACGAACACCGACCCACAGAACAAGCTCTGCCGTGCCCGCGAGAAGGCGCACCAGCGCTACCTCAAGGCTGAAGCCGAGACCGAGCGCCGCGAGGCGGAGGCGCGGCTGGCGCTTGGCGCTGGCTCCTCCAACGTGCTGGGCTACGTCGGCCTGGTGTTGAGTGCCCACACGGCTGCCATGGGTCAGAAGGCGGTCGTCGAAGTCCTCGACGACCTGCTGTCCGACGAGGACTAGCTGTGGACCTCGTGAGGTCGTTAACACCCAACCGTCCGCTCAGCCCAATGTGCCGACGTCGCAAATACATCGGGCGACCTGGGGCCCGTAGGATTCTGCGCATGGGTGGAGTCGATGTCTGATCCCGACGAGGGAGTAGCAGCCGACGGGACGATTCGAACCGGTGCCCGCCGGGACCGGGTTCCGCCGATGTTTGAGCCTGTCCTGCGTGAAGCGGTCGAGTCACTCAGGCACACTGGCGCATCGCTCTACCTGTACGGCTCTGTCGCCACTGGCACGGCGCGGCATGGTGTGTCGGACGTCGATCTGCTGTCCATTGGTCTGGCCGATGCAGTCGAGCTTGGAGGCCGGTTGTCCGTTCTGTTCGCGGACAGTTGTCGCGGTGTGGAGATTGCAGCCGCAGAAGCTGAAGACTTCGATGGACACAGCGATGCGGCATACGGCAACCGCGTGTTTGTCCGGCACTACTGTGTCCATCTTGCCGGTCCCGACAGGGCTACTGGAATGCCTGCCTTCCCCGCAGACCTCCATGCGGCTCGTGGGTTCAACGGCGACCTTGATAGGCATTTGAACCGCTGGCGGACGGCGCTGAGTTCAGGGGCGTACCCCGCCCATGTCATCGGAACGCGGGTGGCGCGCAAGACGCTTCTGGCCGTGGCCGGGATGGTCAGCGCGCACGACCACACGTGGACGACGGACCGGACCGCGGCTGCGCTGCGTTGGAGCGAGATTGAGCCAGGGCTCGCTACGGGACTAGCTCAGTTGGAGGCATGGGTTGCCGAGACCCGCCGTCCAACCCCCAGGGAAGTTGGAGCCATGGTCGACGATTCGGGCCTCGTGCCCGCGATCGTGGAGCGTTTCAGCACCCTTATCGGGCTCTGGGACGGACACCGCGACGCTGGCTGACGGATCCGCATCGAAGGACGAGGCGGAGTCTTGGAGAACGTCCGGACTGCACCGCGATGCGCGCCCGGAGCCGTGCGCTTGGCCGCGAGCGCTGCGGTACCGGCGAACGATCAGCAGGCCGGAAGGCCACGGCGTCAACTACGTCCTGAACCACAACAGCCGCAGGTCATCGGCCCAACCGGTATCGCTGGTCAACGGTCATGGCGACGCCGCTGGTCGGGTCCCGCACCAAGTCAGTCAGGCCCTTGTTGACCGCCCGCTCGGAGTAGCGCAGCCCACGTGTCGCGAGTTCCGCTTCGACCTCGCGGCGCGTGACCGGTGCAAGTCCGGCCTCGTGCAGGGCGACAAGCGCGTCGAGCACCCAGTCACGCGCGACTCTGCGCCCTTCAGTCAGTTGCTCCCCAGGCACCCGCAGGCGGAACACTCCGACTTGCACCCGAGTCAGCAGCCCAGCCGGGTGTGACGCCTCGTTCTGGATGACGTCACGCAGCGTCACGCCGGTGTAGCTCCCACCACTTGCGGCGACGTGGTCGATGAGTTCCCAACTGCTCATCGTGGCGGTGCCGTCAGCGCCTGCGAGGGCCTGAGCGGCTCGGCGTACTAGCCCGGAAGCGCCCTCATTCTTGCGGCGCTCGGCTCGGCGCTCGGCGCGCGCCACCCGCTGAGTGTCTGCGGGGGAGAGTGGACTGGGCGTCCACAACACGAAACGCGGACTTGTTCGCTTGCCGTTCTTCGGACTCCACCCCCCGAGAACCCCGTCCCACCTGCGGCAACACCGCGGCAGGGGCGGGGTTCTCTCGTTGTCACTCCCCGCCCCTCCGCTCTGGCGCACCCCCGCGCCATCCAGGGCGTTCAGTCGGTCCGGTCGGGGAGCGGTGCGTGGCTGGCGCCCGCTGGATCCGGGAGGTGGATGACGGTCTCGAACAGGAAGGGCTCCAGCAGTCGGCGGGCCTCCGCCTGGTCCTCGTACGAGGACCCCTCGCGGAGCGTCACCTCGACGCGCAGGCCTTTCGGCCCGCCCGTGTGCACCACGACGTGGGGCGCGGCGCGCAGCCCCTCGGTCAGCAGCCGCTCGACGACCCGGTGGGTGGCGTCACGGCGAAGGTCGGGCTTGAAGATCTTGCCCACCGAGGTCAGGGGGATCGCGTCGAGCACGTAGATCTGCCGCGGCCACGCTGGGCGCTCGGCGATGGTCCGCCGGGCGTGATCGTGCAGCTCCTCGGTGCTGACCTTCGAGCCGGCGAGCAGGGAGACGTACACCACCGGGATCTCGCCGGCGTACCCGTCCGGCTCCCCGACAGCGGCCGCCACCGTCACCGCGGGGTGGGTCGACATCGCGTCCTCGATCATGAGTGGGTCGATGTTGTGACCACTGCGGATGATCAGGTCCTTGGCCCGCCCGGCGATGTAGAGGTTGCCGTCCTGGTCTCGGTAGCCGAGGTCCCCGGTGTCCAGCGTGCCGTCGCGCAGAGTGCCGCCGTCGTGCGCGCGGTTGCGGTAGCCGGGCGACACCGATGCCCCGGTCGCCACGATCAGTCCGATCTCGCCCGGCTCGCACTCCTCGCCCCAGCCGTCCACGTCCTGGCGCATCACCTTCACGTCGAGGAACGGCAACGCAACCCCCACCGATCCTCGGGCTCCGGGCCCCGCGACCGGGTCGATGGCCAGCAACCCCGAGGACTCCGTCATCCCGTAGACCTGGGACAGCCGCACCTCGGCCATGGCCTCGAACCGGTCCACCACAGAGCCCGGGATCGAGGAAGCGCCGGTGAAGCCGATGCGCAGCTTCGAGAGATCCGCGTGGCTGACCGGTACGTCGATCACAGCGGCCAGGCCGGTGGGCACCGCCCCGGCCATCGTGACCCCATGCCGCGCGCACAGCCGCCAGAAGTTGGTGACGACCGTCGGGTTGCGCAGCGCCGCCGGAGACATGATCAGCAGTTCCGCACCGGCCATCAAGGGGCTCAACGCGCAGAAGACGGTGCCTCCGGCATGGAAGAGCGGCAGCGTGGCACTCAGTACGTCACCGGGGTTCATGTCCCCCAGCAGCGCGCCACCCATCGCGGCCACGAGCTGGCTGCGATGGGTCAGCGTCACGAGCTTGGGATCCCCGGTGGTACCCCCGGTGTGCAGGTACGCCGCCAGCTCGTCGTCACGCCCCGGCTCGCCGAAGACCAGGCGGTCATCGGGCTGGGCAGCCAGCAAAGCCGCGAAGTCGAGAGCCTGGGTCGCTCGGTCCGTTCCGGGCAGGTTGACCGCCACCAGCTCCAGGCCGGGTACGTGGTCGCGGACCGCCGTCGCCTTCTCCCAGATGTCCAGCTGGGGGTGTGGCCCCAACGCCACGAGCACCCGGACGTCGGCGGCACGCACGAGGTCTGCCAGGTGCGTCGGCTGCAACAGGAAGTTGAGCGGCACGGCGTACCCGGAGGTCTGCGCTCCCCACAGAACGGCGTGCGTCTCGACCAGGTTGGGGAGCAGGTAGGCGACGCCGGGCCGGGGCCCGGCCAAGGTGTGGAACGCATTGGCCGCCTGGCGCACCAGCCGGGCCAGCTGTGCGTACGTCACCCGACGGGGCTGCTCGTCCTCGGCTCCGACCAGGAGCATGGTCAGCGCCACGTCGTCCGGCGCCCGGCGGCTGCCGCCGTCGAAGACGTCGTACACGCTGCGCTCGGTGAGCCGCACGTCGAGAGGCATCTCGGTCTCGAAGGTGGCCACGTCCGCGGCTGTGCGGATCGGGCGGTTCGACCACCTGGTCATCGGCGCTCCCACGCGTCGACGAGGGCGGGCGCCCCCGCGGGTCGCATCCCGACACTCCCACGGGCCGTGTGGGGGGTCAAGCGATCAGCGGCGGTCGGACGAGCCCGTCGCCACGAGTGACGTCGATCAGGAGGCGAGCGCCTTCGCCTTGAGCTGATCGAACTCCGCCTGGGTGATCGACCCGCTGTCGAGGAGGCCCTTGGCGTCGGCGATCTGGCTGGCAGCGCCGCCCGTGGACGGTCCGGCGACCGACTTGATGTAGTCCGCCTGGGCCGCCTGCATCTGCTTGGCCTGCTCGAGCTGCCGCTCCTGCATCCCGTGCCCGCGGGCGATCAGGTACACCAGGAGGCCCAGCCACGGGATGACGATCACGAAGATCACCCACAGCGTCTTGCCTCCTCCGCCCATGTCCTTGCTGCGGAAGATGTCTCCGAGGACCCAGAACAGGCACATGAACCAGGCGAAGAACAGGAAGAACTCGAACAAGGCCAGCAGGAACGAGCCGTTGTCGTTGAACATAGGGCAACCCTTCGAAGAGGCCGAGACGGTGGATCCCACCGGCTTATTGAGGCAGCCTCGTGCGATCACCGGCCGAAGGCATCCCCCGACGCGGATGAGACGTCGACCCCGTCGTCATCACTCCCCGCTCCCTCTGTACGCAGCGAGTGCCAGGCCGCCCTGACGTGGCTGCGCATCACCGACTCCGCCCAGTCCGGGTCTCCGGCGGCTAGCGCGGCCACGAGCTCGTGGTGGTGCGCGAGGCTCCGGCGCAGGTCGGCATCGCTGTAGTGCGAGAAGGTCTGCCACACCAGGGGTACCTCGACGACCGACGAGACGACGCTGCCCAGTCGTCGGTTGTTCGAGCCTTCCAGGATCAGCCGGTGGAAGCGGTTGTTGAGCTCGGTGATCCGGTCCACGTCGGCCACCGAGCCGCCCGCGGCAGCATCCATGTCGTGGGCGAGCCGGTCCAGCTCGTCGAGGTCCGCCGACGCGGACGTCGCGGCCAGCCGGCAGGCCCACGGCTCGAGCACGGATCGGAGGCTGAAGATCTCCTCGAGGTCCTCGGCCGTCCAGGCGGCCACCCGCACCCCGCGGTTGCGCTCGTAGCGCACCAGGCCCTCCGCTGTGAGTCGCCGAAGCGCCTCGCGCACCGGCGTGCGGCTCACGCCGATCGACTCGGCCAGGTCACCCTCACGCAGCCAGTCCCCGCCGGCCCGTACGCCGGAGAGGATCTGCGCGCGGATCAGCCGATAGGCCTGGTCCGAGGCGTGACCGGGGTCGGGTTCGATCGGCGCTGCTGAGCTGCTCATGGTCTGCGCAACCTAACAATGCGCCAAGTTGTATGCAATAAATTCACGCCCATTGACACCCGCGCGCAGTGACTCCTACGTTCGGCCCATCGCTTTGTGTCGTGGGTCACGTCAAACCACCGCTTTGTATGCAAATCGTCTGAAGGGGACTCATGAATCACCAGCTGCCACTGGACGACCTGCGCGTGGTGGAGCTCGGCCAGCTGCTGGCCGGGCCGTTCTGCGGACAGCTCCTCGGCGACTTCGGTGCCGAGGTGATCAAGGTCGAGGACCCCGGCCACGGTGACCCCATGCGGCAGTGGGGCCGGGAGAAGCCCTACGGCAAGTCGCTGTGGTGGCCGGTCGTGGCCCGCAACAAGAAGTCGGTCACGGCAGACCTGCGGACCGAGGACGGCCAGGACCTCGTGCGTCGACTCATCGCACGGGCCGACGTGCTCGTCGAGAACTTCCGTCCGGGGACTCTCGAACGCTGGGGACTCGCCCCCGAACGGCTCTGGGAGCTCAACCCGGGTCTGGTCGTCACGCGGGTCACCGGCTTCGGTCAGACCGGACCGTACGCCGCCCGCGCCGGCTACGGCTCGATCGGCGAGGCGATGGGCGGCATCCGTTACGTCACCGGAGACCCGGACCGGCCCCCTGCCCGGGCCGGGGTCTCCCTCGGCGACTCTCTCGCGGCCACGTTCGCCACCCTGGGCACCCTCGTGGCGCTGCACCAGCGCGGCCGGACGGGCCGAGGCCAGGTCGTCGACTCCGCGATCTACGAGGCGGTGCTCGCCATGATGGAGTCGTTGCTGCCCGAGTGGCAGATCGCCGGCTATCAGCGTGAGCGCACCGGTACGACGCTGCCGAACGTCTCGCCGAGCAACGTGTACCCGACCGCGGACGGGGAGATGGTGCTCATCGCGGCCAACCAGGACACCGTCTTCCGTCGCCTGACCGAGGTCATGGGGCGTCCGGACCTGGCGACCGACGAGCGGTACGCAACCCACGGTGCGCGCGGCCAGTACATGGAGGAGCTCGACGGCACCATCGCCGAGTGGAGCTCGACCAGCAGGGCCGACGACCTGCTCGAGCTGCTCCACGGCAACGGCGTCCCGGCCGGGCGGATCTTCCGCGCGAAGGACATGTTCGCCGACCCGCACTTTGCCGCGCGCGAGGCGATCGTCAAGCTCGCCCACCCGGAGCTGGGGGAGTTCGCCATGCACAACGTGGCCCCGAAGCTCTCCGAGACCCCGGGACGGGTCCGCCACGTGGGCCCCGAGCTCGGTGAGCACAACGAGGACATCTACCAGGGCCTGCTGGGACTGGGCGACGACGCGATGTCGTCGCTGCGTTCCGCCGGCGTCATCTGAGGAGGAACCATGGCTTACCGGTTGGGCGTAGACGTCGGCGGCACCTTCACCGACATCCTGCTCATCGACGAGGAGTCCGGCGCTATGTACCGCGCCAAGACCTCCTCCACACCCGAGGACCAGTCCGTCGGCGTGCTGCGCGGCATCGAGCGTGCCTGCGAGACCGCAGGCATCACGCTCGGCGACATCGACGAGGTGTTCCACGGCACGACCGTCGCCACGAACGCCATCTTGGAGGGCAAGGGGGCCCGCGTCGGCCTCGTCACCACCGAAGGCTTCCGGCAGGTGCTGCAGATCGCCCGGTCCTTCGTGCCCGGCGGCCTCGCCGGCTGGATCATCTGGCCCAAGCCCGAGCCGCTCGCGGCGCTCGAGGACACCGTCGAGGTCAGGGGACGGATCGCCGCCGACGGCTCGGTCGTCACCGAGCTCGACGAGGACGACGTCCGCGTCAAGCTGCGCCGGCTGTCGCAGCAGGGCATCGAGGCCCTGAGCATCAGCCTCATCAACGCCTACGCGAACCCGGACCACGAGCGCCGGGTCGGGGAGATCGCCGCCGAGGAGCTGCCCGACATCTCGGTGTCGCTCTCCTCCTCGGTCCTGCCAGAGCTGCGGGAGTACGAGCGCACGATCACCACGGTCGCCAACGCAGCCGTGCAGCCCCACGTGGCCCGCTATGTCGCCGCCCTGGACTCCAAGCTCACCTCGGCAGGGATCCACGGCAAGCTCTGCATCCTCCGCAGCGACGGCGGCCTCGTCTCCGCAGGCGTGGCCGCGGCCAACCCGGTCAACATGCTCATGTCCGGGCCCGCCGGCGGGGTCAGCGGTGCGACCTGGGCAGCCGAGCAGGCCGGCTTCGAGGACTTCCTCACCTTCGACATGGGCGGCACCTCGACGGACGTGGCGCTGGTGCAGGGCCTCAAGCCGCGGATCGGCCGGGAGACGACCGTGGGCGACCTCAAGGTCCGGGCCACCTCCGTCGACGTTCGCACCGTCGGTGCGGGAGGCGGCTCGGTCGCGCACGTCCCCCCGCTGACCCAGGCGCTGCGGGTCGGCCCGCAGTCGGCCGGTGCCGTGCCGGGACCGGCGTCGTACTCAGCCGGCGGCACCGAGCCGACGGTCACCGACGCCAACGTCGTGCTCGGCTATCTGCCCACCCAGCTCGCGGGCGGGGAGATCACCCTCGACCGGGACGCGGCGTACGCGGCGGTCAAGTCGATCGCCGACGCCACGGGTCTGGACTCGGTGGAGGCGGCGGCGGCCGGGATCATCGACATCGTCAACGAGAACATGTTCGGCGCGTTGCGCCTGGTCTCGGTGCAGCAGGGCTTCGACCCACGCGACTTCGGGCTGGTCGCGTTCGGAGGAGCCGGCCCGCTGCACGCCAACGCGCTCGGCAGGCTCACCGGGGCCTGGCCGGTGATCATCCCGCCGTCACCCGGTGTGCTCAACGCGTACGGCGACGCGACCACCGTGATGCGGGACGAGGCGGTCCGCACGCTGGTGCGACGGTTCAGCGAGCTCAGCGACGACTCGCTGAAGGAGATCCTCACCGAGCTCGCCGACGACGCGAAGGCGACGCTCACCGGCGAGGACGTTCCCGAGGACCAGCAGCGGGTCGTCTACTCCGCCGACCTGCGCTACCACGGTCAGGGCTTCGAGATCCCGGTGACGATCGACCTCGAGGCCTTCGACGGCAGCGGCGGCGGTATCGAGAGCATGCGCGAGGCGTTCGACGCCGAGCACCACCAGCTGTTCTCCTTCGTCCTCGACACCGAGCACGAGCTCGTGACCGTCCGGGCAACGGCCAACGGCCCCCGCCCCGACGTGACGTCGATCGAGCTCGAGAAGGGCGACGAGGACCCGGTCGCAGCACTCCGGGCCACGCACCCGATCTGGGTCGGGGGCGGCGAGGTCGAGGCGAACGTCTACGACCGCGCCCGGCTCAAAGCCGGCAACGTCGTCCGGGGTCCCGCGATCGTCACCGAGATGGACTCCACCACGCTGATCCTTCCCGGACACGCCGCGACGGTGCACCGGGGCGGCAGCCTCCTCATTCGCCCCCTCGACCAGAACCCGGAGAGCTGAGCCATGGCACGCCTCATCGAGACCGCGACCGATCCCCTTCGCAGCGTCGACGTCGACGTGGTGACGTTGGACCTGGTCGAGAACGCCCTTCGCAACGCCCGCTACGAGATGGACGAGGTGCTCTTCCGGACCGCGCTGTCCCCGGGCATCCGTGAGCAGCACGACGAGTTCCCGCTGATCGGGGACCCGGAGGGGAAGATGGTCGCCGGCCAGTTCGGCCTGTCGATCCCCGACTTCCTGGAGAACTTCGAGGGCGACATCGAGGAGGGGGACGTCCTCCTCACCTCCGACCCGTACTCCTGCGGGGCGGCGATCAGCCACGCGAACGACTGGCTGGTCGTCATGCCGATCTACTTCGAGGGCCGGATCGTCGGCTGGTCGTCGATGTTCGGCCACATGTCCGACGTCGGCGGCAAGACACCGGCCTCGATGCCGACCGACGCGAAGACGATCTTCGAGGAGGGCGTGGTCATCCCGCCCTTCAAGCTCTACAGGAGGGGTGTCCTCGCCGAGGACTCGCTGCGGATCATCCTCAACCAGGTCCGCAAGCCCGACTGGAACCGGGCCGACCTCAACGGCATCGTGGCCGCGTGCCGCACGGCCTCGCGCCGGGTGCAGGAGATGTGCGGGCGTTTCGGCGTGGACACCTACACCTCGGCCCTCGACGCCCTGCTCGACCGCAACTACCGGGCGATGAAGACGCTCCTGGCGATGGTGTTCGAGGAGGGCAAGACGCTGTCGTTCACCGACTACATCTGCGACGACGGCGTCGGCTACGGCCCCTACGAGCTCAAGCTCAGCCTCACCCGCACCGGAGACAAGGTCCTGCTGGACTTCACCGGCAGCAGCCCGCAGGCGCAGGGGCCGATCAACTACTTCATCAACGAGAACCTGGTCCGGATGTTCTTCGGGATCTACATGATCACCGTCGCCGACCCGCAGATCCTGTGGAACGACGGGTTCTACCCGTTGGTGGACGTGGAGATCCCCGAGGAGTCCTTCTGGAAGCCGAAGTACCCGGCCGCGCTCAACGCCCGCAACCACGGCATCGGCAGGGTCTTCGACCTGTTCGGCGGCCTGCTCGGCCAGACCAACCCGGACCTGCTCAACGCCGCCGGCTTCTCCTCATCCCCGCACTTCATGTACTCCGGCAACTACAGCTCCGGTGACCGCAAGGGCGAGTGGTTCCAGCTGTACTCGATCGGCTTCGGCGGCATCCCCGGCCGGCCGATCGGCGACGGTCCGGACGGCCACTCGCTGTGGCCGTCGTTCGTGAACATCCCGTGCGAGTACCTCGAGTCGTACTACCCGCTGCGCATCGAGCGGTGGGAGACCGTCGCGGACACCGGCGGGGCGGGTGTGCACCGAGGCGGCAACGGCGTCGACGTCGCCTACCGCTTCCTCGAGCCGGGCACGATCGCGATCCACGACGACCGCTGGCTCACCTACCCGTGGGGCGTCAACGGCGGCGAGCCCGGCGCGCGGGGCCGGAAGTGGATCGAGCGCCAGGACGGCACCACCGAGGTGCTGCCCAGCAAGATCCACGACTTCCCGGTCGAGGCAGGCGACCTGCTCCACTTCGTCACCTGGGGCGGCGGCGGGTGGGGCGACCCGCTGGCCCGGGAGCCCGAGCTCGTCGGCCTGGAGGTGCGGCGCGGGCTGGTGACCGTCGAGGGCGCCCGCCGGTACGGCGTGGTGTGCGACGAGCAGGGTCACGGCGACGCCGACGCCACCGAGCAGCTCCGCGGCACGCTCCGGGACGGCCGCCCCGACCCGCTGCCCACCTTCAACATGGGCCCGCCGCTGGAGGAGATCCTGGCCCGGTGCGAGGAGGAGACCGGCCTGCCCGCGCCGAAGCCGCCGATCGCCCGGTGACCGGCGTGCGGACCTTCGGCGAGGGCTTCGCCGGCGAGCTCCGTCCGGGCAGGCGCCCGGCCGTGCTGGCGATCGACCTCATGCGCGCCTACTTCGACCCGGACAGCCCGTTGTGCCTGCCGTCTCGGGACTGTCTCGCCTCGGCGGCACGCGTGCTGGCGGCCGCCCGCGCCAACGGCGTGCCGGTGATCCACACGCGGGTGGAGTTCGCTCCCGACGGAAGTGACGGCGGTGTGTTCGTCCGGAAGGTCCGGGCGCTCGAGCTGCTGTACGGGGGCGGGCCGATGAGCCGGCTGATGCCGGAGGTGGCCCCTGCCGGGGGCGAGCTGGTGATCACCAAGCAGTACGCGAGCGCGTTCTTCGGCACCTCGCTCGCCTCGACGCTCGTCGCCCGGGGTGTCGACACGCTGGTCATCGTGGGGGTGAGCACCAGCGGCTGCGTCCGGGCGTCGGGCGTGGACGCCGTGCAGCACGGCTTCATCCCGCTCGTGGTGCGAGACGCCGTCGGCGACCGGACGGAGCAGACACAGGATGCGAGCCTGTTCGACCTCCAGGCCAAGTACGCCGAGGTGGTCGAGGAGAAGACGGCGGTGGACTACCTGGAGGAGCAGCGGTGAACCCGAGAGTCGAGATCCTCGAGGTCTCTCCGCGTGACGGCCTGCAGAACGAGAAGACGGTCCTCTCCACGGAGGACAAGGTCGAGCTCGTCGACCGGGCGGCGCGCGCCGGCGCGCGACGGATCGAGGTGACCAGTTTCGTGAACCCCTTGCGCGTGCCGCAGATGGCCGACGCCGACGAGGTCATGTCCGCGCTGCCGCGCCACCCGGGTTTGAGGTATGCCGGGCTCGTCATGAACCGTCGAGGGCTCGACCGGGCCCTGGCGGGGGACGTCGACGAGATCGACGTCGTGGTGGTGGCCACCGACACCTTCTGCCAACGCAACCAGGGGATGAGCACCGCGCAGGCCTGTGACACGGCTGCCGAGCTCGTCCGGGAAGCGCGCGCGGCCGGTGTCTTCTCGACTGTCACGATCGGCGCCTCCTTCGGCTGCCCGTTCGAGGGCGAGGTCCCGCTGACGCGGCTGCGCGACGTGCTCTCGCGGGTGGTGGACGCCGGGCCGGACGAGGTCGCGCTCGCCGACACCATCGGCGTCGCGGTTCCCACCGACGTCACCGAACGGCTACGGCTGGCGCGCGAGGTGACGGGCCCGGGTACGCCGCTGCGGCTGCACCTGCACGACACCCGGCACACCGGCGTCGCCAACGCTGTCGCCGCGGTCGCCGCCGGGGTGACCACCCTCGACGCCAGCATCGGCGGCGCGGGCGGTTGCCCGTTCGCTCCCCACGCGACGGGCAACGTCGCCACCGAGGATCTCGTCTATCTCTTCGACCGGATGGGGGTGGCCAGCGGTCTCGACCTGGCCTCGATCACGGCGACGGCGTCGTGGTTGGAGCAGCGGTTGGGAAAGACCCTGCCCGGAGCGTTGCTGCGAGCCGGCAGCTTTCCCGGCTGACTGCGGTCACGGAGTCCCGGCCGTCATCGCCGGGATGCCCGGTGTGCGAGCGACGCCCCTGTCCAGCGCTCGTCATCGCTCACGTCCTCGGCGACGTCGAGCCAGCCGGGGACGAGCTGTGCGGGGTGATCGTGGTCGTCGATCTCCGCGACCAGCGTGCCGTCCTCGTGCTCGTCGATCGCGACGACCAGCCCGCCGCGATCCACCAGGTGCCGCTTCTTGCGCAGCACCTCTGCGGGCAGAGCGGAGAGAGCCGTCCACTCCTGCTCGTCGAGGTAGAAGTTGGTGCAGGCGACTTCGCCGGGTCCCTCACCCAGGCGGACCTTGTGCCCCAGCTTGCGGACCACGCTGCCATCGTCTGCCCGCACCTCGCGGAGCCGCAGACGGGTGCCGGTGACGTACCGGTCGACGATCTCCCTCGTCGAGACGACGCCCCCGGGCAGGCTCGCGAGCAGGAATCGACGCTCACGCTCCACCACGGCGTACTTCAGCGACACGACCATGAGGTGAGGCTAGGCCCAGGGGCATCGGCGCTCGCACAGGGCGGCAGCCCCGACCAGCGAGGCCGCCGATCGGCCGCGTAGCTCTCGCCGTCAGTCGAGGGCGGGGTCGAGGTCGCTGGCCGACCGGCCGGGGTGGCCTTCGGGCGGCAGTCCGGCACGGGAGTGGGCCGCGTGCGCGCCTTCCACGTCGGCGTGGGCGAGGGTCAGGTAGGCGACCAGCGCGGCGAAGAGCGCCAGGCCGAGCCCCGCGACGATGCCGTCGCCCCAGCCCAGGCCGCCCGCGGAGGGGGCCTTGCCGAGCCAGTCGGCCACGGAGGCGCCCAGCGGGCGGGTCAGCACGTACGACGACCAGAACGCCACCGTGGCGTTGAGGCCCAGCCGCCACAACCCCAGCGGCACCAGGATCAGGACGCCGAAGAGCGCGATCGACCAGACGAACCCGAGGCCCAGGTCGATCGCGGTGGCATCGCCGAGCGCCGTACCGAGGCCGAAGGTGAGCAGCACCGCGCCCCAGTAGAACCGTTCGCGACGCGCGGTCGTGATCGAGTGCACCGAGAGCGTCCCCTCGCTGCGCCTCCACCAGGTCAGCAGCCCGCACAGCAGCGCGAAGTAGATCGCCGAGTCCACGTAGTACGGCGTGCCGAGGGCCACGTGCGGGCCGTCGGCGATCATCGTGCCGAAGAGGGCCACGCTCAGCACCGTCACCCAGTACCGGACCGGGTGGTAGGTGCCGGCCCGCAGCTGCCACCACAGGGCCAGGAAGAAGCCGCCGATCCCGGCCAAGGCGGCCAGCGGGATGCTCACCGTGCCGAGGAAGTCGGCCCCCGCCTCGCCGATGCCGGTGGTGAGCAGCTTGACCACCCAGAAGAGCAAGAAGACTTCGGGGACCTTGGGGGCGCGGAAAACTCGTACGGGCATGGGTCCGGAGGCTAGGAGCGCTTACCTGACCCTCACCTGACCGCGGTCGACCGCCGGGTCTCCCTGGCAGGCCCTCAGCCCCGTCCTTTCCGGTCCGGGTCCGGGTCGGGCTCGGCGAGCCACGGTGGGGGTTCGTGAGGCGGCGAGTGTGCCGCCTCGTTGGTCCGTGCGGCCTCGTTGAAGTGCTGGAGGGCGCCAACGGCCGCCCGAGCCTGCTCGTCGGGCATCAGGCTGAGGATGGCGGCCACCTCGTGGTGCCGGGCCTCCCTGACCGCCTGGACCTGTCGACGCCCGGCGTCGGTGAGGGCGACGTCGACGGCGCGACCGTCCCGTTCGGCCCGGCGGCGGGAGACCAGGCCGAGGTTCTCCAGGCGGGCGCAGTGCCGGCTGGCGTTGGACTGGTCGACCCCCAGGTGCTCGGCGATCGCGTTCACCGACAGCGTGGTGCGCTCGAAGAGCAGTACCAGGACGCGGTGCTGCACGACGGTGACCTCGGCGGGGCCGGCGCCGACGGCGCGTACCGCCACGCCGACCAGTGCCCGACTGGCGGTCACCAGGGCCTCGACGAGCTGTTGGCGCTCGCTCTCCTGCATGCAGCAGGACATTACATGTTGCTGCGCATATATTTCGCCGCCACGGGTAAGCCGAGGGTGTCCAGGCAGGCGACTGGACCGCTTGACCGGCCCGGAGGAGGTCCCATGCCAGACCATCGCACGCACTCGTCCCGCCCCGAGCGCCGCTGCGGCGTGGGGGCACGGTGACTGCCCCGCTGCCGGCGATCGAGCCGCAGACCCTGCGTGAGTACGCGCTGCTCGCGGACGGCGAACGGGGGGCCCTGGTCGGGCCCCGCGGTGACGTCGCCTTCATGTGCGCCCCGCGTTGGCACGACGACGCCGTGTTCGCCGCTCTGCTGGGCGGGCCGGGCGCGTACCTGGTGCGACCCACGGACGAGCGGTTCGTCTGGGGTGGCAGCTACGAACCTCGCACCCTGATCTGGCGCAGTCGCTGGGTCTTGGGAGCCCACGTCGTCGAGTGCCGTGACGCCCTGGCGTTCCCCGGTGACGCCGGCCGCCCCGTCCTGCTCCGGCGGGTCGAGGCGACCCAGGGCGATGCGTCGGTCCGCGTCCTGCTGGACTGTCGAGCCGGCTTCGGTGCGGCTTCGATGAGTCTCGATCACGAACGGGACGGTGTCTGGGCCGGCCGTAGCGGCCCGCTGCACCTGCGCTGGAGCGGCGCGCCGAGGGAGTGGACGAGGGTGAACGACGGAGCCCTGGACCTGCAGCTCTCGCTGGGCGAGGGGGAGGCGCACGACTTCGTCCTCGAGATGTCCACCGAACGCCTCGAGGGCGAGCCCCCGGACCCGGCCGCACTGTGGCGGGCCACCAAGGCCGCCTGGCACGACGCCGTACCCAGCGGTGACGACTCGTTGGCGCCACGCGACGTCGAGCACTCCTGGGCGGTGCTCCGCGGCCTGACCAGCAGCAGCGGCGGCATGGTCGCCGCTGCCACCACCTCGCTGCCGGAGCGCGCCGAACAGGGCCGCAACTACGACTACCGCTACGCCTGGATCCGGGACCAGTGCTTCACCGGCCAAGCGGCGGCAGCGGCGGGCGGCGGTGATCTCCTCACCGACGCCGTCTCCTTCGTCGGCGACCGGCTCCTCCAGGACGGGTCCCGCCTCCTGCCGGCGTACACGGTCGACGCCGAGCCCGTCCCCGACCAGCACCCGCTCGGCCTTCCGGGCTATCCCGGCGCACCGGACACGCGCGTCGGCAACCACGTCCGCGACCAGTTCCAGCTCGACGCCTTCGGAGAGGCTCTCCTCCTGTTCGCCGCCGCGGACCGGCTCGACGTTCTCGACCACCGCGGATGGCGTGCCGCCGAGTCCGCAGTGGACGCCATCGTGCAGCGGGGCGACGAGCCGGATGCCGGGATCTGGGAGCTCGACTCCCGCCGGTGGGCCCACTCCCGGCTGTCCTGCGCGGCGGGCCTGCGAGCAGTCGCGGCCCGACGGCCCGACCGGGCCGCCGACTGGACCCGACTTGCCGACCTCCTGGTCGACAGCGCCGAGCGGGACTGCCTCCATCCGAGCGGCCGCTGGCAGCGGGCACCGGACGACCCGCACGTCGACGCCGCCCTGCTGCTGCCGGCCCTCCGCGGAGCCGTACCGCCCGACGACCCCCGCAGCGTCGCCACCTGGCGCGCGGTGATCGACGAGCTGACCGAGGACGGCTACGTCTACCGGTTCCGTCAGCAACCGGGACCGCTCCACCGCGCCGAGGGGGCGTTCCTGCTGTGCGGGTTCCACCTCGCACTGGCGGCACACCAGCAAGGCGACGGCTACGACGCGGTGCGCTGGTTCGAGCGCAACCGTGCCGCGGTCGGGCCACCCGGCCTCTACGCCGAGGAGTTCGACGTCGTGCAGCGCCAGCTTCGCGGCAACCTTCCCCAGGCCTTCGTCCACGCTCTCCTGATCGAGACCGCACACACCCTCACTACCGACACCCCACGGAGTTCCCATGAGCAAGGCTTCTGACCATTCGCGGATCGTCGTCGTGACCGGCGCCTCAGGAGGCATCGGTCGCGCGGTGGCCAAGCAGTTCGCCGAACGCGGCGATACCGTCGCCCTCCTCGCGCGTGGCGAGCGCGGTCTGGAGGGCGCCCGAGCCGACGTGGAGTCACTCGGCGGGACGGCTCGTGTCTATCCCGTGGACACGTCCGACGCCCGGGCTCTGGACAAGGTGGCGGAGCAGGTCGAGGAGGACCTCGGCGAGATCGACGTCTGGGTCAACGTCGCCTTCACGTCGGTGTTCGCGCCCTTCGTCGAGATCGAGGCCGACGAGTTCAAGAGGGTCACCGAGGTCACCTACCTCGGTTTCGTCAACGGCACCCGGTCGGCCCTGCAGCGGATGCTTCCGCGCGACCGCGGCACGATCGTGCAGGTGGGTTCGGCGCTGGCATACCGGGGGATCCCGCTGCAGAGCGCCTACTCCGGTGCCAAGCACGCCACCCAGGGGTTCCACGAGGCGCTTCGCGCCGAGCTCCTGCACCAGCGCAGCCGCGTGCGGGTGACCATGGTCCAGATGCCCGCGGTCAACACCCCGCAGTTCTCCTGGGTGCTGTCCCGGCTCCCCCGGCAGGCGCAGCCGGTCCCCCCGATCTACCAGCCCGAGGTGGCGGCACAGGGGGTCCTGTACGCCGCGGACCACCCGCGACGCCGCGAGTACTGGGTGGGGGGGAGCACGGCGGCGACCCTGCTCGCGAACGCTGTGGCGCCGGGGATCCTCGACCGCTACCTGGCGCTCACCGGGTTCGGGTCCCAGCAGACCCCGCACGAGAAGCCGGCCGAGCAGCCCGCCAACCTCTGGGAGCCCGCGGACGGGCCGGACGGTCGCGACTTCGGTCCCCATGGGCTCTTCGACGACCAGGCACGGGGGCGCTCCTCGCAGCTCTGGGCCTCCCAGCACCACGGCGTCCTGGCCGCCGGCGGCCTGGCCCTGCTCGTGGGCGCTGCCGGTGCGCTGCGCGCGGTCCGGGGCGTCCGGTGAGGCCGGCCACCGGCCTCCGGCTTTGCCTGGGTGCCGGCTGCCTCCTGGCACCGGGCGCCGTCCTGGCGCTCGTCGGCGGCCGCGACCGGAACGAGCCGGGCATCCGGCTGGTCTCCAGGATCCTGGGTGCACGGCTGGTGGTCCAGGGTGCGGCCGACCTCGCCCTCGGACCGCGGACGCGGACCGTCGACGTCGCGGTCGACCTGACCCATGCCGCGAGCATGGTGGCGGCCGCAGCGCGGTGGCCGGCACATCGGCGCGCGGCGCTGGCCAGCGCGAGTCTCGCCACGCTGGGTGCGGTTCTCGACGCGGCGCACTAGGCCCGGGGCGCGCGCCGGCCCGCTCTCCGCCCTCCTGCCGCTCGGCCTCACTGGGCCGATGCGACCGGGCGAGGATCCGCAGCACGGCGTGCTTCGCCATCGGGCTCCGGTGTGGACCCAGCCACGAGAGTGTGGTGCTCTCGTCACCCTGCGGCTTCGGCTCCAGCCGGCACGGACGGCCAGGACCAGGCCACCGCGGCGACGGTCAGCAGGAGGAGGACCTCGACGACGCTGCCGAAGATGTCGACGTAGGCGAAGACGAAGAGCATCGAGACCCACAGCCCGCTGAGCACGACCTTCACGTTCACCTTCTGGTCGTGGCGGCTACTCGTCGGGCTGACAGTCACCGGCCTGCTCCTTGGCGTGATGGGCATGTCTTGTCGGCGCGGCCGCTCCGCTGCGGATCAGTGCGGGCCGGATCCCGGCGGCGTCTCATGTCGCTCTCGCGAGAGCTTCCCCGGCCACCAGAACCATCGGCCCAGCATGGACACGAGAGCGGGCACGAGCAGGCTGCGCACGAGCAGGGTGTCGAGGAGCACGCCGAAGCCCACGATGACCCCGATCTGGGTGAGCGTGATGAGGGGGAGCACGCCGAGCACGGTGAACACGGCGGCGAGCAGGATGCCGGCACTGGTGATGACGCCGCCAGTCACTGCCAGGGCGGTGGAGATGGCTGTCGTGGTGTCGCGCCCCGCCAGGGCCTCCTCCCGGGCCCTGGTGGTGAGGAAGATGTTGTAGTCGACCCCGAGCGCCACCAGGAACAGGAAGCTGAGCAACGGCACGGACAGGTCCAGTGCCGGGAAGCCGAACCAGTGGGTGAAGGCGAACCAGCTCGCACCCATGCTGGCGACGTAGGTGGCCACCACGGTCAGGACCAGCACCACCGAGGCGACCACGGAGCGGAGCAGCAGCAGGAGCACGACGAGGACGACTCCGAGGATCAGCGGAATGACCAGCCGTTGGTCGTGGATCGCAGCCTGCTTGGCGTCGAGGTCCTGGGCGTCGGCACCCCCGACCAAGGTCGTGGAGTCGACCGCGTGAGCGGCCCGGCGGATGGCCTGCACCTGGTCGAACGCCTGCCCGGACCCGGGGTCCGCGGTGAGGACCGCGTCCAGCTCGGCGTAGGTGTCGTTGCGGCCCGCGGGACGCACCGACTGCACGCCGTCCAGAGCGGCGACGGCTCGGCGGACCTGGTCGGCGCTGGCGATCGGGGTGATGACGACGGTGGGTTGGGAGGCGCCGGCGGGAAAGTGCTGGGCGAGGATCTCCTGGCCGGTCACGGACTCGGGCTTGGCCCGGAACTGCTCGGTCTGCGACAGGCCGCTGGTGACTCCGACGAGCGGCAGTGCAAGGACGACGAGGACGGCCAGCCCGATCACGCTGACGAGCCTGGGCCGGGAGGTCACGGCGGCGGCCACCGTGGCCCAGAACCCGTCGGTGGTCGGCTCGTGGTCGCCCATCCTCGGGACGAAGGGCCAGAACAGCCGCCGGCCGAAGATCGTGAGGGCTGCGGGGAGCACCAGCAACGCGAAGACGACGGCAGTGACGATGCCGATGGCGCCGGCGTAGCCGATCGCCGAGCTGGACGGGTTGGAGGCGAATCCCAGGCACAGCAGCGCGAGCACCACGGTGCTGGAGCTGGCCACGATCGCGGGTGCTGCCTGCCCGAGGGCGATGCGCATCGCGGAGTAGCGGCTCTCCTCCTTGCGTAGCTCCTCGCGGTACCGGGCGATGAGGAGCAGGGCGTAGTTCGTGCCGGCGCCGAAGACGAGCACCGAGGTGATGCCGGTGGTGGCGCCGTCCGCGGCGAAGCCGAACACGTGGGTCCCGGCGGCCAGCGCCTTGGCGGCGACCTGGTCGGCGACACCGATGACGGTGAGGGGCACCAGCCACAGCCAGGGGCTGCGGTAGGTCAGGAGCAGGAGGAGTGCCACCACGCCGGCGGTGGTGAGGAGAAGCTTGATGTCGGCCCCGTCGAAGACCTTCGAGAGGTCGACGGTGAACGCGGGCCCGCCGGTGACGTGGGCGCGCAGGTCCGCGGGCAGGTCCGCGGAGGCGACGTCCCGGATGTCGCCCACAGGCCCGGCCAGATCCTGCTCCGCGATGCCTGTCGACAGGGGGACCCCGATGAAGGCAGCCTTGCCGTCCTCGGCGTACACCGGAACGACGCGCTGGCCGTCGGAGGCCAAGGTGGCCAGGTCGCGTACCTTGGCTGCGACCGCGTGACGGTCGGCCGCGGTCAGGGTCTCTCCGCCCCGGTCGTAGACGACAAGGGCAGGTACGTACCGCGCCGACGACAGCTGGCCCTGGATCTTCGCGGCCCGGGCGGACTCGGCGTGCGTCGGCAGGTTGGCGGTCGCGTTGGCGGCGTTCTCGGCGGTGACTCCGGAGGTCAGCACCAAGCCGGACAGGAGGACAGCTGCGGCCACCACGACCCAGCTCAGGCGTGGACCGATCAACCACCCGAACCCGTGGGTATTTCGACCTCTGAATATTTCCACGCCAGAAAGAGTAGTCTGAGGACATGAGTGCGGCAACA
Source organism: uncultured Actinomycetota bacterium (assembly GCA_963800225.1). Lineage (GTDB taxonomy): Bacteria > Actinomycetota > Actinomycetes > Propionibacteriales > Nocardioidaceae > Nocardioides_B. Next base: position 99,986 of record CAWDAF010000004.1, on the reverse strand, counting down.
TCTGGACCGGGTCGACCCGCGGATCCGCAGCTGCGTGTCACCCGCGCGCTGCGAGGCTTCACCACCGAGTCCGAGCTCTACATCGGCGCTGCGAGCCGCGAAGCGCACATGCACCGCACCGACCTGTCCGGACTGGCCCTGGTGATGGACCGAGGCAATACCGGGGAGACGACGACTCCGGGTCAGCTCAGCGCCGCTCTCCAGCTCAGTGCTCCGGCTACCTCTGCCATGCTCGACCGGCTCGAGCACCTCGGCCACCTGCGCCGCGTCCCGCACCCGGACGACCGCCGGTCGGTGCTGCTCGAGATGACCGATCACGCCCGGGACGTCGGCGGGGCGATGTTCTCCCGTCTCGCCGCGCACCTGGCACCGGTCCTCGACAGTCGCAGCGACTCGGACCTGGCGGAGCTCGCCACCTTCCTCGAAGAAGTCGTGGCTGCGACCCGATCGGCCCGCGAGGAGATCCGCGACAGCTGAGTACGCGGCCGCTCTCGGTGACCCTCAGCCGTCGCGGAGGGTCACCGAGCCGGCCGGCCGTCGCGACGGGTCAGGCGGCGCGGACGTCGCGGGCTGCCTGCCAGACCTCGAAGCTGCCCTTCGCGGAGCCCAGGTGCTCGTGGACCAAGGCCTCGAAGCGCGCGATCTCGTCGCGGAGGGTGAACATCTGGAAGTCGACCAGGCGGTCAGGGTCGCAGCGGTGTTCGTGGGACTGTGTCTGATCGACCGAGGCACCGCACTCGGGGCAGGGTATGAAGCGTGATGGGAACAATGGACTGGTTCCTCCTTGGCCTCCAAGGTTCCCCGGGTCGGGCCGGTGAAAACGACCGGTCCAATCAACCTGTCTGGCGTGCCGGCCCAGACCTAGGCTGGCCGACGGGGCAGGTGCCAGAGCGGAGGCTCAGATGGCAGACAACGCAACGATCGCTCGCAGCCTGTACGACGCGTGGAACAGGCGAGACTTCGATGAGATGGCCGCCGCCGCGGCGACGGACAGCAAGATCGTCATGATCGGCTCGGGCGACACCTACGAGGGCCAGGAGGGCTCCCGCCGCTACGGCACGATGTGGGCGGACGCCTTCCCAGACGGCCAGATCACGATCGACAACGTGGTGGCGGACGGGGACCGGGTCGTGGTCGAGTTCAGCGGACGAGGGACGCACACCGGCACCCTGGTGACGTCGATGGGGCCGGTCCCGGCGACCGGTCGGTCGATCACGATCGAGATGTGCGACGTGCTGATGTTCCGCGACGGGAAGGTCACGTCCCAGCACAGCTATCTCGACACCGGCGCGATGATGACCCAGCTCGGCCTGCTCGGCGAGCGGACGGCCACGACGCAGCAGTAGGACAGTCACGACACAACCGGCGCCTGCCCCGATGCCGGCCGTGCCGAGTCGGCACGAACGCAGGTAACGGCTGTGCCGAGTCGGCACGAACGCAGGTAATCGCGCACGGCCGGCTCCTGGATCAAGTGCGTTCGCGCCGACTCGACGGGATCGAGGCGTGCGTTCGCGCCGACTCGACCGGTCAGGCGAGGGTCTGGGTGATCTCGCTGCGGTCGGCGGTGTGCGTGACGCGGGCGAGAGCGCCGTTGACCAGCGGGAGGTACGGCGCGACGTGGCCGCACTCGACGTCGGCGATCAGCGGTACCCCGAGCCCGCCCAGGGCGTCGAGGACCGCCTCGTGCTGGGTGAGCGATGCGATGGGCGGTGCGGACGTCCGGCCCACGAGCACCGCGTTCGCGGCGTCGAAGAAGCCGTTGAGCCGCATGCCGTGCAGGTTGCGGCAGATCGTGGCGGCGTCGTCGCCGGCGGCCTCGACGTACACCAGGAGTCCCTCGGGCGCGTGCTCGCCGGCGAACCCGCTGACGTTCCCGAAGCGGGTTCCCGCCAGGTTGCACAGCGTCTCGATGCAGCCGCCGACCAGGCGGCCCTCGGCGAGCACGTCGCCCCCATCGTCCAGTCGGGTCCACCGGCCGCCCGCGTCCAGGACCAGGTCGCGGACCTCGGGGTGGTTGCGGTAGTCGCCGAAGCCAGAGCTGCGGTAGCGGCCCGGCGAGGTCTGGGTGAACGTCGACCCCGATCCGAGCGTGACGACGTCGAGCCAGGTCAGCAGGCCATCGGGCGCGCGGTACGGCGTGTCCATCAGGTTGTTGCCGTGCACGGTGGCCGTCCCGGTCAGCAGGGTCAGCGGCGTGAGCACCGTCGACATGTCCGAGAAGCCGACCAGCCACGTCGGGTCGGCCGCGGCGATCGCGTCCCAGTCCAGCAGCGGCAGCAGGTCGATCGCGGTCTCGCCGCCCCACGGCGGCACCACCGCGCGCACGGTCGGGTCGGTCAGCATCGCCGTGAGCTCGCGGGCGCGCTCGCGAGCGGGTGCGCTGACGTGACCGGAGCCGTCCATGCAGTCACCCACCACCACCTCGAAGCCGCGTGCGCGGACCGTCGCCAGGGCGACGTCGAGGCGTCCCTGCAGGTCGGGCGCGACCCCGCTCGAAGGGGAGGTGACACCGACGAGGTCACCGGACCCGAGCGGGGCGGGGTAGCGGATCGGCATGGCCAGATCCTCACACACGCCGGACGAGCTCGCCCCAACCTTCGGCGGCGAATAGCGTGCGTTCGCGCCGACTCGGCGGGGGTGAGAGGTGCGTTCGCGCCGACTCGACCTACGAGGGGGGCAGCGAGAGCCGCCAGCCGCTGAGCACGCCGCGGGCCTCCTCGAGCGGGACCGGCCGCCCGAGCAGGTAGCCCTGGGCGAAGTCGCAGCCGAGCGCCGCCACCCGGGCATGCTGCTCCGGGGTCTCCACGCCCTCGGCGCAGACCTGCAGGCCGAAGGCCTTGCCCAGGCCGATCACCGCCTGGACGACGGCCTCGCCCCGGGTGCCCTCACCGAGGAACGACCGGTCGATCTTGAGCACGTCGACGACCGGGAAGCGCTGGAGGTAGCTGAGCGAGCTGTAGCCCGTGCCGAAGTCGTCGATCAGCAGCGAGACGCCGCTCTCGCGCAGCCGGGTCAGGTTGTCCTGGGTGGTCTTGTCCTCGTCGACGAACGCCGACTCGGTGATCTCCAGCCCCAGCAGCGCGGGGTCGAGGCCGGCCTCCGCGACGAGGTCGAGCACCTGGTCGACGTACTGGTGGCCGCGTAGCTCGTGGGCGCTGGCGTTCACCCGGACACCGCACGGGCCCAGGTCCTGCCAGCCGGCCGCCTCCCGCACCGCCTTGCCCAGCACCAGCCGGCCGAGCTCCCCGATGATCCCGGTCTCCTCGGCCACCGGGATGAACAGGTCGGGCGGGATCCGCTCGCCGGCCTCGTCGGTCCACCGGGCAAGGGCCTCCATCGCCACCACCCGGCCGGACGCCAGGTCGACGATCGGCTGGAAGGCGACCTCGATCTGGCCGGCGCGCACCGCCGCCCGGAGGTCGCCGGCGACGTTGATCCGGCCGAGCACGTCGCCGCGCATGGCCTCGTCGAAGATCCGGTAGGTGCCGGGGCGGTCGCGCTTGGCGCGGTACATCGCGATGTCGGCCTCACTGAGCATCGAGGTGGTGCTGGCCGCGCCGGACGCCGAGATCGCCACGCCGATGCTCGCCGAGAGAGTGAGCCTCCGGCCCCCGATCTCGACACGGCTCGCGCAGGCCTCCAGCAGCGACTCGGCGAGGAACGCGACGTCGGCCTGGCAGCCGACCTCCTCGCAGACCACGACGAACTCGTCGCCGCCGAGCCGGGCGATGGTGTCGTCCTCGCGGACCACGTCGCGCAGCCGCAGGGCGAGGTCGGCCAGCAGGTCGTCGCCGCTGCCGTGGCCCAGGCTGTCGTTGACCGCCTTGAAGTCGTCCACGTCGAGCAGCAGCACCGCGGTCATCGACCCCTGCCGGGTCGCTCGCGCCAGCGCGTGGTCGATCCGGTCGAGCACCAGCGGCCGGTTCGGAAGCCCGGTGAGCGGGTCGTGCAGGGCCTGGTGCTGCAGCCGGGCCTCCAGCTCGTCGCGCCGTACGGCGGCCCCCAGCGTCGCGGCGACGGACTCGACGAAGGCCAGGTCGTCCTCGGTCCAGTGGTACGGGAGGTCCCCGGAGGCGCCGACCGCCCCCCAGGGTTGGCCGTCGCTGCCCGGGATCGGACAGCTCAGGGTGCTGCGCATGCCGACCCCGGTGGTCGTGCCGTGGGCGCGGAACCGGTCGTCGACCCTCACGTCGTCGGTGTACATCAGCCGGTTGTCGAGCATCGAGATGCCGGTCAGGCTGCTCCGGTCGACCGGCACCACGAGCGTGGACCACCCCGGCAGGGAGGACGACACCATCTGCGATCTCCGGCCGTCCGGGAGCCGGTGGAGGACGCCGGCGACCAACGTGGGGTAGCGGGTGCCGATCAGCCGCACCGCCTCGTCCATCAGGTCGCTCAACGGCGTGGTCAGGGCCAGCCGTCCGAGCTCGGCGATGGCGCGCTGCTCCTGCACCCGGACCGCCAGCTCGCGCTCGGCGCGCAGCCGGCCCCGCAGGTCGCGCTGCACGGTGGCCAGCGCCAGCGGCCGGCCGTCGGAGGACCGGGTGACCAGGAAGGAGTTGACCGAGACCGGGATCGCCTCGCCGGTCCCGAAGTGCCGCAGCTGGCTCTCACCCTGCCAGGAGCCGGTGAGCCGCACCGACTCCTCGATGTCGTGCGACATCGCCCGGCCCAGGTCGGTGAAGTAGTCATCGGTGGGCCGTCCCAGGCACTCCTCGTCGGTGCTGAGCCCGACCAGGTCGCGGCCGTGACGGTTGACGTAGGTGACCGTGCCGTCGAGGTCGGCGATGGCGATGAAGTCGCCGGACAGCTCGATCAGCGCCGCGAACTGCTCGTTGAGCGCCTCCTGCGCGGTCAGCTCGCGATGCACGTCCCCCTCGTCGCCGTAGGCGAGCACGACCACCGCCCCGGTCACCTCGCCCGTCCCGGAGCGAGCCGGCCGCGCGGCCACCAGCCAGCGGCGGCCGTTGAGCATCATGGTGGTCTCGACGTCCTCCCCGGCGACGGCCCTCCGGATCAGCCCGAGCAGGTGCGCGTCGCCGATCAGGGCGGCCAGCGGGCGACCGACCCAGTCCTCGCGCCGGTAGCCGAGCCGGGGGAGCAGCGCCCCACCCACATCGATGACGGTCTCCTCGACGTCGAGGATCCCCACCACGACCGGTGCCAGGTCGGACACCAGCGCTACCGCGACCTCGTTCGAGATCACGGAGGACGCGCGCGACGGTCCTGCACCCCCGATGGACACCTCCCCAGGGTCCATGCCCGTCTCGGGGCGCGCAACCGGATCGGCCAGATCGCGGCGGCGTCCCCCGAGCTCAGATCCAGCGCTTGAACCAGATCCGGTCCAGCCACTGAGAGGTGGTGATCAGCTCGCCGGTGTAGATCGGCCAGAACCAGGCGAAGTTCACGATCACCAGCACCACGAAACCGCCGGCCGCCGCCGTGCCCCACATGCGTCGCCGCTCCGACGCGCGGGGGCCCCCGATCATGGTGCCCAGAACCAGCACGATCGCCAGGATCGTGAACGGCAGCAGCGTGATCGCGTAGTAGGAGAAGATCGGGCGGCCGTCGTTGGGGATCCACGGCAGCCACGAGGCGAGCACCCCGACCACCGCGACGCCGTACCGCCAGTCGCGCTTGCCGAGCCAGCCGTAGACCGCGTACAGCAGCGCCAGGACGCCGCCCCACCACAGCGCCGGGGTGCCGAGCAGCAGCTCCTGGCGCAGGCAGGTGCTGTCGGCGGCGGCCGTGCAGCCCTGCTGGCCGGGCTTGATGCCGAGGTCGGCCTGGACGCCGACCGGACGGTTCAGGATCAGCCAGCCCTGCGGCTTGGACTGGTAGGCATGGGTGGCGTCGTTGAGGAACTGGGTGTGGAAGACGTAGACGTCGTGGTGGTAGTGCCACAGCGAGCGCAGCGACCGGACCAGCTCGGGGAAGAAGCCGTGCACGTCGTGCTTGAGGTAGCTGCCCCAGTAGGGGCCGTACTGGGTGTCGGAGAGGGTTCGCTCGTACTCGCTCGCGTGCAGCAGCCAGCCGGTCCAGGTCAGCACGTAGACGACCAGCGCGACGACCACCAGGTAGCCGAACGCCGGGAGCGCGTCGACCACGAGGGAGCGCAGCCGCGCACGCCGTACGCCGAGCGAGCGCCGGGCCCCGGCGTCCCACATCCACACCAGCAGCCCGAACGCGGCCAGCGGGTAGATGGCGCTCCACTTGCTGCCGAGTGCCAGCCCGAACATCACCCCGGCCGCGAGCCGCCAGGGCCGCCACAGCAGCCCTCGCACCGGACCCCAGTCGGCGGCCGTGGTGCGCTGGCCCGGCGGCACCAGCCGGGCCAGCCGCAGACGTCCCCAGTCGCGGTCGGCGACCAGGCAGGACACCGCGCAGAGCAGGAAGAAGGCCACGAAGATGTCGAGCAGCGCCAACCTGGACAGCACCAGCTCCAGGCCGTCGAAGCAGAGCAGCAGCCCGGCGATCCCGCCGAGCAGCGTGGAGCCGGTCATCCGCCGGGCCAGCCGCACCATCACCGCGACCATCAGGGTGCCGACCACCGCCGAGGCGATCCGCCAGCCGAACGGGTCCATCCCGAACAGGTGCTCACCGAGCCCGATCAGCCACTTGCCGACCTCGGGGTGCACGATCATGCTCGGGTCTCGCGTCCACAGGCCGTGGAGGTTGCCGGCGAGGATCTTGTCGTTGGCGTCGGCGACGTAGCCGGTCACGTAGCCGTGGTGCCACAGCGACCAGGCGTCCTTGGCGTAGTAGGTCTCGTCGAACAGGAACGCGTGCGGTCGGCCGAGGTGCACCAGCCGCAGGAAGCCCGCCAGGATCGTGACGGCGGCGGTGACCGCCCAGCCCGCGAACCGGTCGTCGTCGCGCAGCAGCGGAGCCAGCCGCCGGCGGGCACTCGGCACCACCCGGTCGTCGGCGGTGGTGGACAGCCCCTCGGTCCTACGGGTCTCCTGGGCGGTGCTCACGCGGGCCACTGTACGGACCGTCGGCACGGCCCGTGTGCCGATGCGGCAGGGCGTGCGGGATGATCGCGGAGTGACCGACGAGCAGGGGACCACCGGGGTGCTGGTGCTGGCCGCGACCCCGATCGGGCGGGTCTCGGACGCCCCGCCGCGGCTGGCCGAGGAGCTCGGGGCCGCCGACGTGGTCGCCGCCGAGGACACCCGCCGACTGCGCCGTCTGGTCAGCGACCTGGACGTCACCATGACCGGTCGGGTGGTGTCCTACTTCGAGGGCAACGAGTCCGCCCGGACCCCGGTCCTGGTCGAGGCCCTGCTGGCAGGGGAGCGGGTGCTGGTGGTGACCGACGCCGGCATGCCCTCGGTCTCCGACCCCGGCTACCGGCTGGTGGCGGCGGCGGTCGAGCACGGCGTCACCGTCACCGCCGTACCCGGTCCCTCGGCGGTGCTGACCGCGCTCGCGGTGTCCGGGCTGCCCGTCGACCGGTTCTGCTTCGAGGGCTTCCTGCCCCGCAAGGCCGGCGAGCGTGGCCGGCGCCTCGCCGGGCTGCGTGACGAGCAGCGGACCATGGTGTTCTTCGAGGCGCCACACCGCACGGAGGTGGCCCTGCTCGCGATGGCCGAGGCGTTCGGCGCCGACCGCCGCGCCGCCGTGTGCCGGGAGCTCACCAAGACCCACGAGGAGGTACGGCGGGCCGGGCTCGCCGACCTCGCCGCCTGGGCCGCCGACGGGGTCCGCGGGGAGGTCACCGTGGTCGTCGAGGGGGTCGGCGCCGACCGGGTCGACGTCGCCACCGACGCGGCCTCGCTGGCCGCGCTGGTCGCCGAGGAGGAGGCGGTGGGCTCCACCCGCAAGGAGGCGATCGCCGACGTCGCGCGTCGCGCCGGGCTGCCCAAGCGCGAGGTCTACGACGCGGTCGTCGAGCACAAGGGGACGCAGTGAGCGGACCCACCCGCAGCCGCCGGTCGGGCGAGCGCGACCTGAGCCCGCCGCCGGCCCCCGAGCCGCTGCCGCACCCGGTCGTCGACAACCACTGCCACCTCGACATCGCCGACGGGCCGGACGACTCCTGGGTGTCCACCACGGACGCGATCGCCGCGGCCGCCGAGGTCGGCGTCACCCGGATCGTGCAGATCGGCTGCGACCTGCCCGGCGCCCGCTGGGCGGTGCGGGCGGCCGCCGAGCACGACGCCCTCGTCGCCGGCGTGGCGCTGCATCCCAACGAGGCCCCGCTGCTGGCCGAGCGCGGCGAGCTGGACGACGCACTGGCGGAGATCGAGGCGCTCGTCGTGTCCAGCGACCGGGTGCGGGCGGTGGGGGAGACCGGGCTGGACTACTTCCGCACCGGTCCGGAGGGCCGGGCGGCCCAGCAGGCGTCCTTCCGCCGACACGTCGACCTCGCCAAGCGGCTCGACCGGACCCTGGTCATCCATGACCGGGACGCCCACGACGACGTGCTGGCGATCCTCGACGAGGAGGGCGTGCCGGAGCGCTTCGTCATGCACTGCTTCTCCGGGGACGCCGACTTCGCCCGGGCCTGCCTGGACCGGGGCGGCTGGTTGTCGTTCGCCGGGACCGTCACCTTCAAGAACGCCGAGCCGCTGCGGGAGGCGCTCCGGCTGGTCCCGCAGGACCGGGTGCTGGTCGAGACCGACGCGCCGTACCTGACCCCGGCGCCGTACCGGGGGCGGCCGAACGCGTCCTACCTGGTGCCGCTGACGATGCGCTCGATGGCGGAGACCCGCGGGGCGGACCTGGCCGGGCTCTGCGCGGCGGTGGACGCGAACACCGAGGCGGCCTTCGGCGGCTCCTGGTAGTCCGAACGGACTAGTCACCCGGCCCCCCGACGTGATCTCTCGCACGTCAGACCCATCTATAACAGGACAGATCATGCGAGAATATTTGGCCCTGCGAGTGGGCTTCCGTATGGTCTTGTGCTTGTTGGCCGGGAGCGGGGAAGTTCTCGGACCGCACTCATGGGGCCCTCACAGGTCGCCTCCGGCAACCGGCCGGCAGCGAGCGACGAGGGCACCGCTGTGTCGAAGGGGTTCGCCCCGGTCCCTCACGTAAGACGAGTGCGCGTCTCCCGCGGCCCGGGGAGCACGACCATTGGAGAATCGTGCGGAGCGCACTCTCACGTCTGACCACGAGCAAGGCCGTCCTCGGCGTCATCGCCGGCGTCGTCCTGCTGTCCGTCGCGATCACCGGCATCGGCTACGCGGCGATGAGCAAGACGGTGACCCTGTCGCTCGACGGCAAGTCCCACAAGGTGCACACGCTCGGCAGCAACGTCGGCGATGTGCTGAAGGACCAGGGCATCTCCCTCGGCAAGCACGACACGGTCGCTCCTGGCGCCGGTTCCGGCGTGTCCGACGGCCAGACCATCGCGGTGAAGTACGGCCGCCCGCTCGACGTCAAGGTCGACGGCCGGGCCAACCGCTACTGGGTGACCGCGACCGACGTCGCCTCCGCCCTCGACCAGCTCGGACTCCGCTTCGGCGGCGGCGCCGACCTCTCCACCAGCCGTGGTGCCACGATCGGCCGCTCCGGCATGTCGCTGGCGGTGGTCACCCCCAAGACCCTCAGCGTCAAGCTCGCCGGCAAGAAGCAGCACGCCGCGACCGTCACCGCGCTGCGGGTCGGCGGCGCGCTCAAGGAGCTCGGCGTCACCGTCGACGGCAACGACAAGGTCAAGCCCGGGCTGGGCGCCACGATCAAGGACGGCGACAAGCTGACCTTCACCGATGTCCGGGTCGTGAAGCGTCGCGCCACGCAGGCCGTGGGTCACGCCACCCGCAAGGTCGCCGACGCGTCGATGTACACCGACCAGTCCAAGACCGTCCGGACGGGCCACGACGGCAGCCGCTCGCTGGTCTACCGGGTCACCCTGGAGAACGGCCACGCCGCTGCGCGCAAGGTCGTGAGCAGCTCGGTCACCCGCCAGCCGGTCACCACGGTGGTCCACTACGGGACGAAGCACCGTCCCGCGCCCGCTCCCGCTCCCGCTCCCGCCCCGACGACGAACTTCGCCGGCGGCAGCAGCATCTGGGACAAGATCGCCTCGTGCGAGTCCGGCGGCAACTGGGCCGCGAACACCGGCAACGGCTACTACGGCGGCCTGCAGTTCACCCTCGGCACCTGGGCTGCCTACGGCGGCTCCGGTCGCCCGGACCAGCAGAGCCGCGAGGCGCAGATCGCCGTCGCCGAGCGGGTCGCCGCTGCCGAGGGCGGCTACGGTGCCTGGCCGGTGTGCGGCCGCTGAGCCCGCCCACCGGGCCGATAGGGTCGCCCGGTGACGCCTGACCAGACCGACTCCTCCGCCGGTCCGAGGTTCCTCGGGCCGGCGGAGGTGCGTCTGCTGGCGGACCAGCTCGGGATCCGGCCGACCAAGCAGCGCGGCCAGAACTTCGTCATCGACCCCAACACGGTGCGCCGGATCGTGCGCGCCTCCGGGGTCACCGCGCAGGACGTGGTCCTCGAGGTGGGCCCCGGTCTCGGCTCGCTGACGCTGGCGCTGCTGGCGACCACGGCGCGGGTGGTCGCGGTCGAGATCGACCCGCTGCTGGCCGGGGCGCTGCCCGCCACCATCGCGTCGTACGCCCCGGACCAGGCGGACCGCTTCGAGGTGGTCCTCGCCGACGCGCTCCGGATCACCGCCCTGCCCGGGCCCGCGCCGACGGCCCTGGTCGCGAACCTGCCCTACAACGTCTCCGTCCCGGTGCTGCTGCACCTGATGGAGCTGCTGCCCTCGCTGCGGCACGGCCTGGTGATGGTGCAGGCCGAGGTCGCCGACCGGCTGGCCGCCCCGCCGGGCTCACGGACCTACGGCGTCCCGTCGGTGAAGGCCGCCTGGTTCGCCGACGTACGACGGGCCGGGTCGGTCGGCCGCTCGGTGTTCTGGCCGGCGCCCAACGTGGACTCCGGGCTGGTCGCCTGGACCCACCGGGACCCGCCGGACGTGGCGGCGACCCGGGAGCAGGTGTTCGCGGTGGTCGACGCGGCGTTCGCCCAGCGCCGCAAGACGCTGCGCTCCACGCTCAAGCAGCTCGCCGGGTCCGCGGTGGCCGCCGAGGCCGCGCTCGCGCACGCCGGCGTCGACCCGATGGCCCGGGGGGAGTCCCTCGGGGTCGAGCAGTTCGCCCGGATCGCCGAGGGCCTGCACGACGGGCCTGGAGCCACCCGAGACGGGGCCGCCTCGTGACGCGGGCCGTCACGGTGACCGCGCCGGCCAAGATCAACCTGAGCCTCGGGGTGGGCCCGGCCCGCGCCGACGGGTTCCATGCGCTGGCGACCGTCTACCAGGCGGTCGGCCTCTACGACCGGGTCACCGTCCAGGACGCCGACCAGATGAGCGTCACGGTCACCGCGGACGCCCGGCTGGCGGTCGACGACGTCCCCACCGACGCCACCAACATCGCGGTCCGCGCTGCGCTGCTGCTCGCCGGGCACCACGGCCTCGAGCGCGGGGTCGCGATCGACATCGACAAGGGCATCCCGGTCGCCGGCGGGATGGCCGGCGGCAGCGCCGACGGTGCCGCGACCCTGCTTGCCTGCGACCACCTCTGGGGGCTGGGGACGCCCCGCCAGGCGCTGCTCGAGCTGGCCGCGCAGCTCGGCAGCGACGTACCGTTCGCGCTCGTCGGCGGCACCGCGCTCGGCAGCGGCCGCGGCGAGATGGTCACCCCGGTGATGACCCGCGGCGAGTACTGGTGGGTCGTCCTGGAGTCCCGCCGGGGGCTGTCCACGCCGGAGGTCTACCGCGCCTTCGACACCCTGCACGGGGCCGCCCTGGTGGACGAGCCCGAGATCCCCGACGAGCTGGTGGCGGCGCTGCGCGTCCACGACGTCGCCGCCCTCGGGGCCGCGCTGCACAACGACCTCCAGGCACCTGCGCTCCGGCTGCGTCCCGAGCTCGGCGCCGCGCTGGAGCAGGGCCGGCCGGCCGCGCACGGCGCGATCGTGTCCGGATCCGGGCCCAGCCTGCTGTTCCTCTGCGACACCCGCGCGCACGCCGCCCAGGTGGCCGCCGACCTCACCGCGGTCGGCCTCGGCCCGGTGTCGCTGGCGCCCGGGCCCGTGCCCGGCGCACGGGTGGTCGCCGCCTCCCCCACGAAGAGAGACTGAACACGATGCCCGTCCCCAACCTCGTCAACCTCGAGCGGGTGCACAAGGCGTACGGCGTCCGCCCGCTGCTCGCCGACGTGAGCCTCGGCGTCGGCGCCGGTGAGCGCATCGGTGTCGTCGGTCGCAACGGCGACGGCAAGACCACGCTGCTGCGGCTGATCGGCGACCTGGAGGAGCCCGACGAGGGACGCGTGTCCCGCAACCGGGGCCTGCACCTGGGCTTCCTCACCCAGGGCGACGACCTCGACGCCGCCGCGACCGTGCGCGAGGTGGTCCTCGGCGACCTGGCCGACCACGAGTGGGCCGCGGACTCCTCGACCCGCGAGGTGGTGGAGGTGCTGCTCGCCGGGGTCGCCCTGGACCGGGTCGTCGACGGTCTGTCGGGCGGGGAGCGCCGGCGCTGCTCGCTGGCCAGGCTGCTCCTCGGCGACCACGACCTCGTCGTCCTCGACGAGCCCACCAACCACCTCGACGTCGAGGCGGTCGCCTGGCTGGCCCGGCACCTGCAGCGGCGTACCAGTGCGCTGGTGGTGGTCACCCACGACCGGTGGTTCCTCGACGAGGTCGCCACCACGACCTGGGAGGTGCACGACGGCGTCGTCGACGTGTACGACGGCGGGTACGCCGCCTTCGTGCTGGCCAAGGCCGAGCGGCAGCGGCAGGCGGCCGCCTCGGAGTCCCGCCGGCAGAACCTGATGCGCAAGGAGCTGGCCTGGCTGCGCCGCGGCGCCCCGGCCCGGACCTCGAAGCCGAAGTTCCGGATGGACGCCGCCTCCGCCCTGATCGAGGACGAGCCGCCGCCGCGCGACCGGCTCGAGCTGCAGCGGTTCGCGACCCAGCGGCTCGGCAAGGACGTCATCGACATGGAGGACGCCGACCTGGTCCGCGGCGAGAGGACCCTGCTCTCGCACGCCACCTGGCGGCTCGGTCCCGGCGACCGGGTCGGGCTGGTCGGGGTGAACGGTGCCGGCAAGACCTCCGTGCTGCGCCTGGTCGCCGGCGACCTCGAGCCGACCCGCGGACGGGTCAAGCGGGGCCGAACGGTGGCCCTGGAGCACCTCACCCAGGCGCTGGACCACCTCGATCCGAGCCAGCGGGTGCTCGACTCGGTCGAGCAGGTCCAGCGGGTCACCAGGACCGCGGCGGGGGAGATCACCGCGTCCTCGATGCTCGAGCGGTTCGGCTTCACCGGGGACCGGCTGACCACCCGGATCGGCGACCTGTCCGGTGGGGAGCGCCGCCGGCTCCAGATGCTGCGGCTGCTGCTCTCCGAGCCCAACGTGCTGCTGCTCGACGAGCCCACCAACGACCTCGACATCGAGACGCTGACGGTGCTCGAGGACTTCCTCGACGGCTGGCCGGGGACGCTGGTGGTGGTCTCCCACGACCGGTACTTCCTGGAGCGGGTCACCGACTCGACGTGGGCGTTGCTCGGCGACGGGGGCATCTCGATGCTGCCCCGCGGGGTGGAGGAGTACCTCGAGCGCCGGGCCGCCGACCTGCGGGCCGACGCTGCCACCCCAGACGCCGGTCCCGCCCCCGCCGCCGGACCCGCTGCCGCCCGCCCCACAGCGTCCACCGCCGAGCTCCGGGACGCCCGCAAGGCGGTCACCCGGATCGAGCGGCAGCTCGCCAAGCTGGCCGACGAGGAGGCCCGGCTGCACGCGGAGATGGTCGAGCACGCCACCGACTACGAGCGGCTGGCCACGGTCGACGTACGGCTGCGGGAGCTGGCCACCCAGAAGGACGCCCTCGAGGAGGAGTGGCTGGAGGCCGCCGACCTCCTCGGCTGACCCGCCCCGCCAACCCCCGATAGTCCGTGACGTTCTTGCTGCTCCGCCGTGCTCCGGACAGCAAGAACGTCACGGACTATCCGCCCCGGGGGGAGGGGGTCCGTGACGTCCTGGTGGTGCTGGGGCTAGTTGAGGCCCTTGGCGTCCAGGAACTCCTTGGCCACCGTGGCCGGGTCCTTCTTGTCGACCGCGACCTCGGCGAGGTACTTGGTCAGGTCCTCGGTGGTCAGGGCCTTCGAGACCGGGTTGATCGCGCTCTCGACCTTGCTGTTCACCTTGTCCTTGGCGATCACCGGCACGACGTTCTGGGCCAGGAAGAGGTTCTTCGTGTCGTCGAGGACCACGAGGTTGTCGGTGACGATCGCGGAGTCGGTGGAGAAGATGTTGGCGACGTCGATGTCACCCTTCTTCAGCGCCGCCTTGGTCAGCGGGCCCCCCGGGTCCAGGGGCTTGAAGGACTTGAAGGTGATCCCGTAGACCTTCTGGAGGCCGACCACGCCCTGGTAGCGGGTCTTGAACTCCGGCCCCCCGCCGAGGGTCAGCTTGCCGGCCACCGGCTTCAGGTCGTCGATCGTCTTCAGCGAGTACTTGCTCGCGGTGTCCGAGGTGACCGTCAGGGTGTCCTTGTCCTCCGCGGCGGCCTGCGGAAGCGTCTGGGTGCCGGCGGGCAGCACCTTCTGCAGCGCGTCGTAGACCTCGGTCGGCGTGCTGACGTCCTTCGGGCCGGTGCCACCCGGGGAGAGCGCCGCGAGCAGCGCGCCGTTGTACTCCGGGATCATGTTGATGGAGCCGTCCTTGAGCGCCTTGAGGTAGAGCTCGCGGGCGCCGATGTTGAACTTGCGGGTCACCTTGACCCCCTTGCCCTCGAGGGCCTGGGAGTAGATCTCGGCGAGCAGCTCGTTCTCGGGGAAGTTGGCGGAGCCGACGGTGATCGTGGAGGAGTCGCCTCCCGAGCCACCACCGCTCGTCGGGTCGCCGCCGCACGCGCTCAGCGGCAGCATCGCCGCCATCACCGCGGCGGCTGCTGCGAGCTTGGTCATCCTGGGCATGGGTGGAACCTTTCGTCTGGCCGCTAGCGGGAGGAGCTTGCGGCGGGTGCGTTCGGAGGAGAGCTGGTGGTACGGCGGGAACGTCGGGTGCGTCGGGTACGGCGGGTACGGACCCCGGGGGAGACCACGAGCCGCTCGACGCCGGCGCTGAGCAGGTCGAGCGTGATCGCCAGCACGGCGACGAGCACCGCACCGCCGAAGATCTGCGCGTAGTCGTTCGAGGCCAGCCCGTCGATCAGCAGCCGGCCGAGGCCACCGAAGCCGACGTACGCCGCCACGGTGGCGGTCGCGCAGACCTGCAGCAGCGCGCTGCGCAGGCCGCCCATGATCAGCGGCAGCGCCATGGGCACCTCGGCCTTGAACAGCACCTGCATCGGGCGCATGCCCATGCCGACGGCGGCGTTCACCGCGGCCGGGTCGACGGAGCGGATGCCGGCGTACGTCGCGGCGAGGATCGGTGGCACCGCCAGCACCACCAGCGCCACGTACACCGGCAGCGCGCCGGTGCCCACCAGGACCACGATCAGGCTGAGCAGCCCGAAGGTCGGCAGCGCGCGTCCGGCGTTGCCGAGGTTGATCGCCAGGAAGGCGCCCCGGTTCGTGTGCCCGATCAGCAGGCCGATCGGCAGGGCGATCAGGGCGCTGATCAGCAGCGCCACCAGGGTGTACTCGAGGTGCTGGAGCAGCCGGTGCGGGATGGAGAAGTTGCCCCAGGCCCAGTTGTCGGGGTCGAGCAGGTAGCCGAAGTAGTTGACCATCGGCACCACCGGCGGGATCGCGAGCATGCTCATGGGCGTGCTCCCACGCGGTTCCAGGGCGTCAGCCGGCGCTCGAGCAGCACGAGCCCGACGTCGCAGACCGCCGCCAGCAGCACCGACAGCACGATGCCGACCACGATCGGCTCGATGAAGCCGAGCTGGAGCCCCTTGGTGAACAGGGCGCCGAGGCCGCCGACCCCGAGGAACGCGCCGACGCTGACCAGGCTGATGTTCGCGACGGTGGCCACCCGCAGCCCGGCCATCATCACCGGCAGTGCCATCGGGATCTCGACGCCGAGCAGCTGGCGCACCGGTCGGTACCCGAGTGCGAGCGCCGCCTGGGTGGTCTCCCCCTGCACCGAGGTGAGCGCGTCCGCGACCGTGCGGGTGAGCAGCGCGAAGGTGTACAGCGACAGCGCCACCACGATGTTGAGCGGGTCCAGGGTCTGCAGCCCCAGCACGCCCGGCAGGATCAGGAACAGCGCGAGCGACGGGATCGCGTAGATGACCCCGCCCAGGTTGACGACCGGCTGGTAGAGCGAGCGTCGCCGCACGGCGAGGTAGCCGACCGGCAGCGCCAGGACCGCGCCGATCGCCACCGGCACCAGGGACAGCCAGATGTGCTGGACGAGGGCGTCGAGGATGATCGCGTGGTTCTGGCGCACGTAGTCGATCACCGCTCCGCCTCGCGCCGCAGCTCGGTGAGGTGGCGGGCCACCGCCTCGTGGGCCACCACTCCGTCGGCCACGCCGTCGGCGTCGACCCGGACCGCAGCCCCCGCGGGGGAGGTGATCGCCAGGTCGGTGACCAGGCGCAGCGAGTCGTCGGTGCCGAAGGTGCCCGGCAGCGCGCGCAGGTCGTCGTGCCCGTCGACGGCCCAGCCACGCGGCCGGCCGTCGTCGTCGAGGACCAGGCGGCCGCCCCGGGAGCGGTCGGTGTAGGCCGAGACCGGCTCGACGTCGAGCTTGTCGGCGGTCAGGAACGACAGGGCGCGGAAGCCGCGGTCCCGGCCCACGAAGTCGGCGACGAACTGGTCGGCCGGCTCGTCGAGCAGCTCGCGGGGCGTGCCCAGCTGGGCGAGGTGGCCGCCTTCGCGGAAGATCGCGACCTTGTCGCCGAGCTTGATCGCCTCGTCGATGTCGTGGGTGACGAAGGCGATGGTCTTGCCGAGCTCGGACTGCAGCCGCAGGAACTCCTTCTGCAGCCCGTCCCGGACGATCGGGTCGACGGCGCTGAACGGCTCGTCCATCAGCATCACCGGTGGGTCCGCGGCCAGGGCGCGGGCCACGCCGACGCGCTGCTGCTGGCCGCCGGAGAGCTGGGAGGGGTACCGGGTGGCCAGCGACTCCTCGAGGCCGACCCGGGTGAGCAGCTCGACGGCCTGCTCGCGCGCCTGCTTCTTGTTCACGCCGTTCAGGAGCGGGACCGTCGCGATGTTGTCGGCGACGGTGCGGTGCGGGAACAGGCCGGCGTGCTGGATGACGTAGCCGATCCGGCGCCGCAGCAGCGCCGCATCCTGCTTGGTGACGTCCTCGCCGTCGATGCAGATGACGCCGGAGGTGGGCTCGATGGTGCGGTTGATCATCCGCAGGCTGGTGGTCTTGCCGCAACCGGAGGGCCCCACGAACACGGTGATCTCACCGGTGGCCAGCTCCAGGGACAGGTTGTCCACGGCGACGTTCCCACCCGGGAAAGCCTTCGTCACTGCGTCGAACGTGATCATCGAGCTCTCCGAACATGTACGGGGACGTATCGCCCCTGATCCTCAAAGAATAGTCGACCAGTACGGAATCAGGGGGCCGGGTGCGGCGGCCGAGACGCCGCCTCACGGTCCGCGTCGATGACGGACTGTGCCCAACCTACGCCGAG
Organism: uncultured Actinomycetota bacterium; assembly: GCA_963800225.1. Lineage (GTDB taxonomy): Bacteria > Actinomycetota > Actinomycetes > Propionibacteriales > Nocardioidaceae > Nocardioides_B. Next base: position 82,421 of record CAWDAF010000004.1, on the reverse strand, counting down.
AACATGCCTGATCGCCCCCACCTCGCGGCCGAGTGTCCGGTCGCCGGTCACCTCGGGGAGTGCGTCGAAAGCCTTACGCAACATCGTTCTCAGCCGCTCGGACCCCTCCGGGGCGTCGTGCCCGGCGAGCATCGAGGCCTGGTGGAGGACGACCAGCCCGCACGCGGTGACGTCGCGCAGCACCCGGACCGCGTCATGGGCGGCGGAGGTCGCCTCGAGCGCGAAGCTCTGCACGTCCTCCTGGCCCAGGGAGGTCTCGGTGGCGCCCAGGGACGCGGGGGCGGACCGCCGCCGGGCCTCGTGCACCAGCCCGACCGCGCGCTTGTGCAGCGCCACCATGCCGGCCTGGCGTCCTGGCTGCGGCGAGAGCTGCGGGGGGAGCCCGGTGACCTTCGGGTCGAGCATCCGGTGCAGCCGCGCGGTCGCCACCTCGGCGAGGTGCAGCAGTGCCAGGTGTACGGCGTCCGCGCTCGCCGCCAGGTCGAAGCCGTCGAAGCCCGCGGTGCCGAGGAACCGGCCGTCGATGAACGCGGGGGAGGTGCTGACCCCCGACAGCGCCCGGCCCACCGCGGCGTCGAGCTGGTCCAGGGTGCGCAGCAGGTGCGCCACCGCGGGGCCGACCACGCGGAACGACACCGGCGCCTGGAGCATCCGGGGGGCCGGCTCGTCGCCGGTCAGGTCGCGCAGCACGCCGAGCACGCGGCCGAGGTCGGCATCGCCCCGGGCCAGCGGCGCGGCGTACGGGTCGCGCGGGGCGCGGGTCAGCACCAGCTCACCGGCGGCGACGGTCAGGGCCTGGGAGGCGAGCAGCCGCGCGTCGGCGCCGAGCAGCACCGCCTCGGCGCTGGCGACCGGCACCCCCTGGAGGAACGCCACGCCCTCCTTGGCCCCGAACGCGTACGGCGTGAGGCCGGCGTCGCGCAGCAGCACCTCGGCGGGCGCCGTACCCCCGGGGGCGACGCCGTCGCCGAGACCGGTGAGGAAGCCACCGAGGTGGGCCAGCGGGATGATCTCGCCGGCCGCGCCGTTGCCGGTGGCAGGCACCGCGGGGTGCAGGTCGGCGGCCAGCAGGTCGACGAGGGCTTGGGCCAGCGCGGGGGAGACGCCGGACTCCTCCTCGAGCAGGGTGCGCAACCGGGTGGCGACCGCCGCGCGGGCCGAGCGCCGGTCCAGCCACGGCGCCGTGCCGACCGCCCGGGCGAGCATCAGGTCGTCCTGGAAGGACGCCTGGTCCGAGGAGCCGACCGCCAGGCCGGACTGGCTGCCCATCCCGGTGGTCACGCCGTAGACCGGCCCGCCGGCGGCCAGGGCGGCGAGGGTCCGGTCGCGAGAGCCGGCCAGCCGCCCGAGCAGGGCGGGCGACAGCTCGAGGCGGGCACCACCGGCGACCGCGACGACCGTCTCGGCGCCGAGGTCTGCCGGCTGGTCGATCCGGACCACGGGGGAGGCCATGCTCAGCGGTACCGCAGCATGGTGCCGACCTCGGCCTGCTCGGCGCGCCGGAGGATCAGGTGCGCGACCGCCACGTCGAGGACGGAGAGGCCGCGGTGCCACAGCAGGATCCGCTCGTCGGCGTGCTCGCGCCCGGGCAGCCGGCCGTTGACCACGTCCCCGAGCTCGGCGTGCAGGGTCCGCTCGCTGAGCCGCCCCGAGTCCATGTGCGGGCGCAGCGCGCCGAACCGACCCGACTGCGCCTCTCGCCAGTCGTCGACGACCACCTTGTCCATCACGTCGAGCAGGTCGAGCTCGACGGCGCTCACGGTGCCGTAGGGGACCACGAACGCGCCGGGCTTCACGACCCCGGTGCGCAGCAGCGGAGCGGGCTCGGTCAGCCGGGTCGCCTCCACCAGGATGTCGGCGCCGTCGAAGGCCTCCTCGACGGTGTCGGTCACGCGCACCGCGGTGGAGGTGGCGGCCCGCAGCTCCTCCGCGAACGCCTCCCGCGACTCCGGGCGCCGGCTGGTCACCCGGATCTCGTCGAGGTCGAACAGGTCGTCGAGCATGGTGACGTTGGAGAAGGCCGTACCGCGGGCGCCGGCGTGGCCGAGCACCCGGGCGTCGGGGCGGGCGAGGTGCTTCGCGCCCACCGCGGTCATCGCCCCGGTGCGCGCCTCGGTGATCAGGGTCGCGTCCATGATCGAGAGCGGGACGCCGGTGTGCGGGTCGTACAGGGTGGCGAGCGCCAGCTCGCTGGGCAGGCCGAGTCGGTAGTTGGGGACGAAGTCGCCGACCACCTTGATGCCGCTGACGCCGTGCTCGCCGAGGCCGGCGACGTGGCCGCGCAGCACGTTGAAGTGGCCCTGGCTCGAGCCGTCGCCGTTGTCGGGCACCAGGTGCACCCGCGGCTCGAAGACCGTCTCGCCGCGGCCGTGCGCGGCCACCACCGACTCGACGGCCGCGATGATCTCGCCGCGGGTCAGCGCGAGCTCGTCGATGTCCGGCCCGGACAGGAAGCGCAGCCAGATCCCGGTCACCGGACCTCGCCCTCGAACGGCACGACCAGCTCGCGCAGCAGCCCGGCGAGCACCCGTTGCTGGTCGGCGTCGAGCCCGGTGAGCAGGTCGCGCTCACGGCGCAGCAGCCCCTCCAGCGCGCCGTCGACGGTGGTGCGGCCCTCGGCGGTCAGCCGGACCAGCACGCCGCGCCGGTCGCTCGGGTCGGGGAGCCGCTCGACGAGCCCGCGGGCGGCGAGCCGGTCCACCCGGTTGGTCATGGTGCCGCTGGTCACCAGGGTCTCCTTGAGCAGCCGCCCCGGGGACAGCTCGTACGGCGTCCCCGCCCGGCGCAGCGCGGCGAGCACGTCGAACTCCCAGGACTCGATCGCGTGCTCGGTGAACGCCTGCCGCCGGGCGCGGTCGAGGTGGTGGCCGAGCCGGGTCACCCGGCTGAGCACCTCCATCGGCTGCAGGTCGAGGTCGGCGCGCTCGCGCTGCCAGGCCTCGACGAGCCGGTCCACCTCGTCGCGCATGTCGCCGATCATAGCCGTCGAGATTCTTGACATCGAGACATTGTCTGTACTGCCCTCGGTCACGTGCGGCGCCGCTGGAACCGGGTGGGCGCGCCCTAGGATCGCTCCCCGTGGAGACCTCGGACCCGTCCTCGACTCGGCGGCGCGGGATCCTCGGCCGCGTCGGTCGGCGCCGTGCGCCGACCCTCGGCGGGGCCGCGGCGTCGGTCGCGGTCGCGGTCGCCCTGTTCACCCGGTTCAGCAGCAACATCGAGATGAGCCGCGACGAAGGCATCTACGCCTACGGCGGCCAGCAGATGGCCCACGGCCTCGCGCCGTACGCCAGCATCTTCGACCCGAAAGCGCCGCTGGCCACCATCATCGCGGGTCTCGCCGCCATCGCCGCGAGGGTCCTCGGCCGCGACGACATCTACGCGATCCGGGCTGCCTTCTTCGTCTGCTCGGTGCTGGCGGTGCTCGCGGTCTACCTGCTGGTGACGCGGCTGTTCGGCTCCCGGCTCGGCGGGGTCGCCGCCGCGGTGGTGTTCGCCGCCGACTGGGCGTTCGCGGTCGACGCCGTGTCGGGCCCGAACGCCAAGACCCCCGCGGTGCTGTTCGCGGTGCTGTCGATGTGGCTGCTGGCGGGGCGCCGGTGGTTCTGGGGCGCCCTGTTCAGCGCGCTGGCGGTGCTGGTGTGGCAGCCGATGGTCTTCTACCTGCTGGTCGCCGTCCTCCTGCCCCCGCTCGTCGCCACCGGGCGGCGGCGTCGCGCCTTCCTCCAGGCCGTCGTGGGTGCGGCGATACCGCTGGCGGTGACCGCCGTCTACTTCGCAGTCGAGGGCGCGTTCCGCTTCTTCGTGGAGGCGGCGGTCGTCTTCCCGCTGCTCGGGGTGCAGCGCGAGGCCGAGACGGTCGGTACCCGGCTCCTGCACATCGTCGACACGGTCGACAGGTACTACGGCTTCGGGGGCGTGCTCTTCTGGGTCGGTCTCGCTCTGCTGCTGACCTGCGTGGTGGTGCACCTGGTGCGCGGGCGCTCGTCGTGGCGTACGGCGCTCCTTGCTCCGCTGGTGGCGGTGGTCCTGGTGACGCTGGTCGGCAACGCGGCGTACGCCGCCTCGGACTTCCAGAGCTACCCGGACCTCTACCCCCTCCTGCCCTACCCGGCGATCGGTGTGGGCGGTGCCGTGGCCCTCCTGATCGGGGTGCTCCGGGCCCGGACCGCCCAGTGGGTGGCGGCGGTAGCGGTGCTGGGTGCCCTGGTGGTCCTGACCGGCCTGAGCTGGGTGTCCTTCAGCCACGACCCGGTCAACACGCAACGGCCCGGGCTCCGGGCCCAGCTCTCCGATGCCTGCGTCCTCGACCGGCTGCGGGTCCCCGGCACGCCCCTGCTCTCCCTGGGCGACCCGGTGCCCCTGGTGGCCACCCACCGTCGCAACCCGGACCGCTTCATCTACCTCGGGTCGGGGGTGGACCGGTGGAAGGTCGACCACATCTCGGGTGGCCTGGCGGGTTGGACGACGCAGATCCGGCGGTGGGCACCCTCCGTCGTCGTGGTGAGCGGCTGGGACGGGCAGTACAGCCAGCCCATCGAGGGGTGGCTGCGCCAGAACGGCTACGTGCCGCGCTACGTCGGCAGGTGGCGGGCCTTCGTCACCCCCGGCGCCCGCGAACGAGCCCGGCAGCAGGGCGTCCGGTTGGCCTTGCGGCCCGAGACGGTCGCCCGGGGACCGGGGGGCCAGCCGCTTCCGGTCCGGAAGTGTGGGTGACAATGAACGACCACGCCAGAGCACCTTCACGCCTTGTCGGCACGACAACTCAGAGAGCAGCCATGCCACGATCGCAACCCTTCTCTCACGACGTCGTCGTCATCGGTGGCTGCGGCCACGTCGGGCTGCCGCTGTCCATCGCCCTGGCCGACTCCGGCGCCTCGGTGCTGGTGTACGACGTGAGCGAGAAGGCGGTCGCGCTCGTCAACGAGGCGGTGCTGCCGTTCGACGAGCCGGGCGCCGGCGTCAAGCTCAAGGACGCCGTCTCCTCCGGAGCGCTGCGAGCGAGCACCGACCCGTCGGTCGTCGGTCAGGCGGAGAACGTCGTGGTGGTCATCGGCACCCCGGTCGACGAGCACCTCAACCCCGATCCGCAGGCCATCCCCCGCGCCCTCGAGGCGTGCGCGGAGTACTTCTCCGACGGCCAGCTGCTGATCCTGCGCAGCACCGTCTTCCCCGGGGTGACCGGGCTCGTGGAGCGGATGATGAGCACCCGCGGCCTCGACATCGACGTGTCGTTCTGCCCCGAGCGGATCGCCGAGGGCAAGGCGATGACCGAGCTCTACTCCCTCCCGCAGATCGTCTCGGGACGCGACGAGCGGATCCGCCGGCGGGCCGCGGCGGTGTTCGGCCGGCTGACCGAGCAGATCGTGGAGATGGAGCCCGAGGAGGCCGAGCTCGCCAAGCTGTTCACGAACACCTGGCGCTACATCAAGTTCGCCGCGGTCAACCAGTTCTACATGATCGCCGACAACCGGGGCCTGGACTTCGAGAAGATCCGGGCCGGGCTGTCCCAGGACTACCCGCGCGCCGCCGACATGCCCTCGGCCGGCTTCGCCGCGGGGCCGTGCCTGTTCAAGGACACCATGCAGCTGGCCGCCTTCAACGACAACAACTTCGGGCTCGGCCACGCTGCGATGCTGGTCAACGAGGGCCTCCCGCTGTACGTCGTCCGCCGGCTCGGCGAGGAGCACGACCTCGCCAGCCTGACCGTGGGGATCCTGGGGGCCTCGTTCAAGGCCGGTTCGGACGACACCCGGGCGAGCCTGGCCTACAAGCTCAAGCGCATCCTCGCGTTCAAGTCGCGCCGGGTGCTGATGACCGATCCCTACGTGCGCACCGACGACGACCTGGTGCCCCTGGAGCAGGTGCTCGAGGAGGCCGACGTGCTGATCGTGGCGACGCCGCACCAGGAGTACCGCTCGATCGTCACCGACAAGCCCGTCGCGGACGTCTGGAACATCCTGGGCAGCGATGTCTGAGGCCGCCGCGGCTCCGCGCGTCACGGTCGTCATCCCGGCGTACAACGAGGGGACCGACATCGTGCCGGTGCTCGACCGGCTGCTCGAGTCGGTGAGCCTGCCCTGCGAGGTGCTGGTCGTCGTCGACATGGAGACCGACACGACACTGCCGGTGATCCGCGATTACGCCACCCGCGAGCAGCCGACCGTGCGGGTGGTGGTCAACGACTACGGGCGCGGACCGGCCCACGCCATCCGCTACGGCATCCACCAGGCGAAGGCGCCGGTCGTGGTGGTGACGATGGCCGACGGCTGCGACGACCCGCGCCAGATCGACGAGCTCACCCGGCTGGTCGAGCGGGGGGTGGTGGTCGCCGCGGCCTCCCGCTACATGCCGGGCGGGCAGCAGGTCGGCGGCCCGCTGCTCAAGCGGGTCCTCTCCAGCGGCGCAGGCCGGACCCTCTACTGGTTCGCCCGGGTCGGCACCCGCGACGCGACCAACTCCTACAAGGCCTACAGCCGGGACTTCGTGGTCGAGGTCGGCATCGACAGCAGGGCCGGCTTCGAGATCGGCATCGAGCTCACCGCCAAGGCGCGGCGCCTGCGGCTCCCGGTGGCCGAGATCCCCACGATCTGGCTGGACCGGCCGGCGGGCATCTCGAACTTCAAGGTGGCCAAGTGGCTGCCCGAGTACCTGCGCTGGTACCGCTTCGCCTTCGGCCCGCGCCTGGACCGCCCGGCCGCCTCGCACGATCGGACAGAACTCACCGACCCGCTCGCCGACCGTCGAGCGAGCCACCCCCAGAGCTCGGAGTGAAGAAAATGAAGACTCTCATCAGCGGATCGTCGGGCTTCATCGGCGGGTATGTCGTCGAGGAGCTGCTGCAGCGCGGGCACGAGGTCATCGGCGTGGACAACTTCTCCAAGTACGGCCGGGTCGCGAAGTCCTACGACGACCACCCGCGCTACCGCCTCGTCGAGGGGGACGCGCGCGACACCGACCTGATGACGGAGCTGCTCAGCGACTGCGACCACTTCATCGCAGGGGCCGCGCTCATCGGCGGCATCTCCTACTTCCACACCTACGCCTACGACCTGCTCGCCTCGAACGAGCGGATCATCGCCGCGTCCTGTGACGCCGCCATCAAGGCCCACCAGGCCGGTCGTCTGCAGAAGGTCACCTACCTGAGCTCGTCGATGGTCTTCGAGTCGACGGACCGCTGGCCCTCGGTCGAGGGTGACGAGCGCAAGGTGCCGCCGCCGCTGTCGTCGTACGGCTTCCAGAAGCTCGCCGTGGAGTACTTCGCGCACGCCGCCTGGGACCAGTACCGGCTGCCGTTCACGATCGTCCGCCCCTTCAACTGTGTCGGCATCGGCGAGAGCCGGGCCCTCGGGGACGTCGAGATCGACTCCGGCAACGTCAAGCTGGCGATGAGCCACGTGGTGCCCGACCTCGTGCAGAAGGTGCTCAAGGGGCAGGACCCGCTGCACATCCTCGGGGCCGGCGACCAGGTCCGTCACTACACCTACGGCGGCGACCTGGCACGCGGGATCGTGGAGTGCGTGGAGCGCGACGAGGCCCGCAACGAGGACTTCAACATCTCGACCGCGGAGTCCACGACGGTGCTCGAGCTGGCCGAGCTGATCTGGGCCAAGGTCAAGGGGCCGGACACCCCGTTCAGCTACGTGAGCGACCCGGGGTTCGAGCACGACGTGCAGAAGCGGATCCCGAGCGTCGACAAGGCGAAGAACGTGCTGGGGGTGGAGGCGACGACGAGTCTCTCGGACATGCTCGACGAGGTGATCCCCTGGATCACCCAGGCGATCGAGGACGGCTCCATCTGAGATCGAAGCAGGGATGAGCCACTCCTGGGACCCGGAGCGCTACCTGGTGTACGCCGACGAGCGCGGCCGGCCGTTCGTGGACCTGCTCGCGCGCGTCGGCGCCACCGCCCCCGCGCGGGTCGTGGACCTCGGCTGCGGCCCGGGCGGGCTGACCGCCCTGCTGGCGCGGCGCTGGCCCGGGGCGGACGTGCTGGGGGTGGACTCCTCGCCGGAGATGGTCGCCCGGGCCCGGGACGTCGAGGGGATCCGGGTCGAGGCGGGTGACGTCCGGGGCTGGCGGGCCGCGGTCCCGGTCGACGTGCTCGTCTCCAACGCGACCCTGCAGTGGGTGTCCGGCCACCTCGACCTGCTGCCCGACCTCGTGGCGCAGGTCGCGCCCGGCGGCTGGCTGGCCCTCCAGGTCCCCGGCAACCACGACCAGCCCAGCCACGCCCTGCTGCGTGAGCTCGCCTCCGACCCGCGCTTCGCGCCGTACACCGGGGGAGTGGCGCGGCCGCACGCGCACGACCCTGACGTGTATGCCGCGTCGCTGCTCGACCTCGGCCTGCGCGTGGACGCCTGGGAGACGACGTACCTGCACCTGCTCGGCGGCGCCGACCCGGTCTTCACCTGGATCAGCGGCACCGGTGCCCGCCCGGTGCTCCAGGCGCTGCCGGCCCGGCTGCGTGCCGACTTCGAGAGGGAGTACAAGGCGCTGCTCGCCCGGGCCTACCCGCCGGGGCCGCACGGCACGACGCTGCCGTTCCGCCGGGTCTTCGTGGTCGCCCAGGTGCCGGCCGTCGGGCCGATGCGGGGGCTCGATCCGCAGGCGTAGGCTCGTCCGGGAGGGACCGTCCACCGGGGCGGTCGAGAGGGAGTTGCCATGAGCGCGCCGCTGACCCAGACCCAGATGCTGCTCGAGCTCGAGCCGGTCGTCGAGGCGAACCTGAACCGGCACCTCTCCATGGCCAAGGAATGGTTCCCGCACGAGTACGTGCCGTGGAGCGACGGTCGCAACTTCGACGGACCGCTGGACGGCGACGCGTGGTCGGTCGAGGACTCCCCGATGTCCGACGTGGCGCGGTCCTCGCTGATCGTGAACCTGCTGACCGAGGACAACCTGCCCAGCTACCACCACGAGATCGCCACGCTGTTCGGGCGGGAGGCGGCCTGGGGCGACTGGGTGCACCGCTGGACCGCCGAGGAGGGCCGGCACGGCATCGCGATCCGCGACTACCTGCTGACCAGCCGCGCCGTCGACCCCGTGCAGCTCGAGCGACTCCGCATGGACCACATGTCCACCGGCTACACCGCCCAGCACGACGACATGATCCGGTCGCTGGCCTACGTCTCCTTCCAGGAGCTGGCCACCCGGGTCTCGCACCGCAACACCGGCAAGATCGCCGGCAACGAGGTGGCCGACCAGCTGCTCGCCCGGGTCGCCGCCGACGAGAACCTGCACATGGTCTTCTACCGCAACCTGCTCGGCGCCGCGCTCGAGCTCGACCCGAGCCAGACCATGCGGGCGATCACCGACGTGGTCACCACCTTCGCGATGCCCGGCACCGACATCGCCGGCTTCCAGCGCAAGGCGGTCGAGATGGCGATCGCCGGCGTCTACGACATCCGCCAGCACCGCGACGACGTGGTCGCGCCGGTGCTGCGGTTCTGGAACGTCTTCGAGCTCGAGGGCCTCGACGCCGAGGGCGAGGCCGCGCGCACCGAGCTGGCCGACTTCATGGCGGAGCTGGAGAAGCAGGCGCTCCGCTTCGAGGACAAGCGCGACGCGCTGCGGGCCCGGATGGCGGCCCGGGAGACCCGCTAGCCCCCCGCCGAGTCGGCGCGAACGCACGATTGAGCCCCGCCGAGTCGGCGCGAAAGCAGGTGTCGACCCCGCCGAGTCGGCGCGAACGCACGTCAGGGGTCGCGGCCCCCGCGACCCCGACGCCGGCCCCTCGCCACGACGCGTTGCGAGCCGCGCCGCCAACGTCCGGTTCTCCGGCGGGCGACCGATCTGCGTAGGCTGGCCCGCACCATCCCCGGTTGGTCTGTCGGCAGGGCCCGCCGCACTTTGAATGCGGACAAAGCGACGTAGGTTCGACTCCTACCCGGGGAGCCACCGGCACCGAGGAGAGATCGTGACCACAGCGGAGCAGCCCGCCCGACCTGCCGCCGTGGTCGTGCTCGCGGCGGGCAACGGCACCCGAATGAAGTCCAAGCTGATGAAGGTCCTGCACCCCGTGTGCGGGCGCAGCATGATCGGCCACGTGCTCACCGCCGCCCTGCACGTCGAGCCGCAACACCTCGTCGCGGTGGTCGGCAACAGCCGCGAGCAGGTCGGCGCGCACATCCTCGACCAGGTGCCCAGCGCGGTGCTGGCCGTGCAGGAGACCCAGGACGGCACCGGCCACGCCGTCCGGGTTGCCCTGGACGCCCTCCGCGACGCGGCCGGTACGACGGAGGGGGTGGTCGTCGTGATGGCCGGCGACACCCCGCTGATGCAGGGGGAGACCCTCACCGGTCTGGTCGAGGCGCACCAGGCCGCGGACCGGGCGATCACCGTGCTGACCGCGGAGGTCCTCGACCCGTTCGGCTACGGCCGGATCCTGCGCGACGCGTCCGGCTCGGTGACCGCGATCGTGGAGGAGAAGGAGGCCAGCGCCGAGCAGGCGGCCGTCCGCGAGATCAACAGCGGGATCTTCGCCTTCGACGGGGAGTTCCTCGCCGACGCGCTGGGCCGGATCACCAACGACAACGCCAAGGGTGAGTACTACCTCACCGACGTGGTCGGCATCGCCCACCAGGACGGCCGTGCCGTCGGCGCGCACCGCATCGAGGACGTGATGCAGACCGAGGGGGCCAACGACCGCGTGCAGCTCGCCGGTCTGGCCGCCGAGCTGAACCGTCGGATCCTGGACCGGTGGATGCGCGACGGCGTCACGGTGGTCGACCCGGCCAGCACCTGGATCGACGCCGACGTGGTGCTCGAGCGGGACGTGACCATCCTGCCCGGGGTCCAGCTGCTCGGTGCGACGGTGGTCGCCGAGGACGCGGTCGTCGGTCCGGACTGCACCCTCAAGGACGTCGAGGTCGGAGCCGGGGCGACGGTGGTGCGCACACACGGGGAGCTGGCCGTGGTCGGTGCCGGCGCCACCGTCGGGCCGTTCTCCTACCTGCGCCCGGGCACCGAGCTCGGCGCGCGGGGCAAGATCGGCGGCTTCGTGGAGACCAAGAACGCCCAGATCGGCGAGGGCGCCAAGGTGCCGCACCTGTCCTACGTCGGCGACGCCGAGATCGGCGAGGGCACCAACATCGGCGCCGGCACGATCTTCGCCAACTACGACGGGGTCGCCAAGCACCGCACGACGATCGGCCGTCAGGTGCGGACCGCCTCGAACAACACCTTCGTCGCGCCGGTCGAGATAGGTGACGGCGCCGCGACCGGCGCCGGCACCGTCGTACGGCGCGACGTGCCGGCTGGGGCGCTGGCGGTCTCGAGCGGGCCGCAGCGCGCGATCGAGGGCTGGACGCTCCGCAAGCGGGCCGGCACCCCGATGGCCGCAGCCGCGGAGGCCGCGCTGGGCCGGGCCGCCGGCACCGGGGACGGGGCGCAGAGTGGCTCGTCTCACACGGATGGCCTCGGGTTGGCCCCGGACCGTCCGTCTGAGTCACACTCGGACTAGATCTCGTCGCCCAGCGCCAACCAGCACCGACCAGGAGACCCACCCCGTGAGCGGACTGAAGCGGACCACCGAGAAGAACCTGATGGTCTTCAGCGGACGGGCCCACCCCGACCTGGCCGCGGAGGTCGCGGAGATCCTGGGGATCGGGCTGGTGCCGACCTCGGCGTACGAGTTCGCCAACAGCGAGATCTACGTGCGCTTCGAGGAGTCCGTGCGCGGCTCGGACGCCTTCGTGATCCAGAGCCACACGGCTCCGGTCAACGAGTGGATCATGGAGCACCTGATCATGGTCGACGCGCTCAAGCGGGCCTCGGCCAAGCGGATCACCGTGGTCATGCCGTTCTACGGCTACGCCCGCCAGGACAAGAAGCACCGCGGTCGCGAGCCGATCTCGGCCCGGCTGATGGCCGACCTCTTCAAGACGGCCGGTGCCGACCGGCTGATCGCGGTCGACCTGCACACCGCGCAGATCCAGGGCTTCTTCGACGGCCCGGTCGACCACCTGATGGCGCTGCCGATCCTGTCCCAGCACGTGAAGGCGAAGTACGGCGGGGAGAGGCTCGCCGTGGTCTCCCCGGACGCGGGCCGGATCAAGGTGGCCGAGCAGTGGTCCAGTCGTCTCGACGGGGCGCCGCTGGCGTTCATCCACAAGACCCGCGACGTCCACCGGCCCAACGAGTCGGTCGCCAACCGGGTGGTCGGTGACGTCAAGGGCCGCATCTGCGTGCTGGTCGACGACATGATCGACACCGGCGGCACGATCGTGAAGGCCACCGAGGCGCTGATGGCCGACGGTGCGGCCGGGGTGGTCATCGCGGCGACCCACGCGATCCTGTCCGACCCCGCGGTCGACCGGCTGAAGAACTGCTCCGCCGCCGAGATCGTGGTCACCAACACGCTGCCGATCCCCGCGGACCGCCAGTTCGACAAGCTGACGGTGCTCTCGATCGCCCCGCTGATCAGCCGGGCGATCCGCGAGGTGTTCGAGGACGGCTCGGTCACCAGCCTCTTCGACGGCCAGGCCCAGTAGCGCTGACCGGCGCCCGGGCTGGTGTGCCGGGGTCGGCGTACCGGGGACGGCATGGACCGCCCCCGACGCGGATTCGCGCCTGAACGTCGGGCTCGCTAGACTCGTGCAGTTGCCTCGGCGAGGGAGAGCTTCACCTCCGTGATCGACGCGGTTGCGCGGCCCGGTGTCACACCGTGGGTCCGCGCCCGGGTCCGTCCACGACCTCTCCCTCCCTCGCAGCCGCCGACGTGAGAACAGACGATCCGCACATCAGCTAGGAGAGACCACCGTGTCCGAGAGCCACATCCAGGCAGAGTCCCGCACCGAGTTCGGGAAGGGTGCCGCCCGCCGCATCCGGCGCGCCGACAAGGTCCCCGCCGTTCTCTACGGTCACGGGACGGACCCGGTCCACATCACCCTGCCGGGCCACGGCACCATGCTGGCGCTCAAGCACGGCGGCCTGAACGCGCTGCTGACCATCTCGGTGGACGGCAAGGACCATCTCGCGCTGCCCAAGCAGATCCAGCGCGACCCGATCAAGGGCTTCCTGGAGCACCTCGACCTGATCATCGTCCGCAAGGGCGAGAAGGTCACCGTCGACATCCCCGTGCACCTGGTCGGCGACCCGGGCCCGGACGCCCTGATCGTCACCGAGACGAGCTCGGTCTCCGTGGAGGCCGAGGCGACCCACATCCCGGAGTTCGTCGAGGTCTCCATCGAGGGCGCCCAGGTCGGCGACCAGATCCTGGCGAGCGACCTCAAGGTCCCCAGCGGGGTGACGGTGCTCCTCGACGAGGACACGATGATCGTCAACGTGACCCACGCCCCCACCGTCGAGGAGGTCGACTCCGAGCTCGCCGAGGCGGAGGCCGAGGTCGGTATCGAGCGTGCCGAGTCCGACGAGGAGGCCGGCGAGGAGTCCACCGAGGGCGAGTCCTCCGACGAGGAGAAGTCCGAGGGCGAGTGACCTTCGCCGCCGTACGACGCAACTGATCGTCTCGAGAAGGGCCGGGGATCCCGTGAGCTGCCGATGACCGAACCTGTCTGGTTGGTCGTCGGCCTCGGGAACCCCGGCCCCTCGTACGCCGGCAACCGGCACAACGTGGGGTACCGCGTCAACGACGAGCTCGCGTCGCGCGTCGGCGGGTCGTTCCGCTCGCACAAGACCGGCCGGGCCGACGTGGTCGAGGGCCGGCTCGGTGGGGTCGGCGGCCCGCGGGTGGTGCTCGCGCGGCCGCGCTGCTACATGAACGAGACCGGGGGGCCGGTCGCGGCGCTGACCTCGTTCTACAAGATCCCGGTGGACCACGTCATCGCGGTCCATGACGAGCTCGACATCCCCTTCGACACCCTGCGGGTCAAGGTCGGCGGCGGGGACAACGGCCACAACGGCCTGCGGTCGATGCGCTCCTCGCTGGGGTCGGGGGACTTCTTCCGGGTGCGGGTCGGCATCGGCCGGCCGCCCGGGCGGCAGTCGCCGGCCGACTTCGTGCTCGCGGACTACTCCTCGACCGAGCGCAAGCTGCTGCTCTTCCAGCTCGACAAGGCCGCCGACGCCGTCGAGTCGCTGCTGACCGACGGCCTCGAGCGCACCCAGAGCCTCTTCAACAGCTGAGAGGGCTCGGTTGCGGTACCCGAATGGGTGCGCAAACGTAAGACTTGATGGCCCGATGGGGTGGATTCCGCCGAAGAGGCCCTCTCACGCTTGCGTTCCAGGTCCGTGGACCTCAAGAATATCGATCACGGCCTTCGGGGGCGGAGGTCAGGGGAAGTAGAGTTCGGCGGTGCCGCCCGCGCGCGGTTCGGGCCACTCTTTGTGCTTGTGTGGTTCTGGGGGTTCATCCTGTGTCCAGTTCACCGGTAGATGCTCCAGACTCGGCAGAACTGGCTCTCAAGCGGGTACTCAGGAGCGTGCGAGTCGAGCCTGGTGATGCTGGTGGTGCTGGGCGGACTCGTCCAGGGCGATGGGTCAACACCTCCGCCGGAGCCACGGGGGCGGTGCGGATCTGGCCGGCCCGGGTCCTGGTGGCCGTCGCCACCTTGCTGCCTGCGGTGCTGGTCGGAGCGATCGCTGGTTACGAGCACTGGACATTCGCCTGGCTGGCAGTGTGGGCCGCACTGTCGGTTGCTCGCGCGACGGGACGCCACAGGATCGTGCCGTTGCGGGAGCACTTGATCTCGGATGGCCGCAGCGCGGCGGTGATGTGCGGGCTGATCTCCCTGGCCGCGGTATTCGGGCTGATGCCACTCGACGCCGCCCGGAGCTCGCTGGCGGTCGTCCTCGTGGCTGCCGGGTCCATGTTCGTCGTGCACTGGGCGCAGCCACACGAACTCAAGGCGCGCCGAACCGTCCTCGTGGGCAGCCAGCGCGACATCGAGCTATACGTCCGCGAGGGTCTCGGGGACGGCATTATCGCGGGCTGTCACGTGCTGCTTCCGGAGACCACCTGCCCGGCACCGCCGGCTCTTCTGGCACCCACTTTGTCAAATCTGGAGACGCTCAGTGAGCTGGTGTCAGCGGTGGAGGCGGACGCTGTGCTGGTACTCCCGGGGGTCAACGTCACTCCGGAGGTGGTGCGAGAGCTCACCTGGATGTTCGAAGACACCCCGGTGAGTGTGTGCGTCGTGTGCCCGATCTCCTCGGTGTCGGCGCACCGGCTGCGTACGTCGGTGTCGCCGAGCGGCACTGTGCTAGAGCTCGGCGTTCCGCGCGCCACCACGGCCGCCCGGTTCGCCAAGGGACTCGTGGACCTCATCGGGGCAGCGGTTCTCCTAGCGGTATTCGGGGGGCTGCTGGCGGTCCTGTGGCTGGCGGTTCGGGTGGACAGCAAGGGGCCGGGCTTCTTCGTGCAGACGCGGGTGGGCAAGGACGGGCGGCCGTTCCGGATGGTCAAGCTCCGCACCATGCGCCGGGACGCGGAGTCCCTGCTGGACTCGCTCGCCGCCGAGAACGAGTCGGACGGCGTGCTGTTCAAGATCAAGCGCGACCCGCGCATCACACGGATGGGGTACTGGCTTCGCCGGTCGTCGCTCGACGAGCTTCCCCAGCTGTTCAATGTGCTGCGTGGCGACATGTCGCTCGTGGGGCCGCGCCCGGCGCTTCCCGAGGAGGTGGCCGAGTACGACATGGTGGCGCGTCGCCGGCTGGTCGTGAAGCCGGGAATCACCGGGCTGTGGCAGGTTAGCGGACGCTCGGACCTCCTGTGGGACGAGTCCCTCCGACTCGACCTCTACTACGCCGACAACTGGCGCCTGCTCGACGACCTCTCCATCGCTGCCCGGACGGTGACCGCGGTCGCGTTCGGGCGCGGCGCCTACTGAGGTCGGCCCGCCGGGCCTCGTGAGAGGGTGGCGAGGGGTCTTACACTCCCGTGCCCCCCGCCGCCGCGACCGACGACCATGTCTTCGCCGCCTGGGCAGCCACCGTCGCCGGTGAGCTGCTGACCGCCTCCCGGGTGTGGATCATCGACCCGCTCGACGGCACCCGGGAGTTCTCCGAGCCGCCGCGCGACGACTGGGCGGTGCACGTGGCGCTGTGGCAGGACGGCGAGCTGGTCGCCGGCGCCGTCGCCCAGCCCGGGCTGGACACCACTTTCGACACCGGGCACCCCCCGGTCGTCCCGCCGCGGTCGGCGGGGCGTCCACGGATCGCGGTCAGCCGCACCCGCCCGCCCGCGTTCGTCGAGGGGCTGGCCGCCGAGATCGGCGCGGACCTGGTGCCGATGGGGTCGGCCGGCGCCAAGGTGATCTCCGTGGTCCGCGACGTCACCGACGCCTACGTGCACGCGGGCGGGATGTACGAGTGGGACTCGGCGGCTCCGGTGGCTGTGGCCCGCGCCGCCGGGCTGCACACCTGCCGCATCGACGGCTCACCGCTGGTCTACAACCAGGAGGACGTCATGCTGCCCGACCTGGTGGTCTGCCGCCCCGAGCTGGCCGACTCGATCCTGGACTACATCGCCCGCGCCGGCGTGGAGTGACCGTAGGGCATGGACCGGACCCGACGCGGATTCGCGCCTGAACGTCGCGCTCGCACGACTCAGGCCGTCGTGGGTGTGGGCGGTCCCGGCGTGCGGTTGCCTCGGCGAGGGAGAGCTTCACCTCCCTCGCAGCCGCCGACGTGAGAACAGACGATCCGCACATCAGCTAGGAGAGACCACCGTGTCCGAGAGCCACATCCAGGCAGAGTCCCGCACCGAGTTCGGGAAGGGTGCCGCCCGCCGCATCCGGCGCGCCGACAAGGTCCCCGCCGTTCTCTACGGTCACGGGACGGACCCGGTCCACATCACCCTGCCGGGCCACGGCACCATGCTGGCGCTCAAGCACGGCGGCCTGAACGCGCTGCTGACCATCTCGGTGGACGGCAAGGACCATCTCGCGCTGCCCAAGCAGATCCACTCTTCAACAGCTGATCCGGCACTGGTCCAGCCTGATCCTGGCACGCCTGAACTTCGCGACTTGAGTGTCAGGCAGGTAAAATCTTCTGTCCGCAGGGCGATTTGTCCGGGCGGCGGATGACTCGCCCTTGCTTTCGGCACCGTGGCCCTCGAAACTAAGGCATCCAGGACTTTCGGGGGCGGAGGTTCTGGGTTGTAAGGGGTGAAACTCCAGATCCTTCTCCCGGTCGGTGACCGGCGGAGCGGGACTAGCGGTCCCGCCGGGACCGAGAGCTGGGGGGCACAAGAATCTCTTTGAAGGTATGGGACCGGGGGGGACCATGTCAGTCACACCATTGGGAGTGACGTCGAGCGCGCGTGAACGTTCCGTGCAGCCACACGGGCTGTCGACGTCCACCGAGCTGCGCGTCGTCCGGCAGCCGCCGTCAGGGGTCTCACGCCGCCGTGAGGCAGTCGCCGTCGCGCTGCCCACACTGCTGTTGGGGCTCGCCGTCGCGCTGGTCGACGGGCTCACGCTGCTGCCGCTGGCCTGCGCCGTCCTGTGTGCCGGACTCGCGGGGCTGCGAACCCCGGAGCCGGGCCGCGGGCACACCGCCCGCGCCCTGGTCCGGGCCGACTCAGCAACCGCCGCGATGCTGGGCCTGGGCCTCGCCGTGGCCGGGGTCGTCGAGCTCGCGTCGCTCACGGACGTGCGCTGGGGCCTGGCCGTTGTGGCCTCGTCGCTGGTGGCCAGCGCGGCGCTGCGCTTCATCCGGGTCCCGGAGGGGTCGCTGCACCGGGTGGTCCTGGTCGGTTCCCGGGAGGACATCGAGACCTACACCTCCGCCGTGCGCAACCCCGGTCTGCTGGTCGCCGGCGGGATCGTCCTCGACGCTCTCCCTACCCGCGCGGCCCACTCCACGCTGGGCTTCCCGCTCGCGGCCAGCCTCGACACCGTCGCGGAGATGGTGTCCTCGGTCGGGGCCGACGCGGTCTTCCTCCTGCCCGGCCGCGACGTCGCCAGCGAGGTCGTCCGCCGGGTCTCCGGGGCGCTCGGCCACGACCCGGTCACGGTGGCCGTGGTCTGCCCGGTCGCGTCGGTCTCCGGCCACCGGATGCGTCCCACCGTCGTCGGGGGCACCACGCTGCTCGGCCTCGACCCGGTCGGGCCGTCGGTGGTCGCGCTCCGGGTCAAGGGGGTCATCGACCGGGTCTGCGCCGGCCTGATGATCCTGGTGGCGGCTCCGCTCCTCGCCGTCCTGCTGCTGGCCATCCGCGTGGACAGCCGTGGCCCGGCGATCTTCGTGCAGACGCGGGTGGGCCGCGACGGGGTGCCGTTCCGGATGTTCAAGTTCCGCTCGATGTATGTCGACGCCGAGGCGATGAAGCAGGCCCTCTTCGAGGAGAACGAAGCCGAGGGGGCACTGTTCAAGATCCGTCGCGACCCTCGGGTCACGCGCTTCGGCTACTGGCTGCGTCGCTCGTCGCTCGACGAGCTGCCCCAGCTGCTCAACGTGGTGCTGGGCCAGATGTCGCTGGTCGGCCCGCGTCCGGCGCTGCCCGACGAGGTCGAGCGTTACGACGACACCGCCCGTCGCCGGCTCGCGGTCAAGCCCGGCCTCACCGGTCTCTGGCAGGTCAGCGGCCGCTCCGACCTCGGCTGGGAGGAGTCCCTGGAACTGGACATCTACTATGCCGAGAACTGGCGGCTGCGCGACGACCTGGTCATCGCTGCCCGGACGGTGACCGCGGTCGCGTTCGCGCGCGGCGCGTACTGAGGTCGGCCCGCCGGGCCTCGTGAGAGGGTGGCGAGGTGTCCACGACTCCCGTGCCCCCCGCAGCCGCTGCCACCGACGACCATGTCTTCGCCGCCTGGGCAGCCACCGTCGCCGGTGAGCTGCTGACCGAGGTCCGCGGGCGCGGGCTGGAGGGCAAGGCCCTCAAGGACGCGGGCGACATGGCCGCCCACGACCTGTTGATGAGCCTGTGCGCCGAGCACCGCCCCGACGACGCGGTGATGTCGGAGGAGAGCGCGGCCAGCATCGCGAACAAGGAGCGGCTGACCGCCTCCCGGGTGTGGATCATCGACCCGCTCGACGGCACCCGGGAGTTCTCCGAGCCGCCGCGCGACGACTGGGCGGTGCACGTGGCGCTGTGGCAGGACGGCGAGCTGGTCGCCGGCGCCGTCGCCCAGCCCGGGCTGGACACCACTTTCGACACCGGGCACCCCCCGGTCGTCCCGCCGCGGTCGGCGGAGCGTCCGCGGATCGCGGTCAGCCGCACCCGCCCGCCCGCGTTCGTCGAGGGGCTGGCCGCCGAGATCGGCGCGGACCTGGTGCCGATGGGGTCGGCCGGCGCCAAGGTGATCTCCGTGGTCCGCGACGTCACCGACGCCTACGTGCACGCGGGCGGGATGTACGAGTGGGACTCGGCGGCTCCGGTGGCTGTGGCCCGCGCCGCCGGGCTGCACACCTGCCGCATCGACGGCTCACCGCTGGTCTACAACCAGGAGGACGTCATGCTGCCCGACCTGGTGGTCTGCCGCCCCGAGCTGGCCGACTCGATCCTGGACTACATCGCCCGCGCCGGCGTCGAGTGACCGTCCGGACGGTCCTGTGGGACGCCGACGGCGTGCTGCAGCGGGTCCCCGGAGGCTGGGAGGAGTCGATGCGGCCCGCACTCGAGGGCCGGGTCGACGACGTCGAGCGGTTCCTGCTGCAGGCAGTCGCCGCGGAACGGCCGGCGCTGGCCGGTGACGTCCGCTGGCTCGACGTACTCCCGGGCCTGCTGGCGCAGTGGGGCATCGCCGAGGCCTACGACGACGTGGTGGGCATCTGGCTCTCGATCGAGGAGGTGCCCGGCCCCCGGGAGCTGGTCCGGGACCTGCGAGCCGCCGGGGTGCGGTGCTACCTGGCGACCAACCAGGACGAGCGCCGGGCCCGGCGCATGCGAGAGCGCCTCGGGTACGACGACCTGCTCGACGGCGCCTTCTTCTCCTACGACCTGGGGGTCGCGAAGCCCGAGCCGGCGGTCTTCCGGGCGATCCTGGAGCGGCTCGACCTTCCGGCCCCCGAGGTGCTCTTCGTCGACGACAACGCCGCCAACGTGGATGCGGCCCGCGCGGTCGGCCTGGCCGCCGAGGTGTGGTCCTACCGCGAGGAGCTCGAGTCGCTGCGTGGGCACCTGGCCCGGCACGGCGTGCCCGTCCCGGACTAGTCCGTGGGCTCGGGGGTCTCGGCGCCGTCCCGCTCGTCGCGGTCGGCCCACTCCAGCAGCGGCGCCAGGTCGAAGACCGCCTCGTCGATCCCGGCATGCAGGTCGCCGATCTCGGCGTAGCGAGCCGGAACTGTGGCGATCGTGAAGTCGCTGAGGCTCGACGTCGTCCACCTCCGTCCCAGGTGACCGGGGTGGACACCGTCGCCTCGGGGTTGCCGCGCACCGAGTACGCGGCCGCGATGGTGTGATCGCGGGCGTTCTGGTTGTAGTCCACGAACAGCCGGCGCGGGTCACGGTCCTTGCGCCACCAGGTGGTAGTGGCCTCGTCGGTCCGCCGCTCGACCTCGCGGGCGAAAGCCAGCGCCGCTCGCCGTACGTCGGTGAAGCCGTGCTCGGGCGGGATCCGCACGTAGACGTGCAGCCCGGACCCGCCGGAGGTCTTGGGGAAGCCGGTCGCCCCGAGCTCGTCGAGCACCTCGTGGCAGACCTGCGCGACCCGGCGCACGGCGTCGTAGCCGCACTCCGGTCCGGGGTCGAGGTCGATGCGCCACTCGTCGGGCTTCTCGGTGTCGGCTCGGCGGCTGTTCCAGGGGTGGAACTCAACGGTGGACATCTGCACCGCCCACACCACCTGGGCGAGCTCGGTCACGCACAACTCGTCGGCGGTGCGCTTCCAGCGCGGGAAGAACACCTGCACGGTGTCCATCCACGGCGGGGCGCCGGCCGGCAGCCGCTTCTGGTGCACCTTCTCGCCGGTGACCCCGGTGGGGAAGCGGTGCAGCATGCACGGCCGCTCGCGCAGAGCGTTGACGATCCCGTCGCCGACGGCGAGGTAGTAGTGCACCAGGTCGAGCTTGGTCTCGCCGCGGGCGGGGAAGTAGACCCGGTCCGGGTTGCTGACCCGGACCACGCGGTCGTCGACCTCGACCTCGACGGCAGGACTCATGCCCGGCACCGGTCAGACCTCCGCTCGCGGCGCATCAGAGCCAGCCCGGCCAGCGTCCCGCGGGCTGCCGGCAGGAAGGTGGCGGTCGGGTGGCGGAACTGCCGGCGACCGCCGATCAGCAGGATCCGGTAAGCCATCAGCAGGGACGACCGCTGCCATCGCCGCTGGTCATCACGGGACAGGTGCTTGGCCGCGAACAGGAGCCGGTTGCGGGTGTTGAAGTAGTAGTAGACCGGCGACTTCGCGCGCGCACTCCGCCCCTCGGTCCGTTGGGTCCAGCCCGCGTCGTGGATCGCTGTGGCGTGCTCGTCCAGCACCAGGTTGCCGCCGCGGTCGAGTACCCGACGGGAGAAGTCGACGTCCTCCCAGTAGAGGAAGTAGTCCTCGTCGAACCCGCCGAGGCGGTCCCAGAGCTCCCGGCCGAGCATCAGGCAGGCGCCGCTCAGCCACGGCTGTCGTCCGGCCGGGTCCGCCGCGGCGTCGCGGTGCCGCCAGCCGCGCATGTGACCGTCGTCGAGATAGAGGTCCTTGCCGGCCGACCAGACCGTGCCCTCGGGAGTCAGCACCCGGGGCGCGACCAGGTCGAGAGGATGCCGCACCGAGTGGTCGACCAGGCGGGCGATGCTGGCGGCGTCGATGGTGGCGTCGGGGTTGAGGAGCAGCAGTGAACGGATGCTCGCCGGCAGGCGTGCCGCGGCCCGGTTGACGGCCGCCCCGAAGCCGACGTTCTCGCTCATAGTGACAGCGGTCCAGCCCAGGCGGGCACCCAGCTCGATGATCCGCGCCTGTTCCGCCGCGGTCGTGAAGTTGTCGACCACCACGACCTGAGCGCTCGGCGTGTGCTGGGTCAGCGCCGACAGATTGCGCTCCAGCAGGCCCGAGGAGCCGTAGTTGACCACGATCACGGCCAGGTGCGGGTCAGTGGCCTCCACGTCCATGAGGTGATCATTCCTCCATGCCGTGGTCATCGGGCGGCCATCCGGCTCGGTCGTACTGCGGCCCCGGGTCGGCGGTGGACGTCGACCCGCGGGTGAGGACGACAGCGGCGGCGTCCACGGCAGCAACGACGCCGTCGGTCGCGGCGCGGATCATCTCGAGGGCGCCCCGGTAGCGGCGACGACTGCGTCCGTAGGGGTCCGGGACGTCGAACGGGAAGGACTCGGCGGCCAGCCGGCTGCGGTCGGTGTCGTAGCCCCCGGGCCGCGGCGGGCAGCAGCTCGGCGAACTCGGTCAGTGTGAACGTGCGGCGCAACGCGGTCGGCGCCAGGGCGACGACCGCCGCCCGGTGCTCGCGGGTCATCGTGAGCACCAGGTCCGCCGTGGAGACCATCCGCTCGTCGAGCTGCCGGGAACGGAAGTCCCGGAGCGAGCCCCGCTCCTCCTCGACAGCAGCGCGGCCATGCGCTCGTCCACCGGCGCGCCGACCATGGCCTCCGTCCCGGCGCTGGTCACCTGGATCGGCCCCGCCGCCAGCCCGGTGGCCAGCATCGCCTGCGCCGCGGGGGAGCGGGAGACGTTGCCGGTCCAGACGACGAGGACGCGGGCCGGCTCGGACGTGGTCATGTCGTCAGCTCCTTGTCCGGGGCCGGTGGTCGCCGGGCCCTGTCGTGAGTTCACCGGTTCGCCGTACCTCGTCGGTGTCACGTTCGCGGGGACGCGTCCCCGGCGCGCCGGCCCGGAGGCGTGTCGGTGCTGCGCCGGGCGTCGCCGCGGGCGGTTGCGGGCCCTCGGGCCGCGTGCGGCGTCGCTGCAGGCGCGTCCAGCCGGAGGTTCCCGCTGGTAGTAGGTCGCCCCGCGGCCGGACTTGGCGCGGGTCACGATGATCCCGAGCACGTCCGCGGAGGCCACCTCCAGAGTCTCCAGCGCCAGCTGGAGCTGCCGGCGCCGGGTCCGTCCGGCCGTGACCGTGACGATGGCGCCGTCGGCGTGCTTGGCCAGCACCGCAGCGTCGCTGACGGGCAGCAGCGGCGGGGAGTCGAAGATGACGACGTCGTACCGGCGCCGCAGCTCGACGATGAGGGTGAACATCGCGTCCGAGTCGAGCAGCTGCAGCGGGTTCGGAGGAAGGGCGCCGAGTTGAGCAGGTGCATGGTCGGCATGCCCCACTGCTGGGTGACGTCGTCGATCGAGGCCTGGCCGATGAGCACGGTCGTGAGGCCCACGGAGCCCTCGGTCCCGGTCACGGACGCGATCGAGGGACGCCGCAGGTCGGCGTCGACGAGGAGCACGTTCTTGCCCTGCTCGGCCATCGCCAGGCGAAGTTCACCGCGGTCGTCGACTTGCCCTCGGCCCGCTGGGCGGACGTGACCACCAGGACGCCGGCCTTGTTGGCGCTCCTCACGAACTCGAAGTTCGAGCGGACCCGACGGTAGGCCTCGGCCCTCGCGCCCCGCGGGTTGCTGCGCACCGCGACCTGCTGGGATCCGGTGCCGCGCCAGCGGGGGATCTCACCGAGCAGCGGGACCTTGGTGACCTGTTCCACGTCGTGCCTGTCCCGGAGCCGGGTGTCGAGGAGCTTCCACAGGACCGCCAGCACGATCCCGAGCAGCAGCCCGGCAGCGAGACCGGTCGCCGTGAGGAACTTCGTGTTCGGGGCGACCCGGACCTGGGACGGCGGCGTCGGCGATCGTGCGGATGCTGACGGGGGTGGTGTCCTTGCGGGACGAGGGGGACACCGACTTCACGGTCGCCGGGAGCTGGCGGGCGACGGCGTTGGCGATCGCGGCCGATTCCCGTGCGTTGCTGCTGGACGCCGAGATCTCGATGATCACCGTGTCCAGGGGGGTCTCTGCCGTCACCCGACGGGCGAGCTTGGTCGCGCTCGTGTCGAGTCCCAGGTCCGAGATGACCGGGTCGAGCACGGCCGGGGTGGTGGCCAGCTGCAGTAGGACTGCACCAGGTTCTGGGTGAAGGTCGAGCCCTGCACCAGGTCGCTGACGCTGGACCCGTTCTCCACCGACACGAACACCTTGCTCGTGGCCTGGTACGTCGGCGCCGACGACTTGCCGTAGCCGAGCCCGAGCGCGCCACCCAGGAGCATCAGGACCACGATGGCAAGCCAACGACGGCGAAGGACAGCGGCGTACTCGATCAGGTCCATGTTGCCTTCTTCGTCTGAGACGGTTGCCTGGCCATCGTGCCTCCGGTAGCGGCGAGCACCCGGCCGCGCGGTGCGGACGAGGCGCCGTTCGCGCGCACACTCCCGCGAAAGGGTATCCGGCCAGGGCGGATGATCGGTCGTTATCGCCGTTCACGCCCGCCCGGTCGGCGCAGGCGCTTGTCTATGATGACGCCCTTACTCGAGCCTCTGAGAGAACGCGAGACACATGACCTCCTCCGGTTTGCCCTCCAGGCGAGCAGCGCTCATCGGCGGCGCCGCGGCTCTCGCGGTCTCGTGGCCGTCCTGGTCGTCCTGGGTGTCCGCGGCGGCGACGGGTCGAAGCAGGCGGACTCCGGCGCGCATCGACGTCGGCGTCGGCGTCGGCGGCGGCGTCCGGCTCCGGTCCGTCGGCGTCCCCGTCTGCAACCGGCGGGCCGACGCGCTCACCCGCTCCGGGCACGTCCAGCAGCACGGCAGGTGGCGGGACCTCGCCGGGGGCGGCGGCCTCGGGCAGCTCTCGGCCGACCGCAGCCCCGGTGCGGATCGGTCGGGCCGCGCAGGCCGGCAACGGCGTCGTCGTCAAGGTGACCGGGACCAGGAGCGTCCAGGGCAAGGCGGAGCTCCCGGGCGAGATCGTGGGCCGGCGGTGGCCGTGGACCTCTCGGTCAGAGCGGCTCGGCGGACCAGCCTGGACCAGGCGGTGGTCAACCTCTACTACGGCGCGACGAAGAAGCCCGCTGTGCCGCTGACCTCGGGCACCGAGGAGCTCAGCGGGAGCGCGGGCCCCGGCAACGTCGGGCGAGGCACGTACGTCTTCTCGGTCCCTCGTGGACAGCGCGGGCGGGTGGTCATCACCTGCGACCTGACGACGAAGCAGCCGGTCGTGGTATTCCGGGGCGCGGTGCGCTGAGGCCACTCGCGGGTCGACCCCGCCGCGCTTCGAGGTAACTAGTCCCAACTAGTCGTTTTGGACCCTTACCTGGCTATCTTCCCCCGGGTATGCTGATCGGGGATCCCGGGGGCGGGATGCCGATTCTTCGTACCGGCCGTGAGGCCGTCTCTTCTGGGGGCACTATGTTTCGCCTTACTTCTGCGCGCCTTTCCAGCGCGGTCGCAGTCGTGCTGACGCTCGTCGTCGCACCTCTCGGCCTGGTCGCGGCGCCCGCGGAGGCCGACACGGCCCCTGCCGCCGGACTGCCGGCCACCGTCGCCGCGGACGCTCTTCCCACCGCCCAGATCGACGGGGTCGCCTGGGACCAGCTCATCGTGGGCGACACGGTCTACGTGGGCGGCAGCTTCACGACCGCGCGGCCGGCGGATCGCCGGCGGGCACCAACACGGTGCCCCGCGCCAACATGCTGGCCTACAAGCTGTCGACCGGCCGCTGATCAGCACCTTCGCTCCGACGTTCGACGCGCAGGTCAAGAGCCTCGCCGCCTCCCCGGACGGCAGCCGCATCTACGCGGCGGGCAACTTCACCAAGGTGAACGGCGTGACCCGTAACCGCGTCGTGGCCCTGGACCCGACGACGGGTGCGGTGATCACGTCCTTCAACGCCTCGTCCAACAGCGTGGTCAACGACGTGGTGGCCAGCGCCTCCACGGTCTACCTCGGCGGACCCTTCAGCGCCATGAACGGCGTGAGCGCGCAACCGGCTGGCGGCCGTCAGCCCGTCGACCGGGGCCCTGCAGCCCTGGGCGCCGATCGCCGACGCCACGGTGCAGAGCCTGGTGCTGTCGCCTGACAAGACCAAGGCGGTCGTCGGCGGCGCGTTCACGACGCTGAACGGCTCCGGCAACCCCGGCTACGGGCTGGGCATGGTGGACACCACCACCGGTGCGAGCCTGCCGATGTCGGTCAACTCCGAGATCCGCGACGCCGGCGCGAACTCGGCGATCCTCTCGCTCAAGGCGGACGCCGACGGGTTCTACGGCTCGGGCTACCACTTCGGTGGCGGCGGCAACCTCGAAGGCTCCTTCCAGTCCGACTGGGACGGCAACCTCAAGTGGGTCGAGGACTGCCACGGCGACACCTACGACATCGCCCCGATCGGCAACGTCGTCTACTCCGCGTCCCACAAGCACTACTGCGGCAACCTCGGCACCGGCGGCTTCCCGCAGACCTCGCCCAACTGGACCTACCAGCGGGGGACCGCGACGACCAAGTTCGCCACCGGCGTGTCCAAGCCGGACATCTACGGGTACCCCGACCACCCCGGCCAGCCCAGCCCGACGCTGCTGAACTTCTTCCCCGACATCAACACCGGCACCTACACCGGCAAGTCGCAGGGGCCCTGGACGGTCGAGGGGAACAGCGACTACCTCATCTACGGCGGTGAGTTCACCAAGGTCAACGGCACCGCCCAGCAGGGCCTGGTACGGATGGCGACCAAGGCCATCGCCCCCAACAAGCAGGGTCCGAGGATCGCGGGGGCGGCGCTCAACCCGACGCTGAACTCGTATGCGCGGGGCACCGTCCGGGTCAGCTGGCCGGGCAACTGGGACCGGGACAACTCGCTGCTGACCTACAAGGTCTTCCGCGGCGACTCCACCACCCAGATCTACCAGGGCCAGCAGGACGCGCGGTTCTGGGAATCGAAGCGGATGTCCTTCCTGGACACCAACGCCACGCCCGGGTCGTCGACCCGGTACCGGGTGCAGACGGTCGACCCCTTCGGCAACCTGGTCAACTCGGAGTGGGTGACGGTGACCGTCGCCGACTCCGGTGACATCGGCACCTACGGCCAGGCAGTGCTCGGGGACGAGGCGTCGACGTACTGGCGGCTCGGGGAGCCGAGCGGCAGCAACTCGGTCGTGGACTGGGCCGGTGCCGACGACACCACCGCGGGCACCGGCGTGACCCGCGGGACCGCCGGGGCGCTGCTCAACAGCGACAACGCCGCCTCGACGTTCGACGGCACCGCCAACGGGCTGGTGGCCTCGACCAACGCGATCCAGGCCCCCGACACGTTCAGCACCGAGGCCTGGTTCAAGACCACCTCGACCGCCGGCGGCAAGATCGTCGGCTTCGGCAACCAGAACTCGGGGAACTCGAGCAGCTACGACCGGCACACCTACATGGACGCCTCTGGCCGGGTGTGGTTCGGGGTCTGGGTCGGCTCCGCGGCCACGGTGAACAGCACGAAGTCGTACAACGACGGCCAGTGGCACCAGGTCGTGTCCTCTCTGAGCTCGAAGGGCCTCTCGCTGTCGATCGACGGCAAGCGGGTCGCGAGCCGCAGCGACGTCACCGCCGGTCAGCCCTTCACCGGCTACTGGCGGGTGGGCGGTGACAGCTCCTGGTCGGGCGCCAACTACCTGTCCGGCTCCATCGACGAGGTGTCGATCTACCCCTCGGCCCTCACGCCGCAGCAGGTCGACGCGCACTGGGTGGCCAGCGGCCGGACGTCCACGATCCAGCCGGCTCCGGCGGACTCGTACGGCAAGGCGGTCTACAACCGGAACCCGGACCTGTACTGGCGGCTTGACGAGTCAAGCGGGACCGTGACGGCCGACTCCTCGACGTCTGACCGTGCGGGCACCATCGCGGGTGACACCACTCTGGGCGACCCCGGAGTCCTCGCCGGGAACACCGCCCTGCGGCTCGGGCCCGGCCGGGGCAACCTCGCCGGCGGGACGGTCGTCGCCCAGACGGCCTCGAGCAACCCGACCACCTTCAGCGAGGAGGTCTGGATCAAGACGTCGACCACGCAGGGCGGACGGATCATCGGGTTCGGCAGCAGCGGTGGCGCCGGCTTCTCCTGAGCTACGACCGTCACATCTGGATGCTTGACGACGGCACGCTCCGCTTCGGGGTCTACACGGGGGCGATGGAGACGATCAGCTCGTCGAAGTCCTACAACGACGGCAAGTGGCACCACCTGGTCGCCACCCTGGGCTCCGGCGGCATGAACTTCTACGTCGACGGCGCCTCGGTGGGCACCAACCCCAACACCGCGGCGCAGGACTACACCGGTTACTGGCGGCTGGGCGGGGACAACGCCTGGGGCGGCAACTCCAGCTCCTACTTCAGCGGGGACGTCGACGAGGCCGCGGTCTACTCCTCGGTCCTGTCTCCCGCGGACGTGAGTGCCCACTACGCCTCGGGCAGCGGTGTTGTGGCGAACGTGAAGCCGACGGCGGCGTTCACCTCGGCGGCGTCTGGGTTGTCGGTGGACTTCGACGGGTCGGGGTCGAGTGACTCCGACGGGTCGGTGGCGTCCTATGCGTGGGACTTCGGTGACGGTGGTTCGAGCACGTTGGCGAAGCCGACGCACGCGTTCGCTGCGGGTGGCTCGTACCAGGTGACGTTGACGGTGACCGACGACAAGGGTGCGACGGACGCGGTGACGAAGTCGGTGTCGGTGGCGGCGGCGAACGTGAAGCCGACGGCGGCGTTCACCTCGGCGGCGACTGGTCTGTCGGTGGACTTCGACGGGTCGGGGTCGAGTGACTCCGACGGGTCGGTGGCGTCCTATGCGTGGGACTTCGGTGACGGTGGTTCGAGCACGTTGGCGAAGCCGACGCACGCGTTCGCTGCGGGGGGTCGTACCAGGTGACGTTGACGGTGACCGACGACGAGGGTGCGACGGACGCGGTGACGAAGTCGGTGTCGGTGACGGCGGCGAACGTGAAGCCGACGGCGGCGTTCACCTCGGCGGCGTCTGGGTTGTCGGTGGACTTCGACGGGTCGGGTTCGAGTGACTCCGACGGGTCGGTGGCGTCCTATGCGTGGGACTTCGGTGACGGTGGTTCGAGCACGTTGGCGAAGCCGACGCACGCGTTCGCTGCGGGTGGCTCGTACCAGGTCACGTTGACGGTGACCGACGACAAGGGCGCGACCGACGCGGCGACGAAGACCGTGGCCGTCAGCGCCGTGGCCGACCCGGCCTTCGCCAAGGATGCGTTCGCCCGGACGGTCACGAACGGTCTCGGGTCCGCCGACACCGGTGGCGCCTGGTCGCTGGTGTCGTCCTCGTCGAACTTCGGGGTCTCAGCCGGTGCGGCACGGCTCAAGCTGACCTCACCAGGAGCGAACGTTCTGGGTTACCTGCCGGATGTCGCTGCTTCGGACACCGACCTGACGAGTGCGTTCTCCCTTGACAAGGACAACGGCGCGACGGGGTACACGTCGGTCGGCTACATCGTCCGAGGTGGATACCGCGACGGATATCGCGCCCGCTTCAAGGTCAAGAGCGACGGCAAGGTCGTCATCTCGTTCAGCCGGATGGTGAACAGGTCGGAGACCACGATGCACTCGGTGGCCACGGGCCTCACCTATGCGGCCGGCGCCGTGTTCAGGGTCCGGCTCCAGGCGTTCGGAGACACTCCGACGACCGTCAGGGCCAAGGTGTGGAAGGACGGCACGGCCGAGCCGGCTGCGTGGTCAGGTTCTGTCACCGACGCCACCGCCAGTCTCCAGGTTGCGGGCGGTGTGGGGATCTTCGCCAACCTCGCCTCGTCCTCGACCAATGCACCGGTGGTCGTCAGTTTCTTCGGGCTGGATGCGAGGCCCACGACACCTTGACCGGAGGCGTCCCCGGCTCGCCCGAAGCGAGCAGAGGTCAGGGTGCGGGTGTCGACGACACCCGCCCCTGACCTTCGTCGTCGTGGTGTTCGAGGCGGAGCTCGAGTCTGCGGCTGCAAGCACGATCGATGGCCGACTACCTCACTTGACGCGGTGCACGAGCTGATCATCCTCGACAACACCCAGTCCGGGCTCTCCGCCCGGCGCCGGCGGGGGCTGCTGCGGCAGTTCGGTCGGCTGCGCTCCCGGACGCGCGTCGTCACGCCGCGCGACCTCGGCCTGACGCCGTCGATGACCGGCTGGACGGGGCAGCAGATTCTCAAGCTGGTCGTGGCCGCGCAGGTCGCGACCCGCTGGTACGTCGTCCTCGACGCGAAGAACCACTTCATCGCCCCGACCACCCGGAGTACGTTCGTCGGGGACGACGGTCGGGCACACCTGGGCCGACACTCGTTCGAGGCGCACCCGCTCCGCGCGGGTGTCGAGCGCACGATGCGCTTCGCGGGGATCGATCCCTAGCGTCACCTGGGCCACTTCCCGGTGACCCGGACGCCCTTCGTGATGTCGACCCGGGACGTCCGCGACCTGCCGACTGGCTCGGCACCCAGGACGGCGATACGGTGCCGGAGACCTTCGTCCGGCACGGGCTCGTGGAGTTCCCGCTGTATCCTCCTGGATGATCGCTCCGGGCCGGATGACGCAGACCCACGACGAGGAGGCCATCCCCTGCCCGACGGTCTGGCCCGGCCGCAGGTCCCGCCGGGACGTCGACGCCGTCCTGTCGGCTGCCTCGCAGCCGGACATCAAGGTGCTCGCGGTGCACCGGACGGCGCTGGCACGGATGAGCCTGAGGTCGGCGGCCGAGGTGGTGAGGTTCTGGCGGGAGCACGCCGTCGTGGGGTCGACGGTGGGCGGGTGGGTCTTCCTGGCCCGGTTCCGCTTCTCCTACGCCACGAGCATGGCGCTTCGGTCCGCGCGCCGGGCGCTGCGCCGCCGACCTGACCCTTCGAGTCGGCGCGAACTCAGGAGACCCGGGTCACGACCGGGCGCTGCACCCGGCGCCGACCAGCGCTGTGACGCCGGGCCGGCTGGGGCCGAAGCCGAATTTCACGATCGGCGATGACCACTCGGACGGAGGCGCCGCTCGCTACGCCCACTCGGGCATAGCCCTCACCCGGGGAGGTCGGCAACCCGGTCAAGGTGTGCCCCTGCGCGTGCTACGGACGGCGGGGACGATCATCAGCCCGAGGAACAGGATCGCCACCGGGACGGACGTCCCGATGGGGCTGAAGAACAGGTCGCGCGTCATCGTCAGCCCCGCGTAGAGGACCACGGCGGGAATGGTCGAGAGGGCGATGCCTCGGGCGATCCCCCGGCCGACGAAGACGAACAGGTACGCCGCCAGGGCGAGTCCGACGAGGCCGCAGTGGGCCCACAGGTCGCCGAACATCGAGTGCACCTCGAACCCGCTGCCGAACATGTAGTGCTCGACGTACCCGTTGTTCGGGTCGAGCCCATCGCCGCCATCCCGGCCTTCGCCACCTGGACGTCCCCCGGAGTCGGGTCGCACCCACGCCGAAGCCCATCGGCTGCGACCTCATCAGCGCCACGTGGCCCCCAGCTCGGGCCGGCTGCCGAGGATCAGCGAGCTGCCGGCGTGGATCTGGCCCTCGGTGCGCAGCTGGGTGGCCTGACCGAGGTAGCCGTTGACGATCAGCGCCTCCGCGAGCCGGTAGATCCCGACGAGCGCGGCCCCGAGCAGGACGAAGGACCCGACCCACCGCTTCCGCGACCCCAGCCGTGGTCGCTGCGACCAGATCACCAGCAGCGCGGTCAACGCCAGCAGGGCGAACCCGGAACGGGAGTCGGTGACGGCACCCAGGAAGGCGAGCGCGACGAGCAGGACGATCTCCAGCCGCCACGATCGCGCGGCCCAGGCGAGCGACAGCAGGATCACGGCGACCGGCAGCGCGAAGCCGAACTTCCACGGGTTGCTGGCGAACTGGCCGCCTGCCGCCGCCCCGTGGACGAGCAGCCCGACTCCGAAGAGGGAGGCCACCCACTCGTCCCGCAGCAGCGTGCGTGCCCAGACCACGACACAGGTGCCCAGAAGCAGGGTGGCCATCAGGAACAGGTCTTCGCGCGCGTGACCGGAGTCGCCGACGCGCAGTCCCGGCCGGGCCGCGAGCCAGATGCCCGACACCATGGCCGCCACCGTCAGCCAGATGAACCCCCGCGCCCAGCGGCTCAGCCGCCACGTGGTCAGCACGGCCACCGGGGCGAGCAGCAGCGCCACCACCAGGGAGACGGTGATGCGGCCAACCGGCAGCCGGAAGTCCGACCGACGGCCACCAGCGCGGCCGCCGCGACCAGGACCTGGGCGGCACGTTCTCGTCCGCCGGCTCCGAGGCCGGCGTCCGCGACGACAGCAGAGGTCACGTCAACTCGCTTCTGACGAACGTGAAAGAGGCCGAACGAGTCGACACAGGGCGATAGCGTGGGCAGGAATCACGAGTGTATCCGCCAGGAGCCGCCTGTCAGCGGCCAAGGCGAAGTTGCGGCGTGAGCCGAGAACGAGAGGACCCGGGCATGCGCGTGCTCTTCGACGGCCACTGGTGGGTCGACAACGGCCCGATCTCGGGCCGGGTCGTGGTGCGCGACCTGGTCGAGGCGTGGGCCCGGACCTTCCCCCAGGACGACGTCGTGCTCGCGGTCCGCGAAGGTCCGTGGCGGAGATCGCCACCACCATGCCGGACAACGTCCGCTGTGTCGCCACCCACCTCCAGCCGCACGCCCTGGTCGCCGCGGTGGAGTCGGTGCGCGTGCAACGTCGCCACGGACCCTTCGACCTGGTGCTCACCCAGAACTTCACGCCGGTGGTGGGACCGGGGTCCCCTTCATCCACGACGTGCTCTTCCAGACGAACCCCGAGTGGTTCACCCGGGTGGAGCGGGCGTACTTCGCCGCCATCCCCGTCCTGGCCCGGCGCGCCCCGGTCGTGCTGACGTCCTCGCAGCACGAGGCGGACCGCATCCAGCGGCTGAACCCCCGGTTCCCCGGGTCGCGGCCATCGGCCTGGGCGTGCCGACCGGACTGGCCACCGCGGTCCCGGACGGCCCCGCAGGCGGGTGCGGACCTCGGCTCCTTCGTCCTGTCGTCGGGCGGCTGAACATCCGCAAGAACCTGGAGCCCTCTATCGAGGGGGCGCTGCTGTCGTGGGTGCCCACAGAGCGTCCGCTGGTGGTGGTCGGGGAGCCGCCGGGAAGGCGGAGTCCTCGCCGCAGCCGTGGCCGAGGCGGACCCGCTGGGCCTACGGTTCCTGGGCGGTGTCTCGGACGCGGAGCTGGCGTGGCTCTACTCCCGAGCCGACCTGTTCGTCTTCGTGTCGCTCGACGAGGGTTTCGGGCTCCCCCGCACGAGGCGCTCCACTTCGGCTGTCCGGTGCTGGCCAGCGACCTCCCCGTGTTGCGCGAGACGCTCGGGACGACGGTCACGTACGCCGACCCGCACGACCCGGCCGGTATCGCGTCGGCGACGAGCGCCGCCCTTAGGGTCCCGGCCGGACAGTCCCAGTCCCGTCCGGTCGCGCCGCCAGAGCCGTCGTGGCAGCAGGTCGCCGAGCGGGCCCGGGCCGCGGTCGAGGAGGCCCTGGCGCCGGCCGCTCAGGCCTCCGTCGACGCCGACTGAGACCTGCGCCGCAGGTCCTTGCGGACCCACCAGATCATCGGGGCGATCTGGCACAGCGCGACTGCGATCGCGGTCGCCAGCGCCGGGCCGGCCGCGCCGACGACGCCGATCAGGTACCACGACAGGCCCACGGTCACCGGCACCATCGCCACCGTGGGGAGCACCTGGAACCGCAGCCCCCGCTTGTCGGTCATGTACATGCCCAGCAGGTACTTCACGGACTGCACCACCACGAACAGGCAGAACGAGACGAGGACCGTCGGGCTGAGGGTGATCGAGCCGCCCGAGACGAAGTCGGCAATCCACGGGCTGAGGAAGGCGACCACTCCAGCGAGGGCCAGGCTGAACCCGAGGAACAGCAGCGAGGGCTTGGCGGGGGACCGGGCCCTTCACCCCGCGCCCGGAACCGGGCGAAGATCGGCCACAGCGCGACGCCTGACGCCGAGATGGTCTGGAGGGCGATCCCGAACAGCTGGAAAGCGAGGTTGTACTCGGCCAGCACGCCGGGCCCGCCCCGATGACCGACCAGGATGCGGTCGGTCTGCATCGCAATCAGGAGCGCGATCATCTGGATGAGCATGGGCCAGGCGGTGTCCATGACCCGCACGCTCGGCCGGGCGACCAGACATCAGGGGCGCGTCCCTCGGCCGCGAGCCGCATCTGCGGACGGATCGCCCGGGAGGCGATGACCGGAGCGGATCGGTCGAGGCCACCGCGGCACCGAGGTAGGGGAACAGGGCGACGAAGTCGCCGGCGGGGATGCCGAGGACGATCGTGGCTCCCACGCAGCCGAGGATCACCGGAGCGATCACGGCCTGCGCCATGAGCTGCGCCGGGTTCTTGTGTAGACCGACCAGCACCCGCGTGCCGATCGCCAACGGCAACGAGACACCGAAGACGACCAGGCACAGCGTCGCCGTCACGGGCCGAGGCGGTCAGGCCGTCACCCAGGATGGCCGGCCACGCACCGACCAGGTAGAGCACGATGCTGACGAGCACGATCGTTGCGCTCGACCCCGCGAGGATGCGGAGGGCGCTGGTGATCGTCTGTCGGACCTCGAGGTCGCGCGAGACGTGCGGCGAGGACGCCACCACGTTGACGATCGCGGCCGCCACCCCGAGGTCCGCGAAGGGCAGCAGGCTCGGGAGCGAGGACAGCAGGCCGTACTGCGCGTAGCTGTCCACCCCATAGTGCGAGATGATCATCCGGCTGGTCAGGATCCCCAGGACCCCGGACAGGCCCATCACCACGAACTTCACCACGGCGGTCACGCCGACGACGCGCCACTCGTTCCCTGTGCCGCGAATGCGCGGAGCGCGGTTCAGCAGCTGCAAGGGGCGGCACCAACCACGTGTGAGTCCGTTCTTCGGGGTGCCGACTTCTGGCCTCTGGTCCATCTGCCACGGGGCTAGACTCGCGGGCGTGATCAGCAGGAGTCTCCGTCGTCGCCTGCGAGGTCACCTCAGCTCGTGCGGACCGGGCTTTTAGAGAGGGCGAAGATCGCCGCACCCGGTGCGGACGACTCAGTCGCGTTCCTGTTCCCCGCGGAGCGCCGGGTCACCGGAGCCGCGGCCCCAACCGGCACGCGAACGGCGAGGTCCCGGCGGGTGGCCGTACCAGGGCTGGACGAGCTGACCGGCTGCTCCTCGTCCCAGGTCGTGGTCCACGAGCTCGGTGCTCCCGCCGCCCCGCACCGGTTGGCGCACCGTCTCGGTATCCGGGTGCCGCAGCGACTCGTCGCCGGGCGCTCGCGATGACCTGGGACGAGGAACGCATGGCCCACCGGATGGTGCTGTCCCAGCGGTACGACGCGATGTACTCGGGGGTCATCTGGGCCACGGACCGCTCCACCGACAACGCCGACGCCGACCGGGTGCGGCGGGTCCTGTCCCGGCTGGACGGCGTCTGGGTGCTCAGCGAGGCACAGCTCGAGGCCCTCGAGCCACTGACATCGCCGGCCACGACGCGGGCGTGGGTGCCGTTCGGGATCGACGAGCAGTTCTTCGGCGCGCGCGGCTACCCCGACCGACCGCTCGTCCTCAGCCTGGGCGGGGACCGCGAACCGGGACCCCGCCACGATGGTCGAGGCCTTCCGGCGGGTGGCAAAGGCCCGGCCGGACGTGGAGCTCGTGCTCCAGACGACGGCGGAGGTCGATCCCGTGCCCGGACTCCGCGTGGTCCGCCGGCTCGACCATCTCGCGCTCCGCGAGCTCTACGCGCGCGCCTCGGTGGTGGCGGTGGCCGCCCGGCACAACCTGCACGTCTCTGGGATGACCGTGAGCCTGGAGTCGATGGCCACCGGCCGTCCGGTGGTCGTCACCGGGACGCCCGGGATGCACGCCTACGTCGAGGACGGCGTCTGCGGGCTGCATGCCGCTCCCGGCCGCGCCGCCGAGATGGCCGACCACATCATCGACCTGCTCGACAGCCCGCGCGAGGCAGCCGTCATGGGCCGTGCCGGCCGGGAGCGGGTGGAGCGCTCCTTCACCTCCGCGCTGAT
This sequence comes from uncultured Actinomycetota bacterium, assembly GCA_963800225.1. GTDB lineage: Bacteria > Actinomycetota > Actinomycetes > Propionibacteriales > Nocardioidaceae > Nocardioides_B. Next base: position 46,596 of record CAWDAF010000004.1, on the reverse strand, counting down.
GGCCCAGCGGCTGGCCGACGTCGTCGGGCTGCGCTGACAGGTCCACCGGCCCGGAACAGCCAGGCGTCCGCCTCCTCGCGGCCGTCCCCGCGCGGGGAGGGGTGCCACGACGTCCGCTGCCGGCCGGTCGCCGCTCGTCACGACCGCCTCGACGATCTGGTGCCGGGTGGCGCGCGCCGGGAGCACCTGGTGCCCGTGCTCGCGCAGCCAGTCCGCGAGCCCGGGTCTGGTCGGTGGCGACGATCTCGCAGCCGTGTGCGAGCCCCTCGACGATCGGCAGGCCGATCTGCTGCCCGCCAGGTGCTGCTCGGCTGGGACAGCAGCACGAGCGTGCGGGATGCCTGGAGAGCCGCGTGGATCTCGGTCCGGCTTGGGTCGACGGCCAGCGAGACGTCCGAGCGGTCGCGGACGACGTCCTCGACGAGGCCCTGGAGCGGGCCCTTCCCGAGGACCCTCAGCGTGAGGTCCGGCCGGCGGGCCGCCACGTCGGCCCAGGCGTCGAGCAGCTGGGCCAGCCCCTTGCGGTGGTCGAAGGCGCCGAGGAACAGCACCTGGTGCGGCCGGGTCGCGGAGGCGGTCTCGTGACCCCGGGTCCGCGCAGGTGGGGCAGGTGGTCGGCAGTGCAGGGATGAGCCGGCCCTCTAGGGCGGCACCCCGCCGGCGCGCCAGGGCGGCGTACTGCTGCTCGGCCGAGGAGAAGCCGTAGGCGATCCGGTCCAGGAGCAGCACCAGCACCCGGGTAGCCCAGCCGGAACGCGATCCGCCGGTGCCGGCTGCGCAGCCGTCTGGTCGCGTCGGCGAAGGGGTCGGAGTTGGCCAGGGCGTAGGTCACCACCCGGGTACGGCGGCCGCGGAGAAGCCCGCCCAGCCGGCTGGCGAGGGCCGCGGTGAGGCTCAGCTTGAGCGCGGACAGCATCAACGGCTCGTTGACCTCCATCTCCCAGACATGCCAGCGGACCACCAGGGCCGCCAGCGCGCGCAGGCTGCCGCAGTGGTGGACGTCCAGACCAGCCAGGGGCGAGTCGTCGAAGTCGTAGTTGCGGCGCAGGTAGACGATCGAGGCGGGGACGAAGTTGGTGTCGCGCTCCAGGTGCGCACAGTCCTGTAGCGTCTCGTAGACCCGCACCCAACTCTGCCAGAGCCGTCGGGGACCGGTCTCAGCCACGCTCGGCGATCTCGGCCGCCACCAGGCTCTCGCTGAGCCGCGAGATGGCTACCCGCAGGGCGGTGCTAGGACGTGTGCACCGTGTAGGGGAAGTACACGACCTCGACGCCCACGGCCTCGAAGTCGCGCTCGAGCTTGTCGCCCTTGGCCGTGCCGCGCCAGTCGTCGCCCTTGAAGATCCGGTCGAAGCGAACCACGTGCCAGGTGTCGACCTTGTCCGGGACGGTCTCCAGGTGGACGTCGTCGACGACGTCGATATGCCGGACGATCTCGAGACGCTCCGACTCCGGGACCATCGGCGGGCGGCCCTTGGCGCCGGTCGCCATCTCGTCCGAGACCACCCCGGCGACCAGCCGGTCGCCGGTCATTTAGTGCTTGAGGATGTTGAGGTGACCGATGTGGAACACATCGTACGCCCCAGGCGCTGCCGATGACCTGGCTCACAACCTTCTCCCTCGTCGGCTCGGTCCGGCTCGCATTCCCCGGTCAGTGTAGTTTGACTGGCCCGCTCATACCTGGAGTCCGCCCAACGGGCAAGGGTGCGCGGCCAAAGACGGCAACGACGCCCGCCCGGCTCCCACGGTCTCTAGAGTTGTTCCTCCGCGCCCCTCACGAGAAGCCGGCCACGACAGTGAACAAGTCCCCGCTCGGGTCGTACGGGTCCAAACCTGGACGCGTTGCGCTCCGCCCAGAAGCCCTCCCGTGGGACCGCCGCGTACTCCCGGCTGGTCAATCGCCCGGCCGGCCGGATGGTGGCGGCCATGGCCCACGGCATGGGAGTCACCCCGAACCAGGCCACCGCGGATAGCGCAACGCTGACCGGCACCGGCATCCTGCTCATCGCGCTCGCCCGGCCGGGTTGGCTGACCGGCCTGGCGATCGCGGTCCTGCTGGCGTCCGGCTACGTCCCTGGACTCGGTGGACGGACGGCTCGCCCGACTGCGCGGCGGTGGCTCCAAGTCGGGGGAGTGGTTGGACCACACCATCCCGGACTGCGTCAAGACCTCGTCGCTGCACCTGGCCGTCCTGGTGTCCTGGTTCCGCTTCCCGGTGAGCTCGCACGACGCGGTGCTGTTCGTCCCGCTGGTCTTCGACGTCGCGGCCGTGCGCGTCACCTACTTCGGCCTGATCCTGATGCCGACTCTCCGCCCGGCCCGGAGCAGCTCCACCCTCAACCGGGACGCTCGCGAGCACCCGCTGCGCAAGTACCTGTTGCTCCCCGTGGCTCCGGGATCGTCTGCTGGAGCTTCCTGCTCCTCGGCTGGCAGCAGGGGTTCCCCTGGGTCTACGGGTTCCTCTGTGCGGCCGCGGTCGGCTCGCTGCTGCCTGGCGTCGGGAAAGTGGTGGCGTGAGCTGCGAGCCCTGGACGCCGCCGCCGTCGAGGTCGCGGGCTGATGCGCATCGCGATGATCGGCACGCGCGGGGTCCCGGCCCGGTACGGCGGGTTCGAGACCGCCGTGGAGGAGGTCGGTCGGCGGCTCACGGCAGGGGCACGACGTGACGGTCTACTGCCGGAACCGCAACCAGACGCTGAGCAGCTACCAGGGCATGCGGCTGGTCAACCTGCCGGCGGTGCGTCAACCGAGAGCTGGAGACGCTCAGCCACACCTTCTGTCCGTGGTGCACGTGCTGACCAAGCGCCGGCCCGACGTCGCGATCGTCTTCAACGCCGCCAACGCCCCGTTGCTGCCATGCTCAAGGGCCGCCGGATCCCGTCGCCGTGCACGTCGACGGGCTGGAGTGGAAGCGCGGCAAGTGGGGCCGGCGGGGGCGGCGCTACTACCGCGAGCGGAGTCGCTGGCGGTGCGCTGGGCCGACGCCCTGATCGCCGACGCGCGTGGCATCGCCGAGTACTACGAGGACGAGTTCGGGTGCCCACCGAGCTGATCCCCTATGGGGCCCCGATCGGTGGACGCCCCGGCGGACCTGCTGGAGCTCGGCCCGTGGATCGCGCCGGTACCACCTCGTGGTGGCGCGGTTCGAGCCCGAGAACCACGTGCGGGAGATCGTCGAGGGCTACGTCGCCTCCGCGGCGTCGCAGCCGCTCCTCGTCGTCGGCGCCGCGCCGTACGCCGACGAGTACACGCGCCAGATCCAGAGGCGGCCGCGGGCGACCCGCGGGTGCGGCTGCTGGGCGGCGTCTGGGACCAGGGGCTGCTCGACCAGCTCTACGCGCACGCGCTGACCTACATGCACGGGCACTCGGTGGGCGGGACCAACCCGTCACTGCTGCGCGCCATGGGGGCCGGGACCGCGGTGGTGGCCTCCGACGTGGTGTTCAACCGCGAGGTCCTCGAGGACACGCCCGGTACTTCGCCGGGCCGGTCGAGGTCTCCGCGGCCCTGCTGTCGGCCGAGGCGGCGCCCGACCAGACGGTGGCGGCCGGGGAGCGGCTGCGGCGGCGGGCGAGCGAGCGCTACGACTGGGACGCCGTCGCCTCCGACTACGAGAAGCTCGCCGAGGGGCTGCTGACGGGCCGCTCCACACGTGGCGTGTCCTCCGGTCGGCGCGCCTCGAGCCGGCCGGCGCGCTAGCCGACGGCTGCGGGACGCGGACGAGAGAGAAGACTGGGCACTCGAGTGGTGTGCGAACAAGCGCCCGTACCCCCCGCCGAAGGCGGTCGGGACCGCGACCCCGGGGCGGGAGCCCGCGACCGGCCGACCGGGATGCGGTCGTGCCGTCCGGCCGTGCTCGCGGCTGCGGCGGTGCTGGCCGCGGTCTGCGTCGCGGCGGCCCTGCTGGTGGCGGGAGACCGGAACGGCGTCCCGTTCGGAGCCGGCGGGAGCACGCCGGGCGCCTCGGGCACCGGGACCTCGGAGATGGTGGTGGGGACGACGAAGCCGACCGCCGCCAACGTGGGGGCCGGGAAGATCCGGGCGATGCCGACGCAACCGGCGTCGGACGCCGACGGCACCTGGAACGACGGGGTGCTGACGATCACGAAGGACCTGCGCGACCGGGTGGTCCACGGCCTCGTCAAAGTGGGCGCCAGCGGTCTGAGGATCGAGAACTGCGACATCCGGGGGGACGTCCGGCACGCACCCTCGGGTGGCAGGTACATGATCGACACCGGCGGTGGCTTCACCCGGACCCTGGTCCGCTACAACACCATCCACTCGACCTACCCGAGCCGGTTCCTCAACGCGATCGGCCCGCGGAACGTGATCGCCGAGTTCAACGACATCTCCCACGTCACCGACGGCTTCGTGCCGTCGCCCGGAGGCGGCTCCTCGGACGTCGAGATGCTGGTTCGCGCGAACTACGTGCACGACCTCCAGTTCTTCGCCCCGGACCCCGGTCACGCCCCCACCCCCCTGACCACGGCTGGCGGGGTTCCGATCACCGGCCCCTGGGCAGGGCTGCCCTGGAACCACGCCGACGCGATCCAGGTGCAGGTCGACGGGACGACCGGGCTCGAGGTGTACGGGAACAACCTCGTGGCCACCTGGGCACGCGACCCGGTCAGCACCCTGCCGCTCCCGAACGCGATCGCGGAGATGTCGGCCCTGATGCTGAACGCCGGCACGGACCTGACGATCGAGGACAACTGGATCGACGGCGGCGAGTACGCGGTCAACAATGCAGACCCGTCGGTGACCGGGACGATGGCCCGCAACCGGTTCGGCCGGCAGATGGCCCGGCGTGGTCCGGGGGACGGCGGCTACTTGGCCTTGATGCTGGCCGCGGACGGTCTCCGGACCCATGACGGCACCGCGGACCAGAACGTGTGGCAGGACAGCGGCAGACTCGTTCCACGGAGGCAGAACTGATGGCAGGGTCCACGACCAGGTTAGACGGCACCAAGGCAGGGGAGGCGCGCCGATGCCGCTGACGGTGCTCGAGTCATTCCCGGAGCCGCGGCCGACGACCAACCCGTACATCGTGATGCTCCGGGAGGCGCTGGAGGGCACCCCGGGGGTGCGGGTGCTCACCTTCTCGTGGCGGACCGCCCTGACGGCCGACTACGACGTCTTCCACGTGCACTGGCCCGACATCCTGGCGTCCGGCCACACTCCGCTGAAGAAGCTCGCGCGTCAGGTCTTGCTGGTGCTGCTGCTGCTGCGCCTGTGGCTGTCCCGGACACCGGTGGTCCGGACGCTGCACAACCTGGGCCGGCCGGACGGTGCCTCGCGGCGGGAGATCGTGCTGCTCAGCCTGCTCGACTCGATCACGACGCTGTGGGTGGTGATCAACCCACTCAGCCCCCTGGACGCCTCGCGGTCCAGCGTGCAGATCCTGCACGGTCACTACCGCGACTGGTTCTCCCGGTTCCCGCGGGAGGCCGCGACTCCGGGCCGGCTCTGCTACTTCGGCCTGGTGCGCCCCTACAAGAACGTCGACGGGCTGATCCGTGCCTTCCGCGGGATCGGCGCCGAGGAGGCGACCCGGCTGGCCGACGGCAGCGGCCGGCTCTCCCTGACCGTCGCGGGCAAGCCGGAGAGCGACGAGCTGACCGCGGCGGTGACCGAGCTCGCGTCCGGCAGCAGCGACATCGCGCTCGACCTCCGTTACATCGATGAGGACGAGATCGTCAGCCGGGTGACCGCGTCCGAGCTGGTGGTGCTTCCGTACCGGGAGATGCACAACTCCGGCAGCGTGCTGGCCGCGCTGTCGCTGGGCCGGCCCGTGCTGGTCCCCGCCAACGCGGCGAACGAGCGCCTGGCGGCGGAGGTAGGAGCAGGTTGGGTCCGGACCTACCAGGGCGACCTGACCTCGGCGGACCTGGTCGCGGTGCTCTCCAGCCTGCGCGAGCGGCCGTTGGCGGGGAGCCCGGACCTCTCGGCGCGGGAGTGGTCGGACGCCGGCGAGCAGCACCGGGCCGCCTTCGAGCGGGCGTTGGACCTGCGCCGGGGTCGCTAGCTCGTACGGCGACTCAGCGCTTGTACTCGAGGTACTTCAGGCCCGACGCGCCCATCAGCATGCCGACGCCCCGGGACAGCGTCCGTGCGCCCTTGGCCCGGTGCCGCGTGGACCGGACCACGGTGCCGAGCGCGAACCTCGCCCCACCCCCGAACAGCCGGGTGGCGCCCTGGGCACACAGGGCGAAGCGCAGCCGGAGCCGGGATCTCGCGTCCGGCTCGGCCTTCAGGGAGGTCAGGCTCCAGGTGTTCCCGCTGCGCATGGCGCGGCGCAGCACCCAGTCGCGGGTCACGCGCGCAGCCGGCACGATGTCGACGACCATGGCGTCGGCGGCCCAGACCATGCGGCCCCCGTGGGCGTGGATCTGCTTCGTGAACAGCGTGTCACTGCCGCCGCTGATCCCGAAGGCGAGGTCGAACTCCAGCGACCAGCCGCGGATCTGGTCCAGGTCCAGCAATAGGTTGTTGGTGGCCCCGACCTCCACGTCGGCGCCGGTCGCGAGCCGTCGTCGTGCGAAGAAGTCGCCACTGATGACCCAGCGGTCGGGCTCGACCTCGAACTCGGACCTGACCGGGCCCAGCACGGCCGCCGGCCGGCCGTGCGCGCTGTAGGTGAGCACCAGCTCCCGGAGCCAGCGGGCGACCGGCGTCTCGTCGTCGTCGATGAACACCAGCAGGTCGTCGTCGTGACAGGCGGCCAGCGCACGGTTGCGGGCTGCCGCGATGCCGGGGTGCGGCTCGTGCACGTAGGCCACCTCGACGGCCTGACCGGCGGCCGCCGTGGTGGTCGGCTCGGCGCCGCCGTCCGGGTCGTTGTCGACCACGAGGACCCGGACCGACGAGACCAGGTCGGCGACGTCCCGACCCTGCTCGACCAGGGTGGGCAGCAGCGCGGCCAGGTAGTGGTTCCGCTTGTAGGTGAGCGCCACCACCGTCAGGGACGGTGCGTCGGGCCGGCCGTCCGGGGTGGCCGTGGGGTCGGGGGGAGTCCGGGCCTGGCTCATGGCGCCGAGGGTATCGGCCGGACCCCGGGTCGTGGGGCGGTCCTCGTACACTGGGCTGACATCCCCTTCCCATCACGACGAGGGGCTGTCGTGTGCCTGTCAGCGTGGAGGAACCAGGAGATGACCCCGTGGGTGTGAGTGGCCTGGCCGACCTCGTCCTCCAGGACGCGACCCTTGTCCGGGCCGTGCAGGACGCCCGTGACGGCACCGTCGCGACGCTCGACCTGACCGCCCCCGGTGCCCTGCGGCCCTTCGTGGTCAAGGGCCTCGTCGACGCCGGCCGCAGCGTGCTGGTGGTCGCCGCGACCGCGCGCGAGGCCGAGGACCTGGTCGATGCGCTGGAGGGGATCATCGACCCGTCCCTGGTGGCCTACTACCCGGCCTGGGAGACGCTCCCGCACGAGCGGCTGTCCCCGCGCAGCGACACCGTGGGCCGACGGCTCGCGGTGCTCCGCAGGCTCAAGCACCCCGGCACGGACGTCTCCAACGGCCCGGTCCGGGTCGTCGTCGCTCCGGTCCGCTCGGTGCTCCAGCCCCAGGTGCGCGGGCTCGCCGACCTCGAGCCGGTCGAGCTGATGCCGGGCTCGGAGGCCGACCTGGACGACGTCGTACGGCGGCTGGCCGGCGCGGCGTACAGCCGGGTCGACCTGGTCGAGAAGCGTGGCGAGTTCGCGGTTCGCGGCGGCATCGTCGACGTCTTCCCGCCCACCGAGGAGCACCCGCTGCGGGTGGAGTTCTGGGGCGACGAGGTGGAGGAGATCCGGTCCTTCTCGGTCGCCGACCAGCGCACCCTGGAGCCGGTCGGCCGGCTCTGGGCGCCGCCCTGCCGCGAGCTGCTGCTGACCGACGAGGTGCGCTCCCGGGCCAAGACGCTGGGGGAGGCGCACCCGCAGCTGGCCGAGATCTTCGAGAAGATCGCCGACGGCCACGCGGTCGAGGGCATGGAGTCGCTGGCGCCGGTGCTCACCGACGAGATGGAGATGCTCGTCGACCTGATGCCCGACCGCACCCACGTGCTGGTGCTCGACCCGGAGCGGGCGCGCAGCCGGGCGCACGACCTGGTCGCGACCAGCGAGGAGTTCCTGGAGGCGTCCTGGGCCGCGGCGGCCGGCGGTGGCCAGGCGCCGATCGACCTCGGCGCCGCGTCGTACCACTCGCTGGCCGACGTCCGGTCGATCAGCCTCGCGCGGGGGCAGGCCTGGTGGAGCGTCTCGCCGTTCGGCCTGGACCCCGACGCCGGCGACGTGGTCACCCAGCCGCTGCGCGACTCCCTCGGTGAGATCGTGTCCGCCGGCGTGGACGTCGAGGACGGCGCCGTCGAGTCCCGGACGCTGGCGGTGCGCGCCGTGGACGCCTACCGCGGCGACATGGAGGCGGCGGTGGCCGACATCAAGGCGTGGCTGCGCAACGACAGCCGGGTGGTGCTGGTCCACGAGGGCCACGGCCCGGCCCAGCGGATGGTCGAGGTGCTCCGCGAGCACGACGTCGCGGTCCGCTACCACGAGTCGCTCGACACCGAGCCCGAACGTGGCCTGGTGCACGTGACCACCGGGAGGCTCGAGCACGGGTTCGTCGACGAGGCGCTGTGCCTGGCGGTGCTCACCGGCGACGACCTGTCGGGCCAGCGCGCGTCCACCAAGGACATGCGCAAGATGCCGGCCCGGCGCAAGAAGCAGATCGACCCGCTCGAGCTCGAGACCGGCGACTACGTGGTGCACGAGCAGCACGGCGTCGGCCGCTACATCGAGATGAAGCAGCGCGAGGTGCAGGGCGCCACCCGCGAGTACCTGGTCCTGGAGTACGGCTCCTCCAAGCGCGGCCAGCCCGCCGACCGGCTCTACGTGCCGACCGATGCGCTCGACCAGGTCACCCGGTACGTCGGCGGCGAGCAGCCCTCCCTCGACCGGCTCGGCGGCGGCGACTGGGCCAAGCGCAAGAGCCGGGCCCGCAAGGCGGTCAAGCAGATCGCCGCCGAGCTGATCAAGCTGTACGCCGCGCGGCAGGCCACCAAGGGGCACGCCTTCGGGCCGGACAGCCCCTGGCAGCGCGAGCTCGAGGACGCCTTCCCGTTCGTGGAGACCGTCGACCAGCTCTCGACCGTCGACGAGGTCAAGCAGGACATGGAGCGGCAGGTCCCGATGGACCGGCTGGTGTGCGGCGACGTGGGCTACGGCAAGACCGAGATCGCCGTCCGCGCCGCCTTCAAGGCCGTGCAGGACGGCAAGCAGGTGGCCGTCCTGGTGCCCACCACGCTGCTCGTCCAGCAGCACTTCTCGACCTTCAGCGAGCGGATGTCCGGCTTCCCGGTGAACATCAAGGGCCTCTCGCGGTTCCAGACCGACAAGGAGGCGTCGGCGGTCATCGAGGAGCTCCGCGAGGGCACCGTCGACATCGTCATCGGCACGCACCGGCTGCTGAACCCCGACATCGCCATGAAGAACCTCGGGCTGATCATCGTCGACGAGGAGCAGCGCTTCGGGGTCGAGCACAAGGAGCAGATGAAGCGGCTGCGGACCAGCGTCGACGTGCTGTCGATGTCCGCGACACCGATCCCGCGCACCCTGGAGATGGCGATCACCGGCATCCGGGAGATGTCCACGATCACCACCCCGCCCGAGGAGCGGCACCCGGTGCTGACCTACGTCGGCGGCTACGAGGACCGGCAGGTGATCGCGGCGATCCGGCGCGAGCTGCTCCGCGAGGGACAGGTCTTCTTCATCCACAACCGGGTGCAGTCCATCGAGAAGGCGGCGGCGCACCTGCGCGAGCTGGTGCCCGAGGCGCGGGTCGCGACCGCGCACGGCCAGATGGGCGAGCACCAGCTCGAGCAGGTGATGCTGGACTTCTGGGAGAAGCGGTTCGACGTGCTGGTCTGCACGACGATCGTCGAGTCCGGGCTGGACGTCTCCAACGCGAACACCATGGTCATCGAGCGCGCCGACACCCTCGGCCTCTCCCAGCTGCACCAGCTCCGCGGCCGGGTCGGCCGTGGCCGGGAGCGGGCCTACGCCTACTTCCTCTACCCGCAGGACAAGCCCCTGACCGAGACCGCGCACGAGCGGCTGGCCACCCTGGCCCAGCACTCGGACCTCGGCGGCGGCATGGCGATCGCGATGAAGGACCTGGAGATCCGCGGCGCCGGCAACCTGCTCGGCGGCGAGCAGTCCGGGCACATCGCCGACGTCGGCTTCGACCTCTACGTGCGCCTGGTCGGTGAGGCGGTCAGCGAGTTCCGCGGCGACGGCCCGCCGGAGCAGCCGGAGATGAAGATCGAGCTCCCGGTCGACGCGCACCTGCCCCACGACTACGTGCCGAGCGAGCGGCTGCGGCTGGAGATGTACAAGCGGCTCGCCGAGGTGCGCTCCGACGACGACGTCGAGGCGATCCGCGAGGAGCTGCTCGACCGCTACGGCGAGCCGCCGTCCGCGGTGGCCAGCCTGCTGTCGGTGGCCCGCTTCCGGGGCCGGGCCCGTCAGGCCGGGCTCACCGACGTGACCATCCAGGGCAAGTACGTCCGCTTCGCCCCGGTCGACCTCCCGGAGTCCGCGACACTCCGGCTCAACCGGCTGCACCCTGGCAGCATCGTGAAGGCCCCCATGGCTACGATGCTGGTGCCCCGCCCCTCGACGGCCGTCATCGGGGGTCAGCTGATCCGCGACGAGGCCCTGCTGACCTGGGCACGTGAGGTCATCGACTCGGTGATCGACCGCGCACCCGTCGTCGCGCAGAGCTAGGAGAGTCGCCGTGAACCGTCCCCGCATCCTCGGGCTGCCCGTGCTCCTCGCGGCCGCCGCCCTCGTCACGTCCGGGTGCGCCGCGCAGCCCGGGAGCGCGGCCGTGGTCGGGCCCGACCGGATCGCGGCGTCCCAGGTCGACGACGTGGCCGGCGCCCTGTGCGCCGCGCAGAGCGGTTCGGCCCAGCAGAGCGCGCAGCCGCAGGAGCTGGCCAGCCGGGCCGCCCGTCAGGGTGCCCTCGACGTGCTGATCAACGGTGCGCTGTCGCGCCAGTTCGGTGCCTCCCGCGGGCTCGCGCCGGACCAGGAGCAGGTCTCCTCGGCACTCGCCGCCAACCAGCAGACCATCGACGCCCTCCCCGCGGCCAGCCGCGCGGTCTTCCGCGACACGCTCCGGGGGTACGCCGAGGGCCAGCTGATGCTGGTCCAGGTCGGCAAGGAGGAGCTGGCCAAGAGGGGCGTCGCCAACGCCACCGACCAGCAGGCGATCGCCGCCGGGACCCAGCTGCGCAACGCCTGGGTCGCGAAGAACGTCTCGGTCAAGGTCGACCCCCGCTTCGGCCGCTTCGTCAAGGGTGCGCTCCGGGCGGGGAACGGCTCGCTGTCCACGCCGGTGTCGGCCGACGCCGTCAACGGCGCCAAGGCGCAGCCGCCGGCCTCGTGGGTCTCCTCGCTGCCGGCCAGCCAGAAGTGCGGCTGACCCTCCTGGTCACCAGCCCGCGGGTCGCCCCCGGGCTGATGTCCTGGTCCGCGTGGCGCGCGGTCTCCTCGGCCTCCCGGCGGCTCGCCTCCGCCGCGGACGCGCCGCTGCCCCGCGCGGTCGCCGCCGCCGGGCACCTGGTGGAGACGCCGGTCCTCGGGCAGCCGGCCGACCTGGTCGCCGCCCTGGTGTCGGCCGCCCGCACCGACGACGTGGTGTGGCTGGCCTCGGACCAGGAGGCCGAGGAGCTGCCGCCGCTGCTGGCCGCCGCGGTGATGCGGGGCGTCGACGGTGTCCACGTCGAGGTGCTGCACGCGTCGTACGACGTCCCGGGCGCGCGGCTGCTCGACCTGGTGACGGTGATGGACCGGCTGCGCGCCGAGTGTCCGTGGGACCGGGAGCAGACGCACGCCTCGCTGGCGCGGTACCTGCTGGAGGAGACCTACGAGACCCTGGAGGCGATCGAGTCCGGCGACTACGCGCACCTGCGGGAGGAGCTCGGCGACCTGCTGCTCCAGGTGTACTTCCACGCCCGGGTGGCTGCCGAGGCCGGAGAGGACGGCTTCACCATCGACGACGTCGCCGGCGGCATCGTCGACAAGCTGGTGCACCGGCACCCGCACGTGTTCGCGGGGCTCGACGTGAGCGACGCCGACGAGGTCGAACGCAACTGGGACCAGCTCAAGGCCGCCGAGAAGGGCCGCAGCTCGGTGCTGGACGGGATCCCGGTCGCGCTGCCGGCGCTCGCGCTGGCGGACAAGGTGGCCGGCCGGGCCGCGAAGCTGGGGGTCGCCCCGATCCAGCCGGCCGGGACGGGCACCCTGGGGGAGCGGCTGCTCGGGCTCGTCGTCGAGGCCAGGGCCGCAGGTGCCGACCCCGAGCAGGCGCTCCGCGGGGCGGTCCGGGCGCTCGCCGACCGGGTCCGCACCGCCGAGGCCGGCTGACCCCGCCCCGGCATCGTCAGGCGGTGCTGTCGGAGCCGTCGGAGCCTTCAGGGCCGGGCTGCAGCGCGTCCCAGCCCAGCACCAGCCCGCCGCGCAGCTGCGCCAGGCCGGCCATCCGGGAGCGCTCCTGGGAGCAGTGCAGGGGGTCGAGGACCTGCACCCGGGCCAGCACCACCAACCGGGCGTGCGGCACCGCGAGGTGCGTCTGCGGGAACGCCGCCTGCTCGCCGGGCGGCCCCGCCTCGGCGGGCTCGTAGCCGTCCTGCCCGGCCACCGCGACCGCATCGTCGACCCGGTCCGCCGGCAGCAGCAGGTGGTGACGGAGCACGGCCTGGCGCGGTGGGTCCCACCGCGGGACGGTCGCGGCCGCGCGGTCCAGGGTCGCGGAGCAGGCCTCCACGTCGTCGAAGCCCGAGGCGACGACCACCAGGTCGGGGCGGGCGGGGTCCAGGTCCGGGGCCGGGCGGGACCGGCGGCGCGGCCACCAGCGCGGTCGGTCGTCTGCGGCCATGGCCCGAGCCTTCCAGACGGGTCCGCACGTCCTCCGCGCCGGGGTGGCGACGGCAGGGCGAGGCACTCCCGGATCGGCGCCCCGCGCCGCTAGGGTGGACGCGTCCGTGTCCTCACCCCTCGACCGCAGGAGCAGCACCGTGGCGTCCATCGAAGCAGTCGGCGCGCGCGAGATCCTCGACTCGCGCGGCAACCCCACCATCGAGGTCGAGGTCGCCCTCGACGACGGCACCATCGGCCGCGCCGGGGTTCCCTCGGGCGCCTCCACCGGTGCCTTCGAGGCCGTGGAGCTGCGCGACGGCGGTGACCGGTACGGCGGCAAGGGGGTGCAGAAGGCCGTCGACGCGGTGCTCGACGTGATCGGACCCGAGCTGGTGGGCTTCGAGGCCTCCGAGCAGCGCCTGGTCGACCAGCGGCTGCTGGACCTCGACGGCACCCCGAACAAGGCCAGGCTCGGCGCCAACGCGATCCTCGGCGTCTCGCTCGCGGTCGCCCGCGCCGCCGCGGACTCCGCCGACCTGCCGCTGTTCCGCTACGTCGGCGGGCCCAACGCGCACCTGTTGCCGGTGCCGATGATGAACATCCTCAACGGCGGCTCGCACGCCGACACCGGCGTGGACGTGCAGGAGTTCATGATCGCGCCGGTCGGCGCCCCCACCTTCCGCGAGGCCCTCCAGCAGGGCGCCAGCGTCTACCACGCCCTCAAGTCCGTGCTGAAGGAGCGGGGCCTGGCCACCGGGCTCGGCGACGAGGGCGGCTTCGCCCCCGACCTGCCCAGCAACCGGGAGGCGCTCGACCTGATCAGCGTCGCGGTGGAGAAGGCCGGGCTGAAGGTCGGCGAGGACATCGTCTTCGCCCTCGACGTGGCCGCCTCGGAGTTCTACACCGACGGGGCCTACCGGTTCGAGGGCGCCGCCAAGTCGGCCGCGGAGATGCAGTCCTACTACGCCGACCTGGTCGCGTCGTACCCGATCGTCTCCATCGAGGACCCGCTCGACGAGGAGGACTGGGCCGGCTGGACGTCGATGACCGCCGCGCTCGGCGACAAGATCCAGATCGTCGGCGACGACCTGTTCGTCACCAACGTCGAGCGGCTCGGTCGCGGCATCACCGAGCTCTCCGCCAACGCCCTGCTGGTCAAGGTGAACCAGATCGGCTCGCTCACCGAGACCCTCGACTCGGTCGACCTCGCCCACCGCAACGGCTTCCGCTGCATGATGAGCCACCGCTCGGGCGAGACCGAGGACACCACCATCGCCGACCTCGCGGTCGCCACGAACTGCGGCCAGATCAAGACCGGCGCCCCGGCCCGCTCGGAGCGCGTCGCGAAGTACAACCAGCTGCTCCGGATCGAGGAGGAGCTCGACGACGCCGCCCGGTACGCCGGTCGCGGCGCGTTCCCCCGCTACGGCCGGGACAGCTGACCCTCACCATGGCGCACGGTTCGTCGGGGCGGGGGCCGGACCCCCGCAAACGCACCTCGGGAGCAGGTCCCCGGGGTGCGTCCCGTCGTACGCCGGGCGGCTCCACGTCGTCGGCGCGTGGCGGCGGCCGTCCCGGCGCGGGACCGGGCCCCCGGCGGGGCACCCCGCGACCCCGGGTGCAGGCCTCCCGGGACCTGCCGGCACGCCCCCGGTTCACCGGCCGGGCCGCGATCCTGGTGCTCGTGGTGGCGCTGCTGATGATGTCGTACGCGTCCAGCATGCGGGCCTACCTCGAGCAGCGCCGGCACCTGGCCAGCCTCAGCGCCAGCATCGCCACGTCGCAGGCCGAGGTCGATCGGCTGACCCGGGAGAAGAAGCGCTGGAACGACCCGGCCTACGTCCGGACCATCGCCCACCAGCGGTTCGGCTGGGTGCTGCCCGGCGAGATCGGCTTCCAGGTGCTCGACGACGACGGCAAGCCGCTGGACCACAAGGACACCCTCTCGGCACCCGACTCGGTCACCGAGGCGACCCGGCCGCTGTGGTGGCAGGCCGCCTGGGGGAGCGTGGTGACCGCGGGCAAGCCGGCGGTGGACCCGGCGCACGCGCCCCGGCCGGCCGACCGGATCCGGGCGCCGCAGCGGTCCGGCGGACCGTCCGGGACGACCCCGTGATCGCCCCCGAGGACGCCGTCGTCATCGAGGCCGAGCTGGGCCGCCCGCCCCGCGGGATCCACGACATCGGCCACCGGTGCCCGTGCGGCAACCCCGACGTGGTGGCCACCGAGCCCCGGCTCGAGGACGGCACCCCGTTCCCCACCACGTTCTACCTGACCTGCCCGCGGGCGGCCTCGCTGATCGGCACCCTCGAGGCCTCCGGGCTGATGAAGGAGATGACCGACCGGCTGGACGCCGACCCGGAGCTCGCCGCGGCCTACCGCGCCGCGCACGAGTCCTACCTGGCGTTCCGTGAGTCGATCGGCCACGTGCCGGAGATCGCCGGCGTCTCCGCCGGCGGGATGCCGACCCGGGTCAAGTGCCTGCACGTGCTCGCCGGGCAGGCGCTCGCCCAGGGCCCCGGGGTGAACCCGCTCGGGGACGAGGTGCTCGACCTGCTCGGTGACTTCTGGGCCATGGGCCCCTGCGTGAGCGTCCCGGCGCCGGCCGACGAGCCGTCGTGACCCGGGTCGCCGCCATCGACTGCGGCACCAACACCATCAAGCTGCTCGTCGCCGACCTCGACCGGGCCTCCGGCACCCAGGAGAGCCTGGTCCGCGAGCTGCGGATCGTCCGGCTGGGGCAGGACGTCGACCGGACCGGCCGGCTCGCCGACGAGGCGCTGGACCGGGTCTTCGCCGCCGTCGAGGAGTACGCCGCGGTCGTGGACGCCCACGGCGTCGAGGCGTTGCGCTTCGTGGCCACGTCGGCCGCGCGGGACGCCAGCAACGCCGACGCCTTCGTCGAGGGGGTCCGCTCGCGCCTGGGCGTCGCCCCCGAGGTGGTCTCGGGCGCCGAGGAGGCCGCGCTGTCGTTCGACGGCGCCACCCGCTCGCTGCCCGAGGTGCCCTTCCCGGTCGCCGTGCTCGACATCGGCGGCGGGTCCACCGAGCTGATCGTGGGCCGGGCGCCCGGCGAGGTCGGCGCCGCCCACTCGCTCGACATCGGCTCGGTGCGGCTGACCGAGCGGCTGATGCCCTCCGACCCGCCGACGGCGGCCGAGGTGGCGGCCGCGACCCGGGCCGTCGACGAGGCGCTCGACACGCTTCCGTCGTACGGCGTGCGCGTCGGCGACGCCGCCACGCTGGTCGGCGTCGCGGGCACCGTCACCACCGTCGCGACGCTGCTGCTGGGCCTGGACCACTGGGACCGCAGCCGGGTCCACCACGCGTCGTTCGTCCACCGGGACGTGCACGACCTGGCCGCGCGGGTGCTCACGATGACGACCGCCGAGCTGGAGGCACTCGGCGTGCCCAGGGGGCGCGCGGACGTGATCGGCGCGGGCGCGGTGATCCTGGACCGGGTGCTGCTGCGGTCGGCGACCGACCGGCTCACGGTGTCCGACTCCGACATCCTCGACGGGATCGCCTGGTCGCTGGTCTGAGCCTCGGACCGCCCGACGGGGTTTACCGATCCGGTAGCGAGGTACCGGGCGGGCATGGCACTCCCAGACAGTCCCCGGCCCGCCGTCGGTGAGGATCCGACCCTCGGCCGGCTCGTGCACGACATGACCCAGCAGATGTCCACCCTCGTCCGTGACGAGATGCGCCTGGCACAGGCGGAGATGGCGGAGAAGGGCAAGCGGGCCGGTCTCGGGCTCGGCCTGTTCAGCGCCGCCGGTCTGGTCGCCGTCTTCGGGCTCGGCGCCCTGGTGACCACCGCGATCCTCGCCCTGGCGCTGGTCGTCCCGGCCTGGCTCGCGGCGCTGATCGTCGCCGTCGTGCTGTTCGTGGTCGCCGGCCTGCTCGGGCTGAGCGGCAAGAGCAACGTCGGCAAGGCCACGCCGGCCAAGCCTGCGGAGGCCCTGGCCGGTCTCCAGGAGGACATCGCCACCGCGAAGGGGGAGCGCAGCAATGAGCACGTCTGAGCCCCACACCACCAGCGCCTCGAACGGCGCGGCCGACCCCGACGCGATCCGCGCGGACATCGAGCGGACCCGTGAGGAGCTCGCCGAGACCGTCGACCAGCTGCACGCCAAGCTCGACGTGAAGGGCCAGGCGAAGGCCACGGTCGCCCGGGCCAAGGACCGGGCCACCACCGACGCCGGCAGGCCGCGGCCCGAGGTGGCCGCCGGGGCCGCGGGCGTGCTCCTGCTGGTCGTGGGCCTGGTCTGGTGGCGCCGCCGCTGAGCGGATCGCCGCCCCCTGACTCGCCGGGTCCAGCAGCGGGCTCCCGAGGCCGCCGGCGTCGCCACGGCACCATCGAGACGCGACGCCGGCGGCAGCCCCGCCCGGTTGTGGCCGATCCCGCCTGGCCGGCCGGCGAGTGGCCGCTGGCGACACCCTGGGACCGGGTATGACGGTCGGGACCGGCCACAAGCAGGCCGACCGGACCCGGCACCCGGCGCCCGGACCCGCCACACTGGGCCGGTGAGCGCCGTGGATCTCCCGCACCCCGTCACCGGCCGACCGTTCGGCTCCCCGGTGGCACCCGGCACCGGCTGGCCCGACGACCCGGCGCTCCCGGAGACGCCGGTCGCGCGCGACCCCGACGAGGTGGCGGGTCTCGCCGCCCGCTGCGACCTCGCGGAGATCGACGCCGCGGTCTCGGTGTGCCGGGCCTGCGACCGGCTGGTCGGGTGGCGGGAGGACGTCGCGGTGGCCAAGCGGGCGTCGTACGCGGGGGAGCCCTACTGGGGTCGGCCGGTGCCCGGGTGGGGGTCGCCGACGCCGGCGGTCGTCGTGCTCGGGCTCGCGCCGGCGGCGAACGGCGGCAACCGCACCGGCCGGATCTTCACCGGTGACCGCTCGGGGGACTGGCTGTTCGCGTCCCTGCACCGGGTCGGCCTGGCCGGGCAGGGCACCTCCGTGCACGCCGGCGACGGCCAGCGGCTGATCGGCACCCGGATGGTGGCGGCCGTCCGCTGCGCCCCGCCCGACAACCGGCCGACCACCGGCGAGCGCGACACCTGCGCGCCGTGGCTGGAGCGCGAGCTGTCCCTGGTCGCCGCGTCGATGCGGGTGGTGGTGTGCCTGGGCCAGTTCGCCTGGGACGCCGCGCTGCGCACCTTCCGGACGCTCGGGTACGACGTCCCGCGACCCAAGCCGCGGTTCGGGCACGCCGCCGAGGTGTGCCTGACCGGGTCGGACGGCCGGACGGTGCTGCTGCTGGCCAGCTACCACCCCTCCCAGCAGAACACCTTCACCGGCCGGCTGACCGAGCCGATGCTCGACGCCGTGCTCGGCCGGGCGGCCGCCCTGGCCGTGGCAGGATGACCGCGCGGACGGGGCCCCCGTATCCCAACGGCAGAGGAAGAGGTCTTAAAAACCTTTCAGTGTCAGTTCGAGTCTGACCGGGGGCACCAGGCAGGTACGGCGGTCAGGCCGGCGTCGGCTCGGCCGGGTCGGGGGAGCGGGCGACCCGGACCGAGATCGCCGCGGCCACCACCCGGCTTTCGGGGCAGAGGGCCTGGAGGCGCCGACGGTGGCAGCGTAGACTTTTCTCAAGCAAGCCAGATCCCGCCACCCGGCAACGAGACGAGGACAGACCGTGCCGCTGCGCTCCGACTGGTCGGGGGCCGCCTGTCCCGTGGCCCGCTCGCTGGACGTGGTGGGCGATCCCTGGGTGCTGCTGGTGCTGCGCGAGGCGCTCACCGGCACCACCCGCTTCGACCGGTTCCGGAGCGCGCTGGGCATCGCCGACAACGTGCTGAGCCGCCGGTTGTCGCAGATGGTGGAGGCCGGGCTGCTCGAGCGGTCGCCGTACGACGCCGGACGGCGGCCGCAGCACGAGTACCTCCTCACCGACGCCGGGCGCGACCTGCTGCCGGTGGTGCAGGCGCTCGCGCACTGGGGCGACCGGCACCGGCCGACGGGCCGGCGGCTCGACGTGGTGCACGAGGGCTGCGGCCGGGTCTGCGAGAGTGCCGACACCTGCACGGCCTGCGGGGAGCCGCTCACCGCCGCCACCGTGTCCTGGCGGCGTCCTGCGGCACCCTCGGTGCTGATCCCGCTCGTGCGCTGACCGCAAATATTTGTCATCTACACCTGAAAGACGGCTGAGACTCCGTTTCCTCTGCGCCTGAACGGGAACATCGGCCGTTCGGTGACCGTTCTACGTCGCAGCGGACACGTACGATGGACGTGCGGTTCCACTCGGGCCCCCAGATCGGGGGCCACAGGCCTCCAAGGAGGAGACCACACATGCAAAGCAGCAACCCTGTCTTCCGCAAGGCGGATGGATTCAACGGGCAGAGCCGGACCGCCGCCACGAGCGGCATGAGCTACCCGGCGTACGGCGCCCCGCAGTCGGGCTCCCAGGCCTACGACCCGTACGCCCAGGGCGCCCCCACCCGCACGTTCGACGACCGCGGCCCGATGACCATCGACTCGGTGGTGCAGAAGACCGCGATGACACTGGGCCTGACCGTGCTGGTGGCGGCCGCCACCTGGCTGCTCACCCCGGAGATCAGCTCCAACGCGGTCGGATCCCTGTACCTGCTGGCGATGGTCGGAGCCCTCGGCGGCTTCGCGCTCTCGATGGTCAACTCGTTCAAGCGGGTGGTCAGTCCGGGGCTGGTGCTCGCCTACGCGGCGCTCGAGGGTCTCTTCATCGGCGCCTTCTCCAAGGTGCTCGAGGGGATGTTCGGCGGCGGGCTCGTGGTGGGGGCCGTGCTCGGCACCATGGCGGCTGTCGGCGGCACCCTCGCGGCGTACAAGTTCTTCAACATCCGGGTCACCCCGACGTTCCGCAAGTGGGTCATCGGCGCGATGCTCGGCTTCGTCGCGCTGGCCCTGCTGGACATGGTGCTGGGCCTGTTCGGCAGCTCGTTCGGGTTCAACGGCTTCGGTCCGATGGGCCTGCTGTCCAGCGTGATCGGGCTCGGCCTCGGCGTGCTGATGCTGATCCTCGACTTCGACTTCGTGGAGCGTGGCATCGAGGCCCGGCTGCCCGAGAACGAGTCGTGGCGGGCCGCGTTCGGCCTCACCGTGACGATCATCTGGATCTACATCGAGCTGCTCCGGATCCTCGCGATCCTGCGCGGCGACTGACCGCACCGCACGACCAGCAGACGCCCCCGGACCTCCCAGCCGGGGGCGTCTTGCTGTGTCCGGGGTGGGTTCGCGGTGACGGCCTTCCGGCCGGCCACGCCGGGGTGTGACCGACTCCGGTCTAGGGCGGTGGACGATTCAGGCTAAAGTCAAAGGTAAAGGGAACCGATCCTATGTACAGATATGTCTGGACTTGGGAGGTCCCTCCTCGTGCTTTACCCCAGCTCAACCCTGCCCGGAACGAGGCGCGCCCCGGCGCGCCTGTTCTTCGCTGCCCTTCTCGTGGCCGCCAGCTGCCTCGCCCTCGTGCCCTCGGCTCATGCGGCGAACCGACTGTCCCCGCCCACGCAGCTGCACGCGACCGGGGTCACCCCGACCTCGATCTCCGTGCGGTGGGCGGCGCCGCAGGGTGCCAGCGCGTTCCGTGTGAAGTACTCGAGCCACTGGTCCTTCGCACACGCCCATTACCGCTTCGTGCGCGGGACGGCGGTGAAGCTCACGGGTCTGACGGCAAGCAGGCGATACTACGTGAGGGTGCGCGCCGTCGCACCCGTCAGCCGCGTCGGACTGAGCGACTACACGGCCCGGCACGGCTTGTCGGTGGTCACCGCGGCACACCCGCGGTCGAGCGGAGCCGCTGTGTCCCGGGGCTCGATGGTGGTCGGTGAGACCAAGCCGACCGGCTCCAACGTCGGCACCGGTGTCGTCGCTCCGGCCCCCACGCAGGTGGCCACCTCGGCGGACGGTCGGTGGAGCAACGGTGTGCTGACCATCACCAAGGACCTGAAGAACAAGGTCGTGAACGGTTTCGTCAAGATCGGCGCCAACGGGGTGACGGTCGAGAACTGCGACATCCGTGGGGACGCGCGTCATGCGCCCACCGGCAGCAAGAACATGGTGGACACCGGTGGCGGCTACTCCGGCACCGTCGTGCGCTACAACAACATCCACTCGACGTTCCGCAGCCGGTTCATCAACGCCATCGGGCCGCGCAACGTGGTGGCGGAGTACAACGACATCTCGCACGTGACCGACGGCTTCGTGCCGTCCCCCGTGGTGACAACAACGTCCACATGCTCATCCGCGGCAACTACGTGCACGACTTCCAGTTCTTCGGCAACGACCCGGGCCACAGCGCGACGCCGCTGACGACCGCTGGGGGTGTCCGGGTCACCGGGCCGTGGGCAGGGAAGGGGTGGAACCACGCCGACGCCGTCCAGGTGGAGATCGACGGCACCACCGGCGTCACCGTCGTGGGCAACAACTTCGTCGCGAAGTGGGCCAACGACTCGGTGAGCACGCTGCCGCTCCCGAACGCAGTCAAGGAGCTGTCGTGCTTCATGCTGAACGCCGGGGTGAACCTGGTGATCGAGGACAACTGGCTCGACGGCGGTGAGTACGCCGTGAACAACGCGGACCGCTCGGTGTCCGGGACCATCGCCCGCAACCGGTTCGGTCGTCAGATGGCCCACCGGGGGAACAGCGACTCGGGCTATTACGCGTTGATGCTCGCCGGCCCGCGGCTGCTCACCCATGACGGGACGCGAGACCAGAACGTGTGGGCGGACACCGGCCGCCTGGTGCCGCGCCGGGCCAGTTGAGCCCACGTCGGCCCCCGGGATGGTGCGTCCATCCCGGGGGTCGACGTCTGTTCGCAGGCAAGGATGGGTATGCACCTTTTGTCCATGTTTTGCCGTAGTTGTCTCAAGTGTTCAGGCCCATAGACCGAGTCTGCAGGTGCAGTCGCATCCGGACTTGGGAGGGCCCGCATGTCTCACCGCTACTCGCTCCACGCAGGGGGTCGCCGCGGCGTCGTGCTGCGCGTCCTGCTCATCCTGTGCCTCGGTCTGACGGGGAGCCTGTGGTTGGGAACCTCCGCCCAGGCGGCCCGGATCCACGACCGGCCGAGCAGCCTGCTGGTCACCCATGTCACCAGCTCCTCGGTGAGCCTGCGGTGGCGAGCGGCGCACTCGGCGCGCGCCTTCCGCGTGCAGTACTCGGCGCAGGCGTCGATGCGGCACTCCCGCTACCGGCACTTCGCGCACTCCACCGGCCGAGTGAGTGGCCTCAAGCCTCACCGGCGCTACTTCTTCCGGGTCCGGGTCGTGGCCCCGCGCTCCCGGATCGGGATCAGCCCCTACACCGCGAAGCGGACCGTGTCGGTGGTGACCAGGGGCGCGGTCACCACGCGGCCAAAGCCCTCTCGGACACCGACGGCCACGGCCACCCCGACGGCGACGCCGACCGTCACTGCGACGCCGGTCGTGTCGACGACGGACCTGCCGTTGCCGCCCGTGACGGTCTCCCCGTCCTCGTCCCCGTCCCCGGCGGCGACCGCGTCGCCGACGGCCACCGCGACGGTGACCGCAGCCCCGTCGCCGACGGCCACCGCGACGGTGACCGCAGCCCCGTCGCCCCACCGCAACCGCGAGCCCCACCGCGCCGCAGCCGAGCACCTTCACGCTGCGCAGCTCCAAGCCGGACTCCTCGAACACCGGCACCGGCGTGATCAGGCCGGTGCCCACCCAGGTGGCGAGCAGCGCGGACGGCGTGTGGAACAACGGCGTCCTGACGATCACGAAGCCGCTCAAGGACCGCATCGTCTACGGCCTGGTCAAGGTCGGCGCCAACAACCTGACTATCGAGAACTGCGACATCCGCGGTGACGCCGCGCACCCGCCGACCGGCAGCAAGTACATGGTCGACACCGGCGGCGGCTTCACCGGCACCGTCGTCCGCTACAACAAGATCCACTCGACCTTCACCACGCAGCACTTCAACGCGATCGGCCCGCGCAACGTGGTCGCAGAGTTCAACGACATCTCGCACGTGACCGACGGCTTCGTGCCCTCGCCGCGCAACGGCGTGATGGACGTGCAGATGGTGATCCGCGGCAACTACGTGCACGACTTCCTGTTCTTCGGCAACGATCCCGGACACAGCCCGACCCCGCTGTACACGGTCGCGGGCATCCCCATCACCGGTCCGTGGGCAGGGCTGCCGTGGAACCACGCGGACGCCGTGCAGGTCGAGGTGGACGGCACCACCGGGCTGAACATCTACGGCAACAATTTCGTGGCCAGCTGGGCCGAGGACAGCGTCAGCACGCTGCCGCTTCCCAACGCGGTCAAGGAGCTGTCCACGTTCATGCTCAACGCGGGCGTCGACCTCAAGATCGAGGACAACTGGCTGGACGGCGGTGAGTACGCCGTCAACAACGCCGACAAGGCGGTCACCGGTACCTTCGCCAGGAACAAGTTCGGCCGGCAGATGGCGCACAAGGGCACCGCCGACAGCGGGTACTACGCCCTGATGATCGGCGCCTCCGGGCTGGCCACGAACGACGGCACCAAGGACCAGAACGTCTGGCAGGACACCGGCGCCCTCGTCCCCCGCCGGAAGAACTGACCGCTCAGGAGGGAGAGCCCGGCACGGCCTCGATGCTGGTCGGGCTCTCCACGTCGGACTCCGGCTGCCTCCGGCGACGGCGCAGCTGCACCCAGCGGCCGCGGGTGCCGCGGGCGGCGCCGGCGACCTGGGTGCCGTCGATCTCGGTACCCGGGGTGCGGGTCGCCTCCACCGCGGCCTCGGTGATCGGCAGGATCGCCTCGCCGCGGGTCGCCTCCGGCACCAGGTCCTCGAAGGGGATCACCCCGACGGCCGCGAGCACCGAGGGCAGCATCACCGCCGCCAGCGTGGAGTAGCCGGCTGCGGACGGGTGGAACCGGTCCGGCCCGAACAGCAGCGCGGGCATCGCGGTGAACTCCGGGCCCAGCACGGAGCCGAGCGAGACGGTCCGTCCGCCCGCCTCCACGGTCGCGATGGTCTGGGCTGCGGCCAGCCGGCGGGACCAGAGCCGGGCGACCTGCTTGAGCGGGGGAGCGATCGGCTCGATGGTGCCGAGGTCGGGGCAGGTGCCCACGACCACCTCGGCGCCGGCCTCCCGCAGCCGGGCGACCGCGGCCTGGAGAAGCCGCACCGACTCCGACGGCAGCCGGGAGTGGGTGACGTCGTTGGCGCCGACCAGGATCACCGCGACGTGCGGCTCGACGGTCAGCGCCCGGTCGATCTGCCGGGACAGGTCCCGGGTCTGGGCGCCGACGAAGGCGACCGATCGCAGGTACACGCGGCGGTCGGCACCCTCCGCGAGGCCGGAGGCGAGGTGCGCCCCGGGGGTGTGCTGCACCGAGTCGACGCCGTACCCGGCGGCCGAGGAGTCCCCGAGCAGGGCGACCTTGATCGCCGGGCCGGGCCGGCCGTGTCCGTACCACCCGGTCGAGTCCGGCGGCTCGCCGCTGGTGCCGCCGATGGTCTTGCGGGCGAGTGTCGCCTCGGCGCGCAGCAGCCCGTACAGCGACGCGCCCACCACGGAGAGGCCCCCGCCGCCGTACGCGGCGGCGGCGACCAGCTTGCGCGCCGCTCCGGCCTTCCCCACGAGCAACAGGGTACGGGGACCCCATAAACTGCCGGCGTGCACTATGTGAACTCAGTCATGGACCTGGTCGGCAACACTCCTCTCGTCAAGCTGGGGAGGGTGACCGGCGGCGCCACACCGCTCGTGCTGGCCAAGGTCGAGTACCTCAACCCCGGTGGCTCGGTGAAGGACCGCATCGCGACGCGGATGATCGAGGCGGCCGAGGCGTCCGGGGAGCTGCGGCCCGGCGGGACGATCGTCGAGCCCACCTCGGGCAACACCGGCGTCGGGCTGGCGATGGTCGCGCAGGCCAAGGGCTACCACTGCGTGTTCGTCTGCCCGGACAAGGTCAGCGAGGACAAGCGCAACGTGCTGAGGGCGTACGGCGCCGAGGTGGTGGTCTGCCCGACCGCCGTCGAGCCCGAGCACCCGGACTCCTACTACAACGTCTCGGACCGGCTGACCCGCGAGATCGAGGGCGCCTGGAAGCCCAACCAGTACGCCAACCCGAACAATCCCCGCTCCCACTACGAGACCACCGGTCCCGAGATCTGGGAGCAGACCCAGGGCAAGATCACCCACTTCGTCTGCGGCGTGGGCACCGGCGGCACGATCACCGGCACCGGCCGCTACCTCAAGGAGCAGAACCCCGACGTGCAGATCGTCGGCGCCGACCCGGCCGGGTCGGTCTACTCCGGCGGCTCCGGCCGGCCCTACCTCGTCGAGGGGGTCGGCGAGGACTTCTGGCCCTCGACGTACGACCGTGACGTCGCCGACCGGATCATCGAGGTCTCCGACGCCGACTCGTTCGCGATGACCCGGCGGCTGGCCCGCGAGGAGGCGCTGCTGGTCGGTGGCTCCTGCGGGATGGCGACCGTCGCCGCGGTCCGGCTCGCCCACGAGCTCGAGGCGGAGGGCCGCGAGGACGCGGTGATCGTGGTGCTGCTGCCGGACTCCGGTCGCGGCTACCTGGCCAAGGTGTTCAACGACGAGTGGCTGAGCCAGTACGGCTTCCTGCCCGCCACCGAGGACCAGACCCTCGGCGAGGTGCTGCGCGGGAAGAGCGGCCGGATCCCCGACCTGGTGCACACCCACCCGAGCGAGACCATCGCCGAGGCCGTCCACATCCTCCAGGAGTACGGCGTCTCGCAGATGCCCGTGGTCCGCGCCGAGCCGCCGATCGTGGCGGCCGAGGTGGCCGGCAGCGTCTCCGAGCGCAAGCTGCTGGACGCGCTGTTCTCCGGGAAGGCCAGCCTGGTCGACTCCGTCGGGAAGCACATGGACGCCCCGCTGCCGACCGTCGGCACCAACGAGCCGGTGGGCCAGGCGGTGGCCCGGCTGGAGAAGGCCGACGCGCTGCTCGTGCAGGAGGACGGCAAGCCGGTCGGCGTGGTCACCCGCCAGGACCTGCTCGCCTACCTCGCCACCAAGTAAGCACCCTCAGCGCACTCGGTCGGCGATCGGGGAGGCGCCGACGGCGTCGGGGTGGAGCAGCCCGGCCAGGGCCTCCACCCCGTCGACCAGCCGCGGGCCGGGACGTGCGAAGGACGCGTTGGCGTCCACGGCCCACACGGCGGTGTCGGCGGGGAGCACCCCGGCGCGGACCACCTCGTGGGCCAGGTCGCGGGACTGCTCGAGCCCGTAGCCGCACGGCGCGCAGACCACCACCTCGGGCCGGGCGGCGCGGACCTCGTCCCAGCTGACGCGGAAGGACTTCTCGCCCGCGCCGCCCAGCACCGAGAGGCCGCCCGCGAGCTCGACCATCTCCGGGACCCAGTGGCCCGGCGCGAACGCCGGGTCGGTCCACTCCAGCACCAGCGTCCGGGGCCGCGGGCGGTCCGCCACCCGTCGTACGACGTGGTCGAGGCGGGTTCGCAGGGCGGCGACCAGGGCAGCGGCGCGGTCCGGGGTGCCGATGGCCCGGCCCAGGGTGTCGATCGAGGCCAGCACCTCCTCCAGCGTGTGCGGGTCGATGGTGAGCACCTCGGCGGTGCAGCCCAGGTGCGCCAGGGCGTCGTCGACCACCGAGACGTCGACCGCGCAGACCGCGCACAGGTCCTGGGTGACGACCAGGTCGGCGTCCAGGCCGGCGAGCGCACCCTCGTCGAGGTGGTAGAGGTCCTCCCCGCGGCGCATCGCGGCCGCCACGAACGCGTCGATCTCGGCGGGCGGCAGCCCCTCGGGCATCGCGCTGGTGGAGACGATGGTGCGGCTGCGGGCCTCGACGGGGTGGTCGCACTCGAAGGTCACGCCGACGACGTCGTCCCCCGCACCGAGGTCGAAGAGGATCTCGGTGGTCGAGGGCAGCAGCGAGACGATGCGCATGAGAAGGATCCTAGGGTCGCGCCGTGACCGGCGGGGGAGAGCCGGTGGCTAGGGTCGTCGCCGTGGCCGACCCCTCGCTGTGGACCCTGGCGCTGCTCGCCCTCGCGGGCCTGTTCGCCGGGTTCGTCGACGCCGTGGTCGGGGGTGGCGGCCTCGTGCAGCTGCCCGCCCTGGTGGTGGCCTTCCCCGGCGCGGCCCCCGTGCAGGTGCTGGCCACCAACAAGCTGGCCGGCACCTGCGGCACCACGGTCAGCTCGCTGACCTACTACCGACGGGTCCGCCCCGACCCGCAGACGTTCGTGCCGCTGATGATGGTCGCCTTCCTCGGGTCGATGGCCGGGGCCGTGGTGGCCTCCCGGATCCCGAAGTCGGCCTTCAACCCGATCATCCTGGTCGCGCTGGTGGTGGTCGGCGCCTACGTGCTGCTGCGGCCCGACATCGGGGAGGTCACCGAGCTCCGGTTCACCGGCCGCCAGCACGTCGCGGCCGCGATCGGGGTGGGCCTGGTGATCGGCTTCTACGACGGCGCGCTCGGGCCGGGCACCGGCTCGTTCTTCGTGTTCACGCTGGTCGGCCTGCTCGGCTACAGCTTCCTCGAGGCCTCCGCGAAGGCCCGGCTCGCCAACTGGGCGACGAACGTCGCGGCGCTGCTGGTGTTCGCGGTCCAGGGGGCCGTGGTGTGGAAGGTCGGTCTGGTCGTCGGGGTCTGCAACCTGGCCGGCAGCTACGTCGGCGCCCGGACGGCGGTCAGCCGGGGCAGCCGGTTCGTGCGGACCTTCTTCGTCGTCGTGGTCAGCGCGTTCATCGTCCGGATCGGCTGGTCGGTGGTGCAGCAGTGGAGGTGACGTCGTACACGACGGTCGCCCGGGCCGCGACCGCCGAGACCGAGGTCCGCCGGTCCCGGTTCCTGTGCCGGGTCGAGCCGGTGGCGACCGAGGAGGCCGCCCGCGCGGTCGTCGAGCAGGCCCGCCGCGAGCACCGGGACGCCCGGCACCACTGCTCGGCCTTCGTGCTCGGGCCGGACGCCGCGCTGCAGCGGTCCAGCGACGACGGCGAGCCGTCCGGCACGGCCGGGGCACCGATGCTCGAGGTGATCCACGGCCGCGGGCTCAGCGATGTGGTGGCCGTGGTGACCCGGTGGTTCGGCGGCACCCTGCTCGGCGCCGGCGGGCTGGTCCGGGCCTACGGCGACGCGGTCCGGGAGGCGCTCGACCTGGCCGGCGTCCGTGAGCGCCGGCTCGCCACCCTGTACGACGTCCCCGTCGGCCACGCCGAGGCGGGACGCCTGGAGAGCGACCTGCGGGCCCGCGGCGTGCTCGTCGCCGGCGTGGACTACGCGGAGCGAGCGGTGCTGCACGTCGCGGTGCCCAGCGGTCTCGCCCTCCCCCCGCTGCTCGCCGAGCTGTCCGGCGGCTCGGTGACGGCCGCACCGACGGGTCAGGCCTGGCTCGACAAGTAGCCTGCCGCCATGAACGCCTCCGTCGGCTGGGTCACCGTCTTCCTCGACACCCCGCCGGAGCCGGCCGCAGCGTCGTCGACCAGGTCTGCCTCGACGACGAGCAGGCCACGGTGACCGCGCACCTCGACCTGTCCTGCGACGACCGGGACGCCGGGACCGAGCGGCACCGGGCGCTGGGCGCCGACGTGCTCCGGCGTACCCCCGAGTGGACCGTGCTGCGGGACCCGACCGGCCGTCGCTACTGCGTCACCGACCGCACGCCCGGGTCGGTGTGAGATGGAGATCCGTGAGGCGTCCGCGGCGGACTGGCCGCGGCTGTGGCCGGTCGTCGAGCCGACGGTGCGGGCGGGGGAGACCTACGCCTGGGACCCCGGGCTCACCTCCGAGCAGGCCCGCGCGCTGTGGATGGCGGACCCGCCCGGCCACACGGTGCTGGTCGAGGGCCCGGACGGCGTGCTGGGCACGGCGAGGATGGGGCCGAACCGGGACGGGCCGGGGTCCCACATCGGCACCGCGAGCTTCATGGTCGCCCCCGCGGCGCGTGGCCTGGGCGTGGGCCGCGCGCTGGCGACGTACGTGGTGGACTGGCACCGGGCGGCCGGCTTCCGGGGGATCCAGTTCAACGCCGTGGTGGAGACCAACACCGCCGCTGTCGCACTGTGGCGGTCGGTCGGCTTCACCGTCGTCGGCACCGTGCCCGGCGCGTTCCGGCACCCGGTGCACGGGTACGTCGGGCTGCACGTGATGTTCCTGCCGCTCGTCTAGCGGTCCAGGCGGGTCACCCAGTACTCGGTGGTGGGCGTCGGCGGCGTGCCGAACCGGGCGTTGGGCAGGTAGAGCGACCTGCCGAAGCGGGCCACGGTCGTGGGCACGTCGAACTGCGCGGACGTCAGCGTGCGGGTCAGCGTGCCCCGGGTGCCGCACCGCGCCAGCCGCAGCACCGCCACCTGGTTGAGCTGGTTCTGCACGGCGTACAGGGTGTGGCCCGCCAGCAGCAGGCCGTCGCCGTCGGTGAGCAGGGTGCCGCCGAGGTCGACGCGGGTCGCCGTGCCGGTGGCCGGGTCGACCCGGAACAGGAAGCCGGTCGAGGACTGCACCACCAGCAGCGCCCGGTGGTCCGGCGTCTGCGCGATGCCGTTGGCGTTGAAGCCCGGGGTCTGCTGCCAGTCACCTGTCAGCGGCAGGGTGCTGACCTGGTCCTGGCCGGCCAGCCGCCTGCCGAGCGGCACCCGGTAGAGCACCGCCCGGGACGAGTCGGTGAAGTAGGCCGCCTTCCGGGTCAGCACCACGTCGTTGACGAAGGTGTCCGTGTCCGCGAACCGGTACGACGCCAGCAGCCGACCCGTGCGGGTGTCGACGACCCGGCCGTCACCGCCGGGGCCGCCGGCGACGAACAGCCGGCCGCGATGGTCGACCTTCATCCCGACCGAGGGGGTGCCCGGTCCCTGGCTGATCACCCTGCCCGCGCCGGTGCGCAGGTCGAGCCGGTAGATGTCGCCGTCGGCGAGGGAGCCCAGGTAGGCGACATGCCCTCGCCCGGTCGCGATGCCCTCGGGCTGGAAGCCGTCGGGCAGGGCCAGCCGGCCGGGGAAGGCCCGGGCCCCGGCGGCCGGTGAGACCAGGCCCAGGGCCAGCACCAGGGCGAGCAGCAGGAGCAGCGGACGACGTCGGCGTGGGGTCATGGCGGTTCCCTCCGGTCCGGTCCGGTCTACCGTAAGCAGCGCCGGGCCCTCACGCCAAGGGGGCGGGACCGCCTCCGCGCAGAGCCGCCAGCGCGGCCCGCACCAGGTCCGCGTCGATCTTCAGCACCTCGCGGTCGTAGGTGAGCAACCCGTTCAGCTCGTCCTCGACATCGCTGAGCTGGGTGTAGACGGTTGCGCTCAGGCCCCGTCCGACGTCGGCGGCGAGGGCCTGGTGCAGCCTGTGGAACGACTCGGCGAGGTCGCCCGGGGTGGGTTCGCGGCCGTAGCCGAAGGCCACCTCGTCGTCGTACACGTGACCCTCGACCCGCAGCTGGTGGCCGCCGTACTCCGAGAGCACCACCGCCCGGCCGTCGCGGCGGCGCGGCATCCGGAAGCGCCGGCCGTAGACGTGCCGGCTGTCCAGGTCACCGCCGCCCTGGTCGTGCCAGCCGCTGGCGTGGTCGACGGGCCGGGTCGGGTCCAGGGCACGGAGGTCGGCAGTGATCGCGAGCGCGTCGAACTGGCCCCAGCCCTCGTTGAAGGGCACCCACACCACCAGCGACGGCACCCCCCGCAGGTGCTCGACGGTGCGTCGCATCTCCTCGCGGAACAGCGCCCGGCCCGCCGGGTCGGAGCGGCCCATCAGCCCGCGGCGGCGGGTGTCGGTGAGCCGCACGGGGTAGCGGCCCGGCCAGGTCACCGCCGCGGTCCGGTAGCGGCCGCCGCCGTTGACCAGGTCCTGCCAGACCAGCATGCCGAGCCGGTCGCAGTGGTGGTACCAGCGCAGCGGCTCGACCTTGAGGTGCTTGCGCAGCAGGGTGAAGCCGAGCTGCCTCATGGTCACGATGTCGTGCACCATCGCGGCGTCGCAGGGTGCGGTGAGCAGCCCGTCGGGCCAGTACCCCTGGTCGAGCACGCCGACGTGCAGGTACGGCGCCCCGTTGAGCATCAGCCGGGGGACCCCGTGCTCGTCCGGCTGCACCGACACCGAGCGCAGCCCCACGTAGGAGGTGACCCGGTCCTCGCCGAGGACCACCTCGACGTCGTAGAGGTGCGGGTCCTCGGGGGTCCAGGGGCGCACGTCGCGCACCGGGAGCCGGGTGGGGGTGTTGGCGGCCACCACGGTGCGGCTGCCCGCGAGCGTCACCGTCGCCTCGCCGGCTGCCGCGTGCACCGTCACCTCGACGCAGCCGTCGGCGAGGTGCGGCACCAGGTCGAGCCCGGTGACGTGCCCGGCCGGGACCGCCTCGAGCCAGACCGTCTGCCAGATGCCCGACTGGGCGGTGTACCAGATGCCGCCGCGCGCCAGCCGCTGCTTGCCGGAGGCGTGCTGCTGCCCGTCGGAGCGGTCCCGAACGTCGAGCGTCAGCTCGCCGCGGCCGGTGCGGAGCGCGTCGGTGACGTCGCAGGTGAAGGGCAGGTAGCCACCCACGTTGCGGCCGACCTCGACACCGTCCACGCGGACCGTGCAGGTCTGGTCCACGGCGCCGAAGTGCAGCAGCAGCCGGCCGCCGGTGGGCACGAACCCGTCCGGCACCTCCACGGTGCGGCGGTAGCTGAGCCGCTCGTCGGGGCGGAGCTGCCGGCCCACCCCCGACAGCGGCGCCTCGGGGGAGAAGGGCACCAGGATCGGCCCGTCGTACACCTCGGGCGGCGGTGCGTCAGCGGGCGTGATCGCGTGGTCCCACCAGCCGTTGAGGTTCAGGTAGCTGTCCCGGACCAGCTGCGGGCGCGGGTACTCGACCAGCACCTGCGCCGGGTCGAGCGCACGGCCCCAGCGGGTGAACAGCTCCTGTCGCACCCGGTGATCCTGGCAGGCGACCCGTCGGACGGGCAGCCTCCCCCCGGTGGAGCCGACTCACGCCCTGGCGTGGGGGAGGTGCACGTCCGATCGGCCGGTGTCGTGAGAGATTGACCCGGTGAGCATGCGCACCCGCCTCGCCGAGCACCTCCGCTCAGGGCAGGTGTCGCGGGTCGTCTACGGCTCGATCATCGGCCTGGCGGTCGTGCTCACCCTCGAGGCCCATCCGCCCGGCGTCGGGTCCACCATCGGCTCGCTGCTGGCCACCGCGGTGGCGGTCGCCCTCGCCGAGCTCTACAGCGAGCTGGTCGGGGCCCGCACCCGCGCCAGCCTGGGCGGCGAGACCGAGCCGCTGGAGACCGTCGTGGGCGACGTGGTGGCCGTCGGCTTCGGGATCGCGTTCCCGGCGGTCTTCTTCGTCGCCGTCACGCTCGGCCTGATCGAGTACGGCACCGCGTTCGACCTGGCGAAGTGGACCGGCCTCGGCCTGATCGCCGCCTACGGGTACGTCGCCGCGCGGCTGTCCGGCACCGGCTGGCTGGGGTCGCTGCTCCAGGCTGCCAGCGTCGGCCTGATCGCGGCTCTCCTGATCGTGCTCAAGGCGCTCGTGCACTAGGAGAGCCGCAACCGGCTACGCGTCCTGCGGGAACGGCACCCCGGTCGCGCTGTGGCAGCGGTAGCCGTGCGGGTTCTTCGCGAGGTACTGCTGGTGGTGGTCCTCGGCGTAGTAGTACGTCGGCGACGGCTTGATCTCGGTGGTGATCGGGCCGTACCCGCGCTGGAGCAGCAGCGGCTCGTAGGCCGCCTTCAGCTCCTTGGCGGTCTGCGCCTGCTCCTCGCTCAGGGTGTAGATCGCCGAGCGGTACTGGGTGCCGATGTCGTTGCCCTGGCGCATCCCCTGGGTCGGGTCGTGGAACTCGAAGAACGCCTTGACCAGGTCGGCGTAGGAGACCACCGACGGGTCGAAGACCACCCGGACGGCCTCGGTGTGGCCGGTCTGGCCGGAGCAGACCTCCTCGTAGGAGGGGTGCGGCGTGCTGCCGCCGGCGTACCCGACGGACGTGGACCAGACGCCGGGCATCCGCCAGTAGATCTCCTCGGCGCCCCAGAAGCAGCCGAGCCCGAAGACCGCGACCTCGTAGCCGTCGGGGATCTCGTCGGTGACGACGGGCGCGTCCAGCACCCGGTGCCGCTCGGCGATGGCGAACCACTGCTCCGCGCGACCCCGCAGGGCCTGGTCGGGCGTGGGGATGTCGAGCTTGCGGCGGTTGAACAGCACGGGCACTCCTCGGGGTCGGTCAGGTGGTTCGGTCTCTACAACGCGCCGGACTGCTCGATCCTTCCCGGGGCTAGGCTCATCGACCATGAGCGAGCAGTCCTCTCAGCAGTCCGCTGGGCACACCCAGAAGTCCGGCTTCGAGACGCGTGCGATCCACGCCGGCTACGAGCCCGACCCCACGACCGGCGCGGTGATCCCGCCCATCTACGCCACCAGCACCTACAAGCAGGACGGCGTCGGCGGGATGCGCGGCGGCTACGAGTACTCCCGCAGCGCGAACCCCACCCGTACGGCGCTCGAGGCCACCATCGCGGCCCTCGAGGAGGGGGAGCGGGGCTTCGCGTTCGCCAGCGGGCTCGCGGCCGAGCACACCCTGCTGGCCGGCCTCTGCGCGCCCGGCGACCACGTGGTGATCCCCGACGACGCGTACGGCGGCACCTACCGGCTGTTCGCCAAGGTCGAGCAGCCGTGGGGGCTGGCGCACACCCCGGCCAAGGTCTCCGACGTGGACGCGGTGCGCGCCGCGATCCGGCCCGGCGAGACCAAGGTGGTCTGGCTGGAGACGCCCACCAACCCGCTGCTCAACGTCGGCGACATCGAGGCGCTCGCGGCGGTCGCGCACGACGCCGGCGCGCTCCTCGTCGTGGACAACACCTTCGCGTCGCCGTACCTCCAGCAGCCGCTGTCGCTGGGCGCCGACGTGGTCGTGCACTCCACCACGAAGTACTGCGGCGGGCACTCCGACGTCGTCGGCGGCGCGCTGGTCGTGAAGGACCTCGAGGTCGCCGAGAAGGTCGCCTTCCACCAGAACTCCATCGGCGCGGTCGCCGGCCCGTTCGACGCGTGGCTGACCCTGCGCGGGCTCAAGACGCTCGGGGTCCGGATGGAGCGGCACTGCGACAACGCCGAGAAGGTCGTGGAGTTCCTCGCCGGTCACCCCGGCGTGGAGCAGGTGATCTACCCCGGGCTCGAGGAGCACCCCGGGCACGCGGTGGCCGCCCGGCAGATGAGGCGGTACGGCGGGATCGTGTCGTTCCGGGTCCGGGGCGGCGAGCAGCAGGCACTGGACACGTGCGCCCGCGCCGAGGTGTTCACCTTGGCGGAGTCGCTCGGCGGCATCGAGTCGCTGATCGAGCACCCGGGCCGGATGACGCACGCCTCGGTGGCCGGCACCGAGCTCGAGGTGCCCGCCGACCTGATCCGGCTCTCGGTGGGCATCGAGACCGCCGACGACCTGCTCGCCGACCTCGACCGGGCTCTTGGCTGACCGGCTGGTCGCCTGTGTCGACTTCGGGTCGACGTTCACCAAGGCGGCACTCGTCGACGTGACCACGGGCGAGCTGGTCGCCTCGGCGAGCCACCGCACCACCGTCGACACCGACGTGCTGGACGGCTGGGATGCCTGCCGGGCGGAGCTGGCCCGGGTCGACCCACGCGCCGAGGACGCGGAGGTGCTGGCCTGCTCGTCGGCCGGCGGCGGGCTGCGGGTCGCCGTGGTCGGCAACGAGGAGCTGGTCACCGCCGAGGCGGGGCGACGGGTCGCGCTGTCCAGCGGCGGCCGGGTCGTGCACGTGGCCAGCGGCGGGCTGAGCCGTGAGGCCCTGCACTCGCTGCGGGGCAGCCGGCCGGACGTGGTGCTGCTCGTCGGCGGCACCGACGGCGGGAACGCCGAGGTGCTGCTGGGCTGCGCGACGACCCTGGCGCGGGCCCGGTGGCGGGTCCCGGTCGTGGTGGCCGGCAACACCGAGGCCCGCGACGAGGTCGCGGCGCTGTTCGACGGCTCCGGGACGCCGTACGTGCTGGCCGACAACGTGGTCCCCCGCATCGGGGTGCTGGAACCGGGGTCCGCCCGCGCCGCGATCCGGGAGACGTTCCTGCGGCACGTGATCGGCGGCAAGCACCTCTCGAAGCGGGCCGACTTCACCGCGATGGTGCGGGGCGCGACCCCGGACGTGGTGCTGACCGCGGTCGAGCTGCTCGCCCTAGGGCTGGACGCGGAGCACCCGGGTGCGGGCGACGTGGTCGTGGTGGACGTGGGGGGCGCGACCAGCGACGTCCACTCGGTGGTGGAGACCGATCCCGAGGACGCCGGGCTGGCCCGCGAGGTGGTGGCCACCCTGCCGGTCAGCCGCACCGTCGAGGGCGACCTCGGGATGCGCTGGAGCGCGGTCCCGACGGTCGAGGAGGGCGTCGTGGCCGGGCTGGTCGAGGACACCGAGCGGGTCCGGGCCGCCGCGGAGGTACGACGTGCCGACCCGGCGTTCCTGCCCGGCACCGCCGAGGAGCGCGAGGACGACGAGCGCATCGCCACCGCGGCGGTCGGGGTGGCCCTGCGCCGGCACGCGGGGCGCCGGCAGGTCGGCTACGCCGGCACCGGCCGGGTCGTCGAGCGCAGCGGCAAGGACCTGCGCGAGGTGGACCTCCTGGTGGGCTCCGGCGGGGTGCTGCGCAACAACCCCGCCGACGTGGCCGCGCGGGTCCTCGGATCGGTCACCGGGGACCACGTCGAGGGCGGCTGGCAGCTGCCGCGGCACCCGCGCACGGTCGTGGACCTCGACTACGTGCTGGCTCCGGCCGGGCTGCTGGCGGCCGAGCACCCGCAGGCCGCGCACGCCCTGCTCGGACGCCTGCGGTGAGCGCGCCCGCGAGCCGCGGCATAGCCTGAGCCCATGGGAGTCGGGAACAGAGTCACACAAAGCATGTCGAAGCTGACCCGCACTCAGCGGAAGCGCTCCGACGACAGGTTCGCGGAGCGGTTCGCCCTCCAGTGGTCGACGATGCGCGCCGAGCGCCGGGCCGACGGGCACCCGGGGATCCGTCCGGGGGAGTCGAACTACGCCCGCGGCGAGGTCCCGTACGGCGTCGACCTGGCCGCCGCCTGGGCCTGGCGGTTCCTGGTGATCATCGCCGCGGGCTACGTGCTGACCCTGGGCATCGCGAAGTTCTCGGTCGTCGTGCTGCCGCTGGTCATCGCGCTGCTGCTGACCGCCCTGGTCGTCCCGGTGGTCAACCTGCTGGTCCGGGTGGGGCTGCCCCGTGGACTGTCCTCGCTGCTCGTGGTCCTCGGCAGCATCGGGGTGGTGGCGCTGCTGCTCACCTTCGCCGGCCAGCAGATCGCGCAGGGCGCCAGCGACCTCTCCAAGCAGGTGGTGGTCGGGCTCGAGCAGATCAAGGAGTGGCTGAAGACCGGGCCGCTGCACGCCAGCGACAGCCAGATCAACAGCTACATCAAGTCCGCCCAGGATGCGGTGACCAGCTCGAACAAGCAGGTCGTCACCCGGCTGACCGAGGTCGGCACCGCGCTCGGCCACATCGTCGCGGGCGTCTTCATCATCCTGTTCGGCACCTACTTCTTCCTCGCCGACGGCAACCGGATCTGGTCCTGGCTGGTGCGGATCTTCCCGCGCGCGTCGCGGGCCCGCGCCGACTCCTCGGGCCGGATCGCCTGGACCTCGCTGACCGCCTTCGTCCGGGCGACGGTGCTGGTGGCCCTCACCGACGCGATCGGCGTGATGATCGTGGCCGCGATCCTCAAGGTGCCCTTCGTCTTCGCCATCGGCGTGCTGGTCTTCATCGGGGCGTTCATCCCGATGATCGGCGCGACCCTGTCCGGGTCGGTCGCCGTGCTGGTCGCGCTGGTCGACCGGGGGCCGGTGGTCGCGCTGGTGATGCTCGGCGGGGTGATCCTGGTGCAGCAGCTCGAGGCGCACGTGCTCCAGCCGTTCCTGCTCGGCCGGCTGGTCTCGGTGCACCCGCTCGGGGTGATCGTGGCGATCGCGATGGGCGTGCTGGTCGCGGGCATCGCCGGTGCCCTGGTCGCCGTCCCGCTCGTGGCCGCGGTGAACGCGGTCGTCCTGCACCTGGCCGACGAGACCCGTACCCATGCGGACGCCGACGACATGTCGATCGCGGCGGACCCGCCACCGACCTCCTGAGACCACGAGAGCCCGGGCCCCTGTGGGGACCGGGCTCTCGTGTCGTACGAGGTGGCTCAGTGCGTGGAGACCGGCAGCTCCTCGGCCGGTGCCTCCGCGGCCGGCGCCTCGCGCTGGCCGAGTGGCTTCTCCTTCAGGAACAGCGCGACCACCAGCGCCACCGCCACCAGCGGGACGGCCGACAGGAACACGTCGTGCAGCGAGGCGCTGAACGCCCCGGTGATCAGGCTGTGCACCGGCTCGGGCAGCGCCTTGATCGCCTGCACGTTGTTGGCGACGTCGCCGACCTTGCCGCCGGCCGCCCCGGCCGGCGCGTTCTTCAGGGCCTCGGCGATGTGCACGGCCAGCCGGGAGGACAAGACGGCGCCGAACAGGGCGGTGCCGAACGACCCGCCCATCTGCCGGAAGAACGTCACCGAGCTGGTTGCGACACCGATGTCGGAGCGCTCCACGGAGTTCTGCACGACCGTGATCAGCACCTGCATGGTGAAGCCGAGACCGGCGCCGAGGACGTACATCGACAGCCCCGCGAATGCGTACGGCGAGGTCGCGGTGAGCTGCGAGAGCATCACCAGCGCGACGATCACGATGGCCGCGCCGAGGATCGGGAAGATCTTGTAGCGGCCGGTGCGGCTCATCAGCTGCCCCGCGAGGATCGAGGTGCTGAAGATGCCGACCACCATCGGCAGCATCGCCAGGCCGGACTGGGTGGGGCTCATCCCGTCGACCACCTGGAGGTAGACCGGGATGAAGATCATCGAGCCGAACATCGCGATGCCGATCAGGAAGCCGAAGAGGTTCGAGATCGCGAAGATCGAGTTGCCGAACAGCCGCATCGGCAGGATCGGCTCGCTCGCCCGCAGCTCGACGAGCACGAACGCGACGGCGAGCAGCGCACCGGCCACCAGCAGGCTCACGCCGGCGCTGGAGCCCCAGCCGAGGTCCGGTCCGGCCCAGGCGGTGTAGAGCAGGAACGAGGACACCGAGCCGACCACGAGGGCGGCGCCGAGGTAGTCGATCGAGTGCTCGCGGCGCACGTGCGGCATCTTGAGCGCGGCCGAGGTGATCGCCAGCGCGACCAGGCCGATCGGGACGTTGATGAAGAAGATCCACTGCCAGCCGGGGCCGTCGGCGAAGAAGCCGCCGAGCACCGGGCCGAGCACGGACGACGTCCCGAAGACCGCGGCGAAGTAGCCCTGGTAGCGACCGCGCTCGCGCGGCGGGATGATGTCGCCGATCACGGCGAGCGCCAGCGACATCAGGCCACCGCCGCCGAGGCCCTGGATGGCCCGGAAGCCGATCAGCTGCTCGATGTTCTGGGAGAAGCCGGCCAGCAGGGAGCCGACCACGAAGGTGACGATGGCGATCTGGAACAGCAGCCGCCGGCCGTACAGGTCGGAGATCTTGCCCCACAGGGGAGTGGAGGCGGTCGCGGTCAGCATGTAGGCGGTGACCACCCAGGACAGCTTGTCCAGGCCGCCGAGCTCGGAGGTGATCCGCGGCAGCGCGGTGCCGACGATGCTCTGGTCGAGGGCGGCGAGGAACATGCCGGTCATCAGGCCGCCCATCACCACCAGGATCTGCTTGTGGCTGAGGTAGCCGTGGGAGTCGGGGGTCATGAGGGGGTCTCCTGCTGGTCGTGCGCGGCGTCGTGCTGGGTCATCAGGCTCTCCACGAGCCGGGCGAGCTGGACCCGGAGCAGGTCGCGCTCCTCGTCGGTCCAGCCCTCGAGGGCGTGGGTCAGTGCGTGGCGTCGGCTCTCGAACGCGCGTGCCAGGCAGGCGCTGCCGTCCTCGGAGACCGCGACCCGGCTGGCGCGGCCGTCGTCGGGGTCGCCGGTGCGCTCGAGCAGCCCCTTGTCCTCGAGCTGGCGGGCGTGCCGGCTCACCGTGGAGGCGTCGAGGCCGAGGACCTGCGCGAGCGCGGAGAGTCGCATCGGGCCCTGGTGGGTGAGCAGCTTGAGGATCGGGAACGCGGAGTAGTCGAGCTCGTCCCCGGGCTGACGCTGGCGCATCCGCCGTCCGAGGGCCATCATCAGGCTCATCAGGGCGTCCTCGGCCGTCTCCGGTGCCGGGATCGGCTCCGTGAGCACGATCGGGAAAGTTTGCATGAGGCAATCATAAGCCTCTTTGCGTGCAGCACGCATGTTTTCGCGGACGTGGCCCTGGTCACCTTCCCCTGGCCGGGTCCTAAGGTGAGCGCCATGAGCGACGACGGCGTGCGGATCCCCACCCTGGCTGACATCGAGACCGCCCGCGACGTGCTCGCCGGGGTGGCGGTGAACACCCCGATGGAGGAGTCCCGCTGGCTCTCCGCGCTGGCCGGCGGCCCGGTGATGATCAAGGCCGAGAACCTCCAGCGCACCGGCTCCTTCAAGATCCGCGGCGCCTACCTGCGGATGTCGCGGCTGAGCCCGGAGGAGAAGGCCACCGGCGTGGTCGCGGCCAGCGCCGGCAACCACGCGCAGGGCGTCGCACTGGCGGCGCAGATGCTGGGCATCCACGCCACCGTCTTCATGCCCGAGGGCGCGCCGATCCCCAAGGAGAAGGCCACCCGGGGGTACGGCGCCGAGGTGCGCTTCCACGGCCACAGCGTCGACGACGCCCTGGTCGCGGCGCGCGCCCACTCGGCCGAGACCGGGGCGGTGCTGATCCACCCCTTCGACCACGTCGA
Organism: uncultured Actinomycetota bacterium; assembly: GCA_963800225.1. Lineage (GTDB taxonomy): Bacteria > Actinomycetota > Actinomycetes > Propionibacteriales > Nocardioidaceae > Nocardioides_B. The sequence goes on along the minus strand of CAWDAF010000004.1, from coordinate 6,981 downwards.
CATCGTCACCGGGCAGGGCACCTGCGGGCTGGAGATCCTCGAGCAGTGCCCCGACGTGCGCACGGTCGTGGTGCCCTGCGGCGGTGGCGGGTTCCTGGCCGGGATCGCCACCGCGGTCAAGACCTCACGCCCCGACGTGCGGGTCGTCGGGGTGCAGGCCGAGAACGCCGCGGCGTACCCCGCCTCGCTCGCGGGAGGACGGCCGGTGGCGCTGTCCTCGATGTCGACGATGGCCGACGGGATCGCGGTCGGCTGTCCCGGGAAGGTGCCGTTCAAGGCGATCCAGACCTACGTCGACGACATCGTCACGGTCAGCGAGGAGGCGCTCTCCCGCGCCCTGCTGATGACCCTGGAGCGGGCCAAGCTGGTCGTGGAGCCGGCCGGGGCGGCCGCGGTGGCCTCGCTGCTGGAGACCCCGCACGCCTTCGAGACGCCGGCGGTGGTGGTGCTCTCGGGGGGCAACGTCGACCCGCTGCTGCTGATGCGGGTGATCCGGCACGGTCTGGCCGCGGCCGGGCGCTACCTGTACTTCCGGGCCCGGATCCCCGACGTGCCGGGTGGGCTCGCCGAGCTGCTCAACGAGATCGCCCGCGCCTCGGCCAACGTGCTCGACGTCGTCCACGAGCGGACGTCCGCGACCCTGCACCTCGACGAGGTGGAGGTGCAGCTCCAGGTGGAGACCCGCGGGCCCGAGCACGCGGAGCGGGTGCTGGCGCACCTGCGGGACCGGGGTTACACGGTCACCCAGTAGCCCGGCTCCGCCGACCGGGCTCAGCCGGTGTAGGGCACCGCGTCGACGATCTCGACCTCGAGCTGCTTGCCGTTGGGCGCCTCGTAGGTGACCTTGTCGCCCTTCTTGTGGCCGATGATCTTCGAGCCGAGCGGGCTCTGCGGCGAGTAGACCTTGAGGCCGGAGGTGGTGTCCTCCATCTCGCGGGCGCCGAGCAGGAAGGTCTCCGCCTCGTCGTCGGAGTCCCCGACGAACTTGTAGGTCACCTTCATGCCGGGCTCGACCACGCCGTCGTCCGCCGGCGTCTCGCCTACCTCCGCGCGCCGGAGCATGTCCTCGAGCTGGCGGATGCGGGCCTCGGTCTTGCCCTGCTCCTCGCGGGCCGCGTGGTAGCCGCCGTTCTCCTTGAGGTCGCCCTCGTCGCGCGCGGCGCTGATCCGGGCCACCACCTCGCTCCGGACGGGACCGCGCAGGTTGTCCAGCTCACCCTGGAGCTTGTCGAAGGCGTCCTGCGTCAGCCAGATGGTGTTCTGTTCGCTGCTGGCCTGGGTCACGGTGGGGAGCTCCTGTGCATTGTCGAGGGGGACCGGTGCGGGGCACGGGTGTGCGCCGAGGGTCCGGTCAGGCAAGTGAACGAGTCTAACAACGTCGGGGGTGGGGCCCCAACCGCTTCCAGACCGGGAGTCAGCGCGGGCGGGCCTGGTCGGCCGCCGTGCACCCGACCAGCTCCACGGTGGTGGCCCGCCGCTCGGTCCGCACCGTGGAGGTCAGCCGCCGCTGGGCCGGGCCGGAGGTGACCGGGACGGTCAGCTCGCCCACGATCGCATGGTCGTCGGCGGAGGCCCGCAGCAGGCAGGAGGCGTCGACGCCGGTGTCCCGGCGGGCCACCTCGTACGTCGCGACCGCGGCGTGCTGCCCGCGGACCTGGAAGCCGACCATCTGCGAGGTGACCTCCGGGCGGCCGTGGAAGACCGCCACCCACGCCAGCCAGGCCAGGGCCACGACGACGAGCACGGCGACCCCGGCGACAACCAGCGGACGCCGTGCGCGCGAGGGTGTTCCGTAGCGCTCGGCCAGGTCGGGGGAGAGGGTGCTCACCGCTTCATCCTAGGCAACCTAGGATTGTCCTCATGCTCCGCCTGATGCACGTCCACGCCCACCCCGACGACGAGTCGAGCAAGGGCGCGGCCAGCACCGCCAAGTACGTCGCCGAGGGGGTCGACGTCCACGTCGTGACCTGCACCGGAGGCGAGCGCGGCTCGATCCTGAACCCCAAGATGGACCGCCCGGACGTGCTGGAGAACATCGCCGCGATTCGTCGCGAGGAGATGGACCGGGCCCGCGAGATCCTCGGCGTCCGTCAGGACTGGCTGGGCTTCGTGGACTCCGGCTGGCCCGAGGGCGACCCGAAGCCGCCGCTGCCCGAGGGCTGTTTCGGGCTGGTCCCCGTCGAGGAGGCGGCCGAGCCGCTGGTCCGGCTGATCCGCAGCCTCAAGCCGCACGTGATGACGACGTACGACGAGAACGGCGGCTACCCGCACCCCGACCACGTGATGTGCCACCGGGTCAGCGTGGCCGCCTTCGAGGCGGCCGGCGACCCGTCGAGGTACCCGGACGCGGGCGACCCCTGGCAGCCGCTCAAGCTGTACTACCACCACTCGTTCCACCGCGAGCGCACCCAGGCGCTCAGCGACGCGATGGTCGCCCGCGGCCTGGAGTCGCCGTACGCCGAGCGGCTCGCGGAGTGGAAGCCCGACCCGGACCACGCGGCCCGGATCACCACCCGGGTGCCCTGCGCGGAGTACTTCCCGGTGCGCGACCGGGCGCTGCTGGCGCACGCCACCCAGATCGACCCGGAGGGCGCGTGGTTCGCGTGCCCGATGGACGTGCACCAGGAGGCCTGGCCCACCGAGGACTTCGAGCTCGCACGCACCATGGTGGAGGTGGAGAAGCCCGAGGACGACCTGTTCGCGGGCATCCGCGATCAGGTAGGGAGAGTTGACGCATGAACACGTTGTGGGCCGCCGGTGCGGTCGTGCCGTTGCTGGTGAAGGGTCCCGACCCCGCCGACGTGAAGCCCGGCTGGCTCGGGTTCGCGGTGTTCCTGGCGCTGGCCGTCGCGGTGGTGCTGCTGTGGCTGAGCTTCCGCAAGCAGCTGAAGAAGATCGACTTCGAGGAGGAGCCGGACGCCCCGCGTGACGGCGCAGGCAAGGACGAGCACCTCCACCAGCGCTGACCCGCCCGGGTCAGGGGCGTCGGGTCAGGCCGTGCGTACGACGCGCACCAGGGCGTCGTACGCCGTCCGGTCGGGGCTGCCCGGGTGCTCGTGGGTGGCCTCCTGGCCGTGCACGACCCGCTCGACCCGGTCGGCCCGCACGACCTCGAAGCGTTCCCCGTCGAGGTCGGCGAGCACGTCCTCGGCGGTGTAGAGCACGGCCGGGTCCTGAGGCCCGCCGGTGCCCTCGGTGAGGTTGGTCGAGTCGTGCGCGACCACGAGCAGGGTTCCGCCCACCCGCAGCGAGCCGAAGGCGTTCCGGACGGCGGTCCGCCGCTGCTCCGCGGGCAGCTGGAGATAGGCCAGGAGCGCCAGGTCGAAGGGCACCGCCCCGCCCTCGTAGGTGAGGGCGTCGGCGTGCACCCACTCGACGCGCAGGTCGCGGCCGCGTGGGTGCCGCTCCTGGAGCGCGCGGCCCTTGTCCAGGCCCACCAGGGAGAAGTCCACGGCGGTCACCTGCCAGCCCTGCTCGGCGAGCCAGAGGGCGTTGCGCCCCTCGCCGGCGGCCAGGTCGACCGCCAGCCCCGGCGTCACCTCTGCCAGCTCGGCGGCGACGAACTGGTTGGGGGTGGAAGTCCAGACCAGCTCGGTCGCGGCGTACCGCTCGTCCCAGGCGCGTGAGTCCATGAGCCGAGGGTAGCCCTGCTCACTCCCCGTCGGGAGTGGAGCCGTTCTGCTGAGCGGCGACGGCGGCGTGCACCTCGGTCATGTCCAGGCCGCGGACCGCGCCGATCAGCTCGTCGAGAGCCTGCGGCGGCAGCGCCCCCGGCTGGGAGTAGACGAGCACACCCTCGCGGAAGGCCATCAGCGTCGGGATCGAGGTGATGTTCGCGGCCTGCGCGAGGCCCTGCTCGGCCTCGGTGTCGACCTTGGCGAACACGATGTCCTCGTTCGCCTCGGACGCCTTCTCGTAGGTCGGGCCGAACTGCCGGCACGGTCCGCACCACTCGGCCCAGAAGTCGACGAGGACGATGTCGTTGTCGGCGACGGTCTTCTCGAATGCCTGCCCGGTGAGCTGGGTCGTTGCCACGGTGTGATCCCTCGTTCCACGTTGAATGTCTCGGTCACCCGCCTCAACACGGCCGACCGGCGTCTTCTTCCCGCGCAGTGCCGCGGGGGACCTTCGTCACTGTCGGCGCCCTGCCCGGGCGGCGGACGATCGGAGTTGGGCGATCGGGGCGAGGCGATCGGGAGGTGGTGCCGATGCTGTTCGCGGACCGGGTGGACGCCGGCCGCAGCCTGGCCGGCCGGCTGGCGCACCTGCGGCAGGAGGACGTCGTCGTGCTCGGCCTCCCGCGCGGCGGCGTACCCGTCGCCTACGAGGTCGCCGAGGCGCTCGGCAAGCCCCTCGACGTCATCGTGGTCCGCAAGCTCGGGGTGCCCTTCCAGTCCGAGCTGGCGATGGGCGCGATCGGCGAGGGCGGGACCCAGGTCCTGGACCGGTCCCTGGTCGCCCGTCTCGGCGTCACCGAGACCGAGCTGCAGATCGTCGAGCGCCGGGAGCGGGCGGTCCTGGCGGACCGGGTGGCGAGGCTGCGCCGGGGGCGCCGGCGGCTGGACCTCACCGGCCGGGTCGCGGTCGTCGTCGACGACGGCATCGCGACGGGGGCCACGGCCCGGGTCGCCTGCCAGGTGGCCCGTTCGCTCGGGGCTGCCCTGGTCGTCCTCGCGGTGCCGGTCGCCCCGGCCGGCACGGCCAAGCTGATCCGCGAGGCCGACGAGGTCGTCACTGTCGCGACCCCGGCGAGGTTCTCGTCCGTGGGGGAGCACTACCTGGACTTCTCGCCGACCACGGACGAGGAGGTCGTCGTGCTGCTGGATGCCGCGGCCCGGCGCACTCGCACCGGGCAGCCGCCGGCGGAGCTCCCCGACTGCGACCTCGACGTCCGGATCCCCGCTGACGACGTCGTCCTCGACGGACACCTGCACCTGCCCGAGCCGGCGGCCGGGGTGGTGGTGTTCGCCCACGGCAGCGGCAGCAGCCGGAAGAGCCCCCGCAACCAGTTCGTCGCCTCGGTGCTCCAGCGCTCCGGGCTCGGCACCCTGCTGCTCGACCTGCTGACCCCCGCCGAGGAGCGGGACCGCGGCAACGTCTTCGACATCGAGCTGCTCGCCGGTCGGCTGGTCGCTGCGACCCGGTGGCTGCGGGCCCGCGACGACGCCGCGGACAGCCGGGTCGGCTACTTCGGTGCGAGCACGGGGGCCGGGGCCGCCCTGTGGGCCGCCGCCGACCAGGGTGCCGGGATCGGCGCGGTCGTGTCGCGCGGGGGACGCCCGGATCTCGCGGCGCCGCGGCTCGCCGAGGTCACCGCCCCGACGCTGCTGGTCGTCGGCAGCGAGGACCGGACGGTGCTCGAGCTCAACCGGCAGACCATGGACCTGCTCCGCTGCCCCCGCGAGCTGGCCGTCGTCGACGGTGCCACCCACCTGTTCGAGGAGTCCGGGACCCTCGCCGAGGCGGCGCTGCTGGCCTCCGACTGGTTCGTGGCGCACCTGCTGGCCGACCCGTCCGTGCGCACCCGGGACGCGCTGCGATGAGCGCCCGGACCGCCGACCCCGGCTCCGAGGTCCGCTCCCTCGCCCGGCCGCTCCGAGACGTGCGCGACCTGGACCCCCTCGTCGAGCGGGTCGGCGACGCGCGATACGTCTGCATCGGCGAGGCGTCCCACGGGACGCACGAGTACTACCGGTGGCGTGCGCAGCTGAGCCGGAGGCTGATCGAGGAGCACCGCTTCACCTGGATCGGTGTCGAGGGGGACTGGCCGGACTGCTGGCGGATCAACCGCTGGGTGCGCGGGCAGGCGGACAACGACCTGGACGTGCACGGGGTGCTCTCCCGGTTCGAGCGCTGGCCGACCTGGATGTGGGCGAACCAGGACGTCGCGGACTTCCTGGCGTGGCTGCGCCACCACAACGCGGCCCGACCGGAGCAGCAGCGGGTCGGCTTCTACGGCCTCGACGTCTACTCCCTGTGGGACTCGCTGCGGGTGACCATGGAGTGGCTCGCCCGGCACGCCCCGGAGTCGGTGCCCGCGGCAGTGCGGGCGTGGCGCTGCTTCCTGCCGTTCCGCGAGAACCCGCACGAGTACGCCTGGGGCACCCGGCTGGTGCCGTTCTCGTGCGAGCCCGACGTGGTCGCGCTGCTGGTCGAGGTGCGGCGCCGTACTCAGGAGGTCGCCGCGGCCGGCGGCACCGACGGGGACGCGTTCGACGCCGCCCAGAATGCCGAGACCGCAGCCGGCGCCGAGCAGTACTACCGGATGATGGTGCGGGGCGACCGGGAGTCGTGGAACGTCCGTGACCGGCACATGACCGACACCATCGACCGGCTCGCCGCGCACCTGGGGGCGGCGTCGAAGGGGCTGGTGTGGGAGCACAACACCCACGTCGGGGACGCCCGGGGCACCGACATGACCCGCGACGGCCTGGTCAACGTGGGTCAGCTGGTCCGCGAGCGGCACGCCGGGGAGGGGGTGGCGCTGGTCGGGTTCGGCTCGCACCGCGGGACCGTGCTGGCGGCCCGGTCGTGGTCGTCGCCCGAGCGGATCTTCCCGTTGCCGGAGGCGCGGGTGGGCAGCCACGAGGACGCTGCTGCACCGCTCCCTGGGCGGCCCCGCCCTGCTGGTCTTCGGGCCGGACCGGTCCGGCCCGTGGCTGTCGGCCTGGCTCGGGCACCGGGCCGTCGGGGTCGTCTACGACCCGGCCCGGGAGGCCGGGAACTACGTGCCGACGCGGATGGGGGACCGCTACGACGCGCTGCTCTGGCTGGAGGAGACCACCGCGCTGCAGCCGCTGCACCACGAGGCTCGGCCGCGGGAGCCCGAGCTCGAGACCGAGCCCACCGGCTTCTGAGCCGTCCCGCCCCGCTGCGCCGGCTCACGCCCGGGTGGCCGACCGGCTGTGTGCCACGGTGGGACCCATGCCGAACCGCCTGCGCGACGCCACCTCGCCGTACCTCCTCCAGCACGCCGACAAC
>CAWDAF010000003.1:0-691078 GCA_963800225.1 uncultured Actinomycetota bacterium | reverse complement strand
GACGGTCGCTGCGTCGACTACGACCCTCTCCGCCTCGGTGAACGCGTCGGAGACCGCCAGGTCGTCGCTCATGACAGGTGGAAGAAGGTGAACAACGTGCCTGGCCTTGCGCGGAGAGGGCGATGACCCCTTCGACCAAAGAGCCCGTCCCGCACGCGTGGCAACCGCTCCCAGGATGTCGTAGTACCCCAGCGGACCACCAAGGAGCAGCCTTCACGCGAGGAACCACTCGGCGCGGACCGGCCGCCTGCACAGCACCGTCCAATGCCGTAACCAGGGCCCTGACGTCCGAAGTCCCTATCTCGACCGTCCGCATCGAGATGAACCCTAGGAAACACGGGACGCGATCTCATTGCCCTTCGCGGTCGCAGCACTCTTCGACCGCGATCTCCAGTTCGACGACCCGCGCATCCGGGAAGCCTTTCGCGGGCCCTGTCTGCCGTGGCGTCCGAGCACCCGTTGCAGACCACGACGACGTCGAACTCACCGGGGTGGGCGTTGGCAGTCAACGCCCGCAGAAGTCTGAGCAATCCAGTGCGCTCCTCGTTGTGGGCTGGAATCACCACACTGGCACGTGGGACGGTTACCACTGGGCCATCCTCGCACGCCGGCAAGGAACACTGTGGACACCCACGCTGGTGGCGCAGCCCGCCGAAACAGCGAGAACCTGCCATGCTTCAGAGAAGTGCAGCCCCATATCGAAGATACGAGGACCGATGCCTAAGCGTCGCGTACTGGTCGTCTACGGGACCCTCCCCGAGGCAATCAAGATGGCTCCTGTGATCGCCGCTCTGCGGGCGTCTGAGCACTTACATCCGTTCGTGGTCCGCGACCGGGCAGCACCGTAGCCATGCTCGACCAGGTCAATGAGCTCTTCGGGATCACCCCGGATCACGACCTCGACATCATTGCGCCACGCCAGCAACTGCACGACATCACGACGCGGGCGCTCGACGGGCTCGTACGCGTGATCCGCTCTGTCGTGCCCGATTTAGTCATGGTGCAGGGCGACACGGCGACATGCTTTGCTGCGGCGCTGGCCGCCTTTTACGCGCGGGTGCCCGTCATCCATCTCGAAGCCGGTCTGCGGACGGGTGACCTCTTCAATCCCTTCCCGGAGGAGGGAAACCGACGGTTGACCACGCAACTCACCGCGGTTCACCTGGCGCCGACGACTGGCTCCAAGGCCAACCTGCTACGCGACGGCGTACGCGCCGGCGATATAGTCGTCACCGGCAATACAGTGATCGATGCGCTGCTGCGTGTCGCGGCCAGTCACTTGCCGTTGCAGAACGCCGATCTGGCAAAGATCGCAAGCGGTCGCGTCGTGCTGATCACCGCGCACCGGCGCGAATCCTGGGGCGAGCCGATGGCGCGCACTGCGCGTGCCATCGCCAGGCTTGCCCACGCATTCCCGGTATCGTCTTCCTCTTGCCCGCGCATCTCAATCCGGCCGTGCGCGAGGTGTTGCTGCCTCCATTATCGGGCCTCGCCAATGTCGTGGTGACGGAGCCGCTCGGCTATGGCGATTTCGTGCAGGCGATGAATGCCTGCGAAATCGTGCTGACCGACAGCGGCGGCGTGCAGGAGGAAGCGCCGACGCTCGGCAAGCCGGTTCTCGTGCTGCGCGACACGACCGAGCGCCCGGAAGCGGTCGCGGCGGGGACAGTGCGGCTTGTGGGGACCGACGAGGACCGTATCGTCGCCGAAGCGACCCGCCTGCTGACAGACCGCAGGGCCTATCTGGCGATGGCGCAGGCGGTGAACCCTTACGGGGACGGCCAGGCAGCTAGGCGATCGGTGCGAGCCATCGAGCACTTCTTCGGATACGGGCCGCTGCCCGACCAGTTCGACGATGCGCCGCCGGCCGCCCTGCCCGCATCAGCGCCAGACGCCGCGCGTGTCGTAAACAACCTTGCCGTTTAGCCTGGTGTGCCGCATCGCCTTGAAGGCTTCGTGCTCGACGAGCAGCGCAACGATGTCGGCACGCTCGACGGCCGGGTAGGCGCTCTCGAGGCGCAGGTTGCGGTGGGCCGCCAGCAGAGGCGGCATGTCGCAGACATAGGGGTCGCAGACGAGGATCTCGACCTCGGGCAGGGCCGCGGCTATCAGGCCGACGACCTCGATCGCCGGGCTCTCCCTGATGTCGTCGACATTCGCCTTGAAGGTCAGTCCCAGGCAGGCGATCGAAGGCGAACGGAAACGCTGCGCCTTGGCGATGATCTGTTCGGCCACATGGTGCGGCCGACGATCGTTGACCTCGCGGGCGGTGCGGATGAGTGGCGACAGCTGCGGCGCGGCCGACACGATGAACCATGGATCGACCGGGATGCAGTGTCCGCCGACGCCGGGGCCGGGGCTCAGAATGTTGACTCTGGGGTGTCTGTTGGCGAGCCTGATGACTTCCCACACGTCGACATGCAGGGACTCGCTGATCAACGAGAGCTCGTTGGCAAAGGCGATGTTGACGTCGCGATAGGCGTTCTCGACCAGCTTGGCCATCTCGGCGCTGGCCGCGTCGGTGAGCAGGATTTCGCCCTGGGCGAAGACACGGTAGACCGAGGCGGCGCGGTCGGCGCAGCGCCGCGTCAGGCCGCCGACGATGCGGTCATTGGTGATCATCTCGATCATGATGCGGCCCGGCAGCACGCGTTCGGGGCAGTGGGCGACGACGACGTTCGGTATCGCTCGTCATGTGGCATCTTCAGGTCGGGCCGCGCTTCGGCGATCCAGCTACCACCTCCGTGGTCCCGGGCGGGGAGGTGGATTCCAGTATGACGAGATTGCCGGGTTTGAGCTTGGCTGCTACCTGTTGGGTCGCGGCTCACATAGGAGAGGTCGGCTGGTGGTCGCCGTTGAAGGGCGTCGGCACGGCGATGATGAATGCGTCGGCCTCCGGTGCTCCGCGTCGCCTTCAGCCGTCCCATGGCCACAGCGCCGCTGACGGCGACAGCGAGGTCGGGCTCGAGGAATGGGACCTCGCCACGCGAAACCGATGCAACCGTTTCGGGATTGATGTCGACGCCGATGACCTCGACGCCGCGTGTCGCAAGCGCCACCGCGGTCGGCAGTCCGATATAGCCCATGCCGACATCGGCCACGTTCCCTTGAATGTCTGATCCATCGCGGCCCCCGATTGGCGGCGTCGCCGACGAGCGGGCGGATAGAGCCGCCCTGGGCGCGTCGTTCCCGCGTGAGCAGGCAGATGAAGGCTGAGTTGGTGGCGAGTAGCGCCGCCAGAGCCGGCGCGGCTCCTGGAGGATGCGGTAGGCCCACTCCATGCCCAGGCGCTGCCACGCGGCGGGGCCCGCCGGTCATCCCGGCCAGTACGTCGAACGAGCCGCCGACACCGTGCATGCACCGGAACGCCGAGCGGCCACCGTAGTGCCGAGGAAGATCTCCTTCTTCGGCGACACCATGCCGAGAAACAGCATGTCGGCATGCGACCGGCAATCTCGTCGGCAATCTCGGCTGCTCTTCCTCGGCGAAGTAGCCGTCTCGGCTCCCCACAATGCGCAGCCCCGGCCACACCTCACGGATATCTGGTCACACAACTGGGCGAGCACCTCGGGCGTCGCACCCAACAGATAGATACCAAGATGCTCAGCAGAAGCGATGTCGAGCAGCTTTTCGAATAGGTCGATCCCAGCTATGCGTTCGGGGAGCGGATCACCGAGCACCCGGCTGGCCCATACGACGGATTGGCCGTCCCGCTGAGGAGTAGATCACACACGCGAGCAGGGATTTGCGAAGCATGGCATCAGAACGGAGGTTGACCACCTTGGCTGCATTCACGACGCCGACTGTCATCGGCAGGCGACTGGTGAGTGAGCCCCGCAACCGCGCGAGGACTTCGTCCATGGTGAGGGCATCAACCTCCAGTCCAAGCATCTGAGAGCGGCAGTCTCGCTGGACCGCGGCACCTACGCCATCACCGGGCGACGCGACGGCCTTTCCCGTCGGTCGCTGGAGCGGGGAGTGCCCGGGAAATCATTTCCGTGCTGACCATTTCACTCCTCTGTCATTGCGGGCGAGAGCCAGGCGTACAAGAGCCAGGGCAAGCTCATAGGGCCGGCACTCGAAGTCGACTTGCCCCACGGGGAAGGCCACGTCAAGGCCTGGCACCCGTAGCCCTGACTTGACCTGAGCTGGTCCAGCTGCTGCCAGCGCACGAGCAGCTTTCCTTGGCTCGCGACGCCCGATCTTCCGCCAAATCACCGATCGCTCCTGATCCACGAGGTCCGAGGAGCTCTCCGGATGAGTCCAGACCCATTCAAGGCCGCGCGCCACCGCCGCCGTATGGTCGTCACCACCAGCTTCGAGCAGGTCGAACAGCACCATGGGCGCCATGGCGTGCTGGTGGACGGAGTAGACGGGGTAGGGCTCGAGGACAGAACCGTCACGACTGTCGTAGTGCCACCACCACTGGCCCGCTGCACCCTGTGCGTCGACTATCCGCCGCGCAGTGGCGTTGGCAACCGCGAGACCTTCCTCCTCTGCAGCCACCGCATGCCATCTAGCCAGGGCCTGGATCGGAGAGCCCCGGGCTCCGTGAAGACCCGACGTGACTCCTCCACGCGTCGCGCCGTGGAGAGCTCGCCCAGTGGGGAAAGATTCCACCCTTCCCCCACGAGCGCAGCAGCTCGTTCAGCGCTTTCTCGCCCACGGCTTCCGCGTCTCCCCGGAGCTCTGGACGCAACGGCCGCGGTCAGCATCCAGGCCAAGGACACGGTAGGCAGGGAAACGCGGTCGGCGTGAAGAAGCAGACTCAATCTGCGGAGCAGTGGCAGCGCGGGTTGCGCAGCACTTCGGCAGACACCCGGCACCCAAGGCGACAGCACCAGGCTCGCGGGCTGCGCTCCGCTTGCACACAGACCTGTTCGGCCAACCCTATGGCAGACGTGCCGTTGAGAATCTCCCGCTGAATCTTGACGTCAACGTGGGCCAGACCGAGGGTCGCAATGGCCGCGTACCTCAGGTTCGACCCCTGGACGACCGGCGATCCGAAGTCCTGTCCACGCATGGTCTGGGCAAAGAGACCCTCGCCTCCGATGAAAGCAGAAGCGAGACCGCGCTGGGCCAACCCGATGAGCGACTCAAGCTTTGCGCCCGACTAGCCAGCGCCTATGTGCGCCTGGCGGTCTTTACTGCTCATGCGACGCGCGAACGGTTCTCCCACCTCAGCCCCCCAGTCGTCTCAGGTATTCAAACACACTCTGGTGAATCTAGATTGACCACTTTTCTGATTACCCCCTTGTGCAGTCACCTGGTCCTTTTGGGCCATGCTAGCGCTTTAGTAAGTGGTTCAAATCGCCCATTAGTACCGATTACCTCGTTTACTGATAGATGGAGCGAACCAACACAGTTGTCATCCCAGTGCAACGGTCAAACAAAATTGACGAATCGTGGCAGGCGCAAGCTCGCCTATTTCCGAGAAGTATCCGTCGCTTGATTTGCGGCCGATCGCCTAATTGCGGCTAAACCGGGAGAGAATCGTTGATGTCATCCCGAGGTGCGCGGGACTGCCACACGAACGGGTGACAGGTTGGGTCACGCAGCCTGAGTGGCCGGCGGGGTCACCATGGTCGTACGCGGACTGGGGTCAACCAGCCGAGGCCGCTTCTGTCTCCGTCGGCGGTAGGTCCGCTCGATCCAGGTCACGAGCGCGATCCGCAGCCCCTCTGAGCTGACCCAGGAACGCAGGTCGAGGACATTCTTCTGCAGCAGCGCGAGGAAGCTCTCCATGGCGGCATGGTCGCCGGCTGCGCCGACGTGACCCATCGAGCCGACCATGTCGTGACGGTTCACAGCGTGCACGAGCTTCCTGCTGCGAAGTTGCGGTCCGTGGTCAGTGTGCAGGGTGCCGCCGGCCACGTCGCCGCCCCTGGCGACGATGCTCTTGAGCGCGTTCACCGCGATTCTCGACTCCGTCCTGGAATGATCGAGCAGCCCACGATCCGGTCGGAGGTGTCCTTGCCATCCTGGGCTGGCACAGAGGTAGAGCTTGACCTCGCCGGTCGGTGCTCGGTGGTATCGGACAGCCACAGCTCGTTCGCGGCCTGCGCGGTGAACTCGTGCCTGACCCGACCCTTCTCGTCTCTCACCGCACACAGGTCGTCGTGACCGGCGGACCAGGCTTCTTGCCCTTCCCGCGGGCCTCGCCGACCAAGAACCCTTAACCGAACTTCAGGTCGTCGGCGTAGGCGTCGAACAGAGCGTTCGTGCGGTACGCCACCCCGAGCCGGCGTCGGTGACCGGCGCGCCCAGCCAGCGCTAGTAGGGCTGGCGAGCGATCTCGAGTACCCGGCACGTCACCGTGGCGAAGATCCCGTCGACGGCCAACTCGCGGACGAGCGGGTACATCAGCTTCCCGGCAGGTTGGCCTGCGGAAGTTGGCCGCGGCTCGACGCAGCACCTCGTTCGCCTGCTCCAGCAGCTGGATTCGCTTCTTCACTCGCGGTTCTCAGCGTTCTTCGCGGCCGTCGTACCGGGCTAGCACCCGTCCTCGACATCCGCGGTCTTCATCCAGTCGTCAGACACGATTTACAGATCCCGAAGTCCGTCGATCTGCTTCAGGACGTCGGCGGTTTCCGGGCAGACAAGCGCTCCCGGCTGGTGAACGCCGGGCTCGCGGTTGCGGGCGACGCGAACCACGTCGTCCCGGAACTCCTTGGGTACGGCTTGGGTACGGCGGCATCCCGCCAACAGCGCCTATCGGCGCCATAGATCGGTTGTCACCTACTCGTGCAGCAGTCACCGCGACGACTCGCTGCCGCCAGAAGATGGCAAGCACCTGGGGCGCCCTACATGTGCACGCGACCATGGGGTCGAGGACACGGCCTTCATCCTCTGCCCGCCGCCTGATCGGATGGATGCGGCGTCTGCCGTCGCAAGTCATTATGATCTTCGAGTGGTGCAGTCCAACAGCGAGCGGGCGACTGTCCGTACAGGGTTGAGCCATATGAACGGCCTGTCCGGCCTGGTCGACCGTGGGCTGGTCGCCCCCGACTGGGCCGAGGCGCTCGCACCGGTCGACGACCGGATCGCCACGATGGGTGAGTTCCTCCGCGCGGAGGTGGCGGCCGGCCGCGGCTACCTCCCCGCGGGCGACCGGATCTTCCGCGCCTTCAGCCGGCCGCTGGCCGACGTACGGGTGCTGCTGGTCGGGCAGGACCCCTACCCGACCCCCGGGCACCCGGTCGGGCTGTCGTTCTCCGTCGCGGCGGACGTCACGCCGGTGCCCAGGAGCCTGGCCAACATCTACCAGGAGCTCGGCACCGACCTGGGCTGCGAGCGGCCGGCGAACGGCGACCTGACTCCCTGGTCCGAGCAGGGCGTGATGCTGCTCAACCGGGTGCTCACGGTGGCACCCGGCGCCTCCGCCTCGCACCGCGGCCGCGGCTGGGAGGCGGTCACCGAGCAGGCCATCGAGGTGCTCGCCCGGCGCGGCGGCCCACTCGCGGCGATCCTGTGGGGCCGCGACGCGCAGAGCCTGAAGCCCGTCCTCGGCGACGTGCCCTGGGTGGAGTCGGTGCACCCGAGCCCGCTCTCGGCGTCGCGCGGGTTCTTCGGCTCCCGCCCCTTCAGCCGGGTGAACACCCTGCTGGAGAAGCAGGGCGGCACCCCGGTGGACTGGCGGCTGCCGACCGGTTGACCCGCCCGGCCCGCTCGGTCGACCCCGCTCGGTCGACCCGACTCGGGGGGCCCCGGCGCGACGGGGGCCCAAGGGTCCTGCCCCAGCGGCGCTGGATGCGGGAGGGTGTGCCCATGGGAGGCCTGCGCCGGATCGTCAGGGCCGTCCTCGCGCTCGCGCTGGTGACGCTGCTGGGCACGGTCGGCTACCTGCTGCTGGGCTTCAACCTGCTCGACGCTCTGTACCAGACGGTCACCACCGTCTCCACGGTCGGCTTCCGGGAGGTCAACCCGCTGACGCCGGCCGGCCGGCTGTTCACGATCGGGCTGATCGTGGTCGGCGTCGGGACCGTCCTCTACAACCTCGGCGTGCTCCTCGAGGCCGTCACCGAGGGCCACCTCCGCCAGTACCTGGAAGGTCGTCGCATGGACCACCGGATCGCCGCGATGCGCGGACACCTGATCATCTGCGGGCACGGCCGCGTCGGCCGGTCCGCGCGGGAGTACCTCGTCTCCCACGGGTACGACGTCGTGGTGGTCGACCGCGACCCGGCCCGGCTGGCCGACCTGGGCCCCGAGGTGGCCCACCTGACGGCCGACGTCACCGACGACGCCGCCCTGCGGGAGGCCGGGATCGAGCACGCCCGGGCCCTGATCGTGACCCTGGAGACCGACGCCGACACCGTCTACCTGACCCTGTCCGCGCGGGCGATCCGGCCGGACCTGGTGATCGTCGCGCGGGCCCGGACCGCCGGCTCCAAGGACAAGCTCGTGCTGGCCGGCGCCGACCGCGCGGTGAACCCGCAGCGGATCGGCGGCCGGCGGATGGCCGTCTTCGCGCTCCAGCCGGACGTCGCGGAGTTCCTCGACGTGGTGATGCACGACGAGAACCTCGACTTCGTCATCGAGCAGGTGCGGGTGACGGCCGGCTCGAGGCTGGCCGGTCGCACGGTGGGCGACCTGGCGCTGCGCGAGCGGACCGGCGCGATGCTGCTCGCGCTGCGCCGCGCCACCGACCAGCCGCTGGAGCCGAACCCGGTCGCGGACACCCCGGTGGCGCCCGGGACGGTGCTGATCGCGATGGGCACCCAGGCCGAGCTCGAGGCGCTGGCGACGCTCGCGACCGCCGAACGACCCGGTTAGCCGACGTCGCTGGCGGTGTGTCTCAGGGCGACCGCAGCGCTCAGTCCGGGCAGTCGGGACCGGGCCTCGTGCGCAGCCGCGATGCCTCGACCGCCTCCACGATGTGACCGGCGACCCGACCCAGCGCGGCGACGTCCTCGCGCGCCAGACCTTCGAAGACCAGCGACCGCACCGTCTCCACGTGCCCCGGCGCGGCCTTCACGAGCACCTTCCAGCCCTCGTCGGTGAGCGTGACCAGGGTGACCCGCCGGCTGTCCGGGGACGGGCGACGCTCCACCCAGCCGCGACGCTCGAGCTTGCTGACCACGTGCGAGAGCCGGGACAGGCTGGCGTTCGCGCGGGCCGCGAGGTCGCTCATCCGCAGCGTGCGCCCGTCGGACTCCGAGAGCATCGCCAGGCACAGGTAGTCGAAGTGCGTGAGATCGGAGTCGCGCTGCAGCTGGGAGTCCAGGGCCGGGGAGAGCTTGAGCATCACGCCGGTGAGCCGCAGCCAGGCCTGCAGCTCGTCCTCGTCCAGCCATCGTGTCATGCGCCCAGGGTAGGGGGAGGACCCGCGACCCGACCAATACTTGATGCTTCAACTAACTCGCGCTACGCTGGCTCCACCAGCCGGACCGACGGAGGCGTGATGACCGAGGCACAGCAGACCACCGAGCGGATGCCCGCGCTCTACATCGGGCACGGCGCACCGCCGCTGCTCGACGACGCGCTGTGGAGCGGACAGCTCGCGGCCTGGTCGGCCGCCCTCCCCCGCCCCCGGGCGATCCTGATCGTCTCCGCGCACTGGGAGTCCGCGCCGGTGACGCTGTCCGCCAGCGGCCGCGGGACCCCGCTCGTCTACGACTTCGGCGGCTTCGCCCAGCGCTACTACGAGATGACCTACGAGACGCCGGACGCCGGCGCTCTCGCCGCCCGGGTCGCCGCGATGATGCCGGACACCGAGCCGGTCCACCAGCACCCGAGCCGCGGCCTGGACCACGGCGCCTGGGTGCCGCTGAAGATCATGTACCCCGACGGGGACATCCCGGTGCTGCAGATGTCGCTGCCCACCGACGACCCCTACCGGCTCCTCGAGCTCGGCCGACGGCTGCGCCCGCTGCGCGACGAGGGCGTTCTCGTGGTCGGGTCCGGCTTCCTCACCCACGGCCTGCCGTTCCTGCGCGAGTTCCGGATCGACGCGGCCGCCCCGGGATGGTCGACCGACTTCGACGCGTGGGCCGCCGAGGCGCTGGCCCGCGGCGACGTCGAGGAGCTCGCGTCGTACCGGACCAGGGCGCCGGGGATGCCGTACGCCCACCCGACCGTCGAGCACTTCACCCCGCTGTTCGTCACCCTGGGCGCCGCCGCCGACCCCGAGGCTCCCGGCGACCAGACGATCGACGGCTACTGGATGGGGCTGTCGAAGCGGTCGCTGCAGGTCGCCTAGATTGACCGCGTGAGCATCCTGTCGATCCAGTCCCTCGTCGCCTACGGGCACGCCGGCAACTCCGCGGCCGTGTTCCCCCTGCAACGGCTGGGCCGGGAGGTGTGGCCGGTGATGACGGTGCACTTCTCCAACCACACCGGGTACGGCGACTGGCGCGGGCCGCTGCTCGCGGCCTCCGACGTCGCCGAGGTGATCCGCGGGGTCGAGGACCGCGGCGCCCTCGACCGGTGCGAGGCGGTGCTCTCGGGCTACCAGGGCGCCGAGGACGTCGGCACCGTGATCCTGGACGCCGTGGCGACCGTGAAGCGGCACAGCCCCGGCGCGCTGTACTGCTGCGACCCGGTGATGGGTGACGTGGGCCGCGGGATGTTCGTCCGTCCGGGAATCCCGGAGTTCATGCGTGAGCAGGTGGTGCCCGCCGCCGACGTGATCACCCCGAACCACTTCGAGCTCGACTTCCTCGCGGGGACGACCTCGACCTCCTTGCCCGCGCTGCTCGACGCCGTCGACACGGTCCGGGCGACCGGTCCGTCGGTGGTGCTGGTGACCAGCACGATCCTCGACGACACCCCGGAGGACTCCCTCGACCTCGTCGCGGTCTCCGACGAGGGCGCGTGGCGGACGCGGACGCCGCGGCTGGCGACCAGCCCTCCGGGGGCCGGAGACCTGACCGCCGCGGTGTTCCTGGCGAACCTGCTCGACGGGCACCCGCTCGACGTCGCGCTGGCGCGCACCACGTCGTCGGTCTTCGCGGTCGTGCAGGCCACCGACGAGGCGGGGGAGCGCGAGATGCGGCTCGTGCAGGCGCAGGACCGGCTCGCCCACCCCCGGATGGAGTTCGGGGCCGAGCAGCTGCGCTGACCCGGCCCCGACCCCGCCTCGCTCAGGCCCGGTAGCCGGCGTTGTCCACGCGGCGGTGGTAGTGCGTGCCGACCGACCCGCCCGCCAGCGCCGCGACCAGCGTGCCGCCGAGGACGACCAGGGCTGCGATCACGCCACCGGTGCTCAGGTCGCTCGACGAGATCGGCAGCCGGGGCAGGTTCACCCGGCTGAGGATGTCGTACTGCTGTCCGAAGGCCGCGCCGAGCACGATCGCGATGACCGTGACGAGCAGGCCGATCAGCCACACGCCGAGGCCCTGGCGCGGGCCGGAGAAGCGCGACATCCGGCCGGCGACGTACCCGCCGCAGTAGTAGCCGATCATCAGCACCGCGAGCAGCACGATCGCGGCGACCAGGCCGATGGTGCCGGCCTGCTGGCGGGCCTGGGACTGGGTGACCTGGACGTTGGTGCCGATCGCGGCGGCGATGGCGCCGACGATGCTGGTCAGCAGGATCGCGACCGCGATGGCCACCAGCCAGCCGAAGAAGGCGGCACCGGAGTTGAGACCGCCGAACCTGTCGCGACGGGCCTCCTGGGCGATCGCCGGGTCGGTGCGGCCGTCGACGGCACGCTCCTCGTCGACGGTGTCGTGCTGGCGGGTGGGGGTGCTGGATCGTCCGAACATGTGAAGCCTCCTGAGCGGCTACGTTCGAGCCGACCGGGAACCTCTACCCCGCCGCCGGGGTGCTCATGCCAGCCGGGGTCCGGAGCCGCTTGTCAGGTTCGAACTGACGACCTTTCGCTTACAAGGCGAGTGCTCTACCAGCTGAGCTAAAGCGGCGTGCGCCGTGCTCCGGCAGCAGCGACCATCGTAGGCGACCCCGGTTCGGTGCCGGCAATCCGGACCGGCGCGCATCATCCTGGCGAGCCCGGGTACTACGCGCTTAGTCAACCGAGGAGGACGCACCATGGGTAACGACGACAAGATCGCCAACAAGGGCGAGGGCATGCTCGGCAAGGCCAAGGAGTCGCTGGGCGACGCCACGAACGACCGCGACCTGCAGGCCGAGGGCAAGACGGACCAGAGCAAGGCCGACCTGAAGCAGGCCGGCGAGAAGGTCAAGGACGCGTTCAAGAACTAGTCCGTCCCCGCCGACTCGGCGCGACCGCAGGTATGCGGCCCGCCGAGTCGGCGCGAACGCACGACTCCCACCCGCCGAGTCGGCGCGAACGCACGACTCGCACCCGCCACCCGCCGAGTCGGCGCGAACGCAGGTCTCAGATGTCCTCGAGCGCGGCCTGGAACTCAGTCGTCTCCGGCTCGACGGCGATGACCTCTTCGGGGCGGGCCGTGAGCACGTTGTCGATGTAGGACCGGGCGGCATCCACCGTGTGCACCGGGTGGCCGCGCTGCTCGGACAGGAACCACCGGTGCTCCAGGATCTCGTGGAACACCTCCGCCGACTCCAGCCGGCCCTTCAGCGCCGGCGGCACCATCGCGGTGATCGGCTCGTAGACGGTGGTCAGCCACCGGTGTGCGACGATCGAGCGGCTCTCGCCGCCGAGGTCGTGGTGGGCGGTGAACGCCGACAGGTCGTTGAGCAGCCGCCGCGCCTGGTTGTCCTCCACGTCGAGCCCGGTCAGCCTCTGCAGCTCGCGCGCGTGGTGGTTGGCCTCCACGACCTTGGGCTGCATGCGCACCGTGGCACCGTCCCAGTCGGTCACGATGTCGAGCTCGTCGACGTCGAACCCGAGCTCGTTGAGCCGCTCCATCCGCTGCTCGATCCGCCAGATCTCGTCGGTGGTGAACTCCTCGGTGCCGGTGAGCTCGTGCCACAGCCCGTCGTACCGGAGCTCGACGCGCTCCACGATGTCGTCCGCCTCGAAGGACTCGCTGAGCAGCCCGCCGGCCTGCAGGTCGAGCAGCTCGCCGTAGATGTTGGTCAGCGCCACCTCGAGGTCGTGCGCGCGCTGCCCGTCGCTGAGGCTGTCGTGCAGCTCTCCGGTCTCGGCGTCGACGAGGTACGCCGCGAACTCGCCCGCGCTGCGCCGGAACAGCACGTTGGACAGCGACACGTCGCCCCAGAAGAAGCCCGAGAGGTGCAGCCGCACGAGCAGGACGACGAGGGCGTCGAGGATCTTGGGCAGGCTGTCCGTGGGCAGCCCGTGGCTGAACAGCGACCGGTAAGGCAGCGAGTACTGCAGGTGCCGGGTCACCAGCGCCGGTTCGATCTCCTCCCCGTCGACGCCCTCACGGCCGCTGACCACGCCGACCGGTTCGACGGCCGGCAGGCCGAGGCGTCGCAGGTCCCGCAGCAGCCGGTACTCCCGGTTGGCCATGTGCTCGCGGGTCTGCTTGACGGCGTAGACGTCCTTGCCGAGCCGGACGATGCGGACGATGTGCCGGGAGATGCCGCGCGGCAGCGGCACCACCACGTCATCGCCCCACTCGTCGAGAGAGAGCTGCCAGGGCAGGGTGACCAGCGCCGGGTTCGGCTTCGTCGCGACGATGCGGAGCGCCATGGCATTCAGCCTAGACCCGCCGACCAGGACACGCGGCGCTGCGTTCGCGCCGACTCGGCGCGGTCCAAGCGTGCGTTCGCGCCGACTCGGCGGGCCTCATTCGTGCGTTCGCGCCGACTCGGCGGGCCTCCTTCGTGCGTTCGCGCCGACTCGGCGGGTCAGGCGCGGACCTGGGAGATCGCGTACAGCGTGACCGAGGCGGCCACACCGGCGTTCAGTGACTCCAGGTCGGTGACCATCGGGATGCTCAGCAGCTGGTCGCAGGTCTCCGCCACCAGCCGCGACAGGCCGCCGCCCTCGGAGCCGACCACCACGACGAGCGGACCGTCGGCGAGCTCGAACTCGGGCAGCGAGACGTCCCCGTCCGCCGCGAGGCCGACCACCATGCAGCCCGCCTCCTGGTAGGCCTTGAGCTGCCGGGTCAGGTTGGTGGCCTGCGCGACCGGCAGCCGCGCGGCCGCGCCGGCCGACGTCTTCCACGCCGAGGCGGTCATCCCCGCGGAGCGGCGTTCGGGGATCAGCACCCCGTGGGCCCCGAAGCCGGCCGCCGAGCGGACCACGGCCCCGAGGTTGCGGGGGTCGGTGACCGAGTCGAGGGCGACGATCAGCGGCTTCTCACCGGCCTCGTGCGCCCGGGCGAGCAGGTCGTCGGGGTGGGCGTACTCGTACGCCGGGACACGGGCCGCCAGCCCCTGGTGCACGGCGCCGTCGGTGATCCGGTCGAGCTCGGCCCGGGCCACCTCGAGCAGGGAGATGCCCCGGTCCGCCGCGACCCGGAACACCTCGCGCAGCCGGCCGTCGCGCTCGGCGCCCTCGGCGACGTACACCGCGGAGACCGGCATGTTCGCGCGCAGCGCCTCGACGACCGAGTTGCGCCCGGCGATCCAGTCGGCGTCGCCGGACTTGGCTGCGGGCTTGCGGCGCGGCGCGGACTTCTCGGCACGCTTGCGCGCCTTGTAGGCGATGTGGCCCTCGCGGTCCTTCGCCTTCGGCGTGGGTCCGCGGCCCTCGAGGCCACGCTTGACGCGCCCGCCCGAGCCGGCAGTGGGGTTGCCCTTGCCGGTCTTCTTGATCGCCCCGCGGCGCGAGGAGTTGCCAGCCATCAGATTCCTTCGGTTGTTCTCGTGGTCGCGCAGTGGTCAGGGGTCACAGGGACCACGTGGGCCCTGCGGGGGTGTCCTCGAGCTCGATGCCGGCGGCCTTCAGCCGGTCCCGGATCGCGTCCGCGGCCGCGAAGTCCTTGGCGGCTCGCGCGGCGGCCCGCTGCTCCAGCAGCGCGGAGACCAGCGCATCGACCGCGGTCGTCAGCTTGGCCTCGGTCTCCGACGAGCCGCCGGCGGACCAGTGCGGGTCGAGGGGGTCGAGCCCCAGCACCGCGAGCATCGCCCGGACCCGGACAGCGAGCCGGGACAGGTCCTCGCCACCGCCGTCGGCGAGCAGCTTGTTCCCGTCGCGGACGGCGTCGTAGAGCACCGCCACCGCCGCGGGCGTGCCGAGGTCGTCGTCCATCGCCGCGACGAACGCCTCCGGCAGCGCGTCGAGCACCTCCGCGCCGTGACCGACCGCCGGGGCGCCGCCGAGCACCGACGAGGCCCGCTCCAGGAAGTGCTCGATCC
The DNA here is from genome assembly GCA_963800225.1 of uncultured Actinomycetota bacterium. Lineage (GTDB taxonomy): Bacteria > Actinomycetota > Actinomycetes > Propionibacteriales > Nocardioidaceae > Nocardioides_B. Next base: position 675,916 of record CAWDAF010000003.1, on the reverse strand, counting down.
GGGCGAACCCGGCCGCGGCCTCCTCGAGCGCCTGGAAGGAGAACTCCACGTGCGAGCGGTAGTGCGCCGCGACGATGTAGAAGCGCAGGTCGATCGCCCGGACCCGCTCCAGCACCGCCGGGACGACCAGCGAGTTGCCCAGCGACTTGCTCATCTTCTCGCCGGAGGTGGTGATCCAGGCGTTGTGCATCCAGTACGACGCGAACGCGAACCCGGCCGCGCGGGACTGGGCCTGCTCGTTCTCGTGGTGCGGGAAGCGCAGGTCGACGCCGCCGCCGTGGATGTCGAAGCCGCCGCCGAGGTACTTCAGCGCCATCGCCGAGCACTCGATGTGCCAGCCGGGCCGGCCGCGGCCCCACGGCGAGGGCCAGGACGCGGACGCGGGCTCGGTGCCCTTCTTGCCCTTCCAGAGCGCGAAGTCGCGGGCGTCGCGCTTGCCCCGCGGGTCCGCGTCGGTGGCTGCCTCCATGTCGTCGATGCCCTGGTGGGTGAGCTCGCCGTACGCCGGCCAGGACCGGACGTCGAAGTACACGTCCCCGGAGCCGTCCTCGGCCGGGTAGGCATGGCCGGCCGCGATCAGCCGCTCGATCAGCTCCAGCATCTCCGGCACGTGGCCGGTCGCGGCGGGCTCGTACGTCGGCGGGTCGACGTGCAGGGCGTCGTAGGCCGCGTCGAGCTCGCGCTTCATGGCGTAGGCGAGGTTGTACCAGGGACGGCCCTGCTCCTCCGCCTTGGCGAGGATCTTGTCGTCGATGTCGGTGATGTTGCGGATCAGCGTCACGTCGTACCCGCGCGCGACCAGCCAGCGGCGCAGCACGTCGAAGTTCACCGCGGACCGGACGTGACCGACGTGCGGCTCGGACTGCACGGTCAGGCCGCACAGGTAGATGCCGACCTTGCCCGCCTCGAGGGGGACGAAGTCACGGGTCTCGCGGGTCGCGGTGTCGTAGAACCGCAGCGAGGTCGGGGACTGAGTCACCGGCCCATGGTATCGGCGCGACGAGGTGGCTCCGACCGCGCGGCTCAGCCGGCAGTGAACTCGACCTTGTCCCAACCGGTCGCCCCGTCGGGGACGACATCGGTGCGCGCCGCGGTCTGGGTGTAGCCCGAGCGGTCGGTGGCCCGGACGACCACCGAGTGGCTGCCGGCCGCGACATCGGCGCTGCCGGCCCACTGCACCCAGGTGTCGTTGCCCGGCACCCGGCCGAGGTCGGCCTGCTGCCAGGCGTCCCCGTCCACGCGGTACTCCACCTTCTCGATCCCGGTGTGCTGGGCCCAGGCGTGCCCGCCGAGCCGCACCCTCCCGGCACCGACCTTGGCTCCGCCCCGGGGCACCTCGACCCGGGACTGGGTCTTGACGGGCCCCCGCTCCGACCAGCCCCGATCGGTCCAGTACGCCGAGAACCGGTCGAAGGTGGTGACCTCCAAGTCGACCAGCCACTTCGTGGCCGACACGTACCCGTAGAGGCCGGGGACGATCATCCGCACCGGGAAGCCGTGCTCGAGCGGGAGCGGCTGGCCGTTCATCGCCACGGCGAGCATCGCGTTGCGGTCGTCGGTGAGCGCCTCGATCGGGGTGCCGCAGGTCCAGCCGTCCTGGGAGGTCTGCTTGACCGCGTCGGCCCCGGGGGCGACCCCGGCCTCGCGCAGCAGGTCGGCGATCCGCACCCCGCTCCACCAGGCGTTGCCGATCAGGTCGCCACCGACGGGGTTCGAGACGCAGCAGATCGTCACCCAGTCCTCGGTGAGCTTGCGGCCCACCAGCTCCCGGTAGCTGATCGTGAGCTCCTTGTCGACCATGCCGTGGATCCGCAGCGTCCACTCGTTGGGGTCGACCGCGGGCACCACGAGCGCGGTGTCGATCCGGTAGAAGCTGTCGTTGGAAACCCGCCAGGGGGTCGTCCCGGGCACCCCGAGGTCGGCGCCGGCGGGGACGGCCCCGCGGGTGACCGGCAGCCGCAGCAGCCGTCGGGCGCCCTCGACGGCCCGACGGGTCCGGCCGACGACCCGGCCGCCCACCCCGACCGCGACGGCCGCCACGGCCACTCCCCCGGCACTGAGCAGGAACCGGCGCCGGGAGGCGGCCAGCGTGGGACGCGGCTCGGCGGTGCCGGTGAGCAGGTCGAGCAGCACCGTCCAGACGACCACCCCGGCGGCCAGCGGGAGCAGGGAGTACGGCGAGAAGCCCGGCCGGGTCATCGTGGCGACCAGGGCGACCGCGGCCATCGCCCAGAACACCAGGTGCCCGTAGAGGGTGCGCCGTCTCGTCAGCACGCCCGCTAACGCGCCGAGCGCGAGGATCGCCACCGTCACCCCGGCGACCAGGAACGGCTTGTCGTTGCGGCCGACCACCCGGATCAGCGACTCCGCTACCGGCCCGGGCGTGATCGCGATGACCGCCTCGGCGACCACCTGGACGGGGTTGGCCCGGGAGTTGAGCACGCTGGTCAGAAGGTTGCTGACGACCACGCCGGCGAGGGCGGCGACGGCCCCGGCGAGGGCGAGACGTCGACGCGGCGCAGTCTTCACACCCCCATGTTCGCGCACCGGTCCCAACCGGATGGGCGGACGCCGTACGGCATGATCACGGCTGTGACCTCCCCCGCGCCCCGCATCGGCATCGGCACCGACGTGCACACCCTCGAGACCGGGGTCCCGATGCACGTGGCGGGGCTGCACTTCCCCGACGAGCCGCAGGGGCTGGCCGGGCACTCGGACGGCGACGTGGCCGCGCACGCGTGCTGCGACGCGCTGTTCTCGGCCGCCGGCCTGGGCGACCTGGGCAGCCACTTCGGCACCGCCGAGCCGCAGTGGGCGGGCGCCGCGGGCGTGACGCTGCTGGCCGAGGCCGCGCGACGGGTCCGCGACGCGGGCTTCGAGATCGGCAACCTCGCCGTGCAGGTGGTCGGCAACCGGCCCAGGATCGGCCCGCGCCGCGCCGAGGCCGAGGCGGCTCTGTCCGCCGCCGCGGGCGCGCCGGTGTCGGTGTCGGCGACCACGACCGACGGGCTCGGGCTCACCGGTCGCGGCGAGGGCGTCGCCGCCCTGGCAACGGCGCTGCTGCTGTCCCGCTGACCCCAGCGGTCAGGGCCCCAGCGGTCAGGCCAGCGCTCAGGGCCCAGCGCTCAGGCCCCAGCGGTCAGGCCCCAGCGGTCAGGGCAGCGAGAGCGCGAACCGGTGCGCGGCAGTCGCCCGGTAGCGGCGGGCGAGCGCCTCGGCGACGTGCGGGTGGTCGCCGAGCACGTCTGCCACCAGCTCCAGGCCCAGCGAGCGGGCGTCCTCGCGGGCCCGGGTGTGGAACTGCCCAGGCGCGACGAGGTACGACGCGACGGCGGGCGCGGCCGCGCCCCGGGCGCGGAACTCCGCGACCACCTCGCACATCCGCGCGCCGCGGCCGGTCAGGTGCGCGGCCCGCACCGGGCCACGCCAGGACTCCTCCAGCAGCTGCGCCGCCCGTGCGGTGTCCCCCTGGCTGCTCGCGTAGGCCGACCCGGCGGCCACCATCACCACCGGCTGACCTGGCCGGGCGCCGGCACCCAGGAGCCGCTGCCGCATCACCCCCGCGACGAGCCGGTCGGACCCCAGCGGTTCGGTGACCAGCGGTTCGGTGACCAACGGCCAATGGGTGACCCGTGGCGGGGTGACCAGCGGCTCGCCCCGGGCCGGGACCGAGTCGGGCCGGGCGGCGTCCTGTGCGCACGGCAGCGGCACCACGACCGCGTCGCCGGCGAGGTCGGCCAGCACCTCGGCCAGCGAGGGCCGGTTGATCCCGGCGTACGCGGTGCGCACCGGCACCCCACCCAGCCGCAGCCGGACCCGGGCCGCGACCGCCTCGACCGTGCGGGCCGCGGCCGGGTTGCAGCTGCCGTGGGCGAGGATCACCAGGGTCACGGCTGGCTCCGCGAGCCGACGTGCACGACGCCGTCGACGACCTTGACCGCGTAGGCGGGGACGCTGACCGAGGAGTCGTCGAGGCAGGCACCCGAGCGCAGGTCGAAGGCTCGTCGCGAGGACGGGGACGCCACGAACGGCACCCCGTCGCGCGAGCCGACGATGCCGCGGCCGAGGACCGTGGAGCGGCTGGACGGGTCGTGGTTGCCGACCGCGAACACCCGGCCGTCGGGGAGCAGGAACACCGCGACCGCGTGCCCGCGCACCAGGGCCGTGACGCCGCGCTCGACGGGCAGCTTGTCCAGCTCGCAGATCGGGGTCCAAACGCCGTCGTCGGCCTGCGCCGTCATCACACCGCCCTCATCGGTTGCGCCGAACCTACGGAGCCGAGGTTTTGGCTGCGTGTAGCGGCTGTTACGGCAGTGAAAACGTCCGGTCACGCCGATCTCTGGCAGGCTCGCCCCCATGACGGCCGCCTCTCCCGCCCCGCGTGCCGCCGTCGTCCTGGTCGCCGCCGGCGCCGGCACCCGGGTGGGGGCCCCGGTCAACAAGGTGCTGCTGCCCCTGCTCGGCACCCCGGTGCTCGCCTGGTCCCTGCGCACGTCCTGCTCGCTGCCGTACGTCGACCGGGTGGTCGTCGTGGTCCGCGAGCAGGACGTCGACGTCGTGGCGGAGCTGGTGTCCGAGGAGCTGCGTCACGACCAGGAGGTCGCCCTGGTCACCGGCGGGGACACCCGGCACGCCTCGGAGCAGCGCGGGCTGGCGGTGCTCCGAGCGGACGTCGAGGCCGGACGGCTCGACGTGGTCGTGGTGCACGACGCGGCCCGTCCGCTGGCCGACGCCCCCCTGTTCGACGCGGTGGTCCGCGCCGCGCACGCCGACGGCGGCGCCGTCCCGGTGCGGGCGCCGCGCGGTCTGCTGGCCCGCGACGGGCTGCGGCACGTCACCGGCCTGGCCGCGGTGCAGACGCCCCAGGCGTTCCGCGCGCGGCCGCTGCTGGCGGCCTACGACCGAGCCCGGGACGAGGGGTTCGTGGGCACGGACACCGCGAGCTGCGTCGCGGCGTACACCGACCTGCGGGTCACCGGCGTGCCCGCACCGGCCACGAACCTCAAGATCACTTTCCCCGAGGACGTCGAGGTCGCGGCCCGGCTGCTCACCGCACGGTAGTCGGCTCAGCCGGCCTCGAGCAGCCGCAGGTCGGACTCGTCGGCGACCCGGCGGGCCAGCGCGGGCGCCTCCAGCAGCACCACCTCGTGGTCCGCGGCCAGCGCGGCCACCAGGTCGGCGAGGTCGTCGGTGGACGGCAGCGCATCGAGGGTGGCCAGCACCGCGTGCGGCACCACCACCGGCGAGGCGACGGCGAGCAGCCCCTCCCGGTCGACCGTCCGCCCCAGCGCCCCGTGCGCGTCGACCGCCACCACGGTGTCGGTCACCGGGCGGCAACCCACCACCACGGCGGTTCCGCCGGCCGCGACCCGGATGGCCTCGGCGAGAAAGCTCACCGGGGTCCCCGGGCACAGCGGGTCGTGCACCACCAGGTCCGCCTCCCTGGCGAGCAGGTCCGGCCAGGACGCGGTGAAGTCGAGCAGGTCGACGCCGGCCTCACCGACTGCCCACGACGCCACCGCCACCAGTGACTCGCCGTGCAGCAGGGCGAAGGGCAGGGAGCCGCGGCCCTCGACGGGCACCAGTCCCACCGGCGCGCGCCTCGTGTCGTCGTCGAAGAACACCGGGACTCCCTGGGTCTCGAAGGGGCGGGGAAAGACAGAAGCCCCTGGCACCGAGATGCCGGGGGCTTCTGAGGGCTACGCGTGCAGCCGGGTGTGCGTCAGGAAGCGAGCACGTCGTCGAGAAGGGCCTCGGCCTTGTCCTCGTTGGTGTGCTCGGCCAGCGCCAGCTCGGAGACGAGGATCTGGCGTGCCTTCGCCAGCATCCGCTTCTCACCGGCCGACAGACCGCGGTCGCGCTCGCGGCGCCACAGGTCGCGGACGACCTCGGCCACCTTCATGACGTCCCCGGAGTGCAGCTTCTCGAGGTTGGCCTTGTAGCGGCGGGACCAGTTCGTCGGCTCCTCGGTGTGCGCGGCACGCAGCACGTCGAAGACGCGATCCAGACCCTCCTTGTCCACCACGTCGCGGACCCCGACCAGGTCCAGGTTGCAGGCAGGCACTCGAACGACGAGATCCTGCTGGGCGACGATGCGGAGTACCAGGTACTCCTTGTCCTCGCCCTTGATCTGCCGCGTCTCGATGTCCTCGATGATCGCTGCGCCGTGATTTGGGTATACAACCGTTTCGCCGACGGTAAATGTCATGTGCTAAGTACCCCTTCCTAGGTGTCTAGGATAACACGTCCCCGGGGTGTCCGGAGTCGCGTTTGCGCAGGTCAGAGGCCAGTTGAGGGCTTGACAGATCACAGATCCGTGTGCCTGCGAGGGGTGCCGGAGCGGCCCGTGCGGCAGCCGTCGACCGTCGGAGACCATCGAAATCCCGGCCCGGTCGGGCTTCGGTGGTCAATACTGCGACCCATGAGCGTCCGCACGCAGCGGGGGACGGCGACATCGCTGGTCCTGTCCTGCCACCCCCTGCCCGCGGCCGCGATGACCGTCGCCCTCACGATCGCGGCGGCGCTGACCGGCCGCAGCGGGCCGGAGTGCCTGCTCGTCGCCGCCACGGTGCTCACCGGCCAGCTCACCATCGGCTGGATCAACGACCTGGTCGACGCCGACCGGGACCGGGCGTCCGGGCGCCGGGACAAGCCGGTCGCGATGGGCTGGATCGACCCCGGCACGGTCGGCTTCGCGACCGCCTGCGCGGTGCTCCTGGTCATCCCACTGTCGGTCGCCAACGGCACGGCGGCGGGGATCGCCCACCTCGCGGCGGTACTGAGCGCCTGGACCTACGACTTCTACTTCAAGAGGAACCCCCTCTCCTGGCTGCCGTACGCCGTCAGCTTCGGGCTGCTCCCGGCCTTTCTCTCCTACGGCGGCCTCGGAGGCGGGATGCACGGGTCGCCCCCGACCGTCGCGATGACGGTGCTGGCCGCGCTGCTCGGCATCGGCATCCACTTCCTCAACGCCCTGCCCGACCTGGTGGAGGACAACGAGCAGGGGCTGCGGCACCTGCCGCTGCTGATCGCCCTGCGGATCGGGGCCCCGCGGCTGCTCTGGATCTCCTCGGCGTACACCGCTGTGGTGGCCGTCGGCATGGTGATCGCGGCCCTGACCGTCGGAGTGAGCCGATGACCACTAGACTCCCGCACGTGAACGTTCGCCGCAGCCTCGCCGTCGCCGCCCTCGTGCTCGCCGCACCCGCGTTGTCGTCCTGCGGCGTGGGCTTCGGCGCCCAGACCGACCAGGTCTACAACCCCTCCGCCGGGGTGGACGCACGCAGCGGCTCCGTCGACGTGCTCAACGCCCTCATCGTGTCCGGCAGCAACGGCAGCGGCACCGTCATCGCCACGCTGGTCAACAACGACCAGGTCCACCCCGACACCCTGCGCGGCGTCACGGGCGCCGGCGCGGACTCCTCGCTCAAGGTCACCCCGGGCGGCGCGACCGCGATCCCGGCCGGCGGACTGCTCAACCTGGCCAAGGACGGCAGCATCACCGCCCGAGGCCCGCGGGTGAAGCCGGGCAACTTCGTGGAGATCACCTTCTCCTTCGACCGCGGCCAGGCGATCACGCTCCAGGCTCCCGTGGTGGACGCGTCCAACCCGGTGTACAAGGACGTCAAGGTCCCCTCCGGCTCCTGACCCGGCCGGGGCACGCGGGCCCGGGCGCCGGCCGTCCCTCTGGTCGCATCCTTCCGGACGCTCGACCGGCCCCACTAGGGTGAACCGCATGACGAGTGCGCCGTACACCTTGGTCCTGCTCCGCCACGGCGAGAGCGAGTGGAACGCGAAGAACCTGTTCACCGGCTGGGTGGACGTCCCGCTGACCGACAAGGGCCGCACCGAGGCGGCCCGGGCCGGGTCGCTGATCGCAGAGGCCGGCGTGCTCCCGGACGTGCTGCACACCTCCGTGCTCCGCCGCGCGATCACCACCGCCCAGCTGGCCCTGGACGTCTGCGACCGGCACTGGATCCCGGTGCAGCGGTCCTGGCGGCTCAACGAGCGGCACTACGGCGCGCTCCAGGGCAAGGACAAGAAGGCGACGCTGGAGGAGTACGGCGAGGAGCAGTTCATGCTCTGGCGCCGCTCGTACGACGCCCCGCCGCCACGGATCGCCGACGACGACGAGTGGTCGCAGACCGGAGCGCCGGCCTACGCCGACCTCGCCGACGAGATCCTGCCGCGCACCGAGTGCCTGGCCGACGTGGTGCAGCGGATGCTGCCGTACTGGTACGACGCGATCGTGCCCGACCTGCGCACCGGCCGCACCGTCTGCGTCGCGGCGCACGGCAACTCGCTGCGCGCCCTGGTCAAGCACCTCGACGGGATGTCCGAGGAGGCCGTGGTGGGGCTCAACATCCCGACCGGCATCCCGCTGGTCTATCGGCTCGACGAGCACCTGCGGCCGACCCGGACCGGCGGCGAGTACCTCGACCCGGACGCGGCCGCCGACGCCATCAAGGCGGTCGCCAACCAGGGCCGCTGACCCGGCTCGGCCCCACTCCGGGTGCCGCAACCGTCGGCAGCGCAGCGCGGTGCACGCCGGGCCGTGGTCCTACAGGTGGTCGACGGCGGTGACCGTCTCGCCGGTGACCAGGTAGACGACCCGGCGGGCCAGGGAGACGGCGTGGTCGGCGATCCGCTCGTAGTAGCGGCCGAGCAGGGCGATGTCGACGGCCGGCTCGACGCCGTAGGGCCAGGTGTCGTCCAGCATCAGCCGGAACGACGAGCGCCGCAGCTGGTCCATCTCCTCGTCGTCCTCCTCGAGCCGGCGGGCCCCCTCGACGTCACGCTCGGCGATGATCCCGGCCACCGTGCCGACCATCTTCTCCGCGACGGTGGCCATCCGCTGGATGGTGGGCACCATCTCCGCGGGGATCGCCACCTCCGGCACCCGGAGCCGGGCGACCTTCGCGACGTGCACCGAGAGGTCCCCCATCCGCTCCAGGTCTGCCACCATCCGCATCCCCGCGATGAGCATCCGCAGGTCGCTCGCGACCGGCTGCTGGAGGGCCAGCAGCTCGAAGGACCGCTGCTCCACGCGCTCGCGGGCGGCGTCGATGAGGGCGTCGTCGGAGATCACCTTCTCGGCGATCTCCGCGTCCGCGGTGAGGAGCGCCCGCGTCGAGCGGACGACCGCCTCCTGCACCTCGTGGGTCATGGTGACGAGCTCGTCGACGATCGTGTCGAGCTGGTCGAAGTAGGCATCGCGCATGAACGCCACCCTACGGAGGTCAGGTGGACACCGGGTGAAGGGCCGACGACCCGGTGACGACGGAGCGTGAACGAGAGGTGAACAGTCGACGAAAGCGCAGGTCAGGGCCCTGGTGCTGGCGAACTGCCGATGACGACGTGCGTACGATCGAGCCGTGGACGGTACGACGCAAGCACTCCTGTTCGCACTGCTCGGGGCAGTGCTCGGCGGCGGCGTCGTCCTCGCCTGGCGGGTCAGCGACGCGCAGATGCACGACCGCAGGGCCGTCGAGGAGGCCGCCGTCCCGGCCGGGATCGGGACCGTGCTGAGCGTGCTGCGCTCCAGCGCGCTGGTCGTCGACGAGAACGACGAGGTGGTCAAGGCTTCCGCGCCGGCGTACGCGTTCGGGCTCGTGAAGGGCAACCAGGTGGCCGTCCAGGAGCTCGCCGACCTGGTGCGCCAGGTCCGCCGGGACGGGCAGATCCGGGAGACCGAGCTGGTGATGGCCCGCGGACGCGCGGTCGCGCCGCTGCACGTCACGGCGCGCGTCGCCCCGCTGAGCAGCCGGCTGGTGCTCGCGTTGATCGAGGACCGCACCCGCGAGCGGCGGGTCGAGGCGATCCGCCGGGACTTCGTCGCCAACGTCTCCCACGAGCTGAAGACCCCGGTCGGGGCACTGAACCTGCTCGCCGAGGCGGTCCAGGAGGCCGCCGACGACCCCGAGGCGGTGCTCCGCTTCTCCGGGCGGATGCAGAAGGAGAGCACCCGCCTGACCAAGCTGGTGCAGCAGATCATCGAGCTGTCCCGGCTCCAGGGCGACGACCCGCTGGAGGAGCCGCAGACCGTCGACGTGGACGCGACCGTGTCCCGCGCGATCGACCAGAGCACGATCGACGCCCAGTCCCAGGACATCGCGGTGGTGCACGACGGCGAGCGCGGGCTGCAGATCCTCGGCAACAACGACGAGATCGCCCTGGCTCTCGGCAACCTGGTCGCCAACGCGGTCGCCTACTCCCCCCCGCACCGACGGGTGGTGGTCGCGGCCCGCGCGAACGAGATGATGGTCGACCTGACGGTCACCGACCAGGGCATCGGCATCCCCGCCGCCGAGATCGACCGGATCTTCGAGCGGTTCTACCGGGTCGACCCCGCGCGGCACCGCTCCACCGGCGGCACCGGCCTCGGGCTGTCGATCGTCAAGCACGTCGCCGCCTCGCACGGCGGCGAGATCCGGGTGTGGTCGGTGGAGGGACAGGGCTCGACCTTCACCCTCTCCCTGCCGCGCCGGGCCTCGGACCCCGTGGCCGCACCGCTCACCCCCACGACGTACCCATCGCAGGACACCCCCCAGGAGGCAAGCCCGTGACCCGAGTGCTCGTGGTCGAGGACGAGGAGAGCTACAGCGACGCGCTCGCCTACATGCTCCGCAAGGAGGGCTTCGAGGTCTCGGTGGCCAACACCGGGCCGGACGCCCTCGCCCAGTTCGACAAGACCGGCGCTGACATCGTGCTCCTCGACCTGATGCTGCCCGGCATCCCCGGGACCGAGGTCTGCCGGCAGATCCGGACCACCTCCAACGTTCCGGTGATCATGGTCTCCGCGAAGGACGCGGAGGTGGACAAGGTCGTCGGTCTCGAGCTGGGCGCGGACGACTACGTCACCAAGCCCTACTCCCCGCGCGAGCTGGTCGCCCGGATCCGCGCGGTGCTGCGGCGCGGTCAGGAGGTCGAGCTGGCCCCCGCGACGCTGGAGGCCGGCCCGGTCCGGATGGACGTGGAGCGGCACGTGGTGACCGTGAACGGCGGCGACACCAAGCTGCCGCTCAAGGAGTTCGAGCTGCTGGAGATGTTCCTGCGCAACCCGGGCCGGGTGCTGACCCGCGGCCAGCTGATCGACCGGGTCTGGGGCTCGGACTACGTCGGCGACACCAAGACCCTCGACGTGCACGTGAAGCGGCTGCGGGCCAAGATCGAGCCGGACCCGGCGGTGCCGAGCTTCCTGGTCACGGTGCGGGGGCTGGGGTACAAGCTGGAGACCTGACCGTCTCGGTCGCGGTGTCCGGAACCCGCGAGACCGGTGTCGGTTCCCACCGCTACCGTGAGCGCCATGTCCACCTCCCGGCCCTCGCCGCTGCCGCTGGTGGCGGTCGCGGTGACGTTGGTGCTCTGGTCCTCCGCGTTCGTGGCCATCCGGCACCTCGGCGGCACCTTCAGCCCCGGGGCGCTGTCGCTGGGCCGGCTGCTGGTCGGCTCCCTGGCGCTCGGCGTGGTGCTGCTGATGCGCGGCTGGAGCCCGCCGCGACCTCGCGACTGGCCGTCGCTGGTCGCGATCGGGGTGCTGTGGTTCGGCCTCTACAACGTGGCCCTGAACGCCGGCGAGCGCCGGGTCGACGCGGGCACCGCCGCGATGCTGATCCAGCTCTCCCCGGTGCTGGTCGCGGTGCTGGCCGCGGTCTTCCTCAAGGAGAGGGCCACCCCCGCGCTGGGCGTCGGCCTGCTCGTCGCGTTCGCCGGGGTGGCGCTGATCGCCACCGCGACGTCCGGCCACGGTGACCGGGACCCGGTCGGCGTGCTGCTGTGCCTGGTCTCCGCCGCGGCGTACGCCGTCAGCCTGATCCTCCAGAAGCCGCTGGTCGCCCGGATCTCCGCGGTCGAGGTCACCTGGATCGCGTGCACGGTCGGCGCGGTCGCCTGCCTGCCGTTCGCGGGGTCCCTGCTCCGCGACACCGCGGCGGCGAGCCCCTCCGACATCGCCTGGGTGGTCTACCTCGGCGCCTTCCCGACGGCGATCGCCTTCTCGACGTACGCGTTCGCGCTCACCCACATGAGCGCCGGCAACCTCAGCGTCACCACCTACCTGGTGCCGCCGATCACGGTGCTGCTCAGCTGGGTGTTCCTGGCCGAGGCGCCCCCGGCGATGGCGTACGTCGGCGGGGCGCTGTGCCTCATCGGCGTGGGGCTGGCCCGGCGCCGGCCACGGGCCCGGGCCGCCGCCACGGCCGGGGCCTGATCAGTCTCGCTCGAGCCAGCCGCGGAACGCCTCGAGGTTCCTCGTCGACTCGCCGCGGCTGCGCCGCCACTCCCACTCCTTGCGGATCGAGCTCGCGAACCCGAGCTCGAGGATGGTGTTGAACGACTCGTCGGCATAGGTGAGCACGGCGCCCAGCAGCCGGTCGATCTCGTCGGGGGTGACGGCGACCAGCGGCAGCCGGCCGTCGAGGTAGATGTCGCCGACCGCGTCCACCGCGAACCCGACACCGAACATCTTCAGGTTGCGCTCGAGCAGCCAGCGGTAGACCCGCTCGTGGTTCTCGTCGGGGTGCCGGGCCACGAAGGCGTGCACCCCGAACGCGTGCTCGCCGACGTCGAGACGGCACGGAGTGGCGAGCTTCTTCTCGCCGGGCAGCTCGACGGTGAACACGCCCTCGCGGATCTCCGCCCAGGTCAGGTCGGACTCGCCGAGCGTGCTGCGGACCGTGGCGAGGGCATCCTCTCGCTGGGTCACGGACGCCGCCCGGCCAGGTCGTCGCGCATCGACTTCGCGGCGGCACGGTAGACCTCCACGGTGCGGTCGGCGGTGCGCTCCCAGGCGAAGCTGGCCGCCTGCGCCAGCGCCCCCCGGGAGAGCTCGGCGCGCAGGTCGGGGGCGTGCACGATCCGCTCCATGGCCCGGGCGTAGTCGACCGGGTCGTGCCCCTCGACCAGCAGCCCGGAGCGGCCGTCCCGCACCACCGTGGTCAGTCCTCCCACGGCGGCCGCGACGACCGGGGTGCCGGCGGCCTGCGCCTCCACCGCGACCAGCCCGAAGGACTCGTTGTAGGACGGCACGCACACCAGCGTCGCCGCGGCGTACCAGTCGGCCAGCACCGACTGGGCCACCGGCGGGACGAACCGCACGACGTCGCCGATGCCGAGGGAGGAGGCCAGCTGGACCAGTGACTCGGGATGCTCCAGGCCGGTGCCCGAGGGCCCGCCGACCACCGGGACGACCAGCCGGTCGCGCAGCGCCGGGTCCCGCTCGAGCAGCGCGTGCACTGCGCGGAGCAGCACGTCGGGGGCCTTCAACGGCTGGATCCGGCCGGCGAACATCAGCACCACGGCGTCACGGGGCAGGCCGAGCCGGGCCCGGGCCGTCAGGGACGGACGGAACACGTCGAGGTCGACCCCCGGATGCACCACCTCGACGCGGGCCGGGTCGGCGTCGTACAGCTCGAGCAGCTGCTTGGCCTCGAGGTCGGTGTTCGCGATCAGCATGTCCGCGGCCTCGACGACCTGCTCCTCGCCGATCACCCGGGCGGCGGGCTCGGCGGTGTCCCCGCCCGCCAGCGACGCGTTCTTGACCTTGGCCATGGTGTGCATCGAGTGCACCAGCGGCACGCTCCAGCGGTCCCGGACCAACGCCCCGACCTGCCCGGAGAGCCAGTAGTGGGAGTGCACCACGTCGTACCACCCCTGGTCGTGGCGGGCCTCGGCGCGCAGCACCTCGCGGGCGAACGCGCACAGCTGCCCCGGGAGCTCCTGCTTGGTCAGCCCCTCGAACGGGCCCGCGTGCACGTGGTGCACGGTCACCCCCGGGAACGCCTCGACCGACGGCGGCAGCGCCGAGGACGTGCCCCGGGTGTAGATCTCCACCGCCAGGTTGCGCTCGGCCAGCCGGCGGGCCAGCTCGACGACGTAGACGTTCATCCCGCCCGCGTCGCCGGTGCCCGGCTGGTCGAGCGGGGACGTGTGGACGCTGATCATCGCCACCCGGCCGTGTCGGGCCGGGTGCTGGTCGAGCTCGTCGGGACTCACGTGGGACACACCTCCGTGTCCCCAACCCGGCGCGGTCCACACCTATTCCGTCCCTTCCTCCCGGACCGCCCACTTTCGCCGCGCCCCGGGTGGCTGCCGTCCCCTCCTCATCGGCCGCCAGGCAGAATCGTGGCCATGGAGACCAGGACCGCCGTCGTGACCGGAGCCAGCAGCGGGATCGGGGCCGCCACCGCGCGACACCTCGCCGGCGAGGGGTTCCACGTGTTCTGCGCCGCACGGCGCGCCGACCGGGTGGAGGCGCTGGCCGAGGAGATCGGCGGCACCGCCGTCCGCTGCGACGTGACCTCGACCGACGACGTGGCGGCGCTCGCCGCCCAGGTCGGTCCCCGGCTGGACGTCCTGGTCAACAACGCCGGCGGGGCGTTCGGGTCCTCCCCGGTCGCCCAGGCCGACAGCGACGAGTGGCGCCGGATGTACGAGGTGAACGTGATCGGGCTGATGCAGGTCACCCAGGCGCTGCTGCCGGCGCTGATCGCCAGCGGGGCCGGGGTGATCCTGAACGTCGGGTCCACCGCGGGACGTGTCGCCTACGAGGGCGGGGCCGGCTACACGGCCGCCAAGCACGGCACCCAGGTGGTCTCCGAGACGCTCCGCCTGGAGCTGTTCGACCAGCCGGTGCGAGTCTGCGAGATCGCGCCGGGGATGGTGCGCACCGACGAGTTCGCGCTGGTCCGCTTCGACGGCGACCAGGCCAAGGCCGACGCGGTGTACGACGGGGTGGCCGAGCCGCTGACCGCCGACGACGTCGCGGACGCCATCACCTGGATGGTCACCCGCCCCTCGCACGTCAACATCGACGAGCTGGTCATCCGGCCCCGAGCGCAGGCCGCGCAGCACAAGGTGCACCGCGTCCACGACTGACGGGGCTCGCCGCCGGCCCCGACCGCCGGCCGGCCGGTCGGCCGGTCACCGGTCGGTCACCGCAGCAGCAGGGTCGCCAGCCGCTGGAGCTCGGGGGTGAGGTCCTGCTCGCCGAGGACGACCTGCTCGCCGCGCACCTCGAAGGTGTAGACGAACCGGTCCGGCTGGGGCCGCCCGGCGGTCACGCCGCGGAAGTCGATCCGGTCGATCAGCGACTCGACCTCGGGGGTCCGGGGGTCGTCGCCGAGCGCGATCTCCCCGCTCTGCCGCACCCCGGCGAACCCGCCGGACCGGGTCACGGCCACGACGGTCGGGCCAGCCGCGGGGGCCGACCCCGGGCCGGACGTCCCCGCGGCGGCGGTGACGCCGACCTGCCCCCAGGCCGACGCGACCGCGGCCCGGGCCGCCGGGGAGACCGCCTCGGCCGCCACGACGGTCGCGGCCGCGAACCCGGCGAAGTCGGTGTCCGCCCCGATCCCCGAGGTCAGCGCGTCGTACCAGATCCGGCCGGCGCCCTCCCAGGCGTTGCCGCCGAGCGCCACCGCCGCGAGCGCGAACGCCCGGTTGGGGATGCCGGAGTTGGTGTGCACGCCGCCGTTGTCCTCGGTGGTGTCGACGTAGTCGGCCATCGCGCCGACCTGGGGGTCCTTGCCCAGCGTCGGGTCGTCGTAGGCGGTGCCGGGCTCCTTCATCGAGCGCAGCGCCACTCCCTGCACCGACGGCATGAAGATCCCCTCGCCGATCAGCCAGTCCGCCTCGGCCGCCGTCTGCCCGTGCACCCGCTGCTTGAGGCAGGACCCGAACACATCCGAGACGGACTCGTTGAGGGCGCCCGGCTGGCCCTGGTAGGTGAGGTTGGCGGTGTACTGCGTCACGGCGTGGCTGAACTCGTGCGCGAGCACGTCCACGGGCTTGGTGAACCGGCCGAACACCTGGCCGTCCCCGTCGCCGAAGACCAGCTGGGTGCCGTCCCAGAAGGCGTTGTCGTAGCCCTTCTCGTAGTGCACCGTCGAGACCACCGGAGCCCCCTGTCCGTCGTACGACGAGCGCCCGTAGACCTCCGCGAACATCGCCAGGGTGGCCTCCACCCCGGCGTACGCCTCGTCGACCGCCACGTCGCCGGTGGGCCGGTCACCGGCCCGGCGGACCAGCACACCGGGCAGCTCGGTGCCGTGCTTGGCGTCGTGCACCGAGAACGGCCCCTCGCTCGCGGCGACCGTGGGCGCGACCAGCGCCGCTGCCTGCTGGACGCGGCGGGTGCGCAGCCGGTCGTCGACCTCGAGGGTGTGGCTCGAGCACTCGCAGGTGTCCGGGTCGGGGTGCGACGAGGCGAGCTTCTCGAGCAGGTACGGCGGGATGATCTGGCAACGGGTCATACCTGTGGTCTACCCCGCCGCACCGACAAGTAGCCGTCCGCCGGCTGTGGCAGACTCGCCTGCGTGTTGAGCATCGGACTGGTCGGCGGGATGAGCTGGGAGAGCAGCCTCGAGTACTACAAGCTGCTGAACCAGGGGGTGGAGGAGCGGCTCGGCGGGCTGCACTCGGCACGCCTGGTGCTCTCCAGCGTGGACTTCGCCGACCTCACCGAGCTGCAGCGCGCCGGTCGTTGGGACGAGGTCGCCACGGTCCTCTCCGGTGCCGCCCGCGGGGTCGAGGCCGGCGGCGCGGACCTGCTGCTCATGTGCACCACCGCCTTCCACACGGTCGCCGACCAGGTCGAGGCCGCCATCGGCATCCCGTTCCTGCACCTCGCCGACGTGGTCGCGCGGGCCTGCCTGGAGCGCGGGCTGAGCACCGTCGGGCTGCTGGGCACGTCGTTCGCCATGCAGCAGCGGTTCTTCGTGGACCGGCTCGGCTCCCACGGCCTGCGGGTGGTCGTCCCCGAGCAGCGACACCACGACACGGTCGACGAGATCATCTACGGCGAGCTGGTGCACGGCAAGGTCCACGACGCCTCGCGCAGCAGCGTGGTCCGGATCATCGACGAGCTCTGGGACGCCGGCGCCGAGGGCGTCATCCTCGGCTGCACCGAGCTCGAGCTGCTGGTCAAGCAGGCCGACTGCGAGATCCCGGTCTTCCCCTCCACCTCACTGCACGTCGCCGCCGCGCTGGACGCCGCCCTCGCCGACTAGGCCGGACCCCGGTCAGCCGTCGAGCACGGCCCCCACGGCGTCCGCGAGCACCTCGCCGGCCCGCCCGCGGACCACGACGTCGGCCACCTCGTCGTACGGCGTGGGCTCGTCGTTCACGATCACCAGGCGGGCCCCGTGCCGGACCGCCACCAGCGGCAGCTCGGCCGCTGGGTAGACCTGCAGCGACGACCCCACCGCGACCATCAGGTCGCAGCCGGCGGCCAGCGCGCGGGCCTCCTCCACGACGTGCGGGAAGAGCACCTGCTCGAAGGACACGGTCGCGGACTTCACCAGGCCGCCGCACAGCGCGCAGAGCGGGTCGGGGTCCCCGGCGTCGACCCGGTCCAGGGCCCAGGCCACCGGCGCGCGGAACCCGCAGCCGTCCGGGGTCCCGTGCCGGGGCGCGTGGCCGATGCACATCACCTCGCGCGCGGTGCCGTGCACCTCCACCACCGTGCGGGACCCGGCCTGCTGATGCAGGCCGTCGATGTTCTGGGTGACCACGCCGGCGGACCGGCCGGCCTGCTCCAGGCGGGCCAGCGCGAGGTGGCCGGCGTTGGGGGCGTGCACCCCGGCGAGGAACTCCCGGCGCATCCGCCATGCCCGTGCGCGCACCTGCGCGGAGTCGACGTACGCGCCGAAGGTGAAGTCCTGGGGGTCGTAGCGCGTCCACACCCCGCCCGGTGAGCGGAAGTCCGGGATACCCGACTCGGTGGAGATCCCCGCGCCGGTGAACGCGAGGACCCGCGAGGCGTCCGCGAGCAGGTCGACAAGGCCGGTCATCCCACCGACGGTACCCACGGCGGCCGGCGCACCGGCGGCCGGACGGCGGGCTCCTCCGGCCAAGGTAGACTCCTCTCCGGCTACCCCCGATTCGTCGGCTCCCCGCAGGTGTGCACGCGCGGAAGGACGGCAGACGAGTCGCACCACCCCGACGAAAGCGACGACGGCTACCCCATGCCCGAGAACACCCCCACCTCCCGCCTCGACCTCCGCAACGTCGCCATCGTGGCGCACGTCGACCACGGCAAGACGACCCTCGTGGACGCGATGCTGTGGCAGGGCGGCGCCTTCGGCGAGCACCAGCACGTCGACGAGCGCGCGATGGACTCCGGTGACCTCGAGCGCGAGAAGGGCATCACGATCCTCGCCAAGAACACCGCGATCCGCTACACCGGCGCCGCGGCCCAGGCGGTCGAGGGCGGTGCGATGACCATCAACATCATCGACACCCCCGGGCACGCCGACTTCGGTGGCGAGGTGGAGCGCGGCCTGTCCATGGTCGACGGCATCGTGCTCCTGGTCGACGCCTCCGAGGGCCCGCTCCCGCAGACCCGGTTCGTGCTCCGCAAGGCCCTGAACGCCGACCTCCCCGTCGTCCTCGTGGTGAACAAGGTGGACCGGTCCGACGCGCGGATCTCCGAGGTCGTCGACGAGACCTACGAGCTGTTCATGGACCTGCTCGACGAGAGCCACAGCCAGGACGCCCTGGACTTCCCCGTCGTCTACGCCTCGGCGCGCGCCGGCCGGGCCAGCGTGGAGATGCCCGAGAACGGCGGCATGCCGGACTCGGAGAACCTCGAGCCGCTGTTCCAGACCATCGTCGACACCATCCCGGCGCCGAAGTACCACGAGGACGCCCCGCTCCAGGCGCACGTGACGAACCTCGACTCCTCCCCCTTCCTCGGCCGGCTCGCGCTGGTCCGGGTCAAGGAGGGCAAGCTCAAGAAGGGCCAGCAGGTCGCGTGGATGAAGCGCGACGGCACCACCTCCAACGTCAAGATCACCGAGCTGCTCGTCACCGAGGGCCTGGAGCGCAAGCCCGGCCTGGAGGCGGGTCCCGGTGACATCGTCGCGATCGCGGGGATGGCCGACATCATGATCGGCGAGACGCTGGCCGACCCGGAGAACCCGGTCGCGCTGCCGCTCATCACCGTCGACGAGCCGGCCATCTCGATGACCATCGGCACCAACACCTCCCCCCTCGCCGGCCGCGAGAAGGGCTCCAAGGTCACCGCCCGCCTGGTCAAGGACCGCCTCGACGCCGAGCTGATCGGCAACGTGTCCATCCGGGTGCTGCCCACCGAGCGTCCCGACGCGTGGGAGGTCCAGGGCCGTGGCGAGCTCGCCCTGGCGATCCTGGTCGAGCAGATGCGCCGCGAGGGCTACGAGCTCACGGTCGGCAAGCCGCAGGTGGTCACCCGCGAGGTCAACGGCAAGGTCCACGAGCCCGTGGAGCGGCTGACCATCGACGCGCCCGAGGAGTACCTCGGCACGATCACCCAGCTGCTCGCGGTCCGCAAGGGACGCATGGAGCAGATGACCAACCACGGCACCGGCTGGGTGCGCATGGAGTTCCTGGTCCCGGCGCGCGGCCTGATCGGCTTCCGCACCGAGTTCCTCACCGACACCCGCGGCACCGGCATCGCCCACCACGTGTTCGAGGGCTACGAGCCGTGGGCCGGCGAGCTCCGCACCCGCAACAACGGCTCGCTCGTCTCCGACCGCGCCGGCGCGGCCACGGCGTACGCCATGACCAACCTGCAGGAGCGCGGGATCATGTTCGTGGACCCGACCACCGAGGTCTACGAGGGCATGATCATCGGTGAGAACTCCCGCGACGACGACATGGACGTCAACATCACCAAGGAGAAGAAGCAGACCAACGTCCGCGCCTCCTCCTCGGACAACTTCGAGAAGCTGGTCCCGCCGAAGAAGCTCTCCCTCGAGCAGTGCCTGGAGTTCTGCCGCGAGGACGAGTGCGTCGAGGTCACCCCGCACATGGTGCGGATCCGCAAGGTCGTGCTCGACGCCGGTGAGCGGGGACGGTCCGCGGCTCGCGCGCGTCGCGGCTGACCCAGCCGTCCTCCGGGACGGCCACGTAGTCCGGGTCATGCATGACGTCCTCCCAGCTGAACCGCAGCACCAGCCAGCCCCGGAGCGCCAGCGCCGTGTAGCGCTCACAGTCCCGGCGCAGCCCGGCACGGTGGCCGTGGAACTCGAACGGGTTCGCGGCCAGCCCGCTGGCCTCTCGTGCGACCCGCAGGCAGGCCCGTCGGCCGGTCGACGGCACCAGCTCGGCCCACCTCGTCAGCTCCTCACGCGTGACGTGGCCGTGCCGGAGGGCGGAGTCCGCGACCGTGAGCACCTCGTCGAACGGGCAGTCCCTGGCACAGTCGATCACGGTCCGAGCGGCCCGGGTCCGGCCGTTCCGCACGTCGTCCTCGCACAGGTCCCGCCACCGCAGGTCGACGCCCTCCCTGCGCCGGTGCTCGACCTTGCGGTTGCGGGGGACGCAGACCGTCGGCCGCCCTGGCCGGTGCTTCAGCTCCCAGCCGTGGAGCTGCGCGGCGCTCAGGTGCGAGACGAGGCCCGACAGCCGTGCCGCCGCCCGGCGGGACTCGTCGGCGTCAGGGAGCGCGTGGTGCCCACGGGACGGCCGGACGACGACCCCGTCGCGCAGCGCGGTGCGCACCCGGCGACGTGAGGTGAGCCGGTGCAGCACGGCCGCCTCGACGACCCCGCCCTGCCAGGTCAGCGCCTCGATGACCTCCATGCCAGGACCCTGCCCGGTCGGGAGGGCCCGCGCGAACGCCCGTCCACAGGCCGCCTGGACGTGCAGGCCGCCGCCCAGCGGCACCCGACGCCGTCAGCCGCCACCAGGGTGCACGTCGCTACGCCCGGCGGCACCAGCCGTCGAGCAGCTGGGCGTACACCGCGACCGCCTGCTCGACCTTGGCCAGCGAGCACCACTCGTCGGCCACGTGGCACTGGTCCGGCTCGCCGGGGCCGAGGATCACCGTGGGCACCGGCCCGGAGCCGGCCGGGGTGAGCAACGGGACCAGCGCGGAGGCGTCGGTGAAGAAGCGCGCCGGCTCCCCCGGCGACCCGTCGAGGCCGCACCCGCCGAGCGCCTCTCCCACCAGGTGCACGAAGCCGTCGGCGACGTCGGTGTCCACCGGCGGCAGCACCACGTGGTCGGCGACCTCCACGCCCTCCCCGGCCAGCGAGCGGACCAGGTCCCGCACGGTGTCGCCGGAGGCCGACGGCACGCTGCGGACGTCGAGCAGCAGCTCCGCCGCGTCCGGTACGACGTTGGGCTGCACGCCCCCGCGGAAGAGTCCCACGTTGGCGGTGACCGCGCCGAAGCCGTCCTGGGCCGGCCAGCCGTCGAAGTCGTGCAGGGCGACCGCGGCCCGGGCCAGCCGCACCACGGCGTTGTCGCCGAGCTCGGGGGCGGACCCGTGGGCCGCCTTCCCGTGCGCGGACAGCCGCATCCAGTGCGCGCCCTTGTGGGCCGGCACGAGCCGGTTCGCGGTGGGCTCCGCGACGACCAGCGGGCCTCCCGGGGCCAGGGCCGTCCCGGCGATCGCGAGCGCGCCGTCGCAGCCGGTCTCCTCGCCGGCGGTGAGCACGACCTGGACCCCGCGGCAGTCGTGGGGCCGACGGGCGTGGTCGGCGACGGCCGCGACCAGGGCCGCCACCCCGGACTTCATGTCGGAGGTGCCTCGGCCCACGAGGCGGTCGCCGGCGGGCTCGGCGGCCCAGGGGTCGACCGACCAGTCCGACGGGGTCGCCGGGACGGTGTCGAGGTGCCCGGTGAAGGTCAGCGGCCGGTCCCCGCCGACCCGTCCGACGTACTGCTCGCGGCCGGGCTCGAAGCCCAGCAGCGACCCGGTGAGCCCGGCGTCGGCGAGCAGACCGGCGCAGCGACGGGCCAGTGCGCCCTCCTCGGCGGCGACCGTGTCGGCCCGGACCAGCTCGACGAGGAGGTCGGTGGCGGTGGTGGCGGGATTCGTCATGAGGTCGCCCTACCCAGCGGCACCGCCGGGCAACCGGAACTCGGTTGACCACCTGTCGGCCCGAGATGTTGGACTACGCAGCATGGGAACCTCCGAAGCCGTCCGTTCCGGCGCGGCCGTCTCGGCGCGCGGCCGCCGGGCGCTCACCGTCGGGCTCTGCACAGCGGTGACGGCGATCGCCTTCGAGGTGATCTCGGTGGCCACCGCGATGCCGGCCGCCGCGCGGGAGCTGGACGGCCTCGACCTCTACGCCTGGGCGTTCTCGCTGTTCCTGATCGGCCAGCTGTTCGCCACCGTGGCGGCCGGCAGGCTGTGCGACCGGATCGGGCCGGCCCGCCCGATGGCCGGCGGCCTGGCCCTGTTCGCGGCCGGGCTCGTGGTCGCGGCCACCTCCCCCACGATGGTCCAGCTGATCGGCGG
The DNA here is from genome assembly GCA_963800225.1 of uncultured Actinomycetota bacterium. Classification (GTDB taxonomy): domain Bacteria; phylum Actinomycetota; class Actinomycetes; order Propionibacteriales; family Nocardioidaceae; genus Nocardioides_B. Next base: position 653,688 of record CAWDAF010000003.1, on the reverse strand, counting down.
CCGGCTGCTCCAGGGTCTCGGGGCGGGCACCATCTCGATCTCCCTGTACGTCGTCATCGCGCAGGTCTTCGACGAGTCGCAGCGCCCCACGGTGTTCTCGTTCTTCTCGACCGCCTGGGTGCTGCCGTCGTTCGTCGGCCCCGCGGTCGCGGCGTGGCTGACCCACCACCTCGGCTGGCGGGCGGTGTTCTGGACGGTGCTCCCGGTGGTGTTCGTGGCCGCGGTGATGATGCTGCCGCTGGTGTTCCGGCTCTCCCACGCGCCCGCGCCGGCCGACCCCGCCCGGCGCACCCGTCCGACCGCTCTCTGGGCGGCCGGGCTGGCCGCCCTGGGCGCCGCGGGGCTGCAGGTCGCCGGTCAGCGGCAGAGCCTGGTCGGGCTGCTGGCGGGCCTGGCCGGCCTGATCGCCGTCGGGGTGAGCCTGCCGAACCTGATGCCGCCCGGGTTCTTCAGGTTCAGGCCCGGGCTGGCTCCGGTGATCTCGGTGCGGGCGCTGATGGCGGGGGCGTTCTTCGGGGCCGAGGCGTTCGTGCCGCTGATGATCGTCGAGCAGCGGCACCTGTCGCTGCTGGTGGCCGGGTCGACGCTGACGGTCGGGGCGCTCGGCTGGACCGCGGGCTCCTGGACCCAGTCCCGGCGGAGCCTGCCGCTTCGCCGGGACCAGATCCTCGTGTTCGGCGCCACGTCGCTGGCGGCCGGGATCGCCGTGGTGACGGTGGTGACCGCGCTCGAGCTCTGGGTGGGCCTGGTGGCTCTGGGCTGGGTGCTCGCCGGGCTCGGGATGGGGCTCGCCACCGCGAGCGCGGCGGTGGCGACGATGGCCCTGTCCGGACCCGGCGAGCAGGGCCGGAACGCCTCCTCGCTGCAGTTCGGGGAGGCGTTCGGCGCCGGGCTGTTCATCGGGGTGGGCGGGTCGGTGTTCGCCGCCCTGCGGGTCTCCAGCGACCCGACGACCACCTTCACCGGTGTGCTGGCCACGATGACGGTGGTCGCCGTGCTCGCGGTGCTGGCGTCCCTGCGCACCGGCCCGATCCGCGACCTGACGGCCGGGGGCACCCGGGCCTAGCGGAGCACCGACCCCTTGGTCTCGGGCAGCGACAGGATCGCCAGGAAGGCCACGACCGCACCCCCGGCGACGTACCAGAAGAACCAGCTGCTGTGCCCGGCGTCACCGAGCCACTGGATGACCAGCGGGGCGGTGCCGCCGAAGACCGCGACGGTCAGGTTGTACCAGGCTCCGATCCCCAGCCCACGCAGCTCGGTCGGGAACAGCTCGCTCATGATCGCGGGAGCGATCGAGGCGAAGATCGCGTAGAGCCCGAGACCGAAGCAGAACACCAGCAGCACGCTGCCGAAGCTCGCGTCCGGAGTGACCAGCTTGGACATCGGCACGATCCCGACCGCGATCAGGGCCGACCAGATCAGCATCTGCGGCTTGCGGCCGAAGCGGTCCGCGGTCCAGCCGAAGGGGTACTGGAGGACGACGAACAGCGCGGTCGCGAGGGACAGCGCCCAGAACACCATGCCGTCGTCGAGGCCCTGCTGCTTGACCGCGAACGGCGTGAGCGCGGAGAAGAACGTGTAGTACGACAGCGTCGAGAGGATCGTGAAGCCGATCAGCTGGGCGACCGCCCGGGGGTGCTCGCGCAGGGTGGTCAGCAGCGGGTTCGAGATCGCCTCGGCCCTGGCCCTGTTCTCCTCGAACTGCTCGGTCTCGGCCATGTCGCGGCGCAGCCAGACGCCGACCAGGCCCAGGAGACCGCCGACGAGGAACGGCACCCGCCAGCCCCAGCTCGACAGCTGCCCGTCGGACAGGCTGCTCGCGAGCAGCGCACCGAGCAGGGAGGCGATCAGCACCGCGGAGCCGGTGGAGATGTAGAAGAACGAGGAGTACCGGCCACGGCGCTCGGCCGGGGCGATCTCGGCGAGGTAGGCGCTCGCGTTGGAGACCTCTCCACCCAGCGACATGCCCTGGGCGATCCGCGCCACCAGCAGCAGGACCGGGGCGAGCCAGCCGACCATGTCGTAGGTCGGCAGCACCGCGATCACGAACGAGCCGCCTGCCATCAGCGCGATGGTCATCAGCATCGCCTGCCGGCGGCCCCGCAGGTCGGCGTACCGCCCGAGCAGCACCCCGCCGAGCGGGCGGAAGAAGAACGCCACCGCATAGGTCGCGAAGGTGCCGATGAAGGCGAGCGACTCGTTGCTGGCGGAGAAGATCTGGGTCGCGAAGTAGATCGAGAACGTCGCGAAGACCGTCCAGTCGTACCACTCCACGGCGTTGCCGACGCTGGCCGCGATGAGCGTGCGGACGGGGAGCTTGTGCTTGGTCTGTTGCCGCGTGGAGACGTCTGTCATGGTCGCACCTTCCGAGGGGGTATCCGTCTGTCTGCCCCCCGGCCGTGGCCACGAAACGACGACCACGAGATGCGCCGTGGACAATGACCGGCATGGACTACGGCCACGACCTGCACTTCGGCGTCTTCCTCGCGCCCGAGGCCGCCCGGTACGACGAAGTGGTCACCGCGGCTCTGGAGGCGGACCTGCTCGGGCTGGACTCGGTCAGCGTGCAGGACCACCCCTACCAGCCGGCCCACCTCGACACCTGGACGCTGCTGACCCACCTGGCCACCCGCACCGAGCGGGTCAGCGTGTTCCCCAACGTCGCGAACCTCCCGCTGCGGCCACCGGCGGTGCTGGCCCGCAGCGCCGCCACGCTCGACGTGCTGAGCGGCGGCCGGGTCGAGCTCGGGCTCGGGGCCGGCGCGTTCTGGGAGGCGATCGAGGCGATGGGCGGCCCGCGGCGCACCCCCGGCCAGGCGGTGGACGCGCTCGAGGAGGCCATCACGGTCATCCGGGCGCTGTGGACCCCGGGGCGCACCCCGCGGATCGAGGGCAGCCACTACTCGCTGCACGGCGCCAGGCCGGGACCGCTCCCGGTGCACCCGATCGGCATCTGGCTCGGCGCCTACCAGCGCCGGATGCTCCAGCTCACCGGCCGGCTGGCCGACGGCTGGCTGCCGAGCCTGGGGTACGCCGCGCCGGACGAGCTGCCCGCGATGAACGCGGTGATCGACGCCGCCGCCACCGGCGTGGGACGCGACCCCGCCGACGTGCGGCGGCTGTTCAACGTGCACGGCTCCTTCACCGGCTCCGGGTTCCTCCAGGGGCCGCCGTCGGTGTGGGTCGAGCAGCTGGCCGCGCTGGCGCTCGAGGACGGGATCAGCGGGTTCGTGCTGATGGCCGACCTCGGGGACCGGCGCGACATGCACAGGTTCGCCGAGGAGGTGGTGCCGGGCGTCCGGGAGGCCGTCGAGGCGGCCCGGACCGGGTCCCCGCTCCCCGGGCCGGCTCCGGTGCCGGTCGCGGCGGGTGCCACCGGGCCGGGTGGCGGCGACGGGGACCACCTGGTGGCCATCCACGACCACCTCCGCCAGGAGCTCGCGCAGGTGCAGGACCTCGTCGGGCAGGTCCGCCGCGGGCACGTCGACGTCGGCGCGGCCCGGTCGATGATCGCCACCATGACGCTGCGGCAGAACAACTGGACGCTCGGCAGCTACTGCGAGAGCTACTGCCGGGTGGTGACCACCCACCACACCATCGAGGACACCCAGATGTTCCCCCGGCTTCGGCAGGCCGACCCGTCGCTGGGCCCGGTCGTCGAGCGGCTCGAGCTCGAGCACCACCAGGTGGCGGGCGCGCTCGAGGACCTCGACCGGTCCCTGGTCGGGCTGGTCGCCCCCGCCGACGCCGGCACGACGGGTGGCACGGTCGACGAGGTCGAGCGCGCGGTCGCCGCCCTGACCGACGTGCTCCTGGCGCACCTGGCCTTCGAGGAGGAGCAGCTGGTCGGCCCGCTCAACCGGCTGTCGATCGGGATCTGAGCGGGCCGGCCGGCCGGCTCAGGCCAGGGTCGGGTCCTCGCCGACGCGGACCAGCAGCTTGCCGAAGTTGCGGCCGGTGAGCAGCCCGCGGAACGCCTCGGGGGTGTTCTCCAGGCCCTCGACGAGGTCCTCGCGGTAGCGCACCGAGCCGTCGGCGACCCACCCGGACATGTCGCGCACGAAGTCCCGGCCGTGCGAGGCGGTGAACTCGCTCTGGATGAAGCCGCGCACCGTCAGGCTCTTGGACAGCACCAGGCCCATGAAGCCGGGCAGCCGGTCGGGGCCCTCGGGCGCGGAGGTCGCGTTGTAGTTGGCGACCAGGCCGCACACCGGCATCCGGGCGTACAGGTTGAGCCGCTTGAACACCTCGGTCGCCACCGGGCCGCCGACGTTCTCGAAGTACACGTCGATGCCGTCCGGCACGGCGGCCTTGAGGTCCTCGGCGAAGGTCGGCGAGCGGTGGTCGACCGCCACGTCGAAGCCGAACTCCTCGAGCAGCGCACGGCACTTGTCGGGTCCGCCCGCGATGCCCACGGCGCGGGCGCCCTTGATCTTGGCGATCTGGCCGACGGCCGACCCGACCGGGCCGGTGGCGGCCGCGACCACGACGGTCTCGCCCGGCTGCGGCTTGCCGATCTCCAGCAGGCCGGCGTACGCCGTGAAGCCGGGCATGCCGAGCACGCCGAGCGCCGTGGACAGGGGTACGACGGACGGGTCGAGCTTGCGCAGCCCCGAGCCGTCGCTGAGCTGGTGGGTCTGCCAGCCGCTGTAGGACAGCACGTAGTCGCCGTCGGCGAAGTCGGGGTGCCGTGAGGACTCGACCTGGCACACCGTGCCGCCGACCATCACCTCGCCCACCTCGACCGGAGCGGCGTAGGACTTGGCGGCGCTCATCCGGCCGCGCATGTAGGGGTCCAGCGACAGGTAGACGACCCGGAGCAGCAGCTGGCCGTCCTCGGGGGCGGGCACCTCGTCGTGGGTGAACTCGTAGGTGTCGTCGCCGGGCTCGCCCTCGGGGCGGCGGGCGAGGCGGATCTGGGTGGCGTTCATGCGGTGCCTTCCTGGGGGTCGACCGGGCCCGGGAGCGGGCCGGAGAAGCGGGTGCGCAGCTCGCGCTTGAGCACCTTGTGCGAGGGGCCCATCGGGAGCGCGTCGAGGACCTCCACGCGGCGGGGGTACTTGTGGCGGCCGAGGTGCTCGCGCGACCAGGCGATCAGCTCGGCGGGGTCCGGCGGTCCGGCCTCGGAGGGGGCCGCGATCACCACGGCGCAGATCTCCTCGCCCTTCTCCTCGTCGGGCACCCCGATCACCGCGACCTGCGCCACCGACGGGTGCCGGGCGAGCACCTCCTCCACCTCGCGGGGGTAGACGTTGAAGCCCCCTCGGATGATCAGGTCCTTCTTGCGGTCGACGATGGAGATGAACCCCTCCTTGTCGACGGTGCCGATGTCCCCGGTGCGGAACCAGCCGTCCACGATCGCGGCCGCGGTGGCGTCCGGGTCGTCGAGGTAGCCCGCGAACACGTTGTGCCCGCGGATCACGATCTCGCCGAGGCTGCCGGGCGGCAGCAGGTCGACCCGGTCGTCGACGGTCTCGTCGGCCACCTCGACCTCGACACCCCAGATCGGGTGGCCCACGGTGCCGGCCCGGGTGCCGAACCAGGGCTGGTTGACCGAGGCGGTCGGCGAGGTCTCCGAGAGACCGTAGCCCTCGTAGACCGTGGTGGTGAACGCCTGCTCGAAGCGCTCCAGCACGGCCACCGGCAGCGACGCGCCACCCGAGACGCAGTCCCGCAGCTCCGGCAGCGCGGCGGCGCCGGGGGCGGCCTCGAGCAGCTGGACGTACATCGTGGGCACCCCGAAGAACAGGGTGGCCCGCTCGCGGTGCATCAGCTCGATCGCGGCCGCGGCGTCGAAGCGGGGCTGGAGCAGCAGCGTCGCCCCCACCCGGAAGGTGGAGTTCATCGACACCGTCTGCCCGAAGGTGTGGAAGAGCGGCAGGCAGCCCATCACGACGTCGTCGCGCCGGATCGGGTTCGCGTCGAAGGCGTTGACCGTCGAGTTGAGCACCAGGTTCAGGTGGGTGAGCAGGGCGCCCTTGGGCCGGCCGGTGGTCCCGCTGGTGTAGAAGATCACCGCGGTGTCCTCGGCCTCGCGCGCCACATGGGTGCGGAGCGGCTCGACGTCGTCGCCGGCGAGCGACGCGATGTCCCAGGCGGGCACGCCGACGAGCTCGGCGGCGGGGGCGGCCACGCCGGCGAACGACGCGTCGTACAGCACCGTCTGCGCGCCGGAGTGCCGCACGATGTACGCCGCCTCCTCGGCGTTCAGCAGCGTCGGGACCGGCACGACCACGCCGCCCGCGGCGAGGATGCCGTAGTAGGCGCGCACGAAGTCCGCGACGTTGGGGGCGAGCAGCGCCACCCGGTCGCCCGGGCCGACGCCGCGGGCCTGGAGTGCCGCCGCGTGCTCGCGGGCCTGCCGCCACAGGTCGGCGTAGCCCACGCGCAGGTCGCCCTGCACGAGCGCCAGCCCGTCGGGGGTACGGCGGGCGGACTCGGCCAGCACGGTGGCGAGGGAGAGTGTCGTCACGGGTGCAGCACCTCCGCGAGCAGGGCGCAGGTCTCGGAGACCGCGCGCCGCGCCGCCTCCGACGCGGACCCCATGTCGAAGAAGCCGTGGATCATCCCGTCGAAGCGACGGGACTCCACCCGCACCCCGGCGGCCTTCATCGCGGCCGCGTAGGCCTCCCCCTCGTCCCGCAGCGGGTCGTACTCCGCGGTGACGACGACGGCCGGGGGCAGCCCGGCCAGGTTCTGCTCGAGCATCGGCGAGAGCCGCGCGTCGACCTCGCTCACGTGGCCGGCGTAGTGCCCGAAGAACCACTCCATGGTGGCGGTGTCGAGGAAGTAGCCGGTGCCGTTCTCGGTCCGCGAGGGGTGCTCGCCGAGCATGTCGGTGGCCGGGTAGATGAGCAGCTGGGCGGCGAGCGCGGTGCGCAGCTCCTGGGCGACGACGGCGGCGAGGTTGCCTCCGGCGCTGTCGCCGGCGACCGCGAGCGCGTCGTTGCCGCCGAGCTCGGCCAGGTGTGCCAGCGCCCAGCGGGTGGCGGCGAGCGCGTCCTCGACGGCGGCCGGGAAGGGGGCCTCCGGGGCGAGCCGGTAGGCCACCGACACCACCACGGCGCGGGCGTCGCGGGCGATCGCACGCGCGGTGTTGTCGTGCGTCTCGAGGTCGCCGATCACCCAGCCGCCACCGTGGAACAGCACCACCGTGGGCAGCGACGTGGCGTCCAGGTCGGGCCGGTAGATGCGCGCAGGCAGGTCGCCCTCGGCACCCGGGACGTGGGTGTCCTCGACGGAGCGGACCGGCACCACGTGCTCGGGCATCCGGCCGCCGACCACGAGCGCGGCGAAGGAGTCGCGGGCCTGGGGCGGCGTCATCTCGTGCATCGGCGCGCCGACGGACTCCAGGAGCTGGAGGACGGAGGCGATCTGGTGGTCGACTGGCAAGGGTTCTCCTCTAGATGAAGGCGTTCACGCCGGTCTCGGCGCGACCGATGAGCAGCTTCTGGATCTGGCTGGTGCCCTCGTAGAGGGTCATCACCCGGGCGTCGCGGAGGTACTTCTGCACGGGGTACTCGTCGACGTACCCGTAGCCGCCGAACACCTGGAGCGCGAGGTTGGCGGCGCGACAGGCGGCCTCGGAGGCGAAGTACTTCGCCTTGGAGGCGGCGACGTTGTAGGGCAGGCCGCGCTCGACGAGGTCCGCGGCGCGCCACACCAGCATCCGAGCGGCGTCGGCGTCGACGGAGATCTCCGCGATCATGTCCTGCACGAGCTGGAAGGACGCGATCGGCCGGCCGAACTGCTGCCGCTCGCCGGCGTAGGCGACGGCCGCCTCCAGGCAGCCCTGCACGATCCCGACGCAGCCGGAGGCGACCGAGATCCGGCCCTTGTCCAGGGCGGACATCGCGATCGTGAACCCCTGCCCCTCCGCGCCGAGCATCGCCTCGGCCGGCACCCGGACACCCTGGAAGGACAGCGAGGCGGTGGCCTGGCCGCGCAGCCCGAGCTTGCCCTTGATCTCGGTGCGCTCGAAGCCGGGGGCGTCGGTGGGCACCAGGAACGCGGAGACGCCCTTGGGGCCCGGCCCGCCGGTGCGGGCGAAGACCAGGCAGACGTCGGCCCAGGTGCCGTTGGTGATGAAGATCTTCGCGCCGTCGAGGACGTAGTCCTCACCGTCCCGGACCGCCTTGGTGGACAGGTTGCCCGCGTCGGAGCCGGTGTCCGGCTCGGTCAGCCCGAAGCAGCCGAGCCCGGTGCCGGCGACGATGCCGGGCATCCAGCGCTGCTTCTGCGCGTCGGTGCCGTGGGCCAGGATCGACTTGCCGACCAGGCCCAGGGACACCGACACGATGCCCCGCACGGAGCTGTCGGCGCGGCCGAGCTCCTCCATGGCCAGGCAGTAGGTGAGGAAGTCGCCCTCCACGCCGCCGTACTCCTCGGGGACGGTGAGGCCGAAGAAGCCGAGCTTCCCGAGCCGGGGGATCACCGCGGTGTCGACGGACTCCTCGCGGTCCCACTGGGCGCGGTGCGGGACGACCTCCCGCTCGAGGAAGTCGCGCGCGAGGCGCTGGAACGCCAGCTGGTCCTCGGACAGGCTCAGGTCCATGCGGGTCTCCTGTCGGGTCAGAGGGGGAGGTCGACGAGGTCGGCGAGGTGCCGTCGGTGCGCTCCGGGGCTCCCGAGCGCGATCTGGTCCGCCTTGGCCCGCTTGAGGTAGAGGTGCGCCGGGTGCTCCCAGGTCATCCCGATGCCGCCGTGCAGCTGCACGCACTCCTCGGCGGCGTGCACCGCGGCGTCGGAGCAGTAGGCCTGGGCCACCGACGTGGCCAGGTCGGCGTCGGCGTCCCCGGCCGCGACGGCGGCCGACGCGTGGTGGGCGGCGGCGCGGGCCGACTCCAGCTCGACGTACAGGTCGGCGAGGCGGTGCTTGAGGGCCTGGTAACCGCCCACCACCCGGCCGAACTGGCGTCGCTCCTTGAGGTAGCCCACCGTCGACTCCAGGCACCACTGGGCGACCCCGACCTGCTCGGCGGCCAGCAGCGCGGCCCCGGCGCCGAGGGCGGCCGCGACGGCATCCGCGGCGTCGCGTGCGACCACCTCGCCGGCGGCACCGGTGACGTCGACGTCCGAGAGCGGCCGGGTCTCGTCGAGCGACACCACGGCCTCGACGCGCGCGTCGTCGCGGCCCACGGCGACCAGGTCCCCGTCGCGGGTCGTCACCAGCAGCACGTCGGCCTCGACGACCCCGGCGACCGAGGTGACCCGGCCGGCCAGCACACCGCCGTCGCGGTCGACGACGGGGGTGGCCGACCCGGGACCCGCCGAGAGCGGCACCAGCAGCGCTGCGGTGCGCTCCCCCGTCGCGAGCGCACGCAGCAGCGCGGTGCCGGCGTCGGTGCGTCCCTCACCGAGCAGGGCGGCGGTCGCGACGACGGCGGAGGTCAGGAACGGCACCGGCGCCACGGCCCGGCCCAGCTCCTCCAGCACGACGGCCGCCTCCCGGGCCGACGCCCCCGCGCCGTCGAGCTCCTCCGGCACCAGCAGCCCGGCGAGACCGAGGTCGACGGCGAGCGCCTTCCACAGGTCCGCGGTCAGCGACCGGTCGCCGTCGTACGCCGCCAGCACCCGGTCCGGCGGGCACCGGTCCAGCAGCAGCCCGCGGACGGTGCCGCGCAGCGACTCCTCCACGTCGGTGTCGAGCAGGTCCTGCTCGGCGGGGTGCATCCGGTCCTCGGCTGCGCTCATCGGGGCAGGTCCTTCCAGGCGACGTCCTTGTCGACACGGTGCTCGGACGGCAGCCCGAGCACCCGCTCGGCGACGATGTTGCGCAGGATCTCCGAGGTGCCGCCCTCGATGGAGTTGCCCTTGGCGCGCAGGTAGCGGTAGCCGGTGTCCCGGCCGGTGAAGTCGACCAGGTCGGGGCGGGTCAGCGACCAGTCGTCGTAGCGCAGGCCCTCCTCGCCACGCAGCTCGACCTCGAGGCCGGACAGCTGCTGGGCGAGCCGGGCGAAGGTCAGCTTCATCGCGGACCCCTCCGGCCCGGGGGCGCCGACGGCGAGCTTCTGGCGGAGCCGCTGCCCGGTCAGCCGGGCCACCTCGGCCTCCACCCACAGCCGCAGCAGCCGGTCCTGGAGGTCCGGGGTACGCCGCTCCGGGCGCTCGCGCCAGGCCCGGGCGACCACGCCGACCATGCCGTTCTCGCGGTCGGCGGCGCCGCCGATCGCGACCCGCTCGTTCATCAGGGTGCCGTTGGCGACCTTCCAGCCCTCGCCCTCGGCGCCGACCCGGTGCGCGTCGGGGACCCGGACCCCCTCGAGGAACACCTCGTTGAACTCGGCCTCACCGGTCAGCTGCCGCAGCGGCCGGACCTCGACCCCGGGGTCGTGCATGTCGGCGAGGAAGTAGGTGAGCCCGGCGTGCTTGGGGACCGTCGGGTCGGTGCGGGCGACGAGGATGGCGAAGTCGGCCAGGTGCGCGCTGGAGGTCCACACCTTCTGCCCGGTGACCACCCAGTCGTCGCCGTCGCGGACCGCCCGGGTGGCCAGCCCGGCCAGGTCGGACCCGGCGCCCGGCTCGCTGAACAGCTGGCACCAGATCTCCTCACCGGTCCACAGCGGCCGCAGGAAGCGCCGGCGCTGCTCGTCGGTGCCGTAGGCCAGGATCGTCGGGGCCACCATGCCGAGGCCGATGCCGTTGCGGCGGGGGTCGTTGTCGGGGGCGCCGGCCCGGGCCAGCAGCTCCTCGACGTACCCCTGGAAGCGCCGCGGCAGGCCCAGGCCGCCCAGCCCCTCGGGGTAGTGCACCCAGGCCAGGCCGGCGTCGAACCGGGCACGGAGCTGGTCGAGCCGGGCGCTGGTCGCCGGGTCGTGGGCCTCGAGCAGCGCGGCGACGCGCGACGCCAGGCCCGCACGGGTCTCCTCGTCGGTCACGGCCGCTCCCTTCCCTGCCAGTCTCGCTAAGCGCTTGCTTACCTCGGTCGCCGGGTCCTAGCGTTCTCCTCACCGGCGCGTGCGTCAACGCCCGGGAAGGGGAGTCCCGTATGAGCCAGGTCACAGGCCCTGTGCCCGAGTCTGCCTCGCGGGCCAAGCTGCTCGACGCCGCGGTCACGGCGTTCTCCCGGAACGGCTTCCACGGCACCACCACCCGCGACATCGCCGCGGCGGCCGGGATGAGCCCCGCCGCCGTCTACGTGCACCACCGGTCCAAGGAGGACCTGCTGCACGTGATCACCATCCGCGGCCACGAGCGCACCCTGCGGCTCGTCCAGGAGGCCGTCGCCGGCGAGAGCGAGCCGGCCGCCCAGCTCGCCGCGGTGGTCCGTGCCTTCGTCGCCCACCACGCCCGCCACCACACCACGGCCCGGGTCGTGAACTACGAGCTCGCCGCCCTCAGTGCCGAGCACCACGGCGAGGTCGCGGCCGTCCGGCGCCTGATCGAGCGGGAGGTCCGGGGCGTCGTCGAGCGCGGGGTCGCCGCCGGCAGCTTCGACGTACCGGCCCCACGGATGACCGCGCTCGCCCTGCTGTCGCTGGGGATCGACGTGGCGCGGTGGTACCGCGACGAGGGCGAGTGGACCCCCGAGCAGGTCGCCGAGGAGTACGCCGTGCTGGCCCTGCGGACGGTCGGCGCCGGCTGAGCGCCTACGAGCCCCGGGTCAGCCGACCAGGATCACGTGCAGGGTGCGCGGGCCGTGGACGCCCTCGACCCGGTCGAGCTCGATGTCGCTGGTCGCGGACGGGCCGCTGACCCAGGTGGTCGGGCGGGCCGGGTCGAGCAGGCCGAAGGCGTCGGGCACGTCGGCGACCACCTGGTCGGCGCGGACGACGCACACGTGCATGTCCGGCACCAGGGTCAGCGCGCGGCGGCCCTGGCCGGGGCCGTGCGAGAGCACGATCGTGCCGGTCTCGGCGATCCCGACGCTCGCCCCGGTGACGACCGCCTCGACGGCATCCAGGTCGACGGCCCCGAGGCCGGCGTCGACGACGGCTCCCGGGACCTGCCAGGCCAGGCCGTCGGGGACGACGACGCGGGTGCGTCCGGCCAGCGCGTCGGCGATCCGGGCCTCCACCTCGTCGGCGGCGCAGCGGACCACGACGGCCCGGTAGTCCGCGACCCGCTCCGCGAACAGGTCGACGTCGACCGGCCCGGTGTCGCGGTAGGCCCGGGTCACCGTCACCAGGGAGGTGTCCGCGGCGGCCAGCGCCCGTCGTACGTCGCCCAGGATCTGCTCGCGGGCGCTCAGCGGCTCAGTCATCACGGCCCCCGGTCCTGCTCCACCAGGCCCGGAAGGACTCCCGGGGCGGGGCCGGCAGGTCGCGGGCGTCGGTCCACGCCGCCCCCGGGCCCGGCAGCCGGCCCAGCAGCCGGCGACCACCGGGCATCGAGCGGGAGCCCCGCACCAGCCGGCCCAGCAGGCCGGAGACCCGCTCGGCCGCGCCCAGCCGTCCGCCGGACCCGAACGCGAGAGCGGCGCCCCTCATGGCGACGGCCTCGGGCTTCGGGACGCCCCCGCGGTGCGCGTCGACCACCTGGGCACGCAGGTCCACCAGCACCGAGGGGATGTCGATGCGCACCGGGCAGACCTCGAAGCAGGCACCGCACAGCGTCGAGGCGTAGGGCAGCGAGTCGGTCTGCTCGTCGTGGCCCACGCCCTTGAGGAGCGGGTTCAGGATCGCGCCGATCGGCCCCGGGTAGACCGAGCCGTAGGCGTGGCCACCGGTGCGCTCGTAGACCGGGCAGACGTTGAGGCACGCCGAGCAGCGGATGCAGCGCAGCGCCTGCCGGCCGACCTCGTCGGCGAGCGCCCGGGTGCGGCCGTTGTCGAGGAGCACCACGTGCACCTCCTGCGGGCCGTCCCCGGGCTCCACGCCCGCCCAGGTGGAGGTGTAGGGGTTCATCCGCTCGCCGGTCGAGGACCGTGGCAGCACCTGGAGGAAGACGTCGAGGTCGGCCCAGGTCGGGACCACCTTCTCGATGCCGACCACCGAGACCAGCACCTCGGGCAGGGTCAGGCACATCCGGCCGTTGCCCTCGGACTCCACCACCACCAGGGTGCCGGAGTCCGCGACCGCGAAGTTGGCACCGGAGACGCCGACCTTGGCCCGCAGGAACTTCTCCCGCAGGTGCAGCCGGGCGGCCTCCGCGAGCCGGGCCGGCTCGTCGGAGAGATCCGCGGGGGCGGCCCGGCCGGCGGCCGCCATGTGCTCGAGGAAGATCTCCCGGATCTCGGCGCGGTTGCGGTGGATCGCCGGGACCAGGATGTGGCTGGGCAGGTCGTCGCCGAGCTGCACGATCAGCTCGGCCAGGTCGGTCTCCCACGCGGCGATACCGGCGGCGGCGAGGGTCTCGTTGAGGTCGATCTCCGCGGTCGCCATCGACTTGACCTTCACGACCTCGTCGACCTCGTGCTGCCGGGCGATCGAGGCGACGATGGCCCCCGCCTCCGCGGCGTCTCGCGCCCAGTGCACCGTCGCGCCGCGCGCGGTCAGCGACTCCTCGAGCCGCACCAGGTGCTCGTCGAGGTGCAGCAGGGTGTTGTCCTTGATCGCGGCTGCGGCCAGCCGCAGCCCCTCCCAGCCGTCCACCTCGGCGACCACCCGGGCCCGCTTCGCGCGGATCGTCGACGTGGCGTGGCCCAGGTTGGTGCGCAGCTGGGTGTCGGCGAGGGCGGCGCGGGCCGCGACCGGGAACGCCGGCATCCCGACGAAGGTGGCGCTCACGCGGTCACCTCCACGCCCCGGGCGCTCGCGCCGGGACCGCGCTCGGTGGCCGCGAGGATCTCCGCGAGGTGCATCACCCGCACCCCGGACCGCTGCCGCGACAGCAGGCCGCCGACGTGCATCAGGCACGAGTTGTCACCGGCCACCAGCACCTCGGCGCCGGTCTCCTGGACGTGCCGCGCCTTGTCCGACCCCATGGCGACCGACGTGTCGGCGTTCTTCACCGCGAACGTCCCCCCGAAGCCGCAGCACTCCTCGGCGCCCGGCAGGTCGACCAGCCGCAGCCCCCGGACCTGCCGGAGCAGCCGGAGCGGGCGGTCGCCGACCCCGAGCATCCGCAGCGAGTGGCAGGTCGGGTGGTAGGTGACCCGGTGCGGGAAGTAGGCGCCGACGTCCTCGACCCCGAGCACGTCGACGAGGAACTCCGACAGCTCGTGCACCTGGGGGGAGGTCTCCGCGACGGCCCGCTGGAGGCCCGGGTCGCCGGACCTGCGGGCGACGATCCCGTGCTGGTGCCGGGCGGACCCCGCGCAGGACCCCGAGGGCGTGACCACCGCGTCGTACCCGGCGAAGGCGTCGACGAAGGTGCGGACCACCGGCACCGCCTCGTCGAGGTAGCCGGTGTTCACCATCGGCTGCGCGCAGCACGTCTGCGCGGCGGGGAAGTCGACGTCGACGCCGAGACGCCGGAGCAGCCGGACGACGGCCTTGCCGGTCTCGGGGAACATCGCGTCGTTGATGCACGTCACCATCAGCGCCACTCGCATACCGGTCACTGTGACACAGCCGCCCGCCCGCACCGGCCCCCCTCTCGCCTGTAACGCGGGGTTATGGACGCCCCAGTGGACGCACACGCCTTGTGAAGCGTCCATAACCCCGCGTTACAGCGGCGGGGAGGGTGGGCGGCCTAGCTAGCGGTCGACGAAGTGCTCGACCTGCGGCGGCGTGGCGAAGTGCGGGCCGATCAGCTCGCGCCAGCGGCCGAACCGGTCGCTGGCGCGGAACTCGTCGTGGGACGCGACCGAGTCCCACTCGATCAGCAGCACGAAGCGGGTGGGCGTCTCCACGCCCTGGGTCATCCGGATCGGTCCGCAGCCCGGCGTGGCGGCCGGCAGCTCGCGGGCCTCCGCATAGGCGTCGAGGAACTCCTGCTGGGAACCGTCGGTGATGTCGAACCGGGCGACTTCGAGGACCATGGGCGCCAGCCTGGCACACCGGGCGAGCCCGGCGGTCGTGGGCTCAGGGAGCCAGGGCGTGGATGACCAGCGAGGCCAGCTCGGCGTACGCCTCGGAGTCGGTCATCTCCAGCCGCTCGAACAGCTCGCCGCGCTGGATCTCGAACATCGTGGCGGCGACCATCTCCCCCGCGAACGCCGCGTGCACGGGCCGGAACGCCCCGGCGGCCACGCCCTCCGCGACCAGCGAGCGGATCCGGTCCGCAGCGGCCTCGGTGTTGCGCCGGTAGACCGCGGCCGCCGGAGGCAGCGCCGACAGGTCGTCCATGAACGCCCGGGACAGCGGCTGGAGGTGGTCGGCGACCGCGGAGAGGTACGCCGCCACCCGGGCCGACGGCTCGCGCTGGCCGGCCACCTGCTGCTCCACCTTCTCCACGGCGGAGCGGAAGTACTGCTTGACCACCTCGACGACCAGGTCCTGCTTGCTGTCCGCGAGGGCGTAGAGCGTGGTCTTCGAGCAGCGCATCCGGAGCGCCAGGTCGTCGAGCGTGAACCGCGCGAAGCCCTCCGCGGACACCAGGCCGACCAGCCGGTCGAGCAGGTCGAGCTGCCGGCGGGTGCGTCGGGCGCGGGCCATCGAACCTCCTCCGGACCAGGTCGGACCTGACAGAACGATACTGTAGCCTGCCTTCCAGTATCATTTCCCTTCGTCCCCCGGAGTTCCCCGTGCCTGCCAGCCGCGTGATGCCCACCGACGAGGCCACCGACCTGATCCTGCTGGTCCGCGACCTCGCCACCAAGGAGCTGCTCCCCCGCGCCGCCGCGGACGAGGCCAGCGAGACCTTCCCGCGCGACGTGTTCACGCTGCTCGGGCAGGCCGGCCTGCTCGGGCTGCCCTACGCCGAGCAGTACGGCGGCGGGGGCCAGCCCTACGAGGTCTACCTCCAGGTCCTCGAGGAGCTCGGCCGGGTCTGGGCCAGCGTCGGAGTCGGCGTCTCGGTGCACGCGCTGAGCTGCTTCGGCCTGGTCACCCGGGGCACCGAGGAGCAGCGGCAGCGGTTCCTGCCGGACATGCTCGGCGGTGACCTGCTGGGCGCCTACTGCCTCTCGGAGGCGCACGCCGGCTCCGACCCGGC
Organism: uncultured Actinomycetota bacterium; assembly: GCA_963800225.1. Lineage (GTDB taxonomy): Bacteria > Actinomycetota > Actinomycetes > Propionibacteriales > Nocardioidaceae > Nocardioides_B. The sequence goes on along the minus strand of CAWDAF010000003.1, from coordinate 637,707 downwards.
CGCGATGCGCACGACCGCCCGCCGGGACGGCGACGACTACGTCATCGACGGCGCCAAGGCGTGGGTCACCCACGGCGGCCGGGCCGACTTCTACAAGGTGATGGCGCGGACCTCCGACGAGCGCAACGGGATCTCCTGCTTCCTGGTCCCGGCCGACGCCGAGGGGCTCAGCGCGGACCCGCCCGAGCGCAAGATGGGGCTGACCGGCAGCGCCACCGCCACGATGCGCTTCGACCACGTCCGGGTGGGCGCGGACCGCCGGCTCGGCGACGAGGGCGACGGGCTCAAGATCGCGCTGGCCGGCCTCGACGCCGGCCGGCTCGGCATCGCGGCCGTCGCCACCGGGCTCGCCCAGGGCGCGCTCGACGACGCGGTCGTCTACGCCCAGGAGCGGGAGACCTTCGGCAAGCGGATCATCGACCACCAGGGGCTCGGCTTCGTGCTGGCCGACATGGCCGCCGCGGTGGAGTCCGCCCGGACGACGTACCTCTCGGCAGCCCGGCTGCGCGACCAGGGACTGCCGTTCGGCACCCAGGCCTCGATCGCCAAGATGGTCGCGACCGACAACGCGATGAAGGTCACCACCGACGCGGTGCAGGTGCTCGGCGGCTACGGCTACACCCGCGACTTCCCGGTCGAGCGCTACATGCGTGAGGCCAAGGTGATGCAGATCTTCGAGGGCACCAACCAGATCCAGCGCCTGGTGATCAGCCGCGCGCTCGCCAAGAACCCGAAGGCGACGGTCGTGACCGCGCCCGCCCCGACCAGCAAGGAGAACTGATGCAGCTCGAGAACACCTCCGCCCTCGTCACCGGAGGGGCGTCCGGTCTCGGCGCCGCCACCGCCGCCGCCCTCGCGGCCAGGGGCGCCCGGGTCTTCGCGCTCGACCTGCCCTCCGGCATCGACAGCGCCCCCGCGGTCGACGGCGTCACCTACGTCCCCACCGACGTCACCGACCCGGCGCAGGTGCAGGCCGCGGTGGACCGGGCCGCCGCCGACGGCCCGCTGCGCACCGTGGTGAACTGCGCGGGCATCGGCCCCTCCGCCCGGATCCTCGGCAGGTCCGGCGTGCACGACCTCGAGCTGTTCGCGACCGTCGTCCGGATCAACCTGATCGGGTCCTTCAACGTGCTGGCCCTCGCCTCGGAGCGGATCGCGCGCACCGAGCCGGACGAGCAGGGCCAGCGCGGCGTCATCGTCAACACCGCCTCCATCGCGGCGTACGACGGCCAGGTCGGCCAGGCGGCGTACGCCGCGTCGAAGGGCGGCATCGTCGGCCTCACCCTGCCGGCCGCACGCGACCTCGCGCAGCACGGGATCCGGGTGTGCACGATCGCCCCGGGCATCGTGGAGACCCCGATGCTGGCAACCGTCTCGGAGGAGTTCCGGGCCGGCCTGGCCGCCGGGGTGCCGTTCCCGCAGCGGCTGGCCAAGCCCGAGGAGTTCGCGTCCCTCGCGCTGACCGTGGTCGACCACGACTACCTCAACGGCGAGGTCATCCGCATGGACGGCGCACTGCGGATGGCCCCGCGCTGACCTGCGGCGCCGACGCCGCGGTCCCACCGGCAGTGGACAGCCTGTTTCGCCCCCGCTTGCGAAGTACCACATAGTCCCAACCGACCATTGCCAGGCATGCGAACGGGGAGTGAAGTAAGGGCAACATCGAGGTGGGACCGGCCGGGGGGTCGGTTTCCAGACGGGGGCCTCGGCAGTTCGGGGCACGAAAGCCTAGGGGGGCTTCGCACCATGGGGAATGCAACATCCGACTCGGACGACCGCGCGCTCGTCCAGCTTGTGCATGACATGAGGCAGTACGTCGCGGCGGGGATCCTGCTCAGCGGCTCACCCGGCGCGAGCACGCCGGGGTCGGAGGACTCCGAGCGGCTCGCCCGCATCCACGACGTGTTCCTGCGGATGGACGAGCTGACCGCGCAGTCGCAGCCGCGGGCCCGCCGGGACTGGGTCGTCGACCTGGTCCAGCTGGTCGACGAGTGCGTGTCCTTCGCGCGGATGACTCACGACATCCCGTTCGACGTGGACGCGGTGCAGGCCGTCGAGGCCTCCTGCGACCCGGTGCTGCTGCGACGGGCGGTGGCCAACGTGCTGGACAACGCCACCCGCGCCGCCGGCAACTCGGGCAAGGTCAGGGTGAGCGTGCAGAGCCTGCCGGGCGAGGCACTCGTCGAGGTCAGCGACGAGGGCAACGGCTTCGGCCGGATCCCGTCCGTCTCGGGCCAGGGCATGTCGATCGTGGACGAGGCGCTGCGGTCCTGCCGCGGCAGCCTGGAGATCTTCAGCGGCCCGGGACCCGGGACCACGGTGCGGATGCGCATCCCCGCCCTCCAGGGCGCCGAGGAGCTGTCATGAGCATCCTCGTCTGCGACGACCACCAGATGTTCCTCTCCGCCCTGGTCGAGGCGCTGGAGTCCCAGGGCCACGAGGTCGCGGCGTACACCGCGGACCCGGCCCAGATCCTGGAGCTGGCCGCCCTGCACCACCCGGCCCTGGTGCTCCTCGACGTGCAGATGCCCGGGATGACCGGCATCGAGCTGGCCCGCCGGCTCCGCGAGCACGACCCGCGGATCGCGATCCTGCTGCTGACCGCGAGCACCGAGGACCGGGTGCGGGCCGCCTTCGACTCGCGCGCGGTCGACGGGCTGGTGCGCAAGCAGAGCGGCCTCCAGGCGCTCGACGCCGCGATCAGGCGGGTGCTGGCCGGCGAGCGGACCGCGGTCGACTGGCCGCTCCGGACCCGCCCGACCACGCGCACCGCGTCCCCGCTGGACGAGCTGACCGCCCGGGAGCGCCAGGTCCTCTCGATGCTGACCGAGGGCGCCTCGACGACCGCGATGGCCGAGCGGCTGTGCGTCTCGACCAACACGGTGCGCAGCCATGTCCGCAGCGTCCTGCTCAAGCTGGGCGTCCACCAACGGACCAAGGCCGCGCATGCCGCCCGAGAGCTGGGACTCACCGCCAGGGTCTGACGGTCCGGACGGCGCCACGGCCCGCCCCGCGCGGCCGATGTCGCTGCTGATCGTCGACGACCACCGCATCTTCGCCGAGGTGCTCTGCAGCCGGCTGAGCCACGAGCCCCTCGTGCACGACGTCCGGCTGGCCTCCGGCCTCGACGAGGCCCGCGTCCTGGCCGGGCAGCACCCGCCCGAGGTCGTGGTCCTGGACTACGACATCGACGGGACACCGTCGACCGGACTGGTCGCCGACCTGCGCGCGCTGCCGCGACCACCCGAGGTGGTCATGCTCTCGGCGAGCGATGACCCGGAGGCGATCATCGCCTCCCTGCGCGCGGGCGCCTCGGCCTGGGTCGTGAAGGGCGCTCCCGTGGAGCTGCTGATGGCCGCCGTCGACGAGGTGCTCCAGGGCCGCACCTACCTCCATCCCACGACCGTGCGGCCGGTCCTCGACCAGCTCCTCCACCAGGGCGACGCCCAGGCCGAGCCGACCTTCCTCGACGACCTCTCGGCCCGCCAGCTCGAGGTGCTGCGGTGCCTGGCCGGCGGGCTGACCCGCGCCGAGACGGCGCAGCGGCTGTTCATCAGCCCCAACACCGTGCGCACCCATGTCCAGCACCTGCTGGCCGCGTCCGGCGAGCACTCGACGCTGGCCCTGGTCGCCCGCGCCCGTGAGCTCGGCGTCCAGGGCGTGGACCCGATCGCCTCCGGGTGAGGAAGTCATCCGGCTGACGTAGCCGGGACCACCCCCTCGAACGGTTCGCCCCCCTCGGGTTCCTCCTAGGTTCGAGTGGTCGGACCGAGGGGGGCCACACCATGAGCACAGCGCCGGACATCGCCCAGCGCACCGCGGCAACGAGCATCGACGTGTCGTTCGCCGACTGCTGGATCACGCCGGCGGCGCAGGCCGCCGCGCAGCGGGTGCTGGCGTCCGGCTGGGTCACCACCGGCACCGAGTCGCAGTCCTTCGAGGCCGAGTTCGCGGCGTACGTCGGAGCCGGGCAGGCGGTCACCGTCTCCTCGTGCACGGCCGCCATCGAGCTGGCGCTGCGGTCGATGCGGCTGGATCGCGACTCGCTGGTGCTCACCTCGACGATGACGTTCTGCGGTGCCGTCCACGCCATCGAGCACGCGGGGCTGCGGCCGGTGCTCGTCGATGTCGACCCGGAGACCGGGATGCCGACGCCGGAGACGGTGGCCCGCGCGGTCGAGGGCTGCGAGCGTCGGCCCGCCGCGATGGTGCTCGTGCACTGGGCCGGGGACCCGCTCGACCTCGGTCCGCTGGCCGCGGCCGCCGGGATTCCCACCGACCGGGTCGTCGAGGACGCCGCGCACGGCCTCGGCTCCTCGTGGGACGGCGCGACCGTCGGCACCGGCTCAGCGGTCTGCTTCAGCTTCTACGCCACCAAGAACCTCCCGGTCGGCGAGGGCGGCATGGTCACCACCGACGACCCGGACCGGGCCGCCTGGATCCGCCGCACCCGGCTGCACGGCATGTCCCAGGACGCCTGGCGGCGCTACCTTCCCGGCGGCAGCTGGCGCTACGACGTCGCCGAGTCCGGGCTGAAGGCCAACATGTCCGACCTGTCGGCGGCGATCGGCCGGGCCCAGCTGGAGGCGCTGCCCCAGTGGCAGGACCGCCGGGCCCTGCTCGCCGCCCGGTACGACGCGCTGCTGGGCGAGGTGCCCGGGGTCCGGCTCCCGCACCGTCCCGACCCGGCACAGGGCCGGCACGCCTGGCACCTGTACGCCGTACAGGTCGAGGAGGGCCGCTCGCGCGACGACGTCGCCCGGGGACTGGCCGAGCGCGGCGTCGGCACCTCCGTCCACTTCATTCCCGTGCACCGGCTCAGTCACTTCTCGGGGCTGGCCCCACCGGGCGGCCTGCCCGGTGCGGACCTGATGTTCGACCGACTTCTGTCTCTACCCCTCTACCCGCGGCTGACCACTGAACAGGTCGACGACGTAGCGGCTGCCCTGACCGACGAACTCGAAGGAGCGCACAGATGACGAACGCGATGATCCCCCGCCAGCGCAGGGAGGGAGCCTCGACGCTGATCGTGGGCGCCGGGCAGGCAGGCACGTCGCTGGCCCGCGACCTGCACCGGGTCAAGTCCTTCGGACTGACCCCGATCGGCTTCCTCGACGACGACCCGGAGAAGCTCGGCCGCAAGTTCCGGTCCACGCCCGTGCTGGGCACCGTCGACGACCTGGAGAAGGTGCTCCAGCGCACCGGCGCCGAGGTGGTCGTCATCGCGATTCCGTCGATGGGCAGCGCCGACATCCACGCCCTCGCCCGCCGGGCCGCCCTGCACGGGGCCCGGGTGCGCCACCTGCCGCCGTTCCTGGCCGCCCTGCAGCGGGAGATCGCCGGCAGCGACATGCGCGACCTCCAGGTCGGCTCGCTGATCGGCCGCGACGAGATGCGCGTGGTCAGCGCCGGCTCCGCGGCGGCTATCACCGGCAAGCGGGTGCTGGTCACCGGGGCCGGCGGTTCGATCGGCAGCGAGCTGTGCCGCCAGATCTTCGCCTTCAACCCCGCCGCACTGGTGATGCTGGACCACGACGAGTCGAACCTGCACCGACTGCACCTCGACCTGTGGGGCGAGGCGTCGATGGACTCCGACACCGTGATGGTCGCCGACATCCGGGACCGCGAGCGGATCCACCAGATCTTCCGCGAGTACCGCCCGCAGGTCGTCTTCCACGCGGCCGCCCTCAAGCACCTCCCGGTCCTCGAGCGGCACCCCTGCGAGGGTGTGAAGTCCAACGTCCTCGGCACCGAGAACCTCGTCGAGGCGGCGATCGCCTACGAGGCCGAGCGGTTCGTGCTGATCTCCACGGACAAGGCCGCGAACCCGACCTCGGTCCTGGGCGCCACGAAGCGGCTCGCCGAGCTGGTGCTCCAGTCCCACGCCGGCTCCTCCACGGTGCTCTCGGCGGTGCGCTTCGGGAACGTCCTGGGCAGCCGCGGCTCGCTGCTGCACGTGATCCGCGAGCAGCTCGCGAGCGGCTCGCAGGTGACCGTGACCGACCCCGACGTCACCCGGTTCTTCATGACGATCGAGGAGGCGGTGGGGCTGGTCCTGGAGACCGCCCGGATGGCGGAGGCGACCGCGACGTACGTGCTCGACATGGGCGAGCCGGTCCGGATCGTCGAGCTGGTGCAGAACTTCGCCCGGCTGCTGAGCATCCCGACCATCGACTTCCGGTTCACCGGGCTGCGACCGGGCGAGAAGCTCAACGAGGAGCTGTTCGGCGAGGGCGAGGAGCGGATCCCCACCACGCACTCGCGGATCTCGATGGCGCTGCCCCCGATGCGCGCCCAGGGCTTCCGGGCACGCCTCCAGGATCTGTACGACGCGGCCGCCCACAACCGGCCCGACGAGGTCTTCGAGCACCTCGCCGACCTGGTCCCCGAGTACGCCCACAGCACCCTGCGCGCACCCGCCCTGGCCGGCGCCTCGATCTACCCCGACGACTACTGAGCGAGCGAGAGCCCACCCCATGACGACACACCAGACCACCCCTTACGTCCGCGTCCTCGACGGCACCGATGCCCCCCAGACGGTGTTCGACGACCCAGCCTCGCTGCCGGCAGACCGTGACTCGCTCACGGCGCTGGGCCGTCGGGTCGGGGGCGCGGACCTCGCTGCCCCGCCCGTCGTGCTGCCGGACTTCCACCACAAGTCCAAGATGGAGCTGCCCTCGAGCGTCGCGGTCGCGACCAGCTCGACGGTGCGGCCCGACCTGACCGGCTCCTCGGTCAACTGCGGCATGGCGCTGATCGCGGTGGACAGCGAGGTGCCCGACGACCGGGCGGTGGACCGGTTCATGCGGGCGGTCCGGGAGCGCTACCCCTACCCCACCCGGGGTGCCAAGGAGCTCAGCGTCAGCGAGGTGGTCCGGGCCGCGTCCCACGGTGCGGAGTTCGCGGTCGACCGGTGGGGCGCGCCCCCCGAGGACCTCGAGCGCATCGAGGAGGGCGGCCGCCTCGACCTGGACAGGTACGGCGGCCTGGAGCGGCTGACCTCGGAGCTCCCCTCCCTGGCCTGGCAGCTGGCCCGGTTCCGCTTCGGCACGGTCGGCCCGTCCAACCACTTCGTCGAGCTTCAGCGCGTCGAGGAGGTGCTGGACCCCGAGCGGGCCGAGGCCCTCGGCGTCCGTGAGGGTCAGCTGACGATCCAGTACCACGGCGGCGGCGGCGTCCTCACCGGCGAGCTCGGCCGGCTGTTCTTCCGCCGCAAGGACTACCCCCGCCAGATCCGGGCGGTGAACCTCGCCCTCAAGCCGTGGTTCCACCTCCGGTCGGCCCGGTCCTACGCCGAGCTCCGTCAGCGGCTGAGCCTCTACTTCACCGACGGCTGCCCGCCGGTGGAGATCGACTCCCCCGAGGGCCAGCGGCTGATGCTGGCCAACGCGGCGGCGATGAACTACGGGTTCGCGTTCCGGATCGCGACGTACGCCTCGCTGCGCAGGATCGCGGCCGACACGTTCGGCGGCGCGACCGGCCGGCTGGTCGTCGACTCGCCGCACAACTCCATCTACGAGGAGGAGGTCGGCGGCACCTCCGCGGTCGTGCACCGGCACAACTCCTGCCGGGCCTACCCGGCCGAGAAGATGCCCGCCGGGAGCACGTTCGCGACCACCGGCCAGGCGGTCCTGCTGCCGGGGACGCACCGGACCTCGAGCTACCTCGCGGTCGCCGGCGAGGACTCGCAGCGCAGCCTGCACTCGGCCTGCCACGGCGCCGGCACCGTGGTCTCCGACCACGTCACCCGCGGCCTGTCCGACCTCCACCCGGACGGTCACTCGACCCGCCGCTACCGCTACTCCGACCAGTCCCCTGCCGACGCCGAGCACTTCGACGACATGGGCGTGAACGCGGCGCTGGACGTGCTGGTCCGCAACGGGCTGGTGCAGCCCGTGGCCCGGATGCGCCCCCTGGCCGTCCTGCACTGAGACCCGACCACCCGACCACCCAGAAACGAGCACTCATGACCATCGACGAGATCCTTCGCCGCATCGTGCGAGCCCATCTCAACACCATCCTGATCTGTGCGCTGGTCCCGCTCGCCATCGTGTCGCTCATCGAGCTGCGCACGCCCCCGAGCTACACCGCCCAGGTGCGGATGCAGACGCTGTCCTCGGCCCCGGCGTCCTCCACCGAGGCGGACGGACTCAGCTCCCGGGTGCTGGCGCTCGCCACCACCCCGACCGTCGTCCAGTCCGCGCTGCGCGAGGCCGGTCAGCCGGCCTCCGCCGAGGACGCCGTCCAGGCCGCCACCCACCGGGTCACCGCCGAGCGTCTCGGCGAGTCCTCGGTGGTGGTGCTCACGGTGCTCGGCGACAGCCCCTCGGCCGTCACCCGCACCGTGGCCGCGCTGTCCCAGCGGGTCGCCAGCTTCATGAACAACGGCAGCCGGGAGCGGTTCGACGCGGCGCTGGCCGACGTACGCTCCCGCAGCGCCGCGGCGCTGCAGCGCCGCGACAGTCTCCAGGCGGACCTGTCCAAGACCTACGGGCTCCAGGCCCGGGTGAACCTGCAGACCGAGCTGGCCGCCGCTCAGAACGACCTCGACCAGGTCCTCAGCGAGCAGTCCGCGCTCAACCTCGCCGACGTCAACCGCGACCAGGTGGTCACCGTCGACGCGTCCCGGCCGACCGTCGACCGGGTCGCGTCCACCCTGCTGCCCCGCGCCGCGCTCGCGGTGCTGCTGGGCCTGCTGGTCGGGGTGGCGCTCTCGGTGGTCCTGGAGACGCTGCGACCGCGGATCGCCGGCATCCGGGTCCTGGCCCGCACGCTCGACGCCCCGATCCTCGGCGCGACCGGCGACCAGCAGGCCTCCCTGGTGCGGTCGATGAGCCTGGCCGCCCGACGGCAGGGGGTGGAGACGGTGGTGCTGGTCGGGGTCGACGAGAAGGACGAGAAGGCCACCCGCCAGCTGCTGGCCTCGATGCACTTCGACCGCGACGACGCGGCGACGCCGGCCGACACGGTCACCGCCGGACAGCGCTCCGGCCCCCAGGGGAGCCAGGCCGCGGACAACGGCCCCGGCATGCCGTCGGACCCCACCCTCGCGATGTTCTCGCGGGTCCACTTCACCGACCGGTTCGGGGTCACCCCGGCCGAGGAGCACACCGCGGGCGTCGTGGTGATCTCCTCCGGGACCACCCGGCGCTCCAGCCTCGACGACGTCCAGGACGTCATCCGGGCGATGCGCTGGCCGGTCGTCGGCGTGGTCGAGGTGACCGCCCGGCGCAGCTGGCTGGTGGCACCATGACCCGCGACCTGCAGGTCCGGACCGCCGGAACCAGCGTCAAGGTCGAGGACCTCACCCACCGGCAGCTCGCGCGGCTGGCCCGCGCCGTCGACGGCAGCCCCGGGTCGCTGACCCAGGCCACCGACGTCCGGGTGGTGATGGAGCGGTCCCACCGCCCCTTCGACACCACGGGCATGGACCCGGTGACCCGCGGCGTCTGGTCCTCGGGCGGCACGGTGGTGCTGGAGAGCGTCGGCGGCTCCGGCTTCTCGCAGTCGTGGCACCCCCAGGAGGAGGCCCTCACGGTGCGGACCCGCTGGACGCCCTCCCTGCTGGAGAAGGGCGCCGCCACCGTCCTCGGCAGCCGGACCGACGCGCTCCGCGCCCAGGTGCTCGTGCACTACCCGGCCCTGTGGTGGGCCGGCCTGCGGGGACTGGCACCGCTGCACGTCTCGGTGCTCTCGATCGAGGGGGTGACCGTGGTGCTGGGCGGACCCGGTGGTGTCGGCAAGTCCACGCTCGTCGCCGACGCGCTGGCCCGCGGTGCCCACGCCACCTGCGACAACGTGGCCGCCTGCGACGGCGAGGTCGCCTTCGGGCTGCGCGAGCCGTTGCGGCTGGCCGTCGCCGACGGCGCCCCGAGCGCCGGCACCCGCACCACCCACGGACGGCGCGAGGTGTCCTGGACCGCACGGGTCCCCTCACTGCGGCCCGACCTCGTGGTCGTCGTACGCCGCGGGGACGGACCACGGGTGCGGCCGCTGTCCCCCGAGGAGGCCCGGCGGTCCCTGGTGGCCGGCACCTACGCGGCCGGGGAGCTGCGCCGGTTCTGGGCGCTGACCGCGATGGTCGGCCTCGCCACCGGCCGAGGACCCGTCCGGCCGTGGGTCGAGGAGGCGGCGCACGGGTTGACGAGCCGGCTGCCCTGCCTGGAGCTGGAGCTCGGCTCGACGCCCGGCCTCACCCTGGTGGAGGCGTTGGCGCCCTACCTCACCGAGGTCGGCCGGCACGAGGTGGCGGGATGAGCGCGCAGCGCATCGAGGTGGCCCAGGTCGTCACCCGGTTCATCGCCGGGGCCGGCGGCGTCGCTCTCCGCGGCGTGCTGCCGCTGGACCCCGACCGCTACCGGGTCACCATCGTGACCGGTGAGATCGGCCCGCTGGCGGACCGGGCCGCCGAGGCCGGCATGGAGGTCGTCGTGGTGCCGAGCCTGGTCTCACCGCTCTCGCCGAACCTCGACCGGATCGCGCTCGGCCGCCTCGGCGACCTGTTCGCGCAGCGGCAGTTCGACGTGGTGCACACCCACAGCGCCAAAGCCGGTGCGGTCGGCCGCTGGGCGGCGCACCGGGCCGGGACGCCGATGATCGTGCACACCTACCACGGCTTCCCCTTCCACGCCTTCCAGAGCCCGGCCCGCCGCGCGGCGTACGTCGCGATCGAGCGCCGGCTCGCCCCGGTCACCGACATGGTGCTGGCCATCGGCACCGGCGTCGCCACCGAGGCGCTGCGCCGCGGGCTCGCCCGGCCCGGCGCCCTGCGGACGGTGACCCCGGTCGTGGACGGCCGGGTGGTCGTCCAGGACGCGGCCACCCGCAGCACCGCCCGACGGCTGCTCGACCTGCCCGACGACGTGCCGGTGGTCGGCACCGTGGGGCGCGCGGACTTCCAGAAGGCGCCCGAGCACTTCGTGGACGCCCTCGCCGCCCTGCGGCACCGGGACGCCGTCGGGGTGTGGGTCGGCGGCGGACCGCTGCTCGAGTCCGCACGGAAGGCGGCGGCGGCGCGGGGCCTCGGCGACCGGATGCGCTTCGTCGGTGAGCGCCGCGACATCCCCGACCTGCTCCCCGCGTTCGACGTGTTCGCGATGAGCAGCCGCTACGAGGGCCTGCCCTGTGCCGTGGTCGAGGCGATGCGCTGCGGACTGCCCGTGGTGGCCACCGCCGTGAACTCGGTGCCCGACCTGGTCGTCCCCGGCGTCAGCGGCGTGCTGGTGCCCCCCGGCCGCCCCGCCGACCTGGCCGTCGCGCTCGACGGCCTGCTCGGCGACCCCGTCACCGCGCGACGCCTGGCCGCGGAGGGCCGGCGCCGGGCCGGGGCATCGTTCGACGCCTCCGCACTGTCGACCGTCCTCGACCAGGTGTACTCCGGCTGCCTGGCCGCCGAACCTCTCGTGACAGCAGGGTGACCGCCATGTCCACCAGATCCGTCCGTGCACCCCGACCGGGCCGACGCCCCCGGGCAGCCCGCGCCACCGACGCCGACGGCACCCTCCCCTCGCGCCGGGCCGGCGGGGCCGGCTCAGCGTGGCCGACAATCGACGAGGGCGCCGGGCTGGCCCAGGCGCCGTGGCGGGCGCTGTGCCCCCGCCGCGTCCTCGAGCTGCACGACCCCGGCCTGCAGAGCCTGCGGCAGCTGCCCGCCGGCACCTCGGTCGCCCTGGTCAGCAGCAGCCCGTGGGCCCGGGCGCGGTTGCGCAGCCGTGCACGCCGCGCCGGCATCCGGATCGACCGCGAGCTGATCGTGCTGCCCACGACCAGCTCCCCGATCGTGGTGCTGGACAACTCCGAGACCGCCGTCCGGCACTTCTGGTCCAGCGTGGCCGCGGTGCCACCGGGCGTGACCTGGGCGGGCGCCCCGGCGAGCCTCGCCCTGCTGCTGGCCCGGCGGGCACCGTGGCGGCTGACCGCGGCCGTCGCACCCAGCCGCGTGATGATCGGCAGCCGGTCGTGAGCACCCCGGACGGGGTGGCCTGGGGCCGGCGGTCGGCCGGCCAGCTGCTCGAGCAGAGCGGCGTCGGCGGGGTGCTGATCAGCGCCTCACGGGACCCCGACGCCAAGCTCACCTTCGTGATCACCACCCGGCAGAGCCCGGGTTCGGCCCGGCTGGTCGTCAAGATCCCGTCCTCCCCCGCCGCCGGCCTCGCCGTCGACCGCGAGGGCCGGATGCTCGTCGACATCCGCCGGCTTCCCCTCGGCCCGCTCGCCGCCTCGGTGCCCCGCTACGTGGAGTCGCTGGTCGTGGACGGCCGCCCGGTGCTCGTCTCCACCGCGGTGCCCGGGGTGCCGATGAGCATCGGCTACCACCACTGGACGCACACCGCCCGCCGAGCGGTCGTGGCCCGCGACTTCGGCGCCGCCTTCGACTGGCTCGGGGCCTTCCAGGGCTCGACCACCCGCGGCAGCACCGCCGTGGACTGGCCCGACCAGGTCCTGGAGGCGGTGCGCGGACGCTGGGACGGACACCCGTCGCTCGCCCGCGCCGTCGCCCGCCTGGAGGTGGCCCGCGACGACCTGGCCGCCAGCCCGGTCGCGACGACCGCCGTGCACGGCGACTTCTGGTACGGCAACCTGCTGGTCGAGGGCGGCGTCGTCAGCGGGGTCGTCGACTGGGAGAACGCCGCACCGCAGGGCTCGCCGCTGCGCGACGTGGCCCGCTTCGTCCTCAGCTACAGCCTCTACCTCGACCGGCACGCCCGGCAGGGCCGCCGCGTGCTGGGCCACCCCCGGCTGACCCGCAGCGGTTTCGCGCCCGGCATCGTCTACGCCCTGACCGGGGCCGGCTGGTACCCCGAGCTGGTGCAGCGCACCCTGGCCGGCCGGCTCGAGCAGCTGGGGGTGAACCCGGCGCTCTGGTACGACGTCGCGCTCACCGGCATCGGCGAGGTGGCGGCCTCCGCCAACGCCGACGAGTTCGGCGCCGGCCACCTCGAGCTGCTCGGCGCCCTCCCGATGCACGCGCGCCGGCACCGGAGGCCGGGTCGATGACGGTCCTGCACCCGCACGCCACGGCCGAGCCGGTCCCGCAGCCGAGGACCGTGGTCGGGGACGACGCGCTGCCGGTGATGGTCGGCATCACCGTGGCCCTGCTCCCCCTCCTGGTCCCGGCCGGCCCCGGCAACACCGCGGTCGCCGACGCGGCGATGGCCGGCTCGCTGCTGGTCGCGGCGATGTGGGTGTCGCGGGAGCGGCTGCCGATCGCCTTCCCCTACGCGTCCGGGGTCTTCCTGCTGGTGATCGGCGGCGCCCTCGCCGCGACGGTCACCGCCGCGCCGATCAGCACCGCTCTGGTGCTGGCCCAGGACATGTTCCTGCTGCTGTGGGCGGTCACCTTGGCGCTCGGCCGCTACGACCCTGCGATCATCGCCGCCGCGACCGTCACCTGGTGCCGCGTTGCCGTGGTCTACTCCGCGATCGCCATCGTCGCCTACCTGATCGGCTTCGCGCCGCTGAGCGGTGTCACCGGCAAGGACGGGGTGCGGGCGTCGTACACCTTCGGCGACCCGAACCTGGCGGGCAACTACCTGGTCACGTCGCTGTTCGTGATGATGGCCTGCCAACGACCACGCGCCGCCTCGACCCGGCGGATCGGCTACGTCCTGGTGCTGGTGGCGATGGGCTTCACCGGGTCCAACGGCGCGATGCTGACGCTGCTGATCGGCGGCGTGCTGTGCATCTCGATCCACATCTACCACCGGCGGGGCGCCTTCGCCGGGGTGATGTCGCTGACGGTCGCGGCCGTCCTCGCCGCGACGATGCTGGTCTTCGTGATGCCCCGGGTGAACTTCGACGCCATCCGCGCGCAGGCCTCCGCCGGCGTCCCGCTGCTCCGCGACTCCTTCGGCCGCAGCGGGAGCTCCACCACCGAGCGCGCCACGATCCTGGGCGAGGGCAAGGACCTCTTCCTCCGGGGGAACGCCACGGGTGTCGGCCCGGCCCGGACGAAGGCGTCGTTCGCCGCCAACCAGGAGCCGTACGTCAAGGAGGCGCACAACGACTACCTCGCGACGCTCCTCGAGCGAGGGCTGATCGGCGCGCTGGGGCTGCTGCTGCTCGGCGGCGCCATCGCCACCCGGTGCTGGCGGCTGCTGAACGGGACGCTGCCACCCGCGCTGGCGGCGGTGGTCCCACGGTTCTGGCTGCTGGTCGCGATCGCCCCGGTGATGGCGGTGGCCGGAGGCTTCTACGAGGTGCTGCACTTCCGGCACCTGTGGACCTGGCTCGGGATCGTCGCGGCCCTGGTGCTGGCCATGCAGGACCAGCGGGAGACACGCCGATGAGCCGGCTCTCATCCTGGGGACCTGCGCTGCGCTCGATGCGGCGTAGCCACCTCGTCCGGGTGGTGCTGGCCAACTGCTCGGCCCGGATGCTGGCGATCCTGGGGCTGGCGGCCGCGACCATCGCCGTCGCCCGGGTCGGCGGGCCCTCTGACGTCGGCGTGTACGCGCTGCTGCGGATGCTGCCCGGCCTGGTGGGGGTGCTCTGCGTCGGCGGTCTGCCCGGTGCGCTCGGCTACTTCCTGTCCGAGTCCCGCCGGAGCACCCCGCGGCTCTGGCCGACCCTGCTGACCATCCTGGCCGTCGGCTCCGCGCTCGGGGCCGCCGTGTGGCTGCTGGCCACCCCCCTGCTCACCCGGACCTTCTTCCCCGGGGACTCCATGGTCGTCATCGCCTGGGCCGGCGCCACCGTCATCAGCCAGCTGGTGCTCACCGTCGGCAAGACGTCGCTCCAGGGTCTCCAGGACCGCCGCGGCGGCGATCTGGTGATCGCGGCCGAGGAGCTGGCATTCCTGCCCTGCTACCTGCTGCCGGTGCTGGCCGGCATCCACGGCACCGCGGCGCTGGTGATCGGGCTGCTGATCGCGGACCTGGCGGTCGCGGTGGAGGCCTGGCGCCGGGTGCTCCGGCACACCGGGTGGCGGCCCCGCGACGGGGTGCACCGGCCGCGGCGCGACCTCGGCCGCGAGGTGCTGGCCTACGGTATCCGCGGGCAGGTCGGCGGCATGATCACCCTGCTCAACCTCCGGCTCGACTTCGCCATCCTGGGTGCGATGGCCGGCCCGGCCGTCCTGGGGGCCTACGCGGTCGCCTCGAAGTACGCCGAGCTGCTGCGGCTGCCCGGCACCGCCCTGACCTGGGTCTGCTACCCGATGCTGGCGGGCATGCCGGCCGGGGCCGCCACCCGGCAGGCACGGCGGCTGGTCGTGCCGGCGTTGCTGGTGAACCTGGCCGCCGTGGTGCCGTTCGTCCTGCTCGCCGGGCCGGTGATCGGCCTGTTCTACGGCAACCAGTTCGACTCGGCCGTGGCCCCCGCCCAGGTGCTCGTCGTCGGGATGCTGCTCGGCGGAGCCGCCGGGGTGGCCAGCGGCTACCTCTACGGGCGGGGCCGTCCCGGGCTCAACTCCGCCGCGTTCGGGCTCGGCCTGGTCGTGACCGTGGCCCTCGACCTGCTGCTGATCCCGGCGTACGGCGCGATGGGGGCCGCCGTGGCCTCGACCGTGACGTACCTGCTCACCGACGGCGCCCTGCTGGTGCTGCTGGCCCGGGTCGGCCGGGCCGAGTCCGCCGCGGCCGACAGCGCGCCCGCCCCGGTGCAGGTCCCGACATGAGCCGCACGACCGGGCTGCTGCTCACCGTGTGCCTGGTGGTGCTGGGCGGCTGCCTGCTGCGCGGCGGGTTCCCCGACCGGATCGTGACCGTGAAGCCGTCCCGGGACACCGGTGCCGCTTCCGCCCGGGACGCGTCCCGGGCGGCGGTCCCGACCGGCGCTCCCCCGGCCCCCCGGATCGCCGCGCTCGTCTCCGGCGACCCGTACGCCGAGCTCGCCCGCCGTCTGCACGAGCGCGGCGTCGAGATCTGGTTCGAGGCCGACCTCGTCGCCCGCTGGCGGGAGGGGCCGCAGGCCTTCCAGGAGGGGCTGAACCGGCTGGCCCAGCTGGACGCCGTCCCGGGGGTGCGCGGCTTCAAGGTCGCCGACGAGCTCGGCTACAACGACGGCATCAACAGCCCCGAGCAGGCGACCGCGTTCCTGCGTGACGTCCGGGCCGGGCTGGCCAGGACCGTCCCGCACGCACGGGTGCTGATCGACGTGGTGGTCCCCGAGCTCGGCTGCCTGGGCTGGACGTCCGCCGGGTCACGCACCTGCATGGAGGAGGCCCGCAGCAAGCACCCCGCCACCACCGAGGCGGCGGTCACCGGCTACCTCCGCGAGGGTCTCGTGGACCGGCTCGACCTGAGCACCAGCATGCTCGACGAGTGGACCTACCAGTCCTGGGGCATGAGCCAGTCCTACGCGCAGCAAGCCGCCTGGCAGCACGTGAACCGGCTCGGCTGGCAGAAGCTCACCCTGCTGCAGTCGCGCAAGGCGCTGGCCGACACCGGTGGCTACCAGGGTTCCCCCCAGCAGGCCGACGACGACGTCCACACCTTTGTGGACCTCCCGGTGGCGGCCGGCGCGGGAGCCGTCGACGTCTGGACCTGGCGGCAGCAGTACGACGGCCGCACGGTCAGCCTGCTCGACGGACACCTGACCGGCAACCCCCTGTGGAGCCGCCTGGCCGCACGTCACCGAGCCGGGGTGTCGCTGTTCACCCACATGACGCCGTCGCTGATGCTCGCGTCCCGTGAGCAGCGCACCCACGAGCTCGACCTGGTCGCCAGCGTGTTCGACGGGATCTTCGTGGCGGCGGGCACCGGCTGAGTGGCGCAGCCGAAGGCACACCGGCAACCACCCACCCTGAACAGGAGGACACGGGACCATGAGCACCGATGAGGCACCGACGTACCACGCGGAGGCGGCGCGCCCAGCCCCGCCCACGCGCCTCGGACGGACCGCGAAGCCGCGGGTGGCGTTCCGGGTGGGTCCGGTCCGCCGCGTTCTCGACATCGTGGTCGCGGCGACGATGCTGGTGCTCTCCGCACCGGTCCTGCTGGTCGTGGCGGCGCTGCTCGTCCTCGACGACGGTCGGCCGGTGTTCTACCGGCAGGTGCGGGTCGGCGAGGGGGGCCGGCCGTTCCGGCTCACCAAGCTGCGCAGCATGCGGGTCGGCGCACCCGGAGCCGAGGTGACGGCGACCGGCGACCCGCGGATCACCCGGCTGGGCAGGTTCCTGCGGCGCAGCTGCCTCGACGAGGTGCCCCAGCTGTGGCACGTGCTGCGCGGCGAGATGACGCTGGTCGGCCCACGCCCGGAGAGTCTCGCGCTCGCCGACCGCTACCCGGCCGGCTGCCGTCAGGTGCTGCTCGCCCGGCCCGGCCTGACCGGGCCTGCGCAGCTGCGCTACCGCGAGCGGTCCGCCGTGCCGCCGCCGGGCTGGGTCGACGTGGAGGGCTGGTACCTCGACGTCGTGGTGCCGGCCCGGGTGCAGGCCGACCTGGACTACCTGCGGCGGCCGACGCTGCGGGCCACCGTGCACCAGCTGGTGGTCACCGCGCTGTTCGTCCTGGGGCTGGTCGACGTCCAGGCGCCGACGATCAGCGCGACCGGGCGACGGCTGTCGGAGGTACCGCCGCAGCGGACGTCGGAGGACTGACCGGTCGTGGACCACGGGCGTGGAGGAGCAGTCTGCACCCGCCATCACGGCGTACCGCTGACGCCGCCGCTGCCCACCACCCACCCTCACGAGAGGTGGGCCAGCCTGGCCGGGCCACCACGAGATAGTCCGTGACGTACGCGCTGTCTCCGCAGACCCGGAGCAACAAGAACGTCACGGACTATCGGGGGGTGCGGGGCGCGTCAGCTGACGGCGGGCACCTCGGCCGGGCTCTCCGCCGGAGCGACCGCCAGCGGCTCGGAGCGGGCGTTGAGGCACTCGCCGGTGGTCAGGTCGTACTCGAAGTTGTGCCCCAGGCAGCGCAGCACACCCTCGCTGACGACGGCGGTCTCGGCCAGGTCCTCGCCCGCGTGCGGGCAGTACCGGCTGACCTGGACCCGGCGCCCCCGGTCCTCGACCTCGATCTTCTCGAAGGGGTCCCGGGCGGACTCGAACGCCTCCACGGCTCGCAGCGCCGCGAGGTCCGCGTGCTTGAGCAGGCCGACGAGGTAGTCGTTGTAGTGGTCCGGCTCGCGGCGGGCCGAGAACCGCAGCGAGAGCAGCAGCTCCTCCCAGCGGGTGCGGCCGGTGACGACGCCGTCGAGCCAGCGGGCGTCCATCCGCAGCACGTAGTCCGCGTGCCCCGCCCCACCCGCGAGGTCCACCCGGACCTCGTCGGGCCCGATCCGGGCGTCCCAGGTCCCGCCGGCCGGCCCGCTCACCTCGAAGCGAAGCGTCATCCCGATCCGGGCCAGGAAGTACTCCGACAGGGTGCCCAGCGACTCCATGTGGGCGGCGAAGCGCTCCGCGAGGCCGCTGTCGGCCGAGGGTTCGGGGTTCTTCGCCCAGGCCTCGGCCACCGCGGCCCGCCGGCGGACGGCGTACTGCTCGAGGTAGGCGCGTCGCGCCGAGGCGGGCGCGCCGAGCGAGAAGCCCGACCAGACCGGGTCGCGCAGCACCAGCGGCGCCCCGTCGAAGGACAGCCGGTCACCGGGCAGCAGGAAGGCCCCGGCCTGCTGGGGCAGGTGCTCGCGCAGCCACTGCAGCGACTCCCGCTGATCGGGGAAGATCCCGGGGCCGCGCAGCCCGCTGTTGTGCTCGAACAGCACCGGGT
The DNA here is from genome assembly GCA_963800225.1 of uncultured Actinomycetota bacterium. Classification (GTDB taxonomy): domain Bacteria; phylum Actinomycetota; class Actinomycetes; order Propionibacteriales; family Nocardioidaceae; genus Nocardioides_B. Next base: position 619,054 of record CAWDAF010000003.1, on the reverse strand, counting down.
CGAGGAAGCACGGCGGGCCGGCGTACGGCATCACCAGCCGCGGCCGCACCGACCGGACCAGCCGGGTGACCGCCTTGAACTTGCCGACCCGCTTGCTCTCGCTGATCCGGGTCCGGTCCTGCTCGCCGTAGTCGTAGCAGACCGGGTGCCAGCTCGCGCCGGACATCTGCACGCCCATCAGGTCGATCGGGCCGCCGACCTCGTCCATGGCCCGCCGGACCTGGCTCAGCGAGATCCGGGCGTCGTTGGTGTGCAGCACCGTCGTGCCGGCCACCGAGATCAGCACCGCCGCGTCGTGGCTCATCGGGCACTGCTCCGGGATCACGGTCAGCCAGTCCCCGCGGGTGCCGAGCGGGTAGCGCTGCCAGGCGTCCAGGACGACCACCCGCCGGCGGCCGGCGGCGCGGAGCCGGCGCTGCATGATCGTGGAGGGATAGCGCGGGACCACGACCGGCACCCAGGGCGGCAGGCCGGCCAGGTAGTCGAGGTCCAGGTGGTCCAGGTGCTCGTGGGAGACGACGACGACGTCGACGTCCTCGAGCAGCGGTCCCGCGAGGTGCTCGTTGTCGGGGAACGGGAACCACGACCCGAGGAAGGCGCCGCCCGCGGACACCCACGGGTCGGCGAGGAGCCGCACCCCGGGCGCGTCGATCCGGAGTCCGGCATGACCCAACGCTGTGACGACTGCTCCGTCCATCCCCCCACGGTGCCGTGCGCGGCCGCGGACCAGATGCCCCAGCCGGGGGAGCGCGCCTACGTCAGGCGGACGAGTCTCAGCCGGAGAAGTAGCTGTCGAAGACGCCCCGGAGGGGAGCCGAGTCCGCCAGCGTCGGGTTGGAGGAGCTCTGGTGTCCCCAGCCGTAGGTGTAGTCCATCGGCGGGTTCGGCAGCAGGGCGGCCCAGCGCGCCAGCATGGTGCGCATCTGGTCCGCGGTCGGCAGCCGGTAGTAGTCGTCCGCGGCCGCGGACTGCCCGAACGCCTGGTAGACCGGCACCAGCCGGAAGCGGGGGATGCCGATGGAGAGCGCCGGCTTGACCTTCTCGTCGATCTTGCCGGGTGCGCAGTCCGGGTGCGCGACCGAGCACGGGTAGGGGTCCAGGCCGATCATGTTCACGCCGCTGAAGTAGGGCCGGAACGGCTGGTAGTCCTCGGTCTTGCTGAGCACGATGAAGGTCTTCTGCCGACCCGCGCTTGCCTTCTTGATGTACGCCGTGCGGGTGGCCAGCGCGGCCGGGCCACCGGGGCAGTCGGCGATGTGCGGCTCGTCGGAGAGGTAGTAGCCGAAGACCTTGGGCGAGGACGCCAGCCGGTCCACGGTGGCGCGGAACTCGGCGGTGGCCGGGGTGGGGCACTTCTGGCCGAGCCAGACCATCGCCTTGACCCCGCTCGGCAGCGCCCCGACGACCGACGGCGACGAGCCGGTGTCGAAGAGGGTGAAGCCGAGCTTGCGCGGCGCCTCCACGGCGCCGTGCAGGTTGGTGACCAGGTGCATGCCGGTGGTCGGCGGCGGCAGCACGGTCCGGGCCGTGGGGGTCGTCGTCGCGCCGGTCCCGGACCGGACCGACTGAGCGGCCTGGCCGGTCGCGGCCCCCCCGGCGAGGGTCAGGGCCAGCAGGCCGGTACAGAGCAGGGAGGGTACGAGACGGGGCATCGGGTTCGACTCCAGACGAGGGGCGTCGCGGTGGCCGGGCCGTCGGCAGGCGGCCTGACTTGACCCAATATAGTCCCGCTCGCTGTGCCTCGAGCCGTTTCCCCGGGCCCGCCCGCTCAGTCGCGGGCGCGCCGCCGGAAGGCCGCCAGCGCCAGCGGCGCGAACACCGCGGTGATCAGCACCGCCCAGACCAGCGTGACCAGCGGCGCGTGCTGGAGCGGCCAGGCGGCCGTGTCGGGCGCGGCCGGGGCGTTGCCCCACAGCTGCCGGGTGGCCTGGGTGAGCGACGAGACCGGGTTCCACTCGGCGATCGTGCGCAGCCAGCTCGGCATGTTCGTGGTCGGCGCGAAGGTGTTGGCGACGAAGGTCAGCGGGAACATCACGGTGAACATGAACCCGTTGACCGCCTCCACCGACCGCATCGTCGAGCCCACCCAGATGCCGACCCAGATCATCCCGAACCCGAAGGCCAGCATCAGCGCGAACCCGGCGACCCCGTTCAGCACCCCGTCACGCACCCGCCAGCCGATCAGCAGGCCGGTGGCCGCCATCACGGTGATGCCGATGCTGGAGTGGATCAGGCTGGAGATCGAGCGCCCCACCAGCAGCGAGGAGCGGTGGATCGGCAGCGACCGCAGCCGGTCCACGATGCCCTTCTCGAGGTCGGTGGTCAGCCCGAGCGCCACGATGAACGAGGAGAACACGATGGTCTGGGCCATGATCCCGGGCACCAGGAACTCGCGGTAGCCCGAGCCGCGGACGCTGATCGAGCTGCCGAAGACGAAGGCGAACAGCAGCACGAACATCACCGGCTGGATGGTCACGTCGAGCAGCAGCTCGGGCATCCGCTTGATGTGGGTCAGGTTGCGGCGGACCACGACGGCGGCGGAGACCGCCAGCGACGGCGGGGTGAGCACCGGCCGCTCGCGCGGGGTCGGCGACCCGTCCACGGGCCGGTCGGTGGTGGCGGTCATCGCAGCGCCTCCTCGGGCTGGGTGCGGTCGGCGTCCGGGTCGCCGGCAGCGGACCCGTCGAGCCCGTCGTCGGCGTCGTCCTGCGGGTCGGCCTCCGCCCGGTGGCCGGTCAGCCGCAGGAACACGTCGTCGAGGCTGGGGCGCATCAGGCCGAGGTCGTCGACGTCGACGCGGTGCTCGTCGAGCACGGCGGCGATCCGGGTCATGTCGCGCAGCCCGTCGGCCGGGGCGGTGAGACGACGGGCCGCGGTCTCGACGTACACCTCGCCGGCGACGGTCCGCACCAGCCGCTCCGCCTCGGCCAGGTCGGCGGTGGCGGCCACGGTCAGCACCACGCTGGCCCGCCCGGCCTGGTCCTTGAGCCCGGTGGGCGTCCCGGACGCGATCACCCGGCCGCGGTCGATGACCACGATGTCGTCGCAGAGCTGGTCGGCCTCCTCGAGGTACTGCGTGGTCAGCAGCAGCGTGGTGCCCTCGGCGACCAGGCCGCGGAGCACGTCCCACAGGTCGTTGCGCGAGCGCGGGTCCAGGCCGGTGGTCGGCTCGTCGAGGAAGAGCACCGGTGGGGCCGCGATCAGGCTGACTGCCAGGTCGAGGCGGCGCCGCATGCCACCGGAGTAGGTCTTCACGACGCGGTCGGCCGCCTCCACCAGCGAGAACCGCTCGAGCAGGTCGTCGCCGATCGGGCGGATCGACCTCCGCGGCAGGCCCGCGAGCCGGCCGATCATCGCGAGGTTCTCCCGGGCGGTGAGCAGCTCGTCCACGGTGGCGGCCTGACCGGTCAGGCCCATCGAGCGGCGGACCGCCTCGGGCTCGGTGCGGATGTCGTGGCCGGCGACCCGGCCGGTGCCGCTGGTCGGGTCACTGAGCGTGGTCAGCATCCGGACGGTGGTCGTCTTGCCGGCGCCGTTGGGACCGAGGAGTCCCAGCACGGTGCCCTCGGGGACGGCGAAGCTCACGCCGTCCACGGCGACGGTGTCGCCGAAGTGCTTGACCAGGTCGATCGCCTCGACGGCCAGGGGTGCAGTCATGAGTACACCTCAGCACGGGGCACCGACGTTTCCACAGCGATTTCTCTCATGGCACAACAGACCCGCCGCGTCCGGGGAACTCATCGGGCAGCGGGTCAGCCGGCCAGCAGGTCCAGGACCGCGCGCTCGAGAGCGTCCTGCCGCTCCTCGGGCGTCGGGTGCTCCTCGCGTACCGTGTCGGCGATCGTCGTCCCGTCCTCGTAGAGGTCGATCACCCGCGGGTCGACGTAGGAGGACTTCGCGATCGCGGGGGTGTTGCCGAGGTAGGTCGACACCTCGACCATCGCCTTGCGGACCGCCCGCTTGCGCGAGGCCGCGGTGTCACCCGGCTCGTCGCTGCCCGCGAGGGCAGCCGCGGCCAGCACGGTGGCGTGCCAGGTGCGGAAGTCCTTGGCGGTCATCCCACCGCCGGTCGAGGCGCGGAGATACTCGTTGACCCGGGTCGCGTCCAGCGACGCCCACCGCCTGCGGTCCTGGTAGGCGAGCAGCCGCAGGTCCTTGCCGCGCCGTCGGCGCATCGTCTCCACCGCGGCGATCGAGAGCGGGTCGTCGATCTCGATGCAGTGCTCGACCCCGGACTTGCCGACGAAGCAGAAGACCAGCTTGCCCTTGACCCGCCTGACGTGCCGCCGCTCGAGGGTGGTCAGCCCGAAGCTGCCGTTGTCGTCGGCGTAGGCGTCGGACCCGATCCGGAAGTACCCCAGGTCCAGCAGGCGTACGGCGGTCGCGGCCGCCCGTTCCAGCGGCATCCCGTCGAGGGCGAGGTGCTCGAGCACCGACGCGCGGGTCCTGGAGAGCTCCCGGCCCACCTCGAGCACCCGGTCGAACTTCATCGCGTCGCGCTTGATCCGCCACTGGGGGTGGTAGAGGTACTGCCGGCGACCGGCGGCGTCGACACCGACAGCCTGGATGTGGCCTTCGGGCCGGGCAGATCCAGACGTCCTCCCAGGCGGCGGGATGACCAGGCCCTTGATCCGCTCCACGTCCTCGGCGGGCAGCCGTCGCGCCGGTCTCGTCGACGTAGCTGAACCCCGTGCCGGCCCGGCGTCGCGTCCAGCCCTTCGAGCTCGGGGTGACGGTGCGCAGTCGGACCATGCGGCACAGGTATCCCGCCGCCGACCGGGCAAACCTGGCGGTCGGGAGCGTCTCAGTAGGCGCCCGGTCTTGCCGACCACCGCTCGCACGGTCCTGGCCATGATCAGCAGGTCCGCGGTCATCGACCAGTTGTCGACGTAGTACAGGTCGAGCCTGATCGCCTCGTCGAAGGACAGCTGGGAGCGTCCGGAGACCTGCCACAGACCCGTCATCCCGGGCCGCACCCGCAGCCGCCGGCCCTCCCAGTCGGTGTAGGTCTCCACCTCCCACGCCTGCAGGGGCCGCGGGCCGACCAGGCGCATCGTCGCCACGGACCACGTTGAGCAGCTGGGGGACCTCGTCGATCGAGTAGCGCCGGATGAAGCCGGCCGATCCGGGTGATCCGGGGGTCGTCCCTCATCTTGAACAGTGCCGCCGCGCGTGCCGTGCCTTCTCGCGCAGCTTCTGCTCGTGGGCATCGGCGTCGACGAACATCGAGCGGAACTTATAGCAGCCGAACGCCGTCCCGTCACGTCCGATCCGCGGTTGCTTGAAGAAGACCGGGCCGCGGTCCTCGAGCTTGATCTATCAGCGCGACGACCAGCATCAGCGGCGACAGGATGAGCAGGGCGAGCCCGGCGCCCGCGATGTCGAAGAGCCGCTTCTCGAGAGCCCGGCCGCGTCGCCCGCCTGCGGCTGGTCCACGTGGAGGAGCGGCAGGCCGGCCACCGGTCGCATCTGGATCCGCGGGACCGGCGACATCGGTGAGACTCGGCACGACCACCAGGTCGATGCTCGAGCTCCTCCAGGCTCCAGGCGATCCGCCGGAGCTCGCGGGCGGTGGCGTACCCACCCCTGGAGACCAGGACGGTGTCTGCCCCGACCTCGTCGCAGAGCCGTCGGGTTTCCTCGACCCGGCCGAGGATGCGGCACATCGTAGAGCTGGGGTTCCTGCCGGGAGCCCGTCCGGGACGCAGGCTCCGATCACCTGGTAGCCGACGTGCTGCGACCGGCGCAGCGCGTCCACGACCTCGCTGATCCCGGACGGACCTCCGACGGCGATCACGCGGTGCAGGAGCCGACCGTTGACCCGCATCCGCTGCACCACCTTGCGGACCAGGTGACGTTCGACGAGCAGCAGCGCGTCCCGACCAGGAAGACCAGCACCATGTACCCGCGGGAGAGGTTCAGGTCGAGCAGGTAGCAGACCAGCCCCACTGCAGCTGCGGCGATCAGCGACCCGGTGGCCACGGACCGGTACTCGTCGGGCCCGGCGCCGAAGTGTCGTCCTGAGTGGGCACCCTGGGCGACCAGGGCCAGCACCCAGCCGACGATGATCCATGGGGTGGCCTGCGCGATGAGCGGATCACCCAGGAGGGGGCGAAGATGTCGATGGCGGCGCGGTCCGCTCGGACAGCAGCGCGGCGGCCGCGATCACCATCACGTCGAGGACCGCGATGATCGCGATCACCAGCCGGATGTCACCTCGGATCCGCTCGCGGTCGCTCACCCCTGTGCCCACGCGCTGGTCGTCAGTCACTGCCACGGCTCCCCCTTCCGACGTCGACTCCCGAGCGTCGGCGTCGCCCGCCAGCCTAGGACAGCCCTACGGGTCGCTCCACGCGCGGTCAGCGGCGGGACACGGCCCGCAGCGCGGGGCGTGCGTCGACGATGTAGACGATGGCGGCGACCGTGCCGATCAGGTTCAGGAAGCTGATCGGGTTCCAGATGAGCATGTGCGCGGCGAGCGCGACGCCCAGGATGATCAGCCAGGTGGGCTTGGTCTGCTTGTCGGCTGCGACGTACGCCTCGGGACGACGGGTGAGCGCGTCGATGAACGCCCAGGCCTGCGTCACGAACAGGGCGAGCGTCAGCAGCGACATGAAGCCGCTCTGGATCGTGAACAGGGTGAGCACGTCCCAGCCTAGCCGTGCGGCACCATTGCCCTGACGCCGTCGAGGGGACCTGTGAGCAGCACCGGACAACCGACGCCGGTCGCCGGGGTTGCGCGTCGGGCCCGACCGTGGCTGCCGCGACGTCCCGGGCGCTGCACCTGCCCCGGGTGGTGAACGCGCCGGGCACCTGGTCCGACGACGAGGGACCGACCGGTCCGTGGGCGGCCATCGGTCTTGCGATCCGGACCACGCCGCAGGGACTGACAGGCACACGGGAGCGGCTGCAGGTGTTCGGCGTCTCGGCGGTCGACGGGCGCTCCGCTCGGATCGACCTGCCGGGAGCAGGTGTCGAGGACCAGGCCATGGACGGCGGGTTCGCCCTCTCCCTCGACGGGCGATGGGTCGCCTGGTCGCGGCTGAAGCGACCACGGCGCCCCGGCGGCACCGCCACGCTGCTGGGCTGGTCGGTGATGGACACCACGACCCGGAAGTCCACGACCTCGCGGTGCCCGGGCACCCGCGGCCTCGGGAGACCGCTGCGGACCTCGGCTTCTCCGGCGACTCGCGATCGCTGCTGACCAGCTACGAGACCCCGGAGGCACCGCGGACGCGGGGTCATCGGTTCGTCGCCTGGGACGTGCAGGACGGCACACCGACCGTGCTGGAGGAGCCCGGCCACTACTGGCTCCCTGAGCCCGGGTCGGCCCCCACTGGCGTGGTGTGGACCCGTGGGCACACGGTCTACCGGGAGGATCCCGCGACGGGCGGGCGCTCGTCGTACGCCCTGCCCTGGCCGGCGGTCACCTCGTCCTGGGCGCCCGACGACACTGCCTTCGCCTACCTCGGCTGTCCGCCGGGCAGGAGCCGGAGCCTGTGGCGGCTGTACGCCGGGAGGTCGCTGGCGGAGGCTCGCGACCGCGCCCTACCGCTACCGGTGGAGCCGGGCCAGCTGCTGGGTGGCGCGACGACCGGCACGTCGTCGTCGGGCACTACCGCACCACGGTGCACGTCGTCGACGTGGTGACCGGCGACACCGTCGAGCTCGTCACGGCCGGGGACGCACGTCGTTCAACGCGCCGCTGCTGGCCGCCGACCTGTGGCGGAACCCGCTCGCCGCCCCGGTGGAGCCGCACGGGACGACCGATCCGCGGCGGCCGCTCTGGTGGGGCGGCGGCGCGCTGCTCACCGCGCTCGCCTGCGCGCTGGTGGTGTCGCGGACGCGGGCACGCCCGGCCCGGGCCGGAGAGGCCTGACACGACACCGCGGCCCCCGACCTGGACTGGTCGGGGGCCGCGGTGCTCAGCGGGGGTGGTGCGTGTCGCTCAGGCGCCGGTCTTGGCGGCGGCGGCCGTGGTGGCCCGCTTGGCGGCCGTCGCGGTCTTCTTGGCCGACGTGCCGGTGGCCTTCGCGGAGCTCTTCGCCGGGGCGGCAGCCTTCGCGGTCGACTTCGCGGCCTGGTCGGCGGCCTTCTTGGTCTGCGTGGTGGTCGCCTTGGCGCGGCTGGTGGTGCTCTTCGCCGCGGCCTCGAGGTCCTGGGTGGCCTGCTGGCGACGGATCCGGTTCACCAGGGTGCGGCCGCGGGCGGCCAGGTCGACGTACTGCTTGTTCAGGTCGTCGACGGTCTCGCCGAGCTCGGCGACCGCGTCGTTGACCAGGGCCTCGACCTGGGCCGGGATGGCCTTCGGCGCGAAGTCCACCTTCGCGAGGCGGACCTGGGCCTCGGAGAGGCCGGTGCGGGCGGCGGCGACGGCGATGTCGACGGTGCCGACTGCGGCGTAGAACGGACGGATCGGGTCGACCTTGTTGGACTTGATGCTGTTGGTCTTCGCCATGTCAGTTTCCTCCTGTGGTGGTGGTGCTGTCTGTGGGGTGGTTGGCAGCCCGGAACGACTGGTACACGTCGAGCAGGGACTGCTTCTGGCGCTCCGTGAGCCCGGTGTCGGCGAGGACGGCCAGCTCGACCGACCGCACCTCGCTGTCATCGAGGTTCAGGATCCCGGCGCGGACGTAGAGCGTCTCCGCCGAGATGCGCAGCCCCTTGGCGAGCTGCTGGAGCACCTCCGCCGACGGACGGCGCAAACCACGTTCGATCTGGCTCAGGTACGGGTTGGAGACACCGGTCTGCTCGGCCAGCTGGCGCAGCGACAGCTTCGCCGCCACGCGTTGCTCCCGCAGGTAGTCGCCGAGGGTCTCGACAGCGTTGCCGACCCCTTCGACGGTCTTCCCTACTCCGAACTTCGCCATGTCCCCATAGTGCTTGCTCCTGCTAGCAGAATCAAGGCCTGAGGACGTGAGCGGCCCCACACTTCACAGCGGTCATATAACGGGAACCCCCGTCAACGAACGCTGCTCCAGCATGCTACCAGGCGGCCGGCTCGACGGTGCCGACGCCGGTGCCGCGCACCCCGGGGGTGACCCGCAGTGAGGTGGTCCGGGACTGGCCCTCCCCCGCGACCAGGTCGACGGTCAGCTTCGCCCGGCCCTGCGGCGTGACCCGCACCGACTGGGCCACCACCGGGCGCCCGTCGAGCATCTGTGGCTGGACGTTCTGCTCGTGTCCGTCCAGGGCCACACGTTGCTGGTCCCGCCGCTCGGGAGCACGACGTAGACCGTGCTCACGGTGGAGCCTCGCCCGAAGAACCTGTTCGGGGCCGCGACGTACGTCGTCAGGCCGCTCATCTGCCGGGGCACCCGCGAGCGGAAGGACACGGTCTGCCGCAGCCTCTGGCGTGAGCCGACACAGCCGACGTTGCGCACCGTCGCCTCGTAGTCGAGGTAGTAGTCGAGCTTGTAGGCACGGGCCGCGTTCAGGAACACCCCGAGCTCGGGGGTGGTGCTCGGCGCATCGGTGGCGAGTGCGCTGCCCAGCGCGGTCGGTGCCAGCAGGCGCTGCTCGCCCGGATGGGAGGACCAGGCGAGCGCCGTCGCTCGGAGGCCGCACGCACCAGGCTCGCCATGACCACCTTGGGCTCACCGGCACCCGAGGACACCGCGTCGAACACGCTGCGGGCGGCGGCATCGAAGAAGGCGTTCTGACGAGCCGGGGTCGGGATGTCGGCGTAGACGTCCTTGAGCAGCAGCCGGACAGCGTCGTCGGCTGTCGTCGCCGTCCGCCGGCGGTGCGTGACCGGCCGGTGCCGCGCAGCAGGTAGGACAGCGCCACCGGATCACCGAGACCACACCGTCCACCGCCAGCCCCCGCTTCGCCCGGTACATCGCGGCGGCCAGCTCAGCGGTGCGCGGGAAGTCCGGGGTGAAGTTCACGTCTTGCGGTAGACGCCCAGCTCCTGCCTCGAACAGCGCCTTCTCCTCGCCCGTGAGAGGGATCGGCGGCCGCACGAACCGGCCGAGGGAGCCCGCATCGTCCTGACGGCCGAGGGTGACCTTGCCGTGGCTGGCCGTCAGCAGGGCGAACGAGCCGGGGATGCCGCCGGTCGCGCGGACCTCGGCGTTGTTCTGGAAGAGGAAGAGGTAGTTGCGCTTGCCGTGGGCACCCAGCATCGACGGGAGCAACCGGACCGCGCGAGGCACGGTCCGCCAGGGCGTCCGCGCGCGCGATCTTGTCCTGCAGCAGGTCACCGGCCGTGCGATCTCGGGCGCCAGCGCGTACGTCGATCGCCTCCACCACCTTGTCCTGCTCCGCGAGCCGCTCCGAGGCCCGCACCACGGCCGGTGCCCCGGCACGGAGCGCGCCAGGTCGATGCGACCGTCGACCGGCCGCAGCCGGGCGGTCGCAAGGTGTCGGCTGCCGTGACCACGTCGGGCAGCACGTCCGAGGCGAGCCGGTCGGAGACCGCGGCGACGACTGCACGGCGCGGACGTGGGTCCGACCTGCGGGATGAACCCGCTGAGCCACCACCCCGGACCGCTGGTGCTGTCTCGGGCCTGTCGTGCCGCACGCTGCGCGTGCTCCAGCGTCGCGCGGGCCCCGGACTGGTCACCGTCGGCGACCTGGTGCCGATCGTGTCGAAGTCGGCGGCGACCTGCTGCAGGGAGGCTCTGGCCTTCAGCGCCTGGGCCGGTGAGGCCGACCAGCACACGACGGCGACCCCGAGGAGCAGCAGTGCCCATCGGAGTCGCCTCGCCGTGCGTTGCCGCCGAGTCACAACCCGAGGTCGGAGTCAGCTGCCGCGACGATGCTCGGCCTGGACGCGGCGACGGCGCACCAGGAGCGTGAGCCCCCCGACGGCGACCATGCCCGCCCCGAGGAGCGCATAGAGCTCGGTCTGGGCGTCCACACCGGTGCCACCGAGGCCGCCGGTGCCGCTGCCCGAGTCGCCGCTCACGACACCGGACAGGCCCGCGGAGGTGCCGGCGCGATTGCTGCCGTTGCCGTTGCCGCGCTCGCCTCGACGCCGAGCACGAGGTTGTCACTGCTGCTGTCGGTCGCGGTCGCGTCGGTGCCGAGGACACAGACGCCGGAGTAGCTCGCGCTCACCGTGAGCTGACCCCCGGAGGTCGGAACGGTGAAGCCGGTCGAGCGGACCCGCCGCTGACCGGACGGTCCTCGACGTGCCGTTGAAGCTGAAGGTGACGTCGCCCGCGGTCGCCGGAGTGCCGGCCACGGACACGCGGGCCGTCGCGGTGAACGACTGGCCTGCCGCCGGCCGGCTCGGGCTGACCGACAGCGCGGTGCTGCTGGTCGCCGGGTTCGCGTAGTTCGCGCAACCGCCGGGAGGGGCCGCGTGGGCGGTCGACACCATCACGGGGACATCACGAGGACGCCGCCGGTGAGCGCCGCCGCAGCGAGGCGCTTGAAGTTCTTGGTCTGGTTCATGCTGGGGTACCCCCGAAATAGTAGCTTCTCGATCTTGCTGGGGCCCATAGCCACCAACCGTCACACCCGGTGTTCCAGGATGATCTAACAACACATCGCCGACAAAACGCCAGATACTTCTTATTCTTCATGAATCGGTAACAAGTCGACAATCTTGACGACCTGACGTTCCCACGTGCGAATCGAGATGCGAGCCTGCACCCAGCCGACCTCGTAAGTCACGCTATGCCATATCTGCGCATACACCAATTTAAAACATAGATCCAATAAAGTCAAAGACTACGCCGATCTAGTCATAGGGTAGAAGGACGCCCGGATCTGCCCCACGGGGCGACCTCCGCCGAGCAGCTCCAGCACTCCGGTCCGTCGTACGGCGTCCCCGTCGACCCCGTCCGCGGCGGTGACCCCCATGCGCTCCAGGGCGGCCGCCATCAGCACCGGGCGGACCCGGGCCGCACCGTCGTCGGTCTTCAACGCGACCGCGCGGCCGTCCGCGAGACCGAGGGCGTAGCAGGACTCGGCGCCGGCCTTGCCCACCGAGCCGGGCACCGCGCGCAGCAGCGTGGCCTCGTCGCGGCGCGAGCCGGAGGTGAACTCGGGGAAGGCGCGCACCGCGTCGGCGACCCGCCGTTCCGGCCCCTCGGTCGCGGTGGCCAGGCGACGGAAGGCCCGGGCCAGCCCGACCAGCGACGCGGACAGCAGGGGCGCGCCGCAGCCGTCGACGGCGACCACCTCGACCGGCTCCCCGGTGAGATCGGCGAAGGTCTCGGCGATCGCGACCTGCAGCGGGTGCGCGGCCTCGAGATAGGTGTCGGTGTCCCAGCCGTTCGCCACGCAGGTGGCCAGCATCGCGGCGTGCTTGCCCGAGCAGTTCATCGCGATCGACGTGCGCTCGCCGCCCGCACGGATGTGCTCCTCGCGCGCCTGGTCGTCGATCGGGTAGTCCGGCGGGGTCTGCAGCGCGCTCTCGTCGAGGCCGGCACCGGCCAGGATGCGGCGCACGCCGTCGAGGTGGAAGGCCTCGCCGGAGTGCGACGCCGAGGCGAGGGCGAGCAGGTCGCCGTCGAGGTCGAGCCCGGCCCGCAGCATGCCCACCGCCTGCACCGGCTTGTTGCAGGACCGCGGCAGGATCGGGTCCTCGACGTCGCCGACCGACCAGTCCACCGCCCCGTCGGCGGTCAGCGCCACGACCGATCCGTAGTGGTGGCCCTCCACGAACCCGGAGCGGACGATCTCGGCGACGACGACAGGTGCAGGCATGCGGCGACCCTAGCCGTGCGGCAGGTGCGACCGTCCGGCCGGTCGAGCCTGTCGGCGGCACCCCGTCCCGGTGCGGCACCATGTCCCTGTGTCCGACCAGGCCCCCCTCCCCCAGCACTGCCCGACCCCCCGCGAGCTCGACGACCTCGAGCTGCTCGCTCACGGCGCGCTCGGGCTGACCGGCTTCGAGGGCGCCGACGGGGCGGTGACGCTGCGGGTGCCGCCCGCCGTCGCCGCGACCGCGCGGCAGGCCGGCGGCCTCGAGCTCGTCGACCCCGAGGGCCTGCCGCTGGCCCGCGTCGAGGTCGTCGCGACGTACGACGCGGACGGGCTGACCGGGATCAGCGGCCCGGTGACCGCGCTGACCCACCACGAGTTCGGGGCGTTCCGCCGGCTGTACCTCACCCCCGCGCAGGTGCGCGAGCGGTACGACGCCCGCACGCTGACCGTCCCCGTGGCCGGACCGCTGACCGGGGCCGACCTGGACCGGGTCCGCGCCGAGGCCGACGGCCGCCCGGTGCTGCTGCTCGCGCTCGCCGGCGCCGGCACCCCGGCCCCGCTGTCCACGCCGGCGCTGGTCCGGGCGACGCTGGCCGCGGCCGCGGGGCTGCCCGACGCCTCCGTGGTCGCGGTACCGCTGGCCTCCCGCGGTGACGCCGCCGCCGACCACGCGCTGGGGCAGCGGGTGGTCGAGGCCTACGCGCCCGGCGACGTGCTCGGGGTGTCCGGCGAGGGCGACCTGCCCGACGCGGTCGCCGGGATCGTCGACGCCGACCTGCCGGCCCCCGACCGGGTCGGCCTGGTGCTCTTCTTCACCGGCCTGTCCGGGAGCGGCAAGTCCACGCTGGCCAGGGCGCTGCACGACCTGGTCCTCGAGCGCGGCGAGCGCACCGTCACCAGTCTCGACGGCGACGTGGTGCGGCGGAACCTGTCCGCGGGGCTGACCTTCTCCCGCGAGGACCGGGAGACCAACATCCGCCGGATCGGCTGGGTCGCCGCGGAGATCAGCCGGCACGGCGGGGTGGCGATCTGCAGCCCCATCGCGCCGTACGACGCCACCCGCCGGCAGGTCCGCGCGATGACCGAGGAGGCCGGCGGGGAGTTCGTGCTGATCCACGTCGCCACCCCGCTGGAGGAGTGCGAGCGCCGCGACCGCAAGGGGCTCTACGCCAAGGCCCGACGCGGCGAGATCCCCGAGTTCACCGGCATCTCCTCGCCCTACGAGGAGCCCGAGGACGCCGCCGTCCGGGTCGACACCACCGGCCGCTCGATCGCGGAGGCCCTCGACGACGTGCTCGCCGTCCTGGCGCCCTACGCCCTCACCCCGCAGCGCGGGACCACCCCCACAGAAGGTGCATCGTGACCGACCTCCTCACCACCGGCGCGCTGTCCGTCCTGCTGGTCAGCTTCGGCGTCGGCATCGTCGTCGGCCTGACCGGGATGGGCGGCGGGGCGCTGATGACGCCGGCGCTGATCTTCCTCGGCGTCAACCCGACGGTCGCGGTCGCCAACGACCTGGTCGCCGCCTCGGTGAACAAGTCGGTGGGCGCCGCCGTGCACTGGCGGGTCGGCAAGCCCAACCTCCGGCTGGCCGGGCTGCTGATGATCGGCTCGGTGCCGTTCGCGTTCGCCGGGGCCTTCATCGTCAAGGCGATCGGGGACGTCGCGAACCAGGAGGACTTCCTCAAGCAGGCGCTCGGCTTCGCGCTGCTCTTCACCGCCTCGACGTACGCCCTGCGGATGTACCTCCAGCTGCGCTACGTGACCGGCGGCAACACGCTGCCCCAGCACGACCCGCACCTCAAGCCGGTCCTCACGCTGCTGGTCGGGGCCTTCGGCGGGCTGCTGGTCGGGATCACCTCGGTCGGCTCCGGGTCGCTGATCATGGTCGCGCTGCTGCTGCTCTACCCGACGCTGTCGGCGGTGCGGCTGGTCGGCACCGACCTGGTGCAGGCCGTCCCGCTGGTGCTCTCGGCGGCGATCAGCCACGTCCTGGTCAGCGGCGTCGAGTGGGTGGTGCTGATCCCGTTGATCCTGGGCGGGTCCCCCGGCACCTTCCTCGGCGCCCGGCTGGCCAACTGGGTCTCCCAGTCCGTGATCCGCCGCGGCATCGTGATCGTGCTGACCCTGACCGGGCTGACCATGCTCGGCGTGCCGCCCGAGGCCGTCGGCATCATCGGCGCCGGCCTCCTGCTGCTCGGGCCGCTGGCCTGGGGCGCCATCCGGCAGACCCGCGGGCTGCCCGCCTTCGACAACAACGCAGCCGCCTGGCGGATCCCGTGAGGAGGAGTCCGAGGCGCAGCAGCGGCACGAGTCCGAGCACCCCTAGCCTGGCCCAGACCGGTCAGACCTACCCGCGCAGCGAGGCCACGAAGTCGAGCGCCGCGTCGTACGTCGGGAGCAGGCCCTGCCGCTCGGCCTCGGCCAGGGACGGGGCGCGGTCGTCCTTCGCCGAGAGGATCGGCTCGAGCGGACGGCCGGCCCGGTCCTGCGTGGGCCACTCGATCCCGATCGCCGGGTCGAGCGGGTGCACGCCGTGCTCGCGCCCGGGCGCGTACGGCGCCGAGCAGAGGTAGGACACCACGCTGTCGTCCTGGATCGCCATGAACGCGTGGCCGAGCCCCTCGGACAGGTAGATGCCGCGGCGGTCGGCGTCGTCGAGCAGCACGGCCTCCCAGCGACCGAACGTCGGTGACCCCAGCCGGATGTCCACGACCACGTCGACGACCGCGCCGCTGAGGCAGGTCACCCACTTGGCCTGGCCCGGCGGCAGCTCCGCGAAGTGGATCCCTCGGATGGTTCCCGCCGCGGAGACCGAGGCGTTCGCCTGCGCGATCGTGAACGGGTGACCGGTCGCCTCGACGAACCGGTCGCTGCGGAACCACTCGAGGAACGCACCCCGGTCGTCGCTGTGGACCTGGGGGGTCACGTCGAAGGCACCAGGGACGGACAGCTCGCGGATCAGCACCTGAGTAGGGTACGGACTGATGCGAGACACGAGAAGGGGGACGCCGATGAAGTGGCTCGTCACCGGGGCGAGGGGGATGCTCGGCACGGATCTCGTCGCCGTCCTGCATGCCGCCGGACAGTCCGTCACCGCCACCGGCAGCGACATCCTCGACATCACCGACGCCGAGGCCGTGGACGCGGCGGTCGCGGGCCACGACGTGGTCGTCAACACGGCTGCCTGGACGGCCGTCGACGCCGCCGAGGAGCACGAGCCCCGGGCCCTGGCGGTCAACGGCGAGGCCCCCCGGCTGCTCGCCCGCGCGGCCCGGGCCCACGGCGCCACCCTGGTGCAGATCAGCACCGACTACGTCTTCGACGGCTCGGCCGGCACGCCGTACGCCGAGGACGCGCGGCTCTCCCCGGCGTCGGCCTACGGTCGCACCAAGGCCGAGGGCGAGCAGGCCGTGCGCGAGGAGCACCCCGAGGGCCACCTGATCGTCCGCACCGCGTGGCTGTACGGCGCCCACGGGGCGTGCTTCCCCAAGACCATCGCCGCCCTGGCCCGCGACCGCGGCCGGGTCGACGTCGTCGATGACCAGGTGGGCCAGCCGACCTGGACGATGGACGTGGCCCGGCTGCTCGTCGACCTCGTGCTGTCCGAGGCGCCGGCCGGCACCTACCACGCGACCTCCTCGGGCCAGTGCAGCTGGTTCGACTTCGCCCGCACGGTGGTGGTGGCGGCCGGGCTCGAGTCCTCGACGGTGCAGCCGACCTCCAGCGAGGCGTTCGTGCGGCCCGCCCCACGACCCGCCTACTCCGTGCTGGGCCACGAGGCGCTCACCCGGCTCGGCCTCAGCCCGATCGGCGACTGGGAGCAGCGGTGGGCGGAGTCCGCCCCCGCGGTGCTCGACCAGCACGCCTGACGCGTCAGGCCCGCACGCCCGCGCCCTGGTCGAGCCACCACCGCGCGGCGGACCGCTGCCACCGGGGAAGTCCCTCCGCGCCGGCGATCGGCGCGAGCCCCGGCGACCCGGTCATCCCCAGCACGTAGAGCTTGGCGCGCTCGCGCGCCGACCACTCCCGCGCCAGCGAGGCCCGGACCTCCTGATCGCAGGTGGGGCTGAAGCTCAGGTGGCCCAGCCCCTGGATCACCGGGATGGCCACCGACTCGTCGGGGTCCTGGAGGAAGGCCAGCATCCGCCGGCGGTGGGAGTCGTTGCACATGTAGCGCACCAGCGTGGACATCCGCGCCCGCAGCCAGCTCGGGTCACCGGCGCGGGCCAGCCGCCCGAGCAGGGCGTCACAGGTCGAGGCGGCGAACGGCGAGGCGGTCACCAGCAGGGCTGCACCGTGCCGCCGCTCGGCGTCGCGGTGGAACAGCGCCTCTCGCAGCAGCCGGGTCAGCATCCGGTCCTCGGCGTACGCCGGCTCCTGCGGCGCCCCTTCGCGGGCCGAGACGGCGAGCGACGTGGCGAACGCGCGGGCGGTGGCGGCCACCGCCTCCTCGCCGTGCTCCACGACGTACCCGAGCTCGTGACGGCCGGCCTTGACCGCGGCCTGCACGAGCGTGGACCGCATCCCCTCGGGCAGCTCGGCGATCAGCTCGGCGAGGTCGACGCCGGCCCGGGACGGGTCGCGGCGCCAGGCCCGCAGCACCAGCATCTGGAGCTCGCTGCGCTCGCCCGGGCTGAGCTGGCCCCGCACCATCTTCTGGGTGGCCAGCCAGATGCCCATCCGGTAGGTCACCAGGTTCTGCGGCTTCTCGACCACCTCGAGCACCAGCCGGGCCGCCTCGCGGGTGGGCAGGTGGTCGAGCAGCCCCAGCGGGTCGGACACCACCTGCACCGCCGGGTCCGACACGTAGGTGGCGATCGCGTCGACCAGGAAGTCCTGGGCCCGTGGCAGTCTCGCCATGCTCATCGCGGCCGTGCTCAGCTGGCAGTAGGCGACGTCGACCGAGCGGGGCAGCAGGGTCACCGCCTGGCGCGCCAGCGTCTCCCAGGTCTGGGCACGCAGGTGCACCAGCGGCGCTGCCGACAGGTGCCAGCCGAGCTCCTGCCACTGCCGGGCGAGCGCCGTGCCCTGCTCCGCCGCGTCGATCAGCTCGTCGAAGCGGACCGCGAAGTCCCGGCCGGCCGGGTCGAGCCGCGGACGGACGGCCCGGGGAGCGGGTTCGTCGGGCAGGGAGTGCAGGTAGCCGACCACCGAGGTGATCCGCCCGGGCTCGAGCGACAGCACCCGCTCGTAGGCCGACATCGCCTCGAAGGAGATCGGGATCTGCCCGGACTCCCACCGGCTCACCAGGCTCCGGCTGGCCGGGAAGCCGGCCCGGCCGAGGGACTCCGCGAAGCGGTTGCCGTCCTGGAAGGCCTCGTCCCGGTGGTGCAGCCGGGACATCGCGAGCAGCCAGCCCAGCCGGGCCCCGAGGTCCGGCTGCGGTGCGTTCAGAGGCGTCTCGTCGTACGCGATCCTCTGGGTACGCCCCGAGCGCCCCGCCACGAGCGGGTCAGCCCGTCCCGAGCAGCGAGAGCAGGTACTCGCCGTACCCGGACTTCGCGAGCTTCTCGCCGCGCTGTCGCAGCTCGTCGTCGGTGAGGAAGCCCTGCCGCCAGGCGACCTCCTCGGGGCAGCCGATCTTGAGGCCCTGCCGGTGCTCGACGGTCTGGATGAAGTTGCTGGCGTCGTTGAGCGAGTCGAACGTGCCGGTGTCGAGCCACGCGAACCCGCGCTCGAGCACCTGGACCTGGAGCCGTCCCTGCTCGAGGTAGGCGCGGTTGATGTCGGTGATCTCGTACTCCCCGCGTGCCGACGGCTTCAGGTCGCGGGCGATCGCGACGACGTCGTTGTCGTAGAAGTACAGGCCGGGAATCGCGTAGCTGCTGCGGGGGGAGGCCGGCTTCTCCTCCAGGGACAGGGCGCGGCCGGTCTGGTCGAACTCGACGACGCCGTACGCGCTCGGGTCCGACACCTGGTAGGCGAACACGGCCGCGCCGTCGACGTTCTCGAAGCGGCGCAGCTTGCGACCGAAGCCCGGACCGTAGAAGAGGTTGTCGCCCAGCACCAGGGCACTGGTGTCGCCGCCGACGAAGTCGGCGCCGATCGTGAACGCCTGCGCGAGCCCGTCGGGGGACGGCTGCTGGGCGTAGCTGAGGTTGAGGCCCAGGTGCGACCCGTCGCCGAGCAGCCGGGTGAACTGCCCCGCGTCGTGCGGGGTGGTGATCAGCAGGATGTCCTGGATCCCGGCCAGCATCAGCGTGGTCAGCGGGTAGTAGATCATCGGCTTGTCGTAGACCGGCACGAGCTGCTTGCTGACCCCGAGCGTGATCGGGTGCAACCGCGTGCCACTGCCGCCGGCCAGGATGATTCCTCTCATGTCGGCTAGTCTGCCCGACCATGAGACTGTTGGTGACGGGTGGCGCAGGATTCATCGGTTCGCACTACGTGCGATCGCTGCTGACGGGTGCTTGGGGCCTCGACGCCCCCGACGAGCTGGTGGTGCTCGACAAGCTCACCTACGCCGGCAACCTGGCGAACCTCGCACCGGTCCGCGAGGACCCCCGGCTGCGCTTCGTCGAGGCCGACATCCTCGACCGGGTGGCCGTCGACGCGGTGATGGCGCAGGTCGACGCGGTGGTGCACTTCGCCGCCGAGTCCCACGTCGACCGCTCGATCCTCGGCGCCGCCGACTTCGTGATGACCAACGTGGTCGGCACCCAGACGCTGCTCGACAGCGCCCACCAGCACGGCATCGACAAGTTCGTGCACGTCTCCACCGACGAGGTCTACGGCTCGATCGAGACCGGCTCGTGGGACGAGGAGCGTCCACTGGAGCCGAACTCGCCGTACTCCGCCTCCAAGGCCTCCTCCGACCTGCTGGCCCGGGCCTACCACCGCACCCACGGGCTGCCGGTCTGCGTGACGCGCTGCTCGAACAACTACGGGCCCTACCAGTTCCCCGAGAAGGTCATCCCGCTGTTCGTGTCCAACCTGATCGACGGCGGCACCGTGCCGCTGTACGGCGAGGGCAGCAACATCCGCGACTGGCTGCACGTCGACGACCACTGCCGGGGCATCCACCTCGTGCTCACCCGCGGGCGGGCCGGCGAGGTCTACAACATCGGCGGTGGCACCGAGCTCACCAACAAGGAGCTCACCGGGCTGCTGCTCGAGGCCACCGGCACCGGCTGGGAGCGGGTCGTGCGGGTCACCGACCGGCTCGGTCACGACCTGCGCTACTCCGTGGACATCTCCAAGATCCGCGACGAGCTCGGCTACGAGCCCCAGGTGCCCTTCGAGCAGGGCCTCGCGGACACCGTGCAGTGGTACCGGGACCGCCGCGACTGGTGGGAGCCGCTCAAGCAGCGCGCCCAGCTGTCGGGCTGACGGACCACCGCCCGGGCCGCGGGCTAGCGGCGGCCGAGGGCGCGGTAGCTCCAGCCGGCTTCCCGCCAGCGCTGCGGGTCCAGGCAGTTGCGCCCGTCGAGGATCCGCCGCTGTCCGCACGTGGACACCCCCAGGCGAGGTGGACCAGACCCGTCTGCCATACCGCCTCGCCCGTCGAGGGGTGTCCGGGACCGGCCGATCCGTCTCGACTCGGTACGATGACGGCTGCTCCCGACGAGAGGCCCCAGCTCACGATGTCATCCACCCACGCGGACTACCGCCTGAGCCAGCTCGACGAGCTGGAGGCGGAGTCGATCCACATCTTCCGTGAGGTCGCCGCCGAGTTCGAGAAGCCGGTGCTGATGTTCTCCGGCGGCAAGGACTCGATCGTCATGCTCCGCCTCGCGGAGAAGGCGTTCTACCCGGCCAAGATCCCGTTCCCCGTGCTCCAGGTCGACACCGGTTTCGACTTCCCCGAGGTCCTCGAGACACGCGACCGCTGGGTCGCCCGCCTCGGTGTCCGGATGGTCGTGGCCTCGGTCGACGAGGCGATCGCCGACGGCGTGATCGTCGACGACGGCAAGACCAGCCGCAACCGCATGCAGATCGGCACCCTGCTGCACGTCATCGAGGAGGAGGGCTTCACGGCCGCCTTCGGTGGCGGCCGCCGCGACGAGGAGAAGGCCCGCGCCAAGGAGCGCGTCTACTCCCACCGCGACGAGTTCGGCCAGTGGGACCCCAAGATGCAGCGGCCCGAGCTGTGGTCGCTCTACAACGGCAAGATCCACGGCGGCGAGCACATGCGCATCTTCCCGCTGTCGAACTGGACCGAGCTCGACGTCTGGGACTACATCCACCGCGAGGAGATCGAGATCCCCTCGATCTACTTCTCCCACCAGCGCCGGGTCATCCTGCGCGACGGGATGCTGCTCTCGGAGTCCGAGTCGGTGCAGCCCAAGGGCAGCGAGACCGTCCAGGAGATGACGGTGCGCTTCCGCACCGTCGGTGACATGACCCAGACCGGCTGCGTGGAGAGCACCGCCTCCACGACGGCCGAGATCATCGAGGAGATCGCGGTCGCCCGGGTCACCGAGCGCGGCGCCACCCGTGGCGACGACCGGTTCTCCGAGGCGGCCATGGAAGACCGCAAGAAAGAGGGCTACTTCTGATGGACCTGCTCCGTTTCGCCACCGCGGGATCCGTCGACGACGGCAAGTCGACCCTGATCGGCCGGCTGCTCCTCGACGCCAAGGCGATCTTCGAGGACCAGCTCGAGGCCGTCGAGTCGACCTCGGCAGTCCAAGGGGTACGACTACACCGACCTCGCCCTGCTGACCGACGGTCTGCGCTCCGAGCGCGAGCAGGGCATCACCATCGACGTGGCCTACCGCTACTTCGCGACGCCCTGAGCGCAAGTTCATCATCGCGGACACCCCGGGCCACGTGCAGTACACCCGCAACATGGTCACCGGTGCCTCCACCGCCGACCTCGGCCTGGTGCTCGTCGACGCCCGCCAGGGCCTGACCGAGCAGTCCCGCCGGCACGCGGTGATCCTGTCGCTGCTCCGGGTCCCGCACCTGGTGCTCGCGGTCAACAAGATGGACCTGGTCGACTACGACCAGGAGATCTACAACAAGATCCACCAGGAGTTCACCTCCTTCGCGAGCAAGCTGAACATCCCGGACCTGGAGATCATCCCGATCTCGGCGCTCAAGGGCGACAACGTGGTCACCCGCTCCGAGCACATGGACTGGTACCACGGCCCGTCGCTCATGCACCACCTCGAGCACGTGCACGTCGCCTCCGACCGTGACCTCGTCGACGCCCGGTTCCCGGTGCAGTACGTCGTCCGGCCCAAGTCCGACGACTTCCACGACTACCGCGGGTACGCCGGCCGGCTCGCCGGTGGGGTGCTCAAGCCGGGTGACGACGTGCTGGTGCTGCCCTCGGGCATGACCAGCAAGATCGCCGGGATCGACCTGTTCGACCAGGAGGTCACCGAGGCGTTCCCGCCGATGTCGGTGACGGTCCGGCTCGAGGACGACGTGGACGTGTCCCGCGGCGACATGATCTGCCGCCCGCAGAACGCCCCGAAGCCCAGCCAGGACATCGACGCGATGATCTGCTGGATGACCACCGAGCCGCTGCGCCCGCGCCAGAAGCTCGCGATCAAGCACACCACCCGCTCGGGCCGGGCGCTGGTCAAGGACATCCAGTACCGCCTCGACGTCAACACCCTGCACCGGGACCAGGAGACCAAGGAGCTCGGCATCAACGAGATCGGGCGTGTGCAGCTGCGCACCACGGTCCCGCTGCTGTGCGACCCCTACTCCAAGAACCGCACCACCGGGTCGTTCATCCTGATCGACGAGGCGACCGGCGTGACCGTCGGCGCCGGGATGATCAACTCCGGCAGCTAGCCCGCCGAGCCGAGCAGCACCGGTCCGACCGCGTCAGCCCTGGCTGCCGCGGTCGGACTCGTCTCGGCCGTAGTCGTCCTCGTAGCGGACGATGTCGTCCTCGCCGGTGTAGCCGCCGTGCTGGACCTCGACGATCACCAGCTCCTGGTCGGAGTCGTTGGCCAGCCGGTGCTTGGCCCCCTGGGGCACGTCGACGGACTCCCCGGGACCCGCGGTGATCGTCTCGCCGTCGATGGTGCACGTGGCCACCCCGAAGACGACCACCCAGTGCTCGCTGCGGTGCTCGTGGGTCTGGTAGGACAGCCGACTGTGCGGGTTCACGTGGATCCGCTTGATCTTGTAGCCGTGGTTCACGTCGATGACGTGCCAGGCTCCCCACGGCCGGTCTTCCGACTCCAGGACCATTCTTCCCCCTCGGGTGCCACTGCTGACGAGACGCTGATTGTGCCAGCGGTCAGGACCCGTGTCCCACCAGGGGTCGCTGCGTACGCCGGGACCGGGCCCGCCAGGCCGCCACCACGACGGCCCCGAGCAGCGCACCCGCGGTGTTCGCGACCACGTCGCTGAACGCCGCCTGCCGCCCCGGGAGCAGCAGCCCCTGCACGATCTCGACGGTCATCGAGGCGACGAAGCCGTAGGCGGTCCAGCTCCGCCAGGACAGCCGCGGCCGCCACAGCGAGCCGAGGAAGGTGACCGGCGCGATGATCAGGACGTTCATCACCACCTCCGCCCTAGCGAAGGTGACCAGGGACGCGGACAGCCCGAGGTGCCGGAGCACCTCGACCAGCCAGGAGACCATCCCGCTCTGCCGGTCCGAGCTGGGCCAGAGCAGCGCGACGGCCAGCAGCACCGAGTAGCCGGCCAGCAGGGCGGCGGCGACCAGTCGCCCGCGTCGCGCGCTGCTCACTGGCGGACGAGTCGTCCCCACAGGTGCGGCTGGAGCTTCTGGCCCATCGCCGCCATGTCGTAGGCCCAGAGCAGGTCGCTCTCGACGAGGCCGTACATCCGGTGGCCGGCGGAGAGCTCCTTGGCCGTCTCGGTGCGGACCACCGCGTCGGTCGTGAGCTCGATCTTGGCCCCCTCGGCCTTCCCGTGCCAGATCTCCACGAAGCCGGTGTTGTGGGTCAGCAGCCACTCGAGGGTGCCGTCGGCCTTGGACCGGACGAACCCGGTCTCGATCGCGGCGTCGCGGACCTTCTGGCCCTGCTCGTCGACGATCCACGCGTGGCTCATGTAGTGGAAGAACGGCCGGCCGTCGTGGGTGAAGATGCACTCCTGGCCGAACTGGAACGCGTCGATCGTCGGGTAGTCACCGTGGCCGTTGCCGCGCCAGGTGCCGAGCAGCCACGCGATCGGGGCGCAGTCGGGGTGCAGGTTGTCCGGGAGCTCGAACGGCATCGATCAGGCGCCGTTGGCCTTGAACAGCTTGTACAGCACGACCAGTGCCACATAGCCGGTGAGCAGCACGACGAGCGCCATGAGGGAGATGAAGACGGCTTCCATGCGGGCAGTCTATCGGGACGACCGGGCGATGCCTCAGCGACGCTTGGTCTGCAGCAGCTCGCGCGCCTCGGCAGGCGTCATCGGGGTGCGCTGGGCGATCGCGGCGAGCCGGACCACCCGCTCGACCAGCTGCTCGTTGTGCTCCACCGGGACGCCCTTGGCCAGGGTGAGCACGTCCTCCATGCCGACCCGGAGGTGGCCGCCCTTGGACAGCGAGGCCAGCGCGACGGCCAGCGTCGAGCGGCCGATCCCGGTGGCCGACCACGACGTCACCGCGTCCGGCAGGGCGGCGACCGCCGCGACCAGGGCGTCGGCCGTGCCGGGCATCCCGCCGGGGACCCCCATCACCAGGTCGACGTGCACCCGGCCGCCGTACGGCAGCCCGAACCGGTCCAGCAGCCGCTCGAGCGAGGTCACGTGGCCGAGGTCGAACAGCTCGAACTCGGGGACCACCTCCCGCTCCTGGGACAGCTGGTAGAGCTCGGTGACGAACGGCCACGGGTTGAGGAAGACGTCGTCGCCGAAGTTCGTGGTGCCCATGGTCAGGCTGCAGGAGTCGGGGCCCGCGTCGAGCACCTTCAGCCGCTGGTCGAGCGGGTCGTGCACCGACCCGCCGGTCGACAGCTGGACGACCAGGCCGGTGCCCTCGCGCAGCGCGTCCACGGTGTCGGTGAGCCGGCCGAGGTCCAGCGTGGGCCGGTGGTCCTCGCCGCGGACGTGCACGTGGATCATCGCGGCCCCGGCGGCCTCGCAGCGCTGGGCGGTCTCCACCAGCTCGGGCAGCGTGGTGGGCAGCTGCGGGCAGTCCTCCTTGGCGGTCTCCGCGCCCGTGGGGGCGACCGTCACCAGCAGCTTGTCGGGGGCAGCGCTCATGCCGCCATGCTGTCAGATCGTGTCAGACTGCGCATCGTCCGGTCGCCCGACTCACAGGAAGTCCTCCCGATGCGAGCAGTCGTGCAGCGTGTTCTTCAGGCGTCGGTGACGATCGACGGGAAGGTCGCCGGTGAGATCACCGGCCCCGGCCTGCTGGTGCTGCTCGGGGTGACCCACGACGACGGCCCCGGCCAGGTGGCCTGGACGGCCCGGAAGATCTGGGACCTGCGCATCCTGCGCGAGGAGCGCTCGGCCTCCGACCTGGGCGCCCCGATCCTCATGGTCAGCCAGTTCACCCTGTACGGCGACGCCCGGAAGGGCCGGCGTCCCACCTGGAACGCCGCCGCGCCCGGCGAGGTCTCCGAGCCGCTCTACGAGCAGGTGTGCGCCGAGCTGGAAAGACTCGGCGCCACCGTGGCGCGCGGGAGCTTCGGCGCGGACATGCAGGTGAGCCTGGTCAACGACGGGCCGGTCACCCTGGTGCTGGACGCACCCGCCTGACCGGGTCGGTGGTCAGCCGCCACCTGCGCCGTACTCGTTTCCACGACCCTCGTTGATGGTGCGGGCCCGCTGGACGCCCGCCGTGTCCACGCCCTTCCGCTGGCGCCCGCTCGACCACCAGGCGAGAGCCCCGAGCACCACCACGACGACCAGCACGATCAACCAGAACATGAGTCCTCCTCGGATCGCTTGCCTGCTTCGACGCTACGCCCGGTGAACGCGCGCCTGAGTGGCTCCCATGGGCCCCTGATTTCCCTCCCGGATGGGCCCGTGACCGGATTCGTCCGAGACGCACCCACGGGTCAACTAGGCTCTGCCTGTCCTCGACCCCCTTCCGGGAGGAGTCAGATGATCGGGCTGGTCAGGCGACACAAGGCCGTCACCGGGCTCCTGGCGCTTGCGCTGGTCCTGCTCGTCGCGGTCGGCGGCTGGGCGGTCTACCTCAACAGCAAGCTGGGGGACGTCCCTCGTGTCGACGCCGGGATCGAGGCTCGTCCGGACGCATCCTCGGCCTCCGAGGCGACCTCGGGCCCGCTCAACATCCTGCTCGCCGGCACCGACTCGCGCACCCCGGGGCAGCTGGCCGACCTGGTCGCCAAGGGCTGGCGCCCGGGGGCCATGCGCAGCGACACCATCATGCTGCTGCACGTCGCGGCCGACCGCCGCTCGGCCTCGTTGACCTCGATCCCCCGCGACACCTGGGCGACCGTCCCGGGCTACGGCCAGGACAAGATCAACGCCGCCTTCTCCCTCGGCGGCCCCGCGCTCTACGTGAAGACCGTCGAGCAGTTCACCGGGTTGCACATCGACCACCTCGCGGTGATCGACTGGGGCGGCTTCCGTCAGCTCACCACGGCCCTGGGCGGCGTCGACGTGCAGGTGCCGCGCACGGTGTACGACTCCTCGACGAAGACCACCTGGGAGAAGGGCACCGTCCACCTCGAGGGACAGCGGGCCCTGCTGTACGTGCGTCAGCGGCACGGGCTGCCCAACGGCGACTTCGACCGGATCAACCGGCAGCAGGGATTCCTGCGGGCCTTGCTCGACAAGACGCTCAGCTCGGGGACGCTCGGCAACCCGGTGACGCTGACCAAGACGCTCGGGGCGGTCACCGACGCGATGACGGTCGACCAGACCCTGGACAGCGGCGCCCTGCGGCGGTTGGCGCTGTCCCTGCGCCACATCCGCGAGAAGGACATCACCTTCACGACCGTCCCGCTGCAGCGCTACGACCGGATCAACGGGCAGAGCGTGAACATCGTGGACGACAAGGCCACCCGCGAGCTGTTCCAGGCCGTCGAGGACGACCGGCTGGCGAGCTACCTGCGCACGCACCACGTGTCCGCCCTTCCCAGCGCCGGCCAGGTGTCCTGACGCGGCTCCGTCTAGGCTCGGCGCCATGACGAGGAGCCTGGTGGTCAAGGTGACGGCTGGGGCCGACGGCGCGGAGCGCTGCAGCCAGGCGTTCACGGTCGCCTCCACGGCCGTCGCCGCCGGGGCACGGGTCAGCCTGTGGCTCACCGGTGAGGCCGCCTGGTTCGCGGTGCCGGGGCGCGCGGAGCAGTTCACCCTGCCGCACGCCGCACCGCTGGCCGACCTGCTGGCGATCGTCCTCGACGGCGGCACCGTCACGCTGTGCACCCAGTGCGCGGCGCGGCGCGGGATCGGCGCCGGCGACGTCCTGGACGGGGTCCGGATCGCGGGGGCGGCGACGTTCGTCGAGGAGTCCCTCGCGGACGACGTGCAGGCTCTCGTCTACTGAGCCGGCCGGGCGGTCAGGACAGCGCGCGCCCCACGACGTACGCCCCCAGAAGGAGCACCACGACCACGGCCAGGAGCAGCAGGGCCACCGTCCGGGCGCGGCCGTCCGCCCGAGGCCGTGGGGTCGGTCGGGTCGTCGACTGCGGGCTCGGCCGGGTCGTCGGTGCTGGGGTCGACTCCTCGCTCGGCTCGGGGGTCGGCTCGTGCTCGCCGGACCCCCGGTAGGCACGCTCGAACCCGCGACGGTAGGCCTCGGCGTACTCCGGCGGCACGTCCGGCGGTACGTCGCCGGGGCGGGGGGACTCGGCCACCTCTCGACCCTACGCCGCGACCCGGACTCGAGGGGCTTTCGCGGCGAGCACGGCCGGCTCCTCTAGCCATTTCGGGTCTGTTGGTGGTCCGACTCCCGGGTCTACCTTCTCAACAGATCCGAAGGGGGATCCCATGAAGACACTCGTCGTACTGCAGGTCCGGCTCGCCAGCCGGCTCGCCCCTCACGGAGAGCGTGGGAACGGCGGCATCGTCATCGGTGGCGTGGCCATCGGTGGTGGGATCTGCGCCGCCGTCCTCCACTCGCTGGGCGTGATCCACCTCTAGCCAGCCAGCAGCTCCACGAGGTGCCTGACGTTTCGCTCGTTGGACCGCCGTGCCCAGGCTCCCGGCCAGAACGACACGCTCGAGACGGAGACCCGCTGCGCGTCGGGGGCGACCGTGGCGATGCGGATCGTGATGCGTTGACCTCGGTACTGCACCGGCCACGCACCCGTTCCCCCTTGCAGCGAGCTCGTCTCGTCCCGGGTCACCAGGTGGCACCCCCGTGACCTGACCGCGCCGACCGCGAGCATCGCTCGCAGGCAGTCGTGGGTGGCTGTGGCGAGGTCGGCCTGGAGGGTCGCGGTGGCGACGACCTCGTTGACGGTGGAGCCCGGGGGCCGGCTCCGGAGCCCGAGGCGCAGCAGGGCTCGGTAGAGGAAGAACGCCCCCTCCATCGCGAGGATCGCCCCGACCGACCGCTCCGCTGCCTGCGATGCGCCCATGTCGACGCGGCCCGAGATGACCGCCACGCCGTACCCCAGGTAGACCACGCCCAGGACCCCAACGAACCAGCCGGTCCGGAGATACAGGCGAACATCGGCCTCGAGGGCTCGTCCTCCGGCGTCGTGGTGATCTCGAGCAGCCGTGAGTCGACAGCGAGCGAGGGGACCTGACGCACCCGGGAGGCCACCAGGTCCGCCAGCGCCTTCAGGCACCCGATGAGACCCGTCGCGAGACCGACCACGGCCGCTAGAGAGTCGGTCACGCTGACACCATAGGACCTCGACCCGGGCGCCGGGAGGACATCGGCGCTCCGCCCCGGCCCACCCCCGGGCTCGACGTACCGCTGCGCGCGGAGGCGACACGATCTACCCTCGACGAGGTGAACGGCCGCCCTGTCACCCGGCAGACGGTCCGGACTTCTCCCGGAGGCTCCATGACTGACGCACGCCGCGCTCCCTCGGCCCTGCTCTGCGCGGTGCTCCTCCTCGTCGGCGTCGCGGTCGTGCTCTCCCCTGCGCCGGCGGATGCCGCGACCGCGGGCCGGTGCGTGCAGGCCGCCCACCGCGGCTTCAAGGACCACGCGACCGAGAACAGCCTCGGGTCGATGCGAGCCGCCGTCTACCGGCACGCCGACTACCTGGAGATGGACGTCCAGACGACCAAGGACGGCCAGTTCGTGCTGATGCACGACCGGACCATCGACAGGACCAGCCGCGGCACCGGCCGCATCAGCGACAAGACCTCCGCCCAGCTCGACCGGGTCCGGCTCAACGACGGCCAGCACATCCCGCGACTGAGGGCCGTGCTCGACATGGCCAAGCCGTCGCGGACCGGCGTGCTCATCGAGCTCAAGTGGGTCCCGCAGAGCCGCTTCGACGACCTCAAGCGGCTCATCGACGGGTTCGGCCTCTCCCGGGTGGTCGTCGACAGCTTCTCCCCGTGGGTCACCGCGCGGTTCCACCGTCAGTACCCGCAGGTCCGGACCGCCCTGGCCGTGGGGCAGCAGATCAGTGTCGCCAAGGCCAGGTCGTACGGCGGCGTGATGCCGGACTACCACCACGTGACCGACGCCTGGCTCGCGTCGTTGCGCGCGGCCGGCGTCCCGGTCTACGTCTGGAAGGTCGACACCGCGCAGGGCTGGCAGCGCTTCGCGGGCCGGGCGACGATGGTGATCACCGACAAGGTGATCGACTACGCCCGCTGGCGGGCCAGGGCCTGCTGAGCCCCGCTGCCTAGCCTGCGTTGGGCGCTGCGGCGCCGGTGTCCGGCGTCGCCGACCCGGTCGCGGCGGTCGGTGCCGCCGGAGCAGGAGCGGCCGCGGGGGACACCGGGGTCGACGGTGCTGCCGGAGCCGCCGGCCGGGTGGCGGGTGCCGCCGGAGCCGGAGCCGGAGCGGCCGCGGGGGCCGGCGGGGTCGTGCGTGCTGCCGGGGCCGGAGCGGCCGCCGGGGTCTCTGCGGGCGCCGCCGGGGCCGACGTGGCCGGCGCCGCCTGCTTGGGCCCGTTGCCGCCGGCCGGGGTGAAGTGCGAGACGCAGTCGCCCTGGTTCTTGAAGACCGGGTCGGTGGAGGTCGCCCAGCCACCGTTCTTGCAGTCCTCCGCGCTGTGCAGGGTCACCTGGGGCGGCGGGAAGGTGCCGGTGGTGACGCTGATGCTGCCGGTCACCGACGTCGAGAAGCCGGTGGCGACCGGCGAGCCGCCGAAGGTCCAGCAGGCGGAGGCGCCGGTGACGGCGAGTGCCACCGCGAGGTTCCTGAGCCTCACGACCCCTCCCCGACGGACGACGAGGTGGACGCCGCTGCGGCGACCGCCGAGGGCATCGCGTCGGCCGGCGCCTCGGTGTCCGCGGTGACGGCGGCGGAGGTGTCGGTGCTCGACCCGCGGCGCTGCTTCGGCAGCGCGGGCGTGGTGGCGTCGGAGCGCCGGCGCCTGCGCAGTCCGGGGACGTCGGGCAGCAGGCACAGCGCCGCGACCGCGACGACGAGCAGGATCTTGCCGGGCAGTCCGAGCTCGGCGCGCAGCCAGGAGAGCCCGTAGCCGGGGTGGTGCGCGATGAGCTCGGGGAAGCCGACCCAGCGCGGGGCGTGGGTGACCACCCCGATCACGTCCTTGCGGGTCAGCGCCGGGACGAACACGTCGGGCGCGTTCTCGGGGTTGTCCCCCTTGGTGACGTAGCTGCCGTCGGGGTTGATGCGCACCAGCCGGTGCGCCCAGACCAGGCCGTTGGCGCGGAACTCGATGACGTCACCGACGTGGTAGTCCTTCGCCGGGCTGACGAAGATCTCCGAGCCCGGCGGGATGGTGGGGTACATCGAGGGGGTGGTGACGTAGCTGTGGTTGGTGGTGAACGCGAGCACGCCGCAGGCGAGCGCGACGGCCAGCAGCACGCCGGTGCCGATCTTGCGGATCATGTCGGTCCCCCTGTCCTGTTCCCCCGGAGTGCGGGTGGGGCGGCCCGGGCCGCCCCACCCGCAGCGACGTCAGTGCTGATGACGTCAGTTGCCGGCCGTCATGGTCGCGGTCCAGGTCTCCGCGACGTTGGCCCCGTTCCAGTCGTTGCCGGCGCCCGTGGGCCAGCTTCACGCACGACGGGGACCGTGACGTGCTCGACCCGCGGCGCAGTGACCGACGGCGATCGGCTGTCCCGCGAGGCCGCCGAGCGTGCCCGTTCGTAGCCGCCGATGGAGACCTCCAGCTTGCTGAGGTCGGGCGAAGCACCATTCGGCCGTTGGCGCCGATCCCGCGGCGTCACCGAAGGTAACGGGCCCGTCGGCCGGCACGTTGCTGGTGTTGGTGATCGTGACGTTGCCGGGCCTGCGCCGCCTCGCCCGGGACGAGCTTCGTCCACGGTGAAGCTGCCGTGGTCGACCGTGGACGCCGGTCGTGGCGCCGCGTGAAGCGGTCCGTCTGTGCGGCGACTGCGAGGTGAAGGCGGTGCTGACGGCGGAGCCGCCGAAGACCAGGGCGGCGGTGGCGCCGGCGGCACCGAGGGCGACGATGGAGTGCTTGATGTTCATGGAGAATCCCCTACGAGATAAGGCGAAAGTGGCCCCAGATAGGCCGAGCGCCGGTTTCGCCTCTGACTCCCCGTACGGCCCCCAGTGGCGACCAACTTCACCCGTACGGATCTCTGCCTCGCTCGCGGTCGGGGTCTTCCCGGCCGTGGCTAGACCATGGCAGGGCGACAGTTGGCAAATCCAGACTCTGGCCAGGAAATAGTCCGAAAGGACTATCAAGGGCCCTCTTCGGGTCATCAGGGACTACATGCCGAAGAAGATCATGGACCATCTCCAAGTGGTCCATCCCACTCACACAACATGCAACCACCACGAGTGCGACATCCGCACTCGCACGGTGGGTGGACGCGACAGGACCCCGGACGCGGCAGCGCCCGGGGTCCTCGTCAACGGCTCAGATCGCGACGGCGACCTCGGCGACGACGCCCTGCTGGGCGACGACCTTCCTGTCCACGGCGTCGGCCTTGGGCGCCAGCGTGCGCAGCGTCCACTCGCCGGGAGCGGCGAAGAACCGGAAGTGCCCGGTGGCCGAGGTCGGCACCTCGGCGGTGAACTCGCCGGTCCTGTCGAGCAGCCGCACGTAGGCGTTGCCGACCGGCTGGTCGTCACGGGTGACGACGCCCTGGATCACCGACTCCTTGGCCACGTTCACGCCGTCCAGGGACAGGCCGCCGGTGGTCGCGCCGCACATCAGCGCCCACCCTCTTCGGCAGAGCCCTTCTCGTCACCGAGGGCGACCGGGACGCCCACCAGGGAGCCGTACTCGGTCCAGGAGCCGTCGTAGTTCTTGACGTTCTGCTGGCCGAGCAGCTCGCGCAGCACGAACCAGGTGTGGCTCGACCGCTCGCCGATGCGGCAGTAGGCGATGGTGTCCTTGGCCCAGTCGACGCCGGCGTCGGTGTAGATCTGCTTCAGCTCCTCGTCGCTGCGGAAGGTGCCGTCGTCGTTCGCGGCCTTGCTCCACGGCACGTTCGCGGCGGTCGGGATGTGGCCGGCGCGCTGGGCCTGCTCCTGCGGGAGGTGGGCGGGGGCGAGCAGCCGGCCGGCGTACTCGTCGGGGCTGCGCACGTCGACGAGGTTCTGCTTGCCGATCGCGGCGACGGTCTCGTCGCGGAACGCGCGGATCGAGGAGTCCTGCTCCTGCGCGGTGTAGGAGGTCTGCTCGCGGGTGACGGCCTCGTCGGTGAGCTCGCGGCTGTCGAGCTCCCACTTCTTGCGGCCGCCGTCGAGGAGCTTGACGTCCTGGTGGCCGTAGAGCTTGAAGTACCAGTACGCGTAGGCGGCGAACCAGTTGTTGTTGCCGCCGTACAGGACGACGGTCTGGTCGTTCGCGACGCCCTTGCCGGACAGCAGCGCCTCGAACTGCGCCTTGCTGACGAAGTCGCGGCGGACCTGGTCCTGGAGGTCGGTCGTCCAGTCCAGCTTGATGGCGCCCCGGATGTGGCCCTTGTCGTAGGCGGTGGTGTCCTCGTCGACCTCGACCAGGACGACCTGGGGGTCGGAGAGGTGCTCCTCGACCCAGTCGGCGTTCACGAGTGCGGAGTCGCGGCTCATGGTGTTCCTTTCGTTGCCCGGCCGGGCCGGACGGGTTGGGTGTCGGTGGATGCCGTGGGGGTCAGGCGGTGGTGCTGCGGGCCGGAGCGGCACGCCGTACGAGCAGGTACACCTCGCAACCGAGACAGAGGCCGAAGGCGGCGTTGAGGAAGGCCGCGGCGAGCGCGAGGCCGGTGGCGACCGCACCGAGCAGGTCGGCGCCGGTCAGGTAGCCGGCCAGGGCCAGCACCGCGAACCCGAGCCCGACGGCCTGGGCGAAGCGCGGTGGGGCGGCGTCCTCGAGCTCGGCCGGGTGGCCGAGGCGCGGGCGGACCAGGGTGCGGAACAGCCAGCCGTACGGCGTCCGCTGCACGCCGAGCGCGGCGCCGAGGCCGAACAGCACCGCCTGGACCGCGAGCAGCGCGACCGTCGCCGGGGACGGTGCAAGGACCAGCGCGAGCGCCAGCACGACCGTGGTCAGGCTCGCGGCGAGGCGCGGGCCCCGGGGGTCGATCTGCACCCGGTCGCCGGTCGCGGCCGGCGCGGTGGGGGCGGTGACGGACTGCGTGGACATGGGGGATCTCCTGCGTGGAAGGACGACGGCCTGGCTGGCACGGGCACGGCCCGGCGCAGGCTCCACGACAGATCAGTCGGTCAGATCGCTCGACTCAGGGAGGGTGCGGCAGGGGTCCCGTCAGGACATTCGACACAGTGCCGAGCGCACGCGGCAGTGATCCACTGCGCGGCGCTTCGTGAGCATGGTCGAGGACATGCGGATCAGACTACGCAGCGGTCGGGCCGCCCCAGCAACCGGCGTCTCACTCACCGGACAGGCATTCCATCATGCGGACAGTCACGGCTGGGGGTCCAGGACCCGGGCGAGCGTGCCCAGCACGGCGTCGCGGCTGGGCGCCCCCAGCGCGCGCGACGCCTCCTGGCCGCGGGCGTCCAGCACCAGCGTCGTCGGCGTCCGGACGATGCCCAGCCGCCGGACCAGGTCGAGGTGCTGCTCGGCGTCGACCTCCACGTGCGCGACCCCCGGCACCACCGCGACGACCTCACCGAGCACCCGGCGGGTCGCGCGGCACGGCGCGCAGAACGCGGAGGAGAACTGGAGCAGCGTGGCACGCTCGCCCAGGTCGTGGCCGAGACCGTCGAGCAGGCTCTCGGCCTCAGGGGACTCCTGGACCGGGGCCTCGCTCGTCGGCAGGGCCCGCGTGCCGCGGAACCGGCCGTCGCGCGCGGCGCGCCAGGTCCCGAAGGCGGTGGCGAGGACCAGTGCCGCGACCAGCACCCACGTTCCTTGGCTCATGACCGCCCCAACCATCCGCGGGCCGCTGGGATTCCCGGCCCGGGTCCGCTCAGCCGCCGGCGAACGGCGGCAGCAGCTCGACGGTGTCGCCCGCGACCAGCGGGACGGCGGCCGGGTCGGTGGACCCGACGGGCCGCTCCCCCACCAGCACCGAGCAGACCGACAGCACCTCGGCCAGCCGCGGCCGGGCCGCGTGCAGCGTGCGGACGGCGACCAGCAGGTCGGCCAGGGTGGCCCCCGCGGGGAGGGGGACGACGTCCGCCTCGACGCCGGCCGCGGCACGGGCCGCGGCCCAGTAGCGGACCGTGACCGTGCCCACGGTGGGACTGCTCGGTCCGTCAGGGTCGCTCATGTTCGGTATCCTGCCTTATCGCGTGAACCGGACCGAGCCCCCGGCTCCTTCCCGCGGACCGCGATCGAACGGCTCAACGGCGAGTCGGCGACGCCATCACCGTGCTGTGATCGGGAGATGCCATGAGCACCCTGCTGCTGCTGACGAGCACCACCCAGCCGTCGGCCGACGTGCTGCCCGCCCTCGCCCTGCTGCCCCACCAGGTGAAGATCCTGCCCGCCGAGGGCAGCGCTCTGCTCGAGGCGCCCGACGTCGACCTGGTCCTCGTCGACGGCCGCAAGGAGCTCGCCCACGCACGCGACCTGTGCCGGCTGATCCGCACCACCGGCAGCGACGCCCCGGTGCTGCTGGTCGTGACCGAGGGCGGCCTGTCCGTCGTCGCCGCCGACTGGGGCATGGACGACGTGCTGCTCAGCACCTGCGGGCCGGCCGAGCTCGAGGCCCGGCTCCGGCTGGGGGTGGGCCGGCTCGCCGCGGCGCGTGACGCCGACGACCCCGAGTCGCACGTGATCCGCTCCGGCGAGGTGACGGTGGACGAGTCGACGTACACCGCCAAGCTGGGCGGCCGGCCGCTGGACCTGACCTTCAAGGAGTTCGAGCTGCTGAAGTACCTGGTGCAGCACCCGGGCCGGGTGTTCACCCGCGAGCAGCTGCTCCAGGAGGTCTGGGGCTACGACTACTTCGGCGGCACCCGCACGGTCGACGTGCACGTCCGCCGGCTCCGGGCCAAGCTCGGCCCCGAGAACGAGACCCTGATCGGGACCGTGCGCAACGTGGGCTACCGCTTCGTGCTGCCGCCCAAGGAGAGCGTCGCGGAGCGCGAGCACGCCTGAGCGACGCTCAGCGCAGGGTGGGCCGCACGTGCAGCCCCACCTCGGGGTCGACGACGACCTCCTGGCCGGCCGCCAGCCCGTCGGCGACCAGCGTGACGTCCAGGCCGACGTTGCGCTTGACCATCGCCAGCGCGATCGGGCCGAGCTCGTGGTGCCGGGCACTGGTGCCGACGAAGCCGACCACCTTCTCGCCCAGGACCAGGTCGCTGCCGAGCGCGGGCAGCCGGTTGTCGGAGCCGTCCAGGTGCAGCATCGTGAGCCGGCGCGGCGGCTTCCCGAGCGTGTGCACCCGAGCCACCGTCTCCTGGCCCCGGTAGCAGCCCTTGCTCAGGTGCACCGCCGGCCCGATCCAGCCGGCCTCGTTCGGGATCGTCCGGGCGTCCGTGTCCAACCCGAGACGGGGCTCGCCGCGGGCGATCCGCAGCGCCTCGAAGGCCCACATCCCGCAGGCCGGGCCGGCCGCCGCGGCGTACGTCGCGAGCTCGGCGCGCGGGATCAGCTCGTAGCCGGAGTACGGCGCCGCCTCCATCCGCGCGCTGGGCCGCCAGGCGACCGCGAGCCGCTCGGTGACGTCGCTGACCTCCACGCGCATCATGAAGCGCATCCGGTCGAGCCAGGCCACCAGCGCCGGAGCCCGGCCCGGCTCGACGTGAGCGGTGAACGCCTCGCCGTCGTCGACGCCGAACATCGCGTGCTCGACGTGCCCCTGGGGGTCCAGCACCAGCGCGCCGATCGGCGTGCGCGGCGCGAGCCCCTCGAAGAACTGGGTGGTCAGCGAGTGCAGCCAGGTCAGCCGGTCCGGGCCGCTGATCCTGACCACGCCACGGTGCGAGAGGTCGACGAAGCCGTCGCCGGCCTCCAGGGTGCGCTGCTCGCCGATGAACGAGCCGTAGTGGGCGGCGACGGGGGCGTCGATGCCGTTGCCGGCGACGGCGTCGGGCAGCCCCAGCAGGGGACTCTCGGTGCTGGTCGTGGTGCTCACTCCTTCATTGTCGGTGACAGTCGGCGCAGGACCCGAAGATCGTGAGGTGTCCCACGTCGGTGACGAAGCCGTAGCGCTCCCGCAGCATCCCGGTCAGCGGGTCGATCACGTCCGGCGAGACCTCGGTGATCGCCTGGCACTCGCGACAGACCAGGTGCACGTGCGCCGGAGCCGCGGTCGAGTGGTAGGTCGGTGCCCGGTCGTGGATGTGCGCGTGCCGGACCAGGCCGAGCTCCTCGAGCAGCTCCAGGGTGCGGTAGACGGTGGAGATGTTCACCGCCTGCGACTCCTCGCGCACGGCGGTGAGGATCTCGTCGGGGGTGGCGTGCCCGAGCCGCTCGACCGACCGCAGCACCAGCTCGCGCTGCGGGGTGAGCCGGTAGCCCTTCGAGCGCAGCGTCGACTGCCAGTCCTCGGGGACCGGGTGGTCGTGCGCGTGCTGGGTCACGTCCCGAGTGTAGGTCTCCCCGGCGTCGGTCGTGGCGACCCGCGGGCTCACTCGTAGCCCAGCACCTCGTGACGGCGGCGGGCCCAGGCCAGCGCGGACTCGACGCCGTCCGCGACCGTGAGCCGGGCCGTCCAGCCCAGCAC
The DNA here is from genome assembly GCA_963800225.1 of uncultured Actinomycetota bacterium. Lineage (GTDB taxonomy): Bacteria > Actinomycetota > Actinomycetes > Propionibacteriales > Nocardioidaceae > Nocardioides_B. The sequence continues at coordinate 582,343 of CAWDAF010000003.1, read as the reverse complement.
GTCGCGGGCCTTGTCCACGTTGGCGTAGGCGCCGACCGCGTCGCCGGGCCGGGCGGGCGCGTCGACGGTCGGCACCGGTCCGCCGTACACCTTCTCGAAGATCGCCAGCAGCTCGCGGACGGTGACCCCCTCGCCGGTGCCCAGGTTGATCACGGTGCTCGGCGCGCCGACCTGCTCCAGCACCTCGTCGAAGCGCTCGACCGCGGCGACGTGCGCCTCGGCGAGGTCCCACACGTGCACGTAGTCGCGCAGCCCGGTGCCGTCGCGGGTCGGGTGGTCGGTGCCGGTCACCGTGAACGCGTCCCGCCGGCCGAGCGCGGCCATCGTCATCTGGCCGATCACGTGCGACGGCTCCCGGGCGTACACCCCTGACTCCAGGTCGGGGTCGGAGCCGATCGGGTTGAAGTAGCGCAGCACCACCGCCCGCAGGTCGGTGGCCGCCGCCAGGTCCGCGAGCACCTGCTCGGTCATCTGCTTCGTGCGGGCGTACGGCGACGGCGGGTCGAGCGGGGACTCCTCGGTGACCTCGAAGCCGTCGACGGTGGCGTACAGCGACGCCGAGGAGGAGAAGATCACCCGCGGCTTGCCGAGCCGCACCAGCTCGTCGAAGAGCTCCAGGGAGCGGCCGACGTTGTTGTCGTAGTAGTCGTAGGGGTGCGCCACCGACTCCGGGACCACCGCCCGGGCCGCCATGTGGATGGTGCACTCGAGGTCGGGGTGCTCCTCGACCACCTTCGCCAGCAGCCCCCGGTCGCCGATGTCCCCCTCGTAGAAGATCCGGTCGCGGGTGAACGCGCGCGGCGAGGTGAGCAGCGAGTCCACGATGACGGGCGTGTGCCCGGCGACCTCGAGAGCCTTGGCGGTCGTGGACCCGATGTAGCCGGCGCCGCCGGTGACGAGGACCTTCATGCGGCCGACCCTAGGCGAGCCGGCTGCCGCCCGCTCAGCCGGTGGTGCGCAGGTGCGGCGCGACCACCGGCTGGATCACCGGCTGGATCACCGGCTGGCCCACCGGGTCGGGCACGGACTCGGAGGGTGTGCCGCGCTGGGCCGGGATCAGCGGCCGCGGGGTGACCGCCGGGCGGCGGTCGGAGCGCACCTCGATCGCCAGGATCGGCGGGGGCGGCGGCTGCCGGCGGGCCTGCCCCACGTCGCGGGGCAGGGTCTCCTCCAGGTGCGCGAGCAGCAGCAGCAGCGCCAGCGCCGCTACCGGGAACAGCATGGCACCGAGCAGCACCAGTGCTAGGTACATGGGGCCTCCCGCCGTCTCGTGAAGCCTAGGGTGGCCGCATGCCTTCTGCCATCACCCCCACGCGCGTCGCCCCTAGCCATTTCGAGTGGTCCGCGGACGACGGGGCCGCCGCGGTGGTCCGGCGGGTGGTGGCCGCGGCCACCGAGGCGGACGGCGCCGCCCCGCTCGACGAGGCCGCCCTGCTCGCCCTGCGGCACGGGCTGGGCTCCTCGGACCTGTGGACGGTCGGCGAGCACGGGTTCGGTTGGCGGCGCGACGGCGCGCTCGACCTCGTCGTCGCCCCCGGGGCCCGCGGCCGGGGCGTCGGCGCCGCGCTGGCCGCCGCCGCCACGGCCGCCCCGGGCCCGCTCACCGCCTGGTCGCACGGCAACCACCCCGCGGCGGCCGCCCTCGCGCACGTCCACGGCCTCGACCGGGTCCGCGACCTGTGGGTGATGCGGCGCGGCCTGTCCGGCCTGCCCCCGCTCGAGCCGGTCGACGGGACCGCCGTACGCCCGTTCGTGGTGGGACAGGACGAGGAGGCGTTCCTGGAGCTCAACGCCGAGGCCTTCGCCCACCACCCCGAGCAGGGCGGGATGACCCGCGCCGACCTCGACGAGCGGGCCGCGCAGCCGTGGTTCGACCCGGCCGGCTTCTTCCTCGCCGAGCGCGACGGCTCCCTGGTCGGCTTCCACTGGACCAAGGTGCAGGACGGCGTCGGCGAGGTGTACGTCGTCGGGGTCTCCCCCCGCGCGCAGGGCGGCGGGCTCGGGCGGCTGCTGACCCTGACCGGCCTGCACCACCTGGCGTCCCGTGGCCTCGACGAGGTGCTGCTCTACGTCGAGGCGGACAACGCCCCGGCCGTCGCGGTCTACGGGCGGCTCGGGTTCACCCACGCGGCGGCGGACACCCACGTGCAGTACGCCCGCCGCTGACGACTCACGCGTGCAGCTCGGCCCGGAGCCGGGCGGCGATCTCAGCGACCGCGGCACGGTTGGACCGGCCGACCCCGACCACGTTGAAGAAGCCGTGGATGAAGCCCGGGTAGCGCTTCAGCTCCACCCGCACCCCGGCGTCGGCCAGGGTGCGCGCGTACGCCTCGCCCTCGTCGCGCAGCGGGTCGAAGCCGGCCGTGACGACGTGTGCCGCGGCCAGGCCGGCGGGCACCTTCTCGGTGTACTGCACCGAGACCAGCGGGTCGTGCAGCTCATGCCGGCCGGTCACGTACGACGTGTGCGCGAGCTCGACGAAGTCGCGGGTCAGGAAGAAGCCCTCGCCGAACAGCCGCCGGCTCTCGCTGTCCTCGACCATGTTCGTCGCCGGGTAGACCAGCAGCTGCAGCCGCAGCCGCACCCCGGCCTCGGCCGCCTTGATCGCGGTCACCGCCGAGAGCGTGCCGCCCGCGGAGTCGCCGCCCACCGCGATCCGCTCCGGGTCCACGCCGAGCTCCTCGGTGTGCTCGACCGCCCAGCTGAACGCCGCCCAGCTGTCCTCGACCGCCGCGGGGAAGGGGTGCTCGGGGGCCAGCCGGTAGTCGACCGCGAGCACCTTGACGTCGGCACGCTCGGCCAGCAGCCGGCAGCTCGCGTCGTGGGTGTCGAGGTCGCCGAAGACCATCCCGCCGCCGTGCAGGAAGACCAGCAGCGGCGCGGGCTCGGCCGAGCCGACCCGGCCCGTCGGCGTGTAGAGCCGCGCCGGCACCGGTCCCGCCCCGCCGGGCAGCTCGAGGTCGAGGGTCTCCCCGACCGGCTGCCGCCCGCCCGCGAGCCGGGTGCTGCGACGAGCCGCCCGCCGGATGTCGGCCACGTCCGGGCCGGAGAGCCCCGGGTCCCGGGTCAGCCGCTGGAGCCTGAGCAGCCACTGCGTCTCCGCGTCGAGCTGCTGCCCGTCGCGGACCACCGGGTGGCCGGCCAGCCGCCGTACCAGCCAGGGCGGCAGGGCCAGCAGCGCGCGGAACACGCCGGCCTCGAGGGTCGCGGCCAGCCGGGTGAGCCCGGTCGGCCCGGTCGGCCTGGTCGTCTTGGTCGGCGTGGTCATGGGCGCAAACTACCTGCCGGGTCCGGCGAGGCTACCCAGCGTTCACCTGGTGGTGGGACGATGGCGCCATGACCGCAGACTCCTCCCCGACCAGCCCGCTGGCCGCGCACGTCGGCGGTTCGTCCGGGGACGGGCCCAGCGACCTGCGCCCCGTGGGCAGCGAGACCTTCGACATCGAGCCGCCGTACGACGCGGGGGCCCACGACCTGGAGCCGAACCGGTTCCTGGACCGCGAGGTCTCCTGGCTGCACTTCAACAGCCGGGTGCTCGAGCTCGCCGAGGACACCAGCCTGCCGCTGCTGGAGCGGGTGCGCTTCCTGGCGATCTTCGCCTCCAACCTCGACGAGTTCTTCATGGTGCGGGTCGCCGGTCTCAAGCGACGGATCGCGGCCGGGGTCGCGATGCCCGCCGCCTCGGGCCTGATGCCGCGTGAGGTGCTGGAGCAGATCTGGAGCACCTCGTCGGAGCTGATGGAGCGCCAGGCCACCCTGTTCCGCGAGGAGATCGTGCCCGCGCTCGCCAAGGAGAACATCGAGCTGGTCCGCTGGGACGACCTCACCCGCGACGAGCAGCGGCAGTGCAAGAAGCTCTTCAAGGAGCGGGTCTTCCCGGTCCTGACGCCGCTCGCCGTGGATCCCGCGCACCCGTTCCCGTACATCTCCGGGCTGTCGCTGAACATCGCGGTGCTGGTGCGCAACCCGAAGTCCGGCAAGGAGCACTTCGCCCGGGTCAAGGTGCCGCCGATCTTCGCGCGCTTCGTGCCCGTCGGCAACGAGCGCTTCGTGCCGCTCGAGGACGTGATCGGCGAGCACCTCAAGCGGCTCTTCCCGGGCATGGAGGTGCTCGGCGTGCACACCTTCCGGGTGACCCGCAACGAGGACCTCGAGGTGGAGGAGGACGACGCCGAGAACCTGCTGGCCGCGCTCGAGAAGGAGCTGCTGCGCCGCCGCTTCGGGCCGCCGGTGCGGCTCGAGGTCGAGGAGACCGTCGACGAGCACATCCTGGACCTGCTGATCTCCGAGCTCGGCGTGAACATCGGCGAGGTGGTCCGGCTGCCCGGCCCGCTCGACCTGACCGGCCTGCACGGCATCGCCGACCTGGACCGGGCCGAGCTGAAGTACCCCGCCTTCGTGCCCTCGACGCACACCCACCTCGCGGAGGTGGAGACCGCCTCACCGGTCGACATCTTCAAGGCGCTGCAGCGCAACGACGTACTGCTGCACCACCCCTACGACTCGTTCTCCACCTCGGTGCAGCGGTTCATCGAGCAGGCCGCCGACGACCCGCACGTGCTCGCGATCAAGCAGACCCTCTACCGCACGTCGGGCGACTCCCCGATCATCGAGGCGCTCATCGACGCCGCCGAGGCCGGCAAGCAGGTGCTGGTGCTGGTCGAGATCAAGGCGCGTTTCGACGAGCAGGCCAACATCAAGTGGGCCCGCAAGCTCGAGCACGCCGGCTGCCACGTGGTGTACGGGCTGGTCGGCCTGAAGACGCACTGCAAGCTGGCGATGGTGGTCCGGGACGAGCCCGAGGGCATCCGGCGCTACGTGCACATCGGCACCGGCAACTACAACCCGAAGACCGCCCGGATGTATGAGGACTACGGGCTGCTGACGGCCAACGAGAGCATCGGCGAGGACGTCGCGCACCTGTTCAACAACCTGTCGGGCTTCTCGCGCAACGCGTCCTACGAGAACCTCATGGTCGCCCCGGACTCGGCGCGGGCCGGGATCGTCGCCCGGATCCGCGCCGAGATCGAGCACCACGCCGAGGGCCGGCCGGCGCGGATCCGGATCAAGGCGAACTCGATCGTCGACGAGGCGGTCATCGACGAGCTCTACCGTGCCTGCATCGCCGGCGTCCCCGTGGACCTGCTGACCCGCGGCATCTGCGCCGCGCGGCCCGGCGTCCCGGGGCTGTCCGAGACGATGCGGGTGCGCTCGATCCTGGGCCGGTTCCTGGAGCACAGCCGGGTGTTCTGGTTCGAGAACGGCGGCTCCCCGTCGGTGTGGATCGGCTCCGCGGACCTGATGCACCGCAACCTCGACCGCCGCGTCGAGTGCCTGGTGGAGCTGCCCGAGGAGACGCTGGTCCAAGACATCGGCCGGATGCTGGACATCTCCTTCGACGAGCGCACCTCGTCGTGGTGGCTGACCTCGAGCGGCGACTGGGAGCGGCACCACATCGACGACGGCGGCAACCCGTTGCGTGACCTGCAGGAGATCTCGATCGCCACCAAGCGCCGGCGCCGTGCCCAGCGGTCCCCCGAGCACCCCGGCGAGATCACCGGGACGATCTGACCCCCGCCCAACCCCCGGATAGTCCGTGACGTTCTTGCTGTTCCGGCCGCGGCCGGAACAGCAAGAACGTCACGGACTATCGGGGTGGGGGGACTGGGGCTGTGGACGACGCCCCATCCCCCGCCGGCTGAGGCCACGCTGGCGGGATGCCACGTGACCGCCATCGCTGGGACCCGGTGTGCGCACCCCCGGAGGGACTCGTCCGCCCGGTACCGGTCGACCCCACCGGCAGGGCCGGGCCGACCCCTGCCCAGGCGCGCGGCCCGCACTGGCGCCGTACGTCGAGGGGACTCTTCGTGCCGGCCTCGGTGGACGGCACCGTGCCCGAGCAACGGGTCCTCGAGCAGGCCATGCGGCTGCGCAGCGGAGGTGCAGTCACGGGGTGGGCCTCCTGCCGCATGCACGGCGCCGCGTTCTTCGACGGGCTGCGCCGCGACGGCCGGACGCTGATCCCGGTGCCGCTGGGGTGCAGCCCGCTGCACCAGGTCCGTCGGCTGCCCGGCGACGACCTCGTGCGCGACATCCTGCTCGACGAGGAGATCGTCGAGCTCCACGGTGTCGCGTGCACGGTGGCCCCGCGCGCGACCTTCGACGCGATGCGCTACTCCGCCGGGATCCGTGAGGCGGTGGTCGCGCTCGACATGGCGGCCGCGGCCGAGATCACGTCCGTGACGCAGATGCGGGAGTACGTCGACCGGCACCCGGCGTGGACGGGGGTGCCGCTCGCCCGAGAAGCGGTCGCGCTGGCCGACGAGCTCAGCCGTTCCCCCCAGGAGAGCAGGCTGCGGCTGGTCTGGCAGCTCGACGCCGTCAGGCCACGGCCCCTGGTCAACCCGCCGCTGTTCGACCTGCGCGAGCGACTGCTGGGCTACCCCGACCTGTTCGACCCGGTCGCCGGTGTCGTCGGTGAGTACGACGGCGAGGACCACCGGGACGCGCTCCGGCACAGCAGTGACGTGGACCGCGAGAGCGGCTTCCGAGACCACGGGCTGGAGGTCTTCCGGGTCACCGGCCCCGACATGCGTGACCCCCAGCTGGTCGCGCAGCGCATCCATGCGGCGTACCGCCGGGCCCGGTACGTCGACCCGGCACGTCGTACCTGGACCCTGGCACGCCCCTCGTGGTGGCCGGCAGCAGCCTGACCCACCCCCGATAGTCCGTGACGTTCTTGCTGTTCCGCCGGCCTCCGGACAGCAAGAACGTCACGGACTATCGGGGGTGGGGTGGGGGTCAGCAGGTGGCGAACAGCACCGGCCCGGTGGAGATGTCGGACAGCACCGCCCGGCTGCTGCGCGGGGTCAGCTCGAGCCGCACGTCCTGACCGTCGGCCTCGCCGTCGGTGACCGCGAACCGGTCCGCGAACGAGCCGCCCTGCCCCGGGGCCGGACCGGAGGCCAGGTCGACCCGGGTCTGGAGGTTCGCGGTGGCCTGCGCGGAGGTCTCGAAGTGCATCCCGACGACCAGCCGGCGGTCCGGCTGCTGGGCCATCACCAGCCCCTCGAGCGGGCTGACCTTGCCGGCCTTCGCGACCAGCCGGTCGCCCGCCTGCTGGTCGGCGTCGTCGGCCGAGCCCATGGTGAGGTCCTCGCAGGCGAAGGTCGAGGTCCACTGCACCGCCGAGACCGGGTCGTCGGCCGCCCCGGCCAGCGCGGACACCCCGGCCTCGGAGGTCAGCGAGTCCGCCCGGCCTCGGGCGACCCGGGCCGCCGCGGTGAGGTAGTCGGCGCTGTCCGACATCAGCACCAGCTTGTCGTCGGGCAGCACCACCACGTTCTGCTGGAGCGGGGTGAGGTCCGCCGAGATCGTCGCGACCAGGTCCGCGCCCCCGACCCAGGTGCCACCGGTGCCCGAGCCGTCGCGGGGAGCGGTGTAGCCGAGCCGGCGCAGCGCCCGCTCGATGCCGGGCATGTCGGTGTCGTCGTCGAGGCGCAGCACGTCGACCTGGCCCCGCCGGGACTGACCGAGCGCCTCCCACTGCGCGTCGAGGGGAGAGAACCCGAACAGCTCCCCGAGTGCGGCGGTCGACTCCGCCAGACCGGAGCCCGAGGTCAGGTCGAGGTCGTAGGCCCGGCTCAGGAACCCCGCGACCTTCCCGTCTGAGGACCCGGGGCCGAGCGACGTGCCCCCGGCCTGCTCGCGGACGACCTGCCAGTCGGTGTACGTCGTCCGCAGCGTCGAGCGCGGCAGCGTGTCGAGGGCGTCCTGGTAGGTCGAGGTGCCGGCGATCACCCGCCACCCCACGACACCGGCCACCGCCGCCGCCACGAGCAGGCCGACCCCGTAGACCACGACACGTGTGTGCACCCGGTGTTCACCCACATCACTCGACGACGGTGTGAGACTAGCGGCATGGTGGACGCACCCCAGATCGTGGCGGCCGGCGTGGTCGTGTCGCGCAAGGGCCCGGAGATCCTGCTCGTGCACCGTCCCCGGTACGACGACTGGTCCTTTCCCAAGGGCAAGGCCGACCCCGGCGAGCACGTCACCGCGACGGCCGTCCGGGAGGTGGCCGAGGAGACCGGCCTCGACGTCCGGCTGGGGCCGCCGCTGACCCCGCAGCGCTACACCGTGCGCAACGGCCAGTCCCGCGCGAAGGTCGTGCACTACTGGGCCGGCCGGGTCGTGGGCGGTGACGACGTCTCGACGTACCGCCCGAACAACGAGGTCGACGAGGTCGCCTGGGTGCCCCTCGCCAAGGCGGCCGGGCTGCTCACCTACGAGCGGGACCGCGCGACGCTCGCCGAGTTCGAGAAGGTCCGCAAGAGGAGCCACCCGCTGGTGGTGCTGCGCCACGGCAAGGCCCGGGCCCGCAAGCGCTGGGAGGGCGACGACCGCGACCGCCCGCTCGACGACACCGGCCTGCTCCAGGCCGAGGAGGTGGTCCCGGTGCTCGCGGCGTACGGCGTGACCCGGGTGCTGAGCTCGAGCAGCCGCCGGTGCTGGACCACGCTGAGCCCCTACGCCGACGTGGCGGACCTCGACCTCGAGGTCACCCGTGACCTGTCCGAGGAGGACGCGAGCCCCCGCGCCGTGACCCGCCACGTGCACCGGGTGCTGGAGCGGTCCGAGCCGACGGCGCTGTGCACGCACCGCCCTGTCCTGCCCTACGTGTACCAAGCCCTGGGTGTCGCGGACCCGGCCCTGGACGCCGGCGCGATGATCGTCGTGCACCACCGCAACGGCCAGATCCTGGCCGTCGAGAAGCACACCCTCTGACCGGGCCCGACACGCCGTCCAGGGAGGCGCGGGAGGTCTCGTTCACGTGACGGTCGTCTCACGTCCGCCTGGGCGTGACCCAACCGGTCGCCACCGTTCACCTCCCGTTCACCGGACTCCGAGGGTTGCTTCACCTGTGCTGCCTACTTTCACGATTGACCGATCATCAACGTGCCTGAACACAGATCTCAGGAGACCCGAAGTGAACCGCACTTCCATCCGCAAGGCAGCCGCCCCCACCGTGGCCGCGCTGGCGCTGGGCCTGAGCCTCACCGCCTGCGGCGCGGGCAACGAGCAGCCCGCGTCTGACTCCTCCAACGCCGCCGCCAGCGGGAAGAACCTGAGCGGCACCCTGAACGGGGCCGGCTCCAGCGCCCAGGAGGCCGCACAGGGCGCCTGGACCGCGGGCTTCCAGCAGGCCAACCCCGGCGCCACCGTCAACTACGACCCGAGCGGCTCCGGCGCCGGCGTCGAGCAGTTCCTGGCCGGCGCCGTGAACTTCGCCGGCTCGGACGCCTACCTCGACGACGGCCAGGTCGCCGACTCCAAGAAGGCCTGCGCGGGCCAGACGGCGCTCGAGGTGCCGGACTACATCAGCCCGATCGCGCTGGTCTTCAACGTCGACGGGGTCGACAAGCTCCAGCTGTCCCCGGACACCGCCGCGAAGATCTTCGCCGGCAAGATCAAGAAGTGGGACGACCCGGCGATCAAGGCCGACAACCCGGGCGCCAAGCTGCCCTCGCAGACGATCACCCCGGTGCACCGCTCGGACGACTCGGGCACCACCAAGAACTTCACCGACTACCTGCACCAGACGGCCCCCAGCGTCTGGACCGCCGACGCAGGCGAGACCTGGCCGTTCAAGTCCGGTGAGGGCGCCAACGGCACCTCCGGCGTGATCGGGGCCGTGACCAACGGCAAGGGCACCATCGGCTACGCCGACGCCAGCCAGGCCGGCAAGCTCGGGACCGCCAGCATCAAGGTCGGCAGCTCCTACGTCGGACCGACGGCCGAGGCCGCCGCGAAGGCCGCCGACGTCTCCAAGCGCGTCCCGGGCCGGGCCGACAACGACATCGCCCTGAACATCGACCGTACGACGACCGCGTCGGGCGCCTACCCGCTGGTCCTGGTCTCCTACGCGATCGCCTGCCCGACCTACAAGGACGCCCAGACCGCCGACCTGGTCAAGGGCTACCTGACCTACGTGGTCAGCAGCGACGGCCAGGCCGCCGCCGCGAAGGCGGCCGGCTCGGCGCCGCTGTCCAGCTCCCTGAGCGGCGACGCCACCGCCATCGTCGAGAAGATCTCGGCCAAGTAGCACCGCCTGACCTCAGGCCCTTGCGGCGACGGGGGTCCGCGCCCCACCTTGGTGGGACGCGGACCCCCTGATCCGGTCCTGGGGGGCTCACCGGCCAGGCACCACAGCACGACCGAACGAGAGGGACGATCCAGTGTCCGCCACAGCTCAGGTCCGCAAGCCGCGCCAGCGGCCGGGGGACCGCATCTTCTCCGGGATGACCCGCGCGGCGGGGCTGCTCATCCTCGTGGCGCTCGCCGGGGTCGCCATCTTCCTGACCGTCGAGGGCATCCCGGCGCTCAGCGCACCGCCCGCCGAACTCGGCGGCGCCGCCAACCTGCTGGCCTACGTCGCCCCGCTGGTCTTCGGCACCCTGCTGGCGGCGGCCCTGGCCCTGTTGATCGCCGCCCCGCTGTCCCTGGGCGTCGCACTCGTCATCTCGCACTACGCGCCGCGCCGGCTGGCCAAGACCCTCGGGTACCTGGTCGACCTGCTCGCTGCCGTCCCCAGCGTCGTCTACGGCCTCTGGGGACTGGCCTTCCTCGGCGTCCGACTGACCCCGGTGTACGGCTGGCTCGAGCAGCACCTCGGCTGGATCCCGTTCTTCGCCGGTCCCGCCTCCACGACCGGCCGGACCATCCTCACCGCCAGCATCGTGCTGGCGATCATGGTGCTCCCGATCGTCACCGCCATCACCCGCGAGATCTTCGTGCAGACCCCGGTGCTCAACCAGGAGGCCGCCCTCGCGCTCGGCGCGACCCGCTGGGAGATGATCCGGCTCGCGGTCCTCCCCTACGCCCGCAGCGGCATCGTCTCCGCGCTGATGCTCGGCCTGGGCCGCGCCCTCGGCGAGACGATGGCGGTGGCGATGGTGCTCTCGGCGAACGGCGTGGTGAGCCTCAACCTGATCAGCAACACCAACCCCTCGACCATCGCGGCGAACATCGCCTTGAAGTTCCCCGACTCCACCGGCCTCGGGGTCAACGCGCTGGTGGCCAGCGGCCTGGTGCTGTTCGTGATCACCTTCGCGGTCAACTTCGCGGCCCGTGCGATCGTGGCGCGCACCGAGAGGAGCGGACGATGAGAGGCAACCTCAAGTCGACCACCCGGGTCCCGACACAGCCCTCGACGGAGGACACCTCGATGACGGCCACCTCACCCGGCGCGACCGGCACCGTCCGGCACCTCGCGCTCACCCAGCCGCGGCTGCCCCGCTGGGCCGGCTGGCTGGTGGCCGCGCTCGCCGCCGCCGCCTCCGCCCTGGTCAGCCTCACCCTGGACTGGAACATCGCCGGCGGTGCCGTTCTGGCCGTGGCGATCTTCGCCGTGGCGCTCCCCGTCTGGTCCCGGCTCGTGGAGAACGCCCGCGCGGCCAAGGACCGGCTGGTCACCACGCTCGTGTGGGCGGCCTTCGCGATCGCGATGGTCCCGCTGTTCTCGCTGATGTACACGGTGCTCAAGAACGGCCTCGGCGTCATCAACGCCCAGTTCCTCACCTACTCGATGCGCAACGTCATCGGCGAGGGCGGCGGCATCTACCACGCGATCATCGGCACCCTGCTGATCACGCTGGCCGCCGCCGTCATCTCGGTCCCGGTCGGCCTGCTCAGCGCGGTCTACCTCGTCGAGTACGGCGGCCGCAGCCGGGCCGCCCGCACCATCACCTTCCTGGTCGACGTGATGACCGGTATCCCCTCGATCGTGGCCGGCCTGTTCGCCTACGCGCTGTTCGTGCTGTTCTTCGGCGAGGGCGTCCGGATGGGCTTCGGCGGCGCGGTCGCCCTCTCGCTGCTGATGATCCCGATCGTGGTCCGCTCCTGCGAGGAGATGCTCAAGCTGGTCCCGCACGACCTGCGCGAGGCGTCGTACGCCCTGGGCGTGCCGAAGTGGCGCACGATCGTCAAGGTCGTGATGCCCACCGCGCTCCCCGGCATCATCACCGGCATCACGCTGGCCGTCGCCCGGGTGATCGGCGAGACCGCGCCGCTGCTGATCATCGCCGGCTCCACGGACTCGGTGAACACCAACCTGTTCGCCGAGCGGATGATGACGCTGCCGGTGTTCATCTACTACTCCTACACGCAGCCGGGTGTGCCCGCCGAGTTCGGCCAGGACCGCGCCTGGGGGGCCGCGCTGGTGCTGATCGTGATCGTGATGGCGCTCAACCTGACCGCCCGCCTCCTCGGCCGGCTCTTCTCCCCCAAGACCGCTCGCTGACCTCCCGGCCGACACCGGACAAACACGAAGGACCTGATCCCATGGCGAAGAGCATCGACGTCTCCGACCTGAACATCTACTACGGCGACTTCCTGGCCGTCGAAGGTGTCTCGATGACCATCCCGGCCCGCTCGGTGACCGCGCTCATCGGCCCCTCGGGGTGCGGCAAGTCGACCTTCCTGCGCTCCCTGAACCGGATGCACGAGGTGATCCCCGGTGCCCGCGTCGAGGGCAAGATCGTGATCGACGGCCAGGACCTGTACGCCGACGAGATCGACCCGGTCGAGGTCCGCCGCCAGGTCGGCATGGTCTTCCAGCGGCCCAACCCGTTCCCGACCATGTCGATCTACGAGAACGTGCTGGCCGGCTCGCGGCTGAACTCCAAGAAGCTCGGCAGGGCGAAGGCCGACGAGATCGTCGAGCGCTCGCTCAAGGGCGCGAACCTCTGGACCGAGGTGAAGGACCGGCTCTCCAAGCCCGGCCAGAGCCTGTCCGGCGGGCAGCAGCAGCGGCTCTGCATCGCCCGGGCGATCGCGGTCGAGCCGCAGGTGCTGCTGATGGACGAGCCCTGCTCGGCGCTCGACCCGATCTCGACCTCCGCCATCGAGGACCTGATCCACGACCTCAAGAGCGACTACACGATCGTGATCGTCACCCACAACATGCAGCAGGCCGCCCGGGTCTCGGAGGACACCGCGTTCTTCAACCTGGCCGGCGCCGGCAAGCCGGGCAACCTGGTGGAGATGAACCCCACCCGCAAGATCTTCTCCAACCCGGAGGAGAAGTCGACCGAGGCCTACATCTCCGGTCGCTTCGGCTGAGCACGCCTGCGACGCGGGACACCCCCTCGCCCGGGATCGGGACGAGGGGTGTCCTATTTAAGTATTTTGAGAAGTTTGTCAGATCCGCGTCATGGCCCGGCCCCGGCGCCGTCTCTCCCTCTGCCGGGGGGTGGAACGCGGCGGGTCGTGCTCACCGACGGGGGCGGGCACGACCCTCCGCTCCGGACGCCGTACGGCGGGGGCCGTACGGCGTCACCGGCTCAGGGCAGCCGGAAGACCAGCCGGAGGATCCAGTAGACGGCCGCCGCGAACAGTCCCGCGGCCGGGAACGTCAGCACCCAGGCGGCGAGGATGTTCTGCGCCACCCCCCAGCGGACCGCCGAGAGCCGCTTGGTGGCGCCGGCGCCCATGATCGCCGAGGTGATGATGTGGGTGGTGGAGACGGGCGCGTGCCAGAAGAACGCGGTCGAGTAGAGCACCGCGGCACCGACCGACTCGGCCGCGAAGCCACGCGGCGGGTCGAGGTGGATGATCTTGCGGCCCAGGGTCCGCATGATCCGGAAGCCGCCCGAGTACGTGCCCGCCGAGATCGCGGCCGCGGCCGCGAAGATCACCCAGGGCGGCAGGCCGGAGTCGGCCGAGACGAAGCCGCCGGTGACCAGGGCCAGGAAGATCACGCCCATCGTCTTCTGGGCGTCCTGGAGGCCGTGGCCCAGGGCCAGCGCCGCCGCGGAGAAGGTCTGCGCCAGCCGGAACCCGCGGCTGACCCGGTGCGGGTTGCGACGCCGGAAGATCCACATGATCGCGAGCATGACCAGGAACGCGAGGGCGAACCCGACCAGCGGTGAGGCGATCATCGGGATCACCACCTTGTCGATGATGGTCGCCCAGCGCACCACCGCGCCGGCGGCGAGGGCCGCCCCGACCAGGCCGCCGATGAGCGCGTGCGAGGAGGACGAGGGCAGGCCGAAGTACCAGGTGACGAGGTTCCAGGCGATCGCGCCGAGCAGGCCGGCGAGCACGATCACCAGGCCGTAGGTCGCCGACAGCCCCGAGAGGTCGATCACCTCGCTGACGGTCTGGGCGACCTTCTGGCCCAGGAAGGCGCCGACGAAGTTCATGATCGCGGCCATCGTCAGCGCGATGCGCGGGGTCAGCGCGCGGGTGGAGATCGAGGTGGCGATGGCGTTGGCGGCATCGTGGAAGCCGTTGGTGTAGTCGAAGCAGAGCGCGACGACGACGACCGCGATGACGATCGCGAGCTCCACCCTCAGGACTCCTTGACCACGAGCTGCTCGACGATGTTCGCGACCCTCTCGAAGGCGTCGATGGCGGCCTCGAGGGAGTCCACGACGTCCTTCAGCTTGAGCACCTCGAGGGCCTCGTACTTGCCGCTGAAGAGCTTGGCCAGGATCCGCCGGTAGCTCTTGTCGCCGAGGTTCTCCAGCCGGTTGATCTCGATCCAGTACTCCTCGAGGTCAGCCATGCTGCGCAGCCGCGGCATCGACTCGGCGGTCAGCTCGGCGCAGCGCTGGATCACCTCGACCTGGTTGGCCAGCTCGGAGGGCAGCGTCTGCACCTCGTAGAGCAGCACCAGGTCGACGGCCTCCTCCATGAAGTCCATGACGTCGTCGAGGCCCGAGGCCAGCGAGTAGATGTCCTCGCGGTCGAACGGGGTGACGAAGGTGCTGTTCACGCGGCGCACGATCACGTGCGTCGTCTCGTCGGCGGCGTGCTCGGCGTCACGCATGCGCTTGGCGACGCCCTCCCGGTCACTGCCTTCGCCGAGCATCTCCGCGAGCAGGCCCGCACCCTCGACGAGGTGGCCGGCAGCCTGGGTGAAGAGGTCGTAAAACGTCGTGTCAGCGGGGCGGAAGCGCAGTGCCACGGCGAACTCCTGGTTCGTGTTCTGGGAAGCTCGATCACCGTTTCGGGCACAACCGGACAGCGCCGCTGGTGAAGCCGTGGATCATGCTAGGCGCATTCGCGACGAAGCACGCAACCGAGCGGCACGGCATACCCAGGTGGGGTATATGCTCGCGGCATGGCCGAGACCCCGGGGTACCACGACGACAAGGCTGCCTACCTCACCAGGCTCCGCCGCATCGAGGGGCAGGTCCGCGGCCTGCAGCGGATGGTCGACGAGGACACCTACTGCATCGACATCCTCACCCAGGTGTCCGCGGTCAACAAGGCGCTGCAGAGCGTCGCCGTCGGGCTGGTCGAGGACCACCTCGGCCACTGCGTGCGGGACGCCGTCGCCTCCGGGGGCACCGAGGCCGACGCCAAGGTGGCCGAGGCATCGGCCGCCATCGCCCGGCTGCTCCGCACCTGACCGCCGTACGGCCCCCGCCCCGACCCGACCGACCGACCCCGACGCACCAGGAGAGCACATGAGCGAGACGACCTACACCGTGACCGGGATGACCTGCGCGCACTGCGCGGCCGCCGTGACCGAGGAGGTCTCCGGCGTGCCCGGCGTGGAGTCCGTCGAGGTCAGCGTCGAGAGCGGCAGCGTGACGGTCCGCGGGGCCGGCGTCCGGGCGGAGGACGTGCGCGAGGCCGTCGACGAGGCCGGCTACGCGGTGGCGTGATGGCGGTCACCGCTCCCCCCACCTCCGGCCGCGAGCAGCAGGCGCACGTCGACCTGCTGGTCGGCGGGATGACCTGCGCCTCCTGCGTCGGCCGCGTGGAGAAGAAGCTCAACCGTCTGGACGGCGTGCACGCGGTCGTGAACCTCGCGACCGCCTCGGCGTCGGTGGACTACGACCCGGCCGGCGTCGACGTGGACACCCTGGTGCGCACCGTCGAGCGCACCGGCTACAGCGCCGCCCCGGCCACCGAGCTGTCCGGGGCCGCGGCAGCCGACGACGAGAGCCGCCTCGCCGCGGACTACCGGCGCAGGCTGCTGGTGGCGGCGCCGCTGTCGGTGCTGGTGATGGCACTGACCATGCTGCCCTGGGTCCCGGACACCGCCGCCGTCCGGTGGCTGGCGCTGGCGCTCGCGGCACCGGTCGTGCTCTGGGCCGGATGGCCGTTCCACCGGGCCGCGGCGGTCAACGCTCGGCACGGGGCCAGCACGATGGACACCCTGGTCTCGCTCGGCACCCTGGTCGCCTACGGGTGGTCGGTCGTGCAGGCGGTCACCGGCGGCATGCACACCTACGTCGAGGTCGCCGCGACCGTCACCACGTTCCTGCTGCTGGGCCGCTGGGGTGAGGCCCGGGCCAAGCTCCGCGCCGGGTCGGCGCTGCGGGCGCTGCTCGAGCTCGGCGCCCACGAGGCCACCCTGATCGAGGAGGACGGCAGCCAGCGGCTGGTCGCGGTCGAGGTGCTGAGACCGGGGATGCGCTTCCTGGTCCGGCCCGGCGAGCAGGTGGCCACCGACGGCCGGATCCTGGAGGGCCGGTCCTCGGTCGACGAGTCGATGCTCACCGGGGAGAGCGTGCCGGTCGACCGTGGTCCCGGCGACGAGGTCGTCGGGGCCAGCGTGAACACCGACGGCCGGCTGGTCGTCGAGGTCACCCGGGTCGGCCGCGACACCGCGGTGGCCCGGATCGCCGACCTGGTCCGGCACGCGCAGTCCACCAAGGCACCGGTGCAGCGGCTCGCCGACCGGGTCTCGTCGGTCTTCGTGCCGGTCGTGCTGGGCCTGGCGGTGCTGACCTTCGCGGTGTGGTCGCTGGCCGGTGACCCCGCCGGCGGGTTCACCGCGGCGGTCGCCGTGCTGGTGATCGCCTGCCCGTGCGCCCTGGGGCTGGCCACCCCGACCGCCCTGCTGGTCGGCACCGGACGGGCCGCCCAGCTCGGCATCGTGATCCGCGAGGCCGGCGTGCTGGAGTCCACCCGGCGGGTCGACACCGTGGTCCTGGACAAGACCGGCACCGTCACGACCGGCCGGATGAGCGTGCACGAGGTGGTCACCCTCCACGCGGAGGCGGTGCGGCTGGCGGGCGCCCTGGAGGCGTCGTCGGAGCACCCGGTGGGCCGGGCGGTCGCGGCGTACGTCGACGAGGTCGGCCCGCGCCCCTGGCAGTCGTCGGCGCCGCGCGTCGAGGACTTCGCCAACCATGCCGGCAGCGGCGTCTCCGGGACCGTCGACGGCCGGCCGGTCTGGGTCGGCCGGGCGCCCTCCGAGGTGGCCCTGCCCGCACACGACGCCGACGGGGCCACCCGCTCCGAGGGGCTGCCCTACGCGCTCGCCCAGGCGGTGGTCCGCACCCGGGAGGCCGGCCGCACCGCCGTGCTGGTGAAGGTCGACGGCCGACCGGTCGCGGTGTTCGACATCGGCGACACCGTCAAGGCGACCAGCACCGACGCCGTACGCCGGCTCCGGGACCTGGGCCTGCACCCGGTGCTGCTCACCGGTGACCACCGCGCCACGGCCCACGCCGTGGCCCGCGAGGTCGGCATCGACGAGGTGGTCGCCGAGGTGCGCCCGGAGGACAAGGCGGCCGCCGTCCTGGCCCTGCAGGAGCGGGGCCGCACGGTGGCGATGGTCGGGGACGGCGTCAACGACGCGGCCGCGCTGGTGCAGGCCGACCTCGGCGTCGCGATGGGCACCGGGACGGCGGTCGCCATCGAGGCGGGCGACGTCACCCTCACCCACGGCGACCTGCGCAGCGCCGCGGACGCGATCGAGCTGTCCCGGCGCACGCTGCGCACCATCGAGCAGAACCTCTTCTGGGCGTTCGCCTACAACGTGGTGGGCATCCCGGTGGCGGCGCTGGGGCTGCTCAACCCGATGATCGCCGGCGCCGCGATGGCGGCGTCGAGCGTGTGCGTGGTGACGAACTCGCTGCGGCTGCGGACCTTCGAGCCGTCGCGCCTGCGGGAGTAGGGCTCAGGCCCGGGAGCGCGCCTTCTGCAGCGGGATCGGGGGGGCGACCGGCTCGTCGTCGAGACCCAGCAGCCGGTCGATCGTGACCTGCGGCAGCACGTCGTCGGACTCACTGGCCGCGATGATCAGGTTCGTCGTGAGCTCGACCTCGGCGAGCAGCTCGGCGTCCTCGAGCGGGACGTTCAGCTGGTCATCCGTCACGGCGCTCCCTTCTCGTGCCATCTCGTGCCCCCGTCGACCGCCTCCCCCCGTTGCTGTCCTTATTGTGTCCGGCAGGTCGGGTTCTACACATAGTCACTTCGGGCAAACACAGAGGGCCCCGACGGTAACCGTCGGGGCCCTCGTGATGCCTGAAGGGTCAGGCGTTCTCTCTCACTGCCTGGGGTCGGGAGACCTCAGAGAGCGCGGACGTTCTCCGCCTGCGGGCCCTTGGGACCCTGCGTGACGTCGAACTCGACCTTCTGGTTCTCGTCGAGGGACTTGTAGCCCTGCGACTGGATAGCCGAGTAGTGCACGAAAACGTCGTCGCCGCCGTCCTCCTGCGCAATGAAGCCGAAGCCCTTCTCGGCGTTGAACCACTTGACGGTGCCCTGAGCCATGCTTGTTACTCCTCATACGGGGGTCGGAACCGCCACCTCGGCGGCCCCGTGACAGATGCGGGTGAAACGCCGAGCCCCCTCGAAAAGCTAACGCTCATACAAGAGAAAACGCCGTCGGATCACAAACTCCGCGGGCGTACCTGCTGGAACTTGCATCTGCTGCGAGGCTGACCCTACCAACTCCTGCCCCGGATTCCGAGTCGAAGCGGCAATCAACTCCTCATCAGGCCAAGGGGCCGGTAGCCGAGGCCGGGGAAGACGGCGGTCGCGGAGCGGGACGGGAAGCGCGAGGCGACCACCTCGCCCAGCACGTTGCGGTAGTCGGTGGTGACCGCGAGGTCGCCGTCCTCCAGCATGCCGGCGTCCAGGCCCGGCCAGCTCGCGTAGTACCCGCCGCCCCGGACCCCGCCGCCCATCAGCAGCATCATGTTGCCCCAGCCGTGGTCGAGACCCCGGTTGCCGTTCTCCCCGACCCGGCGGCCGAACTCGCTGATCGTGACCAGGGTGACCCGGCTGCGCAGCGGGCCGAGGTCGCGCATGAACGCGTCGACCGCCCCCGCGAAGCCGCCGACCATCCGCTGCATGTTGCCGTAGGCGGTGGTGCCGTAGTCGCTGTGCATGTCCCAGGAGCCGTAGTCGATGGTGACGACCTCGGTGCCGACGTCGGACTTGATCAGGTGCGCGGTGTCCTTGAGCGCCGCCGCCAGACCGGTCGCCGGGAAGGCGGTCGGGTAGGGCACCGACGGCTTGTAGGTCGCGTTGACGACCGGAGCGAGCTCGCGGACCGTGGTCATCGCGGACCGGGCGGCCGCCCCCAGCGGGCCGGGGGCCTTGCCCCACACGGTGTTCAGCTGGGTACGGCGTCGCGCCGCGTACTTCCCGGTCGCGGCGGCCAGCGAGATGCTGCCGAGGTCGCTGGTGGCCAGGACGGGGCTGCTGCCGACCAGGGCGGTCGGCGTGATCGGGTCGCCCAGCTGCACGGCGTCGTACGGCTCGGTGCCGCCGCCGAGCCCGACCATCCGGTTCACCCAGCCGCGGCGGACGCTCGAGGTCGGGTCGGCGTCCTCGACCTCCTCCATGGCCAGGAAGTGCGAGCGGTTGGGCACCGCCATGCCGACGGCGTGCACCGCGGCCAGCTCCCCACCGGTCCACATCCACTCCAGCGGCGCCATGGCCGGGTGCAGCCCGAACATCGCGTCCTGGGCGATCAGCGAGTTGCGCGGCAGCGCGATCCGCGGCCGGGCCCGGTAGTAGCCCGGGTCGCCGTGCGGGACGACCATGCCGAGGCCGTCGATGCCGCCCCGGAGGCTGACCACCACCAGCACGTTGCCGCCGGGCGTGGCCCCGAAGGAGGTCTGCCGGAGCGCGTCCCCGAACATCGAGGTCGCGACGGCGGCCCCGCTGGTGGCGGCCATGCCGGCCAGGAACCGGCGCCGCGACAGTCCGGAGGCACGCTCGAAGTCGGCACAGCAGGGGGCTGCGGTCTCGGTCATCGGGTCCACCTCAACGGCTCATGTGGTCGGGCGAGTCGAGCAGGACGATGGCCATCCGCACGAACAGGTAGCTCGCGAACGGGTGCCGCCTGGTCACCGTCTCGCTCGGGCCCCGGCCGGTGGCCTGGCAGACCGCCTTGAGGTCCAGTGACGTCGACGGGCGACCCAACAGCATCCGGCACATGTGGTCGACGTACCGGTCCAGGCGCAGCGACGGCTGCGGCAGCCAGGAGGCCGGCTTCCGGTAGCGGACCCCGCTGTGGGGGTAGTAGCCGCCGGCAAGCAGCCAGTGCATGCGGAACGACGCCAGCATCCGGGCCGCGGAGGCCCAGTCGGCGTTGGTCTCCGGCGCGCCGTCCGGCCTCGGCCAGGAGTAGAGCAGCATGCTCCGCGGCAGGTACGCGATCGCGGAGGCGAAGGAGGCCCGGCTCCGTGGCGCGGAGGCGGTCACACCGAGGGCCCGGACCGTCGCGACCAGGTCGTCGACCGGGGTGCGGACCTTCTGCCCCGCCGAGGCCGCGAACTCCTCGCTCGCGACCAGCGCCCGCAGGGTCGCGGCGATGTCGGTGCCGCTGGCGGTGAACACCCGGGCCAGCTCGGTCACCAGGGCGTCCGACGGGGTGTCGGAGACGAACCGGACGGCCAGCCGCCACGCCACCATCCGGGCGGTGGCGGGGTGGTTGGCCAGGTACCTCAGGTAGCGGACGGCGAGGTCGCCGCCGTCGCCGGAGCCGTTCGGGTCGGTGAAGCCGAGCACCTGCACCGGCCCGGTGGTGTGCCGGGAGCCGTCGTAGACCGCCGCCCACCGGCCCTGGTCCACGGTCCATCCGGAGAGGATCTTCGCCGAGTCCTTGACCATCTGCTCGGTGTAGCCCGAGGTGCGTCCGAGCGTGTGCAGCTCGAGCAGCTCTCGGCCCTGGTTCTCGTTGGGGGCGCCGCGCACCGACTGGGCGTTGTCGAGGTACAGGAGCATCGACGGGTGCAGCGAGCAGGCGACCAGCAGGTCCTCGAAGCGGCCGAGGGCGTGGGCGCGGATGGCCTGGTCGTACTCCCAGCGCATCACCCAGGACCGGTTCGCGTTCACCGGCACGTGCAGGTGGTTGTTCCAGAAGTCGACCATCGTCTCGAGCACCTGGCGCCGCGAGTACATCCGCCGCAGTGTCGTGTAGTTGCCGATGTCGCGGGCGTACTCCCAGGCCGGGTAGGACCCGGTGTCGTTGCGCGCGGCCCGGGCGGCCGGAGCGTCCGCCACCCGCGGGAACCAGGTCACGATGCTGTCGGCGAGCGAGGACTCCGGCACCGTGGCCGGGTCGAGCTGGGCGGCGAACCACTGCTCGGCGCCGCCCAGGGCGCGCAGCTGCTGCCAGGTCTCGCGGGAGTAGCCGCAGCCCATCCGGTTGAGCACGTGCCGCTCGAACGCCGTCGGCACGGCCGTGGCGGCGTACGCCCGGGCTCGGTACGTCGTCCCGGCCGCCACCCGCGTCGCAAGGTCGTACGTCGGCATGACAAACCCCCTTAAATCCCCCAGTGCTCGCCTGCTGAATCGGCAGGTGAGGCGCCCGACTTGAGCCCGGCCGGTCACGGTGCGCGGGACCGGCCGCTGCGCCGGGTCGGTGTGGGCCGTCGTGGCCGGTAGCATCGGTGCGAACCACGGGCGCCTCGGAGCGCCCGGTGGGGACGGGCGACGGGGGCGTCGTGGGGGCGACCTGCCCGCGGCCGACCGAGCAACGACGTGAGCGGGGCCTCATGCGGAAGTCAGACGGGCGGGCCCTGCCCGTGGTCGCTGCCATCGCGGCGGTGGCGGCGCTGATCCTCGGCGCGAGCCTGCTCCAGGGTCTGGTGACCGCTCGGCAGGGGGTCGTGACGTCGCCGATCGGGCGGCCGACCCCGGCCGCCGGCCGCACCCTCGACCTCGACCTCGGTCAGGTCAGCAGCGAGGAGCAGGTCGCCGCCTGCCTGACCCCCGACTTCGCGACCGACCCGGCCCGGGTCGAGCTGCTCTACGGCGTCCAGCAGCGCCGGCTCTCCGGCAGCTCCCCGGTCTTCGTGCTCCGCAACCGGGCCGGCGACCTGCGGCTGTGCGACGAGTTCGGCGCGAACGGCCCCGCCCAGCTCCCCCTCCCGGTGATCTCGGACCTGAAACCGGTCGCGTTCCTCACCACCGGCCGGCGGTCGTGGGAGTGCGCCGGCACCTCACAGGTGCTCGACCGGTTCCGGATGACCACGTGGCTGCTGGTCTCCCCCGACGTACGGACGGTCCAGCAGCGCTACTGGGTCGACGGCCGGCCGGGTCCGTGGTTCACGACCCATGCCCAGAACGGCTACGCGCACCTGCAGTCCTGGCTGCGGGGTCCCCAGCCCGCCGAGACGTCGTACGGCGTGCAGTACCGCGTGCTCGACCAGACCGGGAACGTGCTCGACCAGCCCACCCTGCCCACCGGGCGGCAGCCGCTGCCCGGGTGCGCGGGCCGCGGCTCCTCCCGGCTCGGCTGACCCACCCAGCCCACCGCCCCACCCCCGATAGTCCGTGACGTTCTTGCTGTTCCGGGGGCCTCCGGACAGCAAGAACGTCACGGACTATCGGGGGTGGGTCAGAGGCCGGCGCTGCCGCACCCGGCCGACGGTGCCGGCGCGAGCGGACGGGCCACCGCGTCGTGCAGCCAGACCGGGCGCCCGCAGACGGTGGCGACCTGGCGGTAGTGGGCCCGCAGCGCCGCGGCGACCCGGCTCGTCGGGTCGAGGCCCCACGGGTGCGCGGGGTCGTAGCCGACCACCCAGGTCGGGGCCGCGGAGCCGTCCAGGGTGCGCACCAGCCGGGACAGGTGCGGGTCGAGGGTCCGGATCGGCAGGCTCCACGCGTACGGGTAGCCCGGTCGCAGCCCGCTCGCGTTGATCAGGTTCGCGTGCGTGTACGTGACGACCACCGTGTCGCGCGGGGCCGCCGAGGCGGCCAGCCAGCGGCCGACCGTCCAGGACCGGCTCGACGCCAGCGCCCCGTGGACCGCGCCGAGCGGCGACACCACCGCGGTCGAGAGGACCGCGGCCAGCACCAGCCGGCGGGTCCAGGTCCGGCCCGGCATCCGCCGGTGCACGCCCAACCCGGTGGCCAGCGCGACCGTCGGGATCAGTGCGATCAGGTAGTGCGGCCAGAAGTTCTCCCCGCCGGCCACGCCCGCGAGCTCCACCACGACGGCGGCGGTGAGTGCCCATGGCAGCGGGTCGAGATGACGGAGCCGGCGCCCGTGCCGCCAGGCCAGGTTCCCGAGCAGGAGCAGCAGCCCCGACAGCCCGGCCATGGCCAGCAGGACGCCGAGCCGGTGCAGCGGCGCGTGCCAGGACCAGTTCGCGATCACCGCGGCCGCGTCGCTGCGGAACCCGTACATCGCGTAGGCCATCGCGCCCGCCCCGCCGTGCGAGCGCGCCCAGAGCAGCGCCCCGGCCGCGGGCAGCAGCGCCCCGGCCAGGAAGGCCGCCGCCGTGGTGACCACCAGGACCGGGCGGAAGACCCGCCGGTTCACCCGGGTCAGGCTGCCGACGACGAGGAGCACGACCGCGAACGCGAAGCCGTCCACGAAGTTCTGCTTGGCCAGTACGGCGGCACCCGCGGCCGCCCCGGCCAGCAGACCGAGCAGCGCGGCGTGCACCCCGCCCCGCGAGACCCGGACGGCACGGATCACGGCCGCCATCGAGACGGCCACGAAGGTCGCCGCGACGAGCTCGCCGTTGAGCCGCTCGGCCTGGAACAGCATCGAGGACACCAGCGCGAAGCCGGTCCAGGCGGCCCAGCGAGCAGCCGGCCGGCCCCCGATCGCGTCGGCGGCCGAGGCCACGGCCGCCACCAGGACGACCGCGAGCCCGGCGGCGGCCAGCCGGACGCCATACGGTCCGAGCCGCTCGGCGGCGGCGAACACGGCGATCAGCCCGGGGGGCCGGTCGACCCACGAGGGCCCGTAGAGGAAGTGCCCTCCGCTGCGCCAGAACCGGGCGACCATCGCGAAGCCGCCCTCGTCGACGCCGAGCTGCCGGGTCAGGTAGAGCAGGTGCACCACCGCGGTGGCGAGACAGGCCAGCAGCACCGACCAGCGGGTCAGCCACTCCGGCAGCGGTCCCCGCCGCTCGGGGCGACCACGACCCGGGGCCGCCTCCCGGGAGATGGGACGCTGCGCGCGCTGATGCTGCTGCAGAGTCATGGTCTCGAACCTACGAAGATCACATGACCACAGCATGACGCCGGCGGGACCGGCGGCCGGCGAGCAGTCAGACTCGTGACATGAGGCGGGTGTCGGCGTGGCGGTTCGTGGTGTGGTTCGGCATCGTGGCGATGTTCGCCGACGTGGTCTACGAGGGTGCCCGCTCGATCACCGGCCCGCTGCTGGCGCACCTCGGCGCGAGCGCGCTGACCGTCGGCGTGGTCACCGGGGTCGGCGAGTCCGCGGCGCTCGCGCTGCGGCTGGTGTCCGGGCCGCTGACCGACCGCACCGGGAGGTTCTGGGCCTGGACGATCTCCGGCTACGCGATCACCGTGGTCAGCGTCCCGCTGCTCGGGTTGACCTCGGTGCTCTGGGTCGCCGCCGCCCTGGTGATCGCCGAGCGGGTCGGCAAGGCGGTCCGCTCCCCGGCCAAGGACACCCTGCTCTCGCACGCCGCCTCGGTGACCGGGCGGGGCCGCGGCTTCGCGGTGCACGAGGCGCTGGACCAGGTCGGGGCACTCACCGGCCCGCTGCTCGTCGCGGCGATGCTGGCGCTCACCGGCGGCGACTACGGCCCGGCGCTCCTGGTGCTGGCGGTCCCGGGCGCGATCGCCCTCGGCCTGGTGGTGGTGCTGCGGCTGCGGGTGCCGCGGCCCCAGGGCTACGAGGTGGACCCGGCACCCGCGCCCGTGGCTGCCGCGCACGTCCCGGTGTCCCGGCTGCCGGGCGCGTTCTGGGCGTACGCCGCGTTCGCGGCCCTGACGATGACGGGGTTCGCGACCTTCGGGGTGCTGTCGTTCCACCTGGTCGAGGCCGGGCTGCTCAGCGCGGCCGCCGTCCCGGTGCTGTACGCCGCGGCGATGGTCGTCGACGCGCTGGCCGCCGTCGCCACGGGCTTCGCCTACGACCGCTTCGGGACGGTGGTGCTGGTCACGCTGCCGGTGGTCGCGGCCGGCGTACCGGCTCTCGCGTTCTCCGGGACGGTGGCTGTCGCCGTGGTCGGCGCGCTGGCCTGGGGCGTGGCGCTGGGGGTGCAGGAGTCGACGCTGCGGGCCACCGTCGCCGACCTGGTCGGCCCGGAGCGGCGCGCCACCGCCTACGGCGTGTTCGGCGCCGTGGTCGGGGTGTCCGCCGCAGCCGGCGGCGCACTGGCAGGCGGGCTCTACGAGGTGTCGGTCCCGTTGCTGGTCACGGTGACCGCCGTCCTCCAGCTCGCCGCGCTGGTGGTGCTGCTCGCCACGATCCGCCGGGTGCGCTGACCCGAGCCGAGCCGCCCACCGGCGACGACCGGCCCCTGTCGTCATACCGACAGGGTCCCCCGGAGACCGGCCGGTGGGCAGGGCCGTTCGACCCGGACAGAGGAACGCTCAGGCGTCGATGACGATCGGGATCACCAGCGGGCTGCGACGGAACTTCCGCTCCGCCCACCGGCCGATGTCGCGGCCGAGCATCTGCTCGAGCTGGTGGGCGTCGCCGATCCCCTCGGCGGCGGCGTGCGCGAGCGTCTTCTCGATGACCGGGATGGCCGCGTCGAAGGTGTGCTCGTCGTGCACGAAGCCGCGGACCAGGAAGTCCGGCGGGTCGGCCAGCTTGCCGGAGTCGGCGTCGACGATGGCGAGCACGGTGACGACCCCCTCCTCGGCGAGCGTGCGCCGGTCGCGCAGCGTCGCCTCGGTGGCACCGCCGACCTCGGCTCCGTCGACGTACACGTTGCCGGCGGGGACCTTGCCGGTGATCTTGGCGTGCCCCTCGACCAGGTCCACGACCACGCCGTCCTCGGCGATGACGACGTTCTTCGGGTCGACTCCCGTGCGGATCGCCAGGTCGGCGTTGGCGCGCAGGTGCCGCCACTCGCCGTGCACCGGCATCACGTTGGAGGGCTGCACGATGTTGTAGCAGTAGACGAGCTCGCCGGCGCTGGCGTGCCCGGACACGTGCACCTTGGCGTTGCCCTTGTGGACGACGTGCGCGCCCCAGCGGGTCAGGCCGTTGATCACGTTGGAGATGGCGTTCTCGTTGCCCGGGATCACCGAGCTGGCCATCAGCACGGTGTCCCCCTCACCCACCCGGATCACGTGGTCGCGGTTGGCCATCCGTGACAGCGCCGCCATCGGCTCGCCCTGCGATCCGGTGCACACCAGGGCGACCTTGCTCGGCGCCATCCGCTCGAGCTGCTTGAGCGGGACGATCAGGTTGTCCGGCACCTTGAGGTAGCCGAGGTCCTTGGCGACCCCCATGTTGCGGACCATCGAGCGGCCCACGAACGCCACCTTGCGGCCGTGCTCGTGGGCGGCGTCCAGCACCTGCTGGATCCGGTGGACGTGGCTGGCGAAGCTGGACACGATCACCCGCCGCGGCGCGGTCCGGAACACGGTCTCGATGGCCGGGGACAGGTCCCGCTCGGCCGTCGTGAACCCGGGCACCTCGGCGTTCGTGGAGTCGGTGAGGAACAGGTCGACGCCCAGCTCGCCGAGCCGCGCGAAGCCGCGCAGGTCGGTGATCCGGCCGTCCAGCGGGAACTGGTCCATCTTGAAGTCACCGGTGTGCAGCACCAGGCCGGCGGTCGTCCGGATCGCCACCGCGAGCCCGTCCGGGATGGAGTGGTTGACCGCCAGGAACTCCAGGTCGAACGGCCCGAGCTTGCGGGTGTCGCCCTCGGCCACCTCGACCAGCGTGGGCTTGATCCGGTGCTCCTTGAGCTTCGCCTCGATCAGCGCGAGCGTCAGCTTGGAGCCCATCACCGGGATGTCGCGTCGCTCGCGGAGCAGGTAGGGCACCGCACCGATGTGGTCCTCGTGCCCGTGCGTGAGCACCAGCGCGTCGATCTTGTCGAGCCGGTCCCGGATCCAGCTGAAGTCGGGGAGGATCACGTCGATCCCGGGCTGGTGCTCCTCGGGGAACAGCACGCCGCAGTCGACGATCAGCAGGCGGCCGGAGTGCTCGAAGACCGTCATGTTGCGGCCGATCTCCCCCAGGCCACCCAGGGCGACGACGCGCAGACCGTCGCGGGCCAGCTTCGGCGGCGCGGTCAGTTCAAGGTGGGGATGGCTCATACCCTCACGCTACCGAAGAGTTGGACCGGGTGAGGCCACCGGCCACCCCGGCGCCCACTCCGGTCGGTCGGTGCGGAGGTCACTGCTCGCCGGCGACCAGCGACTCGAAGGTCAGCTGCGGGTTGTCCCGGGCGACGGCCCGCACCCGCCACTTGTCGGTGACGATGGCCAGCAGCGAGCCGTCGCTGCGCTGGAGCACCTCGACGCCCCGCAGCGCCGCCAGCTCGGCCGCCGAGGCCTGGTCGGTGCGCCGGGCCTGGGTGTACTCCAGGTGCTCCAGCCGGACCGGCGCGTGGAACTCGCTCTCCATCCGGGCTACCGCGACCTCGAACTGCATCGGCCCCACGGCGGCGAGCACCGGCGACTGGTTGCCGCGGTAGTCCGAGCGCAGCACCTGCACGACGCCCTCGCTGTCGAGCTGCTCGATGCCGCGCCGGAACTGCTTGTAGCGGCCCGAGTCCTTGGCCTGCACCGCGGCGAAGTGCTCGGGTGCGAAGGTCGCGATCGGCGGGAAGGTGACCGGCTCCTCGGCGAAGATCGTGTCCCCGACGGTGAGCGCGTTGGCGTTGACGAGGCCGACGATGTCCCCCGGGTACGCCGTGTCGATGACGGCGCGGTCGCGACCGAACAGGGCCTGGGCGTACTTCGTGGCCAGCGGCCGGCCGCTCTGGGCGTGGGTGACGACCATCCCGCGCCGGAACACCCCCGAGCACACCCGCGCGAAGGCGACCCGGTCACGGTGGGCGGTGTCCATGCCCGCCTGCACCTTGAAGACGAACCCGCTGAACGGCGCGTGCACCTCGCGCACCGATGCCCGCTCCGGGGCCGCCTTGGCCGTGGCCTTCTCCAGGACCGTGAACGGGGCCGGCGGCGGCGCCAGGTCGATCAAGGTCTCCAGCAGCATCGAGACCCCGAAGTTCAAGATGGCGGACGCGAACAGGACGGGGGTCGTCGTACCGGCGAGGAAGCTGTCCTGGTCGTGGTCGGCGCCGTCGGCCGCGAGCAGCTCGTGGCCCTCCACGGCGTCCCGCCACACCTGGCCCTCGCGGTGCTCGGCCTGCTCCGCGTCGATCCGCTCCTCCGGGGCGAGGGTCGCGCCGCCGGCGGTCCGGGTGTAGGCCACGTAGTCTCCGCTGGCCCGGTGCAGGACGCCGCGGAAGTCGCCGGCGATGCCCACCGGCCAGGTGAGCGGCGTGGGCCGCAGGCCGATCTCGGCCTGGATCTGGTCGAGCAGCTCGAGCGGGTCGAGGCCCGGGCGGTCCCACTTGTTGATGATGGTCAGGACCGGGATGCCGCGGTGCTTGCAGACCCGGAACAGCTTGAGGGTCTGCGGCTCGAGGCCCTTGGCCGCGTCGACGAGCATCACCGCGGCGTCGACGGCCGACAGCACCCGGTAGGTGTCCTCGGAGAAGTCCGCGTGGCCCGGGGTGTCGACCAGGTTGACGACGTGGTCGCCGTACGCGAACTGCAGCGCCGCGGAGGTGATGGAGATGCCGCGGGCCTTCTCCATCTCCATCCAGTCCGAGACCGTCGACTTCCGGCCGGCCTTGCCGTGCACGGCCCCGGCCTCGGAGATGACGTGCGCGTGCAGCGCGAGCGCCTCGGTGAGCGTGGACTTGCCCGCGTCGGGGTGGCTGATCACCGCGAAGGTACGGCGGCGGGAGGCCTCGCGCAGCACGGAGCTGTCGAGCCGCTGCCGGGCGGGGTCGGTGATCGTCTCGGAGGTCATCTGTCCTGGCTTGCCAATCGCTTCTGCCGGGTGATCTCCCGGCGTAGGTCGCCCGCGAACTCCTCGGCGGACTCGAGCTGGTCGCGCAGCGCGGTGACCCGCGCCTTGACCGCGTCGCGGTACATGTCGAGCCGCTCGACGAGCTCGCGCCGCCGCGCCGCCCCGATCTCGGAGCCGCCGAGGAGGTCGAGCGCCTCGAGGACGTCGCGCATCTCCTCCAGCGTGAAGTCCAGCGGCTTCATCCGCCGGATCAGCATCAGCCGGGCGACGTCGGCCTCGGTGTAGAGCCGGAAGCCGCCGGGGGTGCGCGCGGACGGCGGCACCAGGCCGACCTCCTCGTAGTACCGGATGGTGCGCAGGCTCAGGCTCGTGCGCTCGGCGACCTCGCCGATCTGCGTGTGCTGCAGGCCCATGAACCGCCCATTCCCGTCGGAGGCTGACACTCGACTCTAACGTGAGGGAACAATTCTCACCCGGCCGCGTCGGGAAGCGTCCGCTCGGCCCAGCGCGTCAGCACCCGGGTCTCGACGGCCGGGTCCTCGCGCAGCAGGCTGGTGACCGCGAGCCCCCGCAGCAGCGACAGCGTCAGCTCCAGGTCGGCCCGCTCCGGCGCCCCGTCCGCCACCGCCGGGTCACCCTCCAGGGCCTTCCGGAGCTCCTGCCCGAACCGGCGCTCGGCGGGGACCAGCGCCTCGCGCAGGGCCGGGTCGGTGCGGGCCGCCACCCACAGCTCGAGGCCGGCCAGGAACATCGGCCCGGACATGAACCGGTGCAGCAGCGCCACCAGGTCCCCCCGCCCCGACGGGGGCCGGGCCGGCCGCAGCGCCTCGAGCTCGCGCAGCTGCCCGGTGGCCACGTGCTGCACCGCGGCGACCAGCAGCTCCTGCATGGAGGCGAAGTGGTGGGTCAGCGTGCCCCGGGACACCCCGGCGCCGGCCTGCACGCGCTGCATCGTGGTGTGCGCGTGACCGTGCCGCACCAGGCAGTCGACCGCGGCGTCCAGGAGCAGCTCCCGGGTCCGCAGCGAGCGGTCTTGACGCGGCTTCTCGGACACCCCAGCATGGTGCCACACCAAACCGACCAGACGGTTTGTTTCTCCGGGGAGGTCCCGTGGCGCTGGCCGTCGACCTGGTACGACGCGGGGCCGCCAGGTTCCCCGACCGCACGGCGGTGCTGTTCGAGGACCGGTCGCTGACCTACCGGGAGGTCGACGAGGCCGCCAACCGCTTCGCGCAGGTGCTGATCGGCCACGGTGTCGCGCCGGGCGACCGGGTGGCCCTGCTCGTCGGCAACGGCCTCTGGTCGATCTCCCTGGACTTCGCCTGCCTCAAGGCCGGCGTCGTCCGGGTGCCACTCAACGCCCGCCTCTCGGTCGCCGAGCACCGGCACATGGTCGAGGAGACCGGCGCCGTCTGGCTGGTGCACGCCCCCGAGCTCACCGGCCCGGCCGCCGCGCTGTGCGACGGCAGCGACGGGCTGCGCGCCATGGGGCTGGGCGGGCCCGGGGCGGCGAGCGGACCGGACCTGCTCCGGGACGCCGCGACCGTGCCCGCGGAGGACCCGGCGCTCCCGGCGGGGGCCGACGACCCGGTGCTGCTGCTCTACACCTCGGGCACGACCGGCACCCTCAAGGCGGTCACCCACACCCAGGCGTCGTACGGCGCGATCGCCTCGAACATCCTCGCGAACCTGCTCGACCCGCAGCCCGACTCGGTGATGCTGCACGCCGCCTCCCTGGTGCACGCCAGCGGCACCTTCGTGCTGCCCTACTGGCTGCGGGGCGGCGCGTCGGCGGTGCTCACCGGGTTCGACCCGGCCGGCTTCCTCGAGGCCGTCGGCCGCTACCGGGTCACCGAGGTCAACCTGGTGCCGACGATGCTCGGCCTGCTGTTCGCCGCGGGCGCGCCCGAGGCCGACCTGTCCTCGCTGCGGACCGTGGTCTACGGCGCCAGCCCGATGCCCCGGCCCGTGATCACCGCGGCCATGCAGGCCTGGGGCCCGGTCTTCCGGCAGTACTACGGCCAGACCGAGGCGCCGCTGTGCATCGCGGTGCTCGACGAGCGCGACCACCAGGACCCGACCCTGCTCGGCTCCTGCGGGCAGCCCGCCCACGACGCCCGGGTGCGGCTCGCGGCCGAGGACGGCACCCTCGTGGCCGCCGGCGAGATCGGCGAGATCCAGGTGCGGGCGCCGTTCCAGATGGCCGGCTACCACCGGGCCGAGGAGCTCACCGCCGAGACGGTCACCGCGGACGGGTGGATCCGGACCCGGGACATGGCCCGCGCCGACGAGCGCGGCTACCTGTTCCTCGTGGACCGGCGCAGCGACATGATCGTGACCGGCGGCTACAACGTGTACCCCCGCGAGGTCGAGGACGCGCTGATGAGCCATCCCGCGGTCGCCGAGTGCGCGGTGGTCGGCTCCCCCGACCCCACCTGGGTCGAGGCGGTGACCGCCTTCGTCAGCCTCAAGCCCGGCGCCGAGGCCGGCGAGGACGAGCTGAGGGACGCCGTACGGTCCCGGCTGGCCGGCTACAAGGTGCCCAAGACCGTCCACTTCGTCGACAGCGTCCCGAAGTCGGCGGTCGGCAAGATCCTGCGCCGCGCACTGCGTGACCCGCTCTGGGAGGAGCAGTGAGCCGACGGGCCGCGGTCCGGGTCGAGCGCAACGGCCCGGTGACCACGGTCGTCCTGGACCAGCCACAGCGACGCAACGCCGTCGACGGACCGATGGCGGCCGAGCTGGCGGAGGCCTTCACCGGCTTCGACGCGGACCCGGACGCCGCGGTCGCCGTGCTGTACGGCGACGGGGGCCACTTCTGCGCCGGCGCCGACCTGAAGGCGGTCGGCACCGAGCGCGGCAGCCGCCCGGACCAGGCCGGCGACGGACCGATGGGGCCGACCCGGATGCGGCTCTCCAAGCCGGTGATCGCCGCCGTCGAGGGGTACGCCGTCGCCGGAGGTCTCGAGCTCGCCGTCTGGTGCGACCTGCGGGTCGCCGCCGAGGACGCCGTCTTCGGCGTCTTCTGCCGGCGCTGGGGCGTGCCGCTCATCGACGGCGGCACCGTGCGGCTGCCGCGGCTGATCGGCACGAGCCGGGCGATGGACATGATCCTCACCGGGCGGCCCGTCCCGGCGCGTGAGGCCCTCGACCTCGGGCTCGCCAACCGGGTGGTCCCCACCGGGACCGCCCGGGAGGAGGCCGAGCGGCTGGCCCTGGACCTGAGCGGCTTCCCGCAGACCTGCCTGCGCAACGACCGGCTGTCCGTGCAGCACCAGGAGGGGGTCGACGAGCAGGAGGCGATGCGGTTCGAGCTGGAGGTGGGCCTGGAGTCGCTGGGCTCCGACGGACGGGCCGGCGCGGGCAGGTTCGCCGCCGGGGAGGGCCGGCACGGGCGGTTCTGAGCCGCCGGCCCGGTCCGACCGGCCGGCCGCAGGGGCCTAGGCGAACCGGGCCCGCTGCCGGGCCTCGTAGCTCGACCCCGGCTTGGCCGGCAGGATCGCGCCGAACAGCCACAGCAGCGGGATGAAGATGCCGACGATCCCCAGCAGCGTATGACCTTTCTGGAAGGTGATCAGGCAGACGGTGAACAGGCAGCACACGTAGAACGCCGCCAGGATGCTCCAGAGGATCCACTCGAGGCCGGTCATGTCATCTCGCTTTCGGTGGGCTGGTTCTGTCTGCACCCAACACCGCCGGTCGCCCCCGCGGATCATCCGGCCGGGATGACTGCTCACCGGAGTGGTGGGCAGGGCCGCGTCACCCCCTCGGGCGCCGGGACGCCGAGCTGCGCGACCCGCGCCTGTTCCTGGGGCCGAGCGCGGGCGTCCGGGAAGGGTCTTTCGGCCCCTGACCGGAGCCGCCGCCGGTCACTAGCGTCGTGGACGTCCCGGCCCGTCCACACTCGCAGGAGCAGCCATGACCACCGACACTGCCGTCCCCGTCGCCCTGTACATCGCGGCGTACAACGACCCCGACTCGGCCCGTCTGGACTGGGACGCGCTCAAGCAGCTCGCCGACGACGACCTGATCAAGGTCGACGGGCTGATCCTGGTCAGTCGCCGCAACGACGGGAAGATCCACGTCGACGACGACTTCCACACCACCCGGAAGGGCGCCAAGTGGGGGGCGGTGGGCGGCGTGGTCGTCGGCCTCATCTTCCCGCCCAGCCTGCTGGCCGGAGCGGCCGTGGGCGCGGGCCTCGGCGCGGGCTTCGGCGGTCTGCGCTCGCACGGCGAGAAGGCGGTGATCAAGGCCGACGTGGAGGACACCCTGCCGCTGAACAGCTCCGGCATCGTCGCCATGGTCCAGCAGATCTGGGTGGCCGACCTCGACCGCGCCCTCACGAACGCGGCGAAGGTGACCAAGACGGAGATCGACCCCGACAGCGCGCACGAGGTCAAGGAAGCGGTCGAGACTCCCCCTCCGGCCTGATCCCGGGCCGCACACCGACGCTGTTCGGGTCAGCCCGGGGGCCTGATGGACACGAACGACGAGGGCCCGAGCCGGATCGGGGAGCTGCGCAGCTCGGCCCGGGGCTGGCACGGCGTACAGCTGGCGGTGCTGGGCTTCATCGGCCTGTGCGGGGTGATCCAGAACGACACCGGCGGCAGCGAGCCGCGCTGGCTGAAGGTGCTGGCCGCCCTGCTGGTGCTGGCGGCCCTCGCGCTCGCCTGCGTCGCCACGGCACTGGTGGCCCTGGCCGCCTGGCCGGTCTACGGCTCACACCCCCACATCGAGGCCGGGGACAAGGAGGTTGCCGACACCAGCAGGCGGCTGCGCGTCGGCATCACCCTCACCTACCTCGCCGTGGCGGTCCTCGCCCTGGCCACCTCCTCGGCCTGGTGGCCGGGCCAGTCGAGCAGCGGCCAGGACCAGAGGTCCGTCCAGGTGACGACCCGGGCCGGGCAGGTCTGCGGCGACCTCGTGCAGGCGTCCGGGCAGGGGGTGCTCGCGGTCGCGGTCGGGGGACGGGTCGTCGAGCTCGCGCTGGCCGACGTGGTCGACGTGCGCCCCGTCGACGCGTGCTGACCGCGCCCTGTGCTCAGGAGCGGTAGATCGCGACCTCGCTCGCCTTGACCCCGAAGAAGACCGACGTCCGCGGCGCCAGGTCGAGGTCGGCGACGGCGTCCGCGGTGACGTCGGCGCTGAGGTCGGCGGTGCGCACCCGGATCTGGCCGCCGTGCGGCTCGAGCTCGGTGATGGTGACGTCGATGACGTTGCGCGGGCTGCCGCCCGGGGGATGCCGGTAGACGCCGACGGCGCTGGGCCGGAACACCGCCACCGCCGACGCACCCTGCTCGATCGGCTCCTCGGCGAGCCCTTCGACGACCAGCCCCGTCGGGCTGCGGACGCCGCGCCCGTCGAGGACCCCGCGCACCATGTTCAACCCCGCGATGCGGGCGGCGAACCCGCTGCGGGGCCGTCCGAGCACCTGGGCCGTGGGGCCCTCCTCGACCACCCGCCCGTCCTCGACCACGACCACCCGGTCCGCGAGCAGCAGGGCGTCGAGGACGTCGTGGGTGACGATCAGGACGGGACGGTCGACCAGCACCCGGCGGAGCAGCTGCCGGAGCGCGGGGGCGACCGCGACGTCGAGCGCCGCCATCGGCTCGTCGAGGAGCAGCAGCCGCGGGTCGGCCGCGAGGGCCCGGGCCACCGCGACCCGTTGCTGCTGACCGCCGGAGAGCTCGGCCGGCCGGCGGTCGGCGTACCGGGTGGCGTCGACCTCGGCCAGCCAGTGCGCGGCGACGCCCCGGGCCTCACGGCGGCTCCGGCCCACACTGCGGGGTCCGAACGCGACGTTCTCCAGCGCGCTCAGGTGCGGGAACAGCAGCGGCTCCTGGGCGAGCAGCGCCACTCCCCGGTCGTGGGCGGGCACCCACACCGGCGACCCCACGGTGGGCCCGACGTCGAACAGGACGCGGCCGTCCAGCTCGGCGCGGCCGGCGTCGGGCCGCAGCAGCCCGGCGACCACCGAGAGCAGCGTGGACTTGCCGGCCCCGTTCGGGCCGAGGACGGCCACCACCTCGTGGTCCGCGACCCCGAGCGTGACGTCCACCCCGCGGTCCGCCACGGCAGCGTGGACCTCGAAGACCATCAGGCGGCCCGTCCGCCGCGGGCGAAGCCGATGACCACGACGGCGACCACCACCAGGACGAGTGACAGGGCGACGGCCGCGTCCGGGTCCACCTCCCGCTGGAGGTAGATCTCCAGCGGAAGCGTGCGGGTGACGCCCTGCAGGCTGCCGGCGAACGTGATCGTCGCCCCGAACTCGCCCAGCGACCGCGCGAACGACAGCACCGCGCCGGCCGCGAGCCCGGGCAGCACCAGCGGGAGGGTGACCCGGCGGAGCACGGTCGTCGGACGCGCCCCCAGGGTCGCTGCCACCGCCTCGTACCGCTCCCCCGCCGTCCGGAGCGCACCCTCGAGACTCACCACCAGGAACGGCAGCGCCACGAAGGTCTGCGCCATCACCACCGCCGTCGTGGAGAAGGCGACCTGGAGACCGAGTACGTCGAGGGTGTGGCCGAGCAGCCCACGACGCCCGAAGGTGTACAGCAGCGCGATCCCGCTCACCACCGGGGGCAGCACCAGAGGCAGCAGCACGAGCGAGCGCAGCAGCTGCTGGCCGCGGAAGCTGGTCCGGGCCAGCACCATCGCCATCGGGACGCCGAGGAGCACGCACAGCAGGGTGCTGGTGGCCGAGGTCCGCAGGCTCAGGGCCAGCGCGGCGCGCGACGACTCGGAGGTGATCAGCGCCAGGAAGTGGCCCCACTGGACCCGGCTGAGGATGGCCGCCAGCGGAAGCACCACGAAGACGCCGCCGGCCGCCGCTGGGACGAACACCCACCGGGGCAGCCCGACCGGGCGCTGTCGACTCGCCATCTCTACGGCTTGGCGAACCCGGCGTCGGCGAGGACGGACTGTCCCTCGCTGCCGGTCACCAGGTCCACGAAGGCCTTGGCCAGAGCGGCGTTCCCGCTCTTCGCGAGCGCACCGATCGGGTAGGTGTTCACCGCCGCCGACGACTCGGGGAAGGCGATGCCCTTGACCTTGTCGCCGGCCGTCGTCACGTCGGTGACGTAGACGAGCCCCGCGTCAGCCTCTCCGGACTCGACCTTGGTCAGCACGTCGACGACCGCCTGCTCCTCGCTGACCGGCTCGAGGGTGATCCCGGAGGACTGCTCGACCTTCTGCGCCGCCGCCCCACAGGGCACCTGGGGGGCACAGACCACGACCTTGGTGCCGGGCTTCGCCAGGTCCTTGAACGAGGTCACGCCGGCCGGGTTGTCCGGCGGCACCGCGATCTCCAGGGTGTTCGACGCGAAGTCCACCGGCGTACCGTCGACCGCCGCGGCGGCCACGGCCTTGTCCATGTTCGTGGTGTCCGCCGACGCGAACACGTCGGCCGGGGCGCCCTGCTGGATCTGGGCGACCAGGTCGGAGGAGCCGCCGAAGCTGAAGCCGACCTTCACGCCGGGGTGGGCGGCCTCGAACATCTGGCCGAGCTCGGTGAAGGTCGAGGTCAGCGAGGACGCGGCGTACACGGTCAGCGTGGTGTCCTTCGACCCTCCCGAGGTGCTCGCGGAGCCGTCCGGCGAGCCGGAGCCGCACGCGGCCACCGTCCCGAGGAGCAGCACGGCTGCCAGAGGTCCGGCCGCGCGCCTCATGACTCTCCCTGGGGGGTCTCGACGATGACGGTGGTGGACTTGACGACCGCGACGGCGACCGAGCCGAGCTCGAGCCTGAGGTCCTTGACGGCGTCGCTGCTCATCAGCGAGACCACCCGGAAGGGACCGCACTGGAGCTCGACCTGCGCCATCACGGTGTCCGTCCGGATGTCGGTGACGAGGCCGACGAACCGGTTGCGGGCAGAGCTGCCGACGCCCAACGGGTTCGGCACGGTGGTGGCCTGGCTGCGGGCGAACTGGGCCAGCTCGTAGCCGTCGATGACCTTGCGTCCGGCGCCGTCGGTGGTCGCCTGCAACGACCCGTGCTCGATCCACCTGCGGACCGTGTCGTCGCTGACCCCCATGTAGCCGGCGGCTTCGCGGATCCTCATCTGCGGCATGAGAGCGACGATAGGGCAGCATGCTCGGCAAAACCACCCCGGTGCTGTACCAAATCTGAGGACCACCGCCTGCTCGGCTGAGCCGCGGAGTCTCCCGATAGTTGCATCCCGCCACTTCTCGACGTACCGGGAGAATTGGGCTAGATTCCCCGAGCCCCGAGAGTCGGGTCACAGGAACAAAGGCGCTTCCATGTCACTGTTTCGCCGTCGGGGGACACTCGTCGCCCTGACCATTTCCACCCTCTTTCTCGGGGCGGCATGCACGGGCGCGCCCAGCGCCTCCAAGTCGGAGTCCGAGCGCGAGCACGAGAAGGCCGCCGAGGCGAACGTCAAGGCGATGCCGCACGAGGCCCTCGAGAAGTACATGATGATCGCCGGGGTCGACCCGGAGGAGGCCGGCAAGGAGTCCAAGGAGGCCAAGACGCTGGCCGACCAGTACGCCGAGGCCCGCACGGCCCCCGGCGTCGTCTCCTCGGGCGCCTACACGGCGGCCTACAAGCAGCTGACCGCCCTGCCGACGAGCGGCGGCTCCTGGGCCGACGTCACCAAGGTGCCCTACAACTCCGACGACCCGCGCTACCGGGACTACTACTCCAACTCCAGCGGCGGCAGCGGCTACGTCTCGGGGCGCATCACCGGGATCGCCGCCGACGGCGCCGGCGACGTCTACGCGGCGTCCGCGGACGGCGGCGTGTGGCGCTCCACCACCGGAGGCGGGCACTGGCAGTCGATCAGCGACAAGCTGCCGACCCTGTCCTCGGGCGACCTGACCCTCGCGGCGGACGGGTCGCTGTGGTTCTCCTCGGGTGAGGCGAACACCGGTGGTACGGCGTACGCCGGCGCGGGCGTGTTCCGGCTGGCCAACCCGAAGACCGGCCAGTTCACGATGGCGGACCGGGTCGGCGGCTCGGAGCTCGACTCGACCACGATCGGGCGGGTCCGCTTCGGCGGCGGCCGGGTGTGGGCGGCCACCAACCGGGGCGTGTGGTCCCACGACGACTCCTCCGGCACCGGCACGTGGACGTTCCACTACGCGCCGAACATGGACTACATGCCGAAGATCACCGACGACCAGGGCAAGGTGATCGTCCCGGCCGGCTCCAGGTGCACCGACGACACCTCGTGCGGGGCGACGAACGCGGCGTACAAGAACATCGTCAACGACATCGCCGTCGACCCCACGAACTCCCGCCACGTCATCGCGGCGCTCGGCTGGCGCAGCGGCGACACCTACAACGGGTTCTACGAGTCGAAGGACGGCGGCAACAGCTGGGTCAAGACGAACCCGCGCGGCGCGATGCCGGCAGACGACATCGGCTACGTCACCTTCGCCTGGGCCAAGGACGCCTCCAAGCTCTACGCCATCAACCAGTCCCCGGCCCTGCTGAACAAGGCCACCGGGACGGTGAACTCCTACCTGGACGGCATCTACGTCTCCAAGAACGGGTCCATCACCGGCCCCTGGAACAAGATCGCCACGTCCACCAAGCTCGCCAACTCCGGTTCGGCCCTCAAGCAGTCCGTGAGCGGCAAGGGCTACGGACCCGGTATCCAGGCCTGGTACAACCAGTTCCTCCAGGTCGACCCGAAGAACCCGGACCACGTGTACGCCGGGCTCGAGGAGGTCTACGAGACGGGCAACTCCGGCAGCACGTGGACCACGCCCGGTCCCTACTGGAACTTCTACTTCCCCTGCTGGGACCTCAACGACGCCAAGAACACCTGCCCCGGCTCGACGCACTCCGACCAGCACGCCGCAGCCATCGGCACGGTCAACGGCACGCCGACCTTCTTCGCCGGCAACGACGGCGGCATCTACAGCCGCCCGGTCAACGGCAAGGCGAACGCCGACGGGCACGCCACCGACTGGAAGTCCCTGACCCGGGACGGGACCATGGACGGCCTGCAGTACTACTCCGTCGCCACCGGCACCGACACGGCCAAGGGCGGACTGGTCGTCTCCGGTGGCCTGCAGGACAACGGCGCCTCGAACCTGCGCGGCGTGCAGCCGTCGGGCGCCAACACCGACACCGAGATGGGCTCCCCCTTCGGCGGTGACGGCGGCGACTCGATGGCCGACCCTGCCGACGGCTGCCGCCAGGTGCAGGAGTACACCACGCTGTCGATGACCGTGACGGAGAACTGCGGCGTCAACCCGGGCTCGACGAGCCCCTCCACCGCGACCTCGTGGAAGATCGACCCGCATGACCCGAACCCCAGGTTCATCGCCCCGTTCGACTTCGACCGCTCGGACAAGAACAGCTGGATCGCGGCGGGCCAGTACATCTGGACCCAGCAGAAGGGCTACGCGATCCGCTCCGGAGCCGAGTGGAACAAGACGTTCGACCTCGGCGCCGGCCACTCCGCCACCGCGGTCGCGATGAACAAGGGAGTCGGCTACGCGGCATGGTGCGGCCCCTGCAACAACGCCGGGTTCAGCCGTGGACTGGCCACCAACGCCTCGGGCGCCTGGAAGGCGGTCACCCTCCCGGCGAACGTGCCGAACCGCTACGTCGGCGGCGTCGGCATCGACCCGGCGGACAGCCAGCACGCGTTCCTCGCGATCAACGGCTTCAGCCGTCGGTTCACCGAGGGGCCGGGCGCCGGGGTCGGCCACGTCTACGAGACTCGCGACGGCGGCCAGACCTGGGACGACGTGTCCGGCAACCTTCCGGACGTGCCGGCCAGCTCGGTCAAGGAGACCTCGTCGGGGGCGCTCGTGCTCGGCACCGACCTCGGTGTCTTCTACCGTGCACCGGGTGCGACCAGCTGGACGAAGCTCGGCGC
Organism: uncultured Actinomycetota bacterium; assembly: GCA_963800225.1. Lineage (GTDB taxonomy): Bacteria > Actinomycetota > Actinomycetes > Propionibacteriales > Nocardioidaceae > Nocardioides_B. Next base: position 542,495 of record CAWDAF010000003.1, on the reverse strand, counting down.
CAACCTGCCCCTGGTCACGGTGATGGACGTCGAGGTGGCCGGTGACGGCAACATCTACGCCGCCACCCACGGACGCGGGATCTGGAGCATCCCGCTGCCCTGACCTCCGGCGCCCACCGCGGACCCCGTCCCGGCCGGCGAGCCTCGGCTCACCGGTACGGCGGCGGGGTCCGCTGCGTCGGCGCTCGGATGTCGTACTCGCGGTGGAAGGCGTCCAGGAGGCGGGCCACCGTGGCGGTCCCGGCCGGCTGGCGTCGCGGCGAGACCGGCCGACCGGGTGTGTCCGCCCAAGCCGGGCCGTCTCAGGCAGGTGCCGGTCGAAGACCAAAGCCGAAGCGCCGAGACCCAGCAGGCGCTCGACCTCAGCGGTGATGTGCTGGATCCCCTAGGTCCGGGGCCGCCGGGATGGGGACCTGGTCGGCAAGCCCGCTGGCGACGTGGAGTCGAGTCAGCCGTTGATGGAGCGCGCAATCGTCGGCTCTGATCCGCTGGCTGCAGTCGCCCGCGGAGTCGAACACTGGGCCGCCTCGCACAGCCGGCGTTCAGGCGAGGGGCGCGCTTGCGCGCTGCTGTTCGGCACCGTAGTGACTGTTGCGGCTTCTGCCGTGCCCACCGTGCCAGTCCAGGCACAAGACGGTCGCGTCGTCTTTGAGCTCGTGGCCACCTTCGTCCAGGACCCGGTCGGCCAACGCTCGGACTGCCTCCCGCGGGTGCAGCGCTCTGGTCTCGACGATCGCTGCGGCGAAGTCGATGCCGACAGCGTTTCGTTCGACCATGCCGTCGGTGAGCAACACCAGCCGGTCGCCGGGCTGTAGGTCGACTCGGCTCGCGCGGTAAGCCACATCACCGAACAGACCGAGCGGAAGCTGCACCGGGAGATCCAGGGGCACGGTACGCGACTCGCGCACGAGGTAGGGCGCCACGTGGCCGGCATTGACGAGCTCTACCGAGCCGGTTCGCAGATCGACGCGGCCGATCAGGCCGGTCACGAAGTCCTCGAGCCCGGCGGCGGCGGCGTGGTCGACCAGAGCCTCGTTGGTCGAGGTGACCTGTTCCAGCAGTGACGCCGCCCCGCCGCGGGCACTCCGCAGGGCGCCCACGCACAGCGTCGCGGTCAGGGCAGCGGCCACTCCATGACCCATCGCGTCGGTCAGGGACAGGTGCAACACGTCGCGCGCCAGGTTGAAGTCGAAGGTGTCTCCGGCGATGTCGGACGCAGGCTCCAGCCAACCGGCGAGGGTGAAGGATGTGGCTTCGCAGGTCTGGGGGCCGGGAAGCAGCCGGTGCTGGATCTCTGCGGACAGGCTCAAGGGGCGTGTGCGCTGTCCCCACTCGTAGAGGTCGGTGTGGCGCCGGTTCGCGATCAGCACGAACGCCAGCACGTGTGCCAGCCGCGCGATCTCCGCCAGGGCGGCGGCGCCCGGGCGGACGGGCACCGTCAGCTCCAGGACGCCGATGGCTTCGCCCCGCTCGGTCACCGGTGCCAGGACCAGCCACTGTCCGTCACCATCGAACCCCGCACGCGTCGCATCTGGGCTTACGACCTGCACCTGTTGGGTGCGGATCGTCTGCTCCGCCGGTCCGCCGTCGAACGGCAGGACCGTTGCCGATTCCTCCAGGGCCCGACGCTCGCCGAGTGCACGCGGAGCGCTACCGCCGGTCCCGTCGGCGGTGGACAGCTGGACATGTGCCAGGCGCACCAGGGCCCGGCCTGACAGATCGGCGATGAGGAAGGAGACCATCGAAGCGCCAAGCGCCAGGCCGAGCTCTCGGGTGACGGTTTCGACGGCCTCCACAGGTGAGGCTGCGTCGGCGGCATCCAGGACGCTGTCCGTGGCATGGAGCCCTGCCTGCTGAGTCATCCTTCGAGCATAGGTCCCCGCGACGCCGACCTAGCGGCGGAAGGCTGAGCGCCCTTGACCCTGCCCTTGAGGGTCTACGGACGGCGATCGAGCTGTCGGCGACAGGCATCGCCGGCCTGGACCACGCGCTCGCCGAGTTCGACGCTCAGGCTGCGGGACGCAGCGCAGCACGCCCATCGGGTGGTCGTGTCCGGCACCGGGTCTGATGACCTGCGGATGCTCCAGCTGTCGATCGCCCTCTCGGTCAACCGTCTCCGCTTCGTCCAGCGCATCGTGCAGCACCGAACCGCCAACGGCGTGGCGGACGTGACCCGGCTCTCTGAGTCGCCGTTCACCGACAACGCACCGCAGGGCCCCGAGATGATCTTCACCGTGAAACAGGTCGACGGCATCCTCGCGATCCTCGACGAGGTCCGCGGACACGCCTTGCCCGACGTGACCAGGCGATGAGGGCCGGCACGACCGCGGGCCACTTGAGCCAGCCCCGGCCCGCGCCCTCACCGCCGTCTGCGATGATGTCGCCGGGTCAGGGGCCGAAATTCCCTAGGTGAGTCCCTAGGTCGCTCCCCCCATGCCCGGGCCTCTAGCTCAACTGGCAGAGCAGCGGACTTTTAATCCGCGGGTTGTGGGTTCGATCCCCACGGGGCCCACCAAATCGCAGTAGGACGTCGGGTAATGCTTGACGACTCACCTTCGGTTCATGGTTGACAGCTGCTTCGGTTGATCCTTGCCCCTCCCTCGATGAGGGAGATGAGGGTGGCTGGGCAGCGGTATCAGGCTGTGTTGGCGGCGATCGGGGAAGGTCGGACCGTCACCGAGGTGGCCGGGCAGTGGGGCGTCTCGCGGCAGAGGACCATGCCTGGTTGGCCAAGTACGAGGCTGGTGGCCTCAAGGGGCTCGGGGGCGTGTCGCGGCGGAGAGGTGAGGGCTCGGATCGGCCCGCCTGTCCGGGCATGCGCTCATGCCCGGACAGCGCTCGCGCCATCAGGCTCGGTCGGGCCGGATCCTCCGGCCAGCCGCCTCGCGAAGCATCGCGTCGATCTTGGGGTCGTACCCGAGCTCCCAGACTTCCTGGTCGCAGCGGCACGCAGCGGCCCACTTGGCAGCCCACCTGTGCGCCTCCTCGCGTGAGGGCACCTCGATGACCGTGAGGCCGCCGACGGTCACCTGTGGCCCCTCGGTGACGGTCCCGTCGGCCGCCACGATGCTCGCCTTCTGGTCCCACAGTCCGCTGCCGCATACCCACACACCGGCGTCGATGGCCTCCTGGCTGACAGCGTGCGCGGCCTTGTCGACGTCCGGCATGTCCTCGGCTCGGAAGTCGTCCATCGCGTGAGCATCAAGAATCAGCACGTACTGCGGCATCGCATGACTCCTTCCGTCACCGCTGCCCTTCGCGGCGGTCCCACCTGTTCCACGAACGGTAAGCCCGCGATTCGACAACACACGGTCCTCTCATGTGGTGCCGGGCTGCGGCCGATCGACCTCGAAGGGATCGTCGAGGAACAGTCGGGTCCAGAGGTCGGCGAGGCGGTGGGCGTAAGCCGCGGGCGGCCACCCGCGGGCTACCGCGAGGGCGTAGTACTCGGGGGCGTTCGTGGTCCACAGCAGATCGGCCACATCGGCGTTCGCGAGGTCGGATCGCAGTTCCCCGGTCGCGAGCAGGTCGGCGGCCATCTGCCGCATGTTGGCGGCGCGACGCTCGGCGATGGAGTCGCGTAGTGCGGCGCACTCGGGATCGGTCAGCGCGGCCTGTGCGAGCGCGTCGAACAGCGGAGCGACCTTCGGCATGATGCGACCGAGCGCCGCGGCGTACGTCGTCAGCTTCAGCCGCGCCGTGGGCGCGGCGACGACGGCTCGGACGTAGTCCCGCTGCTCGGCAGCCAGGGGCTGGTCGGCACCCGCCAGCGTCATGTCGATGACGGCCAACATCAGCGTCGGCTTGCGGCCGACTGAGGAGTAGACGGTATCGACGTTGACCCCGGCGGCGGCCGCGATGTCGGCGACCGCGGTGGCGGCGTAGCCCTTGGTCGTGAACTGCTTGTGTGCTGCCGACAGGATCGCAGCTTGGGTGGCGGCGGCCCGCTGGGCTCGACGAACCGATCGATAGGGCCTCTTGACTTCCGGTGCCATAGCCCGCACTCTACTATTCAACCGATCTCGTTTCGGGTGAAATTGAGGTGCGTCATGAGCGTGGCCGGACAAGCCGAGCACAGGGACGGGGCAGCCTCCCGCACGAGCGGTTCCGTCATCGTCCGGCGACCGGGCGAGGGGCCGGCGACGTGGGCGATGGGCTCGCTCTTCGAGCACCTGGTGACTGGATCGGACACCGAGGGCCTGCTGGGCGTCTCGATGGTCACCCAGCCGCCAGGGATCGCGACCCCGCTGCATCGACACACCAAGGAGGCGGAGGCGTTCCTGATCTTGGAGGGGCGGGTGACCTACCGCGCCGGCGACGAGACCTTCGAGCTCGACGACGGGTGTTTCATCTATCTGCCGAGGTCGGTGCCGCACGCGTTCCGCATCCGGGGGACGACGCCGACGCGGTTCGTGGCATTCACGGCCCCCGGCGGCCTCATGGGCCTCTACGACGAGGTCGGCATCCCCGCGACCGAACGCCGCCTCCCGGGAGCGGACGGTCAAGCGCCGGAAGTCGAGCTCCCGAAGTGGGCCGAGGTCGGTCCTCGCTACGGGCTGGAGGTCGTCGGCCCGGGCATCCCTGAGTAGCACCTGGGCAGTTCGGACATGCGTCCTGGCTCTCCCAGGCCTCGACGGTCACGAGGGTGCCAGGTGCGCCGCCGACTCCTACGGATTCAGCTCGACGCAGCGGCCGTCGGAGCCCTTGCGGAGGGTGCCGTCAGCGGCGGGGCCGCTCCCTGGCGTGCTGCCGTGGCCCTCGGGCCACTTGGGGAGTACAAAGGATGGTGACAAGGAGGCTCACATGAGCAAGAGACTCGGGATCGCCGTACTGGTCGCACTCGTGCTTAACCTGCTCGCCACCGGCTACGGGGCCGTGGCTGCAGGCCGGGAGGACCACGTGATCTGCTCGCAGGACCACGGGGCAGTCCGTCATCACGAGTGCGTCAAGGACGGGCGCATCCTGTTCGGCGTCCGTCTCTGAGGCTGACCCCCAGGGATCGCACCGCACGGTGAGGCGACCGGGCGCCGTCGACGCATGGCCGGCCCCGGACGCGTCACCCGATCGGGGTGGAGCGACGCCGCGCACGCGGCAGTCCGCGGTACGGCAGGTCGGCCATCGGTCCCCCGGTCTCCGGCCCCCGGGCCGCGGCGGCCCTCCCGTAGCGCGTCGCCAGTGGCCCGGCGCTCAGCCCGTGCGCCAGCACGCTGAGCAGCACCGTCATCCCGACCACCGCCACCGCCTCGTTCGCCTGGGACCCCAGCGTCTCGAGGGCGAGCAGTCCGAACACCAGGGACGCGAGCCCGCGCGGCCCGAACCAGCCGACGAACAGGACGGTGTCGCGGTCGAGACCCGAGCCGAGCAACGCGAGCGCGACGGGGACCATGCGCACCACGGTGAGACTCAGGACGGCGTACGCGAACGTCGCGAGGTCCAGGTGGTCCAGCATGATCGGGATGGCGACGGCCCCGAACCCGAGCCAGACCAGCAGGGAGACCAGGCCGCCGGCCTGCTCGAGGAACACCAGCTCGGCCGCCCCCCGCCTGCCGGCCGTGGCACCGAAGGCCAGGCCCCCGCAGAAGGCGGCGATGAACCCGTTGCCGTGCAGCACGATCGCGCCCGTGTAGGCGACGATCGCCAGCGCCAGCACGGCGATGCCGGCGAAGTCCTCCTCCGCCCACCCCCGGCGCCGGGCCTGCCTCAGCAGCCAGCCGCCGGCCGCCCCGACGGCCCCGCCGACCACGACCCCGATCGCCAGCTCGAGGATCGCCTCGGGCACCCCGGGCGCACCCGCGAGCCCCTCCGCGGATGCGGCTCCGGCCAGCGCGACCAGGACCACGGGGGTGACGATCCCGTCGTTGAGCCCGCTCTCCACGGTGATCAGCCGGCGGATCCGCGACGGGACGGCCGGGTTGGTGACGACGGGGACCCCCAGTGCTGCGTCGGTGGGCGCCAGCGCCGCCGCCACCAGGAGCGCGAGCCAGCCGCCCAGACCGGGAAGAAGCCACTGGGCCAGCGCCCAACCGCCCAGCACCGTCAGCGGCAGCCCGACACCGAGAAGCCGCGCGCAGCGTCCGGCGTCCGCCTGGAGCTCCCGGAGCGGGATGCGGGCTGCGTCGGAGAAGAGCACGCAGACCAAGGTGACCTCGGCGAGTGGCTTGAGCGTCTGCGGGCCCAGGGACACGTCGACGAGGTCGCCGGCGGCCACCAACGCCCCCACGGCGACGAACACGATCGGCGCCGTGAGGTCGGCTCCGGTCAGGCGCGCGGACACGGCTCCCCAGAGGAAGATCGTGGCGGTGATGACCAGGACGGCGGTCGTGTCCACAGAGAGCCTCCACGGCGACTGGTCAGGCTCCGATCCTCCGGTCCGCGGCGGGAGCTCTGCCTCCCCCGCGCCGGATGAGGCGTCCCGTCGAGGGATCTGTCCTTGCGGTCCCGCCGGGGACAGCCGCCGCGACCGCCGGAGGGGCTACTCGGCGAGCACCCCGAGCAGGTTGTGGCACAGCGTGGGCAGGGTCCGCTCGGCCCACCGGTGGGCGGACAGGAAGTCCACCAGCCGCACGACCCGCTCGTCCTCGGCCGGGGTCGGCTCGAGCCGGTCCCACCTCCCGGCCTCGGTCCCCGGCACCGTGTCGAGCACGACCTGCAGGGCCTGCCGGTCCCTGGCGGCCAGCGCGAACCGGGCGAACAGCTGGGGGGTGAAGCCGCGCCACGGGTAGGGCTCCAGCGCCGCGCACAGGGCCGCGACGACCGTTTCGTCGTTGGGGGTTCTCGCCGTCATGTCGCCGTCCTCGTGGGTGCGTCCTGCGCCGGAAGTACCCGGGCGCAGCACGGTCGAAACCGAGGAGCAGGACAGGATTGGACAGCCGTGGCGAGCAGCCGGTCACCCGCGGCCGAGGCCACGTCGGCTGCGGACCGCGGCGTGCCGGATCCCCTCATCCGACGTTCAGGAAGTCGCTGTAGTCTTCATTTTGACCGGCCCCGACCGTGCATCCCCCGTCACGGTTCGGGGTCGGTCCTTTACTTCCGTGGCCCGCTCCGGACGGCGTACCCACAGGTGGGCGGCTCAGCCGAGGACCGCGGCGATGACCACGAGCGCCGGCACCGACAGCACCGTGGTGAGGAAGATCGAGTCCCGGGCGACCACCTCTCCGCGGCCGTAGCGGGTGGCGTGCACGAAGATGTTCTGCGCGGTCGGCAGGGCGGCCAGGACGGTCACCGCCAGCACTCCGGACTGGTCTAGACCCAGCGGGTATCGCGCGACCAGGTACGCCGTGGCCGGCTGGGCCACCAGCTTGAGCGCGGTGATGTACCCGATCTCGGCGGCCGAGCCGCCGTGGCCGGGCCGCGGGCCGAGCCGCAGCGAGATGCCGTAGGCCATCAGCATCGACGGCACCGCCATCCCGCCGACCAGCTCGAGCGGGTCGCGGACTGCCATCGGCAGCGTCGCTCCGGACACCGCCAGTGCCAGCCCGAGCAGCGAGCCGACGGTGAGCGGGTTGGTCAGCGGCCGCGCCACCGCCCGCCCGACCGAGAACCGCCGCCCCGACGTGGCATGGTCGAGGAAGGCCAGCGCCACGGGCTGGAGCACCAGCAGCTGCATCAGCAGGGTCGGCGCGACCAGGGCTGCGTCGCCGAGCACGTAGGCGGCGATCGGCAGGCCCAGGTTCCCGGCGTTCACATAGGCCGAGCAGAGCGTGCCGATCACGGTGTCCGCGAGGTCGCGGTGCCACACCAGCCGGGCGACGGCCACGTAGAGCAGCGAGGCGACCAGCACCCCGGCCGCGGACGCGGTGAGGTTCTTCGACAGCACGCTGCCGACGTCGGCGTCGCCGAGCACCGTCACCATCAGCGCCGGGCTGGCCACGAAGAAGGACAGCCGCGAGAGCAGCACCCGGCTGCGGTCGTCCAGCAGGCCGATCTGCGCCAGGAAGGCGCCGAGGGCGATCACCGCGCCGATCGTGACGAAACCCTCGAGCACGCCCTCCACGCGGCCCCCTCCCCCTGGTCGGCCCCGATCCTCTCAGGTCAGCTCGAGGCGGTGCGGCGCCGGGCGCGCGAGGCCCGCAGGTTCGCGACGTTGCCGCAGGTGTGCACGTCGTGCCACACCCGGCTGTTGTTGCGCGACGCGTCGTGGAAGGCGCAGGGGCACTGCGGGTTGCGGCAGACCTTGAGCCGGTCCCAGGACCCGTCGCGCTGCGCGGCCAGCACCTCGCCCCAGACCGCGCCGGCCAGCCAGTCGACGCCGGTGCCGACCGACCCCAGGGACACTCGCCCCTCGGCGTCGACCAGCAGGCGGGCCGGCAGCTCCCGTGGCGTCCCGGTCTCGCGGCGCACGGCACGCTCCGCCTCGTCCCGCAGCCGCCGCAGCGCGGGCAGGTCGGTCGACGTGAGCCGGCCTACCCCTCCGGCGACGGCGGCGTCCCGCTGCCACGTGCGGACGCTGGTGCGGACCCACCGCTGCGCATCGGCGACGGTGCCGAGCAGGTCGCGGACGCCGTACGCCGGGACGCCGCGGGTGTTCACCAGGTCCTGCACCAGGAACAGCCCCGACGGCGCCGCCTCGAGCCGGTAGCGTGACGTGGCTGACATAGGCTTAGGCTACTCGCCTCTGTCGCTGTGACAGCGGCGTGACCCGGACGAGAGGCCTGGCGATGACACGCGAACGCACCACCACCTGGGACGACCCGGCGATCTCGGCGGCCCAGGTCGGCCGGGAGCCTGGTCTGGCCGTGCTCGAGGCGGTCCGGGACGGGCGGCTGCCCGCGGCGCCCATCGCGCGCACCCTGGGCTTCGACCTCGACCTGGTCGAGGAGGGGCGGGCGGTGTTCTCCTGCGACCCGGGCGAGCACCACTACAACCCGATCGGGTCCGTCCACGGCGGCGTCTTCGCCACCCTGCTGGACTCCGCCGCGGGCTGCGCGGTGCACACCACGCTGCCCGCCGGTGTCGGCTACACGAGCATCGACCTGAACGTGAAGTTCCTGCGCGGCATGAGCGTGAGCACCGGACGGGTGACCTGTGAGGGCCGGGTGGTCAACCGTGGACGCCGGTTGGTGCTGGCCGAGGCCACTCTGACCGACCCCGCCGGGCGGCTGCTCGCCACCGCGACCAGCTCCTGCCTGCTGGTCGAGCTGCCCGGCTGAGGCGCCTACGGTCGGGGCAGCGAGCCCAGCACGCCCCGCAGCCGGGCGTCCGCGACGTGCAGCGCCGAGCTGAGCAGCGTCGAACCGGGCAGCCGGGTCGCGACGATCGAGCGCTCCACCCACGAGGACCGCACCCACGCCGGGTCGCTGCGCTCACGGCCGGCCGCACGACCACCGCGGCCGTCAGCAAGCACGGCCTGCTCGAGCGCCTCGCGCAGCGGCAGCGCGTCGGTGAGGTCCACGACCGCCGGGTCGGGCTGCCCCGGCCGGCAGACCATGTCGTGGCGCAGGCTGCGGACCAGCGCCGCGGCGGTCCAGTACGGCGCCGCCGAGACCAGTCCCGCCCCCAGGGACACCGCCGTGACCGGTGCCCCGAGCACCGGCACCTGCACCCGCGGCAGCCCCGCCACCTCGGCGTACAGCGCCAGCAGCTCGGGATAGCTCACGACGTCCGGCCCGCCGACGTCGACCGCGCCGATCCCGTCGCCCTCGACCGCGTCGGCGACCGCCCGGAGCACGTCGGCGACCCCGATCGGCTGCACCCGCGAGCGCATCCACAGCGGGATCGGCTGCACCAGCAGTGTCGAGGCGGTCTGGCGCAGGATCTCGAACGACGTCGAGCCTGCCCCGATCACCACGCCCGCGCGCAGCGACAGCGTCCGGGCCTGACTCTCGAGCAGGATCTCCTCGACCTCGAGCCGGGAGGAGATGTGCGGCGAGAGCCGCCCCCGAGGTACGTCGGGCACCAGCCCGGACAGGTACACCAGCCGCCCCACGCCGTTGGTGTCCACCGCGTCGCGCATCTGCTCGGCGGCGAGCCGGTCCCGGCTGCGGAACGAACGGCTCGACAGGCCGTGCACGAGGTAGACCACGGCGTCCACGCCCTCGGTGGCCCGCCGCACCTGGCCGGGGTCCGTCGCGTCCATCTGCATGCTCTCGACGTCGCCGCCCCAGGAGAACCGCTCGGGCCGCGGCAGCGACGACGACGCCGCCACCACCTCGTGCCCGCGACGCAGCAGCTCGGGGACGAGACGGGAGCCGATGTACCCGCTGGCACCGGCGACGAGGATGCGCATCTGCCCAGCATGGCAACACGCGACAACCCACCACCCCGCCGAGTCGGCGCGAACGCACGCCTGGACCCCGCCGAGTCGGCGCGAACGCACGGAACGGCGACGCGACCCGGCCGACTTAGCCTGCGTTCGCGCCGACTCGGCACCCACGTAGCCTGCGTTCGCGCCGACTCGGCGCATGCGTGACCTGCGTTCGCGCCGACTCGGCGGGGCCGGTGTCAGGCGCCGAGCACCAGGTCCGAGAGCCGCTGCCAGGCCAGCCGCTGCTGCACGCTGCCGCGGTGCTCAAGCGCCGCCACGTGCGCGGCTCGGTGCGCGGCCGTCACCTCCGGGCAGCCCAGCCGCTCGGCGTACGGAGTCAGCCCGCAGCACCCGAGCCCGGAGTCCTCGGCGAACGCGACATGGTCGCCGATCGCCACCATCCGGTGCTCCCAGGCGACGTGGGCGGCGATCGCACCCAGGGGGGTCCGCGGGGTCACCGGGTCCACGTCGAGCCGGTAGCCGGCGGCCCAGGCCACCACCTCGTCGGCCGGCATCGGCCGGGCGATGCCGTAGCCCTGCCCCATGTCCACGCCGAGCTGGACGGCGGCCTCGATCAGCCCGTCGCCCTCCAGGCCCTCGATCACCACGGCCAGCCCCAGGCTGTGGGCGATGTCGTTGATCGGCTTGATGAAGTGCAGCGCCGCTCCCGGGGCGAGCTCGGTGCCGCGCACCAGGCTCTGGTCGATCTTCACGTCGTCGAAGGCGAAGTGCCGCAACCGCAGCAGCGAGCTGTACCCCGAGCCCAGGTCGTCCTGGGCCAGCCGGACGCCGAGGTCCTTGAAGTCGTCGAAGGGTCGGCCCCGCCGCTTGGCTGCCTGCCTGACCGCGCCGGTCTCCAGCAGCTCCAGGGTGAGCCGGCCGGGCTCGACGCCGTACTGGTCCAGGAGCGCGGCGACCTGCCGCACGTAGCGCGGGTCGCCGGCGGCGGCCACCGGCAGGTTCACCGACACCCCCGTGTGCAGGCCGGCCCGCTGCCAGGACACGAGCGCGCCGAGGGACTGTCGCAGGCCGATGTCGAAGAGCGTGTAGAGGTCGTCGTCGCCGAACGCCGGCAGGAACTCCGCCGGGCTGAGCAGCCGGCTCTCCCCCCGGAGCCGGGCGAGCGCCTCGAGCTTGCGCAGCCGGCCCTGCGGGAGCGAGACCACCGGCTGGAAGAGCATCTCCACGCGCCCCTCGGCCAGCAGCTGGAGATGGGTGCTGCGCTGCACGTAGGCGCTGACGCCCGAGGCAAGGGTGGGCCGCTCCTCGAGGTCGGTGAGGGCCCGCTCCACCACGCTCTTGACCTGTTCCAGCATCGCCAGCCGGGACTCGGAGGCGAAGAAGCCCGGCCAGCGCGCGTGCAGCGACAGCAGCGCCCGGGTGACGCCCTGGGGGTCGGTGAGCGGGACCGAGGCGTTGGCCCGCCAGCCGTAGCGCGCGGCCGCCTCCCGCCACGGCGCCACGGTCGGGTCGGTCTGGTAGGAGTGCACCCGCTCGACCTGACCGGACCGCCAGGCCCGACCGATCGCGCCCTGTCCCGCGGGCAGCTCGCCGGAAGTCAGCACCGGCTGGGCCTTGCCGCACAGGGCGTCCTCGACGAAGGCCGCGAGGGCGGGCCCCGCCCCGATCTCGTTCACCACCTGCCCCTGGTCGTCGGCGCGCATGAAGAAGCAGACCCGCATGCCGTCCATGCCCGCCAGCGCGTCCACGACGAACCGGGCGAGGTCGGCGACGGTTCGGGCCGCGGAGGCAGCCTCCAGCACCCGCAGCATCACGTCGTTCTGTACGGCGTCCAGGTCCCGGAAGCCGAGCAGCGCCCCGTGCAGGTCCTTCATCATCCGCTCGCTGAGCGCGACGTTGGCGGCCACCACGTCGAGGTCGCCGGCATGGCGGGCCAGCGCCCGGAGCAGGCCGTCACGGTGCTCGGCCATCGCGTCGACGTACCAGTCCATCTCGACGCCGACCATCGCATGCACCCGGCCGATCTCACGGCTGCGGGCGGCGAGCTGCTCCGCCTCGACGTCGCCCGAGAGGAGGAAGCGGAGGTGCTCGACCTGGCGGCGGCACAGGTGCGCGAACTCCTCGGCGGTCAGCCGGGCGACCACCTCGGCGAACTCCGGGCGCAGGCCGAGATCCGCGTAGAAGTCCTCGACGATGCCGTCGAGGTGGGGACCCAGCCGGTCCAGGATGCGACCGAGCATCCCGCGCGGCGCACCCACCGCGGGCTCGTCGCTGAGGACCAGCGACCGATCCTCGTTCCCCGTCACCCGAGGAGCGTATGCGTACAGATGGCTGGACGATCAGAAAAACGGACATTGTTCATCTAACAGTCAGAATGCCCCCCTGCTCGTCGCGGTACTCGGTGTTCGCGGGCAGCCGCTCGCGCATCACCTCGAGCGCCGCCGGGTTCTCGTCCACCAGCACGAACCGCCGGCCCAGCGCGGCGGCCACCGCGCCCGTCGTACCGCTGCCGGCGAAGAAGTCCAGGACCCAGTCCCCCGGCCGCGACGACGGCTCCAGCACCCGCCGCAGCACCCCCTCCGGCTTCTGGGTCGGGTAGCCGGTCTTCTCACGGCCGCCGGTCGGCACGATCGTGTGCCACCACACGTCGGTCGGCAGCTTGCCGCGTGCCGCCTTCTCCGGCCCGACCAGCCCCGGGGCCAGGTACGGCACCCGGGTGATCTGGTCCTGGTCGAACAGGTGAGCGCCGCGCTCCTTGACGTAGACCAGGATCGTGTCGTGCTTGGCCGGCCAGCGGTCCTTCGAGCGGCCGCCGAAGTCGTAGGCCCAGATCACCTCGTTGAGGAAGCAGTCGCGGCCGAAGATGTCGTCGAGCAGCACCTTGCAGTAGTGCGCCTCGCGCCAGTCCAGGTGCACGTAGAGGGTGCCGGAGTCGGTGAGCAGCCGACGGGCCTCCTCGAGCCGGGGCGCCAGGAACCCCGCGTAGTCGGCGAAGGTGTCCGGGTAGGACATCCGGCCGGTCTCCACCGTGGAGTAGCGGCGCCCGCCGAACCCGGTCCGGTCGCCGCCGCCGTCGGGCTCCTCCCGGACGGTCCGCAGCGTACGGCGGTCCCGCCGGCCACCGGTGTTGAAGGGCGGGTCGATGTAGACGAGCTGGAACGACCCACCGGGGAGCCGCGGCAGCACCTCGGCGTTGTCGCCCTGCACCACGACGCCGGCGCTGCGGGAGAGGTCGATCACGGCGGACATCCTCGCAGCCGCCGGTGCGGACAAGCCTCGCCACCTCCATGCCGGTGTGTTTCGATGAGCCGTGGGCATCGAGTACGCGGGTTCACCCCGGCCGACCCTGGGCGTCGAGTGGGAGTTCGCGCTGGTCGACCGGTCCACGCGCGACCTCTCCAACACCGCCAGCGAGCTCTTCGAGGGCGTCCGCTGCGCGGTCGGCGAGCAGCCCAGCCTGCACCAGGAGCTGCTGCGCAACACCGTCGAGGTGGTCACCGGGATCTGCGAGACCACGGCCGGCGCGGTCGCGGACCTCACCGGCACCCTGGCGATGGTGCGCCCGGTCGCGGATGCGCTCGGCGTCGACCTGTACTCGGCCGGCACCCACCCGTTCGCGCAGTGGTCCAGCCAGCTGCTCACCCCCGGCCACCGCTACGAGGAGCTCATCGAGCGCACCCAGTGGTGGGGCCGGCAGATGCTGATCTGGGGCGTGCACGTGCATGTGGGCGTGCGGCACCGCGCGCAGGTGATGCCGGTCGTCTCCTCGCTGCTCAACTACTACCCGCACCTCCAGGCGCTGTCGGCGTCCTCGCCGATGTGGTCGGGCACCGACACCGGCTACGCCAGCAACCGGGCGATGATGTTCCAGCAGCTGCCCACCGCGGGGCTGCCCTTCCAGTTCGCGACCTGGCCGGAGTACGAGGAGTTCGTCGCGGACAACCTGCGCACCGGTGTCATCGAGGACGTCAAGGACATCCGCTGGGACGTACGCCCCTCGCCGCGGCTGGGCACCGTCGAGGTGCGGATCTGCGACGGGGTCTCCAACCTGCGCGAGCTGGCCGCCCTCACCGCCCTCACGCACTGCCTGGTGGTGGACCTCACCGACCGGCTGAGCGCCGGCGAGACCCTCCCGACGATGCCGCCGTGGCACACGCAGGAGAACAAGTGGCGGGCCGCCCGCTACGGACTCGACGCGGAGATCATCCTCGACGACGACGGCAACGAGCGTCTGGTCACCGACGACCTCGGCGACCTGCTCACCCGGCTCGAGCCGGTCGCGGCGCGGCTCTCGTGCGCCGACGAGCTGCGCTGGGTCGCCGAGATCCCCGTGGCCGGGGCGTCGTACCAGCGCCAGCGGGAGGTCGCCCGGAGCGCCGGCGGCGACCTGGTGGCGGTCGTCGACTCGGTGGTGCGCGAGCTCGACCACGACCCGCGGGCGCCGCTGTCCCGTCCGGGCGGACAGCCGGAACGACCACCGGGGCCCGTCGAGCAGCAGCGGTGCCAGGACGCTCTGGCCCACCCCGGCGCGCGTGAACCAGGGACCGCGGGGTAGACCTGAGGACATGAGCGAGAACAGCGCAGAGCAGTACAGCAGCGACCCCGAGGACCAGCTGCAGCCCGAGGACACCCTGGTGGACCGCGGTGTCGACGACGTGCTCGACGAGGGCTACTCGCCGCCGGAGAAGTGGTCCGCGGCCGAGAGCTTCGGCAACACCCCGTACGAGGAGGAGACCGGCGAGACGCTGGACCAGCGGATCGCGCAGGAGGAGCCCGAGCCGGACCCCTACGAGGCGGCCGCCGCCGAGGGGGAGAACGTCGGCGGTGAGGTCGGCGACCGCCGCGCCGGCCGGCTGGTCGACGAGGACGAGGGCCTCGGCCCGGATGTGGAGAGCGACCTGGTCGGCGACGACGTCGGCATCGACGGGGCCGGCGCGAGCGCCGAGGAGGCGGCCGTCCACGTCATCGACGACGACGACGCCTGAGCGGATCCCTCATGCAGAGAGGCGCGGCCCCGGTGGGGCCGCGCCTCTCGTGCGTCGTGCGGGGGTCAGGACGCGTGCGCGTCCTCGTGGTGGCCACGGGCGCCGGTGTCGGTGAGCCGGGACTCCTCGGCCGCCTGCGCCTCCAGCTCGGCCCGCCGGGTCGCCTCCAGCAGGCTCCGGGTCGCCTCGTAGTCACCCGGACTGCTGACCAGGTCCGACGCGCCGCGCTTGAGCCGTTGCAGGGCGGCCCGGGCGAAGATCTGCTGCTCGGTCGCCGTACGCTCCGAGCGGCCGCGGCCCAGGAAGCTCACCGTCCAGTGCCCCAGGGCGCCCAGCCGGTTCTTGAAGCCGGTCAGGTAGACCAGGTGCACCGCGAGCCACATCAGCCAGGCGACGAAACCGGTCAGCTTGAGCTTGCCGACCATCGCCACCGCCCGGAACCGGGAGATGGTGGCCATGCTGCCCTTGTCGAAGTACTTGAACGGCCGCTGCGGGCTCTGGCCGTCGGAGAGCCGCGACTTGATCTCCTTGGCGGCGTACTTCGCCCCCTGGATCGCCACCTGCGCCACGCCGGGGAGGTGGTCGAGGCTGATCATGTCGCCGACCACGAAGACCTCGGGGTGCCCCGGGAGGGTGAGGTCGGGGTTCACGCTGATCCGGCCGGCGCGGTCGACCGGGGCGCCCGTCTGGTCGCCGAGGATCCTGCCGAGCGGGCTGGCCTGCACGCCGGCGGCCCACACCTTGGTGGTCGCCTCGATGCGGCGGCGGGTGCCGTCCTTGTCCTTGACGTCGATGCCCCACTCGTCGACGTCGACGACCATCGCCCCGAGCTGGACCTCCACCCCGAGCTTCTCCAGGGACTCCTGGGTCTTCTGGCCGAGCTTGGCGCCGAACGGCGGCAGCACCTGCGGCGCGGCGTCCACCAGGACCACCTTCGCCTCACGGGTGTTGATCCGGCGGAAGTCGTGACGCAGGGTGCGGTGCGCGAGCTCGGCGATCTGGCCGGCCATCTCCACCCCCGTGGGGCCGGCGCCGACCACGACGAAGGTCAGCAGCCGGGCGATCTCCTCCTCGCTGTCGGAGATCTCGGCGAGCTCGAAGGCACCGAAGATCCGGCCGCGGAGCTCCAGCGCGTCGTCGATGCTCTTCATGCCGGGGGCGAACTCGGCGAACTGGTCGTTGCCGAAGTACGACTGGCCCGCGCCGGCCGCCACGATCAGCGAGTCGTACGGCGTGACATTGACCCGGTTGAGCACGTGCGAGGTGACCGTCCTGGCCTCCAGGTCGATGTCCCGGACCTCGCCGAGGATCACCTGGGCGTTCTTCTGGCCGGACAGGATCTCCCGCGTCGGCGGGGCGATCTCGCCCTCCGAGAGGATGCCGGTCGCCACCTGGTAGAGCAGCGGCTGGAACAGGTGGTGGGTGGTCTTCGCGATCATCGTGATGTCGACGTCGGCACGGCGCAGCGCCTTGGTGCCGAACAGGCCCCCGAAGCCGGATCCGATCACGACCACCCGGTGCCGGTCGCTGGTGGGGCTCTGCACGTTCGTCATGATGACCTCTCCCTGGACTCAGGGTCTGCTGCTCTCTGGGCTGTCTTGGTACCCATTTTCGTCCCTTGTCTCCCCCAACGCATCTCGGGGTCCATCCCATCCGTCCCGGGTGGCTCGTCCGGCTGCCGGATCGAGGCGGGCGGAGGGTCCGGTGGGTCCTTCCGGCGTGGTCGAGATCATAGGGCCGACCGGCCCTGGTGCGCCCCGGGTCGCCGTGTGCTTCCACCGGGCAGGATGGCCGGGTGAGCACCCACTTCGACCTGGCCGTCATCGGCACCGGCTCCGGCAACTCGCTGGTCGACGAGCGCTTCGCGGACCGGTCGGTCGCGATCCTGGAGAAGGGCACGTTCGGCGGCACCTGCCTCAACGTCGGCTGCATCCCGACGAAGATGTTCGTCTACCCGGCCGACCTGGCCCTCTCCGCCAGCCACGGCCCCAGTCTCGGCGTCGAGACCCGCTTCGAGGGAGCCCGCTGGCGGGAGATCCGGGACCGGGTCTTCGGGCGGATCGACCCGCTCTCCCACGGCGGCCACGACTGGCGGGCGAGCAACCCGAACGTGACGCTCTTCGAGAGGCACGCGCGCTTCGTCGACGTACGCACCATCGACACGGGCACCGGCGTGACCATCACCGCCGACCAGGTGGTGGTGGCGGCCGGGTCGCGGCCGGAGCTCCCGGACGTGGAGGGCCTCGAGGACGTCGGCTTCCACACCAGCGACACGGTGATGCGCATCGACGAGCTGCCCGAGCGGCTGCTGATCCTCGGTGGCGGTTTCGTGGCGACGGAGTTCGCGCACGTGTTCGGGTCGTTCGGCAGCCGGGTCACGATCGTGAACCGCTCCCCCGGGTTGCTGCGCTCCCAGGACGAGGAGATCTCCGAGCGGTTCACCACGATCGTCGCCGACCGCTGGGACCTGCGGCTGGGGGTGGTGGTGGAGAAGGTCGAACCGTACGCCGGCGGGATCCGGGCGCACCTGAGCGACGGCACCTCGGTGGAGGCCGACCTGCTGCTGGTCGCGACCGGCCGGCGCTCCAACGCCGACGGGCTCGACCTGGACAGGACCGGTGTCGAGGTGGACGACGAGGGGGTCGTCGTCGTGGACGAGTACCAGCGCACCACCGCGGACGGGGTCTGGGCGCTCGGCGACGTCGCGAACCACTTCCAGCTCAAGCACGTCTCCAACCACGAGGCCCGGGTCGTCCAGCACAACCTGCTGCACCTCGACGACCCCGCCGCGATGTGGCGAAGCCGTCACGACGCGGTGCCCAGCGCGGTGTTCTCCAGCCCGCAGGTCGCCAGCGTCGGCCTGACCGAGCGGGACGCCGTCGCCCGGGGCGTCGAGCACGTCGTCGCGCACCAGGACTACGGCAGCACGGCGTACGGCTGGGCGATGGAGGACACCACCGGCTTCGCCAAGCTGCTGGCCGACCCGGCGAGCGGGCGGATCCTCGGGGCGCACTTCCTCGGGCCCCAGGCGTCCAACCTGGTGCAGCCGCTGGTCCAGGCGATGGCCTTCGGGCAGACCGCGCACCAGGTGGCCCGGGAGCAGTACTGGATCCACCCCGCGCTGATGGAGGTCGTGGAGAACCTGCTGCTGGCCCTCCCGACCCCCTAGTCGAGTCGGCGCGAACGCAGGTCTGCCGGCGGTCGAGTCGGCGCGAACGCAGGTAACCGCACCCACCCCGCACCCGGATAGCGTGCGCTCGCGCCGACTCGGCGGGGGTGAGACGTGCGTTCGCGCCGACTCGGCGAAGGGGGCCGGGGCTATCAGCGGGGGGTGATCAGCTCGTCGGCGATGGTGTCCAGCCGCGGGTGCAGGTGGTCGCCGTGCTCGACGGTCCCGGTGTGCCAGCTGACGTTGAGCCCCTCGGGCCGCTCCTCGAGCACCGCGATGCTGTTGTCGAACCACGGGCCGGCGATGTTGTGCCAGGAGAACGGCGCGTTCGGGACCTTGGCGGACCGGGCCACCAGCTTGCCCAGCGGCCCGGCCACGGCGTACGCCAGCGCGGCGGTGATGAACCGCATCTTCCGCGGCAGCGGGTTGCGGATCGGGGAGCAGACGGCCTGCACGATGCGGCTGCTGCCGGCCCGTTGCGGCCGGTCGACCTCGGCGATGTAGGAGTGGTGCACGTCCCCGGACAGGAACATCACCGTGTCCGGCGCCGTGCCGCGCTTGCCGTCGGCGACCTCGGTGACCATCGTCGCGACGTCCTGGAAGGCTTCCTGGAACGCCGCCCAGTGCTCGAGGTCGACGGCCTGACGGAGCTTCTCCCCCAGCGCGGCGGAACGCCGGCCCCAGGCGCCGGCGGACACCGCCTCGTTCCAGGCCTCCAGGTAGTGCAGGCCCGGCGGCAGCAGGAACGGCAGCGACGTACCGATCAGCAGGTGGCGTACGTCGCCCCGGAGCTGCTCGTCGAGCCACCGCTTCTCCGACGGGTCGAGCAGGTCGCGCCGGTCCGGCTCGAGCACCCGCGCCGCGCGGGAGTCCACGACGACCAGCCTGACGTCCCCGAACGTGCGGGCATAGCTCCACCGGAACGACTCGGGCCGCTGGTGCACCCGCTCGGCCTTGGCGTCGAGCTCGGCGGTGATGTCGAGCTCCTCCTCGCCGTGGTGGCCGATCACCCGCTGCCACATCTCGTCGTCGTCGCGCTCCTGCGGGGAGAGGTTGCCGAGGTGCTGGTAGACCCAGTAGGAGCCGAGCCCGGACACGATCCGGCCGTGCCACCAGTCGGTCTTCTCGATCTCCTGCTTCCACGCCCAGGAGGTGTTCCAGTCGTCGCGGACGTCGTGGTCGTCGAAGATCATCGAGCTCGGCAGCGTCGAGAGCAGCCAGCGGTTCAGCGGGTCGTTCCAGGCCAGCCAGTAGAGGTGGGCGTACTCCTCGAAGTCCTTGAGCTCCTTGCCCGGCGCCACCTCGATGTCGCGCCGCGACTTGATGAACTCCTGCATCGCCTCGGTGGTCTCGTCGGCGTACACCTGGTCACCGAGGAACAGCACCAGGTCCGGCCAGTGCGCGCCGGGGTCGGTCGCCATCTTCAGCGCCAGGCTGCGCAGCGCGTCCACGCCGTGCGTCTGGTTGCCGGACCTGTCGTGGCCGACGCTGGTGCGGCAGGACCCGAAGGCCATCCGCAGCGGCTTGCCGGGCTTGAGCGTCGCGATCACGCTCGGCGGGTAGTCGCTGCCCTCGCCCCGGGTCGGCGGCCAGACCTGCGTCCCGTCGATGTCCACCTGGTACGGCGTGATGCTGCCGGGCTCCAGGCCGTCGGCGACCACCATCGCGTAGTGGTGGCCGTGCGCGGCGAACGTGCGCGCCTGCCACGAGAGCCCACCCGCCCGCACCGTCACACGGGCGGCGTCGCGGGTCTCGACCCAGAGCGAGGCGGAGGTCTCGTCGACGTACCTGATGAGCGGTCCGAGAACCAGGGGGGGAGTTGTCACGGACCCCGTTCTACCCGCCCGGGGCCGGGTCACGCACGACCGGGTCGGCAAAGGATCTAGGCCGGGCAAAAAGGGGTACCTTCAGGCCGGGATCGACAGGGGAGGAACCATGGACGTTTCGGCAGAGGCTGAACGGGCGGGGCGCCGGGCGGATGACAGCGACTGGATGGACCACGCGGTCCGCGTCGGGCTGGTCTCCTACGGGGTCGTGCACCTGCTCCTGGCGTGGCTCGCGCTGCGGCTCGCGCTCGGCGACGGCGGCGGCAACGCCTCGTCCCAGGGAGCGCTGCACCAGCTGGCCCGGTCCTCGCTGGGCCGGGTCTCCCTGTACGTCGTCGCGGCCGGCTTCGTCGCGCTCGTGGTGTGGCAGGTCCTGGAGGCCGCCTGGGGGCACCGCAGCGAGGACGGCGGCAAGCGGGTCGTCAAGCGGGTGACCTCAGGAGCCAAGGTGGTCCTCTACGGCAGCCTCGCCCTGACCGCGTTCAAGTCCGCGACCGGCTCGTCGAGCTCCAGCGGCGGCACCGACGGCCTGACCGCGAGGCTGATGAACGCGCCGGCCGGCCCGCTGCTGGTGGGCCTGGTCGGGGTCGGCGTGCTGGTCGTCGCGGGCTTCCTGGCCCACAAGGGCTGGAAGGAGAAGTTCCGCTCCAAGCTGAGCGCGGAGGGCAAGACCGGCCAGGAGGGCCGCGCCTACGTCGTGTTCGGGAAGGTCGGCTACCTCGCGAAGGCGGTCGCCCTCGCGATCGTCGGCGTGCTGTTCCTGTACGCCGCGTTCACCCACGACGCGCAGAAGTCCGGCGGCCTCGACGTGGCGCTGCACAAGGTGCTCCAGCAGCCGTACGGCGCCCCGGTGCTCGTCGTGATCGCGCTCGGCTTCGGGTGCTACGGGCTGTTCTGCTTCGCGTGGGCCCGCCACCTCGACCGCTGAGCCGACCCACGGGATAGCCTCGGGTGCATGCCGGGGGTCGTGGACTTCATCAGACACACGCCCTACCCGGTGCTGCTCGCACCGCCGTCGGCGGTGCTGCTGCCGGCGTCGGCGGCCCTCGACGTGCCTGGTTTCAGCCCGGGGGGCCGGGGAACGAGGGGCTGGATGGAACTCCTCTCCGGCACCCGGCTCTCGGACATCACCCCGAGCTCCGGGCCCGCGCGCAGCGTCGCCCTGCGCGGCGCGGTCCTCGCCGACGGGAGCGCCCGCGGGTGACCAGCGCCCTCAAGCTCGTCCCCGAGCCCCGCTCCGCGGGGGTCGCCCGCACCTGGATCGTCGGCGAGCTCGGCCACCTCGGCCGCCACGACCTGGTCGACGCCGCCGAGCTGGGGGTCTCCGAGCTGGTCACGAACGCGATCCTGCACGGCGACCCGCCGATCGTGGTCCGGCTCGGTGGCACCTCGGCCCATCCCCGGGTGGAGGTCCACGACTGCTCCGTGGTGCCGCCGGCGGTGCGCGACATGACCGACGACGCCCGGCTGCTGGCCACGGTGGGGCGCGGGCTGGGCATCGTGGCGATGTACTCCAGCGTCTGGGGCGCCGAGGTGTCCCCACAGGGCAAGGTGGTGTGGTTCGAGCCGGCCGCCGACCCCGAGGCCGACCACGTGCCGGTGGCGGGCGACGTGTTCGACCTCGCCGGCCGGGTCGAGGAGCTGCTCGCCACCGCAGGGGAGCCCGAGGAGCGGACCACGGTCCGGCTGATCGGCATGCCGGTGCACGTGTTCGCGCACTACCGGAACTGGTACGAGGAGCTCCGTCGTGAGCTGCGGCTGCTCTCCCTCAACCACGGCGAGGACTACCCGGTCGCCTCCGAGCTGTCCGACCTCTCGCTGCGGGTGGAGCAGGAGCGCCGGCAGGCCAGCGGGGTCGAGGCGATGGACGCCGCGGTCCGCGCCGGGCGGGACCGGGTCGATCTCGAGTACCGGGTCCCGGCCTCGGCGCCGGCCACGATGACCCGGATGCGCGAGCTGCTCGAGCAGGTGGACGTCTTCTGCCGCGAGCAGTGGCTGCTCACCCTGGCCCCCAACCCGCAGCAGGTGATGCTGCGCTCCTGGTACCTGGGCGAGTTCGAGCGCCAGGCCCGCGGGGAGGACCCGCTGCCGTGGCCGGGCGGCTACGTGGTCGAGGACCCGGCCGGGTGAGCTCACGGCACCCGCTGCACGCCTCGATGCTCGGGGTGGTGGCGCTCGGCGGCGCCGTCGGGGCGCTGCTCCGCTACGGCCTCTCCGAGGCCTTCCCCGACCCCGCCGGCGGCTTCCCGTGGACGATCTTCCTCATCAACGTGGTCGGCTGCTTCCTGCTCGCGTTGCTGCCGTCCTTCCCCGCCGTACGGCGGCGCGCGCACCTGCCCCCGCTGCTGGGCACCGGCGTCCTGGGCGGGTTCACCACCTTGTCGACGTTCGCCGAGCAGTCGCGGGCCCTGGTCCACGCCGGGCACGACCTGCTGGCGGCGGGCTACGTCGTCGGCACCCTGGCGGCCTGCCTGCTCGCGGTGGCCGTGGCCGACCGGTTCAGCACCGTGCTCAGCCGGCTGGAGTTCCTCGCCGAGGAGGGGGACCTGTGACCTGGCTGCTGGTGGCGCTCGGCGCCGCGGTCGGCGCACCGCTGCGCTACCTGTCCGGGCACGTGATCGACGGCGGCTTCCCGCGCGGGACGGTGCTGGTCAACTGGGTGGGGTCGTTCCTGCTCGGCTGGTTCACCGGGCTCGGCCTCGCCGGCCAGCAGATGGCGCTGCTGGGCACCGGCTTCTGCGGCGGCCTGTCGACGTACTCGTCCTTCGCGGTGCAGTCCCACGACCTGGGGCGCCGCGGCGGTGCGCTCAACGTGCTGGTGACCGTGGTGCCGGCGCTGCTGCTGTGCGCGCTCGGCTTCGTGCTCGGCGCCTGAGCCCCGCAGCGGCGGCTCCCTCAGCCGTACCCGAGCCGGTGCAGCCGCTCGTCGTCGATCCCGAAGTGGTGCGCGATCTCGTGCACGACCGTGATGTGCACCTCCTCGACCACCTCGTCCTCGTCGGCACACATGGCCAGGGTGGGGCGGCGGAAGACCGTGATCCGGTCGGGCAGCGCCATCGTGTACCCCTGACCGCGCGCGGTCAGCGGCGTCCCGACGTACAGCCCGAGCAGGTTCGGGTCGTGGTCGGGTGCGTCGTCCTCGACGAGCACCACGCAGTTGTCGATCAGCGCCGACAGCTCGGCCGGCACCTCGTCCAGGGCGGCCGCCACGAGCTCCTCGAAGCGTTCGCGGGACATGTCGATCACGGGTGCATTCTCCCCCGGTTTCGGATTTGTGGGCGTCGCGCGGCGAGCCCTATGCTGGAGCGGTTCCCCGACGGCAGTCGTGCCCGGCGGTCTCTTCGCGGGACTCGGCCCCCATCGTCTAGTGGCCCAGGACCCCGCCCTTTCACGGCGGTAGCACGGGTTCGAATCCCGTTGGGGGTACGGCGATCGTCGGCCTGCGAGCCGCGGCCGGCCCCGGGAGCGTCCGGTCGGCTACCGCCGCCACCTCACCCGGCGACGCGGCTCCACCGGCACCTCACGACCCCACGACGCCCACTCCTCGAGAAGCATGTGCCCGTGCACCGACGCCAGCACGATCACCAGCTCCTCGGCGGACAGGTCGCTGTGGTCGCCGGGCAGCCGCTCGCTGGCCACCAGGCGCAGCTGGTCGAGCAGCTGCTCGTGCGTCCAGCCCTGGTAGGCCTGACGGGCGAGGTCCAGGTGCTGCGCGGTGGCGACGAACGTCCCGTGCCGCTCGGTGGACAGGGTCGTCGGCGGTGGGATGTTGCTCTTCATGGTTTCCCCCGTTTCGCCCCGCTCCGCCCTAGTCGGGAGTTGGTCACCCTAGGTGATGCCGGACACTCTGGGCCAGGAATCTCCTGAGGTGTCACCGGCAGGGGTGTGGGGACCGGTCGGCTCGCGGGTCCCGAACACCCGGCGAAGGGCGCCCGACAGTAGGCTCGGACCGGCCCGCGGCACGCTCGGACCCGGCCCGGCGGACGGCCGATTCGGAGGGTCGGCGGTTGATGGGTTAGCCTTTCTCCGGCCCGTTCACCCGGGCAGCACGACACAGCAGTACGCAAGGCCCCGTAGCGCAGTTGGTTAGCGCGCCGCCCTGTCACGGCGGAGGCCGCGGGTTCGAGTCCCGTCGGGGTCGCCACCAGGCACCACCCCAGATCGCCCCGGACATCAGTCCGGGGCGATCTGCGTTTCCCGTCCGAGTCCGGGAGCTGTGCCCCACCCCACATCCCGGGACGGGAATGTTGAACCGTCAATCAATTGTTGGACCCGGCATGACCGACATGATGCTGTCCCCCGAGGCCCAGGACCTGCTCTTCCGCGAGGCCCGGACCGCCAACACGTTCACCGACGAGCCGGTGACCGACGAGCAGGTCGCCGCGATCTACGATCTGGTCAAGTACGCCCCCACGGCGATGAACACCCAGCCGCTGCGGATCCTGCTGGTCCGCGGAGGCCAGACGCGTGAGCGGCTGCTCAAGCACATGGCGGACGGCAACCGCGACAAGACCGCGAACGCCCCGCTGGTCGCCGTCCTGGCCGCCGACACCGACTTCCACGACCACCTCGGCCGGACCTTCCCGCACTTCCCGGGTGCCCGCGACCTGTTCGCCGACGACGCGGCCCGCGAGCAGGCGGCGAAGTTCAACGCCGGCCTGCAGATCGGCTACTTCCTGCTCGGCGTCCGCGCGGTCGGCCTGGCCGCCGGCCCGATGGGCGGCTTCGACGCCGCCGGCCTCGACGAGGAGTTCTTCGCCGGCCGCCACCTCAAGAGCCTGCTCGTGGTGAACCTCGGCCGCCCCGGCGAGAACGCCTGGCACGACCGGCTCCCGCGCCTCGGCCACGACGAGGTCGTGCTCGAGGCCTGAGCACCACCCCCCAACCCGGATAGTCCGTGACGTACTTGCTGTCTCCAGGCCCCCGGAGCAACAAGAACGTCACGGACTATCGGGGGCGGGGGGCTTCGATTGCTCGAAGGCGCAGGCGTTGTTGTAGAGTTTCGCCTCGCTTGGGCAGGTAGCTCAGTTGGTACGAGCGTCCGCCTGAAAAGTGGAAGGTCGGCGGTTCGACCCCGCCCCTGCCCACAAGCACAGCCGCAGGTCAGACCGCAGGGTCTGGCCTGCGGCTTCCTTGTCTCCGGCGGCTCGACCGCCATCGCCCACCGGTTGCGGCCGACCTGCTTCAGGGTGGCGCGACCTATCCGGCACCGGTCGGGGCTCGGCGGACCAGGGCCACCCCGCCGCGGATGGCGGTGGGGGCCAGCAGCACGAGGGGAACGATGGCGAGGACCGCCACCTTCAGCCCGCCGGCGCCGAACAGGGTGGACACCGCCACCGCCGACGCGAAGAGCCAGACCACGACGTAGAGGGCGTGCAGCCAGCGCGGTGCGGGCGACGAGGGGCTCCATCCCTTCCGCCGCTGGGACTCGAGCCCCCAGTAGAAGAGGCCACCCGCGATGACGCCACTGACCAGGACCTGGACCAGCACCGAGGAGAGCACCGGGTTGCGGTTGTTCGCCTCGGCGGCCGCGCTGACGAAGAGACCGGTGCACAGACCGAGGACGGTCGCCTGGACGAGGGGTGGCTGACGGGCGAGGAAGGCAGCGAGAAGGGCCCAGACCATGCTGCCCCCCTCGGTTCTGCCGTGTCCTGGCACGCGGGGCGGCTGGTCGACGCTCACCCGTCTGCCGTCATCTTCCGTTGCGCGTCGGCGACCGCCCCCTTCAGGGCTTGGCCATGGAGTCCTTCGACCTCACCGACGACCTTGCCGACGGCCAGCACCGGCGTCGGCCCGGACCGGCCGCGGGTCCCGCGGCACTCGAACTCTCGCCACGATCCCGCATACCCGTCCACCCCTCATCACCCCCCGCGGACGAGAGGCCGGCGGCGCGAAGCCGACGTCGACCAGAACGACTCCACCCGCCGTTGACCTCGCGCGCCGGCAGCCGGTACGGGATGCTCGGCAGGTGACACTCAACCTGTCCCATCGGATTCTCCCGCCCCAGCAGCGACGGACCCTCGAGGAGCTGACCGGGGACCTCGATCTGCGCTCGGGTGATACCCGGTCCAAGACGTCCGCGTTCTGGACGATGCTTGTGCTCTCGGCGGTGGTCGCGACGGCGGGGGTGTTGTCCGACTCCACCGCCACCGTGATCGGCGCGATGATCATCGCGCCGCTGTCGACTCCGATCATGGGGGTGGCCCTCGGCATCGTCCGACGCAGCACCGCGGTGACCCGGCGTGCGGTGGCCTTCACGGCCTCCGGGGCCCTCGTCGTCGTGGTGATCGGGATCCTCTTCTCCCTCGCCATCCCCGGTGGGGTGGACCTGCTCGCTGACAGCCAGATCGCCAGCCGCACGTCACCTGCCCTGGTGGACCTGATCTCCGCCGTCGCCACCGGGTTCGCCGGGTCCATCGCGTTCGCGCGCCGCGACGTCGCAGCGGTGCTCCCCGGCGTCGCGATCGCGATCTCCCTGGTGCCTCCGCTTGCCGTCGTCGGCGTCTGCCTGGGCCAAGGCGCAGTGGCACTGGCCATGGGCGCCCTGGTGCTGTTCGCCTCCAACTTCGTCGCACTCGTGCTGGCCGGAACGCTGGTCTTCACCGCTGCCGGCTACGCGGCCGAGGCCGGCCGAGCCCTGCAGCTCTCGCACCGCCGCGCCACGCTGGCGGTCGGCCTCCTGCTGGTCGTGGTCCTCGTCCCGATGACCGCCAACACGGTGGGGACCTACCTCGTCGATCGGTGGACCCAGCGCGTGCAGTCGACAGCCGACCAGTGGATCGCCCAACAGCCGGGAGCAAGCATCCAGGACGTCAAGGTGGTGTCGAAGAATGTGTACGTGACCGTGCAGACCCCGGGCGGGCTGCCGTCCACCGACCAGCTCCTCGCCGACCTCGACGGGCAGATCCCCAACGGGATCCCGGTCTTCGTCACCACCACCGTCGGCCAACAGATCGAAGCCGGAGTGGTCGGGGCGACCACCGCCTCGATGTCGGGCTGACGCCTCACCCACGCGGGCGCGGGCGGGGCGTGGGCGACATCACCCCAGATATTTGGTATTTCGAATACCAGTTACCTTACGGTCAGAAGGTGCAGCTCAGCGGATTCACCGACCTGGCCCTCCGCATCGTGATGCGCCTGACCGTCCTCGAGGACACGGGCACCACGACCCGCACGGTCTCGGACGAGCTGCAGGTGAGGTACACCCACGCCGCGAAGGCGGTGGCCGCCCTCCAGCGCCTCGGAGTCGTCGAGACCCGGCGAGGCCGGTCCGGCGGGCTCCGCCTGCTCGACGAGGCCCGCACCCGCTCCGTCGGCCGGCTCGTCCGTGACCTCGAGGGTCCCGGAGAGGTGGTCAAGTGCGAGGGCCCCGTGCCCTGTCCGCTGCGTGGCGGCTGCCGCCTCCGAAGCGCCCTGCGCGACGCCCAGGAGGCGTTCTTCGCGGCCCTCGACCCGCTGACGATCGGCGACCTCGCCGAACCCCCGACCCGGACGATCCTGCTCACCCTCAGCGCCCGTCCGGCCGACTGAACCCACCACCCCAGAGGAGTCACGCCATGCTGTCCCCGCAGTCCGCCGAGGTCGTCCGGGCCACCCTGCCCGTCGTCGGCGCCGCCATCGGCGACATCACGCCGGTGTTCTACCGTCGCCTGTTCGCCGCCCACCCCGAGCTCCAGCGAGACCTCTTCAACCGCGGAAACCAGGCGCAGGGCGACCAGCAGCGTGCCCTCGCCGGCGCGGTCGCGGCGTACGCCACCCTCCTGGTCGCCGAGGGCGGCCCGGACCCGCAGGAGGTGCTGGGCCGGATCGCGCACAAGCACGCGTCGCTGGGCATCACGGAGGACCAGTACCCGATCGTCCACGAACACCTCTTCGCGGCCATCGTCGAGATCCTCGGCGACGCGGTCACGCCCGAGGTCGCGAGTGCCTGGGACGAGGTCTACTGGCACATGGCGCACACCCTGATCGCGATCGAGAAGGGGCTGTACGCCACCACGGGGGTCGCTGACGGCGACGTGTGGCGCAGCCTGGTCGTCCGCCGACGGGTGCAGGAGTCGCCCGACACGGTGTCGTTCGTGCTCGGGTCGCCGGACGGAGGCGCGCTGCCGGTGTTCCGGCCCGGCCAGTACGTCTCGGTCGCGGTGCGACTTCCGGACGGCGCCCGCCAGATCCGCCAGTACAGCCTGACCGGTGGCCGGGCCGCCGACGAGTGGGCGATCACGGTCAAGGCAGTGGCCGCCGGCCGCGGGGACGGCGACGTGATCGTCCCGGCCGGCGAGGTGTCGACCTTCCTGCACCACAACGTCTTCGAGGGCGACGAGGTGACCGTCTCGGCACCCTTCGGCGACATGGTGCTCGACCAGGGCGACGCCCCGCTGGTGCTGCTCTCCGCCGGGATCGGCGTCACCCCGATCCTCGGG
The DNA here is from genome assembly GCA_963800225.1 of uncultured Actinomycetota bacterium. Classification (GTDB taxonomy): domain Bacteria; phylum Actinomycetota; class Actinomycetes; order Propionibacteriales; family Nocardioidaceae; genus Nocardioides_B. The sequence continues at coordinate 513,891 of CAWDAF010000003.1, read as the reverse complement.
ATGCTGCGCCACCTGCGTGACGAGGGCTCGACCCGCGAGGTGCTGGTCGGGCACGCCGACCGCTCCCCCGCCCGGCACGCCCACCGCCAGGAGCTCAAGGAGCTGGTGGCGGAGCTGCCCTCGGCGACCCTGCACCGGTGGTACGAGGACCTCGGCACCCGGCCGGCCCGCGACGTCCTCAGCCTCGGCCGGGCCGACCTCGCCGGGCTCTCCCTCCCCGCGGACCCCCAGGTCTACCTGTGCGGCCCGATGCCCTTCATGGAGTCGGCCCGGGAGGCGCTGCTGGCCCGGGGGCTGCCGGTCGAGCGGATCCACTACGAGGTGTTCGGGCCGGACACCTGGCGGGCCACCGCCTAGGGATCCGCAGCCGCAGGTCAGGGCCGGACTCCGACCTGCGGCTCGTCGCGCTCCGGCTACTGCAGCCCCGGGTCACCCGTCAGGGAGCGCACGAACTCGTCGACTATCCGTTGCTGCTGCTCGGCCGTGGCGGCCGAGAGCTCCAGGGTGCGGCCGCCGACGGTGACCTTCAGCGTCCGGTTCGGCGACGAGCCTCGCTGGAGCCAGGACCGGACGGCGGTCACCACCGTGGAGACCATCTGGACCGAGCTCCTCACCTGGACGAGCAGCGCACCGATGGCGGCGAGCTCCAGCCCCTTGCTCCCCGGTGGCGGCGGACCGGCGGTCGGCGGCGAGACCGAGTCGACGTCGAGCTCGAGCAGCTCCTCACGCAGGCCGCGGGTCAGCTCGTCGATCGCCTCCAGGTCGGCGTCCGGCTCGAAGAGCTCGATCCTCATCTCCGTGGCCATGCCCCTCACCTCGACTCGCCGTCGTCAGGTCCGCCTTCCACGACTGGACCACAGCACCGCAGGGCCGTCAACCGACCCCGGGTGGCGCCGCACTCCCGGTGGCGAGGTCCACCGAAGTGTCGTATACCTACGAGCAGAGGGTCGTGGGTGCAGGGGGACACCCCGCAGGGGAGAGAAGGCCGGCGATGTCCGGATCGCCCGAGACGAGCGCCACCCCACCCGAGGAGTCCACCGGGCGCCGGGTGGCGTTGGTGGTGGCGGTCACCGACTATGTCGACGCCTCGCTGCGCCGGCTGCGCGCACCCGCCGGCGACGCCGCCGACCTGCGCGACCTGCTCGCCGATCCCGAGATCGGGGGCTTCTCGGTCACCTCGGTGATCAACGAGAAGGCGCAGCAGATCCGGCTCGCGATCGAGGACTTCCTGGCCGAGCGGAGCCCCGACGACGTACTCCTGGTCTACCTGTCCTGCCACGGGCTGGTCGACCTGCGCCGGAGGCTCTACTTCGCGGCCCGGGACACGATCAAGAACCGGCTCGCGGCCTCCGGGGTCGAGGCCCACTGGCTGCTCGAGCAGCTCGAGGACTGCCGCGCGCGGCGCCAGGTGGTGATCCTGGACTGTTGCTTCAGCGGCGCCTTCGCCCAGGGCGCCAAGGGCGACGACGACCTCGGGATCGGCGCACGCCTCGTCGGCGAGGGTCGGGGGCGAGTGGTGCTCACCGCCTCCCGGGGCACCGAGTACTCCTTCGAGGGCGAGCCGGTGCACGGCGAGGACACCGCCCGAGGATCGGTGTTCACGAGCGCGCTCGTCGACGGCATCCGCACGGGCGCGGCCGACGCGGACCAGGACGGCTACATCTCCGTCGACGACGCCTACACCTACGCCTTCGACAAGGTCCGGGAGTCGGGCACGCACCAGACGCCGCAGCGATGGCTGTACGGCGCAGAGGGCTCGATCCTGCTCGCGCACACGCCGCGCCCGGCGAAGGGGCTGGCCCCGCCCCCGACGGGCCGAAGGACCCGCGACGCCCGAGCCGGCCACGCCGGAGCCACCTCCCCCTCGCCCGACCCCGGCGCTCGAGCAGGCTCCGCCCGGACCGGCCCGTCCGCGGGTGTCCACGCGCACGGTGCTCTACGCGGTGGCGGCCGCCCTGCTGCTCGGAGGCGCGGTGCTCGTCGGCCTGCTGCTGGCCCCGCGCGGCGACTCCCCGTCCGGCGGTGCCGGGAGCGGCCCGGCTACCGGCGCCACGTCGGGGAGGCTCACCGCGACGGCCCCGTGGCGCCTCGTCATCCGCGACAACATCGAGGGGAACGACGTCGGCTGCGACGTCACGGTGACGAACACCCGGAGCGGTGACCAACGCGCGTGGACGGGGCTGTACGGGTCGCTCCTCTCCTACCAGATGCACGACTCGGGCTCCTTCCGCTACGACGTCAGCGACCCGGGCTGCCTGGTGGTGAAGCACTCCGGCGCCGGATCCGTGCCGCTCCCGTTCTCCTGGAAGGCCGGGACCGGGGACACCGACGGCTTCCGGACGAACGGCCGCGTGGAGGTGGCGGTCCTCGACTTCGCCGGGAACTCCTCCTGCGATCCCGAGCTGCACGCGGTGAAGGACGGCCGGATCCTCGACTACGGCACCGTGGAGAAGGGGGGCGGCCCGCTGTCGCTCGACCCCCAGGGCGAGACGCTCGTCTACCTCGCCGTCCCGTACTGCGGGGTGCACGTGTCCGCGGCCCCCTGACCTCGGTCTCGCCCGGGAGCCTTGAGACGGCGTGTAGACAGGTCCCATGCGTGCAGTCGTCTTCACCGAGACAGGTCCCTCCTCCGTGCTCCGGCTCGTCGAGCGGGAGCCGGCCGAGCCCGGCCCCGGCGAGGTCCGGGTCCGGGTGGTGCGCTCCGGGGTGAACCCGACCGACTGGAAGACCCGCCAGGGCTCCGGTCCGGGCCAGCCGCCGCCGTTCCCGGAGATGGTGCCCGACCAGGACGGCTCCGGGGTCGTCGACGCCGTCGGCCCCGGCGTGGACCGGCTCGCCGCCGGCGACCGGGTCTGGATCATGCTCGCCGCCCACCAGCACCCCACCGGTACGGCGCAGGAGCTGACCGTGCTCCCGCAGGACCGCGTGCACCCGCTCCCCGACGGGGCGTCCTTCGACCTCGGCGCGAGCCTCGGCGTCCCCGCGGTGACCGCCCACCGGGCCCTCACCACCTCCGAGGACGGCCCCGACCGGCTGTCCCCGGGCGCCCTGACCGGCACGACGGTGCTGGTCGCGGGCGGCGCCGGCGCCGTGGGCAACGCCGCGATCCAGCTCGCGGTCTGGGCCGGCGCGACGGTCATCACCACCGTCAGCAGCGACGCCAAGGCCGCGCTGGCCACGGCGGCCGGCGCCCACCACGTCGTGGACTACACCGCGGGCGACACGGTCGCCGCCATCAGGGCGATCGCCCCGGACGGGGTGGACCTGGTCGTCGAGGTCGCCCCCGCGCAGAACACCCCGCTCGACCTGGCCGTGATCCGTCCGCGCGCGACCATCGCGGTCTATGCCAACAACGGCGGGGACGAGGTCACCTTGAAGGTGCGGGAGACCTTCTCCCTCAACGTGCGCTTCCAGTTCGTGCTGCTCTACACCCTCGGCGACCGGGCGCTCGCGGCCGCCGCCGAGGACGTCACCGAGGCGGTCCGGGCCGGCGCCCTGGCCGTCGGAGAGGAGCACGGCATGCCCGTCCACCACGTCCCGCTCGAGCGGGCCGCCGACGCCCACCAGGCCGTCGAGGACGCCACCGTCGGCAAGGTGCTGATCGACGTCTCGGAGGGCTGACCGCCCCGGCGTGGGCCGTGTCACGTGTAGCCCCCGCACGCCTGGGCACCATCCCCTTGTACGCCCGCCGTACCGCCGCCCGGTGCAGATCCCCCGGGCCGGCCGCTCACCCCCTCTACCCCCGAGGAGTCCCCATGCCTACGACTGTCGACGCCCTGGTCACCACCGGCGCCAGCAAGCCCTTCGAGCGCGGCACCATCGAGCTGCGCGACCCCCGCCCCCACGACGTCGTCATCGACATCGCCTACGCGGGCATCTGCCACTCCGACATCCACCAGGCCCGCGAGGAGTGGGGCCCGGCCCTGTTCCCGATGGTGCCCGGCCACGAGATCGCCGGCACGGTCAGCGCCGTCGGCTCCGAGGTCACCAAGTACAAGGTCGGCGACCGGGTCGGCGTGGGCTGCTTCGTGGACTCCTGCCGCGAGTGCGCCAACTGCAAGGCCGGCCAGGAGCAGTACTGCCTCAAGGGCGAGATCCCGACGTACAACGGCACGGGGTACGACGGTGAGCCGACGTTCGGTGGCTACAGCCGCGGTGTCGTCGTCGACGAGAACTACGTGCTCGGCATCCCCGAGGGCGTCGACCTCGACGTGGCCGCCCCGCTGCTGTGCGCCGGCATCACGCTCTACTCCCCGCTGAAGCACTGGGGCGCCGGCCCGGGCAAGAAGGTCGCCATCGTCGGCATGGGCGGCCTGGGCCACATGGGCGTCAAGATCGCGCACGCCCTCGGCGCCGAGGTGACCGTGCTCAGCCAGACGCTCTCCAAGCAGGAGGACGGCATGCGGCTCGGCGCGGACCACTACTACGCCACCAGCGACGAGCAGACCTTCACCGACCTGGCCGGTCACTTCGACCTGATCGTGAACACCGTCGCGGCCAGCCTCGACGTGGACGCCTACCTGGGCCTGCTCGGCCTGGACGGCACGATCGTCAACGTCGGCATCCCGGAGACCGCGGACACCTTCCACGCGTTCTCGCTGGCGGGCATGCGGCGCAGCATGGCCGGCTCGAAGATCGGCGGCATCCGCGAGACCCAGGAGATGCTGGACTTCTGCGCCGAGCACGGCCTCGGCGCGGAGATCGAGAAGATCAGCATCGACGACGTGGACGGCGCCTACGAGCGGGTCGTCGCCAGCGACGTCCGCTACCGCTTCGTGATCGACATCGCCTCCTTCGGCGACACCTCCGCCTGACCCCGCGCACCCCGGCCCACCCGGCCGTCGTACGACTGTCCGCCCCCGGTCCCACCTGGACCGGGGGCGGACGTGCGTCGGCGCCCGGGTGTGACCCGGACACCTCGGGGTAGTGGACGGCTACCAGTTCCTGCCCTGAAGAGGTTCGTATGTCTGATGTCGCCGCCGGCGGCCGCACCGAGGCGGCCGTCCCCGCCGCCGGCCTGACCGGCCTGATGCTGGCGGCCGCGGTCGTGTCCGCCGTGTCCGGGCTGCTCTACGGCTACGACACCGGCATCATCTCCGGGGCGCTGCTGCAGATCTCCGACGAGTTCGAGATCGGCAGCGGCACCCAGTCCGTCATCGCGGCCAGCATCCTGGCCGGGGCGGTCGTCGGCGCCCTCGGCGGGAGCGTCCTGTCCGAGCGTCTGGGCCGCAAGCGCACGATCCTGATCATCAGCACCGTGTTCGTCCTCGGCACGCTGGCGTGCTCGGTGTCCCCCTCCCCGGTCACGCTGGTGCTGAGCCGCCTGGTCCTGGGTCTCGCCGTCGGCGGCGCCACCCAGACGGTCCCGATGTACGTGGCCGAGCTGGCTCCGGCGAACCTGCGGGGCCGGCTGGTGCTGTGCTTCCAGCTGGCCATCGGCGTGGGCATCGTGGTGTCCACCCTCGTCGGGGCCAGCGAGAGCGTGTCCTGGCGGGTCTCGGTCGGCGCGGCTGCTGTCCCCTCGCTGCTGATGTTCCTGCTCATGCTGCGCCTGCCGGAGAGCCCGCGGTGGCTGGTCAAGCGCGAGGACCGGGACGGCGCCCGGGCGGTGCTCGCGACCGTCCGGCCCGACGACTACGACGTCTCCCCCGAGCTCGACGGGATCGTCCACCTCGAGGAGCGCAAGCAGGAGGCCAGCGCACACAACCGCGGCTGGAGCGGTCTGCGGCAGGGCTGGGTCCGGCCGGCGTTGATCGTCGGCTGCGGTGTCGCCGCCTTCACCCAGCTGTCCGGGATCGAGATGATCATCTACTACGCCCCGACCATCCTCACCGACAACGGGTTCTCCACCACCTCCGCCCTGCGGGTCAGCGTGGGCCTGGGCGTGACCTACCTGGTGATGATGATCGTCGGGCTGGCCATCGTGGACATCGTCGGACGGCGACGGCTCACCATGATCATGGTCCCCGGCGCGGCGCTCAGCCTGCTGGTCCTCGGCTGGTTCTTCGTGACGGGCAACGCGGGCAAGGACCACGTCCCGTTCATCGTGGCCTGCCTCATCGTGTTCATGTTCTTCAACGCCGGCGGCCTGCAGCTGATGGGCTGGCTCACCGGCTCCGAGATCTACCCCCTCGCCGTACGAGGTGCCGGAACCGCGGCCCAGTCGGCGACCCTGTGGGGTACCAACCTGGTCATCTCGCTGACCCTGCTCACGATGATCAACCTCTTCGGCGTGGGCCAGGTGTTCTGGATCTACGCGGGCTTCAACGTGGCGGCGTTCGTGTTCGTCTGGCGACGGATGCCCGAGCTCACCGGGCACAGCCTGGAGGACATCGAGGAGCACCTCCGCGACGAGCGGTTCACCCCTGCTGACTTCCGGACCACCTGAGGACCCGCCCGGGGCGCAGCCGCAGGGCCGCCACGACCGCCAACGGCCACACCGCCTGGGTGCCGGCGACCACCCGCTCGCTGAGCCCCAGCAGGTCACCGCCGCCGAGCTCGAGGCTGAGCCAGCCGAGCAGCGCGGTCAGCCCACCGGCGGCGACCAGGCCCGACCTCCGGGTCGGCAGCCCCGAGAGCGCCGGCCAGGCCGCGAGGGCCACGAAGCTCACGGTCGCCGCCGGGAAGTGTCCCGCCGACGGCTGCGGGAAGGCCGCCACCAGCACTGCCGCGACCCCGCCGGCCCCGAGCACCAGCCGCCCCAGCGGTCGGGACTCGACCAGCCCCACCGCCGTGGCCACGTGGCAGCCGCCGAGCACCGCCAGGGCGGACGTCATCAGCCAGGGGTCCTCGGCGCCGTGGGCCGCCAGCGCGCTGATCGTGTCGCGCACCGGGTCGTAGGAGCCCGGCTGCCGGGCGGCGCCGAGCGTCCACCCGCCGATCAGGGCCACCGGCGCCAGCGCCGCCGAGACGGGCACCCACCGTCGCATCAGAGCTCCCGGCGCAGCTTCATCAGGGACGGCCGCCCGTCCGGGTCGAAGGTGGTGCGCAGCAGCAGCCCGGCCCACAGCCGGGTCGGACCGGTGACCGGCGGGTCCACGATCGGGCGCAGCCGCCCCGACGGTCGCGGACCGATCCGGCCGGTGTCGTGCCAGTGCTGGAGCGCCGCCGCGGACCGGGCGAGGGTGTCGAAGGCCTCGTCCGGCTCGAGGCCGGCGTCGCTGCCGAGGTGCTCGCGGGCGAGCTCGAGTCGCAGCGCCCGGGCGTAGCCGGCGTGATGGACCGCCGCGGACAGCTCCGAGTCGTGGGTCCACGATCGTCGGTTGAGGTTGCCGGACCCGACCGAGGCCCAGGTGTCGTCGACGACGCAGACCTTCGCGTGCACGTAGACGGGGACTCCGTCCAGGTTCTCCGGGCCGTAGAACGCCACCCGGTCCGGGGCCGCGTCCTTGAGCAGCTCCATCGTCACCTGGCGGCCGAGCAGGCTCGGGGGGAGCTGGGTGCGGCCGTCCTGGTCCGGGGCGTGCGGCAGCACCGCGACCAGACGCAGGTCACGGTGGGAGCGGAGCGCCCGGGCGAACGCCTCGGCGACCGGCCGGGACCACAGGTACTGGTCCTCGACGTGCACCAGCACCCGGGCGCGGGACAGCGCCTTGGCGTACCCGCGGGCGATGCTGCGCTCCCCCTGGCGCGCGAAGCCGTAGCCCGGCGCCCGGTTCGGGTAGGTGCGCAGCAGCTGGACGGGATGGTCGCCGGTGGGCTCGGGATCGGGCAGCTGCGGCGGCAGCGCGGACAGCCGGCCGGGCTCGTCCTCGCGGAACCGGTCGGAGGCCCGGCGGACCGGGCTGCGGGAGAGCCGCTCGGGGTCGTCCCAGCGCTCCCGGAAGGTCGCCTCGACGTCCCCCACGGCCGGCCCGGTCACCATCAGCTGGACGTCGTGCCACGGCGGCCGGTCGCCGTACACGGCGGCCATCGGCTGGGACTGCCTGTCACCGCGGTGGGCGGCGTCGTCGCGGCGGCTGTGCGAGAGGTCGATGCCGCCGACGAAGGCGACGTCCAGGCCGGGCCGGCCGGGGTGCCGCAGGACGACGAACTTCTGGTGGTGCGAGCCACCGGGGCGCACCCGCATGTCCAGGGCGACCTCGCCGCCCGCCAGGTTGATCTCCCGGCCCAGCCGGCGGTTCTCCCGGGCCGAGAACGTCAGCCGGTCCAGGTGCGAGCGCCAGACCAGTCCGCGGACGTCGACCCCGCGCTCGGCCGCCCGGCACAGCACGGCGCCGATGCTGCTCGCCGGGTCGTCGAGCAGCAGCTCGTCGCGGTCTCCGCGCCAGTCGACGAACATCAGCAGGTCGCCCGCGCGCAGGTCCTCCACCCGACGGTGCAGCTCGGCGAAGTACGCCGCCCCGTGCACGAGCGGTCGCACCTGGTTGCCCTCGCTCCACCCGCGTCCGTCCGGGCGCCGGGAGTCGAGCACCGTGTGCGGGTTGCCGCGCTCGTCCGCCGAGAGGTACCAGTCCCCGGTGCTCACGCGTCCGGTGTCCCGGCCCGGACCTGCTCGGCCCGGACCTGCTCGGCCCGGGCGCGCTCGGGGGCGGTGAGCGGCCGGGACCGGCCGGCCGCGACGTCGCGGAGCACGGCGACGGTGCGGCTGCGGGCCACGACCCGCCCGTCGCGCGCGGAGGTGGTCTCCGCCAGGGTCAGGCTGCTGGTCCCCACCCGCTCGAGCCGTACGTCGACCCGGACCGCCTCGTCGGCCAGGGTCAGCGAGCTCAGGTAGTCGATCTCCAGGTGCGCCACGACGTACCCGCTCGGCTCGTCGAGACCCAGCACCTCGCCGAACCAGCGGGTCCGGCCCTCGTCGAGCAGGGTGAGGTACTCCGCGTGGTAGACGTGCCCGAAGGCGTCCAGGTCGCGGAAGCGCAGCGGCAGCCAGGGCCGGTCCGGACCGCTCACGAGCGGGCCGACAGCACGCACCAGACCGCCTTGCCGTGCTCGGTCGGACGGGTGCCCCACCGGGTCGCCAGGGCGGAGACGATCTGCAGGCCACGACCGTGCTCGTCGTCCTCGTCGGGGCGGAGCTTGCGGGGCTGGTAGGTCGCCCGGTCCCGGACCTCGATCAGCACGTCGGCGCCCTCGATCCGCAGCCGCAGGTCCACCGGTGGGCGACCGTGCAGCCTGGCGTTGGTGACCAGCTCGCTGGTGGCGAGCGCGGCGTCCTGGACCAGGCTGGTCGGCATGCCCCGCTCGGTGAGGTAGCCGCTCACCAGGTGCCGCGCCTCCCCGACGGTGGCCTCGTCGCCCTCCAGCCGGTGCGCCAGGCTCTCGTCCGGCGACGGCGGGTCGACGCGCGCCACCAGGATCGCGACGTCGTCGTCGGGGCCGTCGGGCAGCATCGCCGCGGCCAGCTCCTCGGGCACCCCGTCGACGGGCCCGGTGAGGTCCGCGACGTGCTCGGCCAGCGTCTTGATGCCCAGGTCGAGGTCCTCGCCCCGGCGCTCGACGAGCCCGTCGGTGTAGAGCACCACGCGGGCGTTGGAGGTCAGGCTCACCTCGTGCTGGGTCATGTTGAAGGGGCCGACGCCGAGGGGTGGGTTCTCCTCTCCCTCGACCAGCCGGCAGCCCCCTCCCGGGGTCGCCACGATCGGCGGCAGGTGGCCCGCGTTCGCGAACCGCAGCACCTGGTCGGCGGGGTCGAAGACCGCGTAGATGCAGGTGACGATCTGGTCCTCGCCGATCTCACGGACCAGGCCGTCGAGCGACTCCAGCAGGTCGGCGGGCGGCAGGTCGAGCCGGGCGTAGGCACGCACCGCCGCCCGGAGCTGGCCCATCACCGCCGCGGCCCGGACCCCGCGGCCCATCACGTCGCCGACGACCAGCGCGGTGCGGCCGCCGCCGAGCTCGATGACGTCGTACCAGTCGCCGCCCACCTGGGTGCCCTCGACACCGGCCCGGTAGTAGGTGGCCACCTCCAGGTGCTCGAGGTCGAACGCGGTCTGCGGCAGCAGGCTGCGCTGCAGCTGGTCGGCGATGGAGTGCTCGCGCGCGGCCGCCTCGGCGTTCGCGGCGGCCATCGCCAGGGCGTCCTCGGCGGCCTTGCGCTCGGTGATGTCCTGCACCGAGCCGCGCAGCGCCTCACGGTGGCCGTGCTCGTCGGTCACCAGCTCGCCGTACACCGAGACCAGCACGGTGCCACCCGAGGGCCGGACGATCCTGGTCTCGTAGTGGAAGCCGGACTCCGACGCCCCGTCGAGCGCGCGCCGCACCATCTCCCGGTCGTCGGGGTGGACGAGGTGGTTCACCACGTCCGCGGAGGTCATCGTGGCGAGCTCGTCCGCGCTGCGACCGGTGATCCTCAGGAACTCCTCGGAGGCCTCCACCCGGTCGGCGGCCAGGTCGATCTCCCAGCTGCCCACCTGGGCGAGCCGCTGGGCCTGGTCGAGCAGGCTCCGGCTGCGCTCGAGCTGGCGACGGGTACGCCGCGCGCGGTCGAGCTCGAGGTTGGAGCGCACCCGGGCCAGCAGCTCGCGGGCGGTGAACGGCTTGACCAGGTAGTCGTCGGCGCCGGCGTCGAGACCCTGGAGGGTGCCCTCCTCCCCGGCCCGCGCCGACAGCATCACCACCGGCACCCCGACGGTGAGCGGGTCCGCCTGCAGCGCCTCGAGCAGCTGGAAGCCGTCCATGCGCGGCATCATCACGTCGGTGAGCACCAGGTCCGGCACCAGCTCGTGGGCCAGGGCGAGCCCGTCCACCCCGTCGACGGCGGTGTGCACGGCGTAGTCCTCGTCGAGCAGGCCGGCGACGTACTCGCGGATGTCGGCGTTGTCGTCGACGACCAGGATCCGGGGACGGTCGACGTCCGTGCTCGGCGAGGGTCGTGTGTGGGCCTGCTCGTCGTCCCCGCCCCGAGACCACTGGGTCGCCTCGGCGAGGAAGCCCTTGGCCGCCGCGGCCACCGTGACCGAGCGGACCTCGCGGGCGTCGTCGAGCTGGTCCGCGGGCAGGTGCTCGCGACCGAACGGGACCCAAAGCGTGAAGGTGCTGCCCTCGCCGAGCACGCTGCTCGCCGTGACGTCACCGCCGTGCAGCTGGACCAGCTCGGAGACGAGCGCCAGCCCGATGCCGGACCCCTCGTGGGTGTGCGAGCGGGCGCCGCTGACCCGGTGGAACCGCTCGAACAGGTGCGGCAGCTCCGCCGCGGGGATGCCGGTGCCGGTGTCGCTGACGCTCAGCTCCGCCCCGTCGGGCCGCGCGGCGAGACGCATCGTCACGCCGCCCTCGAAGGTGAACTTCAGGGCGTTGGAGAGCAGGTTGAGGACCACCTTGGCCCACAGGTCGCGGTCGACGTACACCGGCTCGGGCAGCGGAGGGCAGTCGACGGTGAGGCTCAGGCCCAGCCGGGCGGCGGCGGTCTCGAACATGCTGCCCAGCTCGCGGGTGTACTGCGCGAGGTCGACCGGCTCGAACCGGGCCTCGGTGCGGCCGGACTCGAGCCGGGAGAAGTCCAGCAGCGTGTTGACCAGCTTGAGCAGCCGCTGGCCGTTGCGCAGGATCACCTCGACCCGCTCGCGCTGGCGGCCGGTGACCGGGTCCGCGTCGTCGTTGAGCGCGTCCTCGGCGGGGCCGAGCAGCAGGGTGAGCGGGGTGCGGAACTCGTGGCTGACGTTGGTGAAGAAGTCGGTCTTGGCCTGGTCGAGCTCGGCCAGGCTCTCCGCCCGGGCCCGCTCGAACTCGTAGGCGCGAGCGTCGGTGAGGCTGGCGGCGATCTGCCCGGTGACCAGGTCGCAGAAGTCCCGGTAGCCGTCGTCGAGCGGTCGGTACCGGTTGAGGGCGAGCACCTGGAAGCCGTACGGCCGCGCGCTCGCCCCGGCCGCGGCGAGCGGGATCACCAGCGCCGAGACCGGCGGCAGGTCCCAGGCCCCGGTGGGCAGGTCGGCGAACCGGGACGCGAGATCGTCCACGAGGACCGCCTCGCCGGCCAGTGCCAGGCCGGCCGGCCACACCGCGGCCGGGTCGGTGACCGTGATCGACGCGGGAGCGGCCGGGTGGTCGCCGGTGAACGCGCTGCTCGCCGCCAGCCGGGCCGTCGTCCCGGTCTCGTCGAACAGGTAGGCCAGCGAGAACGGCACGTCCTTGCCGCTGGCGGCGAGCTCCTCGAACGCCGCGCGGATCGTGTCGTCCTCGGTGAGCTGGGAGGCGCGGCGCGCGCCGAGGTCCCGCAGCGTCTGCATCCGCCGGTGGGCGATGACCTCCTCGGTGTCCTCCTTGACCACGCACAGCAGGCCGTTGACCTTGCCGAAGTCGTCGAAGATCGGGCTGTAGGAGAACGTGTGGTAGGTCTCCTCGGTGAAGTCGAGCCGCTCGAGGAACAGCATCAGCGACTCGTCCCAGGTGGCCACCCCCTCCGCGAGCACGGCGTTCACCCGGGGGCCGATGTCGTCCCAGATCTCCGACCACACGGTCCAGCTCGGCTTGCCCAGCGCCCAGGGGTACTTGTTGCCGAGGGTGTCGCGGCGGTAGGCGTCGTTGCAGAAGAAGGTCAGCTCGGGACCCCAGCCCATCCACATCGAGAACCGGGACGTCAGCATCAGCCGGACCACGGACTCGAGGCTCTTGGGCCAGGTCTCCGGCGGCCCCAGCGGTGTGGCGTCCCAGTCGACGTCGAGCAGGTCACGGCCCACCTCGCCGCTGCGCCTGAACATCTCTTGCACGCGGAGCCACCTTCGTGTCGGACGCACCACACGTCCGCCCGACGGGCTCGGGCGGATCCCCGGCCGAGTCTAGGTCGTCCCCGGCTCGGCGGGAGGCGAGTGGGGGGAACCTTCTGCGTCGGTCTGGTCGGGGTCGTCCCCACCTTGACGATCGGCGCGGTGCAACGCCAGCACGAGCTCGAGCACCGTGCGCGGGTCGTCGAGCCGGTCGCCGTACAGCTCGCGCAGCTGGCCCATCCGGTAGCGGACCGTCTGCGCGTGCACGTGCAGGTCCGCCGCGACGGCGTCCCGGCGGCCGAGGTGCAGCAGCCAGGACCGCAGCGTCTCCGCGAGCCGCTCGGACGCTGCGGGCTTGAGACCCGCGAGCGGGGCGAGCACCCGGGCGCACAGGTCGTCGAGCGCCTCCGGGTCGGCACCGACCACCAGCTCGGCGAGGTGCTGCTCGGTGTCCACGGGCCCGTCGACGGACCGGTCGGCTCCCCGGTCGGGGGTCCCGGCCAGCTCCTGCCGGATCCGCAGGGCCCGGAGGTACGACGTCCGCGCCTGCGTCCAGGGCCGGGACGGCCCGACCACCGCGCTGCGGCCGTGCAGGACCCGGAGCAGGTGCTGACGGTCCCGGCCCTCCATGTCGGGCACCAGCAGCAGGGACTGCTGCTCGCCCTCCTGCGAGCCGGGCAGGTCCTCGCCGACCTGGAGGGTCGACTGTCCCAGCAGCGACACCGCTCCGCGCACCTGGGCCGCGGGCAGCAGCACCGCGGTGAGGGTGCGTGGCACCGGCCAACCGGCACGCTCGGCGCCGGCGCTGAGCACGTCCGCGCCGGCCCCGGCGAGCAGCTGCTGGCCGAGCCGCTCGCGGTAGCGCTCCCGGACCCGGCCGGTCGTGGACAGCTCGTCGGTGTGCCCCGCCACGCTGGCCGCCGACAGCTCGTCGATGTAGGCGAAGGTCAGCTCTGCGAAACGGGCCATCATGACCGCGTCGAGGCCCGCCTCGCCCGCGGCGCCGGACATCTCCCGCCAGGCGACCCTGGCCCCCACCCGGTAGGCGGCCAGCAGGGCGTCCATGGAGCGGCCGCTGCGGGCCTCGCCGCGGCCGAGCGCGTAGGCGCCCTCGAGGGTCGGCCCCAGCGGGGTGGACGGGTCTCCCTCGCGGCTGCGGGAGGCGAGCTTGAGGAAGCCGCCGAGGGCCATCTGCACCGCGGCCTCGATGTTGGCGCCCATCGACCCGCTGAGCGCGCCGGTGTAGCTGGGCACCTCGACGGTCACCGCCGCGATGGTCTCGGCGGCGACCCCCGGCAGCCGGTCGCGCAGCGCCGCCATCACCGCGTCGTCGATCTCGACCCGGGCGGCCCCCCGCGCCGTCGGACTACCCAGCTCATCGGCCATGGTTTTGTTCCCTCCGAACAACGAATCCGGGCAGTTTCACGTTCTCCGGTCATCAGATTAGTCCTGCGAGCGGTGATCATAGAACTATGAGCACCGACGTCCAGCCCGAGCGGGCCCAGCGCACCCCCGGCGTCCCGCTGCGCCGCCGGGTCGCCCGGCTCGCCGAGCGGGTCACCACCCCGCTGCTGCCCGCCGACTACCTCGACCTCTTCGACCCGCTCCGGGCCGGCGCCGACCTGCGCGGCCGGATCGTCTCGGTCGAGCCGGAGACCGCCGACGCGGCCACCCTGGTGATCCGCCCCGGCAAGGACTGGGCCGGCCACGTGCCCGGCCAGTACGTCCGGATCGGCGTCGACGTCGACGGCGTCCGCCAGTGGCGCGCCTACTCGCTGACCCACGGTCCCCGCGCCGACGGGTACATCTCGATCACCGTCAAGGCGGTGCCGGGCGGGAAGGTCAGCAACCACCTGGTCCGGCACGCGCGGGCCGGCACCCTGGTCCACCTCGAGCAGGCGACCGGCGAGTTCGTGCTCCCCACCGACGGCGGCCGGCTGCTGTTCGTGACCGCCGGCTCCGGGGTGACCCCGGTCATCGGGATGCTCCGCAACCTGTTCCCGGTCACCGACTCCGGGGTGGCCCGGCTGCCGAGGAGCGCCGGCTACGACATCACCGTGGTGCACGTGGCCCCGAGCGAGCCGGACTCGATCTTCCTCGACAACCTCCGCGCCCTCGACGAGGCCGGGCTGATCCAGCTGGTCGCCCGGTACGACGACGTGCACGGCGTCCTCGACGTCGCCGACCTCGCCGACCTGGTGCCCGACCTGCACGAGCGCACCACGTTCGCCTGCGGCCCGGCCGGCCTGCTCGACGCGCTCACGACCCACCACGAAGGGCTCGCCCTGCCGCTGCTCACCGAGCAGTTCAAGGTGGCCACGGTGGTGGCCGGCGAGGGCGGCACGGTCAGCTTCGCCGGCCCCACCGGCGCCGGCACCGTCGTCGAGGCCGACGGCGGCACCCCGATCCTGGACGCCGCCGAGGACGCCGGGGTGCTGATGCCCTCCGGCTGCCGGATGGGCATCTGCTTCGGCTGCGTGCTGCCGATGCGCGAGGGCTCGGTCCGCGACCTCCGCAACGGCGAGGTCACCACCGCCTCCCCCGGCGAGACCGGCACCGGCGGGGTCCCGATCCAGACCTGCGTCTCCGCCGCCGCCGGTGCCTGCGTCATCGACCACTGACATCCCGCCCGACCCGATCACCGACCGAAGGAGATCACCATGACCGTCATGCAGAAGAAGGCCCAGGACCCGACCGCGCACCTCACCGGCGCGGACATCGAGCAGCTCGGCGTCGAGCTCGACGCGATCCGCCAGCAGGTCATCGACTCCCGCGGCGAGGGCGACGCGACGTACATCCGGAAGGTGATCGCCACCCAGCGCAAGCTCGAGCTGGGCAGCCGCGCGGTGCTCCTGGTCTCGATGTTCCCGCCGGCCTGGATCCTCGGCACCGCCGGTCTCTCGATCGCGAAGATCATCGAGAACATGGAGATCGGCCACAACGTCATGCACGGCCAGTGGGACTGGATGCGTGACCCGAAGATCCACTCGACCACCTGGGAGTGGGACAACGCCTCCCCCTCCGACCAGTGGAAGCACTCGCACAACGAGCTGCACCACACGTACACGAACGTGATCGGCAAGGACAACGACCTCGGCTACGGCATCATGCGCGTCGACGAGGACCAGCGCTGGGTGCCGATGTACCTCGCGCAGCCGCTGTGGAACTTCATCAACGCCTGCTTCTTCGAGTACGGCATCGCGGCGTACGACCTCGAGCTCGGCAAGAACCTGGCGACCAAGAAGCGCCGCAGCAACCCCGACTTCAAGGCCCGCGCGAAGCAGACGCTGCGCAAGATCCGCGGCCAGATGACCAAGGACTACGTGCTGCACCCGGTGCTGTCCGGCCCGTCGGCGCTCACCACGCTGACCGCGAACCTGACCGCCAACCTGGTCCGCAACCTGTGGACCCACTCGGTGATCATGTGCGGGCACTTCCCGGAGGGTGTCGAGACCTTCGAGCGCCGCTCGATCACCGGCGAGACCCGCGGCGAGTGGTACCTGCGCCAGATGCTCGGCTCGGCGAACATCAACGGCAGCAAGGCCATGCACTTCATGACCGGCAACCTGTCCTTCCAGGTCGAGCACCACCTGTTCCCGGACCTGCCGAGCAACCGCTACCAGGAGATCGCCCCGCAGGTGCAGGCGCTCTTCGAGAAGTACGGCCTGACCTACGTCACCGGCTCGCTGCCCCGCCAGGTCGGCTCGGCGTGGAAGAAGGTCTTCCGGCTCTCGCTGCCCAACGACTTCGGCTCCAAGGCGCAGGCCAAGGTGCTCGAGATCGCCCGGCCGGTGCTCGGCGACCGGGACCGGGACCAGGCCGCCGCCTGACCCACTGGCCCCCTCCCCCCGCCCGCTGTAACGCGGGGTTATGGACGCTTGAGCAGGCGTATGCGCCTCGTGAACCGTCCGCCCGCCTTGCGAAGTCGGTGGCCCGGCCCTCGATGGACCGCCCGCGCGACCTCGCAAGGCGCGTGGACGGTTCGCGCGCGTCGTACGCCGTGTGGAGCGTCCATAACCCCGCGTTACAGCGGGAGGGAGGGCGGAGGGGCGGCGCTGAGTGCCGGTACTCAGGCCGGTTGAGTGCCATGACGCTGCCGCGCGGGTGACCGGGATGGCTTCATAGGGACATGACCCTCTATGCCGACCCGCAGCGCTGCCCCGACTGCCGCGCGCCGATCACGCCGGCCGCCGACCGGTGCGGCGCGTGCGACCTCACCCTGCGCGGCGAGACCGCACAGCGGCTGTTCAGCACCCTGGTCCAGGCCGACCAGCTGCTGGGGGTGCTGCGGGCGGCCTCCGCCGGCCGGGTCGGCCCGCCCGTCCCGGCCGGCGTCCCCACCGGCGTCCGCACCGGGACCGCCGTGCTCCCGGCCGCGACGGCCACGGAGTCGGCGCCCCGACGACGAGGTCTCAGCGCCGCGACGGTCCCGAAGATCCTGCTGGGGCTCGGGGCCGCCTGCCTGCTGGTCGCATCCCTGGTCTTCCTGGCGGTCGCCTGGACGCTGCTGGGCGTCGGCGGTCGCACGGTCGCGCTGGTCGCCCTCACCGGCGTCGCCGGCTGGCTGGCGGTCCGGATGGCGCGCCGCGGCCTGGCCGGGGCCGCCGAGGCGCTCGCCCTGGTGGGCTTCGGGCTGCTGACCCTGGACCTCACCGGCGGCTACCACGCGGGCTGGTTCGGCGGCCTGACCGTGTCCGGGCTGCTGCTGCTCGTCGGCTCGGCGCTGACCCTGACCGGGATCCTCGCCGCGCGCTGGTCCCGGGGTACGGCGGTCGGCCGGCTGACCGGGGCCGAGGTCGTCGTCGCCGTCGGCACCGCGCTGGCCGCCCTGGGCCTGGTCAGCGCCGCGTGGCTGCCCACCGCCCCCTCCCTCGTCCTCGCGGTCGCGGTCGCCGCCGGAGTGGCCCTGGTGACCCACCGGCGGCGGCTCGCGACGGCGGCGGCCGGCACCGGGCTGGTGGCCGCCGCGGCGTGGATGTGCCTGACCGGCGACGCGCTGGACCGCACGCTCGTGCACGACGGCGGCTGGTCCGGGCTCTGGGCCGGCCTCGAGGTCTGGCCGCTCCTGGCCGCGGCCTCGATCGCCGCGGCTCCCGGCCTGGCCCGGCGACTGCCCCTGGCGGTCCGCGTCAGCGCCGTCGCCGTCGGACTGCTGCTGCTCACCGTGGCCCTGCTCTCCCCGGCCCGGCACCTCGGCGCCACCCCGGCCAGCCTGGTGCTGCTCGGCCTGCTGGCGGTGCTGGGTGTCGTGACCCGGCTGCTGCCGCGCCCCTGGGGGCTGACCACCTCGGTCACCCAGGCCGCGGCCGCGACCGGGGTCCTGCTGGCCGGCGCCCTGCTCACCGGCGAGGCCGCGCTCCGGCTGGCCGAGGCCACGCACCCGGTCTGGTCCGGACACGCCGGCGACCGGCTCCCCCGGCTCGACGCCGTCCTCGACCAGCCGGCGGGCTGGCTGCTGCCGCTCTGCACGGTCGTCCTGCTCGGCACCGCCGCCGCCGTCGCCGGCGCGACCGGGGCGGCCGACCGGACGCTCACCGGGTCGCTCCCGGTCCGGGTCGGGGCCGCCCTGCTGGCCGGCTCGCTGGTCGCCGGCCTGGCGCTCTACCCGGTGCCGGTGTGGCTGGTCGTGGCCGCGCTGCTGGCGACGGCGGCCGGGGCCGTGGTCCGCTGGCAGCGCGCCGGGGACGTCCTGGCCCTGGCGGTCGCGTCGGCTGCCGCGGCGGGCGGCCTCGCGGTCTCGGCGCACGCCGACCTGCTGACCGGCCTGGCCCTGCTCCCGGTGCTCGCGCTCGCCCTGCTGGTGGAGCTGCGGGGTCGCGGGAGCACCGCGGCCACCGCCGGCGCACTGGTGGCCGCCGCGCTGGCCGGGCTGGTGGGCACCTGGGCCCGCGTCGGAGACGTCGAGGCGACCTGGACCGCGCTGGCCGGGCTGCTGACCCTGGGCTTGCTGGTGCTGGCCACGCCGTACGCCCCGGCGCGCTGGTGGACCGACGCGACCGCCGTGGTCGGGCAGGAGGTCGGGGCGGCCGCCGCCGCGCTGCCGCTCGCGGTCGCCGGGGTGCTGCTGGCCCCGGCGGCGGACCAGGCCACCTGGACCGCGGTGTACCTCACCACCGCCGGGGTCGTGGTGACCCTGGTGTCCCTGCTGCGCGAGGACCGCCACGCCCTGGCCTGGGTGGGCGGCGCGCTGCTCGCCGCCGCCAGCTGGGTGCGGCTGTGGGACCTCGGCGTCCACGCGCCGGAGGCCTACACGCTGCCGTCGGCAGTGGCGCTGCTCGCGGTCGGCCTGCTGCGGCTGCGCCGGGACCCGGCCGCGACCACGATGACCGCGCTGGCCCCCGGGCTCGGGCTGGCCCTGCTGCCGACCCTGCTGTGGGCGCTCACCGAACCGGCCGGCCTCCGGGCGCTGCTGCTCGGTCTGGCCTGCCTGCTGCTGGTGCTGGCCGGCTCCCGGCTGGGCTGGACCGCCCCGGTCGCCCTGGGCTCGGTCACCGGTGCGGTGCTGGTGGCCTGGCTCGCCGCGCCGTACGTCGGGGCGGCGGTGCCGCGGTGGGTGCTGCTCGGCCTGGCCGGAGCGCTGCTGGTGGCCGTGGGCGCCACCTGGGAGCGGCGACTGGTCGACGCCCGGCAGCTGGCCGGGTACGTACGCCGGCTGCGCTGACCCGGACCGGACCTGCGCTGGACCGGTGGGCGCCCGGAGCGGCTCCGGACGCGACGAACCCCCGTGTCTCGAGGAGACACGGGGGTCATCTAGGCTCCTGCCCGTTCCCCTCGCCGACGCCGTGGCGCCAACAGACCGGCCAAAAGCTTGGGGTGACGCGGACCCGGACTGACCTGGGAGTCAGTCCTGGTCGCCGCGACGCTGTTCCGGAACCATCCCGGTCAGCAGGTCGCGTACCTCGGACTCGCGATAGCGGCGATGTCCGCCGAGAGTCCGAATCGAGCTCAGCTTGCCGGCCTTGGCCCAACGGGTGACCGTCTTCGGGTCGACCCGAAACATGGCCGCGACCTCAGCAGGGGTGAGCAGCGGTTCGGACTCAGGTGGCCGCGTATTCATAGCGGGCCTCCCTCACAGTTGTTACTCCGTGGATACCCGAGAGATCGGGCACCCTTACCTCAGTGTGACACTCCCTAGCGTAGAGGGGGCTCCTAAACTATGACAATGACCTAAATGAGTCACCAAGCCTTACGCTCTAGTCATTTCAGGTCAGGGACGTTGGTCCCATAACCCTCCCGGACGGGCTTCCCGGACCTACCCGTCCGGTGTGACCCAGGTCGCACGATCCGGCCGCGGAGTCCCTATGCTGGACCTGGCGGCCGCACCACCCCCGCGACCGTCGCCCCCACCGAGCGCCCGCCCACCCCGCGGGCCGGACAGCGAAGGGTCACCCCCTGATGACAGCGACCAGCACCCACCCCGCCCCCGGATCCCACGGGGTCTTCGAACGGGCCTCCGGCCACGAGCAGGTGGTCTTCTGCCACGACGAGCCGACCGGCCTCAAGGCGATCATCGCGATCTACTCCACGGCGCTCGGCCCGGCCCTCGGCGGCACCCGCTTCTACCCCTACGCCTCCGAGCAGGACGCTCTCGACGACGTGCTGAACCTGTCGGTCGGGATGGCCTACAAGGCCTCGCTCGCCGGTCTGGACCTGGGCGGCGGCAAGGCGGTCATCATCGGTGACCCGGCCCGCCTCAAGACCGAGCCGCTGCTGCGCGCCTACGGCCGCTTCGTGGAGTCGCTGCACGGCCGTTACTACACGGCCTGCGACGTCGGGACGAGCAGCCCGGACATGGACCACATCGCCCGGGAGAGCTCCTACGTGACCGGCCGCACCGTCGCGCACGGCGGCGCCGGGGACTCCTCCGTGCTCACCGCGTACGGCGTCTTCCAGGGCATGCGCGCAGCCGCCGAGGTGACCTGGGGAGCCCCGACGCTGCACGGCCGCACGGTCGGCGTCGCCGGCGTCGGCAAGGTGGGCCGGCACCTGGTCCGGCACCTCGTGGAGGACGGCGCCCGGGTGGTCGTCACCGACGTGGACGCCGCGGCCGTCGCGGCGCTGAGCGCCGAGCTGCCCGACGTGCGGTCCGTGGCCGACACCGAGACCCTGGTCGCCTCCGAGCTCGACGTCTACGCGCCCTGCGCGCTCGGCGGCGCCCTCACCGACGAGGTGGTCGACGTGCTCAGCGCCCGGATCGTCTGCGGGGCGGCGAACAACCAGCTCGCCCACCACGGCATCGAGAAGGGGCTGCAGGACCGCGGGGTGCTCTACGCCCCGGACTACCTGGTCAACGCCGGTGGACTGATCCAGGTCGCGGACGAGCTCGAGGGCTTCTCCTTCGAGCGGGCCCGCCAGCGCGCCGAGAGGATCTACGACACCGCGGTCGGGGTGTTCGCGCTCGCCGACGAGGAGGGCGTGCCGCCCGCCGTGGCCGCCGACCGGATCGCGGAGCGGCGGATGACCGAGGTCGGCCGGCTGCGCGGGCTCTGGCTCGGCTGAGCCGGCGGCACCGGAGCGCGAAAGGACCGGCGCCGGTCACCCGGCGCCGGTCAGCCCCGGGTCGCGTGCGGCCCGGGCGTGCGTGCGGTCAGTCGCGACTGCGGGAGTCGGAGTAGCCCGACCAGTCGTCGTACTCGTCGCCAGCACCGTCATCGGTGCTGTCGCTCGTCTGGTGATCCTTGCCATGCAGCTCCTGGGCCAGCGCCCCGAAGTCCGTCTCGAAGGACTGGTACTTCAGATCGCGGGCAACCTTGGTCTGCTTCGCCTTAGCACGGCCGCGCCCCATAGGGTCGACCCCCTCGCACTCGTGGCCGGAGTCACGTCTGAGACTGTCTCGGCTCTTCGTCAACGAAGCCGGGACCGACCCACACGCGCGTCCGGACTGTCCTTTAGGTTTTCGTAACGCAACCGTACCTGGCCGGAGGTCGATCCCCCACACCAGATCCCGAAATGTCGCGGTGTTCACGTCCGGCGAACGCCCCGCCAGGGCCCGGCCGGGCTCGGCGCCGGGCTCAGGTCCAGCCCGGGTGGGAGCCGGTCAGGGTGACCGAGCCGCCGGGGGCGCCGTCGCCGGCCTCGGTGACCTCGCCGCACACCCACGCCGAGAGGCCGTGCCCCTCGAGCAGCGCGACCGCCCGGTCGGCGTCCTCGGCGGCGGTCACGGCCACCATGCCCACCCCGCAGTTGAGGGTGCGCTCGAGGTCGGCCTGGTCCACCGAGCCGACCCGGCGGACCAGGTCGAAGACCGGCTGCGGGGTCCAGCTGCCACGCTCCAGGGTGGCCACCTTGGTGTCCGGCATGACCCGCTCCAGGTTGGCCGCCAGGCCGCCCCCGGTGATGTGGGACATCGCGTGGGTGGCGGTGCTGCGGGCCAGGTCGAGGCAGGCCTTGGCGTAGATCAAGGTGGGCTCCAGCAGCTCCTCACCGAGAGTACGGCCGAGCTCGTCGACGTGCCGGTCCAGCCGCCAGCCTGCCCCGCCCTCGGTGCCGAGGAGCACGTGGCGCACCAGCGAGTAGCCGTTCGAGTGCAGCCCGCTCGACCCCATCGCGACCACCACGTCGCCGGCCCGGACCCGGCCGGGGCCCAGCAGGTCGGCCGCCTCCACGACCCCGGTGGTCGAGCCCGCGACGTCGTACTCGTCGGGGGCCAGCAGGCCGGGGTGCTCGGCGGTCTCGCCGCCGATCAGGGCACAGCCGGCGTGCACGCAGGCCTCGGCGATGCCCTGCACGATCGCGGCGATCCGCTCGGGCACGACCCGGCCGGTGGCGATGTAGTCGGTGAGGAACAGCGGCTCGGCGCCGCAGACCACGAGGTCGTCGACGAGCATCCCGACCAGGTCGAAGCCGATCGTGTGGTGGACGTCCATCGCCTGCGCGATCGCCACCTTGGTGCCGACGCCGTCCGCGGACGACGCGAGCAGCGGCCGGTCGTAGGACTTCAGCGCGCTGGCGTCGAAGAGCCCCGCGAAGCCGCCGATCCCACCGAGCATCTCCGGGCGGCGGGCCTTGTCGATCCACACCTTCATCAGCTCGACGGCCTTGTCGCCGGCGTCGATGGAGACACCGGCCGCTTCGTACGTCGCACCCGCGGTGTCGCGGGTCGGCGGCTGCTCGGTCATCGGGGCTCCTAGGGGTGCGGGCTCAGGGACGGTCGAGGGAGTCGCCCGCGCCGCCACCGGACAGCGACGTGGACAGGCCGTCGGGGGAGGGGACGACCGGGCCGAGCTCCAGCAGGTGCTTGCCGAGGTGCTCGGGGTCGGGGAGCTCGATCGGGTAGACGCCGTCGAAGCAGGCCCGGCACAGGTTCGTCATCGGCACCTCGGTGGCCTCGACGAGC
This sequence comes from uncultured Actinomycetota bacterium, assembly GCA_963800225.1. Taxonomy (GTDB): domain Bacteria; phylum Actinomycetota; class Actinomycetes; order Propionibacteriales; family Nocardioidaceae; genus Nocardioides_B. The sequence continues at coordinate 490,911 of CAWDAF010000003.1, read as the reverse complement.
TGCTCCAGCGAGATGTAGGCGAGCGAGTCGGCGTCGATGGAGCGGCAGATCTCGTCGGAGTTGAGGCCGTTGGCGATCAGCTCCGCGCGGGTGGCGAAGTCGATGCCGTAGAAGCAGGGCCACTTCACCGGCGGCGAGGAGATCCGCACGTGCACCTCACGAGCGCCCGCCTCGCGGAGCATCCGGACCAGGGCCCGCTGGGTGTTGCCGCGCACGATCGAGTCGTCGACGACGACCAGCCGCTTGCCCTCGATCACGTCGCGCAGCGGGTTGAGCTTGAGCCGGATGCCGAGCTGGCGGATGGTCTGCGAGGGCTGGATGAAGGTCCGGCCGACGTAGGAGTTCTTGACCAGGCCGGTGCCGTAGGGGATCCCGCTGGCCTCGGCGTACCCGATGGCGGCCGGGGTGCCGGACTCCGGCACCGGCATCACCAGGTCGGCGTCGGCGGGGAACTCCCGGGCCAGCCGGCGGCCGATCTCGACCCGCACGCTGTGCACCCGGCGCTCGTTCATCAAGGTGTCGGGGCGGGCCAGGTAGACGAACTCGAACAGGCAGTGCTTCGGGGCGGCCTCGGCGAACCGACGGCTGCGCAGGCCGTCCTCGTCGATCGCGACCATCTCGCCGGGCTCCACCTCGCGGATGAAGGAGGCACCGACGATGTCGAGGGCCGCGGTCTCCGAGGCGACCACCCAGCCGCGCTCGAGGCGGCCGAGCACCAGCGGGCGGACGCCCTGCGGGTCGCGGGCGGCGTACAGGGTGTTCTCGTCCATCCAGACGAAGGAGAAGGCGCCGCGCAGGCCGGGGAGCACCTGGACGGCGTTCTCCTCCAGGCTCATGTCGGGGTGGTGGGCGAGCAGCGCGGTGACCAGGCTGGTGTCGTTGGTCGAGGCCGGCGCCGACTTCGCGGAGACGTCGGAGTCCCCGACCGCCCCGGCCAGGTCCGCGACCCGGGCGGACAGCTCGCGGGTGTTGGTCAGGTTGCCGTTGTGGGCCAGGGCGATCGAGCCGGTCTCGGTGGGCCGGAAGGTCGGCTGGGCGTTGTACCAGGTGCTCGCACCGGTGGTCGAGTAGCGCGCGTGGCCGACCGCGAGGTGGCCGGTCAGCGAGGCCAGCGTGGACTCGTCGAAGACCTGCGAGACCAGGCCCATGTCCTTGTAGACCAGGATCTGCCGGCCGTTGCTGACCGCGATCCCGGCCGACTCCTGGCCGCGGTGCTGCAGCGCGTACAGGCCGTAGTAGGTCAGCTTGGCGACGTCCTCGCCGGGTGCCCAGACCCCGAACACGCCGCAGGCGTCCTGGGGGCCGACGTCGTGCGGGTCGAGTGCGTGGGTGAGCTTTCCGTCTCCGCCCGGGCGACCGGCGCGGCCACGGGGCGTCTCCTGGGCGGGCACGCGGCCGAGTCTACGGCCGTGGCCGGGCAGCCGACGAATCGCGCACCGGATGCCCGTCCCGGCCCGCCAGGATCAGCCGGCGCTCTCGGCGAGGTGGTGCAGCAGCAGCGCCTCGGCCAGGCAGACCCGGGCGAACTCCGCGAGGTGCAGGCCCTCGTTGGCGCCGTGCGCGCGGGTGTCGGGGTCCTCGACCCCGGTGACCAGCACCGCCGCGTCGGGGAAGGCCTCGCTGAAGGCCGCGATGAACGGGATCGAGCCGCCGACCCCCATGTCCACGGGCTCCACGCCGTCCCACGCCTCGCGGAAGGCCGCGCGCGCCGCGTCGTACGCCGGCCCGGTCGCGTCGATCCGGGTGGGCTCGCCGAACTCGCCGGCGGTGAAGGTCAGCCGAGCCCCCCACGGGACGTGCTTCTCGAGGTGCTCGCGGACCCGCTCCATCGCCTGCTTGGAGCTGTCTCCGGGGGCGAGCCGGACCGAGAGCTTGGCCTTGACGGTCGGGATCAGGGTGTTGCTGGCGTCGGCGGTGCGGGTCGCGTCGAAGCCGATCGTGGTGATCGACGGCCTGGTCCACAGCCGCTCGACGACCGAGCCGGAGCCGATCAGCTCGACGCCCTCGGTGATCCCCGACTCGGAGCGGATCCGGTCCATCGGGTACTCCACGTCGGCGGCCGGCCCGGAGGCCAGACCCTCGACGGCGACGTTCCCCTCGTCGTCGTGCAGGGTCGCGAGCAGCCGGACCATGGCGGTGACCGCGTCCGGGACGACGCCGCCCCACATGCCCGAGTGCACGCCGTGGTCGAGGGTGCGGAGCTCGACGAAGCAGTCGACCAGGCCCCGCAGGCTGGTGGTCAGGGCGGGCTCGCCGATGTCCCAGTTGCCGGAGTCGGCGATCACGATGACGTCGGCGGCCAGCAGGTCGCGGTGCTCGGCCAGGAACGCCTCCAGGGTCGGCGAGCCGACCTCCTCCTCACCCTCCACCAGCACGGTCACCCCGACCGGAAGGTCGGCGCCGTGCGCCCGGATCGCGGCCAGGTGGGCGGCGATGCCGGCCTTGTCGTCGGCCGCGCCGCGGGCGTACAGCCGGTCGCCGCGCTCGGTGGGCTCGAAGGGCTCGCTGTCCCAGTCGGCCGGGTCGCCGACGGGCTGCACGTCGTGGTGGGCGTAGAGCAGCACGGTCGGCGCACCCGCGGGGGCCGGCCGGCGGGCGACCACGGCGGGCGCTCCCCCGGCGGCGGAGAGGATCTGCACGTCGTCGAAGCCCTCGGCGCGGAACAGTGCCGCGGTGGCCTCGGCGGAGCGGCGTACGTCGTCGGCGCGAGCCGGGTCCGCGCTCACCGAGGGGATCCGGACCAGGGCCTCGAGGTCGGCCCGGACCGACGGCATCACGTCGTGCACGGCGGACCGGATCGCGTCAGGGGTGAGGGTCATGGCGACACCCTACGGTCGGGCCTGCCGGGCGGGGCCTCAGCCCTCGACGAGCGGCAGCAGGTGCCCGAGGTCGGACCGCTCCCCCGAGGCCCGCAGCCGGCCCTCGCGCTCCGCCTCGGACCAGTCCAGGTCCCCCACCGCCAGCTCGATCCAGGTCGCGGCGTCCATCTCGACGGCGGCCGGGGGCGTGCCGCGGGTGTGCCGGGTGCCCTGGAGGCACTGCGCGGCGGCGTACGGCGGCACCCGGACCTCGACGGCGCCGCCGGGCGCCCGGGCCACCAGCAGCGCGAGCAGGTGCTTGGTGAGCAGCCGCAGGTCGGCCCCGTCGGCGGCACCCCCGCGGAACCGGTCGAGGGCGGGGCCCACCAGGGCGGGGTCGGCGGGCTGGAGTCGGACGGGCACGGCCCCATTGTCCGCCCCACCCGCCGGCCGGGCACCGGCGGCAGCACCGGCGTGTCCGGCGAACCGAAACCCGTGATCCCTGTTAACGTTGGTGAATTTGTGACTACAGTGACGGCTGCTGTCCGCCGACGAGCAGGAGTCACCATGCCCGCCTCCCCCCGGTCCACGGTCGCGCTCGTCGCAGCCCTGCTGGCGCTGCTGGCCGGCCTGGTCCCCGGCCTGCTGGCCACCCCCGCCCAGGCCGCCAACCGGGTCACCCCCGGCGACTTCACCGGCTACGGCTTCGACCAGTGCACGGCGCCGAGCCAGCGGGCGATGGACGCCTGGCTGACCGGCTCGCCGTACTGGGCGGTCGGGATCTACCTGTCCGGGGACTCCCGCGGCTGCCTGAGCCAGCCCAACCTGACCCCGGCCTGGGTGAGCACCCAGCTGGCGCACGGCTGGCGGTTGCTGCCGATCACCCTCGGGCCGCAGGCCTGGTGCACCACCCGCGAGCGCTACCTGCACCAGGTCCGGATCCACCCCAGCCCCACCGGCTCCTACGCGTCGGCGCGCCGCCAGGGTCGGGCCGAGGCGCGCAAGACGGTCGCCGCCGCCCGCCGGCTCGGGATCAGCGCCAGGAGCACCCTGTGGTACGACCTGGAGTCGTTCGCGACCTCGTCCACGAGGTGCCGGGAGTCCGCGTTGAGCTTCCTGTCCGCCTGGACCGACCAGCTGCACGACCTGCACTACGTCTCCGGCGTCTACTCCAGCGCCGCGTCCGGGATCAAGATCCTCGACGACGCCCGCACCACCCGGCCCGGCCGCTACCGGATGCCGGACCGGATCTGGATCGCGGACTGGAACGGCCGCGCCGACGTCGCCTCCTCCTACGTGCGCCGTGACGGCTGGACCTCGCACCGCCGGGTGCACCAGTACCGCGGCGGTCACGACGAGACCCACGGCGGCGTGCGGATCAACATCGACACCGACTGGCTCGACCTCGGCCGGGGCTCCACGCCGCCCCCGGAGCCCCGGCACTGCGGCGGCGCGGCGGCGTACGACTACGGCCGCTACCCCGCCCGCGCGGTCGGCGACCGCGGAGCGCTGGTGCGCACCGTGCAGTGCCTGCTGCGCGGCCGCGGCGCCTACGCGGGCACCGCGGACGGCGTGTACGACGCCGGGCTCGGCGCCGCGGTGCGCCGCTACCGGACCCGCCGGGGCCTGTCCGCCGGCACCAGCACGACCCCCGGCACCTGGGTCGCGCTGCTGTCCCAGGGCGACACGCCGCTGGTCAAGGCCGGCAGCGCCTCGGTCGCCGTCCGTCGCGTCCAGCGGGCCCTGAACGCCGCCGACGGTGCCGGGCTGACCGTCACCGGGGTGTTCGACCGGCGCACGACGACCGCGGTCAGGCGCTACCAGGGCGACCACCACCGCACGCGTACCGGCGTGGTCACCCCGGCGCTGTGGCGGCTGCTCCAGTCCGGCAACCGCTGAGCGCAGGCCCGGTTGTGGCCGGTCCCGACCAGGAGACCGGGGCCCGGCCCGTCACGGTCGGCCACATCCCGACCGGCCTGTCGGGATCGGCCACAACCGGGCTCAGAGCAGGTCGGAGACCACGTCCCGGTCCAGCGCGGCGGGCAGGGTCGCGGTCCACGCGGCCCGCAGGTCGGCCACCGACACGCTGAACCGGCCCTGCACGTCGAGCACCGCGTCCGGCCCCGCTCCGTCGGTCACGCCGATCCGCGCGTGCGGGAAGCCGCGGGCGCCGCACATGTCGGTGAAGCGGACCTCCTCCGAGCGGGGCACGGCCACCAGCACCCGGCCTGCGGACTCGCTGAACAGCGCGACGAAGGGGTCGAGGTCGTCGGGCAGCCAGACCCGGGCGCCGACGCCGTTGCGCAGGCAGGCCTCGGCCAGCGCCTGGGCCAGACCGCCGTCGGACAGGTCGTGCGCGGCGTCGACGAGCCCGTCGCGGGACGCGTTGACCAGGATGTCCGCGAGCTCCTTCTCCACCGCGAGGTCCACCGCGGGCGGGCGGCCGCCGAGGTGGCCGTGGGTGACGTGCATCCACTCCGACCCGGCGAGCTCGTCGCGGGTGGTGCCGAGCAGGTAGATCTGCTGGCCCTCGGCGAGGAAGCCCGACGGGGTACGACGGGCGACGTCGTCGATCACGCCGAGGACGGCCACCACCGGCGTCGGCAGGATCGCGGTGCCGCCGGTCTGGTTGTAGAGGCTGACGTTGCCGCCGGTGACCGGGATGCCGAGCGCCTGGCAGCCGTCGGCCAGGCCCCGGGTGGCCTCGGCGAACTGCCACATCACGTCCGGGTCCTCGGGCGAGCCGAAGTTCAGGCAGTCGCTGACCGCGAGCGGCCGGGCGCCGGACGTGGCCACGTTGCGGTAGGACTCGGCCAGCGCCAGCTGCGCGCCGGCGTACGGGTCGAGCTTGGCGAAGCGGCCGTTGCAGTCGGTGGAGACCGCGACACCGAGCCCGGAGTCGACGTCGACCCGCACCATCCCGGAGTCCTCGGGCTGCGCCAGCACGGTGTTGCCCTGCACGTAGCGGTCGTACTGGTCGGTGATCCAGGACTTGTCGCAGAGGTTCGGCGAGCCGACCAGGCGCAGCAGGGTCGCCCGGAGGTCCTCGCCGGTCGCCGGGCGCGCCAGCGCGGCGCCGTCGTCGGCCTGGAGCGCGTCCTGCCAGGCCGGCCGGGCGTAGGGCCGCTGGTAGGTGGGACCGTCGTGGGCCACCGAGCGCGGCGGCACGTCCACCACGGTCTCGCCGTGCCACTCGATGGTCAGCCGGCCGGAGTCGTCGACCTCGCCGACCACGGTCGCCTCGACGTCCCACTTCTCGCAGATCTCCAGGAACCGGTCCACGTGGGCGGGCTCGACGACCGCCATCATCCGTTCCTGGGACTCCGACATCAAGATCTCCTCGGGCGCCAGCGACGAGTCGCGCAGCGGCACCCGGTCGAGCCACACGTGCATCCCGCCGTCGCCGGCCGAGGCCAGCTCCGAGGTGGCGCAGGACAGCCCGGCGCCGCCGAGGTCCTGGATGCCGAGCACCAGCTGCTCGGCGAAGATCTCCAGGGTGCACTCGATCAGCAGCTTCTCCTGGAACGGGTCGCCGACCTGCACGCTGGGGCGCTTCGCGGGCCCGGTGGACTCGAAGGTCTCCGAGGCCAGCACCGAGACCCCGCCGATGCCGTCGCCGCCGGTGCGGGCGCCGTACAGGATCACCTGGTTGCCTCTGCCTGCCGCCTTGGCGAGGTGGATCTGCTCGTGCCGCATCACGCCCACGCACAGCGCGTTGACCAGCGGGTTGCCGGCGTACGACGCGTCGAAGACCGCCTCGCCGCCGATGTTCGGGAGCCCGAGGCAGTTGCCGTAGCCGCCGACGCCCGCCACGATCCCGGGCAGCACCCGGTGGGTGTCGGGGTTGTCCAGGGGCCCGAAGCGCAGCGGGTCCATCACCGCGACCGGGCGCGCGCCCATCGCCAGGATGTCGCGGACGATGCCGCCGACGCCGGTGGCCGCACCCTGGTAGGGCTCGACGTACGACGGGTGGTTGTGCGACTCGATCTTGAAGGTGACCGCGTAGCCGTCGCCGATGTCGACGACCCCGGCGTTCTCGCCGATCCCGACCATCAGGTGCTCGCGCATCTCGTCGGTGACCTTCTGGCCGAACTGCTTGAGGTGCACCTTGGAGGACTTGTAGGAGCAGTGCTCGCTCCACATCACCGAGTACATCGCGAGCTCGGAGCCGGTCGGCCGGCGGCCGAGGATCTCGCGGATCTGGGCGTACTCGTCGGGCTTGAGGCCGAGGTCGGCCCAGGGCTGCTCCCGGTCGGGGCTGCCGGCCGCCGTGTCGATGGTGTCGAGGTGCGAACGCTGCTCGGTCAACGCAGGGGACTCCGTGTCGCTCGTGGGGTGATCGCCGGCGGGGTCGCCGGGGGCCGCTCGGCACAATCTACCGGTCCTTCCACCGGCTACAGTGGGCAGCCGAGACCGCAGCACCGACCACCCGTCCGACCGCCCACCCACGGGGGATCCCATGCGCCGCCACCGCAGCCTGCCGGCCGTGCTGCTGCTGTCGCTGACGGCGGTCGCGGGCTGCAGCGGCGGCTCGCCGCAGGGCGGGCCCACCGCCGGCGGCACGACCGGCGCGAGCGCCAGCCCGTCCCCGTCCCCGTCCGCCGCCACCCCGACCGCGACGGACCAGCCGAGCGGGTCCAGCTCCGCGCCGCCCTCGGAGGCCACGCCGTCCACGCTGCCGAACGACCGTCTCGAGGCCGCCTCGCTGCACACCGCCGTCCTCGGCCAGAACGCCGCCTCGACCGCCGAGGAGAGGGCCGTCGTGGACGCCTGGATGTCCTACTGGCAGGGCGCGGCGGACACCTACTACTCCTACAAGGTGACCCCGGAGTTCGCGAAGGTCGCCCGCGGCAAGGCCCGCAGCGACATCCTCGACTACCTCGCCGACCTCAAGGCCAAGAAGCAGCGCGTCGTCGGCTGGGCACGCGACAACGTCACCGCGGTGAAGGTCGCCGGGAACACCGCGACGGTCCGCGACTGCACCAAGAACTTCACCTTCAGCGTGGACGCCGATGGCGACCCGCTGACCAACCCGACGCCGTACTACGACGTCACCGGCACCCTGGCGAAGTCGCAGGGGCAGTGGACCGTGGTCCGCCAGCGCTCCCGCGAGCTCAAGGCCAGCTGCCTGTAGCCGACCGCGTCGCGATGGGCCCGGATCACGGCGCCACCGGGCGGCTCCGGGAATCCTCTCCCGGCGTCCGGCGTTGTGACCCGACGTGACCACCTCTGTGCCGCTGTCCGTGCTCGACCTCTCCCCGATCCCCGCCGGGCGCCCCGCGTCCTCGGCGCTGCACGACACCGTCGCGCTCGCCAGGGCCGCCGAGTCGTTCGGCTACCAGCGCTTCTGGGTCGCCGAGCACCACAACATCGGCAGCGTCGCCAGCAGCGCACCGCTGGTGATGATGGCGACGGTGGCCGCGGCCACCTCGACGATCCGGGTCGGCAGCGGCGGCATCATGCTGCCCAACCACGCCCCGCTGGCGGTCGCGGAGTCCTTCCGGGTCCTCGAGGGCCTGCACCCGGGCCGGATCGACCTCGGCCTGGGCCGGGCGCCCGGGACCGACCAGCTCACCGCCTACGCGCTGCGCCGCGGCCGGGTCGAGGCCGACGAGTTCCCCCAGCAGTTCGCCGAGCTGCTGGCCTACGTCGACGGCTTCCCCGACGAGCACCCCTTCAAGCCGCTGCGCGCGATCCCGGACGACGTACCCCTGCCGCCGCTGTGGATCCTCGGCTCCTCCCTGTACGGCGGCCAGGCCGCCGCCGCGTTCGGGACCGGCTTCGCGTTCGCGGGGCACTTCGGGTCCGCCGACCCGGCGGAGGCGGTGGCGGGCTACCGCGAGCGCTTCGAGCCCTCGGCGCGGATGACCGAGCCGCGGGCGATGCTCGGGGTCGCCGCGATCGCCTCCGAGAGCGAGGAGCGGGCCGAGATGCTGGCCCGCGCCAACGACCTCTCGATGGTGCGGCTGATGCAGAACCGGCCGGGCCCGCTGCCCACGCCGGAGGAGGCCGCGGCGCACGACTGGACCGAGCAGGAGCTCCAGCTCGCCGCGCAGCGTCGCCGGTTCATCTCCGTGGGCACCCCCGAGCAGGTCCGCGAGGACCTCGAGCGGCGGCGCACCTACGCGGGCGCCGACGAGCTGGTGATCACCACCCAGGTGCACGACCCGGCCGAGCGGGTGCTGTCCTACGAGCTGATCGCCAAGGCCTACGCGGCCTGACCGGCCGGGTCAGCCGACCAGGGCCTCGAACAGGGTGAAGAAGCCCAGCCCGTCGACACCGGGGCCGAAGCCCTCCTCGACCGCGTGCTCGGGGTGCGGCATCAGCCCGACCACGTTGCCGCGCTCGTTGCGGACCCCGGCGATGTCGCGCATCGAGCCGTTGGGGTTGCCGCCCAGGTAGCGGGCCACGACCCGGTCCTCGGCCTCCAGCCGGTCGAGGGTGGCCTCGTCGGCGACGTAGCAGCCCTCGCCGTTCTTCAGCGGCACGACGATCTCCTGCCCCGCGGAGAACGAGCCGGTCCACGGGGTGCCGGTGCTCTCGATCCGCAGCCGCTGGTCGCGGCAGACGAACCGCATCCGCTCGTTGCGGACCAGCGCACCGGGCAGCAGGTGGCTCTCGCAGAGCACCTGGAAGCCGTTGCAGATGCCGAGCACCGGCAGGCCGGCGTCCGCACCGGCGACCACCTCGGTCATCAGCGGCGAGAACCGCGAGATCGCGCCGCAGCGCAGGTAGTCCCCGTAGGAGAAGCCGCCGGGCAGCACGACCGCGTCCACGCCGGCCAGGTCGTGGTCGCGGTGCCACAGGGAGACCGCCTCGTGACCGGCCAGCCGGACCGCGCGCTGCGCGTCGACGTCGTCGAGCGAGCCGGGGAAGGTGACGACCCCGACCTTCACCGGGCCTGCTCCTCGACGTGCACCTCGAAGTCCTCGATCACCGGGTTGGAGAGCAGCTTCTCGGCGATGTCGTGCAGCTGCGCGAGCCGCTCCTCGGTGATCTCGCCGTCCACCTCGAGCTCGAAGCGCTTGCCCTGGCGGACGTCGCTGACCCCCTCGAGGCCGAGCCGGGGCAGCGCACCGTGCACGGCCTTGCCCTGCGGGTCGAGGATCTCGGGTTTGAGCATGACGTCGACGACGACACGGGCCACGGGGACTCCTGGTTCGCACGCCCGGGTGCGGGCGCTCGGCGGGGGGACGCGTGCAGTCTACGAGACCAGGGCCTCAGCCCCCGAACGTCTCGCCGGTCAGCCGCTCGTAGGCCTCCACGTAGCGGGCCCGGGTGTGCTCGACGACCGCGTCCGGCAGCGGCGGCGGCGCCTCCCCGGAGGCCCGGTCCCAGCCGCTGGCGTCGGAGAGCAGCCAGTTGCGGACGATCTGCTTGTCGTAGGACGCCTGGGCCCGGCCCGGCTGCCAGTCGTCGGCCGGCCAGAACCGCGAGGAGTCCGGGGTGAGCACCTCGTCGGCGAGCACCAGGGTCCCGTCGGGGCGGGCCCCGAACTCCAGCTTGGTGTCGGCCAGGATGATCCCGCGCTCCCGGGCCACCCCCTCGGCGTGCCGGTAGACCCGCAGCGTGAGGTCGCGCAGGTGCGCCGCGGCCTCGGCCCCGACCTCGCCGACCACGGCGTCGTAGGAGACGTTCTCGTCGTGGTCCCCGATCGCGGCCTTGGTGGCGGGGGTGAAGATCGGCTCGGGCAGCCGGCTCGCGTCCTCGAGACCGGCGGGCAGCGGGATCCCGCAGACCTCGCCGGTGGCGCGGTAGTCCAGCAGCCCCGACCCGGTCAGGTAGCCGCGGGCCACGCACTCGACGGGAAACATGTCCAGGCTCTCGCAGACCACCGCGCGGCCCCGGACGGGCTCCGGCACGTCGGTGGAGAGCACGTGGTTCGGGACCAGGCCGGCGAGCTGGTCGAACCACCACAGCGACATCGCGGTGAGGACCGCGCCCTTGTCGGGAATCGTGGTGGACAGCACGAAGTCGAACGCGGAGATCCGGTCGCTGGCCACCATCAGCAGCCGGCCGTCGCCGTAGGAGTAGAGGTCGCGGACCTTCCCCGAGTGCAGGTGCTCGGCGCCCTCGATCGGCGGGGCGGGCGGGATCCCGTGCGTGGCGTCGCTCATGGCGCCCGATCGTAGTGCGCCGCACGCGGAGCGATCGACGCCCGGCCCGACGCCCTGCCGGCCGGCGGCCGGTCCGGACCCGGCTAGCATCTCCAGCCACACACCACGGGGAGGCACCATGCCGGAGTCAGCCGAAGAGGTCTACGCCCGCGTCATCGGACAGGTCGGGGAGGGCGGCCGGCTGCCGATGCCCCCGAGCGCGCAGTGGGACGTCTTCCCCTACGAGGGCGAGATGGCGCCGAAGGTGTTCGCGCCGCCCGTCGAGGCCGAGCAGCCGCGGTCGGGCGAGGGCGACCGCCCGTGCTGGTGCGAGACCGGTGAGCCCGCGAGCACGATCTGGCGCAACGAGCGCTGGATCGTGGCCAGCCCCGACGCCCCCGGCGGGCTGCCGCTGATCCTGGTGCTCCAGCCGCGCGAGCACCTCGACCTCTCCGACCTCGACGACGACCGGGCCTCCGAGCTGGGCCGGCTGACGGTCCGACTGCACCGGATCATGGCGCACCTGCCGAACATCGGCCGGGTGCACGTGAACAAGTGGGGCGACGGCGGCGCGCACCTGCACGTCGTGCTGGTCGCCCGCACGGCCCGGCTCCCCCAGGTCCTCGGCTCGATGGCCATCGAGTGGGACGACATCCTGCCCCCGGGTCCTGTCGACGTCTGGCGGCGCGACCTGGCCCATGTCGCGTCCCGGCTGGCCACCCACGACGGCGAGGCCCTGGTCTGACCTCCCCACGGCAGCCCACCGGCTTCATCTCGGTCCGGGGCGCGCGCGAGCACAACCTGCGCGGCGTCGACGTCGACCTCCCCCGGGACGCCTTCGTGGTGGTCACCGGGGTCTCCGGCTCCGGCAAGTCGTCGCTGGCCTTCGGCACCGTGTACGCCGAGGCGCAGCTGCGCTACTTCGAGTCGGTGGCGCCGTACGCCCGGCGGCTGCTGCAGCAGGTCGGCGCCCCCGACGTCGACGAGATCACCGGGCTGCCGCCCGCCGTCGCGCTGCGGCAGGCGCGCGGCGTCCCGACCGCACGCTCGACCGTCGGCACCCTCACCACGCTGTCCAACTCGCTGCGGATGCTGCTCTCCCGGGCCGGGAGCTACCCGGCGGGAGCCGGGCGGCTGGACTCGGACTCGTTCTCGCCGAACACCCCGGCCGGCGCCTGCCCGGAGTGCCACGGCCTGGCCCGGGTGCACCGGGCCACCGAGGCCTCGCTGGTCCCGGACCCCTCGCTGAGCATCCGGGAGCGGGCCATCGCCGCCTGGCCCGGCGCCTGGCAGGGCAAGAACCTCCGCGAGATCCTCGTGACGATGGGCTACGACGTCGACCGGCCCTGGCGCGACCTGCCGCAGGCCGACCGGGACTGGATCCTGTTCACCGACGAGCAGCCGGTGGTCACCGTGCACGCGCACCGCGAGGCGCACCGGATCCAGCGGCCCTACCAGGGCACCTACCAGAGCGCCCGCCGCTACGTGCTCCAGACGCTGGCGAACACCGGCAGCGCGACGCTCCGGCGCCGGGTGCTCCAGTACGTCGAGGTGGACCCCTGTCCCCGCTGCGCCGGGACCGGCCTGCGGCCCGAGGCGCTGGCCGTGACGTACGGCGGCCGGACCGTCTCGGAGCTGACCGCCCTGCCGCTCAGCGAGCTGGCCCAGGTGCTCGCCGACGGGGACCGGCCCGGGGTCGCGGCGAGCATCGTCCCGGACCTGCTCGACCGGATCGAGGTGCTCGCCGAGCTCGGCCTGGGCTACCTGAGCACCGCACGGGCCACGCCGACGCTGTCCGCGGGCGAGCTGCAGCGGCTCCGGCTGGCCACCGCGCTGCGCTCGCACCTGTTCGGGGTGCTCTACGTGCTCGACGAGCCGTCCGCCGGGCTGCACCCCGCCGACACCGAGCCGCTGCTGCGGGTGCTGGACCGGCTCCGCGCTGGAGGCAACTCGCTGCTGGTGGTCGAGCACGACGTGGAGCTGATGCGCCGCGCCGACTGGATCGTCGACGTCGGGCCGGGCGCCGGCACCGGGGGCGGGCGGGTGCTGCACAGCGGCCCGGTCGCCGGGCTGGCCGACGTGGCCGAGTCCGCGACCCGGCCCTTCCTGTTCCTCCCCAGACAACCGGCCGACCCCGCCGGTCCCCCCAGCCGCGAGCCGCGGCCGGCGGCCGGGACGCTGGCCCTGCGCGGGGTCAGCCTGCACAACCTGCGCGACCTGGACGTGGACGTCCCGCTGGGCGTCTTCACCGCTGTGACCGGGGTGTCCGGGTCGGGCAAGTCGACGCTGGTCACCCGGGTGCTGGCCGACGTCGTCCGCGGCCACCTGGGAGCGGGCACCCCCTCCGACGTACCCGACGAGGACGGGGAGGCCGAGGACGAGGAGGACGGTGACCTCGCGGCGCCCCGGCTGGCGGCGGCCGAGGGGCTGGACGCGGTCACCCGGCTGGTGGTCGTCGACCAGCGCCCGATCGGCCGCACGCCGCGCTCGAACCTCGCCACCTACACCGGACTCTTCGACGGGGTGCGCAAGCTGTTCGCGGCCACCCCGGAGGCCCGGGAGCGCGGGTACGCCGCGGGCCGCTTCTCCTTCAACGTCGCCGGCGGCCGCTGCGAGAACTGCCAGGGCGAGGGGTTCGTCGCCGTCGAGCTGCTGTTCCTGCCGGGCAGCTACGCCCCGTGCCCGGTCTGCCTCGGCGCCCGCTACCACCCGGACACCCTCGAGGTCCGCTACCGGGACCGCAGCGTCGCGGACGTGCTGGCGATGACCGTCGACGACGCCGCCGGCTTCTTCGCCGACGTGCCCGCGGTGTCCCGGAGCCTGGAGACGCTGCGCACGGTGGGCCTGGGCTACCTCACCCTGGGACAGCCGGCCACCGAGCTGTCCGGCGGCGAGGCGCAGCGGATCAAGCTGTCCTCGGAGCTCCAGCGGGCCCGCCGCGGGCACACCCTCTACCTGCTCGACGAGCCGACCGCCGGCCTGCACCCGGTCGACGTCGCGCTGCTCACCCGGCAGCTCCACGACCTGGTCGAGGCAGGCAGCACCGTGGTCGTCGTCGAGCACGACCTCGACGTGGTGGCCGGCGCCGACCACGTGCTCGACCTCGGTCCCGGCGGCGGGGACGACGGCGGCCGGCTGGTCGCGGCGGGCACGCCGGCGCAGGTCGCCGGGTCCACGACGAGCCGCACCGCGCCGTACCTCGCGGCCCGGCTCCGCCCGCGAGGACCGACGCCGCAGCCATGACCGAGGTGCCCGAGATCCGCACCCGCGGCTGCGGCTGCGCCGCTGGCGTGAGGACGACCGGGAGCCGTTCGCGGCGCTGAACGCCGACCCCGAGGTGATGCGGTACCTCCCCGCGCCGAGCACGGGTACGGCGTGTGGGCCGTCATGGAGCGGATCGGCCTCGTGCGGCACGGCCGCTTCGAGCACCGCGGGTGCCGCCGGGCCACCCGGTGCTGCCGGCCACCGCCCGCCGGACCTGACCCGGTCGCAACCGCGGGGCAGGAGACTCTCCCCGATCCGGCCCGATCGACCCCGGAACCGGCAGACCCTCCTGTCCTACGACACCGCGACGCCCGTCAGAGGATGTCGCCGGGGGTGTACGCCGCGGCCTCGGGGTGCGCTGCCGCCACCTCGTCGACCCGGCGCACGACGCCCTGCACCTGGTCGAGCGCCGCACCGGTGAAGGTGATCGGGTCCGCGACCAGGGTGGCCAGCTGCTGCTCGGTCAGCCCGAGCCGCTCGTCGGCGGCCAGCCGCTCGAAGACGTCGTTCTCGGCCTGCCCCTGCCGCATCGCCAGCGCCACCCCGACGGCGGCCTCCTTGATCGCCTCGTGCGCGGCCTCCCGGCCCACGCCGTTGCGCACCGCGGCCATCAGCACCTTGGTGGTGGCCAGGAACGGCAGGTAGCGGTCGAGCTCGCGCTGGATCACCGCGGGGAAGGCGCCGAACTCGTCGAGCACGGTGAGGAACGTCTGGAACAGCCCGTCGCAGGCGAAGAACGCGTCCGGCAGCGCCACCCGGCGTACGACGGAGCAGGAGACGTCGCCCTCGTTCCACTGGTCGCCGGCGAGCTCGGAGACCATGGAGAGGTAGCCGCGCAGCACGACGGCGAGGCCGTTGACCCGCTCGCAGGAGCGGGTGTTCATCTTGTGCGGCATCGCCGAGGAGCCGACCTGGCCCTCCTTGAAGCCCTCGGTGACCAGCTCGATGCCGGCCATCAGCCGGATCGTGGTCGCCAGGTTGGACGGGCCGGCGGTCAGCTGCACCAGCGCGGAGACCACGTCGAAGTCCAGCGAGCGGGGGTAGACCTGGCCGACGCTGGTGAGCACCCGGTCGAAGCCGAGGTGCGCGGCGACCCGCTGCTCGAGGTCGGCGAGGTCCGCGGTGGAGCCGTCGAGCAGGTCGAGCATGTCCTGGGCGGTGCCGACCGGGCCCTTGATGCCGCGCAGCGGGTAGCGCGCGAGCAGGTCCTCGACCCGGTCCAGGCCGACGAGCATCTCGTCGGCGACCGTGGCGAAGCGCTTGCCCAGCGTGGTGGCCTGCGCCGCGACGTTGTGCGAGCGGCCCGTCATCACCAGCGACTCGTGCTCGGCAGCCAGCCGGGCGAGCCGGGACAGCGCCGCGACGACCCGGTCCCGGACCAGCTCCAGCGACGCCTTGATCTGGAGCTGCTCGACGTTCTCGGTCAGGTCGCGGGAGGTCATCCCCTTGTGGATGTGCTCGTGGCCGGCCAGCGCGGAGAACTCCTCGATCCGCGCCTTGACGTCGTGTCGGGTGACCCGCTCGCGGGCCGCGATCGAGTCGAGGTCGACCCGCTCGACGACAGCCTCGTAGGCCTCCACGACGCCGTCCGGCACCTCGACCCCGAGGTCGCGCTGCGCCTTGAGCACGGCGACCCAGAGCTGCCGCTCGAGGACGATCTTGTGCTCCGGCGACCAGATCCGGACCAGGTCGTCGGCGGCGTAGCGGTGCGCCAGGACGTTGGGGACGTTCGGTGTGCTCATGCGGGTCAGACTCCTGCGGCGATGTCGGTGCGGTGGTGGCTGCCGGCGACGGACAGCGCGTCGACGCCGGCGTAGGCCTTGGCGCGGGCGTCGGCCACGTCGTAGCCCACCGCGGTCACGGCGAGCACCCGGCCGCCGGAGGTGACGACGGCGCCGTCAACGTCCAGGGCGGTGCCGGCGTGGATGACGTCCACCCCGTCGATGTCGCCGGCGGCCTCGAGGCCCTCGACCCGGTCACCGGTCCGCGGCGCCCCGGGGTAGTTCGCGGCCGCGACGACCACCGCCACGGCGGCTCCGTCCTGCCAGGTGAGCGGCCCCAGGTCGGCCAGGGTGCCGTCGGCGGCGGAGCGCAGCACGGTCGCCAGCGGGGAGGCGAGCAGCGCCATCAGCGGCTGGGTCTCGGGGTCGCCGAAACGGGCGTTGAACTCCACCACCCGGGTGCCGCGACGGGTGAGCGCGAGCCCGGCGTAGAGCAGCCCCGCGAACGGGGTGCCGCGCCGGCGCATCTCGTCGACGGTCGGCTGGAGGACCAGCTCGGTGACCTCCTCCACCAGGCCGGCCGGCGCCCACGGCAGCGGCGTGTAGGCGCCCATCCCGCCGGTGTTCGGGCCGGCGTCCCCGTCCAGGGCGCGCTTGAAGTCCTGGGCCGGCAGCAGCGGCACGACCGTCGTCCCGTCGGTGATCGCGAACAGCGAGACCTCCGGGCCGTCGAGGTACTCCTCGATGACCACCCGGTCGCAGGCCTCGGCGTGCGCCAGCGCCTCCGCCCGGTCCTCGGTGACCACGACCCCCTTGCCGGCGGCGAGCCCGTCGTCCTTGACGACGTACGGCGCACCGAACGCGTCGAGCGCGGCGGCGGCCTGCTCGGAGGTGGTGCACACCCGCGCCTCGGCGGTCGGGACGCCGGCGGCGGCCATCACCTCCTTGGCGAAGGCCTTGGAGCCCTCGAGCCGTGCGGCCTCGGCCGACGGGCCGAAGCAGGCGATGCCCCGGTCACGGACGGCGTCGGCGACCCCGGCGACCAGCGGCGCCTCGGGGCCGATCACCACCAGGTCGGCGCCGACCCGCTCGGCGAGGTCCGCGACCGCGGTGCCGTCCACCGGGTCGACCGCGTGCAGGGTGGCGACGGCGGCCGTCCCCGGGTTGCCCGGCGCGGCGTGCACCTCGGTGACGCCGGGGTCGCGGGAGAGCGCCAGCGCCAGCGCGTGCTCGCGGCCGCCGCCCCCGACGACCAGGACCCGGCTGGTCCGCGGCTGCTCGGCTGCGGCCACGGCTCAGACCGCCGCGTCGGTGAGGACGATGGACTCCTCGCGGCCGGGGCCGACGCCCACGCCCCAGAACGGGGTGCCGGACATCTCCTCGAGCGCCCGCACGTACGCCTGGGCGTTCCTCGGCAGGTCGCCGAAGGTCCGGCACGCCGAGATGTCCTCGTTCCAGCCGTCGAAGTACTCGTAGACCGGCTTCGCGTGGTGGAACTCCGACTGCGTCATCGGCATCTCGGTGTGCCGCTCGCCGTCGATGTCGTAGGCCACGCACACCGGGATCCGGTCCCAGGCGCCGAGCACGTCGAGCTTGGTCAGGAAGAACTCGGTGAGCCCGTTGAGCCGGGCGGCGTAGCGCGCGATCACCGCGTCGTACCAGCCGCAGCGGCGGTTGCGGCCGGTGGTGGTGCCGTACTCCGCACCGATCACCCGCAGCTGGTCGCCGTCGTCGTCGAGCAGCTCGGTCGGGAACGGGCCGGAGCCGACGCGCGTCGTGTACGCCTTGATGACGCCGATGATCCGGTCGATCCGCTGGGGGCCGATGCCGGCGCCCGGCCCGACGCCGCCGGAGAGCGGGTTGCTGCTCGTGACGAAGGGGTAGGTGCCGTGGTCCACGTCGAGCATGGTCGCCTGGGCGCCCTCGAAGAGCACCGTCTTGTCGTCGTCGAGGGCACGGTTGAGCAGCAGGCTGGTGTCGGCGACCATCGGCTTGAGCCGGTCGGCGTACTGCGCGATCTCCTCGAGGATCTCCTGCACCGAGATCGCCCGGCGGTTGTAGACCTTGACCAGCAGCTGGTTCTTGACCTCGAGGGCCGCCTCCACCTTCTGCTCCAGGATCTTCTCGTCGAACACGTCGGCGACCCGGATCCCGACCCGGTTGATCTTGTCGGCGTACGTCGGACCGATCCCGCGCCCGGTCGTGCCGATGTTGTTCTTGCCGAGGAAGCGCTCGGTGACCTTGTCGATGGTCGTGTGGTAGCTGGTGATCAGGTGCGCGTTGGACGACAGCACCACCGTGGAGGTGTCCACCCCGCGGGCGGCCAGGCCGTCGATCTCCTCGAGCAGCACCCGGGCGTCCACGACGACGCCGTTCGCGATCACCGGGATGCAGCCGGGGGTCAGCACCCCGGACGGCAGCAGGTGGGTGGCGAACTTCTCGCCGTTGACCACGATGGTGTGGCCGGCATTGTTTCCGCCCTGGTAGCGGACGCAATAATCAATCGACGAACCGAGCAGGTCCGTCGCCTTGCCCTTACCCTCATCGCCCCACTGGGCTCCGAGGACCACGATCGCGGGCATCTGGCACCTCTTTCACTGGCCGGGCGCCGCGCGCGAACCGGGGGTCGGACCTCGTCGGTCCAGTCTCGGAAACAGGTCGAGCCCGGATGCGCAACAGCATCGGGGCTCTTGCAAAGCAACGTTAGCAGAGCCTCACCGCGGCCCGTTCTCGGCGACGGCAGCTGGACCAACGTCGGCGTCGGGGGGACAGCCCGATCGTCGCCGCGATAATCTCCGCCCCGTGGAGCCGATCCTGCTGATCACCAACTCCGAGGCCGGCAGCGCCGCCGACGAGCGGCTCGACAGCGCCCTGACCGTGCTGCGGGCCGCCACCGACGTCGAGGTCGCCGCGACCTCCAACCCCGGCGAGCTCGACGGCGTGCTGCACCGGCGCGGCGGCCGGCAGGTCGTGGTCGCCGGCGGCGACGGCAGCCTGCACGCGGTGATCGCGGCGCTGCACCGGCGCCACGAGCTCTCCGAGGTCGTGCTGGGCCTGATCCCGCTCGGCACCGGCAACGACTTCGCTCGCGGCACCGGGATCCCGCTGGACCCGGCCGAGGCCGCCCGCCTCGTGGTCGGCGGCAACGTCGTCCCGGTCGACCTGATCGTCGACTGTCTCGGCGAGGTGGTCGTCAACAACGTGCACATCGGCGTCGGCGCCCAGGCCGCGATCAACGCCCGGCCGCTGAAGAAGGTGCTCGGCCGGTTCGGCTACGTGCTGGGCGCCGTCCGCGCGGCGGTGAAGCCGCCCTTCGTCCGGCTGCGGATCGAGGTCGACGACCACGTCGTGGCCGACTTCGCGCACCCGATCCTGATGGTGGCGGTCGGCAACGGCTCCCGGGTAGGCGGCGGCGCCGCGATCACCCCCGAGGCCGACCCAGGCGACGGCCGGATGGACGTGATGGTGTCCTTCGCGACGTCGCCGCTGGCCAAGCTCGCCTACGCCGTCCGGTTCCGGCTCGGCTCGCACCACGAGCGCTCGGACGTGCTGTACCTGCGGGCCTCGTCGGTGACGGTGTCCGGGCAGAGCTTCTACTGCAGCGCCGACGGGGAGCTCTACGGACCGGAGCGGAACCGCAGCTGGCGGCTCGAGCCGGCCGCGTTCCGGATGTCGCTGCCGGAGTCATCTCCGGCGAGCTGAAGGAGCTCACAGCCACCCGCGGCGGACCGCCTCGGCGCCCGCCTGGAAGCGGGAGGAGACGCCGAGCTCGTCGAGCAGGTCGGCCACCCGGCGCCGTACCGTGCGGACGCTCAGCCCCAGGGCCCGCGCGATCTGCTCGTCCTTGGCCCCGCCGGCGAGCTGGTTGAGCAGCAGCCGCCGACCGCCCGTCCCCTCGTCGTCGGGCCGCCCGTCCAGACCGGGTACCGGCATCGCCTTCTCCCACAGCCCCTCGAACATCAGCGTCAGGGCCAGCACCATCGACTGGTGGCGCAGCACCAGCCGGCGGTCGTCGGGCACCCCGAACCGCTCGGCGACCAGCGCCCCGGAGCTGCCGAGGATCGCCAGCCGGGTGGGCACCTCGGCGAGGATCCGGACGTGCTCGCCCGCCTCCGCCCGCCGCCGGAGGATCTCCGGCGCCTCGTGCAGCACCTGCAGGCCGTAGATCGCCCGGGACCGCCGGCCCGACCGGATCAGGTCGATCACCCAGGCGTCGATCTCGCGGCCCGGGCCGACCAGCCAGGGGTCCGGCCGCAGCCAGAGCAGGTCCCCGGTCGAGTCCGCGGACAGGCTGCGGACCAGCTGGGCGATGTCCCCGCCCTCGACCACCTCCACCGTCACCGACTCACCGCGGGGCGCGGACGCCGCGAGGTGGTCGGCGCTGAGTGAGGGCAGCAGGCTCCGGACCTGGTCGAGCTGCTCGGTCCGGCTCTGCACCCGCCGGGCCTCCTCGTTGATCAGCCGGGCCAGCGCCTCGTGCGGCGGCCGGGCCAGCACCCGGTCCCCGCTCAGCTCCACGAAGCCGGCCCGCTCGAAGCGGGTCACGTGCTCGCGCAGCTCGCCCACCGGCAGCCCGGCGAGCCGGGCCAGCTCGACCAGGGTGCTGCCCGACTGCCGCAGCACCTGCCGGTAGAGGCTCTCCTGGCGGGCGCTGAACCCGAGCACGCCCAACGGCGAGAGGTCCGGGGTCGTGGGCGGTATAGCGCTCCCGGACGCCGAGGTCGACATGGCTGGCATGTTACGGCCAGCGGCAGGAAGCGGACAGCGATCTGCGCCGGTTGTCTGGGAGAGTGTGCGGGTGGCCGGCCCCGCAGGTCCCCGCATCGGGGGATACGGGACCGCGGACCGGCCTCTCTCGTCGAGGCGCCGGAATCGCTGCAGGGGACGATTCCGGCGCTTCGCCGCCTCTGGCCCGCTGTAACGCGGGGTTATGGACGCATCACACGCGCCGTGCGCCGTGCGAACCGTCAACATCGCTGGGGAAGACCGGCCGTCCGTCGTACGGCGACCGCCGGCGCTCAGCTCGCGGCCGCCCCGAACCGCGCCACCGTCTGCTGGTACTCGGCGAACAGCCGTCGCAACGTCTCGGGCCGCCGGGCGCCGAACATCTCCTCCCACACCACCCGCGACACCCCGTAGCCGCCGCCGGCTCGGCGCAGCCAGTCCTCGCGACGCTTCTCCTCCCACAGGACCTGGCTGACCGGCCGGTCCGCGACCCCGCCGTGCGCACGGTCGAGGTACTTGATCCGGCCGTCGAACTCGAAGAGGTGCCGCCCCACGCGCAGGTCGGCGTCCGCCCAGCGCGTGCCCTCGACCACCCGGAACTGGGTCTCCGGCCGGCCGATGTCCAGCTCGAGCACCATCACCCGCAGCAACGACTCGCCCACCGTCTGCGCACCCGCGTCGGCGACCCGGACCGCGCTGCGCGCCCCGGTCACGTGCGGCCAGCACGTCATCGCCTCCAGCGCCCGGTCGAGCTGTGCCGGGGTCGCCCCCAGCCGCAGTGCCGCGTCGCAGGCCACGACCCCGTCGACGAACCCGTGCTCCCGACCGATGTCGACCGCGGTGCGCGCCAGCCCGGTGGTGACCAGGCCGTCGACGACGGCGAGGTCACGCTCGACGTAGCCCGCCCGGTGGTGCTTGACGCCCCCCTCGGTGCGCGACCCGGTCACGCCCGGGCGCGTCACGTGCACCACCTCGCGCCACCGCGGCCGCATCGGCAGCCCGAGCAGGACCGCGGCCGAGCCGTGCGAGACCACCGCCGACCGGGTCTGCACGAGGACCGCCGCCCGCACGGCGAGCCGGTAGCGGGTGTCCTCGTCGGCCTGCTGCCACAGCGTGCGCTCGACGTAGCAGCCGCGACGGACCACTACCCAGCCGCCGCGGTGGCCGGTCAGCGTCCTCAGCTCACGCTCGGTGTACCCGCAGCGCCGGGCGTCGCCGCGGGTGACGACGCCGCCGTTGCGGGTCGCGATGGCCTGGAGATCGGGTCGCATACCCGCAGGCTCCGACAGCTCGGCGAGTACGACGCGGCGCGCGCACCCGCCTGGGGACGACCGGGTGTGGCCGTGGCCGGTGGACGGTTCCCGGTCCGTCGTACGGCGAGCCGCACCGACTCTGCAAGGCCTGTGGACGCTTCGCACGGCGCAGGCGCCGCGTGATGCGTCCATAACCCCGCGTTACAGCGGGGTGGGACCGGGGGCCGATTCGATCAGGCCAGCAGGGCGTCGTACGCCGCGGGGCTGCTGTCACGCAGGAAGTCGGCGCAGCGAGCCGCCTCCGGGGCCTCGCCGATCCGGTCCGCGGCCCGGGAGAGGGCGGCGAGCGCGCGCAGGAAGCCCTGGTTCGGCTCGTGCTCCCACGGCACCGGACCGTGCCCCTTCCAGCCGTTGCGGCGCAGCTGGTCCAGGCTGCGGTGGTAGCCGACCCGGGCGTAGGCGTAGGCGGTCACGTCGTCGGTGCCGCTGCCCAGCGCCTGCTCCGCCAGCGTCGCCCAGGCGACCGGCGACTCCGGGTGCGCGCGGACCACGTCGACGGCCGCGGTGCCGGCGGCGAGCTCGGCCGCAGCCGGGTCGGCGGGCAGGTGGGTGGGGGGCGGGCCGGCCATCAGGTCCTGGAACTCCATGCCGCCATTGTGCCTGCCGGCCCGGCCGGCCCCGACCCGGGACCGGCGTCGGACACCGGACGTACGACGGCCGGGACCCCCCGTGGAGGTCCCGGCCGCGCGAGGGGGAGCCGGTCAGGCGGTGACGCTGGTGCCGGTGCTGGACAGGTTCTCGCAGGCCTCGACCACCCGGGCGGCCATCCCGGCCTCGCCGGCCTTGCCCCAGGCCCGCGGGTCGTAGACCTTCTTGTTGCCCACGTCGCCGTCGATCTTGAGCACCCCGTCGTAGTTCGCGAGCATGTGGCCGGCGACCGGACGGGTGAAGGCGTACTGGGTGTCGGTGTCGACGTTCATCTTGACCACCCCGAACGAGACGGCGTCGGCGATCTCCTGGGCCAGCGAGCCGGAGCCGCCGTGGAAGACCAGGTCGAACGGCTTGCTGCCCGGCGCGAGCCCGAGCTTCTCCACGACCGCGTCCTGGGCCTGCTTGAGGATCTCCGGGCGCAGCTTGACGTTGCCGGGCTTGTAGACGCCGTGCACGTTGCCGAAGGTCAGCGCGGTCATGTAGCGGCCCTTCTCGCCGAGGCCGAGCGCCTCGACGGTGGCCAGCGCGTCGCCCTCGGTGCTGTAGAGCTTGTCCCCGGAGCCGCCCTCGACGCCGTCCTCCTCGCCGCCGACCACCCCGACCTCGATCTCGAGGATGATCTTCGCGGCCGCCGCCTTGGCCAGCAGCTCCTGGGCGATCTGGAGGTTCTCGTCGAGCGGTACCGCCGACCCGTCCCACATGTGCGAGGAGAACAGCGGGTCCTGCCCGGCCTTGACCCGCTCGATCGAGATGTCGAGCAGCGGGCGGACGAAGCCGTCGAGCTTGTCCTTGGGGCAGTGGTCGGTGTGCAGCGCGATGTTCACGGGGTAGTTCTTGGCCACCTCCGCCGCGAACGCCGCGAACGCGACCGAACCGGTGACCATGTGCTTCACGCTCGGCCCGGAGAGGTACTCCGCTCCCCCGGTGGAGACCTGGATGATGCCGTCGCTGCCCGCGTCCGCGAACCCCTTCAGGGCGGCGTTCAGCGTCTGCGACGAGCTGACGTTGATGGCGGGGTAGGCGAAGGACTCGCGCTTCGCCTTGTCGAGCATCTCGGCGTAAACCTCAGGCGTCGCGATGGGCATCAGCGGTCTCCTTCGATGATCTGCGGATGAGCAGGTGTGACGGGTGTCTCCGCCACTCTAGAAGCCCCCACCAGTCGCCGCGAGTGTCGTCCCAGGGACGGACCGCGGCGCCGCCGGGTCAGCCGCGCCAGCCCCCGGCGAGGTCGGCGTGCTGCCGGACCCAGGTGTGCATCGCGATGGCCGCGGCCGCCGAGGCGTTGATCGAGCGGGTCGAGCCGAACTGGGCGATCGAGAAGGTGCCGTCGCAGGCCGCCCGGGCCTGCTCGGAGAGACCCGGCCCCTCCTGCCCGAACAGCAGGCACACCCGCCGTGGCAGCGCCAGGCCCTCCAGCGGCTCGGACCCCGGCAGGTTGTCGATGCCGAGCAGCACCACGCCCTGCTCGTGCAGGTCGGCCGCCAGCCCGGCCACGGTCGCATGGTGCCGGACGTGCTGGTAGCGGTCGGTGACCATCGCCCCACGCCGGTTCCAGCGGCGGTTCCCGACGATGTGCACCTCGCGGGCGAGGAACGCGTTGGCGGTGCGCACCACGGTGCCGATGTTGAAGTCGTGCTGCCAGTTCTCGACGGCGACGTGGAAGTCGTGCCGCCGGGTGTCGAGGTCGGCGACGATCGCCTCCATCGTCCAGTAGCGGTAGCGGTCCACCACGTTGCGCCGGTCCCCCTCGGCGAGCAGCCGCTCGTCGTACTGCGGGCCGGTCGGCAGCGGTCCGGACCAGGGCCCGACGCCGACCTCGGCGGGGCCGTGCGGCATCGGGTCGTACGGCGCCCGGCGGCCGTCCTGGTCGGCGGGCTCGATCTCGGGGTCCGGCACGGGGACAGGCTAGGCGAGCCGGCCCGCGCGGCCGCGACAGGTCCCGGACAGGTAGTCCCTCTATCCTCGTGATCGTGATGGACGTTGCGCCGATGCTGCTCGGCATCAAGTGGATGGACCCGCAGTACCTCCTCGACCAGTTCGGGACCTACGCGCTGTGGGGGGCCGCGGCGGTGATCTTCGCCGAGTGCGGCCTGCTGATCGGCTTCTTCCTGCCCGGTGACTCGCTGCTGTTCACCGTCGGCCTGCTGGTCTCCCAGGACAAGGTGCACATCCCGCTGTGGGTGTGCTGCCTGGTGCTCTTCGGGGCGGCCGTGGTGGGCAACGCGAGCGGCTACCTGATCGGCGCCAAGGCCGGTCCCGCGGTCTTCCAGCGGGAGAACTCCCGGATCTTCCAGCAGAAGTACGTCGACAAGACCGCCGAGTTCTTCGACAAGTACGGCAACCGGGCCATCGTGCTCGCGCGGTTCGTGCCGATCGTGCGGACCTTCATCACCGTGATGGCGGGTGTCGGCGACATGGGCTTCCGGCGCTTCATGGTCTACAGCGCCATCGGCGGCGCGCTGTGGGCGAGCGGCGTGACGGTGCTCGGCTACTACCTGGGCCAGGTCTCGTTCGTCCGCAACAACCTCGAGGCGATGCTGCTCGCGATCGTGCTGATCTCGGTGGTGCCGATCGGCATCGAGTACCTGCGGGCCCGGGCCGCGGCCAAGGTCCACGACCTCAAGGGCTGACTCAGAACGCGGAGACGTCGCCGGCCCGCTCGCGACGCGCCAGGGCCCGGACGACGGCGGCCTGGCCGTGCCGGCGCAGCGAGATCCCGACGAGCAGGGCGAGCACCGGTCCGAGCACCGGCTCGGGCAGGGCCGGGGCCTCGACGCCCACGCTCACCGCGAGGTCGTCCGAGTGCACCACGATCTCCATCACCCGGGTGACCAGGTAGTCCTCGAAGGACAGCGACCAGTCCCACCACGGCATCGTGACCGCCGGCGGGAGCTCCGGCGCGGTGAGCGCCAGCTCCAGGTCGTCGAGCGCCCGCTGCACGCGGAGCAGCAGCCGGTCGTGCCCGACGGTGGCCGCCTGCTCGGCGCCCTCGCGGATCGTCACGTTGGAGTCCGCGTCGACGTCGTCGCGGACCCAGGCCACCCGGTCGTAGTGCTCGAGCAGGTGCACCGGCTCGCGCTGGGTGACCCCGGCGCCCTCGGTCACCGCGGCGTGCACCGTCAGCACCTGGGACCCGAGGTGGGCGGCGAGAGCGGCGACCGACATCTGGGGCAGCGCGCTCGGCTCGGACCAGTGCGCGACGACCTCGACCCGACCGAGCAGGTCGACCACCGACCCGGCCGCGACCAGGAAGTCCTCGACGGCCGGGGGCGTGCTCATGCCCCGTCCAGCCCCAGCTCGTCGAGCCCGAACGCGAACCGGTAGTCGCAGCCCTCGGCCTCGACCCGCTCCTTGGCTCCGGTGGAGCGGTCCACGATCACCGCGACGCCGACCACCTCGGCGCCGGCCGCGCGGAGTGCCTCGACGGCGGTCAGCACCGACCCGCCGGTGGTGGAGGTGTCCTCGACCGCCAGCACCCTCCGGCCGGCGACGTCCGGGCCCTCGATCTGGCGCTGGAGACCGTGCGCCTTCTCGGCCTTGCGGACCACGAAGGCATCCAGCTCGCGTCCCCGGCCGGCGGCGGCGTGCATCATCGCGGTCGCCACCGGGTCGGCCCCCAGCGTGAGGCCGCCGACGGCGTCGTACTCCCAGTCGGCGGTCAGGTCGAGCATCACCCGGCCGACCAGCGGCGCGGCCTGGGCGTCGAGGGTGATCCGGCGCAGGTCGACGTAGTAGTCGGCCTCCTTGCCGGAGGACAGGGTGACCCGGCCGTGCACGACGGCCTTCCTGGTCACCTGGTCGAGCAGCGCGTCGTGGTCGGTCATGGCCGTCACCCTAGCCTCGCGGGCCGTCGGCGGCTCCGGACAGGACGCCGGGGAGGACGCCGGACTAGGGTCGCGGGTATGCCTGTGCACACGGTGCCCGCGACCAGTCCCCGGATGGCCCGACGCCTGGAGTCGATCCCGCCGACGATCTTCTCCGAGATGTCCGCGCTGGCGCTGCGCACCGGCAGCGTGAACCTCGGCCAGGGCTTCCCGGACCAGGACGGTCCGCACTCGGTCGTCGAGGCCGCGGTCGAGGCGCTGCGGACCGGCCGCAACCAGTACGCGCCCGGGACCGGGGTACCCGAGCTGCGGGACGCGGTCGCCGCCCACCAGGCCCGGCACTACGGCATCGAGCTCGACCCGGCCACCGAGGTGCTGGTGACCGCCGGCGCCACCGAGGCGATCGCCGCCGCGATCCTGGCCTTCGTGAACCCCGGTGACGAGATGGTCGTCCTGGAGCCCTTCTACGACTCCTACGTCGCGTGCATCCAGATGGCCGGCGGCGTACGGCGCCCGGTGACCCTGCGCGCACCCGACTTCCGCCTCGACGTCGACGCGCTGCGAGCCGCCGTCACCCCGCGCACCACGGCGATCCTGCTGAACACCCCGCACAACCCGACCGGGACGGTGCTGACCCGGTCCGAGCTCGAGGCGGTCGCCGCCGTCGCCCGCGAGCACGACCTGCTGGTGGTCACCGACGAGGTCTACGAGCACCTGCTCTTCGACGGCCGCCGGCACGTCCCGATCTGCACGCTGCCGGGGATGTGGGAGCGCACGGTGAGCATCTCCAGCGCCGGCAAGACCTTCTCCTTCACCGGGTGGAAGGTCGGCTGGGTCACCGGGCCGGCCGACCTGGTGCGCACGGTGATGGCGGCGAAGCAGTGGCTGACCTTCACCAACGCCGCCCCCCTCCAGCCGGCGGTGGCGCACGCCCTGACCCGCGAGGCCGGCTTCTACGACGCGCTCGCGGCCGACCTCCAGGGCCGGCGGGACCTGCTGGTCGCGGGGCTGCGCGAGCTGGACCTCGACGTCTACGCGCCCGAGGCGACCTACTTCGTCACCACCGACGTGCGCCGCTACGGCTACCCGGACGGGATGGCGTTCTGCCTGGCCCTGCCGGAGCGCGCCGGCGTGGTGGCGATCCCCTCGCAGGTCTTCCATGACGACCAGGAGGCCGGCCGGCACCAGGTGCGCTGGGCGTTCTGCAAGGACACCCCGGTCGTCGAGGAGGGCATCCGCCGGCTCCGGTCCGCCGACCTGCACGCCTGACCGGACCTGCTACCAGACCGGCGGCTTGCCCGTCGGCTGCTGGGGACGCGGTGGCGGTGGCAGCTGCGGCGGCGGGCCGCCCGGCCCACGCTGCTGCGACGCCCCGGCGGCGTACCACCGGCCGGTGCTGCCGAGCAGCAGCAGCACCACGGTGGCGATGGCCGCGGCCGCGTGCAGCCAGCCGAAGGGCACCGCGACGGTGGCCGGCACGGCGGCGAACATGGCCGAGACCACCAGCCCGATCCGCCCCAGCTGGACCCGGCGGAACGCCAGCACGGCCAGCGCCATCGCGGACATCGACCAGAAGATCCCCATCGCGGCCAGCACCCAGACGGCGCCGATGACCTGCCGGGTGCTGAGGCCCAGCTCCGCGAGCCGCGGGTTCTGCTCGATCGCGGTGACCATCTGGCCCCGGTCGACCAGCAGCGTGAGGATCACCAGCGCGAAGAACAGGGTGCCGATCCCGGCGAAGACCCAGGTCAGCCAGGCGGCGGCGGTGACGGCCGCGGGCCGCCGGGACGGGTCCGTGGTCGGCGGCACCGGCGCGCCCCAGGTCTGCGACGGGTGGGTGCCGAAGGCGTACGGCGACGCCCGGGGCTGCTCACCGGGGCCCGGGCCCGTCGGGGCACCCGGCACCGGGCCCGTCGGGGCACCCGGCACCGGGCCGGCGGGACCGGTCGGCGGGGGCCACGAGGCCCGGGTGTCCGCACTCGCTCCGGGGTCGCTCGGCGGCGCGGCGGCCCCGCGCGAGACCGGCTCGCGGGGCGCGGGCTCGCGGCCGGCGAACCAGTCCCGCGCGTCCCGGCCCCACAGCATGCTGGTGGCCACCGCGATCAGCACCGGCAGGAAGCCGGTCACGAAGCTGGCGGTGAAGAGCATCAGCCCGGCCACCACGCTCAGCCCCAGCCGGGCCCCGCGGTGCCGGCGCAGGCTGTAGACGGCGAGCACCGCACCGGTCGCGGCGAGGGCGCCGCTGAGCAGCACCAGCCCGCGCAGCAGCTCGACGGCGCTCTCGACGCTGAGCCCGGTGCCGCTGCCCGGGGGCCGGGAGAGCAGCTCCCGGATGCTGTCCATGGTGTCGGCGGAGCGCACCGCCCCCATCGCGTCGAACAGGCTGACCACCAGCAGGGCGCAGCCGACCGCGGCCATCACCCCGCCGACGGTGGCCTGGCGGGGACGCGCCGGCGCCTTCCCGGACCCCGAGTCGCTCACGCCGCATCACCCATGGCGCCATTCCATCACGCTGCCGGGCGCCGCTCCGCGGCCGCGTCCGGAGC
Organism: uncultured Actinomycetota bacterium; assembly: GCA_963800225.1. Lineage (GTDB taxonomy): Bacteria > Actinomycetota > Actinomycetes > Propionibacteriales > Nocardioidaceae > Nocardioides_B. The sequence goes on along the minus strand of CAWDAF010000003.1, from coordinate 461,973 downwards.
CGGCACCGCTCGTTCCGGCGACCGCCCCACCGCGCCCGCAGGCGGGTCGGGGCACCGACTGCTCGCCCGCGATTGCCGCCCCGACATAGCGTGGGAGGCGTCCGGCTCCCGGACGCCCCTGCCCCACGCGAGGAACGGACCCCCCGACGTGCCCCACGACCGGCGCATCGACGCACCCCCGGCCCGGTCCGGTGCGCCCGGCACCGGACCGGCCGGGTCGTGGGACCTGGTCGTGGTGGGTGCCGGGCCCGCGGGCACGGCCACCGCACTGGGGGCGCTGCGGGCCGACCCGAGCCTGCGGGTGCTGCTGCTCGACCGCGAGGACTTCCCCCGCGACAAGTCCTGCGGCGACGGAATAGCCCCGCACGTCGTGGACGCCCTGTCCGCCGTCGGCGCCGGGGACGTCGTCGACGGCTGGGCCCCGCTGGGCACCCTCGAGCTCGCCCGCGGCGACCGGGCCGTCCGGCGTTCACTGGCACGGCCGGTGTGGGTCGTGCCGCGGGCCACCTTCGACGAGCGCCTGGTCCGGTGCGCCGTGAACGCCGGTGCCCAGCTGCGCCGCCACCGGGTGCGTGCGGTCGCTGCCGGCCCCGACGGTGCGCGCCTCGACGGCGATCTCGCAGCCGCGGTCCTGGTCGGCGCCGACGGGGCCCACTCGGTGGTGCGGGCAGCCGCCGGCCTGTCCCCGGTACGGCGCCGCGCCCTGGCCATCCGCGGCTACGCCCCCACGACCGGGGACGGTCGCGGCCTGCAGCGCATCGTGTACGGCGGCCGCCGCCAGCCGTCGTACGCCTGGGCCTTCGACCGCGGCGACGGGTTGTCGAACGTCGGGTACGGCGAGCTGCTCGACCCCTCCGGCAGGCCGCCCTCACGCGAGCTGCTGCTCGACCAGCTCCAGACGCTCGTGCCGGGTGCGGGGGCCACCGGGGACCACTGGCGGGCCCACCACCTGCCCCTCTCGGAGTGGCGCTGGCAGCAGCCCGACGGACCGGTGCTGCTGGTCGGCGACGCCGCCGGGCTGGTCAACCCGCTGACCGGCGAGGGCATCTACTACGCGGTCGCCTCGGGAATCCTGGCCGGCAGGGCCGCGGCTCACGCGGTCGCCGAGAACAGCCCCGGCCGGGCGGGGGCCCTGCACCGGGCGGCCGTCCGCGGGCTGCTGGGCCGGCACCTGCGGCACACGTTCGCCACGTCCCGGCTGTCGACCGTCCCCGCCGTGGTGGACGCCGGGATCCGGGCCGCCGCCCGCAGCCAGCGGGTCTTCGACGACCTGGTCGAGATCGGACTCGGCCAGGGCCTGGTCACCCCGAGGCTCGTGAGCGGCCTCACCGACAGCCTCACCAGGGCCGGCACCGACCGGCTCGTGGCCCACCGGCCCCGCCGCGCCACCCGCACCCGCTAGCCACCGATCCGCCACCCGCCAGAGAGGGACACCCCGCATGGAGATCCTGTCGGTCCGAGGGGCCCTCCCCGACCACAGCTACGGCCAGGAGGAGATCACCGACGCGTTCGCGAGCGTGATCGCCCGTGAACGCCTCGACGAGCGGCTGCTGCGGCGCTTCCACGCCAACGCCGGCGTGGAGCGGCGGCACCTGGCGCTGCCGCTGTCGGAGTACGCGCACCTCGACGACTTCGGCCGCTCCAACGACCGGTTCATCGAGGCGGCCGTGGAGCTCGGCGCGCAGGCGCTCTCCGACGCGCTGAAGGCGGCCGGCCTGACCCCCGTCGACGTCGACCTGGTCATCAGCACCACGGTCACCGGGCTGGCGGTGCCGTCGCTGGACGCCCGGATCGCGGCGGTGCTGGGGCTGCGCCCGGACGTCAAGCGGGTGCCGCTGGTCGGGCTCGGCTGCGTGGCGGGCGCCGCCGGGGTGGCCCGGCTGCACGACTACCTGGTCGGCCACCCCGACGAGGTGGCGGTGCTGGTCTCGGCGGAGCTGTGCTCCCTGACCGTGCAGCGCGACGACGTCTCGGTGCCCAACCTGGTCGCCAGCGGGCTGTTCGGCGACGGTGCGGCGGCGGTGGTGGCGGCCGGCAGCGGCCGGGAGAAGCCCGACGAGGACCGGGTCGAGGTGATCGCCTCCCGCAGCCACCTCTACCCGAACTCGGAGCGGACGATGGGCTGGGACGTCACCTCGACCGGGCTGCGGATCGTCCTGGACGCGGCCGTCCCGGACCTGGTGAGGCAGTACCTCGGGACCGACGTCGACGGCTTCCTCGGGGAGCACGGTCTGACCCGCGAGGACATCGGCTTCTGGGTGTGCCACCCCGGCGGACCCAAGGTGCTGGAGGCGATCGAGGACTCCCTCGGCCTGCCCCGCGAGGCCGTCGGGCTGACCTGGGACTCGCTGCGCCGGATCGGCAACCTGTCGTCGGCCTCGGTGCTGCACGTCCTCGAGGACACCCTGCGCGACCGGTCCCCCCGACCGGGCTCGTACGGCATGCTGCTCGCCATGGGTCCCGGGTTCTGCTCCGAGCTGGTGCTGCTGCGGATGTCGGACCGCGGATGACCTCGCTCGCCTTCTTCACTGCCCTGGTGGCCCTGGTCGGCCTCGAGCGGCTGGCCGAGCTGGTGATCTCCCGGCGGAACGCCGCCTGGAGCCTGGCCCACGGCGGACGTGAGACCGGACACCGGCACTACGCCGTGATGGTGACGCTGCACACCGGCCTGCTCGTCGGGATGCTGGTGGAGGCCTGGGTACGCCGTCCCGAGGTCACCGCCCTGCTCGCCGGCGTGATGCTGGTGCTGGTGCTGGCCTCCCAGGCGCTGCGCTGGTGGTGCATCGCGACGCTCGGGCGGCGCTGGAACACCCGGGTGATCGTCGTACCGGACCTGCCGCTGGTGCGGACCGGCCCCTACCGGTTCCTCGGCCATCCGAACTACGTCGCCGTGGTGGTCGAGGGCTTCGCGCTGCCGCTGGTGCACGCCGCCTGGGTCACCGCGCTGGTCTTCACGGTCGCCAACGCGGTCCTGCTGACGGTACGGCTGCGGGTCGAGAACGCCGCGCTGGCAGGCGTCCACGCGGTCCCGGGCGAGGCGTGATGCGTGATGCGTGACCTGGTGATCGCGGGCGGCGGGCCGGTCGGCCTGGTCACCGCGCTGTACGCCGCGCGCGCCGGTCTCGACGTGCTGGTCCGCGAGCCCCGTCGCGGGGTGATCGACAAGGCCTGCGGGGAGGGACTGATGCCGGCGGCGGTCGGCGACCTGCTCGACCTCGAGGTGCACCTCGACGGGCGGCCGTTCGACGGCATCCGGTACGTCGACGGCCGGCACACCGTGGACGCGGTGTTCCGGGCGGGACCCGGTCGCGGGGTCCGTCGTACCGCCCTGCACCGGTCGCTGACCGCCGCGGTGATGGCGGCCGGCATCCCCGTGGAGCACCGCGCGGTCAAGCATGTCGAGCCGGCCCGCGACCACGTCCTCGTCGACGGCGAGCCGGCCCGCCACCTCGTCGCCGCGGACGGGCTGCACTCGCCGGTGCGCCGGATGCTGGGCCTGGACGCACCGGCCCAGGGCGCCCGGCGCTACGGGCTGCGCGCGCACCTGCCGGTGCCGCCCTGGTCGGACTTCGTGGAGGTGCACTGGTCACCGCGCGGCGAGGTCTACGTGACGCCGGTCGCCGACGGGCTGGTCGGCGTCGCGGTGCTGACCGACCACCGCAGCACCTACGCCGAGCTGCTCACCGCGTTCCCGACGCTGGCGCCGCGGCTGCGCTCGGTGCCGCTGACCCGGGTGCGCGGCGCCGGCCCCCTGCGGCAGCGGTCCACCCACCGGGTGCAGGGCCGGGTGCTGCTGGTCGGTGACGCCGCCGGGTACGTCGACGCCCTCACGGGCGAGGGCATCGCCCTCGGCATCGCCCAGGCCCGCGCCGCCGTCGCGGCCATCGTGGCCGGCTGCCCGGGCCGCTACGAGAGGGACTGGCGCCGGGTCACCCGCCGCCACGACCTGCTCACCCGGGGGCTGCTGAGCGCTTCCCGGCACCCGTCGCTGCGCACCCGGATCGTGCCCGCCGCGGCGGCGCTGCCGTGGGTGTTCGACGCGGCCGTGAACCAGCTCGCGAGGCCGGCATGAGCCGCGAGCAGGTGGTGCTCCTCGACGAGCGCGGGCAGGCGATCGGGGTGGCCGACAAGGCGACCGTGCACCATGCCGCGACCCCGCTGCACCTGGCGTTCTCCTGCTACGTCTTCGACGCCGCCGGGGCGGTCCTCGTGACCCGGCGCGCCCTGCACAAGCCCACCTGGCCGGGCGCGTGGACCAACAGCGTGTGCGGCCACCCCGGCCCAGGTGAGGACCTGCCGGACGCCGTACGCCGGCGGGCGCGCGACGAGCTGGGGCTGAGCGTCACCGGGCTCCGGCTCGCCCTGCCGCAGTTCCGCTACCGCGCGGTGATGCCGAACGGGACCGTCGAGAACGAGATCTGCCCGGTCTACCTGGCCCGCACCGCCGACCCGGTCCGGCCCGAGCCGGCCGAGGTCGACGACTTCGCCTGGGTGCCCTGGACCGCGTTCCGGGCCTCGGTGCTCGACGGCAGCCGCGAGGTCAGCCCGTGGTGCGTGGAGCAGGTCCGCCTGCTGCCCCCGACCCCGGATAGTCCGTGACGTTTCTGCTGTCCAGGGCGGTCTGGAACAGCAAGACCGTCACGGACTATCGGGGTTGGGGGGCGCTCAGGGGGTGGCCGGGGTGAGCACCAGGGCGTCTCCGGAGGCGGCCACGTCGACCTGCACCGTGCTCCCGTCGAGCACCTGACCGCCGAGCAGCAGCCGGGCCAGCGGGTCGCCGATCGAGGTCTGCACCAGCCGGCGCAGCGGCCGGGCGCCGTACGCCGGGTCGTAGCCGGTGCGGGACAGCCAGCCGTGCGCCTCGGGGCTGACCTCGACGGTGATCCGGCGTACGGCGAGCCGTCGGCCGAGCTCGGCGATCTGCAGGTCCACGATGTGCGACAGCTCGTCGCGGGACAGCGCGTCGAAGAGCACGATCTCGTCGAGCCGGTTGAGGAACTCCGGCTTGAAGGACTGCCGCACGACGGCCATCACCGAGTCGCGCTTCTTGTCATCGTCGAGGGTCGGGTCGACCAGGTACGTCGAGCCGAGGTTCGAGGTCAAGATCAGCACCACGTTGCGGAAGTCGACGGTGCGGCCCTGCCCGTCGGTGAGCCGGCCGTCGTCGAGCACCTGGAGCAGGATGTCGAAGACCTCGGGGTGCGCCTTCTCCACCTCGTCGAGCAGCACCACGGAGTACGGGCGACGGCGGACCGCCTCGGTGAGCTGGCCGCCCTCGTCGTACCCGACGTAGCCGGGGGGCGCCCCGACCAGCCGGGACACCGAGTGCTTCTCGCCGTACTCCGACATGTCGATGCGGACGATGGCCCGCTCGTCGTCGAACAGGAAGTCCGCGAGCGCCTTGGCCAGCTCGGTCTTGCCGACACCGGTGGGGCCGAGGAACAGGAAGGATCCGGTCGGCCGGTCCGGGTCCGCGATGCCCGCCCGCGAGCGGCGTACGGCGTCGGAGACGGCGCTTACCGCGGCGCGCTGGCCGATCAGCCGCTCGCCGATCACGTCCTCCATGCGCAGCAGCTTGGCGGTCTCGCCCTCGAGCAGCCGCCCGGTCGGGATCCCGGTCCAGGCCTCGACGACGTCGGCGATCTCCTCGGGTCCGACCTCGTCGCGGACCATCGGGTCGGTGACCGACTGCTCGGCCTCGGCGGCCTGCTCGAGCTGCTGCTCGAGCTCGGGGATCTTGCCGTACTGGATCTCGCTGGCCCCGGCCAGGTCGCCGTCGCGGAGCAGCCGCTCGGCCTGCATGCGCAGCTCGTCGACCTGCTTGCGCAGCTCGCCGACGCCTTCCAGCGCGGCCTTCTCGCGCGCCCACCGGCCCTCCAGCCCGCGCAGCTCCTCCTCGCGGTCGGCGAGGTCGGCGCGCAGCCGCTCCAGCCGGTCCTTCGAGGCGGCGTCGTCCTCGCGGGCGAGCGCCAGCTCCTCCATCTTCATCCGGTCCACCGAGCGGCGGAGCTGGTCGATCTCGACCGGCGAGGACTCGATCTCCATGCGCAGCCGGGACGCGGACTCGTCGACGAGGTCGATCGCCTTGTCGGGCAGCTGGCGGCCGGTGATGTAGCGGTCCGAGAGCATCGCGGCCGCGACCAGCGCGGAGTCCGCGATCGTCACGCCGTGGTGCGCCTCGTACTTCTCCTTGAGGCCGCGCAGGATCGCCACGGTGTCCTCGACCGACGGCTCGCCGACGAACACCTGCTGGAAGCGCCGCTCCAGCGCGGGGTCCTTCTCGATCCGCTCGCGGTACTCGTCGAGCGTGGTCGCGCCGATCATCCGCAGCTCGCCGCGGGCCAGCATCGGCTTGAGCATGTTGCCGGCGTCCATCGCCGAGTCGCCGCCGGCGCCCGCCCCGACCACCGTGTGCAGCTCGTCGATGAAGGTGATGATCTGGCCCTCGGAGGACTTGATCTCGGCCAGCACGGCCTTGAGCCGCTCCTCGAACTCACCGCGGTACTTCGCGCCCGCGACCATCGCCGCCAGGTCCAGCGAGAGCAGCCGACGGTTCTTCAGCGAGTCGGGGACGTCGCCGTCGACGATCCGCTGGGCGAGCCCCTCGACGACGGCGGTCTTGCCGACGCCGGGATCGCCGATCAGCACCGGGTTGTTCTTGGTGCGCCGCGACAGCACCTGCACCACGCGGCGGATCTCGCCGTCCCGGCCGATCACCGGGTCGAGCTTGCCCTCGGCGGCCACGGCGGTGAGGTCCACGGCGTACTTCTCGAGCGACTGGTACGTCGACTCCGGGTCCTGGCTGGTGACCCGGGTCGACCCGCGCACGGACGTCAGGGCGGCCCGCAGGGCGTCGGCGGTGGCGCCGGCCGCCTTGAGCACGGTCGCGGCAGGTGAGTCGACGGCGGCCACGGCGACGAGCAGGTGCTCGGTGGAGACGAAGTCGTCCTGCATCTCCGCGGCGAGCTCGCCGGCGCGGGTCAGGACCGCGATCGCGGCGCGGGAGTACGACGGAGCGGCGACCGAGGTGCCCGACGCGGCGGGCAGCCGCCGGAGCTCGGCCCGGACCGCGGTCTCGACGTCGCCGGGCTGCGCGCCGACGGCCTGGAGCAGCGGGTGGATGATCCCCTCCGGCTGGCGCAGCAGCGCGTCGAGGAGGTGGACGGCCTCCACCTGCGGGTGACCCGCGGCGGCGGCGGACTCGATGGCGGTGTTGATGGCCTGCTGGCTACGGGTGGTGAACTTCGATGCGTCCATGTCGCTCCCTCGATGAGTCTGCGGGGACGGTGCTCCTCGCCGGGCGACCGCAGACGAATCGCGGCGAGGGGAAGCGGCTCAGGGACGGCCGCGGCGCCACACGGTGACGGACTGACCCGTGGGGGTCGTGGCCCGCAGCGCGGGAAGGTTCTTGCGCAGGGTGCTCTGCTGGGCGGTGAGAGTCTGCCGCAGCGCGTAGTCCGCTGCGGCCAGGTCGTGCTCGAGCTCGGCGACCCGGCGCTGCAGGGCGTCCACCTGGAGCTCGAGGCCGAGGATCCGGCGTACTCCCTCGAGCCCGATCCCGGTCGAGGTCAGCTCGGCGACCTCGCGCAGCAGCTCGATGTCGCGCCAGGAGTAGCGCCGCCCGCCGCCACCGGTGCGGCCTGGGCTGACCAGCCCGAGCCGGTCGTAGGAGCGCAGCGTCTGCGGGTGCAGCCCGGTGAGCTCGGCGGCCACGCTGATCACGTAGACCGGGACGTCGGGACCGGGCGCCTGCCCCGCGACCCTCGGGCCGTGCCGGCCGCTCACGACCGGCTCCCGGGCCGGCTGCGGGCATCGAACAGGTTCGCCCGGAGGTCCGAGCCGGCCGTCGCCTCGCGATAGGCCTGCACCGCGGCGCGGGCCTTGTCGTCGAGCGCGGCGGGCACCTGCACCTCGACGGTCACCAGCAGGTCGCCGGTGCTGCCGGCCGAGGCCCCGCTGGTGCGGGCGACGCCGCGGCCGCGGACCCGGAAGGCCCGGCCGTTGGGGGTGCCCGCGGGGATCTTCAAGGTGACCGGGGCGCCGCTGAGCGTCGGCACCTTGATGTCGGCGCCGAGGGCGGCCTCGTCGAAGCTCACCGGGACGCTGAGGGTCAGGTTGTCGCCCTTGCGCCCGAACAGCGGGTGCGAGGCGACCTTGACGGTGACGAACAGGTCGCCGGCCGGTCCGCCGCGCTCGCCGGCCGCGCCCTTGCCGCGCAGCCGGATCCGCTGGCCGTCCTTGACGCCGGCCGGGATCCGCGCGGAGATGGTCCGGTTGGACATCCCACGCCCCGAGCCGTGACAGGTCGGGCACGGGTCGTCGACGACCAGGCCCCGGCCGCGGCAGTGCGGGCAGGTCTCGTTCATGGTGAACGCGCCGCCGACCGAGGCGGCCCGCATGCCGACCCCGTCGCAGTCCGGGCAGACCCGCGGCAGCGTGCCGGCGCGGGCGCCGGTGCCGTTGCAGTCGGGGCAGGGCGCGTCGGAGGTCAGCCGCAGCGAGACAGTGACGCCCTCGATCGACTCCGCGAAGCCGATCGTGGCCTCGGTCTCGATGTCCGCGCCGCGGCGGGCCTGCGAGCTGGTGCGGGTGCGGGTGCCCCCGCCACCGAACATGCCGCCGAAGACGTCGGAGAACCCGCCCCCGCCGGCCCCCTGGCGGCGGCCGGTGCCGCCGCCGAAGAGGTCGTTGAGGTCGAACGGCGCGGTGCCGGCGTCCCCCGCGCCGCCCGGGAACGGGCCGTAGCCGCCCAGGCCGGCGCGGAGCTCGTCGTACTGCTTGCGCTTGTCGGCGTCGCCGACGACGTCGTAGGCCTCCGCGACCGTCTTGAACCGGTCCTCGGCGGCCTGGTCACCCGGGTGGGAGTCGGGGTGGTTGGCACGGGCCAGCCGTCGGTAGGCCTTCTTGATGTCGGCCGCCGAGGCGTCCTTGGCCACGCCGAGGACCTTGTAGAAGTCCTTGTTCGCCCAGTCTGCACTGGTCATCCGCGCACCTCCTTCCCTCTCCCTGGTGTTCGAGCCGGTGTCATCGAGCCGGTGTCATCGGACTGGTCGTGCCGCTCACCCGGCGGCCGGCTCGGGGTCGACCACGGTGACCCGCGCCGGGCGGACCACGCGCTCCCCGATCTGGTAGCCCGCGGTGACGATGTTCTGGCACGTCGTCGTGGTGACGTCCGGCGAGTGCGCGTGCATCAACGCCTCGTGGAAGTTCGGGTCGAACTCGTCGCCCGGCTTGCCGAACTTCACCAGACCGTGGGCCGCGACGATCCGCTCGAGCGAGTCCGCGACGGCCTTGAAGCCACCCTCGAGCTCGCCGTGCTCACGCGCGCGGTCCAGGTCGTCGAGCACCGGCATCAGCGCCGACAGCACCGAGAAGGTCGCGTTCTGCTTGACCAGCTCGCGGTCGCGGTCGACGCGGCGCTTGTAGTTGACGTACTCCGCCTGGAGGCGCTGGAGGTCGTCGGTGAGGGCGGCGACCCGGGCGTGCGCCTGGACCAGCTCGGCCGCACGCTCGTCGGTCGCCTCGCCGGCGGCCCCATCGGGCGAGCCGTCCGGCGATCCCCCGGCCGGGGCGCCGGTCCCCGCAGTCTCCTGCGGGGACCGGCCCTCGGCGTCGGTGGACCCGGTGGCGTCGGCAGCCTCGGGGGCGTCGGGGGTGGCCGGGGTCTCGGCGCCCTCCGGGTGCGGGTGGCCTGCCGTCACTTGGTCTCCCCCTCGTCGGGCTTGGCGTCACCGTCGGTGGCGTCCTCGTCGACGATCTCGGCGTCCACGACGTCCTCGTCGCTGTCACCGGTGCCGGTGGTGCCGCCCGCGGCGGAGGCGTCGGCCTCGCCCGCGGCGTACATCGCGGCGCCCATCTTCTGGCTGGACTCGTTCAGCTTGGCCAGCGCGGCGGAGATCTCCGACACCGAGTCCGACGAGCCCTCACCGTCGGCCGTCTCCAGCGCCTTCTTCAGCGCCTCGAGGTCCGCCTCGACCTCGGTCTTGACCTCGGCCGGGATCTTGTCGCCGTTCTCGGCCAGGAACTTCTCCGAGCTGTAGGCCACGCCCTCGGCCTGGTTGCGGGTCTCGACCGCCTCCTTGCGCTGGCGGTCCTCCTCGGCGTACTGCTCGGCGTCCTTGACCATCTTGTCGATGTCCTCCTTGGACAGCGCCGAGCCACCGGTGATCGTCATCGACTGCTCGCGACCGGTGCCGCGGTCCTTGGCGGACACGTGCACGATGCCGTTGGCGTCGATGTCGAAGGTGACCTCGATCTGCGGCACGCCGCGGGGGGCCGGCGGCAGACCGGTCAGCTCGAAGTTGCCGAGCGGCTGGTTCTGCGCCGCCATCTGACGCTCGCCCTGGAAGACCTGGATCTGCACGGACGGCTGGTTGTCGTCGGCGGTGGTGAACACCTCGGAGCGCTTGGTGGGGATGGTGGTGTTGCGCTCGATGAGGCGCGTCATCACGCCGCCCTTGGTCTCGATGCCCAGGCTCAGCGGGGTGACGTCGAGCAGCAGCACGTCCTTGACCTCGCCCTTGAGCACGCCGGCCTGGAGCGCGGCGCCCACGGCGACGACCTCGTCGGGGTTGACGCCCTTGTTGGGCTCGCGACCGCCGGTCAGGTCCTTGACCACGTCGGCGACGGCGGGCATCCGGGTGGAGCCGCCGACCAGGATCACGTGGTCGATGGTCGAGACGTCGACGCCGGCGTCCTTGATGACCTGCTTGAACGGCGGCTTGGTGCGGTCGAGCAGGTCGGAGGTCATCCGCTGGAACTCGCCGCGGCTGATCTTCTCCTCGAAGTGCAGCGGGCCGGACTCCGAGTGCGTGATGTAGGGCAGGTGGATCGTGGTCTCGGAGGACGAGGACAGCTCGATCTTGGCCTTCTCGGCGGCCTCCTGGAGGCGCTGGCGGGCGATCTTGTCGCCGCCGAGGTCGACCCCGTTGTTGTCCTTGAACTTCTTGACCATCCACTCGACCAGGCGCGCGTCCCAGTCGTCGCCACCGAGGTGGTTGTCACCGGAGGTGGCCTTGACCTCGACGACCCCGTCACCGATCTCGAGCAGGGACACGTCGAACGTGCCGCCACCGAGGTCGAAGACCAGGATGGTCTGGTCGGACTCCTTGTCGAGGCCGTACGCGAGCGCGGCGGCGGTCGGCTCGTTGACGATCCGGCTCACGGTCAGCCCGGCGATCTCGCCGGCCTCCTTGGTGGCCTGGCGCTGCGCGTCGGAGAAGTAGGCCGGCACGGTGATGACGGCGTCGGTCACGGTCTCCCCGAGGTAGGCCTCGGCGTCCCGCTTGAGCTTCTGGAGCACGAACGCGGAGATCTGCTGGGAGTTGAACGACTTGTCGTCGATCTGGGTCTTCCAGTCCGTGCCGATGTGCCGCTTCACCGAGCGGATGGTGCGGTCCACGTTGGTGACGGCCTGCCGCTTGGCGACCTCACCGACGAGCACCTCGCCGTTCTTGGCGAAGGCGACGACCGACGGCGTCGTCCGTGCGCCTTCGGCGTTCGCGATGACGGTGGGCTCTCCACCTTCGAGGACGGAGACGACGGAGTTCGTCGTACCCAGGTCGATACCGACCGCACGAGCCATGGTGTGTACCTCCAGTTGCTTCCCGACCCGGTCAGGGTCGGACGTATGTGGTGATCTGTCTGATCGGGGATGTGTCGGATCCGGGGAGCCGGGCACCTCGTCGAGGTCCGGCTGCTCAGAGTGTGTCAAACAACCTGAGTCGGTTCAACTCAACTCTTCACACAGGGCTCAACGCATCGTGGTGGCGGGTTTGTTCCCGGTCAGCCGATCGTGACGCGGACGGCGTTGGACGCCTTGCCGGCGGCCTGGTCGAGCACCCGGAACCGGGTCGCGCCGGAGCGGCTGGTGATGATGTAGGTGTTGAACCGGCCGCCGCTGACCCGGACGCTGACCGGGAAGTCGGTCCAGTCGCCGCCCTGGAGCCGCTGCACCTGGAGCCGGACGCCCTCGCCGCCCTTGTAGACCCCGCTCAGGGTGATCCGCTGCCCGGGAGCGACCTGGCGCGGGACGGCCTGGAGGGCGATCGCGCGCTTCTTCTTCTTCTTCTTGGTGGGAGTGGCCGAGGGCGACGGCGCGGCCGAGCCGGACGCCGTGGCGCTGGGCCGGCCCGAGGGGTCCGGGTAGCCGTCCAGCTTCTCGGTCGGGTCGCCGCTGGGGAGGTACAGGCTCGGAGCCTGGGCGGCCGCCCGCTTCGCGCCACTGACGCCGGTGACCTGGACGGCCCCGAGCGCGAGCACGCTGACCACGCCGCCGATGACCAGCGCGGCCACCACCAAGGCGGCCAGGCCGATCACCAGCTGGCGGGTCCAGGAAGTCTCGTCGTCCGTGGGGGCCATGCCCCCAGGATGCTGCACGCGCCCCAGAAGCGTTAACCCGCCTCCGGCCCACGACGACGCGCCGAGGCGGGCAACGGTGGCGGGACGCGGGTCACGACGCCGGGGCGGCCGGCCGGACCACGATCCGGGCGCCGTGCCGCGGCACACTGGTGATGTTGCGGACCCGCGGGTAGTCGCCGCCGCCGGCCGGCAGCGTCACCTCGTGGCGCACCAGCACCTCCCGGAGCACCGCGACGCCCTCCATCAGCGAGAAGCCCGCGCCGATGCATCGCCGGACGCCACCGCCGAACGGGATCCAGGTGTGCGGGGCCACCTCGCCGTCGAGGAACCGCTGCGGACGGAACGACCCCGGCTCCCGGTGGCTGTCGGGGCTGGCGTGGTTGAGCAGGATCGAGGGGCCGACGTTCACCCCGCGGGGCAGGTGCTGCCCGCCGATCGTGGCCGGCTCCATCAGGTGCCGCACCACCATCGGGATCACCGGGTGCAGCCGCATCGACTCCTTGACGACCGCCTCGAGGTAGGCGGCGTCGTCCCGGGCCGCCGCGGTCCGCGCCCGGGCCAGCTGCACCGGGTCGCGGCCGAGCTCGTAGAGCGCCCAGGACAGCGCCGTCGCGGTCGTCTCGTGACCGGCGAGCAGCAGCGTGACGAGCTGGTCGCGCAGCTCCTCGTCGGAGAGCCGGTCCTCGTCGCCGACCCGGAGAAGCCGGGAGAGCACGTCGGTGCGGGTGTCGAGGTCCGGGGCGGCACGCCGCTCGGCGATCTCGGCGTACATCACCTCGTCGAGCGCCCGCTGGTTGGCGACCGTGGCCCGCCACGGTCCGAACCGCTGGAGGAACGGGTAGCCCCAGCCGAGCAGCACCAGGGGGCTGATGTCGACGGTCCGGTTGACCAGCGGCCGCAGCCGGGCCAGCCGGGCCTCGTCGGTCACCCCGAACACCACCCGCAGGATCACCTCGAGGGTCAGCGCGTTCATCCGGTCGAGCGAGCGGAACGCCACGCCGGGCGACCAGCGGTCGACCTCCTCGGCCGCGAGCCGGGTCACCACCGACTCGTACCCGCGCAGCGCGTGCCCGTTGAACGCCGGCATCAGCAGCTTGCGGGCCCGCTTGTGCTCGGCGGAGTCCTGGAGCAGCAACGAGTGCTCGCCCATGATCGGCCCGAGGATGGCGTTGCCCTTGCCGGCCTGGAACGTCTCGGGGTCCCCGGCGAAGATCTCCTTCGCGTGCTCGGGGCGGGTGAACAGCACCAGCGCCGACCCCCGGGGCAGCACCCGCACGGTGAACACGTCGCCGTACCGGCGGTGCATCGCCGGCACGAACCGGTGCCGGAAACGCACCAGCGCGACGGTCTGGAGCAGCGCCGGCCACCGCGGACCGGGCGGCAGGTCGCGGGCGGCGACCCGGCGGTCGCCGCCCCCCGGGCCGACCGGCTGCATCTTCGCGAACCGGTCGTCGGTCACCGTCATCGGCGTGATCACTTCTTCCGGAAAAGGAGAACGTGTTTCACATACTACGAGTACGGCGCGCCGGGCGGAACCCTCTCAGTCGACCAGCAGCCCGTCCCGCCGGGCGATGGCGGCCGCCTCGGTGCGGCCGGCGGCGCCGAGCTTGGCGAGGATGTTCGAGACGTGCACGCTCACCGTCTTGGTGCTGATGAACAGCTGCCGGGCGATCTCGCCGTTGCTCCGGCCCTGCGCGACCAGCCCCAGGATCTCGGTCTCCCGGGCGGTCAGCGCGGTGTCCCGGCGGGTCTCGCGCGGGGCGGGGGCCGCGGCCTGCTCACCGAGCAGCGTGCCGGCGCCGAGCGCCTCGGCGGTGGCTCGTGCCGTCGCGGCCGGCTCCCGCGCCTCGGCGGTGCGCCCCGCCGCCCGCAGCACCGCCGCCAGCCGGGCCTGCGACCGTGCCGTCTCGAAGACGTGCCCCATCGCCTCGAAGCCGGCCACCGCCCGCTCCCAGGCGTCCACGAGGTCCCGCTCGGCCGGCGGCTCGACGTCGGCCAGCCAGCGCAGCCGGAGGTGCTCGGCGTGCACCCGCGCCTGCCAGGCCAGCCCCTCGGTGCCGAACGCGCGCCTGCGCCGCTCCACCCGGGCCATCACCCCGGCCACCGCGTCGACCAGCTCGGGGACCCGGGCGGCCAGCTCGGCCCGGTCCGCCTGCGGGGCCCGGGCGGCGGCGTCGGCGAGCCGGCCGAGCAGCAGCGCGGTGAGCCGCAGCCGCGCCTGGTAGTAGCCGGTCGCGTCGATGATCACGATCGCCTCGTCGAACGCCGCGACCATCGCCACGACGTCGCCGCGGGCGCCGTACGACTCGATCTCGGCGGCTCCGGCCGCCACCGCGACCCAGCCGTCGAGGGTCCAGTGCCGGTGCACCTGGCCGAGGAGGTCGCCGGCAGCGGGGTCGCCGCGGTGCACCAGCACCGTGGACTGCACGGCCAGCAGCATCGCCTCCGCGAGCGGCGGCGGCTGCCCGGCCCAGTGGGTGAGCTCGAGGCACTCCGCCCAGCAGCCGGTCTCGTAGGCGACCTCGGCCTCCATCACCCGCGCCTCCAGGGCGTACGGCGCCCACGGCCGCCCCGACTCCCGCCCGGCCGTGACCGCCCGGTGGAACGCCTCGCGGGCGCCGGCGGACTCACCGCGGTCGCGCAGCAGGGTGCCGAGCAGGAACCGCCCGCGCATCTCCCCCACGGCGTCCCCGTCGCGGCGGGCCTGCTCGACCACCCCCGCGAGGGTGCGCTCCGCCCCCGCCGGGTCGCCGGAGCGCTCGTCGATGCCGGCCAGCGTGGTCGTCGCGTCGGCCACCACCCCGGGCACGTCGAGGCGCTGGCCGAGCTCGAGCGCCTCCACCGCCCACCGGGTCGCCTCCTCGTCCCGGCCCCGGTCGACCAGCGCGCGGGCGTGCAGGGCCAGCAGCCGGGCCCGCTGCGGGGTCGGCTCGTCGGGCACCAGAGCCAGCGCCTCGGTGCTCACCGGCAGCGGGTCGTGCGGACCGTCGAGCATCAGCGTGGCCAGCACCAGCGTCATCAGCAGAAGGGCCCGGTCGGCCGCCGGGGTGTCCGCCGCCAGCCGGTCCAGGCGGTCCGCCACCAGCTGCCGCGCCCGGTGCGGGTGCCCGGAGGCGACCAGCGCGTCCGCCGCCGCGACGGTGAGCGCGACCGGGTCGACGTCGTCCGTCCCGCTCACGCCCACGAGCTCCAGGGCGGTCTGGTAGTGCTGGGCGGCCTCGTCGGGGCCGCCCACCGACATCGCCTCGTCGCCGGCCCGGACGCTGGCCCGCACGGCGGTGTCCCGGTCGTGCGCGGCCCGCGCGTGCCGGGCCAGCTCGGCGGCGGTCCCCTCGCCGCGGCCGCCGAGCAGCGCCTGGGTGTACGACGCGTGCAACCGCACCCGCTCGCCCGGCAGCAGGTCGTCGTAGACCGCCTCCGCGAGCAGGGCATGCCGGAACGCGTAGGCGTCGTCGCCCAGCCGGGTCAGCACGTTGTGCTCCACGGCAGTGCGCAGCGCCCGGTCCAGGACGTCGTCGGCGAGCGGTACGACCGCGGCCAGCAGGGCGTGGGAGACCCGGCGCCCGGAGCAGGCCGCGGCCCGCACCACCTCACGGGCGGCGTCGTCGAGCCGGTCGAGGCGCACCAGCAGCAGGTCGGCGAGGTCGACCGGCAGCCCCGCACCCCGCGCGTCACCGTCGCCCACGGCGGCGCCGACGAGCTCCTCGGCGAAGAAGGCGTTGCCGCCGGCCCGCTCGACGATCGCCCACACCTCCCGCTCGGTGAGGCCCTCCGTGACGAGCGCCTGGACCAGGCGCCGGACCGCGTCGTCGGGCAGCGGCTCGACCGCGACCCGTCGCACGCCGGGCACCCGGGTCCACTGGGCGAGGCTGGCCCGGAGCGGGTGCCGGCGGTGCAGGTCGTCGGAGCGGTAGGACGCCACCACGGCGACCGGCCCGTCGAATCCGCGGGTGAACAGGTAGGACAGCAGGTCGCGGGTGGACCGGTCGGCCCAGTGCAGGTCCTCGACGACCAGCAGCACCGGCCCGGAGGCGGCGAGCTCCTCACACGCCGCGTGCACCGCCTCCAGCAAGTCGGCACGGTCGAGGTGCTCGGCGGCGCCCTGCCCGTCGGTCCCGGACAGCAGCCGGCGCCCGGGTTGCAGGGCGGCCAGCGCGGGGTGCGCGGCGGTCAGCGCCCGGGCGGACTCGGGGTCGGCGACCGCGAGCCGACCGAACAGCTCCGAGAACGGCAGGTAGGGCAGCGCGCTGTCGCCGAAGTCGAGGCAGTGGCCCACCAGGGTCCGGCAGCCGGCCGCGGCGGCCCGTTCGACGAGGGCGGCCAGCAGCCGGGTCTTCCCGACGCCGGCGTCCCCGGCGAGCAGCACCGACGCGGTCGCCGTACCGGACGGGCCGGTCAGGCCGACGAGGTCGGCGAGCGCCTCGAGCTCCTGCTCGCGTCCCTGCATCGGCCGCATGGCCGTGGTCACCGCCGCCACGTCCACCATCATGGCGGACCAAGCCGGACAGTCCAGGAGGACTGCCGGGCTCACGCCAGCGACAGCGGGCGCCGGCGCGGGTGCGGCAGGTGCAGCGACGGGCGGCGGGGCACCCGGTGCCGCCGGCGGGGGGTCCGGGTGATCTGGTGCATCGCCCGCTCGCGGCGGTATGCGATCTCGGCGGCGACGAACTGTGCCTGAGCCATCGACATGATCTCCTCCAGGAGCTTGGTGCTGTCTGATGGCTCGATCCTGCGTGCCTGAGGTAGCCCCGGACATCGGCAGGAATCCCTATCTGCGACGGCGAGGTACCTCAGGCGAACTTCCCCAGGCGTGTGGACGGCTCACACGGCGTACGGCGTGTGTGGAGCGTCCATAACCCCGCGTTACAAGGGGTGGGGGCGGGGGGGCTACACGCGGCGGCCGCGCACGAACGTCTCCCGCACCAGCGGGACACCGGGCCGGTAGGCCAGGTGCAGGTACGACGGCGCGTCCAGCACCGCCAGGTCGGCCGAGGCCCCGACGCCGAGGTGGCCGGCGTCGGCCCGGCCCAGGGCGCGGGCGCCGCCGGTGGTGGCGGCGGCCAGCGCCTCGGCCGGCGACAGCCCCATCTCCCGCACGGCCAGGGCGATGCACAGCGGCATCGACGAGGTGTAGCAGGAGCCGGGGTTGCAGTCGCTGGCGATCGCCACGGAGACGCCGGCGTCGAGCAGCCGGCGGCCGTCCGGGTACGGCGAGCGGGTGGAGAACTCCACGCCGGGCAGCAGCGTCGCGGTGGTGCCGGAGGAGGCGAGCGCGTCGACGTCGGCGTCGCTGAGGTAGGTGCAGTGGTCCACCGCGAGCAGCCCGAGCTCGCAGGCCAGCCGCACGCCGGGGCCGGGCCCGATCTGGTTGGCGTGCAGCCGTCCGCGCAGGCCCTTCGCCGCACCGGCCGCGAGGATCGCTCGCGCCTGGTCCTCGTCGAAGGCGCCACGCTCGCAGAACACGTCGATCCAGCGGGCGTACGGCGCGCAGGCCTCCAGCATCGGCCCGGTCACCAGGTCGACGTACGCCGCGGGGTCCTCGGCGTGCTCGGGCGGCACCACGTGCGCGCCGAGGAAGGTGGTCTCCTCGGTGACCTGCCGGGCGATCGCCAGGCTGCGGGCCTCGTCACGGACGGTCAGCCCGTAGCCGCTCTTCACCTCGACGGTGGTGGTGCCCTGCCGGTGCATCTCGTCGACGAGGCGGGCCAGGTTCGCGGCGAGCTGCTCGTCGCTGGCGGCCCGGGTGGCGGCGACCGTGGTGCGGATGCCGCCCGCGGAGTACGGCGTCCCGGTCATCCGGGCCGCGAACTCCTCGGCACGGTCACCGGCGAACACCAGGTGCGCGTGCGAGTCGACGAACCCGGGCACGACCGCCCGGCCGCCGACGTCGTGAGCGGTGTCGGCCGCCGGCGCCTGCCGGGCGGGGCCGACCCAGGCGACCCGGCCGTCCTCGACGACCAGGGCGGCGTCGTGCAGCAGGCCCAGCGCCGGGTCCTGCGTCGAGAGCTCACCGATCCCGGTGACGGCCACGCTGCTCATCGCTGCTCCCACAGGGCGGTGACGACCCGGTCCAGGTCGGCGCCGGCGCGCCGGTCGTCCCCGGTGGCGACCGGTACGCCGTCGCGGATCACCGAGACGACGTCAGCCGCGCCCGCCGCGAACACCGCGGTGGCCTCGTCGGCACCGGTCCCGGCGGTGCGGACCGAGCCGGTGTCCAGGGTGACCAGGTCGGCACGCGCGCCGACCTCGATGCGGCCGACGTCCGCGAAGCCGAGCGAGCGGTGCCCCAGCGAGGTGGCGGCGGTCAGCAGCTCGCGGGCGGACCAGTGGCCGCGCTCCCGGGTGGCCAGCCGCTCGTCGAGCTCGACGGCCCGCATCTCCTCGAACAGGTCGAGCACCGCGTGGCTGTCCGACCCGAGCGTCAGCGGCGACCCGGCCCCGTGCAGCCGCCGCGAGGGGCCGATGCCGTCGCCGAGGTCGCGCTCGGTGGTGGGGCAGAAGCAGGCGTAGGTGCCCACCTCACCGAGCAGCTCGACGTCGCCGTCGCTCAGGTGCGTGGCGTGCACGGCGCTGGTGCGCGGCCCGAGCGCACCGGCGTCCTCGAGCAGCTCGGTCGGGGTCATCCCGTGGGCCTCCAGGCAGGCGTCGTTCTCGGCCACCTGCTCCGAGAGGTGCACGTGCAGCGGGGCGGCGTGCTGCTCGGCCCAGCCCGAGACCTGCCACATCTGGTCGCGGGGCACCGCGCGCACCGAGTGGATCGCGGCGCCGACCCGGGCGTCCGGACGGGTCTGGGTGAACGCCTCGACCCGGGCCGCCCACGCGTCCGCGTCGCCGTCGCTGAACCGTGCCTGCACCCCCTCGGGGGCCGCCCCGATCCCCGAGGCGAGGTAGCAGGTGTCGAGCAGGGCGATCCGCAGCCCGGCCTCGCGGGCGGCCTCGACGAGCGCGTGCGACATCGCGTTCGGGTCGTCGTACGGCGTCCCGCCGGGGCCGTGGTGCAGGTAGTGGAACTCGCCGACGCTGGTGATCCCGCCGAGCACCATCTCCCGGTACGTCGCCCGGGCGAGCTCGAAGTAGGAGTCCGGGGTGAGCCGGGCCGCGAGGTCGTACATCTGCTCCCGCCAGGTCCAGAACGTGCCGCGACCCCGCTGGGTGCGGCCGCGCAGCGCCCGGTGGAAGGCGTGGCTGTGACAGTTCGCCAGCCCGGGGACGGTCAGGCCGGGCAGCCGCTCGGCGCCGTCGGGGGCCCCGCTGGCGACCCGGGTGAAGACGCCGTCCTCGACGTCGACGAGCACCCCGTCGCGGGTGGGCCCGTCACCGGTCCAGGCCCGCTCGAGCCAGTAGGTCCTCACGTGGCCAGCCTCTCCAGGGTGTCGGCCAGCGCCTCGACGCCGGCCAGGCAGTCGACGGTCTCGGCGTGCTCGCCCGGGGAGTGCGAGACGCCGCTGGGGTTGCGCACGAACAGCATCGCGGTCGGGATCCCCGCGGTCGACAGGATCCCCGCGTCGTGGCCCGCCATCGTCGCGATCACCGGCCAGTCCCCGGGTCCCGCGATGCGCCGGGCGAGGTCGTCGTCGAAGTCGACCTCCGGCGAGACCGACTCCGCGGTCACCAGCAGCGCGGTGCCGTCGCGGCCGGCGCGCTCCTGGGCGAGCCGCTCCACGTCGGCCAGCATCGCCTCGAGCTGCGCGGAGGACTCGGCCCGCGCGTCCAGCCAGGCGGTCACCCGGGAGGGCACCGCGTTGGTGCCGTTGGGGTGCACGTCGAGGCGCCCGAAGGTCGCACGCTGGCCGGTGAGCCGGGCCTGCTTGTTCGCGGCGAGCACGGTCATCGCGTAGGTCAGCATCGGGTCGTGCCGGTCCTCCATCGCGGTGGTGCCCGCGTGGTTGGCCTCGCCGGTGAACTCGAAGCGGTAGCGGCCGTGCGGCCAGATCGAGCCGGCCACCCCGACCGGGGCCTCCCGGTGGACCAGGTCGCGGCCCTGCTCGACGTGCAGCTCCACGAAGCACCCCACCCCGGCCAGCAGGTCCGCGTCGCCGCGCTCGACGCCGGCCAGCGCGTCCTCCACGGACACCCCGGCGGAGTCCCGGCGCGTGCGGGCCGTGTCCCAGGTGATCGTGCCGGTGGCGAGCCGGGAGCCCAGGCAGGCCAGGCCGAACCGGGACCCCTCCTCCTCCACGAAGGCGCTCACGCCGATCGGCCGGGCGGGGGCGACCCCGCGGTCGGCCAGCAGGTCGAGGGCGGCGAGCGCCGAGACCACGCCGAGCGGTCCGTCGTACGCGCCGCCGTCGGGGACCGAGTCGAGGTGCGAGCCGGTGAGCACCGCGTCCCCCGAGGCGCCGGCGGGCCGCCACCAGGCCACCAGGTTGCCGAAGGCGTCGCGCTCGACGTCGAGGCCGCGGGCCGCGCACTGCTCCAGGAACCACGCGGTGGCCTCCCGCTCGGCGGCGGCGAACGGCGAGCGGTGGTAGCCGCCGGTGCTCGCCGAGCGGCCGACCTGCGCGAGGTCGTGCCACATCTGCTCGAAGTCAGCGGGAGAGGACATGATCACCTTCATGGAGTTCCAGGACGTCGTACGCACGCGCAGGATGGTCCGACGCTACGCGGAGCGGCCGGTGGACCCGGCCGCGGTCGAGCGGATGCTGGCCAACGCGGTCCGGGCACCGAACGCCGGCTTCACCCAGGGCTGGGCGTTCCTGGTGCTGGACCGGCCCGAGGACGTGGCGCGCTTCTGGGCCAGCACCACCCCGCCGGACGCGACCCCGGGCAACCGCTGGCTGAGCGGGATGCGCACCGCCCCGCTGGTGATCGTGCCGCTGTGCAGCAAGGACGCCTACCTGGAGCGGTACGCCGAGGCGGACAAGGGCTGGAGCGACCGCGAGGAGCGGCGCTGGCCGGTGCCCTACTGGTACGTCGACACCGGGATGGCAGCCCTGCTGGTGCTGCAGACCGCCGTGGACGAGGGGCTCGGCGCCTGCTTCTTCGGGATCCCCGGCGACCGGGTCGCGGCGTTCCGCGACGAGTTCGGGGTGCCCGAGTCGCACAAGCCGGTCGGCGCGATCACCGTGGGCCACCGCACCGACGACGACGGCGCCGCGGGCTCGCCGTCCCGCCGGGCGCGCCGGCCGACCGAGGAGGTCGTGCACCGCGGGGGCTGGTGAGGGCATGCCTCCAGTCCAGCCAGGACCCGGCCGCCGGTCAATCACCGACGGGCGGGCTCCGTCTCGGATCCGAGACGTCTGGTCCGAGCCGGTCCAACAGCCAGGAGGGGCCGACCACGGCGGCACCGACCGCCTCGACCCGCGCGCGCAGGCCGCGGTCGGCGGTGACCACGACCACCGACGCCGGGTCGCGGCGGGCCGCCTCCTCGACGATCGCGTCGTCGCCGGACCCCGGCGCGTGCACCACGAGCAGGCCGGCACGCGGCCCCTCGGGCAGCCCTGCCCTGGCCGCGCCCTCCAGCACCAGCACCACCTCGACGCCGGGCAGGTCGGCGGTCGCCAGCCGGTCCGCCAGCCGCCGGGCGGCCCCCGCCCGGTCGCGCCACCAGCCGTCGGGGCGGCTGCCCACCACGTTGGCGCCGTCGACGACGAGGACCCGCATCGCCTCAGCGTACGGCGACCACCCGGCTCCTAGACTGGGTCACCGTGAGCGACCGCAGCTTCGACGAGCGCCGCCTGCGCCGGGCGGCCGTGACCCGGTTCGGCCAGGTGCCCGACGCGGACGCGACCGGCGAGCCGGCGGACGGGCCGGCGGAGGAGCCGGTCGACGACCACGGGATGGGCGACCTGGCCGCGAGGACGGGGACGGCCGGCGACCCGGGTGAGGACGACAGCGACGACAACGCCGCCTCGATGCGGATGGAGCAGCAGACCCTCTGGGTGGACTTCCAGGTCCGCAAGGCGATGGAGCGCGGCGAGTTCGACGACCTGCCGGGTGCGGGCAAGCCGCTGCGGCTCCCGGCCGAGCACGACCCGGACTGGTGGGTGAAGCGGCTCATCGAGCGCGAGAAGATCAGCGGGGTCGCTCCGCCCGCGATCGGGCTCCGCCGCGAGGACGCCGAGCTCGACGACCTGCTCGACCGTGAGGGCACCCCCGACGGGGTACGGCGGGTGGTGGCCGACTTCAACCGGCGGGTGGTCGAGGCCCGCCGTCAGCTCCAGGGCGGCCCGCCCGTGGTGACCCGGCTGCGCGACGCGGACGCCGAGGTGGCCGCCTGGGCGACCCGTCGTGCCGAGCGCCGGCGCCGCCAGCAGCAGCTCGCCGCCGAGGCCGCCGACGCGTCCCGCGAGCGACGCCGCTGGTGGCGCCGCTCGCGGGACCGGTAGCCGGCCGCCTCAGGACTCCTGCATCGGGATCCGGACCCCGCGCTCGGCGGCGGCCCGGGACGCGGCCTCGTAGCCCGCGTCGACGTGCCGGATCACCCCCATGCCGGGGTCGTTGGTCAGCACCCGCTCGATCTTCTGCGCCGCCAGCTCGGTGCCGTCGGCGACGGTGACCTGACCGGCGTGGATGGAGCGGCCCATGCCGACGCCGCCGCCGTGGTGGATGGAGACCCAGGTGGCGCCCGACGCGGTGTTGACCAGCGCGTTCAGCAGCGGCCAGTCCGCGATCGCGTCGGACCCGTCGAGCATCGACTCGGTCTCCCGGTAGGGCGAGGCGACGCTGCCGGAGTCGAGGTGGTCACGCCCGATCGCGATCGGCCCCTTGAGCTCTCCGGAGGCCACCATCTCGTTGAACCTCAGCCCGGCCAGGTGCCGCTCGCCGTAGCCCAGCCAGCAGATCCGCGCCGGCAGGCCCTGGAAGGCCACCCGCTCGCCGGCCATCGTGATCCACTTGTGCAGCCGCTCGTTGTCGGGGAACAGCTCGAGGATCGCCCGGTCGGTGGCGGCGATGTCGGCCGGGTCGCCGGACAGCGCGGCCCAGCGGAACGGGCCCTTGCCCTCGCAGAACAGCGGCCGGATGTACGCCGGCACGAAGCCCGGGAAGTCGAAGGCCCGGGCGTAGCCCGCCTTGCGGGCCTCGTCACGGATCGAGTTGCCGTAGTCGAAGACCTCGGCGCCGCGGTCCTGGAACTCCACCATCGCCTGCACGTGCACGGCCATCGAGGCCCGGGCCTGGTCGGTCAGGGCGGCGGCGTCCTTGGTCCGCAGCTCCTCCCAGTCCTCGAAGGCGACCCCGATCGGCAGGTAGTAGAGCGGGTCGTGCGCGGAGGTCTGGTCGGTGACGATGTCGATCGGCGCCCCCTGCGCGAGCAGGGCGGGCAGCACCTCGGCGGCGTTGCCGAGCACCCCCACGGACAGCGGCCGGCGGGCGTCGCGGGCCTCGACGGCCAGCCGTACGGCGTGCTCGACGGAGTCGGCCTGCACGTCGAGGTAGCGGTGCTCGATCCGCCGGGTGATCCGGGTCTGGTCGCACTCCACGCAGATCGCGACGCCGTCGTTCATGGTCACCGCGAGCGGCTGCGCCCCGCCCATGCCGCCGAGCCCGGCGGTCAGCGTGATGGTCCCGGCGAGCGTGCCGCCGTACCTCTTGTCGGCGACCGCCGCGAAGGTCTCGAAGGTGCCCTGGAGGATGCCCTGGGTGCCGATGTAGATCCAGGAGCCGGCCGTCATCTGCCCGTACATCGTCAGCCCGAGGTGCTCGAGGCGGCGGAACTCCTCCCAGTTGGCCCAGTCGCCGACCAGGTTGGAGTTCGCGATCAGCACCCGCGGCGCCCACTCGTGGGTGCGCATCACGCCGACCGGCTTGCCGGACTGCACGAGCAGCGTCTCGTCGCTCTCCAGCGTGGTCAGGCAGCGGACGATCGCGTCGTAGGCCTCCCAGCTGCGGGCGGCCTTGCCGGTGCCGCCGTAGACCACGAGGTCCTCGGGGCGTTCGGCGTTCTCCGGGTCGAGGTTGTTCATCAGCATCCGCAGCGGCGCCTCGGTCTGCCAGCTCTTCGCCGTCAGCTCGGGTCCGCGGGCGGCCCGCACCACTCGTGCCTGGTTCATGCGAGTTCTCCAATCGTGTCCTCGACGGCGCGCACCAGCGCGCCGCCGCGTACGTCGTTGACGGCGTGCTCGATCTCGGGGGCCAGGTGCCGGTCCGGGCCGGGGCCCTCGACGTTGCGCCTGAGCAGGGCGACCGCCGCGCCGGTGGCCGGCGACGGGGCGAGCGGGCCGCGCAGGTCGAGCGCGCGGGCCGCGGTCAGGTACTCGATCGCGACCACGCGGGCCAGCCCGTCCACGGACCGGCGCAGCTTGCGGGCCGCCGACCATCCCATCGAGACGTGGTCCTCCTGCATCGCGCTGCTGGGGATCGAGTCGACGCTGGCCGGGTTGGCCAGCCGCTTGAGCTCGGAGACGATCGCGGCCTGGGTGTACTGGGCGATCATGTGGCCGGAGTCGACGCCCGGGTCGTGGGCCAGGAACGGCGGCAGCCCGTGGTTGCGGGCCCGGTCCAGGAACCGGTCGGTGCGGCGCTCGGCGATCGAGGCCACGTCGGCGGCGACGATCGCGAGGAAGTCCAGCACGTAGGCCACCGGGGCGCCGTGGAAGTTGCCGTTGGACTCCACCCGGCCGTCCTCGAGCACCACCGGGTTGTCGACCGCCGAGGCCAGCTCCCGGCCGGCGACCAGCGCGGCGTGGTCGACGGTGTCCCGGGCGGCGCCGTGCACCTGCGGCGAGCACCGCAGCGAGTAGGCGTCCTGCACCCGGTTGCAGTCCGGGCCGCGGTGGCTGGCGACGATCCCGGAGCCCTCGAGCAGCCGGACCAGGTTGGCGGCCGAGGCTGCCTGCCCCGGGTGCGGGCGCAGTGCCTGCAGGTCGGCGGCGAAGACCCGGTCGGTGGCGAGCTGGCCCTCCACGCTCATCGCCGCGGTGATGTCGGCGGCCTTGAGCAGCATCCGCAGGTCGGCGATCGCCATCACCAGCATGCCGAGCATCCCGTCGGTGCCGTTGATCAGCGCGAGGCCCTCCTTGGCCTCCAGCTCGACCGGCTCCAGGCCGGCCTCGCTCAGCGCGACGGCGGCGGGACGCCGTACGCCGTGGGCGTCGACGACCTCACCCTCCCCCATCAGCGCCAGCGCGCAGTGCGACAGCGGCGCGAGGTCGCCCGAGCAGCCCAGCGAGCCGTACTCGTGGACGACCGGGGTGATGCCGTGGCTGAGCATCCCGGCCATCGTCTGGGCGGTCTCCAGCCGGATCCCGGTGTGCCCGGTGGCGAGCGTCGAGAGCCGCAGCAGCATCAGCCCGCGGGTCACCTCACGCTCCACCTCGGGGCCGCTGCCGGCGGCGTGCGAGCGGACCAGCGACTTCTGCAGCTGGGCCCGCATCTCGGTCGGGATGTGCCGGGTGGCCAGCGCGCCGAAGCCGGTGGAGATGCCGTACGACGGGGTGGCGGCCGCGGCGAGCACCTCGACCGACCGGCGGGCGCGGCCGATCGCCGCCACCGCGTCGGCGCCGAGCTCGACGGGGGCGCCGTCACGGGCGACGGCGAGGACGTCGGCGAAGGAGAGCGGGCCGACGCCCACGGTCACGGGCTGCTGCGAGGTCATGGACCCATTCCACTGCGACCACGACACCGGCGCCAGCACCGGCAACCCGGAGCCGTCTCGGATCCGAGACTTGGCGACGCGCGGTTTGGCCGGCCGGGCCCGGGGGAAACGTGGCGGGACGCGACCGCCCGTGACCCGGCGGTCGCGGGCCTGCACGTACCGGCTCGCGGGTAGCCTGCGGGGACGCCGACCCGGTCGGCTTCGGGGGAGGGAACCACATGACCGACGTACGGATGACCGCGGAGGCCGCGGCCACGATCAACAACCGCTTCGACGACCTCGCCGCCGAGTTCGGCAACGCCGCCGCCGACCTCGCCACGGTCGTCTCGGACATCGAGGCCGGGGCCGGGGAGTTCGTCGGGTCGGTCAGCCACGGCAGCAGCGCCTTCGCCGTCTCCTGGCGGGAGGCCTTCAAGGTGTGCGGCACCGACGCCGCGATCATCGCCGGCAACACCAACCAGCTCTCCGTCGACCTGGCCCACCTCGACCGCGACGCCAGCACCACGATCTCCCTGTGACCCGGCGATGAGCGACCACTACACCCTCGATCTCCGCCCGGACTCGCTGCGCACCGCCGCGAAGGCGGTCAGCCGGCTCGCGGAGCACTCCGAGACCAAGGGCGCGACCGTGCGAGGAACTCCCAGCGAGATCGGCGACCGGTGGACCGGCAAGGCCGCCACCTCGATCAAGGCCGAGATGACCGCCCTCGGCGGCCACATGCGCTCCTTCTCCGAGAAGCTGCACGCCTCCAAGCGCGCCCTCGACACGCTCGCCGACCACTACGACGACGCGGTCAGGACCCTCGCCGGCCTCAACCGGCAGTGGCAGCAGGCCGAGACCGACTACGCCGCCGCGGTCGCCCGCGCCGACGACGCCGCCGAGAGCGCGACCACGAGCGCGAGGACCGGCCCCGGCCAGGTCGACCAGGACACGCTGGACAGCATCGGCCGCACCCGCACGTCGGCCAGGTCGGCGGCCTCTGCCGCCCGGACCACCACCCAGCACGGCCTGGACACCAGGTTCGCGGACCTCAGGGAGCAGCTGCGGACCTGGACCCGGACCGCCGGTGACGAGCTCACCGGCTCGGTGCCGCTGCCGGTGCCCCCCGAGGCGGTCTCCGCCTACCAGGGCACCGGCGCCTTCCCGGTGCACCTGGACCACAGCGCGCTCGGCGCCACGATGAGGCTCGCCCAGCAGTTCGACGACCGGCACGTCCAGCAGCGGCTCGAGGACGACGGCCGCCAGGCCGCCGAGCACCTGTTGGCCAGCCGCGGCGACGTGTCCCCCGACCTGGCCGCCGAGATCGCCCGGCAGATGAACAACCCGTACTTCGCGCACGGGTTCGCCGCCGACCTCGACCCGCAGCGGCTCAGCAGCCTGCTGACCACCTACGACAACCTGCAGACCAACGACCCCGACCTCTCGGCGCAGGAGCGCACCCGGCGGCAGGACGCCCTCGTGACGGCGCTCGGCACGATGATCGGCACGGCCACCCGGGGCACCGGCGAGCTCGCGCTGCCGGCCGGCTTCGCCACCCGCTGGTCCTCGGCGATGACCGCGACCACGTGGATGGAGGACGCCGACGGGAGCGCGATGCCGGGCCAGGCCCAGCGGCTCGCCCTCCTGATGGAGCAGGGCGTGTGGGGCACCGACTTCCTGAGCTCCGTGGGCGCCGACCTCTACGACTACGAGCGCTCCCACGACGGCGACCCGGTGTGGCAGCCCAAGCTGGGGGCGACCTACGTCACCGGCCCCGACGGCCTGCCCCGCGTCGACGTGATGGTCAGCCTGATGGAGGCGCTGAGCCACAACCCGGAGGCCTCCCAGCGGTTCTTCGAGGGCGGCGGCACCGGCACCCTCGAGGTCGGCGGCCACCGGGTCCAGGTCAGCGAGCGGATGAGGTACCTGATCCAGGACCGCGGCTGGGACGGCATGACCGACCCCACCAACGGCGGCAACCTCGGTGACGCCCTCAAGGCGGCCACCACCGAGCTGCGCGGTCGCGACGAGGCCGGCCGGACCTCCGCCGAGCTCGCCAGCCAGATGTTCGCCGTGATCGGGGACCGGACCGGCGACGGCCAGGCCGACGGCTTCCTGGGGATGGGCTCGCACCAGGGCTGGAAGATGTGGGAGGGGATGCGGCAGGACGTCGCGGACATCACCGCGGAGTACGCCGCCGACCTGATGCGGATCGGCCGGACCGGGCACAGCGACGCCTTCGACGGCGGCTTCGTGGTCGAGGACGACGACACGTACTTCGGTGCGGGCGCGCCCTACGGCGCCCGGATCGACCGGGAGCTGATGCAGAGGCTGCTCGGCACCCTCGGCGAGAACGACGGGCAGATGGACACCGTGCTCGCCGGGGTCGCGGCGGCCACCCACCAGCGGCTCGGCTTCGCGCTGCACACCTCGGTCGACGACGGCTCCAGCCCGCCGGCGCCGGTCGCGGTGCTCCTCGGCGGCAACATCCCGGCGATCTCCGCGGCCACCAACGAGGGCGCGATGGCGCTCGGCTGGGTGCTCAACGGCGGCTACCGCGGGCGGCTCGACCAGGAGGACTTCGAGAGGAAGCAGGCCGAGGCCCGCCAGGCGCTCTTCGACACGTTCACCTCGCTGCCCGGGGTCGGCCCGGCCGGCGAGTGGTCGAAGTTCGCCTTCGACCAGGTCAAGGACCACGTCTCGGAGACGATCGGGGAGACCCACCCGACCGCGAGCGGCGACTACTCGCACATGTCCGGCACGGAGAAGGAGGGCCTCCAGCACCTGGTGCTCAACCAGATGCTCGCCGAGGGCTACTTCGACCAGTCGTACGTCGACGAGGCCAACGGCGGGCCCGGCGGCAGCCGGTACGCCGCACCGCCCGCCGGCGCCGTCGACCAGGGGCCGCCGCCGGCGTTCCGGTTCGACGACCCGTCCTTCGACGAGTGGCACCGGCTCAGGTACCCGATGGACGACTTCCTCAACAGCAACGTCTACGTGCCGTTCAACGAGTCCATGAACGAGGGGCTCGCGCTCGGAGGGAGCTCGTGACGGCTCCCCACCGCAGGCGGCCGGCGGCCGCCCTCCTGCCGCTCGTCGTCACCCTGCTGCTGGCCAGCGGCTGCACCGACGACGGCTCCTCGACCCCGAAGGGAAGCGACACCATGACCGGCTCGACCTCGGCGGCACCCACGGCCGCCGCCCTGCCCGCCACCCCGCCCGGGGGCAGCCGGCTGTGCGAGTTCCTGCCCGCGGAGAGCGCGGAGACGATCCTCGGCACCCACGACCTGTCGGCCACCGGCCGGGTCACCGGCGCCGGCACGGACGGGCTGGTCGCGGAGTGCAAGGTGCACCCCCCGGGCAGCACCGACCCGCTGGTCTTCGTGCACGTGGAGAAGCTGGCCGGCGCCGCCCGCACCATCTTCGAGCGAGACCTGACCAGCCCCGAGCGGCACCAGCTGCCGGAGGCCGCCGGGCTCGGCTACTCCTGGACCGACCCCGCGGGCTACCGCGACGGCTCGAGCGGACCGGTCTCGGAGACCTGGCTGCTGCACGGCTCGCACCTCGTGCAGGCCTCGGTGTGGTCCCCGCCCGGCTCCCGTCCCGGGGAGCAGGACACCGTCTCCCTGGCCCGGCAGGTGGTGGCCACCCTCGACCTGCCCGACCGGTGGACCCTCGACGGCGAGCCGCCCGCCCGCTGACCACCCGCTGACCGCCCGCCTGTCCGCCCGCCTGCCCACGAGCCGGCCGGCATAGGGTCGCCGGCATGGGCCAGGTACCCGCCGCGACACGGGCGTTGCGCGTGCTGCGCTTCCTCGCCGGCCAGCCCGACCCGGTCACCCTGGACCGGCTCGCAGCCGCGGTCGGCCTGCCTCGCTCGACCGCCTACCACCTGTTGGGCGCGATGATCGAGGAGGGCTTCGTCGTCCACCTCGCCGACGAGCACCGCTACGGGCTCGGGGTGGCCGCCTTCGAGGTGGGCAGCGGCTACGCCCGCCAGGAGCCGCTCCAGCGGATCACCCGCCGGCACCTCGCCGCGCTGGTCGACAGCGTCGGGCAGAGCGCCCACCTCGCCGTCCTGCACGGCCGGGACGTGCTGTACGTGCTCGAGGAGCGCGCCCCGGGCCGGCCACCGCTGGTGACCGACGTCGGCGTCCGACTGCCGGCGCACCTGACCGCCAGCGGTAGGGCCATCCTCGCGCAGCTGCCCCCGGCCCAGGTCCGCGCCCTCTACCCCGACCGCTCTGCCTTCGTGGACCGGCACGGCGGTGGCCCGCGCTCGCTCAGCGCCCTGCGCGCGCTGCTGGCCGAGACCCGGCAGCGCGGGTACGCCGCCGAGGAGGGCGAGGTGACGCCCGGGTTCGCGTCGGTCGCGGCGGCCGTGCTGGACCACAACCAGCACCCCGTGGCGGGCGTCGCCGTCACCTATCCGGCGGACTCGATCGGCGACCGGCGGGACGCGACGATCGGGGCGACCCGGCGTACGGCGGCCGCGGTCAGCCACCGCCTCGGCGGCCGTTGACCCGCTCCCGGGCGCCGCTGCCCGCCGGCCCAGTCCCTGACCGGGGCCGGCCGCCCCTTGCCGAGGCCGGTCCCCGTGGATGACGATGCACGGAGCCGCCGGCCACCGGAGTCGGCACGGAGGGGGGCTCAGGTGAGCCACAAGTCACGGGTGCCCGCGGGTGCCGACGACGTCGGGGTGCTGGTCGCCCGCCACGACCCCAAGCGCTACACCTCCCGCGGCAGGTTGCGGACGCCCGTCTACGAGAAGGAGATGGCCCGGCTCCAGGAGCAGCTGGTGCTGCTCCAGTACTGGGTGCAGTCCCAGGGCCTGCGGGTGCTGGTGATCTTCGAGGGCCGCGGGTCGGCCGGCAAGGGCGGGGTGATCAAGACGGTCACCGAGCGGACCAGCTCGCGCATCGTCCGGGTCGTCGCGCTGCCCAAGCCGACCGAGCGGCAGCGCACCCAGTGGTACTTCCAGCGGTACGTCGAGCACCTGCCCGCCGCCGGCGAGATCATGCTGTTCGACCGCAGCTGGTACAACCGCTCGAACGTCGAGCGGGTGATGGGCTTCTGCACCGAGGACGAGCACGAGGAGTTCCTGCGCAGCTGCCCCGAGTTCGAGCGGATGCTGGTGCGGTCGGGGATCGTGCTCGTGAAGTACTGGTTCTCGGTCAGCTTCGAGGAGCAGCGCCGCCGGTTCGAGGCCCGCAACCGGGAGCCGCTCAAGCGCTGGAAGCTCACCGAGATGGACCTCGCCGAGCACGAGCTCTACGTCCGCTACTCGATGGCCAAGGACACCACGTTCCAGTTCACCGACATCAAGCAGGCGCCGTGGTCGGTGGTCCCCTCCGACGACAAGAAGGCGGCCCGGCTGAACTGCATCACCGACCTGCTCTCCCGCTTCGACTACGGGGACGTCGCACCCCCGAGGGTGGAGCTGCCGCCGATGCGGGAGATCGCCTACATGCGGCCGCCGATCCACGAGCAGACCTTCGTCCCGCAGGTCTACTGACCAGACAAAGTTACCGATAGGTACGATTCTTGTCACAGGGCGCTTCCGGTGACGATCATCGGACCCGGCCCCTACGCTCGGCACGCAGCATCCCGGCTGACCCTGCACCCCACAGGAGCGCACTGACATGCAGATCTTCGCCATCGTGGTGTCCCTGGCCATCGCGGCCGTCGGCATCACCCTGTTCGTCAAGGCGATCCGGACGATCATCGCGACGCTCAAGATCGGCCAGCCGGCCGTCGGCCGCAGCGACGACAAGGCCGCCCGCTGGACGAACATGCTCAAGGAGACCCTGGGGCACACCCGGATGCTCCAGTGGACCGTGGTCGGCATCGGCCACTGGTTCGTGTTCATCGGGTTCGGGCTGCTGTTCCTGACCCTGCTGACCGCGTTCGGCCAGCTCTTCGACGCGCACTTCGCGCTGCCGCTGATCGGTCACTTCTTCCTCTACGAGTGGGTCTCGGAGTTCTTCACCCTCGCGATGCTGGTCGCGATCGTGGCCTTCATCGGCTACCGGATGACCCGGCCCAGCGAGCGCACCCGCGGCACGAAGGGCCGGTTCTACGGGTCCACGATGTGGCAGGCGTACTTCGTCGAGGCGGTCATCCTCGGGGTCGGGCTCTGCATCGTGGTGCTGCGCGGCGCCGAGTACGCCATCGCGCAGTACGCCGGCGACTCGGCCTCCGCGCTGCACTTCCCGTTCAGCTTCCCGGTGGGCGAGGCCTTCTCGGGACTCTCCGAGTCCACCCTGGCCACCGTGATCTACCTGACCGCGATGCTCAAGATCGTCATCTCGTTCACCTGGATGATCGTGATCTCGCGGAACACCACGATGGGCGTCGCCTGGCACCGCTTCACCGCG
Source organism: uncultured Actinomycetota bacterium (assembly GCA_963800225.1). Lineage (GTDB taxonomy): Bacteria > Actinomycetota > Actinomycetes > Propionibacteriales > Nocardioidaceae > Nocardioides_B. The sequence goes on along the minus strand of CAWDAF010000003.1, from coordinate 429,720 downwards.
TTCTTCAACATCTGGTTCAAGCGCGAGTCCGACGGCGGCACCGCCCTCGGCGGCCTGCGCCCGATGATGGTCGACGGCGTCCCGATCGACTTCGAGAACATCGAGGAGCTCGACGAGGACGCCCCGCTCGGTGTCGGCAAGATCGAGGACTTCGCGTGGAAGGGCATCCTGGACTTCACCTCGTGCACCGAGTGCGGCCGCTGCCAGAGCCAGTGCCCGGCCTGGAACACCGAGAAGCCGCTGTCCCCCAAGCTGTTCGTCACCGCGCTGCGGGACCACGCCCACGCCAAGGCGCCGTACCTGCTCGCCGAGGAGGGTGACCGGGCGGCGCTGCTGGAGGGCAACGACACCCTGACCCGGGAGTCCGAGCGGCCGCTGGTCGGGGACACCGGCGACGACTGGTTCTACATGCCCGAGAGCGGTGCCGCGGTGATCGACCCCGAGGTGCTGTGGAACTGCACCTCCTGCGGCGCCTGCGTCCAGCAGTGCCCGGTCGACATCGAGCACGTCGACCACATCATGGACATGCGCCGCTACCAGGTGCTGATCGAGTCGAACTTCCCCGCCGAGCTCAACCAGCTGTTCAAGGGCCTGGAGAACAAGGGCAACCCCTGGAACATGTCGCCGAACGCGCGGATGGACTGGGCCAAGGGGCTCGACTTCGAGGTCAAGCAGGTCGGCGTCGAGGTCGAGGACCTCGACGAGGTCGACTGGCTGTTCTGGGTCGGCTGCGCCGGCGCCTACGAGGACCGCGCCAAGAAGACCACCCGGGCGGTCGCCGAGCTGCTCGACCTGGCCGGCGTCTCGTTCGCGGTGCTCGGCGACGGCGAGACCTGCACGGGTGACCCGGCCCGCCGCGCGGGCAACGAGTTCGTCTTCCAGCAGCTCGCGATGCAGAACGCCGAGGTCTTCAAGGAGACCAAGGTCAAGAAGGTCGTCTCCACCTGCGCGCACTGCTTCAACACCTTGAAGAACGAGTACGCCGAGTTCGGCGTCGAGCTCGAGGTCGTGCACCACACCCAGCTGCTCAACCGGCTCGTGCGGGAGGGCCGGCTCACCCCGGTCGCCGCGGAGGCCACGGCACCGAAGCGCTCGATCACCTACCACGACCCCTGCTACCTCGGCCGGCACAACCAGGTCTACTCCCCGCCGCGCGAGCTGCTCAACGTGCTCCCGAACGCCGAGCTCACCGAGATGCCGCGCAACAGCGAGCGGTCCTTCTGCTGCGGCGCGGGCGGTGCCCGGATGTGGATGGAGGAGAAGACCGGCCAGCGGATCAACCTGAACCGCACCACCGAGGCGGTCGAGACCGGTGCCGACCAGATCGCCGTCGGCTGCCCGTTCTGCCGAGTGATGCTGTCCGACGGACTCACCTCGCTGCAGGCCGACGACAAGGCCCGTGAGGAGGTCGAGGTGCTCGACGTCGCGCAGCTGCTGCTGGCGTCGGTGAAGCGCCCCCAGGCCGCCGCACCGCAGCCGGTCGAGACCAAGGCGGAGCCCAGCCCGGGCGACGTGACCCAGACGGAGGACACCGTGAGCGACCACCAGGACGTCGGACCCGACGCCTCAGCGAGCGCGCCGGACCCCGACGCCGGCCCGAACGGCGACCCGGGCCCCGGCACGGACACCGGGGTGGACGTCGCCGGCGGCGAGTCGGACCCGGCCGAGGCGGCCGGCGCCGAGGACCAGCCCGGCCACGACTCCGAGCCGCTGAACGAGCCGGACCCGAAGCGCGGCTGACCCCGACCGGCCCCCGCACCACCCGACGACGGCACCGAGATCCCTCTCGGTGCCGTCGTTCGCGTGTGGAACCTGCAGGTTTCTGCAGCCTCACAGATCGGCAGCGCCCGGCTCTGGCCCCTGCGCCCGTTTTGAGATGACATGTCAGCAGACGTCGGGCGGCATGGGTCGCGGGGGCCGGCCTGAGCCAAGGAGCAACGCGCGTGACCAGGAAGACCCTTCTCTCGGCCGTCGGGGCCGGAACCCTGCTCCTCTCCGCCCTGGCGGCCGGGGCGCCCGCCGCGGACGCCGCCCCCGGCCTGCACGCCAAGCGAGTCTGCTCGGTCTCCACGACGGCCACCGTGGCGAGCTGCTCCGCGAAGGTGCTCGTCAACGGCAAGGGCGCCGTGCCGGCCAGCGCCACCCCGGCGGCGTCGGCCAAGACGCCGGCCCAGCTGAAGGACGCCTACAAGCTCACCGGCACCGGCTCCGGCGGTCGCACGGTCGCCATCGTGGACGCCTACGGCTACCCGAACCTGGCCGCCGACCTCGCGACGTACCGCTCCTACTACGGCCTGCCCGCCTGCACCACCGCCGGCGGCTGCCTGACCATCAGGGACCAGAACGGCGGCACCAGCCTGCCGCGCTTCAACACCGGCTGGGCCGGCGAGCAGGCCCTCGACGTCGACGCCGTGTCCGCGATCTGCCCGGACTGCAAGATCCTGGTCGTGCAGGCCAAGAGCGCCTCGATCGCCGACCTCGGCACCGCGGTGAACACCGCCTCCAAGCAGGCCGGCGTGGTGGCCATCTCCAACAGCTACGGCGGCGGCGACCTGTCCGACGCGACGTACGGTGCCAACTACAACCACCCGGGCATCGCCGTCACCGCCTCCACCGGCGACAACGGCTACCAGGGTGGCAGCTTCCCGGCGTCGTCGTCCTACGTCACCGCGGTCGGCGGCACCACCCTCACCTCGGCGGCCAACACCCGCGGCTGGAACGAGACCGCCTGGAGCGGTGCCGGCTCCGGCTGCTCGACGGTGAACACCGCCCTGGCCGCCGCGTCGGCCTCCGGCACCGGCTGCGCCAAGCGCGCGATCGCGGACGTCTCGGCCGCGGCCGACCCCTCCAACGGCGGGATGGCCGTCTACTACCCGACCAGCCGGACCGCCTCCACCTGGGCGCAGGTCGGCGGCACCAGCGAGTCGGCGCCGATCATCGCCTCGGTCTACGCCCTGTCCGGCAACACCGCCGGGTACGCCAACGCCACGCCGTACAGCCACACCGCGAGCCTGTTCGACGTGACCGGCGGCAGCAACGGGACCTGCCCCACGACCCAGTGGTGCAACGCCCGGACCGGCTGGGACGGCCCGACCGGCCTCGGCACCCCGAACGGCACCGGCGCCTTCTGAGCCACCCGCTCCACCCGCTCCCCTCCGAGGACCGTCCGGCCACCCGCCGGGCGGTCCTCGGTCGTGTGACGTCATGGTGTCGGCATTTTGGTGTCGCCATGGTGTTGACGTGACGTCATCATGGTGTCAGAGTGGTGCGCATGGACATCACCCCGTACGTCGAGAGCCTGCGGCACGACCTCGCCGCGGCCGCCGAGGCCGGCGGCCCCGAGGCACGGGCGGCCGCCGAGCGGCTCGCCCTGGCCCTGGACCCCGCGATGCGGCTGGCCCTGATGGACGCGCTGTCCCAGGCGGCCGCCGAGATCACCGCGGAGCTGCCGGCCGGCTCGGTGGACGTGCGGCTGCGCGGCCGCGAGCCCGAGCTCGTGGTCGACGTACCCCGGCTGCCGCCGGCTCCCCCCTCGCCGCCCAGCCCGCCCACCGCCGGCGAGGACGCCGACGAGGCCGAGGACGACGCGGTCGCCCGGATCACGCTGCGGCTCCCCGAGTCGGTGAAGTACAAGGCCGAGGAGCTCGCCACCAAGGGCGGCCACTCGCTCAACAGCTGGATCGTCAACGTCGTCCGCACCGCGACCCGGGACCGCTCGGTCCACGTCGACGTCGACCTGTCCAGCATCCCCTTCGCCGAGGACGCCGGGTTCCCCCGCGGCCGCGGCTCCAAGCGGATGACCGGCTGGATCTAGCCGACCCACCCCACCACCCTCACCGACCGGCGCCCTGCCGGCCGGACGGTCGAGCACACCCTCGACCCGACGAACGGAGAGCACCATGCAGTGGACCTTCCAGACCCCCACCCCGATCACCCTGTACGTCGAGATCGGCGCCGGCGACGTCCGGGTCGAGGCCGCCGACGTCGACACCACCGACGTCGAGGTCACCGGCCACGGCGAGGAGCAGGTGCGCGTCGAGCAGAGCGACGACACCGTCGAGGTGGTCGCGCCGGCCCGCGGCGGGGGGCTGTTCGGCGCCCCCGCGGCGGTCCACGTCCGCGTGCGGCTGCCCCGCGCGAGCCGGCTGCAGACCAAGCTCGGCTCGGCCGACCTGAGCACCACCGGGCCGCTCGGGGACGTGAACCTCAAGACCGGGTCGGGCAGCGTCCGGCTGGAGACGGTCGACGGCGGGGGCCTCGTCAAGACCGGGTCCGGCGACGTCGCCGTGCAGGCCGTCACCGGCGAGCTCAGGGCCACCACCGGCTCCGGCCAGGTCGAGCTCGGCGAGCTGGGCGGCCGGGCCGAGGTGACCAGCGGGTCGGGCGACGTCCGGGTCCGGTCGGCAGTCGGCGAGCTCGCCGTGAAGACCGGGTCGGGCGACCTGGAGATCCTCGACGCCGGCGGCGACACGGCGCTGCGCACCGGCTCCGGCACCGTGGTCGTCGGCCAGGTGCACCGCGGTCAGCTGGTCGCCAAGACGGGCTCCGGCGACATCCGGGTCGGCATCCCGGCCGGGGTGCCGGTGTGGACCGACATCACCACTGGGACCGGCAAGGTGCGCTCGGACCTCCACGCGGTCGGCGAGCCCGCCGAGGGTCAGGAGTTCGTCAAGCTGCTCGCGCGCACCGGCAGCGGCTCGGTCCACCTCGAGCAGCTGTGAGGCTCACCCTCCCGCCGGCCGCGCGGGACGACCCACCCACCGCCGTACCGGCCCGTGCTGGCGCCGGACCGACCACCCACGACAGGGAGCACCGCCATGACTGACCTCACCCGGCTCACCCAGGACCTGGCCACCGCCCAGATCACCGAGCGGGTCGGCGCCGCGCAGCGGCTGCGGCCCCCGGGCCGCCGCCGCCCGCACGGTCGGCACGCCCTCGCCGACCGGCTGCACCGGATCGCCGACCGGCTGGACGGCTGACGCTCTCGACCGCCGACGCTCTCGAGCGCCGACCGGGCCGACGGGCTCAGACGTCGGTGCGGTGGAAGTTCAGGTGCGACCGCGACGGCGTCGGGCCGCGTTGGCCCTGGTAGCGGGAGCCGTACTTCTCCGACCCGTACGGGTGCTCCGAGGGCGAGGACAGCCGGAAGAAGCAGAGCTGCCCGATCTTCATCCCGGGCCAGAGCTTGATCGGCAGGGTCGCCACGTTGGACAGCTCGAGCGTCACGTGACCGCTGAAGCCGGGGTCGATGAAGCCGGCCGTCGAGTGCGTGAGCAGGCCGAGCCGCCCCAGCGACGACTTGCCCTCGAGGCGGGCGGCCACGTCGTCGGGCAGCGTCACCACCTCGAAGGTCGACCCGAGCACGAACTCGCCCGGGTGCAGGATGAACGGCTCGTCGCCCGCCGGCTCCACCTGACGGGTCAGGTCGGGCTGGTCGGCCGCCGGGTCGATGTGCGGGTACCGGTGGTTCTCGAAGACCCGGAAGAACCGGTCCAGCCGGACGTCGACGCTCGACGGCTGGACCATGGAGGCGTCGAACGGGTCCAGGGCGACCCGCTGGGCGTCGATCTCGGCGAGGATGTCGCGGTCGGAGAGCAGCACACGCGTAACCTACCCGCCCCGCTTCCCCCGCACCCCCGGTTGCCGGGGGGCCGGTCACCCGGCACCCCGGCCGAGTCGGCGCGAACGCAGCCCTCACCCCCGCCGAGTCGGCGCGAACGCAGGCCTGACCCCGGCCGAGTCGGCGCGAACGCAGGCCTGGCCCCGGCCGAGTCGGCGCGAACGCAGGCCTGGCCCCGGCCGAGTCGGCACGAACGCAGGTCTGGCCCGCGTGACTCCAGGACACCGGCACCGGGCCGGTCGCGACCTCGACGGCCCGGTGCCCGAGAATGTGCACATGGCAGGCACCTTCCACCGCTACGTCGCCCTGGGCGACTCGTTCACCGAAGGCGTCGGCGACCACGACCCGAGCCTGCCGAACGGCGTCCGCGGCTGGGCCGATCGGGTCGCCGCGGTCCTCGCGCAGCACCAGGACCCGTTCGGCTACGCGAACCTGGCGATCCGCGGCCGCAAGCTCGACGCGATCCTCGCCGAGCAGATCGACCCGGCGCTGGCGCTGCGTCCCGACCTGGTCTCGGTCTACGCCGGCGGCAACGACATCCTGCGTCCCAGGGTCGACATCGACGCGCTGGTCGCCCGGTACGACGCCGGGGTGGCCCGGCTGGTCGAGGCGGGCGCGCACGTGGTGCTGTTCACCGGCTTCGACCTCGGCTTCGCGCCGCTGTTCCGTCATCTGCGGGGACGCGTCGCGACGTACAACGAGCTGGTCCGTGAGGTGGCCGACGGACGCGGCGCGACGATCGTGGACTTCTGGCGGATGCGCGAGTACCGCGACGCCCGGCTCTGGGACGTCGACCGGCTGCACATGTCCTCGGCCGGGCACCAGCGGATGGCGATCGCCGTCCTGGACGCTCTGGGGGTCGAGCACGACCTCGAGCGGCACCAGCTGGGCCGGCTGCCGGAGATGGACCGCCGCCAGCGCCGCAACGCCGACCTCGCCTGGGCCCGGGCTCACGCCGCCCCGTGGGTGCAGCGGCGGCTGCGCGGCACGTCCTCGGGTGACAGCCTCTCCCCGCGGTGGCCGACCCTCACCCCCGCCGAGCCGGCGCGAACGCACGTCTGACCCCCGCCGAGTCGGCACGAACGCACGTCTGACCCCCGCCGAGTCGGCACGAACGCAGGTTTCGGCGCTGCCGAGTCGGCGCGAACGCAGGTTTCGGCGCTGCCGAGTCGGCGCGAACGCAGGTTTCGGCGCTGCCGAACAGGCCACAACCGCGTCCCCACCCGCGGCACAACCGGCTTCCCGAGCTCAGCGGCACCGACACGCGTGCACTCGCGCCGACTCGGCAGGGTCGTTCCGTGCACTCGCGCCGACTCGGCAGGGTCGTTCCGTGCACTCGCGCCGACTCGGCAGGGTCGTTCCGTGCACTCGCGCCGACTCGGCAGGGTCGTTCCGTGCCGGGCAGGGTCAGGGTCAGCGGAGGGCGACTCGCAGGGTGGTCCGACCGCGACCGCGGCCGCCGAACACCCGCACCTCGCGGCCGCGGGCGGTGCTGACCACCCGGTAGCCGTGCCGGCGACCGTCGAGGCGGACCGAGGCGACCTTCGCGCCGGTCGGCAGCACGACCCCGATGGTCAGCGCCCACCGCCGGTCCTGCTGTACGACGGTCCGCAGCACGCCGGAGGACCGGGACGCACTCACCGCGACCGCACCGGAGCCGACCCGGATGTCCCGGCCGGACACCTGGCTCTGTCCCTTCGGGACCTGCGGCACCACCGTGACCCGGCCGCGACCGGCGTCCGGGGAGACCCCGAGCTGGTAGTGCACGACCGGCCACAAGATGCCGTAGGTGCCCCAGGCCTGGAGGGCCATCGACCGCTCGGTGAACAGCTTGTCGATGTTCGCCCCGAAGTCCGGGGACGGGGCGATCTCGGGCATCGCGCCCGGGAGCTCCCACACCGACGGGTCGAGCTGCACCGCGGCGTTGGCGGTGGTGTAGCGCCGCAGCTGACCCGGGCCCATCCGGCCCAGCGCAGCCTCGGCGACCGCCATGATCGAGGTGTTCAGCGTGAACACCGTCCGCTCGGCCTTGACCGAGGAGGTGGTGGAGTCGCACGTCGCGCCGAGGTTGCCCTCGGGGGCGGTGGTGGCCCCGGTGCCGGTGTGGAACAGGCCGTACTGCCCGGAGTAGCAGGCCTCCTCGCGCTTCTGCACCAGCGCCCGGGCGTGCGCGAGGGGGGCCAGCGGGCCGTTCGGGCGGCCGGGCCGCGTGATCTCCGCCTCGGCGGGGGTGACCCCGATCCAGTGCCGCTGGAAGACCTTCACGTTGCCCGGGTCGTCGAGGGAGTCGGCGTACTGCTGGGCGGCGGGGCCGTACCACCAGGTGGAGTCGAAGCGCTTCTCGAGGCCGGCCGCCTTGGTGGTGGCCCACCTCTGGGTGGCCCGGTCGTGCTTGCTGGCGGCGAGGTCGGCGAGGTCGCGCAGCCCGCGGATCGTGTAGACGGTGTTGTCGAGCTTCTCCTCGCCCATCCCGTCGCGCTCGACGTTGCCGAGACCCTCCGGCCACCCGTCCTTGTCGGCGTCGAGCTCGCGGAAGAGGTAGCGCAGGTTGCGGACGCTGAAGCGGTACATCTCGTCGCGGAAGGCGTCGTCGCCGGTCCAGCGCCACACCAGCGCCACCAGGCTCGGGAACTTCGCGGTCTCGTCGGTGTTGCCCGCGTCGCCGTTCGCCCCGAAGTAGACCTGGCCGTCCGAGGTGACCTCGTGGACGACCTTGCCGCTGGTGCCGTTGGCCACCAGGCTCACGTCGCGGAGCGCCCGCAGGTGGTTCTCGATCGCGGCGAACTGGCCGGCGGCCACGGCGGCGAAGCCGGTGTACTCACCGTCGGTGGCGAACAGCCAGGGGTAGTCCGGCCAGCCGGCGCCGATCCAGCGGGCCTTGGCCACGGTCCCCAGCGGGGCGGGGTAGTTCTTCCCGGCGTTGGTGACCCGGACCCGGAGGTTGCGAGCCTCCTGGACGGACTCGGCGAGGTTCTGCTTGCTCCAGGTGACGCTGCGCTGGAGCAGCCGGTCGCCGGGCAGGCTGACCGAGGTCCGCGCAGCGACCGCGCGCCGCGCCGCGCGCGTGGCCCGGAGCAGGCCGGCCGGGTCGCGCAGCGCCGCGGCCTGCGCGCGCCGCGCCGCGGCGACGCCACGGTCGGACCCGGCGACCGAGAACCACACGGTGCGCCCGCCGGCCGGCACGGAGACGTCGTAGGTCAGCCGGCCGCCGGTCCCCTTGCCGTACGCCGTGTCGTCGCAGCGCGGCGGCTGCGCCGGGGCGGTCGGGCCGGACGCGGGGCAGATCACGTCGCCCTGCGGTCCGCGGTGGTCGGGGCCCAGCGCGGTGCCGGTCGGGGTCAACGTCGAGCCGACCAGGGCCGCGTAGTCGTGCGCCTCGGTGTTGTCCCCCGGCGGGGTGCCGTGCTCCCGGAACAGCAGGCTCCGGCCGTCCACTGCGCCGGTGTCCTGGAGGTTGTACGTCGTCTGGCTCGGCGCGGTCTCGCCCCACGGGTAGACCTTCATCAGCTCGGAGTGCGCGTCCACGGTCAGCTCGAGGGTGGTCGCCTTCGCCGAGGAGAGCCGCAGCCCGACCAGCCCGGCCCGCAGCCCGTCCGGCGCGAAGTCGGTGCGGGTGATCCTGACCCCGTCGTGCGTGCCCAGCCGCATCCGCTGGTAGCCCCAGCCGCTGGTGTAGCGCGAGGAGGTCAGCCAGGTGTCGCCGGCCTTGAACCACAGGCCGTCGAGCAGCTTGACCGGCGGCGTCCAGAACCCGCCCATCTCGCCGCGGGTGTGGAATCCGGTGGCCGGGTAGCTGCCGTCCTCCGCGCCCATCTCGTAGAAGCGGTCCCCCACCACCAGGCTGCGGCGCTGGGCCAGGTCGTCGGCGGTACCGAGCTCCGGTGACCGCGCCGAGGCCGCCTCCGGGTTGCCGGCGCCCGCGGACGCCGTACCGGCGCCGGAGGCCGGCTGGACGAGCGCCAGCGGGACGGCCAGGACGGTCGCGAGCGCGGTGACGGCGAGGGGCGTACGACGCATGGGATCTCCCGATCGGGCCCGGGTGGTGGGTGTCACACATCCGACCGCGTCACGGGACGGTTGGCAACCCTTTGTCCGGACCGGTAAGCATGGGCGCATGGACTACCGGACTCTCGGCCGCACTGGGTGCGCCGTCTCGACGCTGACCCTCGGCACGATGACCTTCGGCAAGGAGACCGACGAGCAGGGCGCACACGCCCAGCTCGACGCGTTCTTCGAGGCCGGCGGCAACCTGGTCGACACCGCCGACGTCTACAACGCCGGGGTGTCGGAGGAGATGATCGGCCGCTGGCTCGCGGACCGCCCCGCGGACGTGCGGGACCGGGCCGTCCTCGCCACCAAGGGGCGCTTCCCGATGGGCGCGGACGTCAACGACATCGGGCTCTCCCGCCGGCACCTCCAGCGCGCGCTGGACGACTCGCTGCGCCGCCTCGGCGTGGACTGCGTGGACCTCTACCAGGTGCACTCCTGGGACCCGATCACCCCGCTCGAGGAGACCCTGGGCACGCTCGACGACTTCGTGCGCGCCGGCAAGGTGCGCTACACCGGGCTGTCGAACTACACCGGCTGGCAGGTGCAGAAGACCGTCGCCCTCGCGAAGGAGCGGGGCTGGGCCTCGCCGGTGACCCTCCAGCCGCAGTACAACCTCCTGGTCCGCGAGCTCGAGTGGGAGATCGCGCCGTCCTGCCTGGACGCCGGCCTCGGGCTGCTGCCCTGGTCGCCGCTGGGCGGCGGGTGGCTGACCGGCAAGTACCGCCGGGACGAGCGGCCGACCGGGGACACCCGGCTCGGTGACGACCCGAAGCGCGGCGTCGAGGCCTACGACCGCCGCTCGACGGTGCAGCGCACCTGGGACGTCGTGGACGCGGTCCGCGAGGTCGCCGAGGCGCGCGGGGTCCCGATGGCGCAGGTCGCGCTGGCCTGGCTGGTCGGCCGCCCGGCCGTCACCTCGGTGATCCTCGGCGCCCGGACCACCGAGCAGCTCGCGGACAACCTCGGCGCGGCCGGCCTGCACCTCGACGAGGCCGAGACCGCGGCCCTGGACGCGGCCAGCGACCCGGGCGTCGGCGACTACCCGTACGGCGACATGGGCCGGCACCAGCGGGGCCGCACGATCGACCCCGCGGACTGGCTGGCGGCGGCACCGAAGTAGCGGCCCCGGGCACTCCGGGCACCGGGACGGCGCAGCCATTGGGTACTATCTCCGTCGTCCCCGGCTCGGGGACCTGCGGATGTAGCTCAGTTGGTAGAGCGCGACCTTCCCAAGGTCGATGTCGCGAGTTCGAGTCTCGTCATCCGCTCCACGTTCCACGCTCCAGAAAAGGTCACTGGGCGCGACGAGGGCGCGGCCAGCCTGCGCTCTCCGGGCGCGCGGTCAGTGGGACAGCTGGTGGCAGGCGACGTCGTACTGCGACTTCTCTTGTAGTGCTGGCCGCCGGTGGAACTCGGGTCGCCGGACGCCGACGCCGACCAGTCCCATGACAGCGGTGAGGGCGACGGTCGCACGTGCTCTGCGCATGTCCTTGCCTCCTTCTCGTGGGTGCGCACCTCCACCAGAGGAGACGACCGGCAGTACCCGCGGTTCACCGCCCCGGCTGACCGGCGCGGAGTCTGGCCATCGGGGGGACGACGCAGACCGTCAACGGATGGCCGGCCGATGCAGGAGCAGTGCGGTGACCTCTCGGAAGGGCACGACGACGTAGAGCACCAGGGCGAAGTAGAAGGCCACGGCCACTCCCGGCAACACGAGTCCGACGAGGATCGTGACCACATAGCCGACGATGGTGACGAGCGACTTCCGCCGGGAGTCTTCGAGCTCCCCCTCGTCGCCCTCGTACTCCTCCACGCCTCGGTAGAGATGCTCCCGACGTGCGTACCCGTCCAGCGCGACGCCGGTGAGGCGGATCGCCAGCAGGGTCCCCCCGAAGAGCGTGACGGCCACACGCTCGGCCTCCTGCTCCCCGAAGCCCTCGGACAGCAGCCGCGTGGGGAAGGGCAGGAAGACCACGGTCAGCAGCACGAGCAGGTTCAGCCGCAGGAACAGCGGATCCGTCTTGACGAGTCGGTCCGTGAGCGCGGCGTGGGCGATCCAGGCGCCACCGATCGCCAGGAAGCTGACCAAGTACGCCACATACGCCGGCCAGGCGTTCCGCACCTGTTCCCACGGGGACCCCGGGGGATGCACAGCCACGTCCAGGATCAGCAAGGTGGCGGCGATCGCGAACACGCCGTCGCTGTACGCCTCCAGTCGCGTCTTGCTCAGGGAGCGACGGCGCCCGCGCGCCTTGCCGGCCCCCACCATGGGCAGCGCCTCCGCACCGCCGGACCCTCCGGCATCGCTGTGACCTTAGGGTCGGACAGGCGCGCCCGCGTCACCCGACGCGGATGAGGGAGGCCGGGATCCGGGCCATGGTGCCCCGGCGGGGCGCAGTCCTGCCCGGCGGCGAGGCGTGAAGACGCCCCGGCCGACGACGGGGGAGACATCGACCGGGGCGCGCCCCGAACGGTACGGGCCCGGACGCGGCTTTTCGACATGGGCTAGGCATCCAGCCGTTTCCGTTTGGCGCTGATATGTCCGCAGGTCAGCGCCGTCATCGGCTCCACGGCTGCAGCACCAGCCGGTCACCGTCCCGGGTGACCAGGCAGGGCGCGCTCAGCGCGCCGGCCCAGCCCGCCTGGAGGTCCTCGACCCCGCGGAGCCAGCAGACCAGCACCAGCCGCCCGCGCACGTCCCGGAACGTCGTCGCCGCGTACGGCGGCCCGTCGGCGAGCCGGTGCCAGGCGCCGGCCTCGAACCGCGGGCCGTCCCAGGCGCCGACCGTGTAGGCGACGTGGTGGGTCCGGTCGGCGTCCCACACCGAGACCAGCAGCACCCACCGGCCGTCCACCTCGACCAGCTGCGGGCACTCCCAGGCGCTGCCGGTCCAGGCGCCGGCCCGCTCCCGCGACGACCGCTGCGCCAGCACGCCGTCGTAGCGCCACCGCTCCAGGTCCGGGGAGCTGAACGACACCACCGCACCGGTGCGGTCCCCCAGTCCGGCGCCCACGAGCATCCGCCAGCGGTCCCCGTCCCGGAGCACGAACGGGTCGCGGAACACCCGCAGCCCCGCGGGCGCGACCAGGTCGACGTCCTGCTTGCGCCAGGTCAGCCAGTCGTCGTCGAGCGGCACCGCCGCCCGGATCCGCCCGACCTGGTGCGCGGCGGGGTCCGGACCGGCCACGGCGGTGTAGAGGATCCGGCCGTCGACCAGGCACCCGGACCAGCAGCCGGCGTCCTGGGCGTCCGGCCCGATCGCCGGCGGCAGCTCGGTCCAGGTGGTCAGGTCGGTGCTCACCGCGTGCCCCCAGGACAGCCGCGGCTGCCAGGTCAGGCTGTCCGGGACGTGCTGGAAGAACAGGTGGTAGCGACCGTCCTCGGGCCGGTAGGTGATCCCGTGCGGGTCGTTGACCCAGCCCCGGGCGGGGGTGAAGCCGCGGGTCAGCAGCGGCTCGGTCACGGCAGCGGGTCGAGGGCGAGCCAGGCGTCCCACGACAGGTCGCGGCCGACGTACCGGGGATGCGCCAGTGGCCAGTCCTCGGCGACCCAGCGGGGCACGAACGCGTCCAGCGCCGCCTCCACCTCGGTGCCGACCCAGGCGTCGGCCACCCACCAGGAGATCTCCGCGTCGGCACCGCCGACCCTCTCCGGCGGGTCGAGGTAGACGCACCCCACCAGCACGGTCTCGTCCGTGTCGAGCAGCGCGTAGTTGAACGACGCGTGCGCGGCGATCTCGTCGGCGTGGTGCTGGAGGTCCTCGCGGTCCTGCGCGGCGGTCATCGTCTCCGGCGGCCAGCCCCACGCCGCGCCGTACACCGAGAACAGCCGCTCCCGGGAGCTCATCACCGCGACCATGTCGAGGTCGGTGTCGTCGGGGCCGATCGGGCGCAGGTGGTGCCCGGGGCCGAGCTCGACACGCAGGGGGTGCTCGAAGTCGTCGGGCAGCCAGCGGTGGGGGTCCTGGGACATCTCGCTCCTCGCAGGTCCGGTCGGCGGCGGTGCCGGTGCCCGCCGGGTCGAGGCTATCCAGGGGAGCGACGCACCGGGCCCCGGCCTAGGCTCGGCGGGTGCCCGTCCCCGACTTCGTCCTCGCCCTGCGCCAGCACGTCGGGACCGCCGAGCTGTGGCTGCCCGGCGTCACCGCCGTCGTCCTCCGGGGGCCGGAGGTGCTGCTGGTGCAGCGCGCCGACACCCGCGAGTGGACCCCGGTCACCGGCATCGTGGACCCCGGCGAGGACCCCGGCGTCGCGGCCCGGCGCGAGGTCCTCGAGGAGACCCGGGTGCAGGTCAGCGTCGACCGGCTCGCCTGGGTGCAGGCGCTGCCGCCCACCACGCACGTCAACGGCGACCGGGCGACGTACCTCGACCACACCTTCGCCTGCAGCTGGGTCGCCGGGGAGCCCGCGGTCGGCGACGACGAGTCACTCGCGGTCCGCTGGTGCCCGGTGGCCGACCTGCCCGCGATGCGCGGCACCTTCCTGGACCGGATCGCCTGCGTGCTGGCCGACGAGCCGGTCACCCGCTTCGCGTCCTGACCCCCGCACTATCCTCGCCGCATGGATGCACCCGGCGCGTTCCCCGGCTTCCCGGTGGCGGCCCTCGACTTCTACGACGACCTCGAGATGGACAACACCAAGTCGTTCTGGGCGGCCCACAGGGAGGTCTACGAGAGCGCTGTCAAGGCGCCGATGGCCGCCCTGGTCGCCGCCCTGGAGCCGGAGTTCGGCAAGGCCAAGGTGTTCCGTCCCTACCGCGACGTGCGCTTCGCCAAGGACAAGACCCCCTACAAGACGCACCAGGGCGCGTTCGTGCCCTCGGGCCCCTCGACCGGCTGGTACGTCCAGGTCGGCGCTCCGGGGGTCCGGGTCGGGGTCGGGTTCTACGAGGCCAGCTCCCCGCGGCTGGCGGCGATCCGCGCCGCGATCGCGGACGACCGGCGGGGCCGGGAGCTCGAGGAGATCGTCGCCGGCCTGAGGGCGGCCGGCTGGGAGCTCGGCGGCGAGACTCTGAAGACCTCGCCCCGGGGGTACGACGCCGACCATCCGCGCATCGGCCTGCTGCGGCACAAGTCGATGACGCTGGGACGGTCCTACGGCTTCGAGCCGGTGATCCACACTCCCGAGCTGCTGGACCTGGTCCGGGACGACTGGCGGGCCGCGCGGCCGTTCGTGGCCTGGGTGACCGAGAACGCCGTGCACTGACGCATCAGGCGTCCGCCTCGGCGCGCCCGGGTGCGCGGAGCTCCCCGGCCAGCCGGTCCAGGTCGGCACGGCTCGTCGCCGGCAGCCCCGCGCCGGCCGTGACGGAGACGAGCAGCAGCCGGGCGACCTCGCGCACCTTCACGTTGACCAGCTGGGAGTAGTCGCGCAGCAGCGAGAAGGCCTGGTCGGCGTCGAGGGCGTAGCGCAGCATCAGGGCGCCCTTTGCCTGCTCGATCAGCGGGCGGCTGTGCGACAGCACCTCCATCGCCTCACCCACCTCACGGGCGGTGGTCCGCCGTACCGCCTCGGACACGTCGACGATCCGCCCGGTGACCCCGACCACGGCGCCGTCCGCGTCCACCTCGCCCGCGACCGTCGTCACCACCTGACGGGTGACGCCCTGCGCGTCCACCAGCCGGTGCCAGAGGGCCCCGGTACGGCCACGCTCGACGGCGTCGAGGAGGAACGTCTCGACGGAGCCGCGGTCCTCGGGATGCTGGTGGGCCAGGGTCAGCTCGGTGGTCGGGACGACGTCCCCGGGCCGGAACCCGTACAGCGTGTAGGTCTGCTCCGACCAGGTCCAGGTCCCTGCCCCGGGTCCGGGTCCGGGTGTGGTGGTGAATCGGAAGGCACCGGAGTGCCCCAGGTTCGACGTCGACACGGCCTGCCTCGGCGTAGTGCTCTACCTCGGCTGTTGGCTCAACCTGCGGGGGATCGTAGCGGACGGCCCCCGGCTAGTGCGGCTGCCAGGCGTCCTCGGACTGGGTCCGGGAGGTGACCGCCTTGGGCAGCCTGCCGTCGGCGAGCGCCCGGATGCTGACCTGCTCGAACACGTCACGGAGGCTGCTCCGGGCGGCGATCCACACGTGCTGGAGCACCGCGGCCGACTCGTTGTAGGAGACCGCCTCGGGGCGCAGCCCGTAGACGCTGACCAGCGGGCCGTCCACGGCCCGGATCACGTCGGCGACGCTGACCTCCTCGGCCGGCCGGGCCATCCGCCAGCCACCGGACTGGCCCCGCTGGCTCATCACCACGCCGGAGCGCCGCAGGTCGGCCAGGATCGCCTGGAGGAACCCGTGCGGGATCTCCTGGAGCCGGCCGAGCTCCTCCGCGCTGACCGGGGCGCCGTCCTTGCGGCCGGCCAGCTCGATCAGGGCCCGCAGCGCATAGTCGGACTTCGCGGAGACTCGCATGGGCTAAGTCTGTCAGAGAACTACACAAGGCGCCGGGCTCGCGTCACCCGGCCGGTCCGCGTCACGGGCGGTGCCCGGAGGCGGCCGGGCGAGGTCAGCCCGGCGAGAGACGGGCGATCCCGCCTGACCCGGGGCACACGGCTGATCGGCCCTGGACCGACCACATCCCCTGGCCGGTCGACCACCCTTCGTAGAGTGGGGTCGACGACCGGAGGAGCCGCCGTGACCGACCAGACCCCACAACATCCCGACCCCACCCGGGACCACCCCCACGAGGAGCACGGCGCCGGCCTGGCGAGCAAGCTGAACTGGCTGCGCGCCGGCGTCCTCGGGGCCAACGACGGCATCGTCTCGACGGCGGGGCTCGTGGTCGGCGTCGCCGGCGCGACGACCAACCGGTCCGCGATCCTGGTCGCGGGCCTGGCCGGGCTGGTCGCCGGCGCGCTGTCCATGGCGGGCGGCGAGTACGTCTCGGTCAGCGCCCAGTCCGACACCGAGCAGGCGGCGATCGAGCTCGAGCGCTGGGAGCTGGCCAACCTGCCCGAGCACGAGCTCGACGAGCTCACCGCGATCTACATCGGCCGGGGGCTGACCCCCGACCTGGCCGGCCAGGTGGCCGAGCAGCTCACCCAGCACGACGCGCTCGCCGCGCACGCCGAGGCCGAGCTCGGGATCGACCCGGAGGAGCGCACCAACGCCTTCCACGCGGCCTGGTCGTCGATGGCGGCCTTCTCTCTCGGCGCACTGCTGCCCCTGGTCGCGATCCTGCTCCCGCCGCAGTCGTGGCGGGTGCCGGTGACCGTGCTCGCGGTCACCGCGGCGCTGGTGCTCACCGGCGTGGTCGCCGCCCGGCTCGGCCGGGCCCCCTGGCGCCCCGCGGTGGTCCGCAACGTGGTGGTGGGGCTGCTGGCGATGGCGGTGACCTTCGCGGTGGGCTCGCTGTTCACCATCGGCTGACGTCAGGTCGCCAGGATCGGGGCGTCCCGGGCCGCGCGGGGCAGCCAGAACCGCAGGGTGGTGCCCTGCCCGGGCACGCTCTCGACCCGGCACCAGCCACCGGTCAGCTCGGCGCGGTCCCGCATCGTGGCCAGTCCGCGGTGCCCGGGCCGGGGGGCCAGCGCGTCGACATCCAGGCCCACCCCGTCGTCGGTGACGGTGACCTCGACCCCGTGGGTGCCGTTGACCACCCGCACCAGCACCGTGGCCGCCCGCGCATGCTTGTGCACGTTGATCAGCGCCTCCTTGACGATCCGCAGCGCCTGCCCCTGGACGACGTCGGGCAGGTCGACCGGGCCGTCGCAGGCGACGGTCCAGGAGAGCGCGTCGTCCTCGAAGACGTGCGCCGCCGTCTCCTCGACCGCCGCGACGCAGGACTGCCGCCCGTCGACCGGCTCGAGGTCGAACAGCAGCTGGCGCAGGCCGCGGGTCGCGGTGGCCACGATGGTCTGGATCTGGTCGACGCTCCCCGCGAGCTCCGGGGCGGCGTCCCGCAGCCGGCCGCGCAGCAGGCCGAGCCGGAGGTCGACGGCGGCGAGCGCCTGCACCGACTCGTCGTGCACGTCGGCGGCGATCCGGCTGCGCTCCTCCTCCTGCGCGGTCACCAGCCGGCGGAGCAGCTCACTGCGCTGCGCGGCGACCCGGTGCAGCCGGTCGGCGGCGGCGAACCCCTCGAGCGCGAACGCCATGTTCATCGCCAGCTGCTCGAGCAGGCCGCGCATGCGCGCGTCGAACGCCCCTGACCGGGGCGAGTAGAGCGTGATCACCGCGACCGTCTCGTCGCCGCAGCGCAGCGGGACGGTCGCCGAGGCCCCGATCCCGCGGCCGGCGGCCAGGGCCAGCCAGGGCGCGGTCACGGGGTCGGTCATGAACTGCTCGGTGTAGCAGGCCCGGGACTCGCGCATCGCCGTCGCCGTCGGCCCCTGCCCCCGCGGATCGGCAGGGTCGAGCGTGAGGCCCAGTCCGGCTATGTAGTCGTCGAGCACCCCCGCGGTGGCGACCGGCCGCACCGAGAGACCGGGACCGCGCTCCCCCACCCAGGCACCCAGGTAGCCGCCCTGCTCGACCGCGATCCGGCAGGCCTCGGCGTACAGCGTGGCCGGGTCCGGCGCCCGGACGATGGCCTGGTTGATCTGCGCCAGGGTCAGGTAGTCGCGGCTCAGCGACGAGATCCGCTCCTCGGCGGCCTGCTGCTCGGAGACGTCGACCACGCCCGCGACCAGCCAGCCGACGCCACCGGCGCCGCCGTCCTCGGGGGGCATCGGGGTGAGGAAGACCTGCACCGGGATCGCCGACCCGTCCCGGCGGCGCCCCACGTGCCGCCGCCCCTGGCCCCCGTCCCTCGGAGCCGAGGCGTCCCGGCCGCCGTGCGGCAGGTGCTCCTCGCGCACGGCGTCCGGCAGCAGGTCCTCCACCGGCATCCCCAGCACCTCGTCGGGCCGGTAGCCGAACATCCACGAGAAGCGGTCGTTGACGTAGCAGACCACCCCGGCGGTGTCGACGCCGACGACCCCGCTCGGGGCCGCGTCCAGGAACACCCTGACCTGCTCGGACCCGGCGCCGGCGGGCGGACCGGGCGACACGGAGGAGCGGTCGTCGGGAGCCACGCCTCCCACGTTACGACCTCGGACGGGTCGGCGTGCCGGCTCAGACGACCCCAGTCCGGGTCGAGGCCGGCGTGGTCGGTCATCGCGAGGGCCCGCAGCACCGCCCTCCCGTCCGGGACCGCCCGCACCACCTGGCCGGCCAGTCACCGGGCGACGGTGTCGGCGAGCGACTCGCCCAGCCCGCCCTTGCCGAGGTAGTCCTGCGCGCCGGCGCGCAGCAGCGCGGCGACGGTGGCGACGTCGGTACTGGCCGAGACCACGACCACCACGGGCGGGTCCGACGCCACGGTCAACGCACGGGCCGCCGTCTCGCCACCCCCGGGCATCCGCGTCCAGCACCTCGCAGAGCGTCGCCCGGGCGGTGTCGTCGTCGTCCGCGACGACCACCCGGAAGCCCCGCATCCGACCTCCCACGTGGTCGACGAGCCGCGTGCGTCTTCACGCGGTCGCCTCATGGTGCCGCAGTCGGCGACGGAACCGCTTCCCGCCCGGGCCCCGTTCCCACCTAGTCCGCCGACACTAGATGTGCGACCGTTCCCTTTACCGGGACCCCCGGGGTCCGGGCGTGGGGGGGCGGCGATCCAGATCAGTGTCTGCGATGTCCCGGTCGACACCCGGTGCCATGCTTGGTGGACCGAGGGCTCGGTGGCCCGTCCGTCTGAGCAGAGGCGCCGAGCACGACGACGTGACCGGGCACGAGAGGGGAGCACGTGACCACGCGCCAGCCGTACGACGCCGGGACGGCGCGCGCACCCGGCCAGGGTGACGCGACCGGCTCCGACGGCTCCCCGGTCCGGGTGCTGATCGTCGACGACCACGAGGTGCTGGCAGCCAGCCTGTCGCTGGTGCTCGACGACCAGCCCGGCCTGACCACGGTCGGCGTCGCCGGGACCCTCGGGCGGGCCCGGCTGATGATGGCCACCACCGAGCCGGACGTCGTGCTGCTGGACCACCGGCTGCCCGACGGTGACGGCGTCGCCGCCATCGAGGAGCTCCGCGCGCTGCACCCGGACGCCGGCTTCGTGGTGCTGACCGCGAGCACCGCCGACCACGTGCTGGTGGCGGCCATCGAGGCCGGCGCGGCGGGCTTCGTGTCCAAGACCCGCAGCCTGGAGGAGGTGACCGCCGCGGTCCGGGCAGCCGCCGCCGGCGAGTCGGTGATCTCCCCCGAGCTGCTCGCCCGGCTGCTCCCACGCCTGCACCGCGGCAGCCCGAGCGCGCGCAGCGACCTCACCGAGCGCGAACGCGAGGTGCTCGCCCTGCTGGCCGACGGCCTTCCCAACGCCGTCATCGCGCAGCGGCTGACCGTCAGCGTGCACACGGTGCGCAACCACATCGCGAACCTGTCGGCCAAGCTCGGTGCGCACTCCAAGCTCGAGGCGCTGTCGATCGCCGTCCGGGACGGGCTGCTGCCCGGCCGGTGAGCCGGACCGCCCTAGTAGATCGGCGCTAGCCAAGAGCGCGCATCCGGCTCACGCGCGAGCCTCGGCGGACGCGCAGACTGGGACGTGCCCCGACCGGGCACCCGGGCGGCGTCGCCACCCGCCCCGATCGCCCCGCCCGGCCCGTGACCATCCCCTGCCCGGGCCGGGCGGGGCCCTCACCGCTCAGGCGAGTGAGAGGAAGAGCTTCTCCATCTTCTTGGCGTCGACGCTGTCGACGCCTTCGCCGGCGGTCAGGCACTGCTGGAGGCCGGACGCGACGATCGCGAAGCCGGCCCGGTCCAGTGCCCGGGAGACCGCCGCGAGCTGGGTGACGACGTCCTCGCAGTCACGCCCCTCCTCGAGCATCCGCAGCACGCCTGCGAGCTGGCCCTGGGCCCGCTTGATGCGGTTGATCACCGGGGTCATGTCGTCCGGGTTCAGCTCGACCATGGTCAGCTCTCCTTCGAGGGGGTCGCGGGGCCCGGCGTCTCCTGCTGCGCCAAGGCATCCAGGGTGGCCGCCAGCCGCTGCTTCGCGTCGGCGGCGACCGCTCGGACGGCGTCGCCACCGGACAGGGACATCATCGTGTCCGGGTCGAGCGCCTCGACGACCGAGGTGCCCGCGTCCAGAGCCCGGACCACCACGTTGCACGGCAGCAGCGTCGCGACCGAGGGGTCCGCGAGCAGCGCCTGGTGCGCGAGCGGGGGCCGACAGGCCCCGAGGATGACCTGCGGAGTGACGTCGACGTCGAGCTTGGCCTTCAGCGTGGCCGCCAGGTCGATCTCGGTCAGCACCCCGAACCCCTGCTCGGCGAGGGCTGCCCGGACCGCCTCGACCGCCTCGGCGTACGGGCGGCGCAGCGTGGTGCTCATCGTGTACGTCATCGGGTCACGTCGCTCTCGAGGGCCCAGGTGCTGGTGGTGGTGGTGGTCATGCTCTCTCCTCCGTGTCGACGAGCCCGGGCGCGCGG
This sequence comes from uncultured Actinomycetota bacterium, assembly GCA_963800225.1. Classification (GTDB taxonomy): domain Bacteria; phylum Actinomycetota; class Actinomycetes; order Propionibacteriales; family Nocardioidaceae; genus Nocardioides_B. The sequence continues at coordinate 408,655 of CAWDAF010000003.1, read as the reverse complement.
CGGGCGCTGCCGGCCGTGCCCGGCCGGCCCCGGACTTGGAACGATACCCCCCCGGGTGTTACGGTTACCAACCTACATACCCCCCCAGGTATCCACAAGCAGTGGACCGGACCGGAAGGACGCGCACCGATGAGCCGCAGCACCCCCGAGATCACCGTCGCGCAGCTCGCCGACGTCCTGCAGACCGGCGGCACCCTCGTCGACGTCCGCGAGGCCGGCGAGTACGTCGACGGGCACGTCCCCGGAGCCGTGCTGATGCCGATGGGCCAGCTGCCGTCCCGCGTCGGCGACCTGGACAGCGGCGAGCCGGTCTACGTGGTCTGCGCGTCGGGCGACCGCAGCGCCGCCATGGCCGACTTCCTCAACGCCGCCGGCTTCCGGGCCTACTCCGTGGCCGACGGCACCTCGGGCTGGGCCCGCTCGGGGCGCGACGTCGTCACCGGCGCCCGCCCGGTCTGAAACCCGCACTCGAGAGACGAGGACACCATGACCGACCAGAACCACGACACCACCTCCCTTCCCGGCGGCGACCTGACCGTGGTCCCGATCGAGACCCCCACCCTCGGGGACCGCAGCTACCTGGTCCACGACGGCCGGGTCGGCTTCGTCGTGGACCCGCAGCGTGACATCGACCGGGTGCTGGCCCTGCTCGACGAGCACGACGTCCGGCTCACCCACGTCTTCGAGTCGCACCTCCACAACGACTACGTGACCGGCGGGCTCGCCCTCGCCGAGCGGACCGGTGCGGCGTACCTGGTCAACGGCGACGACCAGGTCGGCTTCGAGCGCACCCCGCTCCGCGACGGCCAGGTCGTCGAGGTCGGCTCCCGGATGCGGGTCACCGCGATGGCCACCCCGGGCCACACCTACACCCACCTGTCCTACCTGCTGGGGGACGCCGCGACCGGCGAGCAGGTCGCGGTGTTCTCCGGCGGCTCCCTGCTGTACGGCGCGACCGGCCGCCCGGACCTGCTCGGCGAGGCGCACACGCACGCCCTGGTCCGACTCCAGCACGCCTCGGCCCACCGGCTCGCCGACGCCCTGCCCGACACCGCCGAGGTGTTCCCCACGCACGGCTTCGGCTCGTTCTGCTCCGCCACCCAGTCCGAGGCGACCTCCTCGACGATCGGCGGGGAGCGGGCAGCCAACCCGGTGCTCACCCAGGACGAGGAGACCTACGTGCGCGACCTGCTGGCCGGGCTCGGCGCCTACCCCGCCTACTACGCCCACATGGCGCCGGCCAACGCGGCCGGGCCGGCCGCCCCCGACCTGAGCACACCGACCCAGGCGGACCCCGCCGAGCTGCGCCGGCGCATCGAGGACGGCGAGTGGGTCGTCGACCTGCGGCAGCGGACGGTGTTCGCCGCCGGCCACGTGCCGGGCACCCTCAACTTCGGCCTCGACGGCGGGTTCGCTACCTACCTGGGCTGGCTGGTCGAGTGGGGCACCCCGCTGACCCTGCTCGGGGAGACCGCCGACGACGTCGCCACCGCTCAGCGCGAGCTGGTCCGGATCGGCATCGACCGTCCCGCGGCGGCCGCCACCGGCGGCCCGGCCGACTGGGCCCACGGCGAGCTGTCGGCGTTCCCGACCGGGACCTTCGCCGACCTCGCCCAGGTCCGCCACCACCGCCAGGTCACCGTGCTCGACGTCCGTCGCGCCGACGAGCACCACGCCGCCCGGATCGAGGGCGCGGTGAACATCCCGCTGCACGAGCTGCCGCGGCGGCTGCACGACGTACCGGCGGGCGAGGTGTGGGTGCACTGCGCCGGCGGCTACCGTGCGTCGGTCGCCGCCTCCCTGCTCGACGCGGCCGGCCTGCGACTGGTGGCCGTCGACGACTCCTTCGAGCGCGCCGCCGAGGTGGGCCTGCACCTGGTCGGCCCGGCTGCGAACCCGGCTGCGGACCCGGACGCGGCATGATCCTGCTGGTCGCCGTCGTCGCCGGACTGCTCATCGGGCTCAGCCTGGGGGCGCTCGGCGGCGGCGGCTCGGTGCTCGCGGTGCCGGTGCTCGTCTACGCGCTCGGACAGACCGCCGGCCAGGCGACGACCGGGTCCCTGGTGGTCGTCGGCGTCACCTCGCTGGTGGGGGCGCTGACCGCCCACCGGGCCGGGAACGTGCTGGTGGGTCGTGGGCTCGCGTTCGGCGCGGTCGCCACCGGCGGGGCCGTGGTCGGGGCGAAGGCCTCCGGGCTGGTCCCGGCACCGGTCCTGCTGGCGAGCTTCGCCGGCCTGCTGCTGGTGGTGGCGGCCGTGATGACCACCCGGCAGGTCCGCGGACGCCGCGGCGGCGGCCGCCCCCGACCGGTGCATCTCGACGACCCGATCATCACCTTCAGCCCGACCTTCGCCTGCCAGTGCCCGCGGGCGCTGAAGGTGCTGGTCACCGCGACCGCAGTCGGCCTGCTCACCGGCTTCCTCGGCGTCGGCGGCGGCTTCCTGGTGGTCCCGGCGCTGGTGCTGGCCCTGGGGCTGCCGATGGAGTTCGCCGCCGGCACGTCGCTGGTCGTCATCAGCGTCACCTCCGCGACCGCGCTGGCCGTCCGGGCCGGCACCGCCACCCAGCCCGACTGGGGGCTGGTGGCCGTGCTCACCGCAGCCGCCGTGGCCGGCGGGTACCTGGGCGCGCGGGTGTCGGCCCGCGTCAACAGCGACCGGCTGCAGACCGCCTTCACCGTCCTGCTGGTGCTCGTCGCCGGCTACACCGCCTCACAGGCACTCCCCGCGCTCCTCTGAGCCCACGCGCTGATCCCCACGACAGACAAGGAACCCCCATGACGTCGACGGCCGTACGCGGCGCTCGCCACCGTGCTCGGGGTGGCAGTGCTGCTCGACGCCTTCCTCGTCCGGCTGGTGCTGCTCCCGGTGATGCTCCGGCTCACCGGCCGGGCCGCCTGGTGGGTGCCAGGCTGGCTCCGCAAGGCGCTTCCCGACATCCGGTTCTCGCACGGCTGACGCCGCCGACCCTCCGAACCTCAATCCCCACCCCACCCCCCGAAGGAGAACAACATGTGTAGAGCAGTCACCTGCAAGACCTGCGGCAAGACCACCTGGGCCGGCTGCGGCCAGCACGTCGGCCAGGTCAAGGCCGCCGTCCCCGCCGGGAACTGGTGCCCCGGGCACCCCAAGGCCGAGCGCACCGGCGGCGGCTGGTTCGGCAAGCTGCTCGGTCGCGGCTGACCGTGGCCTCCGGCGTAGGCGCCGCGCGGCACTGGGACGAGGTCTACCGCACCAAGGCGGTCGACAGCGTGTCCTGGTACCAGCCCACGGCCAGCACCTCCCTCCGCCTGCTCCACCTGTCGGCGGCCCCCGGCGACCGTCCGGGATCGGTGGTCGACGTCGGCGCCGGGGCGTCCACGCTCGTGGACGGGCTGCTCGACGCCGGGGTCACCGACCTGACCGTCCTGGACGTCTCGGCGGCCGCCCTCGAGACCACCCGCCGCCGGCTCGAGGAGCGGCCCGCGCGGGCCACCGGCGTCCGGCTGGTGTGCTGCGACGTGCTCGACTGGCGGCCCGGGCGGACCTACGACGCCTGGCACGACCGGGCGGTGCTGCACTTCCTCACCGACCCCGCGGACCGGCGACGGTACGTCGAGACCGCCACCGCCGCGGTCGCCCCGGGCGGGGTGCTGGTGCTGGGCGGGTTCGCCCCCGACGGCCCCACGCACTGCTCGGGGCTCCCGACCGTGCGCCGCTCGGCCGCCGAGCTGGCCGGCGAGCTCGCCGCCGGCTTCGACCTCGAGCACGCCGAGCGGGAGGAGCACCACACCCCGGGCGGTGACGTCCAGGCGTTCACCTGGGTCCGGCTCCGCCGTCGCTGACCGGGCTCAGCCCTCGTGCTGGTAGACGTCCGGGACACCGTCGGCGTCCGCGTCGACCGCCTCGGCCTCGCACAGCCGCCGGTAGGTGCGGTTGCGCGAGCGGAGCACCACCGCGGCTGCGACGGCGGCCACCAGCGAGCCGGTGAGCACGCCGACCTTGACGTGCTCGTCGCGCACGCTGGTGGCGCCGTACGCCAGCTCGCCGATCAGCAGCGAGACGGTGAACCCGATGCCGGCCAGCAGCGCGAGGCCGGCCACGTCACGCCAGCGCAGCTCCTCGTCGAGGGCCGCCCTGGTGAACCGCGCGACCAGGTACGTCGCCCCGAACACCCCGACGAACTTGCCGACGAAGAGGCCGACCACGATGCCGATGGCGACCGGGTCACCGAGCGCCTCGCTCAGGCCGGAGAGACCGCCCACGGTGACCCCGGCCGCGAAGAACGCGAAGACCGGGACCGCGAACCCGGCCGACAGCGGCCGGAACCGGTGCTCGAAGTGCTCGGCCATCCCCGGACCGTTCCCGGGACCGCCCGCGGCCCGGCTGCGGACCACCGGGACCGCGAAGCCGAGCAGCACCCCGGCCACCGTCGCATGGATGCCGGAGGCGTGCACCAGGGCCCAGGTGGCGAACGCGAGCGGTAGCAGCAGCCACCACGAGCGCACCCGGCGCTGGACGGCGAGCGTGAACAGCCCCAGCGGGACCAGGGCCGCGAGCAGGGCGAGCACCTGGAGGTGATGGGTGTAGAAGAGCGCGATGATGGTGACCGCGAACAGGTCGTCGACCACGGCCAGGGTCAGCAGGAAGGTCCGCAGCGCTGCCGGCAGGTGCGTGCTGATCACGGCCAGCACGGCGAGCGCGAACGCGATGTCGGTGGCCGTCGGGATCGCCCAGCCGGACAACGCGCCGGCACCGGCGCCGGCGGTCAGGTTCACCGCGATGAACAGCAGGGCGGGCATCACCATCCCGCCGACCGCCGCCAGGATCGGCAGCGCCGCCCGGCGAGGATCGCGCAGGTCGCCGGCGACGAACTCACGCTTGAGCTCCAGGCCGACCACGAAGAAGAAGATCGCCAGCAGGCCGTCCGCCGCCCAGGCGCCCAGAGTCAGGTCGAGGTGCAGCGCCGACGGGCCGACGGTGAGCTCGCCCAGCGCGGCATAGCTGGACGCGAACGGGCTGTTCGCCCAGACCAGCGCGACGACCGTGGCGGCCACCAGCAGGGCGCCGCCGACGGTCTCCTTGCGGAGCACCTCGGCGATCCGGGAGTCCTCGGCCCAGGACCCTCGACCGAGGAGGGTGAGCCGGGCGGGCCGGGGGGGATGGTCGCTCATAGGGGGTGCTCCTTGCTGCGGGGTCGTCGAGGGACTTGCCGACCAGACTTCCCGGCGCACCAGGCCTCCGAGTCTACCGACCCGGACGGCGGGCCCGGTGCGGGTCCCGAGGCCTGAGCGGCAGCGGCGGGAGCACGGCGACCAGCTCGCTGGAGGGGACGTTCCTGGGCGGCGGCCCGTTCTGCGGCCGGACCCCTCGGAGCCGGCCGGATCGCCGGTTCGGCTTGTGTCCTCTACTCGTCAGTAGCATAATGAAGTTACTGATGAGTAGGGCCGCCGATCCGGCCCCCGGGCGACGCACCGTCGCACCGGAGCCTCCTAGTGTCGAAGGTGGGGCAGTGAGCCACTACAAGAGCAACATCCGCGATATCGAGTTCAACCTCTTCGAGGTCCTCGGCGCCGACGAGGTGCTGGGCAGCGGCCCGTTCGCCGAGGTGGACGCCGACACGGCGCGCTCCATCATCGGCGAGGTGGACCGGCTGGCCCGCGAGGAGATCGCCGCCTCCTTCGAGGAGGGCGACCGCAACCCGCCGGTCTTCGACCCCGCCACGCACTCGGTGACGATGAACCCCGCCTTCACGAAGAGCTACCACGCCTTCATGGACTCCGAGTGGTTCCGCCTCCAGCTGCCGACCGAGCTCGGCGGGCAGCCGGCACCGGCCACCTTGAACTGGTCGATCGCCGAGCTGGTGCTCGGCGCGAACCCGCCGGTGTGGATGTACGCCGCCGGCCCGAACTTCGGCCACGTGGTCTACCGCAACGGCAACGACCGCGACAAGCAGATCGCCAAGCACATGGTCGAGCGCAAGTGGGGCGCCACGATGGTGCTCACCGAGCCGGACGCCGGGTCCGACGTGGGCGCCGGCCGCACCCGGGCGATCCCCCAGGAGGACGGCTCCTGGCACATCGAGGGCGTGAAGCGGTTCATCACCTCGGGCGAGCACGACATGAGCGAGAACATCATCCACCTGGTCCTGGCCCGCCCGGTGGGCGTGGAGGGCAAGGGCGGTCCCGGCACCAAGGGCCTGTCGCTGTTCATCGTGCCGAAGTACCACTTCGACCACGAGACCGGAGACCTGACCGGTGAGCGCAACGGCGCCTACGTCACCGGCGTCGAGAAGAAGATGGGCATCAAGGTCTCCACCACCTGCGAGGTCACCTTCGGCGACGGCGACGTCCCGGCCCAGGGCTGGCTGCTCGGCGAGGTGCACGACGGCATCGCGCAGATGTTCCAGGTCATCGAGAACGCCCGGATGCTGGTGGGCACCAAGGCCATCGCGACCCTGTCCAGCGGCTACCTGAACGCGCTCGAGTACGCCAAGTCGCGGGTCCAGGGCCCCGACCTCAAGCAGGCCTCGGACAAGACCGCGCCGCGGGTCACGATCACCCACCACCCCGACGTGCGGCGCTCGCTGATGACGCAGAAGTCCTACGCGGAGGCCCTGCGTGCGCTGATGCTCTACACGGCGTCGTGGCAGGACAAGGTGCAGATCGCGGAGTTCAACGGTGAGCGCGACGAGCTCGCCGAGCGGGTCAACGACCTGCTGCTGCCGATCGTCAAGGGCTACGGCTCCGAGCGCTCGTGGGTGCTGCTGGGCACCGAGTCGCTGCAGACCTTCGGCGGCTCCGGCTTCCTGCAGGACTACCCGATCGAGCAGTACGTCCGGGACGCCAAGATCGACACCCTCTACGAGGGCACCACCGCGATCCAGGGACAGGACCTGTTCTTCCGCAAGATCGTCAAGGACCAGGCGCAGGCGCTGGGCCACCTGAACAACGAGATCGAGTCGTTCATCGCCGGCGAGGCCGGCAACGGGCGGCTCAAGAACGAGCGCGAGCTGCTCGCCACCGGACTCGCCGACGTGCAGGCGATCGTGGGCACGCTGATCGACGACCTGATGTCGGCGGACCCGCGCAGCGAGGGCGGCAACCCCGACAACGTCTACAAGGTCGGCCTGAACACCTCCCGCCTGCTGATGGCGCTCGGCGACGTCGTCTGCTCGTGGCTGCTGCTCCGCGGTGCCGAGGTCGCGCTGCGCAAGCTCGGCGGCGAGGTCAGCGCCAAGGACAAGTCGTTCTACGAGGGCAAGGTCGCGGCCGCGCAGTTCTTCGCGCGCACCGTGCTCCCCAAGCTCACCGCCGAGCGGGCGATCGCCGAGGCGACCGACCTGTCGGTGATGGAGCTCGACGAGAGCGCCTTCTGAGCCTCGCACGACGCGGAGGGGCCGTCTCACCACGGGTGGGGCGGCCCCTCTCCAGTTCCCCCATACACGATTTGTCCGACAACTCCGATTGACCCGCCGCCGCCGGGGTATCCGTCGGGCCACGGGCAGGTAGCCCACGGCGCGACCGCGTCGCACACACCCAAGGAGACACACATGGGCATCGGCCTCGGCATCGTCCTACTCGTGATCGGGCTCATCCTGGCCCTGGGAGTCGTCAACGTCGACCTGAGCTTCGTCGACGACCAGTCCCTGGGCTGGATCCTGGTGGTCGTCGGCATCCTCGCCCTGGTCCTCGCGCTCGTGATGAACCAGCAGCGCTCGCGCAGCAAGCACGTGGTGGAGGAGCGCCGCTACGACGGCCCCCAGCGCTGACGGCACCGCGCTGGAGCAACCGCACCGACGACGAAGGGGCGCCGGGACCACCTGGTCCCGACGCCCCTTCGTCATGTCTCAGCGGGAGGAGTAGCTGCTCCGACCGGCGCTGCGCCGGTCGTCGCGGCCGCCGTACGACGGACGCTCGTCCCGGCCGCCGCGCGAGCTGCCGCCGCGCGGGGCGCCGCCGCGGTTGCCCTGGTAGCCACCGCCCGAGCCGCCCCGGTTGCCCTGGTAGCCGCCGCGGCTGCGGTTGCCCTGGTAGCCGCCGCCCGAGCCGCCCCGGTGCGGGCGCGCCGCGGGGGCCTCCCCGCCGGAGGTGGCGAGCACCTCGCGGGTCATCGGCCGCGGGGTGGTGCGGCTGTCGTGGTGCCGGGCGGTGACGCCGGCGCGGGACTGCATCCGGACGATCTCGTCGACCTGGCGCGGGGTGGTGATCGAGACGACGGCGCCGGACTCGCCGGCCCGCGCCGTCCGGCCCGAGCGGTGCAGGTAGGCCTTCGGGTCGGCGGGCGGGTCGAAGTGCACGACCAGGCCGACGTTGTCGACGTGGATGCCTCGGGCTGCCACGTCGGTGGCGACGACGACCTGCGCCTTGCCGGAGGAGAACTTGTGCAGGTTCCGCTCGCGGACCCGCTGCGAGAGGTTCCCGTGCAGGTCGACGGCCTCGATGCCGGCGACGCCGAACGCCTCGGCCAGCTCGGTGGCGCCGTCACGGGTGCGGGTGAACACGATCGAGCGGGGGTTGGCCTCGATCAGCGCGGTGGCCGCCTCGACCTTGTCGCGGAAGCCGCCGACGACCAGCACGTGGTGGTCCATCTTGACGACCGAGCCCTTGTTCGGGTCGAGCTCGTGCAGCACCGGCTCGCGCAGGTGCGCGCGGACCAGCCGGTCGACGTCTCCGTCGAGGGTGGCCGAGAGCAGCATCCGCTGGCCGGTGACCGGGGTCTGCTTCAGCAGCTGGTCGACGGCCGGGTAGAAGCCGAGGTCGCACAGGTGGTCGGCCTCGTCGAGGACGGTCATCACGACGTCCTCGGTCCGGCAGTGGCCCTTGTCCATCAGGTCCTGGAGCCGGCCCGGGGTGGCCACGACGATGTCGGCGCCGGCGCGCAGCTGCTTGATCTGGCGGTCGTACGGCGTGCCGCCGTACACGGTGACGAGCTTGAGCTGGACCGCGGAGGCCAGCGGCTCGAGCGAGCGGCGCACCTGGGTGGCCAGCTCGCGGGTCGGCACGATGATCAGCGCGCGGGGCTGCTTGGGGCGGCTGCGCTCGCCGGCGAGGCGGGCCAGGATCGGCAGGCCGAAGGCCAGCGTCTTGCCCGAGCCGGTCTGGGCGCGGCCGAGCACGTCGCGCCCGCTCATCGCGTCGGGGATGACGGCGGCCTGGACGGGGGTGGGGGTGGTGATCTCCACGCGGCCGAGGGCGTCGATGACCTTCTCGGACAGGCCGAGCTCGGCGAACGTGGGCACAGCGACAACAGGGGTGGTCAAAGGGATCCTCAAGGTGGTCAGGCACGTCTCTGCCCGGAATCCACGGCGCGGTCCGGCGAGCCTGCGAGACGCAGTTCGTGCCCGACTACTGGTCCTGCGCGAGATCCGCGCACCCACACCGGGCCACAAAAGAAGGCCGGGGAACGGCCTTGGCTGACACCGATTCTAGCAGCGGCCCTGCCCCGTCCTGACCACGACGGGGAGACCTCGCACACGTCGGTGCGGGTGCCGTTTCCCAGGTGATGCCGAGGAACTGGCGCTGCCCACGGTGAACTCCCCATGGGGAGTGACGGTTTCCCGTGGTCAGCGGAGTCGTACGACGACCGTGACGGGCGTGACGACCCGTGACGGCCCTAGGCGCGACCCGACAGCGGGAGCACCAACCGCCTGGCGCCGCCCTCGACCACCCGGACCGGGACCCCCCAGTCCTGCTGGTGCATGTGGCACGCGGCGCCCTCCCCCTCGTGCTCGTCGCAGGAGGCCGCCCGCGCGGCCACGTGCAGCACGCCGTCACCGACCGCCGCAGAGACCCGGAGCGCCCGGGTGAGGTCGGTGCCGCGACCGTCGCCCCCGGCGAGCAGGGCGCCCGGCGTCGCGGACACGAGCAGCTGGGACGGCGGCCCGAACCGGTCGTCCACCTTCTGACCCGGCGGCGGGGTGAAGTCCACCACCAGCTCCACCTCCCCCGCGGCGATCTCGGTGACCGGCCGCTGGGTGGTGTGCGCGAACCCGGCCACCTCGACGACGCCGGCCAGCGGCACCCGGGTCAGCCGGTGCGCCGCGGACTCCACCACCACGAGGTGCTCCCCGGCGACCACCGCGCCGCTGGGCTCCACGAGACCGGACGCGATGGTGGTGAGCTCGCCGTCCGCCCAGCGCCGTACCGCGCCGTTGTAGGTGTCGCAGACCACCACCGACCCGTCGGGCAGCGCGGTGACCCCGAGCGGGTGCTGGAGCAGCGCCTCGTCGGCCGCGCCGTCACGGAAGCCGAAGTCGAACAGCCCGGTGCCGACCGCGGTCCGGACGACGCCGTCCTCGACGTACCGCAGGCTCGAGGTCTCGCTGTCCGCGACCCACAGCCGGTCCCCGTCGACGGCGAGGCCGGACGTCTGCGCCAACCACGCCTCGGTCAGCGGCCCGTCGAGCAGCCCCTCGTTGGTGGTGCCGCCGGCCACCTCGACGGCCCCGGTGCGCGGGTCGAGCGTCCACAGCTGGTGGATGCCGGCCATCGCGACCCACACCCGGTCCCGCCACCAGGTCACGTCCCAGGGGCTCGACAGGGCGGAGGTGCCGTCGCCCTGCATCCACTGCCGACCGGTACCGGCGAGCGTCCTCACCTCACCGTCGGCCAGCCGTACGCCGCGCAGCGCGTGGTTCACGGTGTCGGCGACCACGACGTCGTAGCCGGCTGCGGCCGCCACGTCGGGGGCCAGCAGGCACAGGCCGTTCGGCTCGTTGAACCGGGCGGTCGCCGCGGACCCGTCCACCAGCCCGCGCACACCGGTCCCGATCCTGCGGACGACGGTCTCCGCGTCGGCGGCGAGCTCGACCAGGCCGTGGTGGCCGGCGTCCGCGACCAGGAACCCGCCGCTGGGCAGCGCGACCGCCTTCGCCGGGAAGCGCAGGTCGCCCGACTCGACGGCCGGCGGCACGTACGGGGAGCCGCCCGGCTGGAGGGTGCCCTTGGCGCGGTGCTCCTCGCGCAGCTCGGCGACGAGCGCGTCGATGGCGTGGGCGTGCCCCTCCCCGGCGTACTGCGCGACCACGTAGCCCTCCGGGTCGACCAGCACCAGGGTCGGCCAGGCCCGGGCGGTGTAGGCCTGCCAGGTGACCAGCTCCGGGTCGTCGAGGACCGGGTGCTCGACCTCGTAGCGCTCCACGGCGGCCGCCAGCGCGTCGGCGTCGGCCTCGTGCACGAACTTCGGCGAGTGCACCCCGACCACGACCAGCTCCCCGTCGTACGTCGCCTCCAGCGGACGCAGCTCGTCGAGGACGTGCAGGCAGTTCACGCAGCAGAACGCCCAGAAGTCCAGCAGCACGAAGCGGCCACGCAGGTCGGCCAGGGACAGGTCGACGCCGCCGGTGTTCAGCCAGCCGCGGCCGCGGAGCTCGGGCGCGCGGACCCGGGGTCGACGACCGGCGTCGCGGCCGGTCGTCGCGGCGGGGGTCCGGTCGGGGGTCGAGGTGGTCATGACGGTGCTCAACACGGCGACCGGCGCGGTTCATCCCGCGCGGGATGAACGGGTCAACCGCCGCTGACCGCCGCGGCGGCGCCGGCGGTGACCGCGACCGTCACCGCGGCCGTCATCGCGTCGACGGCCTGGCGGACCGCCGCCGAGCCCCAGCTGCCCTCGGCGATCTCCTTCGCCCGGCGGTCGAGCTCCCGGCGCTTGAGGCCGTGCTCCTTCGGGTCGACCACCTTGTGCGTCGCCCGCAGGGCGTGCAGCAGCGCGACCAGCGCGGCGTCCCGGGGCTCCGGCGTGAGGCCGTGCACCAGGGCGCCGGCGAGCCCGCGGCGTACCGCGGCCTCGTGGTCGGCCGACACGGTCGGCCAGCGGGTCGTCGGGAAGATCCCCAGCACCCTGCCGTGCTCGGCCCGCAGGATGCCCGCGGCGGTCAGCCGCTCGTAGAGCCGCTCGCGGACCTTCTTGCCCAGCTCGCCGACCACCGAGGCGGGCTTCCGGCCCGCGCGGCGCTGCGCCACCTCGAGCGCGTGGTCGAGGACCGCGTCGCCGGTGGGCGAGGCGTCCAGGACGACGAGTCGCTGCTTCTCGTCGATGTCGACGCGGTGGAGCATCGCCAGCTCGACCAGCTGCGCGCCACCGAGCGCGAGGTCGGCGGTGCTGCCGGCGACCAACCTGCCGGTGTCGTCGTCGGTGAGCAGCAGCAGCAGGTCCTCGGCGAGCAGCATGCCTCGACGGTAACCCTGCCGCGAGGTTCCCGGCGGCCCTAGGCTGCCAGTAGACCCGCCCGAGCAACCCGGAGGCTCCGTGTTCTATCCGCTCACCGTCACCGACTTCCTGGACCGCGCCGAGACCGTCTACCCGGACCGGGTCGGGTACGTCGACGAGCCCGACCAACCCGCTCCGAGCCTGGGGTCGCTGACCTACCGGCAGATGGCGGCCAACGCCCGCGCGCAGGCCGCCCGGCTCGACCGGCTCGGGGTCCCGGTCGGCGGCCGGGTGGCCGTGGTCTCGCAGAACTCCGCGCGGCTCGGCACGTCGTTCTTCGGGGTCAGCGGCTGGGGCCGGATCCTGGTCCCGGTGAACTTCCGGCTCAGCCTGCCCGAGATCGAGTACATCGTCGGGCACTCCGGGGCCGACGTGGTGTACGTCGACCCGGCGCTGCGGGACCGGCTGGACGGGCTCGACGTACGCCACAAGTTCGTGCTGGGCGACGACGACGACCTCTACCTGCACGACACCGAGCCACGCCCGTGGGCGTCCCCGGACGAGGGCGCGACCGCCACGATCAACTACACCTCGGGCACCACCGCGCGACCGAAGGGCGTCCAGCTCACCCACCGCAACCTGTGGCTCAACGCCACCGTGTTCGGGCTGCACGCCGGGATCAACGACCGGGACGTGTACCTGCACACCCTGCCGATGTTCCACGCGAACGGCTGGGGGATGCCCTTCGGCATCACCGGCGTGGGCGGCCGGCACGTGGTGCTCCGCCAGGTCGACGGCGCCGAGATCCTGCGCCGGGTGGAGCAGCAGGGCGTGACCGTGATGTGTGCCGCGCCGGCCGTGGTCAGCGCGGCCCTCGACGCCGCCACGACCTGGGCGGGCGAGATCCCCGGCCGCGACCGGGTGCGGATCATCGTCGCCGGCGCCCCGCCGCCGACCCGGACCATCGAGCGGGTGCGCGAGGAGCTCGGCTGGGAGTTCTGCCAGATCTACGGCCTCACCGAGACCTCGCCGCTGGTCACGGTCAACCGGATGCGCGCCGAGTGGGACGACCTGAGCCCGCACGAGCAGGCCAAGCGGCTCGGCCGGCAGGGTGCGCCCGCGCTCGGCGTCCGGGTCACCGTCGACGACCAGGGTGAGATCCTGACCTCGTCGAACCACAACCTCGACGGCTACTGGGAGCTGCCGGAGGAGACCGCCCGGGTCACTGCGGGCGGCACCTTCCACACCGGCGACGGCGGCTACCTCGACGAGGACGGCTACCTGGTGATCTCCGACCGCAAGAAGGACGTGATCATCTCCGGCGGCGAGAACGTCTCCTCGATCGAGGTCGAGGACGCGCTGATGTCGCACGGTGCCGTCAAGGAGGTCGCCGTGATCGGGATCCCCGACGAGAAGTGGGGCGAGATGATCATCGCCCTCGTCGTCCCCGGCGCGGAGGTGAGCGCCGACGAGCTCGTCGCCCACTGCCGGGAGCACCTCGCCGGCTACAAGTGCCCCAAGCGGGTCGACTTCGTCGAGGAGCTGCCCCGCACGGCCACCGGCAAGCTGCAGAAGTTCAAGCTGCGGCAGCCGTTCTGGGCCGGCCGGGAGCGGCAGGTCCACTGAGCCGGCGGGGCTAGGCTCCGCCGCATGATCTCCGACGAGGACCGGCTCCGGTCGTACGTCGACACGTGGGCCGAGGCCGTGGCCGACGTCGTCGCGCTGCTGCGCTCCCTCGGCGAGGACGACTGGTCCCGGCCGACCGACTGCCCGGGCTGGGACGTGCGGGCCGTCGCCGCCCACCTCGCCCACCTCGAGTCCGTGCTCGCGGGCAACCCCCAGGGTGACGTCGCGGTGCCGCAGGAGGCGCGGGTGGTCTCCCTGACCGGCGCCTACACCGAGCAGGGTCCGGCGGCCCGGGCGTCGTGGACCCACGAGGCGATCGTCGACGAGCTGGAGTCGTCGGCCGCGACCCGGCTCGCGCAGCTCCGCGCCGACCCGCCGACCGATGCTGCCGGTGCGCCCCCGCGGACCCCGGCGGACGCCGACTGGCCCTGGGAGACGCTGCTGTCCAACCGGCCGCTCGACGTGTGGATGCACGAGCAGGACATCCGCCGTGCGGCCGGCCGGCCCGGCGGGCTGGACGGCCCGGCCGCCGCGCACGTGGTCCGGGTCTTCGCCCGGAGCCTCGGTTTCGTGGTGGGCAAGCGGATCGCCCCGCCGGCCGGCACCTCGGTGCTGCTCGACGTCACCGGGCCGGTGCCGTTGCGCACCGCGGTCGTGGTCGGCGAGGACGGCCGCGCGGGCACACCGGCGGAGGAGCCCACCGACCCCACCGTCACGCTGCGGATGGACGTCGAGGCGTTCACCGTGCTGAGCGGCGGACGGCGTCACCCCGCCGACGTCGAGGTGGCCGTGGAGGGCGACCAGCGGCTCGGCGCCCGGGTGCTGGCCGCGCTCGCCGTCACCCCGTGACCGGGTCGCAGTGGGCCCCCGAGGACGTCCCGGACCTCACCGGCCGTCGAGCCCTCGTCACGGGGGCCACCAGCGGGATCGGGGAGGCGCTGGTGACCGGGCTGGCCAGGCACGGCGCGGAGGTGGTGCTCGCGGCGCGCAACGAGCTGAAGCTCACCGCGACCGCCGGACGGCTGCGCCGCGACGTGCCCGGGGCCGTGGTCCGGTCGGTCGTGCTGGACCTCGCCGACCTGTCCTCGGTGCGACGCGCCGCCGACCGGGCCGCTGGGTACGGGCCGCTGCACCTGCTGGTCAACAACGCCGGCGTGATGGCCACGCCGTACGTCCGCACCGTCGACGGCTTCGAGCTGCAGATGGCCACCAACGTGCTCGGACCGTTCGCGCTGACCGGGCTGCTGTGGCCGCTGCTGGTGGCCGGCGGCGCCGCCGACGCAGCGGCGCGGGTGGTCGCGGTGTCGTCCCAGGCGCACCGGGCGGCCCGGTCCGCGCCGCTGAGGGACCCGCTGGTCCGGACCGGCCGCTACCACCGGTGGTCCGCCTACGCGGAGACCAAGCTGGCCGACCTGCTGCTCGCCTTCGAGCTCGACCGACGCGCCCGGGCGAGCGGTGCCCCGGTGACCGGGCTGGCCGCGCACCCCGGCCTGGCAGCGACCGGGCTGATGGCCTCCGGTCAGCGCCGGCACCCCGGCGGGACGATCCTGGACGCTGCCTTCTCCGTCGTCGGCCAGGCCCCGGGACTCGGTGCGCTGCCGCTGCTGATGGCCGCCACGGCGGACCTGCCCGGCTCGACGTACGTCGGTCCGGGCGGCCCGGGAGAGCTGCGCGGACTGCCCCAGATCGTCGGCGCGAGCCGGGTCGCGCGGGACCCGGAGGTGGCCGCGGCGATGTGGGCGACCGCCCAGCACGCGACCGGGGTCACCTACCCCTAGCCCGGGCCTGGAAGAGTGGGCCCTGTGAAAGCCCTGCTGCTGGAGAACCTGCACCCGCTCGCGTCCACGATCCTCGGGGAGGCGGGGATCGAGGTGGAGACCCGTGCCGGCGCCCTCGACGAGGACGAGCTGATCGCGGCCCTCGACGGCGTCGACCTGCTCGGCATCCGCTCCAAGACCGACGTGACCGCACGGGTGCTCGAGGCCAGGCCGGACCTGGTGGCGGTCGGCGCCTTCTGCATCGGCACCAACCAGATCGACCTGGCGACCGCCGCCCGGCTGGGGATCGCGGCCTTCAACGCGCCGTACTCCAACACCCGCTCGGTCGTCGAGCTGGCGGTGGCGAACATCATCGCCATGGCCCGCCGGCTCACCGAGCGCGACAAGGCGCTGCACGCCGGGGTGTGGGACAAGTCGTCGACCGGCAGCCACGAGATCCGCGGCCGCACGCTCGGCATCGTCGGCTACGGCAACATCGGCTCGCAGCTGTCGGTGGTCGCCGAGATGCTCGGCATGCAGGTCTACTTCTACGACACCGACGACAAGCTGGCGCTGGGCAACGCCCGACGCTGCTCCTCCCTCGAGGAGCTGCTCGACACCGTCGAGACGGTGACCCTGCACGTCGACGGCCGGGCCGGCAACGCCGGCATCTTCGGTCCCGAGCAGTTCGCCCGGATGCGGCCGCGATCGTTGTTCCTGAACCTCTCGCGCGGCTTCGTCGTGGACTACGAGGCGCTGCGCGACGCGGTCGTCTCCGGCCAGGTCGCCGGCGCCGCGGTGGACGTGTTCCCGCGCGAGCCGAGGAACCGCGGCGACTCCTTCGAGTCCCCGCTGCGGGGCCTGCCCAACGTGATCCTCACCCCGCACGTCGGCGGCTCGACCGAGGAGGCCCAGGAGGACATCGGGCGCTTCGTCGGTGGCAAGCTGCGCGACTACGTGCGGCACGGAACGACGTCCCTGTCGGTGAACCTGCCCAGCCTGACCCCGGGACGGTCCAGCCACGCACAGCGGATCGCGCACATCCACCAGAACACCCCCGGCGTGCTGGCCCACGTCAACCAGGTGCTCGCCGAGCACGACGTGAACATCGGCGGGCAGGTGCTCGCCACCCGCGGACACACCGGCTACGTGGTCACCGACACCGGGTCGGGGCTGTCCGAGGACGTGATCGCCAGCCTGCAGGCGGTGCCCGAGACGATCCGGCTGCGGATCATCGACTGACCGCCTGTTGTGGATCGCGATGGCGCGGGTACGGTCGCAAGCATGACTGACTATGCAACCGTGAACCCCGCCACCGGCGAGACCGTGAAGGAGTTCGACACCCTGGACGCCCAGGGAGTCGAGACCGCCCTCGCGCGGGTCACCTCCGGCTTCACCGAGTGGCGCCGCACCACCCCGGCCGACCGGGCCGCCGTCCTGACCCGGGTCGCCGAGCTGTACGACGAGCGCGCCGACGAGCTCGCGGCGCTGATCTCGCTCGAGATGGGCAAGCCCGTCCGCCAGGCGCAGGGCGAGGTCAAGCTCTCCTCGATGATCTACGCCTACTACGCCGACCAGGGACCCGGCCTGCTGGCCGACGAGCGGCTGGACGTCCCCGGCGCCGAGGAGACCGTGGTCCGCAAGCTCCCGGTCGGCCCGCTGCTCGGGATCATGCCGTGGAACTTCCCGTACTACCAGGTGGCCCGGTTCGCCGCGCCGAACCTGATGCTCGGCAACACCGTGCTGCTCAAGCACGCCCCGAGCTGCCCGCAGTCCGCGCTGCTGATGGAGGAGATCTTCGTCGCCGCCGGCCTGCCCGCCGACGCCTACGTCAACATCTTCGCCACCAACGACCAGGTCGCCGACATCATCGCCGACCCGCGGGTGCAGGGCGTCTCGCTGACCGGCAGCGAGCGCGCCGGCTCGGCGGTCGCGGAGATCGCCGGCCGCAACCTGAAGAAGGTCGTCCTCGAGCTCGGCGGGTCGGACGCGTTCATCGTGCTCGACACCGCCGACATGGACGCCACCGTGAAGTCCGCGACCCGCGGCCGGATGTCCAACACCGGGCAGGCCTGCAACGCCGCCAAGCGGTTCGTGGTCCTCGACGAGTACTACGACGAGTTCGTCGCCAAGCTCAAGGACTCCTTCGCCGCGATGGTCCCCGGCGACCCGAGCGACCCGAAGACCGCGATCGGCCCGCTGTCCTCGCAGGCCGCGGCGGACACCCTGACCGAGCAGGTCGAGAACGCCGTGTCCGAGGGCGCGACCGTGCTCGTCGGTGGCGAGAGGATCGACGGCCCTGGCGCCTTCGTGCAGCCCACCCTGCTCGCCGACGTCAAGCCGGGCATGCGCGCCTACAAGGAGGAGCTGTTCGGTCCGGTCGGCGTGGTCTACAAGGTGTCCTCGGCCGACGAGGCCGTCGAGCTCACCAACTCCTCCTCGTTCGGGCTCTCCGGCTCGGTGTGGAGCAGCGACCTCGAGAAGGCCCGCGAGGTCGCCGAGCAGCTCGACGTCGGGATGGCCTTCGTCAACGAGCACGGCACCACCCTCCCGGCGCTGCCCTTCGGCGGCGTGAAGCGCTCCGGCTTCGGTCGCGAGCTGGGCCCGTGGGGCATGGACGAGTTCGTCAACAAGAAGCTCGTCCGGGTCTCCAAGAGCTGACCCGATGGCCTTCGACCCGGAGCGTTTCCTGGACGCCCAGGACGACGGCCGCACCTACGAGCAGGCGCTGTCCGAGCTGCGCCGGGGCCGCAAGCGGAGTCACTGGATGTGGTTCGTCCTGCCTCAGCTGGCCGGTCTCGGCAGCAGCCCGACCGCCCGCCACTACGCCCTCGCCTCGCTCGACGAGGCGAGGGCGTACGCCGTCCACCCGGTGCTCGGCCCCCGGCTCGTCGCCTGCGCGACCGCCCTGGCCGAGCTGCCCGGGTCCGACCCGGTGGCCGTGCTGGGCAGCATCGACGCACTCAAGCTGCGGTCCTCGATGACGTTGTTCGCCCGCGCCGCCCCCGAGGAGCCTGTCTTCGAGCGGGTCCTCGCGCAGTACTTCGCCGGGGAGCCCGATCCCGCGACCCTCGCCCTGCTCTGACGGAGCGGGCTCAGGTCTCCACGGGCCGCAGTGCCGGCAGTGCCCCGGCCTGGTCGGCTTCCTGCGGGTGCACCCCGTTGACCTCCGGCGGCAGCTGCGGCTCGACCCGGGTGATCGCCAGCGCGGCCACCAGCAGGCTGCCGACGACCAGCGACCCGACGTACACGCCACCGAGGTGGTGGCCCACCAGCAGCCCGGAGACCGGCGGCGCGACCACCGCCGCCAGCTGGAAGGACCCGGAGCTGAGCGCGTTGTAGCGCCCGCGCAGGTGGTCGGGGGCCAGGTCGTTGACCAGCGACGGGATGGTCGGCTGGAGCAGCGTCTCGCCCAACCCGAACACCGACATGCAGCCGGCCACCAGCACGGTGGCCCCGGCGGTGCCGGGCACCAGCCCCGCGCTGCCGAGCAGCAGCCAGGCGAGCGCCCAGAGCAGCCCCATCAGCGCGATCACCCGGGTGCGCCGGTGGCCCTCGATCCGCCGGAGCACCACCAGCTGGAGGAGCACGATCACCAGGGTGTTGGCCGCGAACGCGAGACCCAGGCCCTGGGTGGAGACCCGCCCCACCGCCCGGGCGAACGCGGGCAGGCCGGTGTTCAGCTGCGAGTAGCCGACGAACGACGAGGCGAAGCCCAGCAGCATCAGCGGCGCCACCGCGGGCCGGCGCAGCAGCGCCAGGTAGCCCTCCGACCCGGCCGAGGCCGGCCCGACGGGTGCCGGCCTCCCGGCCACGTGGCGCAGCGGGACGCCGAGCAGGAACAGCGCCGGGAGGTAGCTCAGCGCGTCGGCGAGGTAGATCGCCTGGAAGGTCACCAGCCGGTCCACGTCGACGAGCAGCCCACCGACGATGCCGCCGATCCCGACCCCGAGGTTGAGCAGCGTGAAGTTCACCCCGAAGTAGCGCTGCCGCAGCGCCGACGGCACGACGGCCGCGACCAGGCTCTGCGACGCGGGCCAGGACACCCCGAAGGCGATCCCCGACAGGGTCAGGCCGAGGCCGGCCGCCCACCGGGTCGAGGCGAAGGCGAGCACGGTGTCGCCCAGCACCAGCAGGCCCAGCGTCCCGGCCAGGATCCGGCGGGCGCCCAGCAGGTCGATGGCGGTGCCCCCCGGCCCGACCACGAGGAACCCGACGAGGGGTGGCAGGGCCAGCAGCAGCCCGACGTCGCTGAGCGCGAAGCCGCGGACCTCGTGCAGGTAGACCACGTGGAAGGGCAGCACCAGCCCGGTGCCGAGGAACTCCAGCACCACCACCGAGAGCAGCAGCTTCGCCTCCCGGGGCAGGTCGTGCCAGAAGGAGGTCAGGCCGGGGGCTCGTGGTGAGGAAGGGGCCGGAGGTGAGGACGTCATCGCCGGAGGAGTGTCCCAGACGGCGCCCGCGGCCGTCTCGTCGGTGCCGAGTCGGCGCGAACGCACGTCTCGTCGGTGCCGAGTCGGCGCGAACGCACGTCTCGTCGGTGCCGAGTCGGCGCGAACGCACGTTTGCGGGTCGCGGGCCGGAGCGGCGCCGGTCAGCCGGGTCCCGCGAGCTCCGCCCACACGAGCTTGCCGCCGTCGGGGACGACCTCCAGCCCCCAGGCCGTGGTGAGGGCATCGACCAGCAGCAGGCCGCGCCCGTGCTCGGCCGTCCAGCTGGGCGGCTGAGGCTCCGGCGTACCGGCGCCGCTGTCGATCACGTCGACGCGGAGACCGGACTCGTTCAGGGAGAGCCGGAGACGGTATCCCGAGTCCGCATGCGTGATCGCGTTGGTCGCGAGCTCGCTCGCGACCAGGAGGACGTCGTCCAGGAGCGACTCGAGCCTCCACTCGGTGAGGGTCGCGGTGATGAACTGCCGTGCCTCCCGCACACTGCTCGCCGCGCGTGGCAGCTCGATCATCGCCTCGGCATCACGCCGCCCGATGGACTCCAGGAGGTCGACGAGGTGGTCGATCGCGGCGTCCTTGAGCAGGTAGCCCTCGACGTTCTCGGCGACCCAGTGCTCCTCCTCGGCGTCGCGACCCGAGAAGACGACCACCTTGGTCGCCGGTGAGCCGGTCCGGATCCCGCTGAGCACCTCTCGGCCGGCGAGGTCCGGCAGCCCGAGGTCGAGGACCACGACGTCCGGGTGCAGCCGTCCGGCGAGCCGGACGGCCCCGGCACCGTCGCCGGCCTCGCCCACCACCTCGAACCCGCGATGGAGACGCAGCGCGGTGCGCAGCAGTCGGCGCATGTCCGACGCGTCATCGACCAGGAGGACCCGAATAGGCACGATTCCAGACTAAGGCAGGATCATGGGCGCGTCCCCTGCGGCGGAGGCGGCTTCTCGCCGGAGGAGGGAAGGCTCAGCACGAACGCCCCGGCCGGCCGCTCGGCCGACGGACGCTCGTAGCGCGCGTCGCCGCCGTGCATGCGCGCGAGCTCACGAACGATGAAGAGCCCCAGCCCGGTCCCGCCCTCGGGCCGGCCGGTGGCGAACCGCTCGAACAGACGGGGTCGCATCCGCTCCGGGACACCGGCACCGTGGTCCTCGACCCGGATCACGACCCGGTCCGGCTCGCCCGTCACGCTCACCCGGATCGGCGGGACACCGTGCTGAAGGGCGTTGCCGAGCAGGTTGTCCAGAGCCTGGGCCAGCCGGTCCCGGTCGCCGACGACCTCGAGGTCGGTCGCCCCCTCCCAGTGGATCTCGGCGTCCGGGTGGGCGCGCCTGACGGCGGCGACAGCGGCGTCGACGAGCTCTCCCACCCGGACCGGCTCGGACCGGATCTCCAGGACACTGGACTTCAGCCGCGACGCCGTGAGCAGGTCCGCGAGCAGACGCCGCAGGCGTCCGGTGCTGCTGGCCATCCCGTCGAGCATCTCGAGACGCTCCTCGTCGGTCATCTCGGCCCAGTGCTTGGCCAGGGTGTCCGCGGTGCCACTGAGCACCGTGACCGGGGTACGCAGCTCGTGCGCGGTCACCGCCAGGAACTGCGACTGCTCCTCCGCGGCCTGACGGAGTCGGGTGTTGAGCGAGCCCAGCTCCGCGTTCGCCGACGCCAGCGCCTCCACGGCCTGCTCCCGATCCTGCTCCAGCCGCCGACGGTCCGTCGTGTCGCGGGTGACCTTCGCGAACCCGATGTGCTGGCCGCTGGCGTCGTACACCGCGGTGATCAGGACGGTGGCCCAGAACCGGGACCCGTCCTTGCGGAGCCGCCAGCCCTCCTCCTCGTAGGTCCCGTGACGGAGGGCCAGCTCGAGCTCGTGCTCGGGATGCCGGCGCGCCCGGACCTCGGGCGGGTAGAAGACCCTGAAGTGCTGACCGATGATCTCGCTCGCCGCGTAGCCCTTGCTGCGTTGGGCTCCGCTGTTCCAGCTGACGACGTGCCCGGTCGGGTCGAGCATGAAGATGGCGTAGTCCTCCACAGCCTCGACCAGCAGCCGGAAGCGCTCCTCGCTCTTGCGCAGCTCTTCCGCGGCGGCCCGTTCGACGGTGACGTCCTGCACCTGCAGGAAGACGTAGAGGGCGCGGCCGCCGGAGTCCCGCACGGGCGCGAGCGTGACCTGGAGCCAGCGCCCGTCGGCGGCCGCGGCGAGACCGTGCTCGAGCTGCACGACGTTGAGCGGGCGGCGACGGATGTCCTCGAGCGCGTCGGTGACCAGGTCGGCCCGCCCGTCGGTGAGCTCGCCGTAGAACAGGCCGACGAGGTCCTCGACGGGACGCCGTAGCAGCGCCGCGAGTGCGGAGTTGGAGCGCACCAGCCGGCCGGTCAGCGTCATCGTCGCCATCCCGATCGCGGCCTGGTCGAACACCTCCCGGAACCGCTCGAGGTGCTCGTCGAGGATGCTGTCGACCGGTACGGCGACGGGCGGGACGCCCGGCGGGACCGATGACGCCTCGACGCCGAGGACGGCGAGCAGCCGGTCGGGGAGGGACTCGAGCGGCGCCGACTTCTCGATGAACGTGGCGGCCCCGAGCCGATCCGCCTTCTCGATGAGGCGCTGCTCCTCGAAGCCGCTGAACATCACCACACGGGTCCCGGGCGAGACCGCCAGCACGAGCGGGAGCGCCTGGAGCCCGTCCATGACCGGCATCGAGACGTCGAGAAGCATCAGCGCCGGCTGGTGCTCGCGGGCCAGCTCCACGGCCTCGGACCCGTCGGCCCCCTCGCCGACCACCGCCAGCCGCCCGGACAGCCGGAACCGCGTCCTGAGCATCTGCCGGACCTCGGACGCATCGTCCACGATCACGATCGTCGGCGTCTCCCGCTGCATGGTCGCGACGCTACGCCCCTAGGCTGGCCGAATGCCTGAGGAGACGACCCCTGCCACGCCCGGCACCACCCCGCCCGCGACGGCCGCCACGGGCCCGTCGACGAAGCCGGCCGAGCCGGTCGACGACGTGGTGAGCACCAGGCACCAGCTCACGATCGGTCGCCGGACGCTGGACTACACCGCCACCACCGGCCGGGTGGTGCTCCGCGAGGAGGTCCACGAGGACGGCACGTTCACCGGTCTCAAGGCGAAGGCGGAGATGTCGGTGACCTCCTACGTGGTCGACGACGGCTCCGAGCGGCGGCCGGTGACCTTCGCGTTCAACGGGGGGCCGGGCAGCTCGAGCATGTGGCTGCACCTCGGGCTGCTGGGTCCACGTCGGGTGCTGATGGGGGACGTCGGCGGGCTGGCGGGACCGCCGTACGACCTGACCGACAACGCGGAGTCGCTGCTGGCCGTGAGCGACCTGGTGTTCATCGACCCGGTCTCGACGGGCTGGTCGCGCGCGGCGGAGGGCACCAAGCCGGCGCCGTTCCACGGCTACCAGGGCGACATCGAGTCGGTCGCCGAGCTGATCCGGATCTGGGTCTCGAGGCACCGGCGATGGATGTCGCCGAAGTTCGTCGCCGGCGAGTCCTACGGCACCCTCCGCGGCGCCGCGCTGGTCGAGCACCTGCAGGAGCGGCACGCGATGTACGTCAACGGGCTGATCCTGATCTCCAGCGTGCTCGACCTGTCCTCGCTCGACTTCGAGAAGCAGCGCAACGACCGGGCGCACGCGCTCTACCTGCCGACGTACACGGCGATCGCCCACTACCACGGCAAGCTCGGCCGTAGGTCGCTGAAGTCGGCGCTGGCCGAGTCCGAGGAGTACGCCGCGCGCGACTACCCGTGGGTGCTCTCGCGCGGCGACCGGCTGACCGCCAAGGAGCGGGCGGCCGCGGTCCGCAGGCTCGCGTCGCTGACCGGGCTGAGCGAGGACTACGTCGACCGGGCCGAGCTGCGGATCGAGCACATCCGGTTCTTCGGGGAGCTGTTGCGCGACGAGCGACGGGTGGCCGGACGGCTCGACGGGCGGTTCTCGGGGCCGGCCGCGTCCGCGATCGCCGAGGAGATGGACGCGGACCCGTCGATGGACGCGATCCGCGGGCCCTACGCGGCCGCCTTCAACCACTACGTGCGCGCGGAGCTCGGCTACGAGAGCGACCTGGCCTACGAGCAGATGACCGACAAGGTGCACCCGTGGTCGTTCAAGGACTTCGAGGGCCGGCCCATCGACGTCAGCCCGCAGCTCGAGCGGGCGATGCGGCAGAACCCGCACCTGCAGGTGCACGTGGCCTACGGGTACTACGACGGCGCGACACCGCACTTCGCGGCCGAGGACGTGATCGCCAAGCTGCGCATCCCCGAGGAGCTCCGGGCGAACATCGAGCACCGGTACTACGAGGCCGGGCACATGATGTACGTGCACGAGCCGTCCCGGGTGCGGCAGAGCAAGGACCTCGCGGCGTTCGTCACCCGCGCGTCCTGACCCACCCGCCGAGTCGGCGCGAACGCAGGTTTCGGACCCGCCGAGTCGGCGCGAACGCAGGTTTCGGGGCTGCCTGTGGATGACGGACTGCGGGTATGCCGCGGAGCGACGATGCTGCGCGGATGTCCCGCACTCCCTCGTTCACGCAAGGACCGCTGCTCGGGCCCGACTTCCCGCTCGCCCGCGACGAGCCGTTCACCACGACCCAGGCGGTCGCCGCCGGCGTGACCCGGTCGGTGCTGTCCCGACTCGAACGCGACGGCTATCTGCGACGCGTCGTCCGCGGCGTGCACGTCGCCACCCAGGCCGTCGACGGCCTCCGGCTGCGCTGCCGGGCGCTCGGCCTCGTCGTACCGCCCCGTGCGGTCGTCACGGACTGGACCGCGGTGTGGATCTGGACCGGCCTCCTGCCGCCCGGGGACCACCTGCGTGTCCCGCCCGTGTGCATGTTCCGGCACGCAGGCGAGGGCCGGCTCCGCCACGAGATCGCCAGCAGCGGTGAGCGCTCGTTCCTCCGCGAGGACCTGACCATGGTCGAGGGGATCACCGTGACGACACCCCTCCGCACCGCCTGGGACGTCGGCCGGCTCACCCGCCGCGACGTCGCCATCGGTGCGCTCGACGCCCTGCTCCGGCACGGTTCGTTCACGTCGGGCGAGCTGCTCGACGGCGTGGAGCGGTTCGCGCGCCGGCGAGGCGTCGTACAGCTGCGGGCGCTGGCGCCGCTGGTCGACGCGCGCTCGGAGTCACCCGGGGAGTCGGTGCTCCGGCTGCGCTGGCTCGACCTCACGAGCCTGCCGCGCCCCGAGCCGCAGGTGCCGGTCTTCGACGACTGGGGGCAGGAGGTGTACCGCCTCGACCTCGGCGTGGAGGAGCTGCGGTTCAGCGCGGAGTACGACGGTGAGGAGTTCCACTCCACCCAGGCGGACCGCGAGCACGACCTCGCCCGGCGCGAGTGGATCAGCCGCGAGCGTGGGTGGATCATCGAGCCGGTGCGCCGGGAGAACGTCTTCGGGGCGACCCGGGACGTCGAGGGGATCCTGTACCGCGGCATCGAGCGTGCGCGGCGACGGCTCGGGCTGCCCTGGCTCGGATGACCTGCGTTCGCGCCGACTCGACGGCGTCCAGACCTGCGTTCGCGCCGACTCGGCCTCAGGCGACGGGCGTCGCGGCGGCCACCAGGCCGGCGAACAGTCCCGCGTCCGCCCGCGTCTCCGGGTGCCACTGCACCGCGACGAGGAACCGGCCCCCGGGGGCCTCGATCGCCTCGAGGGTGCCGTCCTCGGCCCACGCCGCGGCCGCGAAGCCCGGGTGCTCCGCGACCGACTGGTGGTGGTGACAGCCCACGTTGTGGCGGTCCCCTACCAGCATCCGCAGCCTGGTGTCCGGGGAGGTGTGCACGTCCACGTCGCCGAACGCGTCCCCGCCGGGCGAGTGCGTCTCGTGCCCGACCGTGTCCGGCAGGTGCTGGTCGAGCCGCCCACCGCGCTGCACCGCCATCAGCTGCATCCCGCGGCAGATCCCGAGCACCGGCAGGGTGCGCGCGTCGGCCGCCTCGAGCAGCGCGACCTCCCACGCGTCCCGGTCCGGCCGCCAGCTCGCCGTGCGGGGGTGCGGCTCGGCGCCGTACCGGGCGGGGTCCACGTCGGCGCCGCCGGTCACCACCAGCCCGTCGATCCGCTCCACCACGTACGGCGCCGAGGTCGGCGCCTGGGGAGGCAGGAGCACCGGCACACCGCCTGCCCGCGCCACCGCCTCGGCGTAGGAGGAGGGGAGCAGGTCGGCCGGCTGGTCCCACACGCCCCACCGCGCCTGCTCGCGGTAGGTGCTCAGCCCGATCAGCGGTCGCACGGCGACGCATTCCTGCGTTCGCGCCGACTCGACACCCGGGAAACCTGCGTTCGCGCCGACTCGACACCCGGGAAACCTGCGTTCGCGCCGACTCGGCACCCGGGAGACGTGCGTTCGCGCCGACTCGGCATCAGAGAGGGGTGACGTAGGCGGCGGAGATGCCGCCGTCGACGAGGAACGTGTTCGCGGTGATGAAGCTCGACTCGTCCGAGGCCAGGAACAGCACCGCGTTGGCGATCTCCTCGGGCTCGGCGAACCGGCCCATCGGCACGTGCACCAGCCGGCGCTGGGCGCGGTCCTCGTCCTTGGCGAACAGCTCCTGGAGCAGCGGGGTGTTCACCGGCCCCGGGCAGAGCGCGTTGACCCGCACCCCGTCGCGGGCGAACTGCACCCCGAGCTCCCGCGACATCGACAGCACGCCGCCCTTGGACGCCGAGTAGGAGATCTGCGAGGTGGCCGCCCCCATCACCGCGACGAACGAGGCGGTGTTGATGATCGACCCGCGCTTCTGCTCGAGCATGTAGGGCAGCGCCGCCTTGCAGCACAGGTACACGCTGGTCAGGTTGACCTCCTGGACCCGTCGCCAGGCGTCGAGGTCGGTGTCCAGGATCGAGTCGTCCTCGGGCGGGGAGATGCCGGCGTTGTTGAAGGCGATGTCGACCGAGCCGTAGGTGTCCTTCGCGGTCTTGAACAGCGCGTCCACGTCGGTCTTGGAGGTGACGTCGCAGTGCACGAACAGCCCCGCGATGCCGTCGACGATCTCCTCGCCGCGCTTGACGTCGAGGTCGCCGATGACGACCTGGGCGCCCTCCTCGGCGAACCGCTTGACCGTGGCGAGGCCGATGCCCGAGCAGCCCCCGGTGACGACGGCGACCTTCCCGTCGAGACGTCCTGACATGTCTGTGCTCCTCCTGGGTGGTGGTGAGGGTGGTGCGGGGTCCCTCAGTGGGCGATGAAGACGTTCTTCTCCTCGGTGAACGCGTTCGGGGCGTCCGGGCCGAGCTCCCGGCCGAGCCCCGACTGCTTGTAGCCACCGAAGGGGGTCCAGTAACGGACCGCCGAGTGCGAGTTCACCGAGAGGTTCCCCGACTCGATGCCGCGGGCCACCCGCAGCGCGCGGCCGACGTCGGCGGTGAAGATCGAGCCGGACAGGCCGTACTCGGTGTCGTTCGCCCGGGCCACGGCGTCGGCCTCGTCGTCGAACGGCATCACCGCGACCACCGGCCCGAAGACCTCCTCGCGCCAGATCCGCTGGTCGGGCGTGTCGGCGAGCACCACGGTGGGCGGCACCCAGAACCCCGGGCCGTCGGGGACCGAGCCGGTGAACGCGACGTCGGCCTCCTCGACGTACCCCCGGACGACGCTGCGCTGGTGGGCCGAGATCAGCGGCCCCATCTCGCTGGCGCGGTCGCTGGGGTCGAGCACGGCCATCCCGGCGACCGCCGGCTCCAGCAGGCCCAGGAACTCCTCGTACGCCGACCGCTCGACCAGGATCCGGGACCGCGCGCAGCAGTCCTGCCCGGCGTTGTCGAACACCGCGTACGGCGCCGCCGCAGCCGCCGCCCGCAGGTCGGTGTCGGCGAAGATCACGTTGGCGCTCTTGCCCCCGAGCTCGAGGGTGCAGCGCTTCACCTGGTCGGCGCAGCCGGCCATGATCCTCTTGCCCACCGCCGTGGAGCCGGTGAAGGCCACCTTGCGCACCAGCGGGTGGGTCACGAAGCGCTCGCCCACGACGGAGCCGGCGCCGGGGATGACGGTCAGCACCCCCTCGGGGATCCCGGCCTCGAGCGCGAGCTCACCGATCCGGATCGCGGTCAGCGGGGTCAGCTCGGCAGGCTTGACGACCACCGTGTTGCCGGCCGCCAGCGCGGGCGCCATCCCCCAGGCCAGGATCGGCATCGGGAAGTTCCACGGCACGATGATGCCGACCACGCCGAGCGGCTCGTGGAAGGTCACGTCGAGGCCGCCGGGCACCGGGATCTGCCGGCCGAACATCCGCTCCGGGGCGGCCGAGTAGTAGTTCAGGCAGTCCCGGACGTTGCCGGCCTCCCATATCGCGTTGCCCCAGGTGTGCCCCGCGTTGCGGACCTCGAGCTCGGCGAGCTCCTCGACGTGGTCGTCGACGACGGACGCGAAGCGGCGCAGCAGCCGGGCCCGCTCCCCCGGCGCGACGTCGCGCCAGGCGGGGAAGGCGGCGTGCGCGCGCTCGACCAGCGCGTCGGTCTCGGCCACCGAGGCGAGCGGCACGTCGGTGACGGCCTGCTCGGTCGCGGGGTTGACCACGGTGTGCACGGCCTCGGTCGTCATGCGGTCCTCACATCCTCTCGAAGCCGCGCCGCAGCTCCCAGTCGGTCACCGCGGCGTCGAACGCGGTCAGCTCCACGTCGGCCATGTTCGTGTAGTGGTCCACCACCTCGTCGCCCAGGACCGACCGGGCCACCTCCGAGGAGGTGAACGCGTCGCGGGCGGCGCGCAGCGTGTGCGGCACCTTGGGCTTGTCGGAGGTGTAGGCGTTGCCGACCAGCTCCGGCTCGAGCTCGAGCTCGTTCTCGATGCCGTGCAGGCCGCCCGCCAGCATGGCAGCAAGCGCCAGGTAGGGGTTCACGTCCCCCCCGGGAAGCCGGTTCTCCATCCGGGCCGAGGGGCCGTGACCGACCAGGCGTACGGCGCACGTGCGGTTGTCGAGCCCCCAGGCCACCGCCGTCGGCGCGAAGGAGCCGTCGGCGAACCGCTTGTAGGAGTTGACGTTCGGCGCGTAGAACAGCGTGAAGTCCTGCATGGTCGCGAGCACGCCGGCGACGAAGTGGTCGTAGAGCGGGGTCCGCTCGCCGTCCTTCCAGAACACCGTCTCCCCGTCGTCACCGCGCAGCGACAGGTGGATGTGGCAGGAGTTGCCCTCCCGCTCGTCGAACTTCGCCATGAACGTCAGCGCCTTGCCGTGCGCCGCCGCGATCTCCTTGGCCACCGTCTTGTAGACCGAGTGGTTGTCGGCGGTGACCAGGGCCTCGTCGTAGAGGAAGCCGATCTCGTGCTGCCCGAGGTTGCACTCGCCCTTGGCTCCCTCGACGTTCATGCCCGCCGCGTACATGGAGTTGCGGATGTCGCGCAGCAGCGGCTCCACCCGCGTCGTCCCCACGATCGAGTAGTCGACGTTGTACTGGTTGCTGGGGGTCAGCCCTCGGTAGCCGGCGTTCCAGGCGCTCTCGTAGGTGTCGTCGAACAGGATGAACTCCAGCTCGGTGCCGGCCAGCGCGACGTACCCGAGGTCCGCGGCCCGCTTCAGCTGGTGCTTGAGGATCGTGCGCGGCGACGGCTCGACCGGTGCGTGGTCGGCCAGCACCAGGTCGCTCTGGATCATCGCGGTCGCAGGCAGGTGCGGCAGCAACCGGATCGTCGAGTGGTCGAGGACGAACTCCATGTCCCCGTAGCCCTTCTCCCACGAGGTCATCGCGTAGCCGTCGACGGTGTTCATGTCCACGTCGACACCCAGCAGGTAGTTGCAGCCCTCCACCCCGTTCTCGACCACGAAGTCCAAGAAGTACGACGCGTGCAGTCGCTTGCCCTGGAGGCGGCCCTGCATGTCGGTGAAGGCGATGACCACCGTGTCGACGGCACCGGTCCCGATCATCGCGGTGAGCTGCTCGAGCGTCAGCAGCCGGTCGTTGCGGCGGGGCAGGGACGGCAGCGGCATCGGATCTCCAGGTGGTCGGTCGGCGGGATGGTCAGGCGAGCAGCCCGCGGAGCAGGGCGGCCGTGTCGTCGCAGTGGCTCTCCATCACCCGGCGGGCCCGGGGGGGCTCACCGTCCAGCACTGCGTCGAGGATCAGCCGGTGCTGACGGTTCGAGTGGTCGATGTTCTTCTCCAGCACCGGGATCGCGCTGAGCATGTCATGCAGGTCGGCCTGCACGGCGGCGACCGAGCGCACGGTCAGTGCGGACCCGGTGACCGTGGCGATCGCGAGGTGGAAGCGCGAGTCGGCCTGCCGGTGCCCGGCGGGGTCCGTGGAGCCGGCGACCTCGTCGTGCGCGGCGACCAGGAAGTCGCGCTGGTCCGGGTGCAGGTCGAGGCTCGCGGCGATGTGGCAGGCGCCGGGCTCGACGACCCGGCGGAAGACCAGCATGTCGCGCAGCTCCTCGCTGCGTGGCGCCAGCGCCCGGGCGCCGCGCGCGGACGGCTTCTTGGCGCGGTAGCTGACCACCGTGCCGCCGCCGCGACCGCGAGTCGTCTGGACGAACGCGGCGGCGCGCAGCGCGGCGATCGCCTCCCGCAGGGTGGCCCGGGAGACCCCCATCCGCTCGGCCAGCTCCCGCTCCGGCGGCAGCGTCGTGCCGCGGGGGTAGACGCCCAGCCGGATCGCGGTGCCCAGCTGCTCGACACACCCCTCGAACGCGTGGTGCCCGCGCACCGCGCGCAGCACCGACTCGCTCAGCTCGATGCTCGAGGTGGCCGACACCGCGCCAGTCTCGTGACACCGGGGCGACCGCGTCAATGGTTTGACTTCAAACCTTTTTTGGCCGGGGCTCTGGACGCTCCGCGCGCCCGACGCTACGTTGAGCCGACCTCGCGCCGCCCCCGTCCGCCCAGGCATCGGAGCACACATGACCGAGAAGCAGCTCTCCACCGACGAGCAACAGCTAGCCAAGCTCGGGTACTCCCAGGAGCTGGACCGCTCGTGGTCGGGCTTCTCCAACTTCGCCATCTCGTTCTCGATCATCTCCATCCTGGCCGGCTGCTTCACGACCTTCTACCAGGCCTGGAACAACGGCGGCCCGGTCGCGATCTCGTGGGGCTGGCCGGTCGTCTCCGCGCTGATCCTGGTGATCGGGCTGACCATGTCCGAGCTGGTGTCGGCGTACCCGACCTCGGGCGGCATCTACTGGTGGGCCGCGAAGATGGGCGGTCCGGCGGCCGGCTTCTTCACCGGCTGGCTGAACCTCATCGGGCTGCTCGCGGTGACCGCGTCGGTGGCGTACGGCGCTGCGACCTTCGTGGACCTGACCCTCGGGACGGTGTCCTCGGGCTGGGCCGACGGCGCCAGCCTGCCGCGCACCTACCTGATCTTCCTGATCATCCTGGTGCTCGCCGCCGGTGCGAACATCTTCGGCGGCCACCTGATGGCCGTCATCAACAACATCTCGGTGTGGTGGCACGTCGCCGGTGCCGCGATCGTGATCCTGGTGCTGGCGATCGTGCCCAAGACCCACCAGGCCATCAGCTGGGTGTTCACCCACCGGGTCAACAACTCAGGTTTCGACGACGGCGCCATCGCGGACGCGAAGTACTGGTTCCTGGTGCTGCCACTCGGCCTGCTGCTGACCCAGTACACGATCACCGGGTACGACGCCTCGGCCCACCTCTCGGAGGAGACGTCGGCCGCCTCCGAGGCCGCCGCCAAGGGCATCTGGCGCTCGATCCTCTACTCCGCCATCGGCGGCTACATCCTGCTGCTGGCCTTCCTGTTCGCGGTCCAGGACCCGCAGGGCGTCAGCGACGGCCTCGGCTCGGTGGACGTGATCTTCGGCCAGGCGCTGCCGACCGGCTGGCACTTCCTGATCCTGTTCATCTCCACCGCCGGCCAGCTGTTCTGCGCCGCGGCCTGCATGACGTCGTGCTCGCGGATGACCTTCGCCTTCAGCCGTGACGGCGCGATCCCCGGCTCCGGCCTGTGGTCCAAGGTCAACCACAACACCAAGGTGCCGGTCAACGCCGTGCTGCTCTGCGCGGTCGTCGGCGCGGTGATCACCGCCCCCGCACTGGTCAGCGTCGGCGGCGCCCCGGTGGCGTTCCTGGCGGTCGTCTCGATCGCGGTGATCGGGCTCTACCTCGCGTTCGCGGTGCCGATCTTCCTGCGCTGGAGGCAGGGCGACGCGTTCGAGGCGGGCAGCTGGACGCTCGGCCGCAAGTACAAGTGGATGAACCTGCTCGCGGTCGCCGAGATCGGCATCGTCTCGATCTACTTCATCCTGCCGTTCAGCCCGGCGGGCACGCCGGGCAACCCCGACTTCGCCTGGAGCGCGGTCAACTACGCCCCGATCCTGACCATCGGCACCCTCATCGTGCTGGCGATCTGGTGGTCGGTCTCGGCGAAGCACTGGTTCACCGGCCCGAAGCACACCATCGACGAGGCCGTCCTCGAAGCGTTCGACGACTGAGCGACCCCTTGCCGCGCAGCGACGACGAGCTGGAGACCCTGCTCGACCGGATCCCGGTCCTGCAGGGTCTCCCGCGCTCGGTGGTGGAGCTCCCCGGCGGGCTCACCAACCAGAACCTCCGTGTCACCACCCGCGACGGCGACTACGTCGTGCGTCGCTTCCGGGGTGACCCCGACCTGCTCGGCATCGACCGCGACGCCGAGCACGCCAACACCGTCGCAGCCGCGCAGGCCGGCGTGGGCGCCCCCGTCCTGGACTACCGCCCCGACCTCGGCGTGCTGGTGATCGGCTTCATCGACGGCGTCACCTACGACAACGCGTCCTTCGCCGACCCGGCCGTGGTGGCCCGCGCCGGACGCGCGGTGCGCACGCTCCACGACGGGCCGCGGTTCACCGGCCGCTTCGACATGTTCGCCCGGCAGGCGGCCTACCTGCGCACGGTCCGCGCGCAGGGTCTCCGGCTGGTGCCCGGCTACGAGCGTCACGACGAGGCGTTCCACCGGGCCGAGGCGGCGCTCGCGGTCCGCGCGGAGCCGACCGTGCCCTGCAACAACGACCTGCTGGCCGGCAACTTCGTCGACGACGGCACCAAGGTCTGGCTGATCGACTACGAGTACTCCGGCAACAACGACGCCTGCTTCGAGCTCGGCAACACCAGCACCGAGTGCGACCTCGACGACGACCAGGTGGAGGCCCTGGTCACGGCGTACGACGGGCGGCTGCTGCGGCGCCGGCTGGCCCGGACCCGGCTCCAGGCCCTGGTGTCGGCGTACGGCTGGTCGCTGTGGGGGTTCATCCAGGCCGGGGCCAGCAGCCTCGACTTCGACTTCGAGAGCTGGGGACGTGAACGCTTCGAGAAGGCCGCCCGCGGGTTCAGCCACGACGGGTACGACACCTTGCTGGAGGATGTGACCCGTGACGACTGACCTCCCCTCCCGCGCCCGCGTCGTGATCGTCGGCGGCGGCGTGATCGGCACCAGCACGGCCTACCACCTGACCAGGCTCGGCTGGACCGACGTGGTGCTGCTCGAGCAGGGCACCCTGTCGTGCGGCACCACCTGGCACGCCGCCGGCCTGGTCGGCCAGCTCCGCGCGTCGGAGAGCGGCACCCGGCTGGTGCAGTACAGCGGCGAGCTCTACGCACAGCTCGAGGCGGAGACCGGCCTGTCCGCCGGCTACAAGCAGTGCGGCGGGGTGATCGTGGCCCGCACCGAGGACCGGATGACCCAGCTGCGCCGGACCGCGGCGACGGCGGAGGCGTTCGGGCTGGAGTGCTCGATGATGACGCCCGAGGAGGCCCTCGGGCGGTGGCCGGTGATGGCCGTCGACGACCTGCTGGGCGCGATCTGGCTTCCCGGCGACGGCAAGGCGAACCCGACCGACCTGACCATGGCGCTGGCCAAGGGCGCGCGGGCGCGCGGCGCGCGGGTCGTCGAGCGGACCCGGGTGCTCGACGTGCTCACCCGCGACGGCGCGGTGACCGGGGTGCGCACCGACCGGGGCGACATCGAGGCCGAGGTGGTGGTGAACTGCGCCGGGCAGTGGGCCAACGCGGTCGGCCGGATGGCCGGCGTGCACGTCCCGCTGCACTCCGCGGAGCACTTCTACGTGGTCACCGACCAGATCGAGGGCGTGCACCCGGACCTGCCGATCCTGCGCGACCCCGACGGCTACACCTACTTCAAGGAGGAGGTCGGCGGCCTGGTCGTGGGTGGCTTCGAGCCCGAGGCCAAGCCGTGGGTGGCGCCGGACGCGATCCCGTACCCGTTCGAGTTCTCGCTGCTGGGCGAGGACTGGGAGCACTTCTCGGTGCTGATGGAGAGTGCCCTGGAGCGGATCCCCGCCCTGCACGAGACCGGGATCCGCAGGTTCTACAACGGTCCCGAGAGCTTCACCCCGGACAACCAGTTCCTGATGGGCGAGGCGCCGAACCTGCGCGGCTTCTTCGTCGGCGCCGGCTTCAACTCCGTCGGGATCGCGTCGGCCGGCGGGGCCGGACGGGCGCTGGCCGAGTGGGTCGTCGAGGGCGAGCCGACCAGCGACCTGGTCAGCGTGGACCTGCGCCGGTTCGCGCACTTCAACGACAACCACCGGTGGCTGCGCGACCGGGTCGTGGAGACCCTCGGGCTGCACTACGCCGTCCCGTGGCCCAACCGTGAGCTGGAGACCGCGCGCCCGTTCCGGCGCTCGCCGCTGCACGACCGGCTGACCGGCCGCAACGCGCTGTTCGGCAGCCGGATGGGCTGGGAACGGCCGAACGTCTTCGCGCCCGCCGGCGAGCAGCCGGTCCTCGAGTACTCCTGGGGCAAGCAGAGCTGGCTGCCCTGGTCGGCGGCCGAGCAGCGGGCGACCCGGGCAGCGGTGGCGGTCTTCGACCAGACCTCCTTCTCCAAGTACCTCGTGGTCGGCCGCGACGCCGTCGCCGCGCTGCAGTGGCTGTGCACCAACGACGTGGACGTCCCGGTCGGGACCACGGTCTACACCGGGCTGCTGAACGCCCGCGGCACCTACGAGTCCGACCTGACCGTCACCCGCACCGGCGAGCACGAGCTGCTGCTGGTGAGCAGCTCCGCCACCACCGTCCGCGACCAGGACTGGATCCGTCGGCACGTGCCCGCCGGCCTCGACGCCCACGTCGTCGACGTGACCTCGGCGTACGCCGTGCTGGGGGTGATGGGCCCGCGCTCGCGCGACCTGCTCGCCCGGGTGTCCGACGACTCGTTCGAGGACTTCGCCTTCGGCACGTCGCGGCACGTCACCGTCGGCTACGCCACGGTCCGCGCGACCCGGCTCACCTACGTCGGCGAGCTCGGCTGGGAGCTGTACGTGCCGACCGAGTTCGCCGCCGGCGTGTACGACGAGCTGATGGCCGCGGGAGCCGACCTCGGGGTCGTCGACGCCGGCTACTACGCGATCGAGTCGCTGCGCCTGGAGAAGGGCTACCGGGCCTTCGGCCGCGAGCTCACCCCGGACCACTCCCCCGTGGAGGCGGGGCTGCTGTTCGCCTGCAAGCTGCGCACCGGCATCGACTTCCTCGGGCGCACCGCCCTGGAGGCGGCCCGCGCCACCGGCCCCCGGCGCCGGCTGGTCTCCTTCGTGGTCGACGACCCGGAGCCGATGCTGTGGGGCGGCGAGCTGGTGCTGCGCGACGGCCTGCCGGTCGGCCAGGTCACCAGCGCCGCGTGGGGCGAGACCGTCGGCGCGTGCGTCGGGCTGGCCTACGTCGCCGACCCGGCCGGTACGACCTCCCGCGACTGGGTCGGCGCCGGGTCCTACGCCGTCAACGTCGCCGGCGCCGTGCACCCGGTCACGGCCGGACTGCGGGCGCCCTACGACCCGGACGGCTCCCGGATCCGCTGATCCCCCTGACGGGGCGGCGGACCGGACGCCCGCTGACAACGCGGGAGAGGTGCGAGAGGGTGACCTCATGGGACTGACCGTGGCCGTCACCGGACCGACCGGCGAGATCGGGCTGTCCGCCATCGACGCGCTCGAGCGGGACCCGGCGGTGTCCCGGGTGGTGGCGATGGCGCGGCGCCCCTTCGACGCGGCCGAGCACGGCTGGCGGAAGACCGAGTACCGGCAGGGAGACATCCTCGACCGCGCCGCCGTCGACGCCCTGGTCGCGGACGCGGACGTCGTGGTCCACCTGGCCTACCTGATCATGGGGTCGCGCGAGGAGAGCCGCCGGACCAACCTCGACGGCACCCGCAACGTCTTCGAGGCCACCGTCGCCGCGGACCGGCCGACGCGGCTCGTCTACACCTCGTCGGTCGCGGCCTACGGCTACCGCCGTGACAACCCGGTGCCGCTGACCGAGAGCACCCCGGCCCGGGGGTCGGCCGAGCACTACTACTCCGAGCAGAAGGCCGAGTGCGAGAGCCTGCTGCACGACGTCACCGACGACACCGACCTCGACGTCTACGTGCTGCGGCCGTGCATCGTCGCGGGCCCCCGGGCCACGGCGCTCGCCGACTCGATGCCGTGGCGGCAGCTGAACAACCGGCTGCCGGCGGTGCTGCGCGGCACCGCGGGCGCCCTCCAGGCGGTGCTCCCGCTGATGCCCGACCCCGGGGTGCCCCTCCAGCTGGTGCACCACGACGACGTCGCCGACGCGATCGCGCTCGCGGTCGACGGCGCCGGCGAGCCGGGCGACTACAACCTGGCCGCCGACGGCGAGGTGACGCTGCGCGAGGTCGCCGAGGCGACCGGCACCCGGTCCGTCCCGGTCCCCCGGGCGCTCGCGGTCGCTGCCTCGGGCGCGGTGGCCCGGCTGCCGCTGATGCCGGCCGCGGCCGAGTGGGTGCACGTCGCGCGCACGTCGGTGGTGATGGACACCCACCGGGCCAAGGCCGTGCTGGGCTGGCGGCCCCGCCACACCAGCCGGGAGACCCTCGACGCGCTCGCCGCCGTGCTCTGAGCCGCGTGCGGCCTAGGCTGTCCGACGTGCCGACCCTGCGACCCCTCGACGACGCCGACATCCCGCACGTCCTCGCCCTCAACGCGCGCAACGTGGTCATGCTGGCCCCGATGGACCAGCCCCGGCTGCACGAGCTGCGCGAGCAGGCCGACCTCTTCCACGTCGTCGACGTGGACGGCGACCTCGCCGGCTTCGTGGTCACGTTCCGTTCCGGCACGGCGTACGACTCGGAGAACTACCGCTGGTTCACCGAGCGGCACGAGCGGTTCTACTACCTCGACCGGATCGTGCTGCACGAGGCCTTCCGCCGGCGCGGCCTCGGCGGCTTCGTGTACGACGAGGTGGAGCGGATCGCGGCGCCGTACGGGCGGCTCGCCCTGGAGGTGAACCTGCTGCCCCGCAACGGTCCCTCGCTCGCCTTCCACGACGCGCGCGGGTACGTCGAGGTCGGCCGGGTCGGCGACGAGGACCACCTGGT
This sequence comes from uncultured Actinomycetota bacterium, assembly GCA_963800225.1. Taxonomy (GTDB): domain Bacteria; phylum Actinomycetota; class Actinomycetes; order Propionibacteriales; family Nocardioidaceae; genus Nocardioides_B. The sequence goes on along the minus strand of CAWDAF010000003.1, from coordinate 371,391 downwards.
GTCGATGCGGGAGAAGCCGCTGTGAGCGACACCCCCGAGACCGTGGCCCGGCGCAGCGCGGACGCGATGTGGGCCGGTGACGCGGCCAGCCAGGCGCTCGGCATGGAGCTCGTCGAGGTCGCCCCGGGCCGGGCGACGGTGCGGATGAGCGTGCGGGCCGACATGGTCAACGGGCACGCGATCGGGCACGGCGGATTCACCTTCACCCTGGCCGACTCCGCGTTCGCGTTCGCCTGCAACTCCTACAACCGCAGCACGGTCGCGGCCGCGTGCGAGGTCAGGTTCCTCGCCCCGACCCGGCTCGGCGACGTGCTGGAGGCGACCGCCGTGGAGCGCGACCGCGAGGGCCGCGACGGCGTCTACGACGTGACCGTCCGCTGCGGGGAGACCGTGGTGGCGGAGTTCACCGGCCGCAGCAGGGAGATCCGCGGCACGCTCTACGAGGAGGACGCATGACCGGCGAGGTACCCGGCTACGACGTCGAGGCGCTGCGTGCGCTCCAGCTCGACCGGCTCCGCGACACCCTGACCCGCGCGTACGCCCACGTGCCGCACTACCGCCGCGCCTTCGACGACGCGGGGGTGCGGCCCGAGGACCTGCACACGCTGGCGGACCTGGCCCGCTTCCCCTTCACCACCAAGGAGGACCTGCGGCAGAACTACCCCTACGGCATGTTCGCGGTGCCCCGGGAGCAGGTGAGCCGCGTGCACGCGTCGTCGGGCACGACGGGCCGGCCGACCGTGGTGGGCTACACCGCCGAGGACATCGCCACCTGGGCGGAGCTGATGGCCCGGTCGATCCGGGCCGGCGGCGGACGTCCCGGCGACATCGTGCACGTGGCCTACGGGTACGGGCTGTTCACCGGCGGGCTCGGCGCCCACTACGGCGCGGAGCGGCTCGGCTGCACGGTCGTCCCGGTCTCCGGGGGGATGACCGAGCGCCAGGTGCAGCTGATCGTCGACTTCCAGCCGCGCGTGATCATGGTGACGCCGTCGTACTTCCTCAGCGTGCTCGACGAGATGGACGCCCAGGGCGTCGACCCCCGGTCCACGTCGCTGGAGATCGGGATCTTCGGCGCCGAGCCGTGGACCGACCAGATGCGGCAGGAGGTGGAGCGCCGCAGCGGCATCCAGGCGGTCGACATCTACGGGCTCTCGGAGGTGATGGGGCCGGGCGTCTCCCAGGAGGCGGTCGGCACCAAGGACGGGCTGCACGTGTGGGAGGACCACTTCCTCCCCGAGATCGTGGACCCGGTCACCCAGGAGGTGCTGCCCGACGGCGAGGAGGGCGAGCTGGTCTTCACCAGCCTCACCAAGCAGGCGATGCCGGTGGTCCGCTACCGCACCCGCGACCTCACCCGGCTGCTCCCCGGCACGGCGTACCCGTCCTTCCGCCGGATGCGACGCGTCACCGGCCGCACCGACGACATGATGATCGTGCGCGGGGTGAACGTCTTCCCGACGATGGTGGAGGAGCAGATCCTCAAGGTCGAGGGCCTGACCCCGCACTACCTGTGCGTGCTCACCCGGCCGACCCATCTCGACGAGCTCACCGTGCAGGTGGAGGCGCACGAGTCGGTCGCCGAGGCCGACCGCGAGCCGCTCGGGCGCCGGCTGGCCAAGCACGTCAAGGACAACGTGGGTACGTCGGTCCGGGTCGAGGTGCTCGCCCCGCACAGCCTGGAGCGGTCACTGGGCAAGGCCAAACGGATCTCGGACCGGCGCTGAGGCTCGGCCGCGGACAGGCGCTGAGGCTCAGCCGCGGACCGGCTCCGAGACGGCCGACGCGTGCTCGTGCCGGCCCCCGTGGTGGTGCTCGTGCTGGGCGGCCAGCGCCGCCTCGGCCTCGACCTGCGGGCCGGGCACCACGTGGGTGCGGGCCCGGACGACCGGGACGAACAGCGCCACCAGGGCGGCCAGCGCGGAGGTGACCACGAGCACCCCGAAGCCGTGCACGTAGCCCGCCTCGACCGGTAGCCCGTCCGGACGCGCGCCGGCGGTGACGACGCTGGCCAGCACCGCCCCGCCCAGGGCCCCGCCGACGGTGCGGATGTTGGCGTTCATGCCGCTGGCCACCCCGGTCTGGGACTGCGGCACCGCGTCCACGACGAGGTTCGACATCGCCGCGAACGCCAGCCCGAACGCGAGCCCGAGCAGGGTGGTCTCGGCGACCACCTGCCAGACGTGGTCGTGGAGCAGCACCAGCCCGAGGGTGCCGAGCGAGGTGGCCGTCGCCCCCACCACCAGCAGCGCCTTGGAGCCGAAGCCGGCGGCGAGCCGGCCGGACGCGAGCCCGGCCAGGAAGGTGGCGGCGGTCTGCGGGAGCAGCAGCAGCCCCGAGACGGTGACCGAGGCGCCGAAGCCGTAGCCGGTGGCCTCCGGGGTCTGCAGGAACTGCGGGAGGAAGGCGAACATCGAGTACATCCCCGCACCGAACAGCAGCGAGACCAGGTTCACGGTCCACACCGTGGGGATGCGCATCATCCGCATGTCGACGAGCGGGTGGTCGCTGCGGGACTCCGCCCACACCCACACCGGCAGCAGCACGGCCGCCGCGACGAACAGCGCGACGACCTCGGCGGAACCCCAGCCCCAGCTGTGTCCCTGGCTGACCGCGAGCAGCAGCGCCACCAGCCAGGCGGAGAGCAGCAGCGCGCTGCCGACGTTGATCGCCCCCTCGGTCCGCTCCGGCGACTCCGGCACGACCACGGCCGCCGCGACCGCGGCCAGGGCGGTCATCCCCATCGGCAGCCAGAACAGCCAGTGGTAGCTCAGCGCGTCGACGACCGGCCCGGCCAGGACCAGCCCGACGCCGCCGCCCACGGCGAGCAGCGCGGCCGACGTACCGACCGCTCCCGCGACCTTCTCGCGGGGGAACTCGTCGCGGATGATCCCGAAGGTGAGCGGCAGCACGCCGCCGCCGACGCCCTGCAGCGCGCGGGCCGCGATCAGCACGCCGATGCTCGGCGCGAGCGCGGCCACCAGCGAGCCGACGGCCAGCGTGCCCAGCGCGACCACCAGCATCCGCTCCTTGCCGACCTTGTCGCCGACCCGGCCGATGATCGGGGTGAACACCGAGGCGGAGAGCAGGTAGGCGGTCAGCACCCAGGTGACGGTGGCCTGGTCGGTGTGCAGCGCGGCCTCGATGGTCGGCAGCACCGGGTTGACCATCGACTGGAGCAGCGAGAACGACGAGACGCCGACGCAGAGCACCAGGAAGGTCACCCGGTAGTCGGTACGGCGGTCGGTGGCGGGCATGCGCGATCCTCTGCGGTCGATCAGGGGGACTCCGACGAGAACGCGGCCGGAGCGGCTGGATGACCACGGGGGCCGGCGGTGGAACAACCGGGCAGACCACCGCATTCCCTTCGGCTCGGGTCGCCGACCGATCACTGCCTAGACTCGCCGGATGCTCTCCGACATCGTCGTGGTCGACCTCACCCGCGCGCTCGCCGGCCCGCACGCGGCGATGATGCTCGGCGACCTCGGCGCCCGGGTGATCAAGGTGGAGTCGCCGGCGGGCGACGACTCGCGGTGGTGGGGCCCGCCGTTCGCCGGCCCCGAGCACGAGCCCGAGTCGACGTACTTCCTCTCCGCCAACCGCAACAAGGAGTCGGTGACCGCGGACCTCAAGTCCGAGGCGGGCCGCGCGTTCCTGACCCGGCTGGTCGCCCAGGCGGACGTGCTGATGGAGAACTTCCGCACCGGCGTGCTGGACCGGCTGGGCTTCCCCGTCGAGCGGCTGCACGAGATCAACCCCCGGCTGGTGGTGCTCTCGATCACCGGGTTCGGCCACGACGGCCCCGAGGGCGGCCGCGCCGGCTACGACCAGATCGCCCAGGGCGAGGCCGGGCTGATGTCGCTCACCGGGCCGTCGGCGGACGAGCCCACCCGCGTCGGGGTCCCGATCGGCGACCTGCTGGCCGGGATGTACGGCGCGTACGGCGTCCTCGCCGCGCTGCACGAGCGGGAGACCACCGGCCTCGGCCGCGTCGTGCGCACCTCGCTGCTCGCGTCGGTGGTGGGCGTGCACGCCTTCCAGGGCACCCGGTGGACGGTCGCCCACGAGGTGCCGCACGCCCTGGGCAACCACCATCCCTCGATCGCTCCCTACGGCCTGTTCCGGGCCGCCGACGCGCCGGTGCAGATCGCCTGCGGCACCGAGCAGCAGTGGGCGGCGGTGGCCGCGCTGCTCGGGATCGAGGACCACCGCTTCGCCACGAACCGGTCCCGGGTGGGGCACCGCGACGAGCTGGTCGCGGTCATCGAGGAGGCGCTCTCGTCCCGGACCGCCGAGGCCTGGCTGGAGCGGCTGGCCGCGCGCGGCGTCCCGGCAGGCAAGGTGCGCACGCTCGACGACGTGTACGCCTGGGACCAGACGCGGTCGCAGGGGCTGCTGATCGACGTACAGCACCCGACGCTGGGAACGGTCCAGCTGCCCGGTCCGCCGCTGCGCTTCGACGACAACACGTACGCCGGCGCCCGCGAGACGCACCTGCCGCCGCCGCGGCTCGGCGAGCACGACGACGCCGTGCGCGCCTGGCTCGACTCGCTGGACTGAGGCCCGCGAGCGCCCGAAAGACCCGGTCGAGTCGGCGCGAACGCACGAAAAGACCCGGTCGAGTCGGCGCGAACGCACGAAAAGACCCGGTCGAGTCGGCGCGAACGCACGAAAAGACCCGGTCGAGTCGGCGCGAACGCACGAAAAGACCCGGTCGAGTCGGCGCGAACGCACGAAAGGACCCGGTCGAGCGGCAGGCGAAGTCGTGGGGCCACACCCAGCGCCCGTCGGGTCTCAGGCCGGACTGGGGACGACCGCCAGACCCTACTCGGCCTGCCCTGCTCTTCGTGGGCCCCGTTTGCCTCAAGGAAGGCGCCTCGCAGTCGCCACTTCTGGGCACCCTCCCAGAAGGAGCGGTTGACGTCGTCGGACGCGGCATCCCCATGAGGTCGAGGCGGTCACGGTGGTCACCGGCACGGTCGGTGGGGTTCCGTGCCGGGCCGCAGCCCCGCGAGGCGAGCCAGCTGCGTGCGCCTCGGCCGCGCTGCAAGGAAGCTGACCAGGGCGCGAGTCCACGTCGCCTCGTCCACGACAGCGGACAGCGGCCGGAGCACCAGCGCCATGACAACCCTGACGGGGCGAGACGGTCGGCCGCGCATCGCGCACTCGACGGGAAGGGCCACCAGGCGAGCGTGGCGCCGGCACACGAACCATCAGACCCGCACACGTGTTCGATATTGGTCTAGTCCGGCGTCGGAAGTGTCGGTGGTCGGGGGAAGCATGACTGGCATGACCGACACCGACACCGACACCTCGACCGGCCCGGGTGTGTCGGGGGGCTCGGGTGCTGATGAGTGGGTGGCGGTGGGGGTGCGGCCGGCGCACGTGGTCGCGGCGGTCACCGACACCTTGTCCCAGCTCGACGACACCTGGTGGGCGCTGCGGCCGGCCGGGGAGCTGTTGGCCACGATGCGGGGCCTGGAGCGGCTGCGGTCGGTGCTGGACTGGGTGCAGCTGCAGGTGGCCGCGGAGATCGACCATGCGGGCGCGGCGCGGACCGAGGGGTGGGCCTCGACCAAGGACTACCTGACCGCGGTCGGCGGAGGCCGCAAGGGCGCCGGCCGCCGGACCCTGGCCCTCGCCGAGGCGCTGACCGGGGACCGGGAGCAGACCGGCCTGGCGTTGGGCCGTGGGGACCTGTCCCGAGCCCAGGCCGAAGTGATCACCACCACCGTGGACCGGCTCCCGGTCAACCCCGCGCTCCGGCAGGCCGCGGAACAGCTGCTGGTCGAGCAGGCCCGTGACCACGACGCCACCGACCTGACCGCCCTGGCCCGCACCGTGCTGACCCGGCTCGACCCCGACGGCGACGAGGCCCGCGAGGAACGCCTCCTCGAACGCGAGGAACGCGCCGCCCACCACTCCCGGTTCCTGTCCCTGACCGACGACGGCCTCGGCGGCGTCAGGCTCGCCGGCCGCGGCACCGTCGAGGACGCCGCCTGGATCCGCAACGCCCTGTACCCGCTGGCCGCGCCCACCCCGACCAGCCGGCCCGGGACCTGCGGCGGCGACCCCCACCAGCCGGCACGGTCCTGCGGGGTCACCGACTGCGCCCACGACGGCCGCGACCCCCGCGAGCACGGCACCCGACTGTGGGACGCCCTCGTCCAGGCGACCCGCACCCTCGCCGACACCGACCAGCTCCCCGAGTCCCACGGCGCGAGACCCCGGATCAGCCTCACCCTCGACTACGACACCCTCCTCACCGGCCTCGGACAGGCCACCCTGGACACCGGCAGCACCCTGTCCGCGGCCACCGCCCGCCGGCTGGCCTGCGACGCCGACCTCATCCCGGTCGTCCTCGGGACCGGCTCCCAACCCCTCGACGTCGGCCGCACCCACCGGCTGGTCACCCCCGCCCAGTGGACCGCCCTGGTCACCCGCGACCGGCACTGCGCCTTCCCCGGCTGCACCCGCCTGCCCCACGCCTGCGACGCCCACCACCTCCAACACTGGGCCGACGGCGGCCCCACCGCCCTGCACAACCTGGTCCTGCTCTGCCGAGGCCACCACACCACCCTCCACACCACCCCCTGGCAGGTCGAGATCTCCCCCCACGACCACCACCCCCAGTTCCATCCACCACCCCGACACCCCGCCATCACCCCCACCCAGACACCCACGCCACCCCTACGACGCATGCCACTGCGCACATGAGGGCGACCGCAGCTCACGTCCGTGCGCCGAGCCCGCATGTCGGCGGAGCGGCTACCCGGCCCTCGACCGGGTGCGGCGCGGAGGGTGCGGGTACCGATCGAGCCCGCTCATGTCGCGGAACGCCTCCGGCTGGGTGTCCGCGAGGTGCGCCCGTGCCCGGGAGCGGAAGCGCCAGACCTGGAGACCCCCGACCAGCCAGCCGACGTACTGGACGCACATCGCCAGCCGGTAGGCGCCGGCGCTGTAGTCGGTCGACGCTCCTGGCGTCACCGCGTCGAGGACCAGCCCGATGCCGAGGACGGTGAGCAGCGAGGCCATGAAGCCGCCGACGTTGACGATGCCGCTGGCCGATCCGAGCCGGGCGGCCGGGGCGAACGTGCGGGCGAGGTCGAAGCCGATCATCGATCCCGGACCGCCGAGACCGGTGGTGATCACCAGGAGCGCGAGGAGCCACAGCGGCGCGTCACCGGGCAGCAGCAGCACCACCGTCCAGGTGGTCGCCATCGCCAGGACGATCGAGAGCACCACCGTGGAGCGCTGCCACGGGTGCCGGGAGATGTACCCACCGATCAGCGGCCCGCCGACGATGAACACCCCGACCAGCAGCGTCAGCAGGGCACCGGCCTCGGTCGTGGAGCGGTGCTCGGCGTGCACGAAGAAGGGGAAGCCCCAGAGCAGCCCCATCACGTTCGCGGCGAACTGCGTGGTGAAGTGCGACCACAGGCCGAGCCGGGTGCCGGGATCCTGCCAGGCCAGCTTGAGGTCGCGCCCGACCGTGCGGATGTCCTTGACCGAGCGGGACGGGGGTGCGCCCGGCGGCACGTCACGCACCACCAGCACGGTCATCAGCCCGAGCAGCACCCCGAGGGAGGCGCTGGCCACGAACGTCGCCGTCCAGCCGTACGACGCCAGCGCCCGCGACAACGGGATCGCCGCGACGAGCGCGCCGCACTGCCCGAGCATCGCCGTGAACGCGACCAGCAGCGGGCTCCGGAACGCCGGGAACCAGGACGCGATGATCCGCAGCACGCTGATGAACACCATCGCGTCGCCCATGCCGACGAAGACCCGGGCGACCAGCGCCCCGCCGTACGTGCCGGTGTAGGCGAACCCGAGCTGGGCCGCGGTCATGAACACCGCGCCGGCGATCAGCAGCCGCTGCGGGCCGAACCGGTCGAGCAGCACCCCGACCGGGATCTGCATGCCGGCGTAGACGAGCAGCTGGAGCACGGTGAACGTGGAGAGCTGCGAGGCGCTGATGTGGAACCGCTCAGCGGCGGCCAGCCCGGCGACCCCGAGCGAGGAGCGGTGGAAGATCGCCAGGAAGTAGACCGCGACCGCGGTGCCCCAGACGGCCAGGGCGCGGCGTCCGCCCAGCGTGTAGGCCTCGCTCACAGCGACTCTCTCGCGAGCGCGATCGACCACTGCAGGTGGTCGTTCACCGCGGCGCAGAACGCGTCGCGGTCGTCCCCGCGCAGCGTCTCCAGGATCCGCTCGTGCTCGTCGACGGCCGCCTGCATCCGGTCCTCCCGTCCGCGCACGATCGCGGAGGTGAAGAGCGTCTGCCGCTCGCGCAGCGTCCGGTACACCGAGGAGAGCACTCGGTTGTCCGCGGCGTCGACGATCAGCTCGTGGAAGAGCCGGTCGGAGCCGGTGAAGGCGGCGGTGTCGTGCTCACGCCGGCTGCGCTTCATCGCCTCGTGCGCCCCCTCGACGCGGGGCAGCAGCTCGAGACGGCGGTCGAACGACCTGGCGGCGGTGTGGTTCTCCACCAGCACCCGGGCCTCGAGCACGTCCTCCACGTCGTGCAGGGAGAAGGTGCACACCACCGCGCCGCGACGCGACTCCAGGGTGACCAGCCCCTCCACCTCCAGGCGCAGCAGCGCCTCGCGCACGGGGGTACGGCTGAGGCCGAGCTCGTTCGCGAGCGCGGCCTCGGTGATCACTGCGCCGGCCGGGTAGACGCCGCTCAGGATCGCCCACTTCGCGAACTCGAAGGCACGGATGCCGGCCGGCTTCGGCGCGGAGGTGGACGGCGTGCTCACCCGAGCATCGTAGGTTCCCGGCCCGCGGCCGCCCGCGTCCCCCTCTGCGACGGACCAGCGCCCGACCGGTGCGGTGGACCGTCCGGGCGCTCAGCCGCGGACGCGCCGCTGCCCCGCGCGGTAGCGCCGGTGGCTGCTCAGCACCCCGGGGGTGCTGAGCAGCGGCCCCTCAGAACAGCAGCGCCCGGCTGGGATCCTCGAGCACGGCCGCCACGTCGGCGAGGAAGCGGGAGCCCTTCTCGCCGTCGACCAGCCGGTGGTCGAACGACAGCGCCAGGGTCGTGATGTCACGGACCCTGATCCTGCCCTTGTGCACCCACGGCTGCTGGCGGACCGCACCGAAGCAGAGGATCGCCGACTCGCCCGGGTTGATGATCGGGGTGCCCGCATCGACCCCGAAGACGCCGACGTTGGTGATCGTGAACGAGCCGCCGCTCATCTCGGCGGGCTGGGTGCGTCCCTCGCGGGCCGTCCGGGTCAGCTCGTTGATGGCCGCGCCGAGCTCGGGGAGCGACAGCGCGTCGGCATCCTTGACGTTCGGGACGACCAGCCCGCGCGGGGTGGCAGCCGCGATCCCCAGGTTCACGTAGGACTTGAGGACCACCTCCTGGGCGGCCTCGTCCCACGTCGCGTTGATCTCCGGCGTACGGCGGGCGGCCAGGCAGACCGCCTTGGCGACCACGAGCAGCGGGGAGACCTTCACGTCGCGGAACTCGCGGTGCTCCCTGAGCTTGGCGACGAGCTTCATCGTGCGCGTGACATCGACGGTGATCCACTCGGTGACGTGCGGGGCGCTGAACGCGGAGTCCACCATCGCCTGCGCCATCATCTTGCGGACGCCCTTGATCGGCTCGCGGTGCTCGCGCTCCCCCGTGGGGCGCGCGGCGGCCACCGGCGCCTCGGCGGGCACCTCCGCCCCGGCAGCCGGACCAGCCGGAACCGCGGTCGCCGCCTGGACGTCCTCGCGGGTGACCGTGCCGTCCGGGCCGGACGGGGTGAGGCTGCGGAGGTCGACGCCGAGGTCCTTGGCGAGCTTGCGGACCGGGGGCTTGGCGAGCACCCGTACGTCGGCGTCCGCCGGGGCCGCCTCGTGCGGGGCGGGGGTGGCCGGGACCGGCTGCTCGTCGGCCTCGACCACGTCGGCCGCCTCACGGGCGCCCTGACCGAACGCGCCCTGGAGCTGCAGCTGGGCGGCCGCTCCCGCGTCGGTGGACGGGCTCGCCCCACCGCGGCGCGGTCGGCGCTGGGCAGAGGCGGCGCGCGGTCCGTAGCCGACCAGCGTCTGGTTCTCCCCACCCCCGGTCGCGGCCGGGTTCGACATGTCGATCTCGGTCGCGGTGGCGGCCGCGCCGGCCTTCTCGGCGAGCCCCAGGTAGGGGTCGCTCTCCGTGGACGGCGCCGGGTCCGCGGCCGGGGCGGCCGGGGCGGCACCGTCACCGATGCTGATGATCGGCGTGCCGACGGCGACGGTCTCGCCCTCGGGCACGTGCAGCGCCTGCACCGTGCCGGCGTACGGCGAGGGCAGCTCGACCAGCGACTTGGCGGTCTCGATCTCGACCACGATGTCGTTGACCTTGATGACGTCGCCGACCTTCACCTTCCAGGTGACGATCTCGGCCTCGGTCAGGCCCTCACCGACGTCGGGCAGCTTGAAGTCAGACACTGGCGTTCTCCCTAGCGGGTCAGAAGGAAAGCGAGCGGTCCACGGCGTCGAGCACGCGGTCGAGGTCGGGAAGCCACTGCTCCTCGATGCGGCTCGGCGGGTACGGCGTGTCGAACCCGCCGACGCGCAGGACCGGGGACTCGAGGGAGTAGAAGCAGTGCTCGGTGATCCGGGCCGCGACCTCCGAGCCCATGCCGAGGTTCACGTGCGCCTCGTGGGCCACCACGGCCCGGCCGGTCTTGCGGACCGAGTCGTAGACCGGGCCCATGTCGAGCGGGGACAGCGTGCGCAGGTCGATGACCTCGATGCTCTTGCCCTCGCCGGCGGCCGCCTCGGCACTGGCCAGGCAGGTCTTCACCATCGGGCCGTAGGCCAGCAGGGTGACGTCGGTGCCCTCGCGCACCACGCGAGAGGTGAAGAGGGGCTGCGGGGCCACCGACTCGTCGAGCTCCGCCTTGTCCGCGTGGTACTGCCGCTTGGGCTCCAGGAAGATCACCGGGTCGTCGCAGGCGATCGCCTGCTGGATCATCCAGTAGCCGTCGACCGGGTTGGAGCAGGCCACCACCTTCAGGCCCGGGGTGTGCGCGAACTGCGCCTCCGGGCTCTCGCTGTGGTGCTCGACCGCCCCGATGCCCCCGCCGAACGGGATCCGCACCACGATCGGCATCTTGACCTTGCCCTGGCTGCGGAAGTGGATCTTCGCGACCTGGCTGACGATCTGGTCGTAGGCGGGGTAGACGAACCCGTCGAACTGGATCTCGCAGACCGGCCGGTAGCCGCGCATCGCCATCCCGACCGCGGTGCCGAGGATCCCGGACTCCGCGAGCGGGGAGTCGATCACCCGGTCCTCGCCGAAGTCCTTCTGCAGGCCGTCGGTGATCCGGAAGACCCCGCCGAGCTTGCCGACGTCCTCGCCCATCACGAGGACCTTGGGGTCGTCCTCCATCGCGCGGCGCAGCCCGGCGTTCAGGCCCTTCGCCAGAGTGATCCTGCTCATCGGTGGCCTCCCGTGGTCGAGACGTCGAAGGAGTCGAGGTAGGCCGCGTAGCCGGCCTGCTGCTCGGCGAGCTCGGGGGTCTGCTCGGCGTACACCTGACCGAAGACGTCGAGCACGTTCGGCTCGGGCAGGGCCCGGCAGCCCTCGCGGAGGTGCTCGCCGAGCTGCTCGGCCTCGACGTCGATGGCGTCGTAGAAGTCCTGGTCCACCAGGCCGTTGCGGGTCAGGTAGGCCTTGACCCGGGCGATCGGGTCCTTGAGCTTCCAGGTCTCGAGGTCCTCCGAGAGCCGGTAGCGGGTCGGGTCGTCGGTGGTGGTGTGCGCGCCCATCCGGTAGGTGTACGCCTCCACCAGCGTGGGGCCCTGACCGTCCCGGGCTCGCTGCAGGGCGGCCTGCGAGACGGCGTAGGTCGCGAGCACGTCGTTGCCGTCGACCCGGATGCCGGGGAACCCGAAGCCGAGCGCGCGCTGGTAGAGCGGGATCCGGGTCTGCCGCTCGATCGGCTCGGAGATGGCCCACTGGTTGTTCTGGCAGAAGAACACCACCGGGGCGTTGTAGGAGGCCGCGAAGATGAACGCCTCGTTGACGTCGCCCTGGCTGCTGGCGCCGTCGCCGAAGTAGGCCACCACGGCCGCGTCGCGCTCCGGGTCGCCGGTGCCGACCACGCCGTCGCGCTGCATCCCCATCGCGTAGCCGGTGGCGTGCAGGGTCTGCGCGCCGATCACGATCGTGTAGAGCGCGAAGTTGCCCTCGTTCGGGTCCCAGCCGCCCTGGTCGACCCCACGGAAGAGGCCGAGCAGCCGGAGCGGGTCGATGTCGCGGCACCAGGCGACGCCGTGCTCGCGGTAGGTCGGGAAGGCGAAGTCCTGCGGGCGGAGGGCGCGGCCCGAGCCGATCTGGGCGGCCTCCTGGCCGAGCAGCTGGGCCCAGATGCCGAGCTCGCCGTGCCGCTGGAGCGCGGTGGCCTCGGTGTCGATGCGGCGGGTCAGGACCATGTCCCGGTAGAAGCCCTTGATCGCCTCGTCGTCGAGGTCGAAGGAGAAGTCGGGATGCTCGACCCGCTCGCCTTCCGGGGTCAGCAGCTGCACCAGATCGGGGCCGCCGTCCTTGTGGTTCGGCCCGAAGACCTCACCGAGGTCGGGCCCGAAGTCGGACTTGTGCTCGCTCACGTGCACTCCTTCGTGTCGTCGGCGTTCGGGGTCTCCGTCACCGGCCGGGAGCTCGCGACCCGCGGTACGACGCACGCGCGGAGGTGGTGCGACGCGGCCGTGCTGCTGGTCGTGCTTGTGACCGGCACCACACCGGTCGATGTGTGCCCAAGGTACCGGGCCATGCCGCGAAGTGCCGAATCGGCGCGCCTCCCCGGCCCGGGACCGTCGCTGGGGACGCCCCGATACGGTGGCGTCATGCCCCATGACACGCGGTCCGCGCAGCCCGGGAACGATCGGCTGGTCTCCGACCGGATCACCATCGACGCCACCCCCGACGTGGTCTTCGCGATCGTCGCGGACCCCCGTCAGCACGCCCGCATCGACGGCTCCGGCTCGGTCCGCGGCCTGGTCACCGGCCCCGACCGGCTGGCCGAGGGCGAGACCTTCGGCGTCTCGATGAGGCTCTTCGGCCTGCCCTACAAGATCAGCAACCGGGTCGTGGAGTTCGAGGAGGACCGGCGGATCGCCTGGCGGCACTTCGGGGCGCACCGGTGGCGCTACGAGCTCGACCCCACCGAGGACGGCCGCACGGTGGTCACCGAGACCTTCGACTTCACCCGCCACAACCGCCTCTCGGCGGCGGCGCTCCGGCTCGCCGGCTTCCCCGAGCGCAACCGCGCCGGGATCGCCGAGACGCTGGTCCGGCTCAAGCAGGCCGCGGAGCACGACGAGAAGGCCACCCCCTGACACCCGCCGAGTCGGCGCGAACGCAGGCCTGACACCCGCCGAGTCGGCGCGAACGCAGGTCAGGCGAGCGACTCCAGCCAGGCGTCGTGCAGGTCGGAGAACCGGCCCGCTCCCCCGGCGACCAGGTCGTCGGGCGAGCCGTCCTCGACGATCCGGCCGTGCTCGAGCACCAGCACCCGGTCGGCGATCTCCACGGTGGAGAGCCGGTGCGCGATGATCACCGCGGTCCGCTCGGCGAGGATGGTGCGCAGGGCTCGCTGCACCAGCCGCTCGGACGGTACGTCGAGCGAGCTGGTCGCCTCGTCGAGGATCAGCACGTCGGGGTCGGCGAGGAACGCCCGCGCGAAGGCGACGAGCTGACGCTGCCCCGCGGAGAGCCGGCCGCCCTTGTTGGCCACGTCGGTGTCGTACCCCTGCGGCAGCCGGCTGATGAACTCGTGGGCGCCGATCGCCCGGGCCGCGCCGACCACCTCCTCCGGGGTGGCGTCCGGCCGGCCGAAGCGGATGTTGTCCGCGACGGTGCCGCCGAACATGTAGTTCTCCTGGGTCACCATCACCACCGCCCGCCGCAGGGTGGGCTCGTCGAGCTCACGGAGGTCGACCCCGTCGAGCAGCACCCGCCCGTGCGTCGGGTCGTAGAAGCGGGACAGCAGCTTGGCGATCGTGGTCTTGCCCGCTCCGGTGGTGCCCACCAGGGCCACCGTCTGCCCGGCGGGGACGGTCAGGTCGAGCCCGGGGATGACCGGGACACCCTCGCCGTAGGAGAACTCCACGCCCGCGAAGCGAACGTCCCCGCGGGCCCCCGGGAGCGGCGTCGCGACGGCCGGCTCGGGGACGGACGGCTCCTCCTCGAGCACACCGGACAGCTTCTCCAGGGCGGCACTGGCCGACTGGAAGGTGTTGTAGAACTGGGAGATCTCCTGCATCGGCTCGAAGAACTGCCGCAGGTAGAGCAGGAACGCGGCGAGCACGCCGACGGTGACCTCGCCGTGGAACGCCAGGTAGGCGCCGTACAGCAGGACGACCGAGATGGTGATGTTGCCGATCAGCTTGATACCCGGCATGAACCAGGCGACCAGGCGGAAGGCGCGGAGGTTGGCGACCCGGTACTGGTCGTTGACGTCCTCGAAGATCTGCTGGTTGCGCGACTCGCGGCGGAACGCCTGCACCGCGCGGATGCCGAGCATCGACTCGACGAAGTGCACGATCACCAGCGCGACCTTCTCGCGGGTGACCCGGTAGGTCTTCGCCGACTCCCGACGGAACCAGGTGGTCAGCAGCAGCAGGAACGGGAAGCAGACCAACGCGACCAGGGCGAGCCTGACGTCCAGGACCAGCAGCAGCACCGCGACGCCGACCAGGGTGAGGACCGCGGTGACCAGCCCGTCGAACCCGGTCTCGAGCATCTCGTAGATCGCGTCCATGTCGGAGGTCTGCCGCGAGATCACCCGGCCCGAGGTGTAGTCGTCGTGGAAGGACGGGCTGAGCCGCTGGAAGTGCCCGAACACCCGCCTCCGGATCTCGAAGAGCATGTCCTGACCGATCCGGCCGGACGTCATCAGGAAGGTCCGCCGGCTGATCGCCTGGACGACGGTCGCCCCGAACACGATCGCCACGATCGTCCACAGCGTGCTGGTGTCGCCGGTCGCCCGGATGGGCGGGATGCCGCGGTCGATGCCCTCCTTCACCAGGTAGGGAATGGAGAGCCGGGCGGCGTTCTCCACCAGGACGACCGCCAGCAGGAGCTTCAGCAGCGACCTGTGCGGCCGGATCAGGTCGGTCAGCAGCCGGCGGGAGCGCGCCTTCAGCATCGCCGAGGAGTGCGCGGTGAGGTCGTCGTCGCGGTGCTCGGCGGCGACCCCGCGCCACTCCTGCTCCGGGACGGCCGCCGGGGCGGACTCGTCCTCGGGCCCGGTCGAGCCCGGCGGGCTGGTCGAGACGTGGCTCATGCCGGGGCCTCCTCGAGGTCGGCGTCCGCGTCGGCCGCGAGCAGCTCACGGTAGGCGGGCACGCTCGCGAGCAGGTCGCTGTGCCGCCCGACGTGGGTGATGGTGCCGTCCTGGAGCAGCGCGACCTTGTCGGCCAGCAGGACGGTGGAGGCGCGGTGCGCCACGACGATCCCGGTGGCGTCGCGGAGCACCTGCCGCAGCGCCTGCTCGACGAGCCTCTCGGTGTGCACGTCGAGCGCGGAGAGGGTGTCGTCGAGGATCAGGATCCGCGGCCGGGCGAGCACCGCCCGGGCGAGGGCGAGCCGCTGCCTCTGGCCACCGGACAGCGACATGCCCTGCTCGCCGATCCGGGTGTCCAGGCCCCACGGGAGGTCGTGGACGAAGCCGGCCTGCGCCACCTCGACGGCCTCGAGCAGCTCCTCCTCGGTGGCGTCGCGACGGCCGAGGAGGAGGTTCTCCCGGGCGCTCATCGAGAACAGCGTCGGCTCCTCGAAGGCGGTCGCGACCACCTGCCGCAGGCTGGCCAGGTCCAGGTCGCGTACGTCGACCCCGTCGATCGTGACCCGGCCGGCGGTGACGTCGTACAGCCGCGGGACCAGCGAGGTCAGCACGGTCTTGCCCGCGCCGGTGGCGCCGACGATCGCGACCGTCTCCCCGGGCACCACCTCGAGGTGGACGTCGCGGAGCACGAGCTCGTCGGGCAGGTCGGGGAACGCGAAGCCGACCCCCTCGAGGCGCAGGTGGCCGCGGGGCTGCTCGAGGACGGTGGCGCCGGAGGTGATGGAGGGGTCGGTGTCGAAGATCTCCAGGATCCGGGCCGCCGACGTCATCGCCTCCTGGGCCATCGCGAGGATGTAGCCGAGCGAGGCGATCGGCCACACCAGCGAGAGCATCAGGGTGATGAAGGCGACCAGCGTGCCGAGCGTGAGGTCCCCGTGGCCCACGCCGAGCGCGCCGAGCAGCAGCACCACGACGACCGCGAAGTTGGGGATCACCTCCAGGAACGTCCAGAACTTCGAGGACAGCCGGACCTTGTCCATCGAGGTCTCGTAGAGCGTGCGGGCGGCGTCGTCGTACCGGCCGGCGACGAAGCTGCCGCGGCCGAAGGACTTGATCACCCGGATGCCGACGGCGCCCTCCTCCGCCAGGGTGGCCAGGTCGCCCTGCTCGTCCTGCACCCGGCGGGAGATCAGCACGTACGAGCGCTCGAAGCGGTTCGACAGGGCGACGATCGGGATCGACGCCGCGGCGACGACGAGGCCGAGCGGCCAGTACATCCGCAGCAGCACGAGGGTCACCACCACCAGCTGGAGGGTGTTCATCACCAGGAACAGCAGGCCGAACCCGAAGAACCGGCGGATGCTGGACAGGTCGTTGGTGACCCGGGAGAGCAGCTGGCCGGACTGCCACTGGCCGTGGAACGCCATCGGCAGCCGCTGCAGCCGGGCGTACAGGTCGCCGCGCATCGTGGTCTCCATGGCCAGCACCGCCGTGGACTGCACCCAGCGCCGCCAGAAGATCAGCACCGCCTCGAGGATCCCCAGGCAGAGCGCGAGCACCCCCAGCGGGAGCACCGGGCCGATCTCCCGGTCGGTGATCGGTCCGTCGATGATCGCCTTGGTGACCAGCGGGATCGCGATCGTCAGGGCCACCCCGACCAGCGCGGTGCTGGCCATGATCACCAGCGAGCGCAGGTGCGGACGCAGGTAGCCGCGCAGCCGCCACAGCGAGCCGACCCCGGCGGGCGGGTGGTCGTTCGGGCCGGCGGTCTCGGCGGGCGGGGACGTGGACTGGCTCACGGGTCGGGTGGCACCTCGGTCGTGTCGGCTGGTGGCGACGGGCGGTCGGCTCAGACGCCACGGGGCAGGGCTGGTGACCGAGGGACCGGGACGACTGGTGATTGTAAGACGCAGATTACCCGCCGGTCCTGACCAGCCCAACCGGTTTTCGCCGCGGTGCCGGAGGTCAGCCGGCCGACTCCGCCTCGTGCTCGACGGGGTCCGGGACCGCCTCGTCAGCCGTGACCTGCGGTCGCGGCGCCGGCCCGACGAGCATCTCCACGACCGACAGGCCGACCCACAGCAGGGCGGCCGCGATCAGGAACCGCGCGACGGCGGTCTCCGGCGTGGTGGTGCCGAGCACGAGGGCGCCGTAGGCGGCGGGCGCGGTCACCACGGCGGCTCCCAGCAGCACCGGTGCAGCGATCAGGTTCACGGGTCTCACTCCTCACGGTGTCGAACGGGGGGGACGACGGGTGGTTCGGCCAACGGCGGGTCAGGCGAGGGCGGGGGCCTGTCCCCCGACCACCCCGACGGACTGGATCTGGATCGGGCCGCCGAGCTCGCCGTAGGACAGCACCGGCAGCCGCGGCAGGGTGGTCGCCACCAGACGCCGTACGGCGGGGCGGACCTGGGGGGCGCAGACCAGGACGGCGGAGATGTTCTGGTCCTCGGCCTGGCGGTTGCGGGCCGTGAGGTCGTTCATCAGCGCCTGGGACAGGTCGAGGTCGAGCGCGAGGAAGCCACCGCCCTCGCTGACCCGCAGGGCCTCGAGCAGCCGCTGCTCCAGGCCCGGGTCGAAGCTCAGCACGGGCAGGGTGCCGTCGCGCAGGTGCGGGGCGACGACGGCCAGGCCGAGCGTCTCGCGCGCGGCGGTGACCAGGCCGTCGAGGTCCTTGCCGACCCGGGCGCGGGTGGAGAGCGCCTCGAAGATCCGGGCCAGGTCGCGGATGGAGACGCTCTCGTCGAGCAGCGACTGGAGCACCTGCTGGATCTCGCCGAGGCTGAGCAGGGTCGGGGTGAGCTCGTCGACGGCCGAGGGGTGGGTGCGCCGGACCGCGTCGGTGAGCATCTTGACCTCCTCGCGGCCGAGCAGCTGCGAGGCATAGCTGCGCACCACCTCGGCGAGGTGGGTGGTGAGCACCGAGGACCGGTCGACGACGGTGGCGCCGAGCATCTCCGCCTGGTTGCGCAGCTCGAAGGGCACCCACATGGCGGCCAGCCCGAAGACCGGCTCCTGGGTACGTCGTCCGGGCAGTCCGTCGAGGCGGTCGCCGATGGCCAACACCGTCCCGGGGGGCGCCTCGCCGCGCGCGACCTCCACGCCGAAGAGCCGGATCGCGTAGGTGTGCAGCGGCAGGTCGAGGTTGTCACGGGTGCGCACCGGAGGCACCACGACGCCGAGGTCGGTGGCCACCTTGCGGCGCAGCGACTTCACCCGGTCGAGCAGGTCCCCGCCGGCGACCCGGTCGACGAGGTCGATGAGGTCGGCGGCGAGCTCGATCTCCAGCGGGTCGACCCGGATGTCCTCGATGATCGACTCGACGGAGTCCGGCGAGGGCAGCGCGGCCGCCTCGCCGGCGGCGAGGGCCGCCACCGCCGGGTCCGGGGCGCTCTGGTGCCGGGTGGAGAGGATCAGCATCGCCCCGCCCGCGAGCAGGAACGGCAGCTTGGGGATGCCCGGGATCAGGCAGAGGCCCAGCGCGCCGAAGCCGGCGATCCGCATCGGCTGCTTCTGCCGGGTCAGCTGGCCGACCAGGTCCGAGCCCATGTCGGAGTCCCCGGTGGCCCGGGTGACGATCAGGCCGGTCGCCACGGAGAGCAGCAGCGCGGGGATCTGGGACACCAGGCCGTCGCCGATGGTGAGCAGGCTGTAGGTGTGCATCGCGTCGGAGAACGACATCCCCTTCTGCAGGATGCCGACCGTGAAGCCTCCGAGCAGGTTGACCACCGTGATCACGATGGCCGCGATCGCGTCGCCCTTGACGAACTTCGAGGCACCGTCCATCGCGCCGTAGAAGTCGGCCTCGCCGGAGACCTCCGCGCGGCGGCGACGGGCCTCGTCGTCGTCGATCAGGCCGGAGTTCAGGTCGGCGTCGATGGCCATCTGCTTGCCGGGCATCGCGTCGAGGGTGAACCGCGCCCCCACCTCTGCGACCCGGCCGGCACCGTTGGTGACGACGACGAACTGGATGACCACGAGGATCGCGAAGACGATGATGCCGACGATCAGCGACCCGCCGATGACGAAGTGCCCGAAGGTGTCGATCACCTTGCCGGCGTACCCGTCGAGCAGGACCAGCCGGCTGGCGCTGACGTTCAGCGCGAGCCGGAAGAGGGTGGCGACCAGGATCATCGCCGGGAACGCGGAGAAGTCAAGCGGCCGGTGCACGAACATCGAGGTGAGCAGCACCAGCAGGGCGGCGGTGATGTTGAACGCGATCAGCACGTCGAGGAGCACCGCCGGCAGCGGGACGACCAGCATCACCACGATGCCGACCACGGCGACGGGAACGCCGATCACCGCCGCCCGCCCGGTGGGGCGGGTGTTGGATCCCGGCTGGGTCTGCGCCACGGTGCACCTTTCGGCGGCCTCGCGCGGGGCGGGGCCGTGAGTGTCGGGGGACACCGTCCGTGGTGCTGAACCGCTGAGCCGTCCCTGGCTCGACGGCTCTATCGGCCGACGGCCGCCGGACCTGAGGAGTCGGCGGGCACCGGACGCACGCGGCGTCCGGCGCGCGGTACGCCGGGCAGCGGCTCTCCCGTGCGCGGGGTGCGGTGCCGTCCCACGGGGTGTCCGTTGGCGCGAAGGCTGAGCACGAACGCGAGGACCTGGGCGACCGCCTGGTAGAGCTGCGGCGGGATCTCCTGGCCCACCTCGCAGCCGGCGTGCAGGGCCCGCGCGAGCGGGATGTCCTCGACCATCGCCACCCGGTGGGTCTCCGCGAGCTCGCGGATCCGGGTGGCGACCACACCGGCGCCCTTGGCGACCACGCGCGGGGTGCCCTTGGCGGGGTCGTAGCGCAGCGCGACCGCGACGTGGGTGGGGTTGACCAGGACCACGTCGGCCTGGGGGACGTCGGCCATCATCCGGTTGCGGGCGGCGGCGAGCTGGCGGGAGCGGATCTGGCCCTTCATCGCGGGGTCGCCCTCGCTCTGCTTGTGCTCGTCGCGGACCTCCTTCTTGGTCATCCGCACCTGCTTGCCGGTACGGCGCCGCTGCACGGCGTAGTCCGCGAGGGCGGCGACCAGCCCGGCCAGGGCGACGTCGCGCATCAGGCCGGTGGCCGCGTCGGCCGCCACCTCGAGCCCGACGCTGAGCGGCACCAGACCGCCGACCATCGGCATCAGGCCGACGATGGCGCGCCACACGAAGAAGCCGACCAGGGAGCTCTTGAGCAGCATCTTCACGCCCTCCCACACGGCGTGCGGACCGAAGACCCGCTTGGCACCCTCCAGCGGGTTCAGCCGGGACCACTTGGGCTTGAGCGACTTGGTGGCGAAGAACAGCCCGCCCTGGGCGATGGCGGAGGCGACCCCGATCACCATCACCCCGGCGCCCATCGCCAGCGACATCATCAGCGCGAGACCGCTGCCCTCGCGCAGCAGCGCGAGCATGTCGTGCACGTCCGGGGAGGCGATCGCCCGCAGCGTGGTGGTGAGCAGCGCCCGGATCCGGTCCATGCCCAGGCTGGTCAGCGACTGGACGCTCAGCGCCACGACCAGGATCGACGCCCAGGCGCCGAGCTCCTGGGTGCGGGCGACCCGGCCCTCCTTGCGGCTGTCCTTGAGCTTCTTCGGGGTCGCCTTCTCGGTGCGGTCCTCGGACGCCATCAGCCGGTCACCCGCGTCATACCATCGCCGCCATCGCCTGGGACAGCGTCTCGAGCAGCCGCATCATGGTGTCGGGCAGCACCGCGAAGGACATCCCGACCATCAGCAGGGTCAGCCCGATCTTGGCCGGGAACATGATCCCGATCGCGTTCAGCTGCGGGGCGACCCGGGTGAGCAGGGCCAGGCCGAGGTCGGCCAGGAACAGGACGCCGATCAGCGGCAGCGCGATCTGGACGGCCGACGCGAAGAACATCCCGAAGGCGACGGTGACCACCTCGGTCACGCTGGACGGCTGCCAGGCCGTGCCCACCGGCATCTTGTCGAAGGAGCGGAGCAGGCCGCCGATCACCATCAGGTGGGCGTCGCTGGCGAACAGCAGCATCATCGACAGCATCGAGAAGAGCTTGCCGTGCACGGAGTTCATGTTCTGCGACAGCGGGTCGAAGGCGGCGGCCAGGCTGAAGCCGCCGAAGACGTCGATCAGGTCTCCGGCCGCCTGGACGGCGGCGAAGACCAGGTAGGTCACGAAGCCCATCGACGCCCCGATCAGCGCCTCCTGCAACGCGACGGCGGCCAGGGTGACCGCGTCCTGCGGGACCTCGCTGGTCGACATGCCGGGGACGACCGCGAAGGCCAGCCCGAGTGCGAGCAGCGTCTTGGCCAGCGTGGGCACGGCCTTGGAGGAGAAGGGCGGCGCGACCAGCAGCCAGGCGACCAGGCGCACCGACGTCAGGACGTAGGTGACGAGCGGGGCCCCCGCGAGCGTCACGACCACGGCTAGCCCAGCAGCCCGGGGATGCGCGCGAAGAGGTCGTTGGTGTAGTCGATCAGGGTGTGCAGCATCCAGTTGCCGGACAGCAGCAGGGACAGGCCGACGCCGATCAGCTTCGGCACGAAGGCCAGGGTGAACTCCTGGATCTGGGTCATCGACTGGAAGAGCGAGATCACGAAGCCGATCACCAGGGCCGGGACCAGGATCGGCGCGGTGAGCTTGAGCGCCACGATCATGGTCTGCAGCGCGATGTCGATGACGGCGCTGTCGGTCATCGGCTACCCACCCCCGTAGCTCTGCACGAGGGCCTTGATGATCAGCGCCCAGCCGTCGACCAGCACGAACAGCAGGAGCTTGAAGGGCAGCGAGACCATCACCGGCGGCATCATCATCATGCCCAGCGACATCAGGGCCGCGCTCACCACGATGTCGATCACCAGGAACGGGATGAAGATCATGAAGCCGATGATGAAAGCCTGCTTCAGCTCGCTGAGGATGAACGCCGGGATCAGCGTGGTCAGCGCGACGTCGGCGGGCTTCTCCGGCTTCGGCCGGTGCGCCACCTCGGTGAGCAGCGCGATCTCCTTGTCACCGGCCTGGTGGAGCATGAAGCCGCGCAGCGGGTCGATGCCGTCGTTCCAGGCCTGGGTCTGGGTCTTGGTGCCGTCGAGGTAGGGCTGCAGCCCGTCGTGGTTCATGTCCTTGAGCACCGGGCTCATGATGAACAGGCTCAGGAACAGCGCCAGCCCGGCGAGCACCTGGTTCGGCGGGATCTGCTGGAGGCCGAGCGCGTTGCGGGTCAGCCCGAGCACCACCAGGATCTTGGTGAAGCTCGTGCAGGTGAGCAGGATCGCCGGCACCAGCGAGAGCAGGGTCAGCCCCAGCAGGGTCAGGATCGGGGTGCTGGGCTTCTTGGTGAGGTCGTTGAACTGCACGGTGACGTCGCCGGCGTCGCCCTGGCTGGTCGGGCCCACGGGGCCGGTCGGCCCGGACGGGGCCACGGGGACGCCGCCCGGCGTCGTCTCCTCGGTGCTCGTGGCGGTGCCGGTGCCGGTGCTCGTGCCGGTGCCGGTGCTGTCCGTGCTGGTGCTGCCGTCCGGGGACAGCGCGCCGGTCGGGTCGTCGGAGGGGACCCCGACGACCGCGGTCGCCTGCCCGTGCGGGGTGGCGGCGCTCGCGCTGCCGGCACCGGCCAGCGGCAGCAGCACCGCGAGGCCCGCGAGGAGCAGGGCCAGGGCCAGCCGGACCACCGTGAGGCGGGCCGGCGTCGGGCGACCCGGCGCCGGGCGGAGCCCGCGCCGAGCGGGACGGCGAGAGGTCACGCGTCGCGCCCGATCACGGCGGCGCCGGTCAGGCCCGCACCGTTCTCGGCGGCGGGACGGCCGGTGGCGGCCGCCCAGGCCTGACGCCAGGTGGTGGGGGCGAGCAGCGAGCCCCCGAGCGCGGAGGAGGCCGGGGTGGCGGCGTGCCGGCCGGTGGTGCGGGCCGGCCTGCCCAGGCCGGCGAGAGTCGAGGTGGACGCGGCGACCGGCAGCCCGGTGGCCAGTCCGGTGACCAGCTGGGTGGGTGCACCGGCGGCCTCCGCCACCGGCGGCGTGGCGGGCAGCTCGGTGAGGTCGGAGGCGTCGGTCTCCAGCTCGAACGGGTCCAGCTCGGTGAGCAGGCGGACCCCGGCGTCGCTGACGCCGACGACCAGCACCCGGCTGCCGACCTCGACCACGGCCAGGGACGAGCCCCGGCTGAGCGCCTGGCGGCTGCGCACCCGCACCAGCGCCCGGTCGCGGCCGCCGAGCTTGCGCGACCCGAGCCGGGTCACCGCCCAGAACAGGCCGAGGACCACGCCGAGGCTGACGACGACGCGGATGACGAGCTCCAGCACGGTCAGCTCGCGCGCGGCTGGGCGACGATCTCGGTCACCCGCAGGGCGAAGTCCTCGTCGACGACGACGACCTCACCACGGGCGATGAGGCGGCCGTTGACGAGCAGGTCCGCCGGGCTGCCGGCGGCACGGTCGAGCTCGAGGACGTCACCGGGGCAGAGCGCGAGCAGCTCGCGGACCGACATCCGGGTCCGACCGAGCTCGACGGTGACCTCCATGGCCACGCCGTGCAGCAGCTCGACACCGCGCTGCGCCGACGACGGGAGCGCCGCCGAGCGGACACCGGTGAGCGGGCCGCTCGCGGGACCGCCCTCGACGGTGAGCAGGACCACCGCGGTGGGGGTGCCCCCGGCCAGCAGCGGCACGGCGACGGTGGCCGCGGCCACCAGGTCGGCCAGCTCGGCGCCGGCGACGGTCCGGCCGGTGCCGGCCGCGGAGTCCAGGGAAGCGGCGGCCGCGTCCAGCGCGGGCTGGATGGCGGCCGCGAGGTCGACTCCCCCACCGGGGGCGGCGGCCAGCGCGTCGGCGAGCTCGGCCCCGACGAGGACGCCGACCGACGAGCCGGTGCCGGAGGTCAGGGTGGCGAAGCCGGCGGCCGGCCAGCCCCGCAGGTCGAGGTCGGCGGCGGTCTGCGGGAGGCCCGGGACCAGCACCTCGGCCACCGGGAGCAGCGCGGCCACCGCCTGGGCGGCGGGAACGGCCCGCTCCTCCAGGCCGTGCAGCCATGCTCCGTCGGGGGGGACCTGGGTGGCGGTCATGAGTTCTCCTGGTTCGAGGGCGCGACGACGAGGGCGGCCAGGCGGCGACCCTGGACACCGGGGGTGGCATGGGCGAAGACCACGTCGGCGGCGGTCACGTCGAGCGGGGCCTGCGCGGGGTGCTGGAGCCGGACGACGTCGCCGACCTGGAGCCCGGCGAGCTCGAGCGGGTCGGCGGCGGTGGAGCGGAAGCGGACCGTGACGTCCACCGGGATCTCCTGCATGCCGGCGGCGATCCGGGTGCGGGCGTCCTGGCGGCGGGCGCGGTCCCGCTCGTTGACGTTCTCCGCGGAGTCCGCGACCTTGAGGAAGGGCAGCAGGCCGGTGAAGGACATGCACAGGGAGAGCCGGTGCTCCTGGGCGCCCATCCGCAGCTGGAGGCGGGCGACGATCATCATGTCGGAGCTGCCGGCGACCTGGGCGAGCTGCGGGCTGTACTCGACCGCGGAGATCTGCGGGTCGAGCGCGACCAGCGGCTCGAAGGCCACCCGGACCTCGCCGACCAGGTGCTCGTAGAGCTGGCTGATCACCGCGCTCTCCAGGTCGGTGAGCGGGCGCTGCGGCTGCTCGTCGGCGCCGCGGCCGCCGAGCAGGAAGTCGATGCAGGCCATCGTGACGGCGAGCGGGGTCTCCAGGACGGCACGCTGCGGCACCGGCTCCAT
The DNA here is from genome assembly GCA_963800225.1 of uncultured Actinomycetota bacterium. Lineage (GTDB taxonomy): Bacteria > Actinomycetota > Actinomycetes > Propionibacteriales > Nocardioidaceae > Nocardioides_B. The sequence goes on along the minus strand of CAWDAF010000003.1, from coordinate 346,439 downwards.
CGAGAAGATCGTCATGTACGTCGGGTCGCCCAGCCCGGCGACGTACTCGGAGTAGGCGACCTGGTCGACCGAGAGCAGCTCGACGTGGCACACCGAGCGCAGCGCGGAGGTCAGCACGGTCGACGCCTGCCGGCCGAAGGCCTCGAAGGCGACGTGCAGGAGCCTGGAGTTCTCGCGCGACAGGTTCACCGGTCGGCGGAAGTCGTAGGCGGACACCACGCCCGTCGAACGGCCTCGTCGGCGGCGCTCCGCGGGCGCGGCGGACTGCCGTGCGGGGGCGCTGGTGTCGGTCACGGGACTTGTATCGGTCGGCACGCACGTGACCTGAGCAGAATCTCTCGGCAGAGTGTCGCGCTGCCGCGGGCGGGAGGACTCGGACCCTCCCGAGAGCCGGAGGGACCGGCTACTGGCTGACGAAGTCGGTGAAGTAGACCCCGATCACCTCGCCGTCGTAGACCTCGTCGAGGCGGTGCTCGAGCCTCTTCTTCATCTTCTCGCGGAAGCCGCTGCGCGCGAGGTTCTGCATGCTCTGCCCACTGAACAGGTCGATCGTCTCGTCCAGCGCCTTGCTGCCGTCGACGTCCTCGCCGGCGGCCTTGCTGGCCTGGAGCGCGATGCCGACCTTGAGGTAGTGGTCGGCGGCGAGGTTGATCTGGATCGGGTCCAGCTTGACCACGGCTCCGGGCTCCGGCGGCTTCTCCGCGCCGGACGGCATCAGGAAGTACCAGTAGCCGGCCCCGAGGACCAGGAGGACCACGGCCACCAGGATGACCAGCTTCTTCTTGCCACCCTTCTTCGACGCGCCCCCCTCGGCGGTGTCCGCCGTCTTGGCGATGTCCACGACACTCATGTCAGCTCCTGCTCAGGTCCGGTCTCGGCGGTCCCGCAGGACCTTCGTGATCTGCTTGCGGGTGGCCTCGGACGCGTCCGAGACGACGATCAGGTCGACGCGCTTGTTCAGCGCGGCGGCGCCCGGCAGCGAGGGGTCCCGCAACGGTCGCTCGTGGCCGTACGCGACGGCGGTCATCCGGCGAGCCGGGACGTCGCCGCGCTCGTTGAGGTAGCGCAGCACGGTCACCGCCCGGGCGGCCGACAGCTCCCAGTCGGTCGGGTAGTACTTCGGCTTCACCTTGATCTGGTTGGTGTGCCCGTCGACGTCGATCCGGTTCGGCAGCGACCTCACCATCGGGGCCAGCACGTCGAGCACCTCGCGGCCTCGCGGGGACAGGTCGGCCTCGTTGGCGCGGAACACGATGTGCCGCGACACCAGGCTGATGCTGAGGCCCCGCTCGTCGATGGTCAGCGACACGTCCTGCCGGTAGCCCTTGGCCGACAGCGACTTCTCGATCTTCCGCTTGAGGGCCGCGAGCTGGTCCACCTCCTCGCGGGCCTTGTCGTACGCCGACGGGGTGGCCCGGGCAGGCGCGCTCGCCGCGGCGTCCTTCCTGGCCTGGCTCTCGTCCTTGACCGGGAGCGGCGTGCCGACCTCGGGACGCATCGGGTCCAGCGGCTTGATGCCCTCGGCGCTCATCGTGCCCTCGCTGCCCTGGAACGGCGAGGACGAGCTCCCGAAGCCGGCGGCCATCCCGTCCTTGAGCATCTCGAAGCGACGCTGGTCGACCTGGCTGATCGCGAACATCACGATGAAGAGCACCATCAGCAGTGTCATCATGTCGGCGTAGCTGACCAGCCACCGCTCGTGGTTGCCGTGCTCCTCCTCCTCGACGTGGCGCTTCTTGGCCCTGGCCACGTCAGGCAGCCTTCTGCTCGGCGTCGCGCTCGTGCGCGGGCAGCAGGGAGTTCAGCCGCTGGGCGACCACCCGCGGGTTGGCGCCGGCCTGCACGGCCAGCACGCCCTCGATGACCATCTCCATGCGGGAGGCCTCGATCTGGCTGAGCCGGCTGAGCCGGCTGCCGACCGGGAGCCACACCATGTTCGCCGTCATCACGCCCCACAGCGTGGCCACGAAGGCGCCGGCGATCAGGTGGCCGAGCTTGTCGGGCTGGGAGAGGTTCTCCAGCACGTGCACCAGCCCCATGACGGTGCCGATGATGCCGATGGTGGGCGCGTAGCCGCCCATGTCGTTGAAGAACTTCGCGCAGTGCTTGTCCGCCGCGCGCTTGGCGTCCACCTCGCACTCGAGGATCTCGCGGAGCTCCTCGGGGTCGGTGCCGTCCACGGCGAGGCTGACCCCGCGCTTGAGGAAGTCGTCGTCGACGTCGACGAGCGCGTCCTCGAGGGTCAGCAGGCCCTCGCGCCGGGCCTTGTCGGCGAGCTTGACCACGACGGGGACCAGCTCCCCGGGCGGGGACGGCTTCCAGGTGAACGCGCGCACCAGCGCCTTGACGGCCGCCTTGGTGTCCGCCATCGTGCCGCCGGCGACGGCCGCGCCGATGGTGCCGCCGAAGACCAGGAGCATCGCCGGCAGGATCAGCAGCGAGGCCGGGTTGCCGCCCTCGAGGACGTTCGCGGCGATGATGATGCCGAGGCCGCCGCCCACCCCGATCAGGGTTGCCTTGTCCATCAGACGGTCCTCGGCTCGAGCGGGACGGCGGCGAGCCGGGTGCGGCGGACCGTGACCTCGTCGCGCTCGAAGGCGCCTGCGGCGGCGATGATCCGGGCCCGGAACTCGAGCACGCTCTCGAGGACGTCGTCGATCGACTCGGCCACCAGGTACTTGGTGCCGTCGACGAGGGTGATGACCGTGTCGGGGGTGCAGTCGACGCGCTCCACCAGGTCCGGGTTGAGCGCGAACTGCGCGCCGGTGAGACGGGTGAGCGAGATCATCTGTGCACCATCCTTGTGCGGTCGAGCGTGCGAGCCGTCCTTGGCCTGCACCTGTGTGATCGGCCGGAGGAGCTCCGACCTGAAGGTTTTCCCGGCGCCCGTCCGGCCCGGTCGGGCCGGACGGGCGACACGGTCAGCGCTTGATGTTCACGAGCTCCTCGAGCACCTGGTCGGAGGTGGTGATCACCCGCGACGTGGCCTGGAAGCCGCGCTGGGCGATGATCAGGTTGGTGAACTCCTGGGCCAGGTCGACGTTCGACATCTCGATGACGCCGCCCTGCAGGGCGCCGAAACGGCCGGAGCCCGGGACGCCGACCTGGACGGCGCCGGAGTTGGTGCTGGCCCGGAACGAGGTGTCTCCGATCTTGTCGAGGCCGGCGGGGTTGGCGAAGTTCGCCATCGCGACCTGGAACAACGGCGTCTTGGTGCCGTTGGCGTAGACGCCGGTGATGATGCCGTCCGGGCCGATGTTGTAGGACTTCAGCGGGTTCGCCGGGTCCGGGTTGGCGATCCCCGGGATCTTGATCCCGGTCGTCCCGCCGCCGGTGTTGATGCCGCCTGCGCCGTCGCCGGGGTAGCCCTGGACGATGTCGCCGTCCGGGGTGACCAGGCTGCCCTCGGAGTCGAAGTCGAAGGACCCGGCGCGGGTGTAGACGTCCTCGGCGCCGCGGCGGACCGTGAAGAAGCCGTCGCCGGAGATCATCAGGTTGGTGGCCTTGCCGGTCACCTGCGCGGAGCCCTGGCCGAAGTTGGTGGACACGCCGCCGACCTGCACACCGAGGCCGACCTGGATCGGGTTGGTGCCGCCCTGCCCGTTCACCGGCGCGGCACCGGCGGTCAGCATCTGGCTGAGGGTGTCCTGGAAGACCACGTTGCTCGCCTTGAAGCCCGCGGTGTTCGCGTTGGCGATGTTGTTGCCGGTCACGTCGAGCATGAACTGGTTGGCGCGGAGACCGCTGATCGCGGAGAAGAGTGAGCGAAGCATGGTGGTTCCTTTCGGTGGAGCGGTGGGCCGAGGTCGGCAGGCTTCGAAGGCTGGTCGGTGGTACCGGGTGCTGTGGTCGTGCCAGGGGTCGTGCGGGGGTGCGGGCGGGTCAGGTCGCGGCGACCTTGACGACGCTGGCGAGGGCGACCTCCGCACCGCCGACCCCGAGCATCGGACCGGTGGAGGTGAACCGGACGGAGTCGACCGGTCCGGTCGCCTCCACCCCGTCGGCCCCGGTGTAGGTGACGGACCTGCCGACCAGGGTGCTGGCCCCGAAGGCCATCTGGGCGGTCAGCGCCTGGGCGGTCTGGCTGGAGACCTCGTCGAGCTTCTCCAGCGAGGTGAACTGGGCCGTCTGGGCCAGGAACTGCGAGGAGTCCGTGGGGTTCATCGGGTCCTGGTTCTTCAGCTGGGTGACCATCAGCTTGAGGAACATGTCCTTGTTCATCTGGTCGGTCGAGGAGCTCTTGGACGTGGAGCCGGTGCCCGTCGAGGTCGTGGCGGCGGGGGTGCCGAAGTAGGACCCCACACCCTCGGTGGAAGAGACGCTCATGGTGATCTCCTGGTCAGATCGTCAGGTCGAGGCCGGCCGCGGGCGACGCCGTACGGCGTCCGCCCCGCGTCCTACCGGAGTGGGAGGTGGTCGGGTCGTCGGGGAGGCCGGGCACGCCGCGGGGCGAGCCGGCCGGGTGGCGGGGATCCGCGTCGCCGTGGCCGGTGCCGTGGCCCGCGCCCTGCCGGGCCAGGTCGGCACCGTCGCCGGAGCCGGGCCGGCCGGCCCACGGGTCGGACTGGCTGCCGGGACCCTGCTGGGCGCTGCCGCCGGTGCCGGTGCCCGCGGGCAGGTCCCGGACGACCAGCTGGCCGGTGGTGTGACCGATGCCCTCGAGCAGCCCGCGCAGCCGCGACGACCCCTCGGCGAGGGCCTCGCGGGCCTGCGGCCCCCCGGCCATCGTGACGTCCACCTCGTGCCCGCGGACGGTCACGGTGAGGTGCACCTCACCGAGGTCGGCCGGGTGCAGCTTGAGGCTCAGCCGGGTGGTGCCGTCGCCACGGAGCACGACCCGCGGGACGGCCGGCAGCACCTGGTCGAGCACCGCGGACCGGGTGGCGGCCGTGGTGGTCCCCGTGGTCGTGGCCACGGTGGTGGCGCCGGTAGCGGTGCCGCCGACGGTGCCGACGGCCGGGCTGAGGCCTGCCGCGAGGCCGGCCGGGGTCGGCTGCCCGGGGTCGCCAGCCGCCTGGGCCGCGGCCGGGCCGCCGGCAGCGGCACCTGCCTGGCCGCCGGTCTGGTCCGAGGTCTGGGCGGCGCTCCCTCCGAGGGCACGGGCGCCGGCGGCGGCCGCGATCACGCCCGCGCCCGGGGTGACGGCGGTGGCCTGGTCCCCGGTGGGACCGGTTGCGGTCGCACCCGCGGGATCGGCCGGCGTGCCCGCGGCGGGAGGCCCGGTGAGGGCCCCGAGCAGCACGAGTCCGAGCAGCGGTGCGGTCACCGTCCCGGTGCCGCCCTCCTCGTCCGTCGGGTCGTCGGCGGAGCCGGTGCCGGTGCCGGTGGTCTCGCCAGCCGCAGGGGTGGCGGTGGCGGCGCCGGTCGTCCCGACCCCCGCGGCCTGCGTGGCGACGGCCGCCGCCTGGCCGGCGACTACCGCAGCCTGGCCGGTGACGGCCGCAGCCTGGCCGGTGGCGACGTCGGCCGTACCGGTCGCGGGCGGGCCCGGGACGCCGGTGGACCCTGCGTCTCCCGACACCGCGGGGGGCAGCGCCGCCCCGGGCTGAGCGGCGGTCTGGGCCGTCGCCGGAGCGGCGCCCGGAGGGGTGCTCGTGCCGAGGTGCCCGGCGACCAGCGACCCGAAGAACGCGGCGGCGGACGAGCCGGCCTTCCCGGCCGATGCCGCGGGGGGCTTGGCCGGGCCCGCGGCGTGGGCCGCGGGCGGGAGGGACCTGACGCTCATGCGTTCTCCAGCTGCTTCTGGTAGGCGAGGACCGCGGGCACGTAGCGGCGGGTCTCGGCGTACGGCGGGATGCCGTGGTATCGGTGCACCGCGCCCGGGCCGGCGTTGTAGGCCGCCAGCGCCTTGTCGACGCTGCCGAACTCCGAGATCAGCCCGCGCAGCATCCGGGCCGCGCCGTCGACGGCCTGGGCCGGGTCGAGCGGGTTCACCCCGAGCCCGCGGGCGGTGGCCGGCATCAGCTGCATGAGCCCCTTGGCGCCGGCCGGGCTGCTGGCGCTGGGGTTGAAGCCGGACTCCTGGTGCGCCACCGCGGCGAGCAGGGTGGCCGGCACGCCGTACTTCTGCGAGGCGCCCTGGAACAGCGAGGCGTACGGCGTGGCCCCGCTGAGCGTGCCGGTGCCGGCAACGCCCGCGACCGAGGCGAGCGCGGTCTCCGGAAGCACCCGGCGGATGTGGGTGGGGGTCTCGTAGACCGGAGAGATGCGGACGTCCTTGCCGGGACGCGGCGCCTCGACCATCTTGTTGTCGCCGATGTAGATCGCGACGTGGTGCACCGGGCTGCCGAAGGCCAGGAGATCGCCCGGCCGGGCCTGCGCGAGGCTCGCCACCGGCGTACCGGCGGTGGCCTGCTGGTAGGACACCCGGGGCAGCTCGACCCCGAACTTCTTGAAGACCAGCTGGGTCAGGCCCGAGCAGTCGAGCCCGGTCCGGGGGTTGGTGCCGCCCCAGACGTAGGGGATGCCGAGGTACCTCTTCGCCTCGTCGACCACCGCCTGTCCCCCGGTGAGGGAGGTCGGCGGTCCCGTCGTCGCGGCACCCAGGGCCTCCGGCGAGGCGGTGCCCCCGGACGCGGAGGTGGCGGTGCCGGACGCCTCGGCCGCCGTGGACGACGCGAGTGCCTCCGCGAAGGCCGCGCTGGAGGCGGGACTGGACGTGGACGGCGAGAGCAGGGCGATCTGGCCCTGGATCTGCTGGATCCGGCTGGCGACGTCGGCGACGCTCACGCGCCCACCTCCTTGTTCCGCAGCCACACCTGGGTGGCGAGGTCATCGAGCTCATGGGCCTCGTGGCGGGCCCGCTCCTCGGCACGGACGGCGGCCCGGCGCTCCAGGAGCAGGTCGACCACGCGCAGCTGCTGGCGGTCGTGCTGCCAGCGGCGGGTGGCCTCGTCGGCGACGAGGCGGCTGTCCTCCGCACGCTGCACGGCCTGCGACTCGGCGGCCACCAGGCCGCTCATCAGCGCGACGTGCTGCGCGAAGTCGGCGAGCCCACCGGCCGTGAACGCGGGCGCGGATGCACGGCGCTCCCGGGTCGCGGCGAGGTCGGCCTCCCGGTGCTGCGCGGACCTGAGGGCGTGCTGGACGCCGAACCGGCTGTCCTGCTCACGGGAGTCCCGGAGCCGGCGTACGGCGTTCAGTGCGCGGTCCTCGGTGGCGGCGCTCATGCGGCACCGACCAGGTCGTGCAGCATCCGCCAGGTCTCGGCCGCGGGGGTGGGCTCCTCGACGGCCTGCCGGAGGAAGTCGTTGATCCGCGGGAGCAGGGCGATCGCGCGGTCGGCGTCGGGCGAGCTGCCCGCGGCGTACGCACCGATCTCGACGAGCTCGCGGACGTCGCGGTGCGCGGCCAGCAGCCGGCGCAGGGTGACGGCGTCGCCGCGCTGCTCCGGGGTGGTGACCGCGGTGACGACGCGGGACAGCGACTCGAGCACGTCGATGCTGGGGAAGTGCCCGCTGGTCGCGAGCCGCCGGGACAGCACCACGTGACCGTCCAGGATCGACCGGGCGGTGTCGCCGATCGGGTCCTGCATGTCGTCGCCCTCGACCAGCACGGTGTAGAGGCCGGTGATGCTGCCGGTCGCACCGGGTCCGGCGCGCTCGAGCAGCCGGGGCAGCACGCCGAACACGCTCGGCGGGTAGCCGCGGGTGGCCGGCGGCTCTCCGGCGGAGAGGCCGATCTCGCGCTGCGCCATGGCGACCCGGGTCAGGCTGTCCATCATCAGCACCACGTCGCGGCCGGTGTCGCGGAACCACTCGGCGATCCGGGTGGCCACGAACGCCGCGCGCAGCCGCTCGACCGGCGGCGCGTCCGAGGTGGACACCACGACGACCGAGCGGGCCAGACCCTCGGGGCCGAGGTCGTTCTCGAGGAACTCGCGCACCTCGCGGCCGCGCTCGCCGACCAGGGCGATCACCGAGACCTGGGCCTCGGTGCCCCGCGCGATCATCGAGAGCAGCGTGGACTTGCCGACACCGGAGCCGGCGAAGATGCCGACGCGCTGGCCGCGGCCGGCCGGCACCAGCGAGTCCAGGGCCCGGACCCCGAGGCCGACCTGGCGGTCGACCCGGGACCGCTCGAGCGGGTGTGGGGCGGTGTTCTCCACCGAGACCAGCGGCAGGCCGCGCAGCGAGGGGCCGCCGTCGATCGGGCGGCCGAGACCGTCCAGCACGCGGCCGGTGAGCTCCGCGCCGACGTGCACGCGCAGCGGCCCGCCGGTGGAGGCGACCCGGGCGCCGACCCGGAGGCCGTGCGTCGATCCGAGCGGCAGGCAGACGGCGCCGGCGGGGGTGCTGGCGACCGCCTCGGCGGGCACCGGTCCCTCGTCGCCGTCGACCTCGACCACGTCGCCGATCGCCACGTCGACCCCGCGAACCAGCAGGTGCAGGCCGCGCAGCTCGGTGAGCCGGCCGGCCCGGCGCGGGCGCGCGGCCTCGCGCACCCGGTCCATCAGGTCGTCGTCCACGAGACCCGTCATCGGTGAGGTCATCGGCCCAGCACCTCGCGCACCCGGGCGAGGGCACCGGCCAGGTCGGCGTCGACCCAGCCGTCCTCGGTCTCGACGACCGCGTCCCCGCGGGCGACCCGGCCGTCGGTCACCAGGGTGACCGGCCGGTCCGCGAGCAGGACCGGGTCGAGGGCGTCCCGGTCCTCGGGGTGCAGCCGGACCACCAGCGGCACCTCGACCGGGACCCCGACCAGCGCCCGACGCACCGCGTCGCCCGCCGGGTCGTCGGAGAGCGCGACCTCGCGACCGAGCACCGCCTCGGCGATCTGCAGGGCGAGCTCGACCGCCTGGTCGGCGATCTCCTCGTGCAGGGCACGGATGGTCTCCTCGGTGCGGCGCACGGCCGCGGCCAGCGCCTCGGCAGCGGTCTGCTGCTGCGCCACGACACGTCGACCGTGCTCCGCGAGCCGCTCGGCCTGCGCGTCGTACGACGCGGTGCTGCGGGCCTGTGCGGCCCGGAGCCCCTCGGCCCAGCCGGACGCGAAGCCCTGCGCACGGGCGGCCTCGCGGCTGCGCTCGGCGAGCCCGCGCAGGGTGGCCTCGGTGGCCGCGTCGCCGAGCACCCGGCTGCCGCCGAAGCGGGTCCAGGCGCCCTCGCGCAGGTCGAGGGAGGTGTCCGCCGAGACGGCCGCGCCGGCCACCGGGCCGCGCAGCACCACGGGCTCAGACGACGTACTCGTCATCGCTCCCTCTCCGGAGCACGATGTCGCCGGCGTCCTCGAGTCGGCGGATCACCAGGATGATCTTCTGCTGGGCCTCCTCGACCTGGCGGAGCAGCACCGGGCCGAGCAGGTCGATGTCCTCGACCAGGGTCTGGGCCGCACGCTCGGACATGTTCGAGGTGATCTTGTCCCGGACGTCGTCGGAGACGCCCTTCATCGCCGGGGCGAGGTCGGCGCCCTCGACCTGGCGCAGCACCTGCTGCAGGTCGCGGTTCTCGAGCATCAAGATGTCCTCGAACATGAACATCCGGCTCTTGATCTCCTCGGCCAGCTCGGGGTCGCGGGCCTGGAGGCCCTCGACGATGAGCCGTTCGGTGGCCCGGTCCGAGCGGTTGATGATCTGGATGAGCGGGTCGACGCCGCCGACCTTGGAGATGTCCATCGGCTGGAGCACCGAGCCCATCTTCTGCTCGAGGGCGGTCTCCAGCTTCTTCAGCGCGTCGGGCGAGGTGCGGTCCATCACCGCGATCCGGTGGGCCACGTCGGCCTGCGCCTCGGGCTCGAGGCCGGACAGCACCAGGGTCGCCTTGTCGCTGGGCAGGTGCGCGAGCACCACCGCGATCACCTGCGGGTGCTCGCCCTGGATGAAGGAGAGCAGCTGCCGAGGGTCGGCCCGGTGCAGGAACTGGAACGGCAGCTGCATCGCCGAGGCGGCCAGCCGGTTCATGATGGACTCGGCGCGGTCGTGGCCGAGCGTGTCCTGGAGCACTGCGCGGGCGAACTGGGCGCCGCCGCGGAGCACGTTGGCCCGCGCGGTCGCCAGGTCCCGGAACTCCGAGAGCACCGACTCGGACTCGGCGGCCTCGAGCGACTCCAGCTCGAGGATCCGGCCGGAGATGGCCTCGACCTCGTGCTCGGGCAGCATCGTGAGCAGCTTGGCGGCACCCTCCTGGCCGAGCTGGACCAGCAGGATGGCGGCCTTGCGGACGCCGTTCTCGTTGAGGGTCAGGGTCATCTCAGCGGTCCGCCTCGACGAGCCAGCCACGGAGCAGCTGGGCGACTTCCTCGGGCTGGCGCTCGACCATCGCGGCGATCTCGTCGCGGGCCGCCATCCGCAGCTGCGACGGGGCGCTGCCGGACAGCTCGGCGGCCGGCGGGTTCGGCGGCAGCGCGACGGTCGGCTCGCTGCCGCGGCGCAGCTGCTCGACGACGTACGTCGTCGCCTGGTCGCGGAGCTTGCGGCGCTTGCGTCCGCGGAGCCAGGCCAGCAGCAGCGCGGCGGCGATCACCAGGACGATGCCGCCGGTCTTGACCATCGACATCTGGGCGGCCTGGGCGTCCGCCTTCTGAGCGGCGGCGAGCGAGGCGGCGGCGGCGTTCTCGGCGGTGCGGTCGAAGGGCATCGTGGTGACGTTGACGGTGTCACCGCGCTTCGGGTCGATGCCCAGCGCCGAGGTGACCAGCGCCTGCACCTGCTGAGGGGTGGAGGCCCCCAGCGAGCGGGTGTCCAGGACGATCCCGACGTGCAGGCTGCGCACGTTGCCGGGCGCGGCCTCCTTCTGCTCGACGGTGGTGTCGATCGCGTTGTCGTCGACGCTGGACTTCTTGCGGTAGTTCGAGCCGGTGCCGGGGCTGGCGCCGGCGGCCGGGGTCAGCGCGCCGTTGGCGCCGACCACACCGGTGGCGGCGGTGCCACCGGCGGTACCGCCGGCGTACTTCTCATCGGTGCGGCTGCTGGTGAGCGGCTTGATCTTCGGGTCGTTGAAGTACCGCGTGGTGTGGGTCACGGTCTTGTCGAAGTTCAGGTCGGCGGTCACCTCGACCGCGGAGTTGCCCGGGCCGACGATGCGGGTGAGCACGTCCCCGACCGAGCCCTGCACCCGGTCCTCGAAGCCCTTGACCTGCTGGGCGCGGGTGTCGGCGACCGAGTCCAGGCCGTCGCCGGCGGCCGAGAGCACGGTGCCCGCCGAGTCGGTGACGGTGACCTGCTTGGGGTCGAGCCCCTCCACGCTGGAGGCGACCAGGTGCACGATCGCCTGCACCTGCTCGGGACCGAGCGTCACGCCGGGGTGGGTGGCGACGAGGACCGAGGCGGTGGTCGGCTTCTTGTCGGTGGAGAACAGCTCCTCCTGCGGCATCGCCACGTGCACGACCGCGGTGTCGACGGAGTCGAGCGCCTCGATGGTGCGCTGGAGCTCGCCCTCGATGGCCCGCTTGTAGCTGGTCTGCTCCTGGAACTGCGAGGTCGAGAGGTTCTGCTTGTCGAGGATCCCGTATCCGTCGGAGCCCTGGCCGGGCAGGCCCTCGCCGCTGAGCCGGATCCGGGCGTCGTACACGTCGCTCTGCGGGACCAGCACGGTCGTGCCGCCGTCGGTGAGCTGGTACGGCGTGCCGGCGGAGTTGAGCTTGTCGACCACGGCCGACGCGTCCGCGGCCGCCATGTTGGTGAACAGCGGCGCGTACGACGGGGTGGACGCCCAGCGGAACACCATGACCGCACCGAGCACCAGGGCGAGGCCGCCGATCACGGCGATGGTCTTCTGGCCGCTCGTGAAGGAGGCGAACGAGCGCTGCAGGGACTGCAGCCGGCCGATGATCTGGTCACGCATCAGACGGACATCCGCATGATCTCCTGGAAGGCCTCGAGGGCCTTGTTCCGGACGGCGGTCGTGAGGTGGGTGGCGACCGAGGCCTCGGTGGCCGTGATCGTGTAGTCGTGCATCGCGTTCAGGTCACCGGTGGCGGCCTTGACGGCCAGCGTGTCGGCCTGGCTGTGCAGGCCCTGGAGGCTCTCCAGCCCCTTGGACAGCAGCTGGCCGAAGTCGGCGCCGGACGCGGACGACGCGGCGCCGGCCTGGGACGCGGCGGCGACACCGGTGGCCGACGGGGTGGGGAGCGTGGGCGCCACCATCGGGGTGAACCCGACGGAGCCGATCGCGGGAATGCTCATGCCTGCTTGCCGATCGAGAGGGCGCTGGCGTAGACGTCCTGCGCGTTTTTGATGACGGATGACTGTGCCTGGAAACCGCGCTGCGCCATGATCAGCTCGCTCATCTGCTGACCGAGGTCGATGTCGGGCATCCGGATGTTGCCGTTGGCGTCGGCGAGCGGGTGGTCGGGCTGGTAGACGACGCGGCCCTGGGGGTCGCCGCGGACGATGCCGGCCACCTGGACCCCGTCGCCGCCGTCGGTGCCCTCGACGCTCTGCGCGACCGTGTACTGCGCCTGGAACGCGGACTGGCTGGTCGCGCGGGCGGTGTTCACGTTGGAGATGTTGAACGACAGCGTGTCCAGCCAGGTCTGGTGCATGTTCAGCCCGGTGGCCGCGATGTTCATCATGTCGAAGGCGCCCATCACATGCCCCCGATCGCGGCCGTGATCAGGCCGTAGCGGTCGCCGACCGCGCGGCTGAGCAGCTGGTAGGAGAACGTCGCCTGCATCGCGGTCATGGTCTCGGTGGCGAGGTCGACGTTGTTGCCGTTCGCGCCGGCCTGGTTCGTCGACAGCGTGGTGGTCGGGGTGGCCTCGCCGGGTGTGTACGAGCCGTCGGCCAGCGCGCCGCGCAGGGAGTCCTCGAAGTCGACCGTCGAGGCGGTGAACCCGGGGGTGTCGGCGTTCGCGACGTTGTTCGCGCTCACGCGCTGGCGGTAGGCGAGCCCGTCGAGGGCACTCCGCAGCGCCGAGCCGACGGCATCGGTGGCAGGAACGAGCATGGACAGACGTCTCCCTGGACAGGGTCGCCAATCCGTCGGCGTGGGGGAGAGCGATCCGTGCTCTGGGGGTCCTTTCGGCACTCCCCGGCGGCACCTGAGCGGTTCGCCGGACCTTTTACCTGCGGGAGCCGTCGACCTGCCACGGCCGTTCGTCGGGCAGGCCGCGAGGGGTCAGGCGCGGATGTCGAGGTAGACCGCCGGCTCGCTGCGGCGCGAGCCGGTGAAGCCGTTGACCTTGCCGAGCTGCACGATGCTCTGTCTGGTCCCGGTCATCGCGGCGGCGGTGAGGCCCATCAGCTCGTGCTGGCGGGCGAGCAGGCCGCGGGCCCGGTCGAGCAGCTCGGCCGGCAGCGGGGTGGCCATCTGCGGCGGCGTCCAGGGGCCGGAGGCGAGCACCTCGTCGGCGTCGCCCGCGGCGAGCAGTCGCTGGGTCTCCTCGAGGGTCAGCTCGAGGTCGTCGAGGGCGGAGACCCAGGCGGCGCGCCAGCCTCCGCACGGCCCCGTCGGGACCGCCGGCGTCGACGCGGGAGTCGGTGCCGGGCGCGACGTACGGGTGAGCCGTGGTCGTCATCGGGTCCTCCTCGGTCGCGTCACTGGGTCACGGGGTGCAGCTGCCGGCTGGGTCAGGCGGCTGGGTCAGGCGGCTGGGTCAGACGGCGGGTCAGACTGCTGCGGAGGCGAGGCCGGCCACTGAGGACACGGCCGCTTGGCGCCACGCGTCCGCGAGCGGCTGGACCAGCGCCAGGCAGGCGCGCGTAGCCGTTCACGTCGCGCGAGACGTTGGCCCGCACCATCTCCGAGTGCAGGAAGGCGTAGATGCTGGACAGCTGGACCGCGCCGTCCCAGGCGTCCACCCGCAGCGAGCCCTGGAGCTCCAGGACGATCTCCTGCGCGTGCATCAGCTGGCGGCCGGCACCGAGGTGGTCGCCGCGTCACCGAGGTCGACCGCGCGCTGGAGGTCGAGGACCAGCCGGTCGTAGAGCAGCACCAGCAGCCGGGCGGGGCTGGCGGTGCTCGTCATGCTGCCCAGGTAGGTGTTCGCGTGCGGTGGTCATCGAGAGCTCCTCTAGCTACTTGCCCGAAGGCAGCGACGCGATCTGGCCGGACAGCCAGGAGGCCTGGTCCTGCATCTTGCCGAGGGCGACCTCGAGGGCCGAGAACTGGCGGTTCAGCGCGTCCTTGCGCTGCGACAGCCGGACGTCCCAGTCGGCGATGCTGTCCTGCATGGTGGTGACGGAGGACTGCCGGCCCGTGATGCGCTGGGTCAGCACGCCCGTAGGTGGAGTCGCTCGCAGCCTTGCCGGCCGCCTCCAGCCGGGCCGCGAAGCCCGGCGCGGCTGGCCGACGAGGGTGCCCCGAGCTTGGCGGCGACCCCGTTCGGGTCCGCCGCGTACGCGCGAGGCGAACTTCGAGCTGTCGAAGGTGATCTTGCCGGAGCGGTCGGTCTGGAGCCCGACCCCGGCCAGCGACGTGCCGTCCGCGGTCCGGGTGACCGCGTCCAGCACCTTGCTGCGCAGGTCCCGCACCACCGAGTCGCCGGCCAGCGCCCCGGCGGTCTTGCGTGGCGGGGTCGACGTGGTGACGCTGTCGATCGCGCTGAGGATGTCGTTGGCGCTGTCGACGAGGCCCTGCAGGGCCGCCTGCGCCGCCGGCCGTGTTGCGGGCGACGGTCACTGTGACCGCCGTATCCGCCGGTGTGCCGGCCGCGATGCTGACGTCCAGGCCGGTGCTGATCCCGCTGAACGTGTTGCTGGAGGAGTGGATCGTGTCGGCGCCGACCTGGATCGCCGCGTCCTTGCCGTCGGTGCCGATCGCGGCGCTGGTCGAGGAAGGGCGAACCGACGTCGTCGCTCAGCGTGAAGCTGTTGGCCGCCCCGGTCTCGTCGGCGACCACCGAGAGCCGGTAGCTGCCGTCGCCCGAGCCGGACCTTGCTGGCGGTGACCTTGGCCTCCGGCTGGCGTTGATGACCGGCGACCAGGTCGTCCAGGGTGCCGGTGCCGGCGTCCACCGGGACGGTCTTGCCGCCCTGGTCAGCGTGACGTGCGGCGAGACGACGACGTCGGAGCCCTTGGCCGTGTTGAAGCTCAGCCGGTGGGCGGCGGCGGTGCTCTTGACCGTGAAGGTCAGGCCGCCCGGGACCGCGGTGGTGGCGGCCGTGGCGGAGACCTGGTGGAGCTGCTGGTCGCCGTGAGGGCGACCAGGAGGCCGGCTGGTGGTGAGGTCGTGCGCCTTGCTGGCCAGGGCGGCGAACCGGGCGTTCAGCGCCTGGAGGGTGCTGACCGTGGACTGCTCGGTGCTCAGCCGGGTCTTCAGCATGGTCTGGGGCTGGGCCTCGACCTGCATCAGCTGGCTGATGATGGTCGCGGTGTCCAGCCCGCTGACCAGTCCGCTCACGCTTGCGCTCGCCATCTCGGCGTCTCCTCGGCTCTTGGGTGACTGACCGGGCCCGCCACGGCGTGCCGTGGCGGGCCGGAGTCGTTGCTCCGGTGGTGCCAGGTGTGCGCCCGTTGACCACCGGTGGCCGGTGGATGCTGCGGCCTCCCGCTGCAGCATCCTCAGCCGTCTTCATCACTGGAGCAGACGGAGGACGCCCTGGGACGCCTGGTTCGCCTGCGCCAGCATCGCGGTGCCGGCCTGCGACAGGATCTGCGAGCGGGTGAAGTTCACCATCTCGGAGGCCATGTCGGTGTCGCGGATGCGGCTCTCGGACGCGGACAGGTTCTCGACCGCGACGTTGAGGTTGTTGACGGTGTGCTCGAACCGGTTCTGCACCGCACCGAGGTTCGCCCGGGTGGTGGAGACGGCTGATCGCGTTGTCGATGAGTGATGGCCAGGACGCACCGGAGGCCTCGTGAAGACGACGGCCGTCGATCGCGGCTCGCGGTGGCATCGGTCGGGGACGGTCCGTGAAGGTGATCGTAGCGGGGCGAGACGGTCACCGCCCTGCCGAAGGTGCGTCGGCCGCACTGGATCGGCCAGTGCGCTGCGCAGTCCGTCGAGCCGGCGTGCGAACTGCACCGTCGAGAGGTCCAGGTCTTGCCGCCCTAGAGACGGGCCGTTCAGCTTGAAGCCCACGACTTGGTGAAGTCGATCGCGCACCGCGGTGACGCGCCGGAGTCGGGTCGCCGCGGGGTGACCGCACGTTAGCCGGGCGCTTGCTGACGTCGACGTCTGCAAGCCGAGGCCTGCCGCGTCCAGCCCTTGTCGGACGCCGTTCACCGAGATGGTCTCACCCGGTTGGCGCCGACCTGGAAGGTGCCGTGTAGTTGCCGTCGAGCAGCTTGCTGCCGTTGAACGTGGTCGTCGGCGATCCGGTCCAGCTCGGCTTGAGCTGGCCATCTCCGACTGGATGTTCGCTTGGCGTTGGCGTCGAGGCCACCGTCGTTGGACGCCCTGGACGGCGAGGTCGCGCATGCGCTGCAGGATCGAGTGGGTCTCGGTCAGCGCACCTTCAGCGGTCTGCACGACGCTGATGCCGTCCTGGGTGTTGCGGACGGCGACCTTGAGGCCACCGACCTGCGAGCGCAGGCCCTCCGAGATCGACGAGGCCGGCCGCGTCGTCGGCCGCCCGGTTGATCCGGAAGCCGCTGGACAGCTTCTCCAGCGACTTGGACATCTGGCCGTCGGTGACGGACAGGTTGCGGTACGCGTTCATCGCCGCGATGTTCTGGTTGATACGAAGACTCATGATGCTTCCTCCTTGAATGCGAGCCTGGAACTTCGGCCCATCCGTGGGCCTTGTGCTGTGAACTTCGGCATCTGCCGCCCCGAACTGAGGGGTTCGGGGAAGTTTTTTTCGTCCCGGTCAGGCGATGTGCGAGCCGGTACGGGCGTGCGACGTGGTCAGCCGCGCGGAGAAGCTGCGGTGCGACGCGACGCTGGCGTAGTACGCCTCCTTGCGCCGGGCCGCGCAGCCCTCGGGGCGCTCGTGCCGCTCGGCCAGGTCGGGCTCCAGCGCGACGGTCATGGCGCCGCGCATCAGCGCCACCGCCTCGGCCCGCAGCTGCGAGATCCGGCTCTCCGACACCCCGAGCTCGGCGGCCAGCTCGGCCATCGGCAGGTCGCGGAAGAAGTAGCCCTCGACGACCGCCTTGAGCCGCTCCGGCAGGTGCGCCACGGCGTCGTGCAGGTAGGAGACCCGCTCGCGCTGCTCGAGCACGTCGGCGGGGGTCAAGGTGTGCGCCGGCAGCAGGTCGTCGACGCCCTGGTCGTCGAAGCCCTGGAGGGAGACCACCGCGGCGCGGGCCACGTCGTCGCGATGAGCGGTCAGCTCGGAGGTGCCGATGCCGAGCGCCGCGGCGACCTCGCGGTCCTCGGCGGGCCTGCCGAGCGCGGTGGAGATCCGGCCGCGGGCGTCCTCGACCTGGCGGGCGCGGCGCCGGACCGACCGGCTGGCCCAGTCGAGCCCGCGCAGCTCGTCGACGATCGCCCCGCGGATCCGCGTGGAGGCGTACGTCGAGAAGCTCGCGCCCCGTCCGGCGTCGAAGGAGCGGGCGGCCTGCACGAGGGCGAACATGCCGGCCGAGCTGAGGTCGTCACGGGAGACGTGACCGGGGACCCGGGACATCGTCTCGCGGACGATGTGGCCGACCAGCGGAAGGTGCTGGCGGACCAGGTCGTCGAGGTCGGAACCGGTGACGGGGGCGGAGGACTGCGGGGCAGTCGAAGTGGGGCGCACATGAGTAAGGAATCCGTTCCCGGAGGTTCATGACGCGACTTTCGTGGCTTCTGTCCGTTTTCCGGGGCTGGATAGCCCGAATCGGTCAAAACATGTTTACCTGTGAGTGGTCATAAGTGACTAGTTGCACCGTTGTCATTCGGACTAGGCCCTCATGGCCCCCCTCGGCGGGATCGTCGACGGGCCCGGCTTTTCCCTCAGGTGACCGGGTCGACGGCCGATACGGACGGCACACCACCCGATCGCACCATCTGACCGCACCGCCGACGGCGCCGCCGGCCGGCACCAGGTGAGGAGCACCCACCGATGTCCACGGAAGACCTCTCGTCCGTCCTGTGGCGCGAACGCGACCTCCTCGACCTGCTGCTGTTCAAGCTCGAGGTCGAGCAGCTGATCCTGACCAGCGGCCGCACCCACTGGCTGGCGATCGCCGCCCGCGAGGTGGAGTCGGTGCTCGCGGAGATCCGCGACGTCGAGCTGCTCCGCGCGGTGGCGGTGGACGGGGCCGCGGCCGAGCTCGGCCTGGCCCCCAACCCGAGCCTGCACGAGATCGCGCTGGCCAGCGAGGAGCCGTGGCGGGCGATCTGGCTCGACCACCGCGAGGCGTTCACGACGGTGGCCACCCAGATCACCGAGATGTCGCAGAGCAACCGGATGCTGCTCACCGCCGGCTACCAGGCCGCGCAGGCGACGCTGCTGTCGATGACCGAGAAGGCCGGGACGTACGGCGCCGACGGCTCGGTCGGCACCGACCGCCGCACCAGCCTGATCGACAGGAGCCTCTGAGCATGTCCGGCACCTTCTCCTCCCTGTCCTCGGCGCTCTCCGCGCTGCGCTACAACCGGGTCGCGATGGACGTCGCCAGCGGCAACGTGGCCAACGCCGGCACCACCGGCTACGCCCGCCGCTCGGTGATCGGCCAGGCCACCGGCGCACCCGCCACCCCCGCGCTCTGGTCGCGCTGGGAGGGCGCCGGCGACGGCGTCGACGCCAGCCGCGTCGACCGGATGGTCGACCCCCTCCTCGACGCCCGCTCCCGCGCCGAGCACTCGACCTCGGCCCAGCTCGACGCCCGCTCCACCTCGCTGGTGCGGTTCGAGACCACCCTGGCCGAACCCGGCGCCGGCGGGGTCGCCGCCGCGCTGGACGCGTTCCAGCAGGGGTGGCACGACGTCGCCAACAACCCCGGCGACAGCGCGTCCGGGGTGCAGCTGCTGGCCCGGGCCGAGACCCTGCGCGGCGCGATCGCCACCCAGGGCACCGCGGTCGACAAGGAGTGGTCCGACCAGCACGCCCGGCTCGGCGCGCTCGGGGACGACCTCAACGCGACGGCCGCCCAGCTCGCCGACCTGAACAAGGGGCTGCGGGCGGCGTACGTCTCCGGCACCGACGCCGGCAACCTGCTCGACCAGCGCGACCAGCTCACCCTCAAGCTCGCCACCCTGGCCGGCACCGACGTGACCGTCAACGCCGACAGCACCGTCGACGTCCGGCTCGGCGGCCAGCCGCTGGTCACCGGCAACACCGCCGCCACCGTCACCGTCGAGCGGCTCCGGCACGCTCGCCGGCGTCGCCGGCGACCCGGTCACCCTCCGGATCGGCGGCACCCCGGTCACCGTCACCGGCGGCACCGCCGGCGGGACGCTCCAGGTGCTCAACGGCGACCTGCCCGGGTACGTCGCCAAGCTCGACTCCTTCGTGACCACGATGGTCACCGCCGTCAACAGCCAGCACGCCCTCGGCGTCGACCGCGACGGCCTCGCCGGCGGCCCGGTGTTCACCGGGACGACCGCGGCCACCCTGCAGGTCGCGATCACCGACCCGCGCAAGCTCGCCTCCGCGGCGGCCGCCAAGGGCGGCCTGGACAACACCAACGCCACCGCGCTGGCCGACCTCGACATCGGCGCGGGCGCCTACCGCGGGCTGATCACCGGCTTCGGGGTCACCGTGGGCGCCTCCCGGCAGGCCTCGGACAACCAGGCGGTGCTGACCTCCCAGGTGGACGCGGCCCGCGAGTCGGTCTCCGGGATCAGCATCGACGAGGAGATGGTCAACCTGCTGGCCGCCCAGCGCGGCTACGAGGGCGCCTCCCGGGTGCTGACCACGATGGACTCGGTGCTCGACACGCTGATCAACCGGACGGGACTCACGCACTGATGAGCGCCGTGCGGATCACCCAGCGGCTGATGGTCGACCGGTCCCTGTCCTCGCTCCAGCTGGGCCTCGGGCGGCTCTCCACCAGCCAGGAGAAGCTGTCCACCGGCCGGAACATCAACCGGCCGTCCGACTCCCCGACCGGCACCAACGACGCCATGAGGCTCCGAGCCGACCTCGCCGCCGGTGCCCAGTACTCCCGCAACGTCGACGACGGCGTGAGCTGGCTCAACCACGCCGACTCCACGCTCACCTCCATGCTCGACGCGGTACGCCGGGCCCGGGACCTGGTCGTGCAGGGCTCCTCGACCGGCAGCACCGGCGCCGACGCCCGGGAGGCGCTCGCCTCCGAGCTCACCCAGCTGCGGCAGGGGCTGATCGACGAGGCCAACACCCAGCACCTCGGGCGGCCGCTCTTCGGCGGCACGACCGCCGGCCCCGCGGCGTACGACGCGAACGGCACGTTCGTCGGGGACACCAACGACGTCAGCCGGACCGTGGGCAGGGGCGTCAGCGTGCCGGTCAACGTGACCGGTCCGGCGGCCTTCTCAGCGGGCGGCGACGACCTGTTCAGCGTGCTCTCCGACGCGATCGACGCGCTCCGCAACAACCCCTCCGCCGTGGCCGGGACGCTGACCCGGATCGACGCGGTCAGCGGCCAGATGCGCACCGCGCTGGCCGACATCGGCAGCCGCACCAACCGGGTCGAGAGCGCAGGAAGCAACTTGGAGACCTCGACCCTGGACAACCAGAAGACCCTCTCCGACGTGGAGAACGTCGACATCGCCTCGGCGATCGTCGATCTGCAGATGCAGCAGGTCGCCTACCAGTCGGCGCTGGGAGCCACCTCCAAGGTGCTCCAGCCGACGCTGCTGGACTTCCTGCGATGACCCGATCGGAGACCCTCGTGCAGACTGCCACCCCGCCCGCCCCCGTCCTCGAGCAGACCGTCCTTCAAGACGCCGAGGTCCCGGTCCCGGTCCTGGAGATGGTGCAGCCGCTGGCCGGCTTCCCGGACCGCCGCCGGTTCGCGCTCGCGCGGCTCGACGAGTCCGGGCTGGTCTGCGACCTGCGCTCGCTCGACGACCCGAACCTGAGCTTCGTCGTGGTGCCGCCCGGCCCGTTCTTCGCCGGCTACTCCCCCGAGATCGACGCGTCGGTCACCGCCGAGCTCGGGCTCGAGGACGAGAACGACCTGCTGGCGCTGGTGGTGGTCACGCTGGGCGACACGCCCGAGCAGGCCACGGCCAACCTGCTGGCACCGGTGCTGGTCAACCACCGCACCCGGCGAGCCGGTCAGTACGTCCTCTCCGACGCCGATCTGCCGATGAGAGCGCCCCTGTCCGGCGCGTCCGCACACCGACCCGCATAGGCTGACCCCGTCGAGCGGCGGGCCCCTGACCGCGGACGAGCTGACGGGAGTGACTGCATGCTGGTGCTGAGCCGACGTGTGGGCGAGAGCATCGTGATCGGTGACGGCATCGTCGTCACCGTCCTCGAGTTCCGGGGCGACGTGGTCCGCATCGGCGTGGACGCCCCGCGTCACATCCAGGTGCACCGCCAGGAGCTGCTCGTCGAGATCGCCGAGAGCAACCGGGCCGCCGCCTCCCCGAGCGGGGACGTGGTCGCCGGGCTGTCCCAGCTGGTCGCGCCGCGCGAGGAGCCCGAGCGGCGGCGAGGACGCCGGCCCCGGGTCCGCCGCCGAGCCGGGCCCCGGTAGTGCCGAGGGCACCGACGGCACCGCCCCGGCCTAGCCGCCCACCCCGGACCGGCCAGTCGGTCGGTCGGGCTCAGCCCGCGAAGGCCGCGGCCACCTCGAGGAACACGTCGTTGCCGGCCGGCTCGCCGATGGTCACCCGCACGCCCTCGCCCGCGAACGGCCGCACCACGATCCCGGCCTGCTCGGCCGCCGCGACGAAGTCCGAGGTGCGCTCCCCCAGCGGCAGCCAGACGAAGTTGCCCTGCGCGTCGGGGATCTGCCAGCCCCGGCCGGTCAGCGCGGCGACCACCCGGTCCCGCTCGGTGGTGAGCGCCTGCACCCGGTCCAGCAGGGCGTCCTCCCGCTCGAGCGAGGCCACCGCGGCGGCCTGCGCGACGGAGGAGACCCCGAACGGAAGCGCGCACGCGCGCACGGCGGAGGCGATCCGCTCCGAGGCCACCACGTAGCCGACCCGGAAGCCGGCCAGCCCGTAGGCCTTGGCGAAGGTACGCATCGCCACCACGTTGGGCCGCGAGCGGTAGACCTCGACGCCGTCGAAGGGATCCTCGTCGCGGACGAACTCGCGGTAGGCCTCGTCCAGCACTACCACGACGTGCGACGGCACCCGGTCCAGGAAGGCCTCCAGCTCGGCGCGCCGTACCGAGGGGCCGGTGGGGTTGTTCGGGCTGCAGACGATGACCACCTTGGTGCGGTCGGTGACCGCGGCGGCCATCGCGTCCAGGTCGTGGCGGGCGTCGGCGGTCAGCGGCACCCGCACCGAGGTGGCCCCGGTGACCGAGACCGCGATCGGGTAGGCCTCGAAGGACCGCCAGGCGTAGACGACCTCGTCGCCGCTCTCGCAGAACGCCTGGAGCAGGTGGTAGAGCACGGCCACCGACCCGGTGCCCGCGGCCAGGTGCGTCACCGGGACGTCGAGCCTGGCGGCCAGCGCGGCGTACAGCTCGGTGCAGCCCATGTCGGGGTAGCGGTTCATCCGCAGCGCCGCCTCGGTGGCGGCCTCCACGACGCCGGGCAGCGGGTCGTAGGGGTTCTCGTTCGAGGACAGCTTGTACGTCGTGACCCCCGGCCGGGGCGCCGGCGGCCGGCCCGGGACGTAGGCCGGGATGTCCCGGATCGCCGGACGCAGCTGGGGGGTGGACGCGCGGGTCGGCTCGGCGGTCATGGGGGGAACCCTAGCGGCTCCGCCCCGGGCGTCCGCCAGCCGAGTCGACAGGGGTCAGACCCCCTGACACCCCTTACGATCTCCACCATGCGCTCCCGCAACCCGACCCTCGGCCTGGTCCTGGTCGTGCTCGGAGCGGTGCTGTTCATCCAGAACGCCGGGGTGTCCCGGATCGCGCTGCGCGCCGGCGTGGACCCGCTGACGCTGACCACCACCCGGGTGACCGGGACCTTCCTGGTGCTGCTCGCCGCGGCGCTGCTGTTCCGCAGGGACGCGCTGCCCCCGCCGACCGGCCGGCTCGGGCTGCTGATCGTCGCGCACGGGCTGGTCGGGGTGGCCGCGCTGCAGTGGACCTACTTCGTGGCGATCGACCGACTGCCGGTGGGGATGGCGCTGCTGCTGGAGTACCAGGCCCCGATCCTGGTCGCGCTGTGGGCGCGGTTCGTGCAGCACGAGCCGGTCCGCCCCCGGCTGTGGGCGGGGCTGGCGCTGGCCTGGGGCGGCCTGGTGGCGGCCACCGGCATCTACCAGGGGCTGGCCTTCGACCCGGTGGGCATCGCCGGCGGCGTCGGCGCGGCGATCTGCTTCGCGGCGTACTTCCTGATCGGCGAGCACGGGGTGGCCCGGCTCGACCCGCTGCGGGTGATCTTGTGGTCGTTCCTGTGCGCGACGATCGGGCTGAACCTGGTGCACCCGGTCACCCGGCTGCCGTGGGGGCTGCTCGAGGACCAGGTGAGCCTGCTCGGGCGGCTGTCCGGGGGCACCGCGCCGGTGTGGGCGGTGCTCGCCTGGATCGTCGTGGTCGGCACCGTGCTGCCCTTCGGGGTGGAGCTGCTGGCGCTGCGGCACCTGCGGGCGACCACCGTGACGATGGTGGCGATGCTGGAGCCGATCGGCGTCAGCGCGCTGGGCTGGATGTGGTTCTCGGAGTCCCTCGACACGATCGCGCTGCTGGGCGGCCTCGCGGTGGTCGCCGGCATCGTGGTGGCCCAGAGCGCGCGGCTGACCACCGAGGTGATCGAGCCGCCGCACCTCGGGTGAGCCGTTCAGGCCGCCAAAACGGACCATTCGGACGAGGTAGCGCCTCGACGCGGCGGGCATCCTGAGGGGGTCGGACGGTGCCGGGGGGCTCGCGTCCGGCTTCGGGGCTGCGGTGGGGGGCACCGCTGCCCCGTCATCCAGGGGCCGGTGGGTCACCCTGGTGCGGGCCCGCACTCCGTCCGGCGTGCGGGCCCGCTCGTGTGTCGACGGCAGCACCGCCCCCGACGAGGGCAGCGCCCGGGTGCCCCCACCTGGCAAGATCATCAGATGAGGTTCCTGATCTGGGTCGCCGTCAACGCTCTCGCGCTGGCTGCCGCCACCTGGCTGCTCGAGGGCATCACCGTCACCGGCGGCACCGAGCGCCACCGCGTGCTGACCCTGCTGCTGGTCGCCGTCGTCTTCGGGCTGGTGAACGCGATCGTGCGCCCGATCGTGACGCTGCTCTCGCTGCCGTTCATCATCTTGACCCTCGGGCTGCTGGTCCTGGTGATCAACGCGTTCATGCTGCTGCTCACCAGCTGGCTCTCGCGGCAGCTCGGCCTCGGCTTCCACGTCGACGGCTTCTGGACCGCCGTGCTCGGCGCCGTCGTGATCATGGTCGCCACCTGGATCCTCGAGCTGCTGCTGCCGGACCGCCGGTGAGCGGCGACCTGCCCCGCGGCGCAGGGCCGGACGGGACGCCGTACCGGGTGGCCGTGGTCTGCCTGGGCAACATCTGCCGCTCCCCGATGGCCGAGGTGGTGCTCAGCGACCGGCTCGAGGCGGCCGGCCTGTCCGCCGACGTCGAGGTGGTCAGCGCCGGCACCGGCGGCTGGCACGTCGGCGGCGGGATGGACGAGCGGGCCGCCCGGCTGCTCGAGCAGCACGGCTACGACCCGTCCCGGCACCGCGCGCAGCAGTTCCGCGCCGACTGGTTCGAGCGCTGCGACCTGGTGCTGGCGATGGATGCCCAGAACCACCGCGACCTCGCGGGGCTCGGCCCGGCCGAGCGCTTGAGGATGTTCCGCGACTTCGACCCGGCGGTCGTCGACGGCGAGTCCGGTGACCGGTCCGGTGACCGGTCCGGTGACCGGGACGTGCCGGACCCCTACTTCGGTGACGGCGACGGCTTCGAGCGGGTGCTGGAGATGGTGGAGCGGACCGCGGACGCGCTGGTCGCCGCCCTGCGGGACCAGGTGGGCGGCGAGCGCCCGGGAGCGGGCGGCTGAGGTGGCGCGGCGCGGAACCGCCGCGGCGCGGGCCGAGGCTCTCCTCGGCACCGCGGTCGTCGCCACCATCCCGGTGGCGGGCGGCGACATCTGCACCGCCACCCGGCTGCGGCTCTCCACCGGCGCCTCGGTGCTGATGAAGACCCGGCCGCACTCGCCGGCCGACTTCTTCCGCGCCGAGGCCGAGGGCCTGCGCTGGCTGGCGGAGGCCCGCGCGGCCGCCGTCCCCGAGGTGCTCGCCGCCGAGGACGACTGCCTGGTGATGGCCTGGGTGGAGAGCACCCGGCCGAGCGTGGAGGCCGCGGAGCGCTTCGGGCACGACCTGGCCGCGACCCACCGGGCCGGCGCACCCGGCTTCGGGACGGCCGCCGGCGTCGACGGCTACATCGGCGCCCTGCCGCTGCCGAACCGGGCGGCGCCCTCCTGGCCGGAGTTCTTCGCGACCCGCCGGGTGCTGCCCTACCTCAAGCTCGCCCGCGACCGGGAGGGGATCTCCGCCGGCGACGCGGCCGCCGTCGAGCGGGTGGTCCGGCGGCTGACCGACCTGGCCGGCCCGGACGAGCCGCCCGCCAGGCTGCACGGCGACCTCTGGTCGGGGAACCTCGTGTGGGGCGTGGACGGCCGGGTCTGGCTGATCGACCCGGCGGCGCACGGCGGCCACCGGGAGAGCGACCTGGCGATGCTCGCGCTGTTCGGCTGCCCGCAGCTGCAGCGGGTCCTCGAGGCCTACCAGGACAGCAGCCCGCTGGCCGACGGCTGGGAGGACCGGGTCGCGCTGCACCAGCTGTTCCCGCTGCTCGTGCACGCCTGCCTGTTCGGCGGCACCGGGTACGGCGCCCGCGCCGGTGCCGCGGCCCGCAGCCTGCTCTGACCCACGGAAGAACCCCGCCGAGTCGGCGCGAACGCACGAAAGAACCCCGTCGAGTCGGCGCGAACGCACGAAAAAACCCTGTCGAGTCGGCGCGAACGCAGGTCTCATCCTCGCCACACCGGGCAGGTCACGGCAATCGCCCCCATTCGTCCACAGCCTGTGGAAGACTCCGCGAACGGTGGCACCTCCAAGCACTCCGCACGGCGTGCCGCCTCCTCGACCCGCTGCTCATGGCCCCTCAGGAGTCCGCGTGACCCGCTCGTCCGGCCGCCCGGTCGCGCCCGTCCACGCGCTCACCCAGGCCGCCGGCCACCTCCTCCCGCAGGGCCGCTGAACCGTGGCCCGCCCCCCACACTCCGAGCGAGCGCGCGAGCTCAGCTGGCAACGGCTGCTCAAGCGGGCCCTGACCGGCGAGGGCGTGGTCTCGCACTTCCAGCCGATCGTCGACCTGTACCGCGGGACCGTGATCGGCTACGAGGCGCTGGTCCGCTTCCAGGGCTACCCGGTGCCCGACCCCGCGCAGTGGTTCGCGGCCGCCCGGCGCCACGGCCGCGCCCCGCAGCTGGAGGCCCTCGCGCTCAGCACGGCGCTGGCCTCCCGCCCGGACCTGCCCGCGAACACCTTCCTGGCGCTCAACGTCGGGCCCGACGTGCTCGACCACCCCGACGTGCTCGCGGTCTGGGACCGGTACCCGGACCTCACCGGGGTGGTGATCGAGCTGACCGAGCACGCCCGGATCGACTCCTACGAGCTGCTCGAGCCGGCCCTGGACCGGCTCCGCGCCGCGGGCGCGCTGATCGCGATCGACGACGCGGGGGCCGGCTACGCGGGGCTCCAGCACCTGATCGGAATCCGCCCGCACATCATCAAGCTGGACCGTCAGCTGGTCTCCGGGGTCGACCGGGACGAGACCAAGCACGCGCTCGTGGAGATGATCAGCACCTTTGCGAGCCGGATCGACGCCTGCGTGCTGGCCGAGGGCATCGAGCAGCTCGGTGAGCTCGACGCGGTGGTCGGCCTCGGCGTCCCGATGGCGCAGGGGTACCTGCTCGGCCGCCCCGGACCGCCGTGGTCCGACGTCGACAGCGAGGGCGCCGGGCTGCTCCGCGGCCGGGTCCCCACCCAGGGCAAGCACAACCTCCGCTCGCTGCTCGAGCGCACCTCGACGGCGTACGACGTACCGACCGCGCGGTCCGTGGTCGCCGACGACGCCACCGACCTGGTGGTGATGCTCGACGCCCGGGAGCGCCCGGTGGCCACCGTCGACCCCGACGGGCTGGTGCACTCCGCGCTGCAACCGGGCATGCGGGTCCGGGTCGACACCCCGGTCGCCGAGGCCGCCGAGCGCGCGATCACCCGCCCCACCCGGCAGCGGTTCCACCCGCTGGTCTGCGTCGACGACCACGGCCGGTACGTCGGCGTGGTCCGCATGGAGCGGGTGCTGACCTACCTCACCGCGCGCACCGCGACGGACTGACCGCCTTCTCAGCCGTGCCTCAGACAGGACTGGCACAGTGGGATCCGTGACCACCGGACCCGAGCAGCCGAGCCCCCGCGTCCTGGTCGTCGACGACGACCGCGCGGTCCGCGAGTCCCTTCGTCGCTCCCTCGAGTTCAACGGCTACGCCGTCAGCCTGGCCAGCGACGGGGCCGAGGCGCTGGCCAGCATCGCCGGGCAGCTGCCCGACGCGCTGGTGATCGACGTGATGATGCCGAGGCTGGACGGGATCGAGACGACCCGCGCGCTGCGCAGCACCGGCAACGACCTGCCGATCCTGGTGCTGACCGCGCGGGACTCGGTCGGCGACCGGGTCGACGGCCTGGACGCCGGCGCCGACGACTACCTGACCAAGCCGTTCGCGCTCGAGGAGCTGCTCGCCCGGCTGCGCGCCCTGCTGCGGCGGGTCAGCACCCCGGGCGACGGCTCCCCGGACGGGTTCGACGACGAGGTGGTCACCTTCTCCGACCTCTCCCTGAACCTCGCCACCCGCGAGGTCCGGCGCGGCGACCGGGCCATCGAGCTGACCCGCACCGAGTTCGCGCTGCTGGAGATGTTCCTGCGGCGTCCCCGGCGGGTGCTCGACCGGTCCTTCATCCTCGAGGAGGTCTGGGGCTACGACTTCCCCACGACGGCCAACTCGCTGGAGGTCTACGTCGGCTACCTGCGACGCAAGACCGAAGCCGAAGGTGAGCCGCGGCTGATCCACACCGTGCGCGGTGTGGGATACGTGCTCAAAGAGTCGTGAGCCTGTGGCTCGGCCGGTTGCGCTACCGGCAGTCGCTGGCCAGCCGGGTGATCCTGCTGGTCACCTTCGCCGTCGGCCTCTCGGTGGCGATCGTCGCGCTCGCGGCCTACCTGACGATCCGGCACCAGCTCCAGGCCTCCCTCGACGAGTCGCTGCACCGCCGCGCGGTGGTCTCGGCGCACTACGAGCCGGCACAGTACGCCGTCAGCGACATCCCGGCCTTCATGCAGGGCGCGACCGACACCATGGTCGGCTACGTGTTCGCCAACGGACGGACGGTGACGACCGGCGGGGTGAACAAGGACAAGATCACCCTCGGCGCCCCGGAGCTCGCGGTGGCCCGCGGCACCAGCTCGTACTCCTGCCGGACGATCCCCGGCCGCAGCGCGGACTACCGCGTCGCCACGGTCCGCACCACCTCCGACGGGGTCGCGCTGGTGGTCGCCCAGTCGCTGGCCCCCAACGAGGCCACCCTGGACACCCTCGGCCTGGTGATGCTGATCTTCGGGGTGGCCGGCGTGGTCACGGCCGCGCTCGCCGGCTGGGGGGTGGCCCGCAACGGCCTGCGCCCGGTACGGCGGCTCACCGACGCCGCGGAGGACATCGCCCGCACCGAGAAGCTCGACCCGATCGAGGTCGAGGGCAACGACGAGATCGCCCGGCTGGCCCGGGCCTTCAACTCGATGCTCACCGCGCTGTCGGCCTCCCGCGACCGGCAGCGCCAGCTCGTCGCGGACGCCGGACACGAGCTGCGCACCCCGCTCACCTCCCTGCGCACCAACCTCGACCTGCTCACCCAGGCGGACCGGCAGGGCGGGCTGTCCCCCGAGTCCCGCGCCGAGCTCCTCGACGACGTGCAGTTCCAGATCGAGGAGCTGACCACCCTGATCGGCGACCTGACCGAGCTCGCCCGCGAGCAGCCGGCCCAGGTGCTGCTCGAGCCGGTCGACGTCGCGGAGGTCGTCGAGCGGGCCGTCCAGCGGGTCCGCCGGCGGGCCAGCAGCCTGCACTTCGACCTGCGCACCGAACCGTGGTGGGTGAACGGCGACGCGGCCGCCCTGGAGCGTGCCGCCACCAACCTGCTCGACAACGCCGCCAAGTGGAGCCCGCCGCTGGGCCGGGTCACCGTCTCGTTGACCGGCGGCCGGCTCCGGGTAGCCGACCAGGGGCACGGGATCGCCGAGGAGGACCTGCCGCACGTCTTCGACCGGTTCTACCGCTCCTCGGCGTCCCGGACGATGCCCGGCTCCGGGCTCGGTCTCTCGATCGTGCGCCAGGTGGCCGAGCGGCACGGCGGCTCGGTGACGGTGGCACACGCCCCGGGGGGCGGCGCTGCCTTCACCCTGACCCTGCCGGGTTCCCCGACCGCGCCGCACAGCACAACCACGGGACCGTCCCAGGGCACTCTCAGTGGTGCTTAAGGAACCTTCGACATGCTCGGGGACATGACCGAGCAGAACCGTCCCCCCGAGAACGACGACACCCAGCGGCTCCCCCAGGACCCGGGTGCCGGCTCCCAGCACCGCTACGGCGACACCACCCCGAACGGCGCCCCGCCGTCCCAGCCGTTCGGCTTCCACGACGACCCCCGGCGCGAGCGTCGCTCCGGCCGGCCCAGCTCCGGGGCGGTCGCGGCGATCCTGGTCGCGGCCCTCGTGGTCGGCGGGCTGAGCGGGCTCGCCGGCGCCGCCGGGTTCAACGCGGTCGACAACCTGGTCGGCAACGACAGCCCGACGGCTCCCGGCGGCGTCGCGAGCTCGCCGGTCGTGAACCGCAAGCAGGTCACGCCGTCCGCGGACTCCGTCGAGGCGGTCGCCAAGTCCGTGCTGCCCTCCGTGGTCAAGATCAACGTGAGGAACACCCAGGAGGAGGGCTCCGGGTCCGGCATCGTGATCAGCTCCGACGGCGAGATCCTCACCAACAACCACGTCGCCTCCGTCGCCGGGCAGGGCGGCCAGATCTCGGTCAGCTTCAACGACGGCACCGCCAAGAAGGCGACCATCATCGGCACCGACCCGCTCACCGACCTCGCCGTGATCAAGGCCGAGGGCGTCTCCGGCCTCCAGCCGGCGACCATCGGCCGGTCCACCCAGGTCGACGTCGGCGAGAACGTGGTGGCCATCGGGTCGCCGTTCGGCCTCGAGGCCACCGTCACCAGCGGCATCGTCAGCGCCCTGAACCGGCCGGTGTCGGTCGGATCCAGCGACGGCCAGAACGGGCCCTCCGCGGGCTCGTCGCAGGACACGACGTACCCCGCCATCCAGACCGACGCCGCGATCAACCCCGGCAACTCCGGCGGCCCGCTGGTCGACCTGAACGGGGACGTGATCGGCATCAACTCCTCGATCCGGACCGCCTCCAACGGTGCGACCGGCGGCTCGATCGGCCTGGGCTTCGCGATCCCGATCGACAACGTGTGGCCGGTCGTGCAGCAGCTCCGCAACGGCGAGACCCCGACCCACGCGCGGATGGGCGTCTCGGTCACCGATGCCTCCAGCAACAGCGGCCTGCTCAGCGGTGCCGGGGTGCAGGCGGTCAACCAGGGCTCCGCGGCCGCGAAGGCCGGGCTCAAGAGGGGCGACGTGATCACCAAGGTCGACGACGAGGTGATCACCGGCTCCGAGTCCCTGGTCGCCACCATCCGCGGCCACCGGCCCGGCGACAAGGTCACCCTGACCGTGGTCAGCGGTGGCGACTCCACCCGAACCGTCGACGTCACGCTGGACAGCGACAAGGGCTCGCCGACGAGCTGACGCCCTGGGGACCGGCGGCCCTGCCGGTTTCCCATGGTGCCCTGGTAAACCGGCACTCCCCACGGGTTGCATCCCGTGGGGAGTGCCGGTTCTCTGTGGGGAGTGCGGTGGTCAAACGCCATCGCCGGCCGCCGGCACGAGCGACCCCGTCCGTACGGCGACCGTCAGCCCAGCACGGCGGCCCGCAGCCGCTCGGCCTTCCACCGGGTCTCGGCGTACTCCTCCGCCACGTCGGAGCGCACCGTGATCCCGCCGCCGGTGCCGAGCTCGTAGCGCCAGGCGTCGGCCGCGGGTGTCGCCACCAGTGACCGGATCACCACCCCGAGGTCCGCGCGGCCGTCGGCGCCGACCCAGCCGAAGGCGCCGGCGTACACCCCGCGCGGCGAGCTCTCCACGGCCTCGATGACCTCCATCGTGCGCAGCTTCGGGGCTCCGGTCATCGACCCGGCCGGGAACAGCGCCCGCAGCGCGTCGACGGTGCCGACTCCGCGACGCAGCCGCCCCCGCACCGTGGAGACGAGCTGGTGCACCGAGGCGTAGGACTCCACCTCCATCAGCACCGGGACGCTCACCGTGCCGGGGTCGCACACCAGCGACAGGTCGTTGCGGAGCAGGTCGAGGATCATCAGGTTCTCGGCGCGGTACTTGGGGTCGGCGGCCAGCGCCTCCCGGTGCGCGGCGTCCTCGGCGTCCGTCGTACCCCGGGGCGTGGTGCCCTTGATCGGCTTGGTCTCCAGCCAGCCGTCACGCCCGACGGTGGCGAACCGCTCCGGGCTCGAGCTGAGCAGCCGGACACCCCGGTGCTGCAGGAACCCGGCGTACGGCGCGGGGTTGCCGGCCCGCAGCGCCAGGTAGGCGGTGACCGGGTCGACGAGCGAGCCGAACGCCTCGCGGTAGGTGAGGTTCACCTCGTAGCTGTTGCCGAGCCGGAGCTGCCGCTGCACCTCGACGAACGCGTCGCGGTAGCCGTCCGGGACGGCCACCGGTCCGGACGGTCGACGCGAGCCGGCCGCCGGGCCCGGGTCGTGGTCGACGAACAGGGGGTCGCGCACCCGCATCCACACGGCGTCGGGCACTCCGGACCCGGTCGCCGCGGGCAGGTCGGGGCGGGAGGCGTAGCCGAGGTACCCGACCCAGCTCACCGCCAGGTCGCCCGCGTCCCGCGCCACCTCGTCGCGCAGCACCGTGAACACGTCGTCGCCGACCACCTCGTCCCGGCCGTGCTGGTGCCGGCGGACCTCGCGCCGGCCGGCGTCGTAGCTCAGCGAGACGTCCTCCTCGCGGAGCGCCCCGAGGATCGACCGGCGCCCCGACCAGGCCCGTGAGCCGCCGCCGTCGAGCCAGAACATCCGGTCGTGGGAGGCCGCGAGCCCCTCGAACCGGGCGACCAGGTCGGCGCTCACGGGGTGCCCAGGAAGTTCGCGACCAGCCGCTCGCCGTGCTCGGTGAGCACCGACTCCGGGTGGAACTGCACGCCCCACAGCGGCAGCCCGCGGTGCTCCACCCCCATCACCACCGGGCCGTCGGGGCCCTCGCACCAGGCGGTCCGCCGGAGCACGTCCGGCAGCCGGGTCGCGGCCAGCGAGTGGTAGCGGACCGCCGCGAAGGGCGACGGGATCCCCGCCAGCACGCCGGTGCCGTCGTGCTCCACGGCCGCCACCTCCCCGTGCGCCGGCTCGACCTGGCCGACCTGACCGCCGTACGCCGAGACCAGGGCCTGCATGCCCAGGCAGACCCCGAGCACCGGCAGGCCGAGACCGAAGACCGCCCGCCCCAGCGCGAAGTCGCGTACGTCGTCGGGGCTGCCCGGCCCCGGGGAGAGCACGACGTGGCTGAAGCCGGCCAGGTCGGCGGCCCGGACCTCGTCGTGCTCGACGACGACCGGCAGCGCGCCGGTGACGGCCGCGACCAGGTGCACGAGGTTCCACGTGTACGAGTCGTGGTGGTCCACCACCACGACCCGCGGCGTGCTCATGCGAGCAGGTCGAGGACCAGGTCGTGGATCAGGTCGTAGCCGTGCTCGGTCAGGATCGACTCCGCATGGAACTGGATGCCGCGGAAGTGCGGGCCGTGGACCAGGTGCACGTCCCCGGTCGCGGCGTCGGCCGAGACGGTGACGCCCGCGGGCAGGCCGTCGCCCGCGCGGGCCACGAAGGTGTTGTAGAAGCCGACGTTCTCCTCGCGGCCCTCGAGATCGACGCGCGACTGGGTGCCCTGGAAGACGATGTCCTTGTAGGCCAGGTCCAGGCCCAGCCGGCTGCACAGCACCTGGTGGCCGAGGCAGACCGACAGGAACGGCTGGCGGCGCTCGAGCAGCAGGTCGACCGCCGTCCGGAACGCCGCGATCTTCGGGTGGTCGCCGTCGCGCGGGTCGCCGGGCCCGGGCCCGACGATCACCAGGTCGTAGCCGTCGATCGCGTCCGGCGTCAGGTCCTCGTGGCGTACGACGGACGAGGTCATCCCCATCACCGCGAGGACGTGCCGGAGCATGTTGACGAAGTCGTCCTCGCCGTCGAGGATCACAGCGGTCTTGCCCTTGAGCTCGGCCGCCGGCGGCGAGCCGCCCTGGTCGGTCAGCCAGAACCTGCTGAGTCGCTGGTTCCGCGAGCCGAGCGCGATCACGACGTCCTCGTCGCGGGTCAGCTCGTCGAGTCCCTCGGCCGCGGTGGACGCCTGCTCGACCAGGCCGAACGCGGCGAGGATCCCGCCTGCCTTGGCGTGCGTCTCGGCGACCTCGTGCGCCGCCTCGGAGTCCCGCACCAGGGTGGCGCCGGCGGTGACCTTGAGCCGGCCCTCGAGGTCGACGTCGGCGGTCCGGATCACGATCGGGGAGTCGGCGGTGGCCCTGCCCTCGGCGTCTCGGCCCAGCAGCGCGAGGGCGGACCCGTAGTAGCCGCGGCCCTCGGTCTCGTACTTCTTGATCAGCCGGCAGGCGTTCTCCACCGGCGAGCCGGTCACCGTGGCGGCGTACATGGTGTCGCGCAGCACCTCGCGGACGTCGCGGTCGGTGCGGCCGGCGAGCAGGTACTCGGTGTGGACGAGGTGCGTCATCGGCTTGAGGAACGGGCCGAGCACCTGGCCACCCTCGTGGCAGATGTCGCACATCATCTTGAGCTCCTCGTCGACGACCATGAAGAGCTCGTAGATCTCCTTCTCGTCGGCGAGGAAGTCCAGCAGCCGGGCCTTGCGCTCCACGGGGTCGGTCAGCCCCTTGAGCCGGAACGTGCCGCTGATCGGGTTCATCCGGACGTCCCCACCGTGCACCGAGACGTGCCGCTCGGGGCTCGCGCCGACCAGGAACCGGTCACCGGTGAAGAAGCAGTAGGTCCAGTACGCCCCGCGCTCGCGCTCGAGCAGCCGGCGCAGCACCGTCAGCCCCTTGCGGGCGTCCCAGTCCTCGACCTGCGCGCGGTAGTGCCGGCCGATCACGAGGTTGGCGCCCTCGCCGTTGCCGATCTCCTCGTCGATGATCGCGTCCACCACGACGCCGTACTCCTGGTCGCTGGTGTCGAACCCGCCACGGTCGGCGAAGGTGATCGGCTCGTCGGGCAGCGCCGCCAGCAGCTCGCCGAGCGGGATCTCGGCCTCGAGGTCGATGTCGACGACGGTCAGCGGGGTGCCGTCGTCGTGCGCCTCGAACCCGCGCTCGGTGACCTGGCGGAACGGGATCGCGACCAGCCGGTCGAAGCGGCGGCCCTCCGGCGGCACGCCCTCCTCGAGGGGTACGTCGACCAGCCGCTCGACCACGCTGCGGGCACCGGCGACGAGGGTCACCGTCGCGGAGTCGCGCAGCCGGATCGCCGCCCAGGCCTGGTGCCCCAGCATCGCGTCGAGCGCGGCCGTGGCATCGAGCGGGGCGTCCATGCCTCGGGACTCTACCGACCCGCCGAGTCGGCGCGAACGCACGTCTCACCCCCGCCGAGTCGGCGCGAACGCACGTCTCACCCCGTCGAGTCGGCGCGAACGCACGTCTCCTCGCCGGGCGCACGGAACAGCGAGGCGACCTGCCGACAAACGCGCCGGCTCGCGCCCGGCAAACCTGCGTTCGCGCCGACTCGACCCCGGCAAACCTGCGTTCGCGCCGACTCGGCGGTGGGTCAGGTGGTGACGGTGACCATCCGCTGGGTGGCACGGGTGAGCACCACGTACAGCGTGGACCGGCCGGTGGAGGACTCCGCCTCGATCTCGTCCGGGGCGACCACGACGATCCCGTCGAACTCCAGGCCCTTGGTCTCCAGCCCGGTGAGCACCGCGAGCCGAGCGAGCGAGCCGCCGGACGCGGCCTCGGCGAGCTCGGCCCAGCCGTCGAGCCACTCCTGCACCTGCGCCCGCCGGGCCACCGGTACGACGATCCCGACCGTGCCCTCGACCGCCTCGACGAGCTCGGTCACCGCGTCGTGGACCCCCACGCGGAGGTCGACGACCGTGCGCTCGGCGGGCCCGACCCCGGTCTCGCGCACGGCGTTCGGCAGGTCGGCGTCGAGACCCACCCGGCCGGCGTACGCGGCGGCGAAGTCGTAGATCTCCTTGCTGTTGCGGTAGTTCGTGGAGAGGTGGAAGTCGTGCCGGGCCTTGTCGCCGAGCGCCTCCTCGCGGGCCCGGGCGGCCTCCGCGGGCACCGGCCACGAGGACTGGGCCGGGTCGCCGACCACGGTCCAGGTCGCCGAGCGTCCCCGGCGGCCGGCCATCCGCCACTGCATCGGCGTGAGGTCCTGCGCCTCGTCGACGAGCACGTGCGCGTAGAAGTCGTCCTCGGTGCGGGTCGAGGGCCGGGGCCCGGTCGGGTACTCCCGGTCGGTGACCGTGGTCAGCTCGGGGACGCTCTCGTCGAACAGGTGCGCCAGCGGGTCGAGGTCGTCGTCGCGGTCACCGCGCTTGGGCTTCTCCGGGACGTCGCCGAGCTGGTAGCGGAGCTCGTCGATCAGCGGCACGTCCTCGACCGACCAGTCGTCGGGGGTCACCCGGTAGGCGGCCGGCTCCCGGACCGGCCCCCACGACCGGGACAGCAGCTCCTGCTGGTCGCGGTCGAGCACCCCCTCGGCGACCCGGCCGAGCAGCTCGGGGTCGCGCAGCCAGCTCAGCACCTCGACGGCGTCGAGCGAGGGCCACCAGGCCAGCACGAAGTCCACGAAGGCCGCGGTGCCGAGCATGGTGTCGTTGAACTCCTCGCGCCCGCGCTGCCGGCCCCGCTCGCCGCGGACCTGGCGCCACATCGCGTCGAGCAGCGTGGAGGCCACCCGCGGCACCTGCCGGTTGCGATGGCCCTGGGACAGCAGCTGCCGCCTCAGCCGCGCCAGCTCCCGCGGGGACAGCACGAGGTTGTCGTCGCGGTAGAACACCCGCAGCTCGGTCGGCGCCCCCGGCACCGCCTGCCGCGCCGTACGACGCATCAGCTCGGCCATCCGGCTCGCCCCCTTGACGTCCGCGACGGCCGGCTCGTCGCGCCGGACCGCCCTGATCCCGTCGACCACCTCGCCGAGCGACCGCAGCGCCACCGCCGTCTCGCCCAGCGAGGGCAGCACCCGCTCGATGTAGCGCATGAAGACCCCGGACGGCCCGATGATCAGCACGCCGCCGGTCTCGTAACGGCGACGGTCGGCGTAGAGCAGGTACGCCGCGCGGTGCAGCGCGACCACCGTCTTGCCGGTGCCCGGACCACCCGAGATCGACACCACGCCCTTGCCGGGCGCGCGGATCGCCTTGTCCTGCTCGGCCTGGATGGTCGCCACGATGGAGTGCATGGTCCGGTCCCGGGCCCGGGACAGCTGCGCCATCAGCGCACCCTCGCCCACCACGACCAGGTCGCTCTCGGCCTCGGCGTCGAGCAGGTCGTCCTCGACCGCGGTCACCGTCGCGCCGACGCAGCGCAGCACCCGGCGCCGCACGACACCCTGGGGGTCGGCCGCCGTGGCCTGGTAGAAGACCGCCGCGGCCGGGGCCCGCCAGTCGATGAGCAGCGAGTCGCGCTGCTCGTCGCGCAGCCCGATCCGGCCGATGTAGCGGGGCGCCTCCCCGTCGACGGACAGATCGAGACGGCCGAAGACCAGTCCCTCGTGCGCGGCGTTGAGGGTGGCGATCCGCTTGGCGGCCTGGAAGACCATCGCGTCCCGCTCGACGAGCCCGCCCTCGTGGCCGAGGTGGGCACGCCCGTGCCCCTCGCGGGCCAGCTCCTGCGCGTTGCGGGTGGACCGGTCGAGCTGGTCGTAGACGGTGTCCACGAACGCCTGCTCGTGGGCGATCTCCTGCTGGGCGACGGGGTCGTGGGGCGTCGGGGTGCCGGCGCGGACCTGGTCAACGGACAAAGCTACGGCTCCTGGATGCGTGTCAGAACCATCGAACGGTGCTGCGGGGCTGGTTCGGGCAAGTGGACAACGATACCCCTCGCCGGGCCGCACCCGTCCCGCGATGCCGCCGATCGGGCACGCCGGCCGGTCTCCTCGTTCCCCTCCGGGACGGTGGCCTGGCTCCCTATGCTGTGCCGAGCCGTCGCACCCGACCGGCACCGATCTCACCGGGGGACCACCACATGACCACGTCACTGCACCGCACGCTGATCCGCACCGGCACGGTGGCCGTCCTCGCGACCGGCCTCGCCCTGACCTCGACCTCCGCCGGGGCCAACACCCGCTACGCCGCCGACCAGGCCGGCGACGTGTCGGTGTTCACCCTCTCGGGGACCACAGGTGACCCGGCCCCGACCCAGGTCAACGGCGACGTCGTGAGGTCCCGCATGTGGCACAGCCGCACCCGGGTGGGGGTCCGGGTCGTCTTCAAGGACCTGCAGCGCGTGGGCGCCGTACGCGGCGACTACGTCCGGCTGGTCACCAACGAGGGCGTCAAGCGCGACGTGAGCGTCGAGGCGGGGCCGGGGAACTGGGTCGGCCGGGCCGAGCTGGACCGTCCGAACGGCGACCGGGTGCGCTGCTCGGTGGCGCACACGACCGACTACTCCGCCAACGTGGTCACGATCAGCCTCCCGCGCACGTGCCTGAGCAGCCCCCGCTGGGTCCGGATCGGCTACGGCGCGATCACCTCCCCCGACGGCAGCAGCTTCTTCCTCGACGACGCGCTGCGGCACGGTGACGTCGACCCGGACACCGTCACGCTGTCCGGCCGCATCTACCGCTGAGGCCACTGGTAGAGGGCGATGCCGAGCCGCACCGACACGTCGGGGCGGCTGGCCCGCACCGCGACGAGGTGCGCGCGCCGCGGTGACAGCAGCGGGCCGCGTTCGAACCGGCCCGCGGGGTTGCGCGCGACCACGTTGCCGTCGACGCTGACCACGATCCTCCCGGTCAGGGCCGGCGGGCTGACCCAGGCCAGCACCTGCGGCTGGGGGGCGGACGCGACCGCGACCAGCAGCGACGCCTGTCCCGGCGCCGACTCCTGGCTGCGGAAGTACACGTAGACCTCGTCCTTGACGTGCAGCGTCGCCGGCAGCTGGTAGCCCACCAGCACCGGCGGCGGGTCGACCATGTCCGGCTGCGGCAGCGTGTCGGCCTGCTGGCGGGGCGCCGTGGGCAGCGCCGCGACCACGACGAGCACCGCGGCCGTGGCGACCACGAGCGAGCCGACCGCCTCGGTCCGGCGCCAGGCCCGCTGCACGGAGACCCGGTGCTCGACGTCGGCGATCCGGGCGCCGGCGTTGCGGGGTCGCACCCCGTCGGCGAGCTCGGTGAGCACCGCCGCGGGGTCGGGCACCCCGAACCGCTCCCGGGCCCGGGCCAGCCGCCGCCGCAGCGAGCCGACCTGGCAGCCGAGCATCTCGGCGGCGTCCTCCTCGGGGACGTCGTCGAAGCAGCGCAGCACCAGGGCGGCGCGCTGCCCCCGGCTCAGCCGGTCGAGGCTCTCCCAGCGGGGGTCCCTGGTCGGGTCCCGGCGGTCACCACGCCGGGCCGGCCGCCACCGGAAGCGCCGTCGCACCATCGCGGTGCGCACCGCGGACTCGGGATCCAGCTCGCTGTGCCCCCAGGTCAGCCACGCGTGGGCCAGCCCCGCCTCCAGCAGGTCCTCGGCGCGGCCCGGGTCGCCGGTGAGCAGGTACGCCGTGCGGAGCAGCAGGTGGGCCCGCGCGGCGAGGAACTCCTCGACGTCCACCCGGACCGATCCGCGCACCGCGCCCGCCTCCCTCCGGTCCCGGCGGGCCGCGGCCTCAGTGCACCAGCTCGGACACGACCAGACCCAGCTGGGAGTCGGGGGAGCGACCCTCCTTGAGCTCGAGGGTCACCGTCGGCGACCCACCGGGCTGGACGACGTACCCGCCGCCGTATGCCGCTCCCCCGCCGGCCGCGTCCACGTCCTCCTGCTCGATCGTCCCACGCCCCCGGCCGTCGGACGAGACCCTGAGCAGGGTCCTGGTCCTCGTCCCGGAGCCGTTCGTGGCGAACCGCACCAGCCGGGGCCGGTCGGAGGGCGGCAGCGCGATCCGCAGCGAGCCCGCGCCGACCGGCGACTGCTCCCAGCGGGTGGCCCGCCACTCGTGACCGCCGTCCTCGCTGAGGTCCGGGAGGTCCGAGCCGGCGACCCGGTGGGTGGCGGCGGAGTGGGTGTAGAGGGCCAGCCCCAGCACCGTGTGCGGGTCGCGCGCCACCTCACCGGTCCGGTGCTCGCTGGGCGACAGGTGGATCCGCACCTCGACGGTGTCACCGGCGCCGACCCCGGCGGGGAACGGGCTGCCGTCCACGGTGACGAAGCCGCTCCCGGCGAAGAGGTCGTGGCCCCGCTGGCACTGGCTGCCGAGCAGCTGCCGGCCCCCCACGGTGACGGTGTACCAGCGCCGGCCGCCGTAGCAGGCGTCGGCGTAGGACAGGTCGGTCGAGGGCAGCCTCACCCGGAACCGGAGGTCGGTCTGGCCGGGCCGGCCGACGACCGCCTTGACCAGCGACTCGCCGGCGACCTGCCGGCGGAAGACCACGTTGCCGTCGCCGACCCCGGCCTGCGAGGTGTCGCCGAGGTCGTAGACCGCCAGCGCCAGCCGGGTCCGGGGACCGGCACCGTCCTGGGTGAGCCGGAGCCGCTCGGTCCGGGTGGACCCGTCCCCGCTGCCGGACAGGAACGCGAAGCGGTCGAACCCGCCGGCGCGGCTGACCTCGGTGGCGGACCGGTCGGCCGACCGGTTCACCAGCCGCACGACGGGTCGGCTGGTGGTGTCGCTGCTGGCCCACATCACCAGCCGCGGGGTGTCGCCGACCGGGACGTCGACGTCGAGCGAGCCGGCGCCCGGACGGGACTGGTAGCCGCGCGAGTAGCGGTAGTCGAAGCCGGCCGAGGACTCGGTGGCCGGGACCGGGCGGCCGGCGAGGCGGGCCGGGGCGACCCGGTCGGCGGGCGCGACCTCCCGGTCGGTCAGCCGGGGTACGACGGTCAGGGCGGCGGCCACCACGACGACCACGCCCGCACCGGCGACCGCGGCCGTGCGGCGGCGGCGAGCGACGGCCACCCGGCGGCGCACCGGCGCGATCCGGGCCTGCGGGGAGTCGTCGAGCCCGTCGGCGTGCTCGTTCAGGGTGCTGCGGAGCTCCTCGAGCCTCATCGGTTCGTCCCTTCGGCGCGGAGGTCGGCGCGGCTGCTGGTGCCGCGGGTGCTGGTGCTGGTGCTGGGGGCGCCGTCGAGGGCGGGGTCGATGCGCAGCTTGGCGAGCGCCTTGGAGGTCTGGCTCTTCACGGTGCCGACCGAGCACTCGAGGACCGCGGCGGTCTGCGCCTCGGTCAGGTCCTCGAAGAAGCGGAGCACGACGACGGCGCGCTGCCGGCGCGGCAGCCGCCCCATCGCGTCCCAGAGGTCGTGCCGCTCGGCGCTGCGGTCGTCGTGGCCGGCCGCGGAGGTCTCGGTGAGGGTCTCGGTGGGCTGCTCGCCGTTCCACTTCCGGCGCCACCAGGACGCGTAGGTGTTCACCAGGATCCTGCGCACGTACGGCTCCGGGTCGGCGTCGATCCGGTCCCAGGCGAACCACGCCTTGCTCAGCGCGGTCTGCAGCAGGTCCTCGGCGAGGCCGCGGTCGCGGGTGAGCAGGTAGGCCGTGCGCAGCAGCCGGGTGGACCGGGCCGCGACGAAGCCGTCGAAGTCCGGCCGCGCGGCCGGGGTGGGATGGGTCACCGAGGTGCTCCGCTCGGGTCCGAGGGCGGGTGCGCCCGGGGGGGTAGGTGATCTCACACCACCCAGGACCGCCCGGGTGACCGGAATGGTTGCCTTCGTCGCGCGAGAGAACCGGAGAATATGCCGGGCGGGACGGCGGCGGGGCCGCTACCGCCGGGAACGGTCGAGGAAGGCGAGCATCGCGGCCCGGGCCTCCTCGGACCCGAACAGCCGCGCGGACAGCGTCGCGAGGTCCGGCCCGTGGGTGTCGATCCGCTCGACGAGGTGCCGGCCGACCAGCGCCTTGGTCTCGCGCAGGCCCTGCGGGCTGCCCTTGGCCAGCGACGCGCAGATCTCGTCGATCTCGAGGTTGAGGTCCTCCTCGTCGACCGCGCGGGTGACCAGGCCGGCCCGCTCGGCCTCGCGGCCGGTGAACACGTCGCCGGTCAGGAAGGTGAGCGCCGCGGCCCGGTCGGTCATCCGGGGCAGCACGGTCAGCGAGATCGCGGCGGGGGTGAGGCCGAGCCGGACCTCGGTGAACGCGAACGTCGCGTCGTGGGCGGCCAGCGCGACGTCGGAGGCCGCGACGATGCCGATCCCGCCGGCCCGGACCGCTCCGTGCACCCGGGTGACGACCGGCTTGGGCAGCGTGACGATCCGGCGCTGGAGCTCGACGATCACGCCGGCCGCCTGCTCCATGCCGTCGGCCCGGGCCTCCGAGAGGTCCGCCCCGCTGCAGAACGTGCGGCCCTCGGCGCGGATCACCACGACCTTGACGTCGTCGTCCTCCGCGGCGCGGCCCAGGCCGTCGTACAGCTCGCGGACCAGCTGCGCGGACAGCGCGTTGCGATTGTGCTGGCTGTCGAGCACCAGGGTCGCGACGTGCTCGTCGACCCGGTAGTGCACGAGCTCGCCGGGTCCGTCGGTCACGTCGGTCATGGGGGCTCCCTGGGTCGCTGGGCGGAGGCTGCCCGACCACCGTAGGGCCGGTGCGCCTCTGTGGTCAGTAGGACTTGGGCAGACCGAGGGTGTGCGACCCCACGAAGTTCAAGATCATCTCCCGGCTCACCGGCGCGATCCGGGTCGCCCGCGCGGCGACCAGCAGCCCGGCCATGCCGTACTCCGCGGTGATCCCGTTGCCGCCGTGCACCTGCACGGCCCGGTCGGCGGCGTCGCACGCCGCCTCCGCGGAGGCGTACTTCGCCATGTTGGCCGCCTCTCCCGCGGCCGTGTCGTCGCCGGCGTCGTAGAGGGCGGCCGCCTTCTGGGTCATCAGCCGGGCCAGCTCGATCTCGATCTTGGTCTGCGCCAGCGGGTGCGCGACGGCCTGGTGGGCACCGATCGGGGCGTCGAAGACCTCCCGGGTCTTCACGTAGGCGGTCGCCTTCCCCAGCGCGAACCGGGCCAGCCCGGTCGCGAAGGACGCCGCCATGATCCGCTCCGGGTTGAGGCCGGCGAACAGCTGCGCGATGCCGGCGTCCTCGTCGCCGACGAGCGCCTCCGCGGGCAGCCGGACGTCGTCGATGAAGACGCTGAACTGCTTCTCCGGGCTGACGATCTCCATGTCGATCGGCGCGAACTCGAAGCCCTCGGCGTCGGTCGGCACCACGAACAGGCAGGGCTTGAGCCGGCCGGTCCGGGCGTCCTCGGCGCGGGCGACCACGAGCACCGCGCCGGCCTCGTCGACGCCGGAGATGTAGATCTTGCGGCCCTTGAGCACCCAGCCGTCGTCGGTACGGCGCGCGGTGGTGGTGATCTTGTGCGAGTTCGACCCGGCGTCCGGCTCGGTGATCGCGAACGCCATCGTCAGGGTGCCGTCGGCGATGCTCGGCAGCCAGCGCCGCTTCTGCTCCTCGGAGCCGAAGCGGTTGATCACGGTGCCGCAGATCGCCGGCGAGACCACCATCATCAGCAGCGGGCAGCCCTGGGCGGCGAGCTCCTCGCAGACCGCCGCGAGGTCGCCGATGCCGCCGCCCCCGCCGCCGTACTCCTCGGGGAGCGCGACCCCGAGGTAGCCGTGCCGGCCCATGTCGAGCCACAGGTCGGTGGTCTTGCCGCCGCTGCGGGCCTGCCGGACGAAGAACTCGCGGCCGTAGCCGCTCGCGAGCTTGGAGACGCTCGCGCGCAGGCTGGTGCGCTCGTCGGTCTCGGTGAACGCCACGTCGCTCATCTGCTGTCTCCTCGGTTGGTGTCGCTGTCGTTGTCTGTGTTCCCGCTGCCGGCGCCGACGCCGGCCGTCACCACGGCCAGCACGTCCCCGGCCGCGACCTGCACGCCGACGGCCACCGCCACCTCGCTGACGGTCCCGTCGTACGGCGCGGCCACCGTGTGCTGCATCTTCATCGCCTCGAGCACGAGCACCGGCTCGCCGGCCGTCACCGGCTGACCGGGCTGCACCGCGACCCGGACGACCGAGCCCGGCATCGGCGCCAGCAGCGAGCCGCTGGGGACCTGGTCCGCGGGGTCCACGAAACGGGGTACGACGGTGAGCGCGACGTGCCCCAGCGGGGACTCGACGTCGACCCGGTCGCCGTCGAGGTGCACGTCGAAGGGCCGGGTGAGTCCGTCGTGCTCGACCAGGACCCGCAGGGGACCGCCCGGGCCGACGGGGGACTCGACCCGGACCGTCCGGGCGCCGTGGACCTCGTCGTGGACGTCGACGAAGCGGTAGCCGTCGCGGCCACCGAGCCACCCCACCCTGACCTCGGTGCCGTCGAGGTCGAAGGTGGCGACCTGCGGGCCGGAGGCGACGTTGCGCCAGCCGTTGGGCACCGCGTGCTGGACCGGCCGGCGCGCGGCGGCGGCCTCCACCCGGGCCACCGCCGCCGCGAAGAGCATCAGGCCCCGCTGGGTCGCGGTGCCGGGCAGCGACCTGCCCTCGAGGGCGCTCAGCGGCACCTCCTCGAGGAAGCGGGTGCTGACCTCGGCGGCCTGGAACGCGTCGGTGCGCAGCACCTCGACCAGCAGGTCCCGGTTGGTGCGGAGGCCGTGCAGCTGTGCGCTCGCGAGCGCGGCCGCCAGCCGGCGGATCGCCGCGGACCGGGTCGGTGCCGTGGCCACCACCTTGGCGAGCATCGCGTCGTAGAAGGTGCCGACCTCGTCGCCGGACTCGAACCCGGCGTCCAGCCGCACCCCGAGCCCCGGCAACGGGCCGAAGGCGACGTCGTGGCGGACCACGAGGCGCGAGAGCCGACCGCTCTGCGGCTGCCAGTCGCCG
This sequence comes from uncultured Actinomycetota bacterium, assembly GCA_963800225.1. Classification (GTDB taxonomy): domain Bacteria; phylum Actinomycetota; class Actinomycetes; order Propionibacteriales; family Nocardioidaceae; genus Nocardioides_B. The sequence continues at coordinate 302,430 of CAWDAF010000003.1, read as the reverse complement.
GCCGGGTCCTCGGCGTAGAGGCGGGCCTCCACGGCATGCCCGCGGGTCGCCGGCGCGTCGGCGACGTGGCCGCCCTCGGCGACCAGGAGCTGCTGCTCGACCAGGTCGAGCCCGGTCACCAGCTCGGTCACCGGGTGCTCGACCTGGAGCCGGGTGTTCATCTCCAGGAAGAAGAACCGCTCGCCGTCGAGGAGGAACTCCACCGTGCCCGCGCCCACGTAGCCGATCGCCTCCCCGGCGGCGCGGGCCGCGTCGTGCAGGGCGCGGCGGACGCCGTCGGGGATCCCGGGGGCCGGTGCCTCCTCGAGGACCTTCTGGTGCCGGCGCTGCACCGAGCAGTCGCGGTCGCCGACGACGACCACCCGGCCGTGGATGTCGCCGAGCAGCTGCACCTCGACGTGCCGCCCGCCCTCGACGTACGGCTCGCAGAAGACGGTCGGGTCGCCGAACGCCGACGCCGCCTCCGCGGAGGCCGCCTCCACCGCGGCCCCCACGTCGGCCACGGCGCGGACCACCCGCATGCCCCGGCCACCCCCGCCGGCCGAGGCCTTGACCAGCAGCGGCAGGTCGTCCGCGGTGACCTCGCTCGGCGACAGCTCGGCCAGCACCGGGACGCCGGCGGCCGCCATCAGCTTCTTGGCCGCGACCTTGGAGGCCATCTGCTCCATCGACTCCGGTGTCGGTCCGACCCAGGTCAGCCCGGCGCCGGCCACCTGCCGGGCGAACTCGGCGCTCTCGGACAGGAAGCCGTAGCCGGGGTGCACCGCGTCCGCACCGGTCGCGAGCGCCGCCGCGACCACCAGGTCGCCGCGCAGGTAGGTCTCGCCGGGCGTGCTCCCGGGCAGCCGCACGGCGACGTCCGCCTCGCGCACGAAGGGCAGGCCGGCGTCCGCGTCGGAGTGCACCGCCACGGTGCCGATGCCGAGGTCGCGGCAGGTCGAGAGGACCCGGCGGGCGATCTCGCCCCGGTTGGCGACGAGCAGTCTGGTGATCGTCATGTCACATCCTGAAGACGCCGAAGTTCGTGGTGCCCTGGACCGGTGCGTTCTCGATGACGGACAGGCAGAGGCCGAGCACGGTCCGGGTGTCGCGCGGGTCGATCACCCCGTCGTCGTACACCATCCCGGAGAGGAAGAACGGCAGGCTCTGCTCCTCCACGGACTGCTCGACGTAGGCGCGCATCCCGGCGTCGGCCTCCTCGTCGTACGGCGCGCCCTTCGCCTCCGCCGCGGCCCGCGCCACGATCGAGAGCACCCCTGCGAGCTGGGCCGGACCCATCACCGCCGACTTCGCCGACGGCCAGGTGAACAGGAAGCGGGGGTCGTAGGCGCGCCCGCACATGCCGTAGTTCCCGGCGCCGTACGACGCGCCCATCATCACCGAGAGGTGCGGCACCGTGGAGTTGCTGACCGCGTTGATCATCATCGCGCCGTGCTTGATGATCCCGCCCTGCTCGTACTCCGCCCCGACCATGTAGCCGGTGGTGTTGTGCAGGAAGAGCAGCGGCACGTCGACCTGGTTGGCGAGCTGGATGAACTGCGCGGCCTTCTGGGCCTCCTGCGAGAACAGCACCCCCTGCGCGTTGGCGAGGATCCCGATCGGGCGGCCGTGCAGCCGTGCCCACCCGGTCACCAGCGAGGTGCCGTAGAGCGGCTTGAACTCGTCGAAGGCGACCCCGTTGGACGGCGAGACGCCGTCGGCCCCTGCCCCGTCCACCAGCCGGGCGATCACCTCGCGCGGGTCGAACGGCTCCTTGAGGTCGGTGGGGATCAGGTCGAGCAGGTCCTCCGGGTCGGCGTCCGGCCCGACGAAGTCGGCGGCGGGCGGCGCGACCGCCTTGCGGTGGTGGAGCCGCGCGACGATCCGCCGCCCGATCCGGATCGCGTCCCGCTCGTCGACGGCGAGGTAGTCGGCCAGCCCCGAGGTGCGCGCGTGCATCTCCGCGCCGCCGAGCGACTCGTCGTCGGACTCCTCGCCGGTGGCCATCTTCACCAGCGGCGGACCGCCGAGGAACACCTTGGCCTGCTCGGCGACCATCACCACGTAGTCGCTCATGCCGGGCACGTAGGCGCCGCCCGCGGTGCTGTTGCCGAAGACCAGCGCGACGGTCGGGGTGCGGGCGGCGCTGGCCTGGGTGAGGCCGCGGAACAGCGCGCCGCCGGGGATGAAGATCTCCTTCTGGCTCGGCAGGTCCGCGCCGCCGGACTCGACGAGGTTCACCGTCGGCAGCCGGTTCTCGCGGGCGATCTGGGCGGCCCGGAACAGCTTCTTCACCGTCCACGGGTTGCTCGCGCCGCCGCGCACGGTCGGGTCGTTGGCGATCACCATGCACTCGACCCCCTCGACCACGCCGATGCCCGTGACCACCGACGCCCCGACCGGGAAGTCGCTGCCCCAGCCGGCCAGCGGAGACAGCTCCAGGAACGCCGAGCCCTCGTCGAGCAGCAGCTCGATCCGCTCACGCGCCAGCAGCCGGCCGCGGCGGTGGTGCCGCTCGAGGTACTTCGCGCCGCCGCCGGCGACGGCCTTGGCATGCTCGGCGTCGAGGGCCTCGAGCTTGGCCAGCATCGACTCGCGCCGGCTCGGGGCGCTCGCGGCGGTGGTCATGCGGAGTACCCCAGCAGCTTCGCGGTCAGGTCGTTGAGCACCTCGGTGGCTCCTCCTCCGATGCCGAGGACCCGGACGTCGCGGTAGGCCCGCTCCACCTCGGACCCGTGGATGTAGCCCGCGCCGCCGTACAGCTGGACCGCCTGGTCGCAGACGTACGACGCGGCCTCGACCGCCGTGGCCTTGGCGTGCAGCGCCTCGACGAGTGGGCTCTCGCCGGCGACCAGGCGCGCGGCGACCGACCGTGTGTAGCTGCGGGCCACGTCGACGCGGCGGTGCATGTCGACGAGCCGGTGCTGGACGACCTGGCGGGAGGCCAGGGGCGCCCCGAAGGTGTCCCGCTGCCGGGTGTGCTCGGCGGTCAGCGCCAGGGCCCGGGCGGCGACGCCGTACCCGTGCGCGGCGAGCGCGAGCCGCTCGGTGACGAAGGCCCGGGCGATCTGCGCGAAGCCGGTGTCCACCTCGCCGACCAGGTTGGCCACCGGCACCCGCGCGCCGGCGAAACCGAGCTCGGCGGTGTCCGAGCAGTGCCAGCCCATCTTGGCCAGCGACCGGTCGACGGTGAAGCCGGGGGTGCCCTTCTCGACGACCAGCAGGCTGACGCCGCGGTGGCCGGGCCCTCCGGTGCGGACCGCGACGGTGACGAAGTCGGCGCGCACGCCGGAGGTGATGAACGTCTTGGCGCCGTCGACGACGAAGTGGTCGCCGTCGCGGCGGGCGGTGGTGCGCAGGTGCGCGACGTCGGACCCGCCGCCGGGCTCGGTGATCGCCAGCGCCCCGATCGTCTCCCCGGCCAGGGCCGGCCGGACGAACCGGTCGACCAGGTCGCGGCTACCCGTCGCGACGATGTGCGGCAGCGCGATGCCGCCGGTGAACAGCGCCGCGAGCAGGCCCGAGGAGGCGCCGGCCTCGCAGCACGCCTCGGTCACGGCCAGCGCGTCCAGGAACGTCCCGCCGGAGCCGCCGAGCTCCTCGGGGACGCCGAGCCCGAGCAGCCCGAGCCGCGCCGCCTTCGCGTGCAGCTCGCGCGGCACCGACCCGGCGTCCTCCCAGTCCTGCAGGTGCGGCACCACCTCGGCCCGCACGAACGACGCGCGCGGTGTCCATCAGCGCCGCCTGCTCGGCGCTCCAGGAGCCGGTCACAGCAGCACCTCCGGGACCTCGACGTACCGCGAGCGCAGCCACTCACCGAGCGCCTTGGCCTGGGGGTCGAACCGGGTCGACGCCGCCACGCCCAGCCCCAGCAGCCCGTGCACCACGACGTTCACCCCGCCCAGGTTGGCCAGCTCGACCACCTCCACGTCCAGGTGCCGGGTCTCGGGCAGCAGCCGCTTCACGGTGTCGACGGTCATCAGCTCCAGCAGCCACGCCACCCGGTCCGGCCGCCGGGCCGCGTCCTTGGCCCACACCCCGAGGTTCGCGTCGCCGCCCTTGTCCCCGCTCCGCGCGTGCACCAGGGTCCCCAGCGGCACCCGTCGGAGGGCGCCGGGCCGTGGCTCGGGCATGGCGGGCGAGCGAGGGACGAGCGAGCGGGTGTCCCGGCCCCCTCCGTCCTGCGCAGCCGGGCGTGGCGCCTTCGGGTGGGCCGCAGGCTGCACCGGCAGGACGGTCCCGTCCGCCAGCACCACCTGCTCCTCCACGGCCTCCCGCGGCACGTACGCCGCGCGGTAGACCCCGTAGGGCGTCGCCGCGGGCGGCGGTCCGGTCAGCGTGAACCCCGGGTAGGACGCCAGCGCGAGCTCCACGAGCGGCGCGGTGAACGCCTTGCCGACCTTGGCCTGGTCGGGGTCGCGGACCGAGACCCGCAGCCGGCAGGATGCCGCCTCCTCGGTGTCCGCGTCCTCGTGGTCGGTGCGGGCCAGCGTCCACTCCACGTCGGCGGGCGGGTCGGACGCGAGCGCCGCGGTGAGCTGGTGGCGTGCCCAGGCCGCCTTCTCCTCGATGTCCAGGCCGACCAGCACCAGCTCGGCCTGGTTGCGGAACCCGCCGAGCTCGTTGACGCAGACCTTCAGCGTCTCCGGTGGCGGCGAGCCCCGCACACCGCTGATCCGCACCCGGTCGGAACCGTCGGTGGTCAGCGCGACGGTGTCCAGGTGGGTGGAGACGTCGGGGCCGAGGTAGGTGCGGGACTGCACCTCGTAGAGCAGTTGCGCGGTCACCGTGTCGACGGTGACCTGCCCCCCGGTGCCGTCCTGCTTGGTGACCACGCACGAGCCGTCGGCGGCGAGCTCGGCCACCGGGAAGCCCAGCGGCAGCGGGTCGGGCACGAAGCCGCTGAAGTTGCCGCCGGTGGCCTGCGCCCCGCACTCCAGGACGTGGCCGGCGACCACGGCACCGGCCAGCTCGTCGTACGACGTCGGGGTCCACCCGAAGTGCGCGATCGCGGGACCCACCACGAGGGAGGCGTCGGTGACCCGCCCGGTGACCACGACGTCGGCGCCGTGCCGGAGCGCGGTGGCGATGCCGAACGCGCCCAGGTAGGCGTTCGCGGTCAGCGGGCCGTCGCCGAGCCCGAGCGCGGCGGCCCGGTCGATCAGGTTGTCACCCTGCACGTGCGCGACGTGCACGTCGAGGCCGAGCCCGGTCGCGACCTCACGCAGCCGCGCGGCCAGGCCGGCGGGGTGGAGACCGCCGGCGTTCGCGACGATCCGCACCCCGCGCTCCACCGCCAGCCCGAGGCAGTCCTCGGCCTGGCGGAGGAAGGTGCGGGCATACCCCAGCGACGGGTCGCGCAGCCGGTCCCGGCCGAGGATCAGCAAGGTCAGCTCGGCGAGGTAGTCGCCGGTGAGCACGTCCAGCTCGCCACCGAGCAGCATCTCGCGCATCGCCGAGAGCCGGTCGCCGTAGAAGCCGCTGCAGTTGCCGACCCGGAGCGCCTCGCCGGACCGCGCGTGGGGGCGGGTCATCGGGGCTCCCGGCCCGGTCCGGGCGAGCCGGCGAACGCCTGCGCCAGGTCGAGCCAGGCGTCCGCCTCGGCACCGGTCGCCACCAGGTCGAGCTCGGCGCGGTGCCGCCGCTGGGTGACCAGCAGGGCGAAGTCGTGGGCGGAGCCGGTCACGCTCTGCTCGGCCCCGGCGGGTCCCAGCGCGAGCGCGGAGCCGCTGGGCAGCGTCAGGGCGACGCGGATCTCGACGGCCGGCGGCTCGAGGCCCCGGTTCCGGTAGGCGAAGTCACGGGTCCGCACCCCGAGGTGCGCCACGTGCCGGACCCGGTCGGTCGGCTGCGGCTCGAGGCCGAGTGCGTCCGCGACGTCGAGGCCGTGCGCCCAGGTCTCCATGAAGCGGGCGGTGGCCATCGACGCGGCGCTCATCGGCGGACCGAACCACGGCAGCCGCGCCCCCTCGGGCACCGCTGCGAGCGCGTCGACCAGGCTCACCCGAGAGGCACGCCAGCGACCGAGCAGCTCACCGGCCGGGGCGGCGGCGCCGCGCGCGGCCTCGGCGTCGACGAAGCCCTCGGCGTCCTCGACCGCCGCCGCGACGACGGCGTCCCAGGCCTGCTTCCCGGCGGCCCGACCGGCAGCGGCGCCGGCCGCCGCGGCCGCGACCTCGTCGGTCCAGGCGAGGTGCGCGACCTGGTGGGCGACGTCCCAGCCGACCGCGGGCGTCGGCGTGCGCCAGCCCCGGTCGGCGGCGTCGGGCAGCGGTGCCACCAGCGCGTCGAGCCGGTCGCCCTCGGCCCGGAGGTCGGCGAGCACCTCGGCGAGGCGGTCGTTCACGATGCCTCCCCGGGGCTGGGCACGGGGGTCGGTCCCGGGTCCGCCGTCGGGCCGGTGAACGCCTGCGAGGAGGCCAGCGACGTGTCGAGCAGCGCGGCCCACTCGTCGAGGATCCGTCCCCGGCGGGCGGTGTCGTCGGTGATGGTGTTCGCGAGACCGAGCCCGCGGACCAGGTCGAGGGTGGCCTGCACCAGCTCCCGCGTCCCCGGCGCCGACTCGTCGACACCGAGCAGCTCGACGGTGCTGCGGTGCGTCTCGCGGCCGATCCGCTGCTCCAGCGGGCCGACGGCGGCCTGCAGCGCGGGGTCGGTGCGGGCGGCCACCCACAGCTCGAGGGCGGCCGAGAACACCGGCCCGGTGAAGTGCTCCCCCAGCATCTCCAGGACCGCGCGGGTGCGCCGCGGGCCGGTCGGCAGCAGCGCCGCCGCCTGCTGCAGCTCGAGGCCGCGGACCTGGGCGAGGTGCTCCACGGCCGCGAGGACGAGGTCGGTCTTGGTCGGGAAGTGGTGCAGCTGGGCCCCGCGGCTGACCCCGGCCCGCTGCGAGACCAGCGTGGTCGACGTACCGCTCCAGCCGCGCTCGACCAGGCACTCCACGGTCGCGTCCAGGAGGCGCTGGCGCATGGCACGGCTGCGCTCCTCCTGCGACACCCGCGCGGTCAGCGACACCCCGCCATCCTCACGCCGCACCCAACAAACAGTCAAGACTGACTTTTTCTTTGGCAGCCTCGCGCGTCCCCCGGACGGGCTCCCGGCGGGCGGGGACTGGCCCCCGGCTGCCCCCCGGGGGACCATGGGGCCATGTTCCGGACGGCGACCATCGACGACCTGTGGTCGCTGACCGAGCTGGAGCGGGCCGCCAACCTGGTCGGGCTGGCCCACGTGTTCCCGGCGGACCGGTTCCCGTTCCCCGACGACGCGGTGCTCGCCCGGTGGGCGCTGGTGCTCGACGAGCCGGGCGTCACCGTGCTGGTCCGCGACCGCGAGGCGGGTGGGCTCGACCTCTTCGCGGCCTACGACGACCGGTCCCTGCGGCACCTCGCCGTGCACCCCGACCGCTGGGGTGGCGGCCTGGCCACCGCCGCGGTCGACGCGACCCTGCGCGGGCTCGCCGCCCGCGGCGCCACCGTCGCCGAGCTGTGGTGCCTGGAGGAGAACCACCGGGCCCGCCGGCTCTACGAGCACCTCGGCTGGCGGCCCACCGCCGACCGGCAGCCCGCGCCCTGGCCGCCGCACCCGGCCGAGATGCGCTACACCCGACCCGTGCCCCCTCCCCCGCCTGCTGCCGGCCCGTGCCCGACACCCTGATCCGCGCCGGCTCGCCGCAGGGCCGCTGGGTGCTCACCGCCGCCGTCCTCGGCTCGGGGATGGCGATGCTCGACGGCACCGTGGTGAACATCGCGCTGCGCAGCATCGGCGACGACCTCGGCGCCTCCCTCGCCCAGCTCCAGTGGGTGGTCAACGCCTACCTGCTCGCGCTCGCCTCGCTGATCCTGGTCGGCGGCTCGCTCGGCGACCACCTGGGCCGGCGGCGGGTGTTCATGGTCGGGGTCGGCTGGTTCGCGCTGGCGTCCGCGCTCTGCGGGGTCGCCCAGACCCCCGGACAGCTGATCGGCGCCCGGCTGCTCCAGGGGGTCGGCGCGGCGCTGCTCACCCCCGGCAGCCTGGCGATGATCCAGGGCTCGTTCCGGCGCAGGGACCGCGGACGGGTGATCGGCCAGTGGGCGGGCCTGGGCGGGATCGCCGCCGCGATCGGGCCGCTGCTCGGCGGGTGGATCGTGCAGAACGCCAGCTGGCGCTGGATCTTCCTGGTCAACGTCCCGGTCGCCTTGGTGGTGCTGGCGGTCGCGGTCCGCCACGTCCCGGAGTCGCGGGACCCGGAGGCGGCCCGCGGCTTCGACGTGCTCGGCGCCGCCCTCGGCGCGGTCGGCCTCGCCGGGGTGACGTTCGCGCTGATCGAGGCCGGCTCGATCCGCCCCGCGTACGCCGCGGCCGCGGCGGCCGTCGGGATGCTGGCGCTGGCGGCCTTCGCCGTCTTCGAGCGGCAGCACCGCGACGCCCTGGTGCCGATGCACCTGTTCGGCTCCCGGACCTTCTCGGTGGCGAACCTGCTGACCCTGCTGGTCTACGGTGCCCTCGGCGCGATGCTGTTCTTCCTGGTCCTCCAGCTCCAGGTGGTCACCGGCTGGTCGCCGCTCGGGGCCGGCCTGGCCACGGTGCCGCTGACCCTGGTGATGCTGGCGCTGTCGTCGCGGGCCGGGGCGCTCGCCGCACGGATCGGCCCACGGCTGCCGCTCTCGGTCGGCCCGGTCGTCTGCGCCGCCGGCACCCTGCTGCTGCGTCGGGTCGGGGAGGGCACCGGCTACCTGACCGGCGTGCTCCCGGGGATGGTGGTGTTCGCCCTCGGCCTGGTGCTGCTGGTGGCACCGCTCACCTCGAGCGTGCTGGCCGCCGCCCCGGATCGGTTCGCGGGGATCGCCAGCGGCATCAACAACGCGATCGCCCGGACCGGCTCGCTGCTGGCGGTGTCCGCGCTGCCGGCCGTCGTCGGCATCAGCGGGGCCGACTACGAGCAGCCCGAGGTGTTCGCGGCCGGCTACTCGCAGGCGCTGCTGGTGTGCGCCGTGCTGCTGGTCGCCGGCGGCCTGGTCGCGTTCGTCGGACTGCCCGCAGGCCGACCGGCGCCTGTCGCGGAATGACCTGGTTTGCACCGACTTGATCGGTACAGCCGTCGGGTTTACTATAGCGGTACAGTTCGACGCGAAGGAGTTCCCATGCACGCCCTGCTCACCCTCGACGTGGCCCGCGACGCGGTCGCCGACCAGTTCGCCTACGACCGCCCGCTCGCCGACGTGGTCACCCCCGACGACCACGCGCCGGTCGCCCCGCGCACCCGGTCACTGCTGGCCGCCACCCTGCACCGCCTCGCCGACGCGGTCACCCCCGCGCCGGCCCGCTACAGCCCGGCCCGCTGACCCGGAAGGCCGGCTCCACGGGCGCCCGCTCCCGGGCCGACTACGCTGGCGGCGTGGCCCGGGTGACCCTGCAGACGATCGCCGACCAGATCGGCGTGAGCCGGATGACCGTGTCCAACGCGTTCTCCCGGCCCGACCAGCTCTCCGAGCAGCTGCGCAGCACGATCCTCGACGCCGCCACGAAGCTCGGGTACGTCGGCCCGGACCCGAGCGCGCGCGCCCTGGCCCGCGGCACCACCGGAGCCGTCGGCGTGCTGCTCACCTCGTCGCTGCGCTACGCCTTCGACGACGACGTCGCGACCGGGTTCCTCGCGGCGGTCGCCGGGGAGGTCGCGCCGACCGGCCTCGCGATCACGCTGCTGTCCTCGGTCACCGTCGACGACGTGATCCCCGCCCGCGACGTCGCGATGGACGGTGCCCTCGTCTACTCCTGCGACCCGGACACCAGCGCCTCGGACTGGCTCACCCGCCGCGGCCTGCCGATCGTGTTCGCGGACCAGGAGCCCACCGAGGGCGTCAGCTGCGTCAACGTCGACGACCGCGGCGGCGCCCGGGCGGCCGCCCGGCACCTCGTCGACCTCGGCCACCGCCGGATCGCGATCATGACCGCCGCGCTCGGCGGGACCACCGGCGTCCTGACGGACCCGCTGTCGGACGCACGCTCCTCCAAGTACGTCTCCCGCGAACGGCTGCTGGGGTACCTCGACGTGCTCGGCGAGGCCGCGATCACCCCGGTCGTGCACCGTCAGCTGCACAGCGACGACGAGGAGGCGTACGCCGCAGCCCTGCTGCTGCTCGACCGCGACGACCGGCCCACGGGCGTGCTCTGCTTCTCCGACGTGATCGCGCACGGCGTGGTCCGGGCCGCCGAGCAGCTCGGCCTCGAGGTCCCCCGCGACCTGTCGGTGGTCGGCTTCGACGACAGCCCGCTGGCCCCCCGGCTCCGCCCCCAGCTCACCACCGTCCGGCAGGACGTCGCGGAGAAGGGCCGGGTCGCGGCGGCGGCGCTGCGGGTCGCGATGGAGCACCGTCGCGCCGGCACCGAGCCGCCCGTGCAGCACGTCGTGCTGCCCACCGAGCTGGTGGTGCGCGAGAGCACCGCCGCCCCGGCGCTCCCCGCCTGATCCCCGCACCCTCCCGCGGGTGGGGCCTCAGCGACGCAGCCCGGCGAGCCGGCGACGTCCGGTCGAGGTGCGCGTGCGGCGCTCCCGTGCGGCCCGGCGCTCCCGGCGGAGCTCGGTCAGGTAGGCGTGGAAGTCGACCTGGATGGTGTGCCGCTTCGAGGCGACGTACCGCTTGCGCAGCCGCCGGTCGTAGAGCCGGATCTCCCGGCGCATCTCGTCGTACGTCGGCAGCAGCCCCTCGCCGGTGACCAGGTCCGCGACCCACTCAGACTGCGCCTCGGCCAGCGGCATGATCGCCCCCAGGGGCTGGATCAGGCCGACGAAGTACAGGCCCGGGTGGTCGGGGTGCACCACCCGCCGGTAGAGGTCCACGTGGTTGTCGTGGTCCGGCACCACCCGCTCGTCGAGGAACGGGAAGGTCACCTTGTAGCCGGTGCAGTAGATGACCGTGTCGACCTCGACCGCGCGGCCGTCGGCGAAGAACACCTTGGCGCCCTCGAAGCGGTCGACGTTCGGCACCACCGTGATGTCCCCGTGCCCGAGCCGGGTCAGCAGGTCGTCGCTGACCGTGGGGTGGGCGTGCAGCACCCGGTGGTCCGGCTTCGGCAGCCCGTAGTCGGTGACCCGGCCCTGCGCGACCCGGAGCATCGCGGCCATCCCGGCCTGCTGGAGCGCCAGTGGCCCGCGCGCCAGCGGCGAGCTGGTGAGGTGGTCGGTCGGCACCCCGAACAGGAACTTCGGCACGATGTGCGCGCCGCGGCGCATCGAGAGGTAGGTCTCGGCCGCCGTCCGCGAGGACTCGACGGCGATGTCGCTGGCGGAGTTGCCGATGCCCAGCACCAGCACCCGCTTGCCCGCGAGCCCGTCCGGGGTGCGGTAGTAGTGCGCGTGCAGCTGCTCGCCGGGGAAGGTCTCCGAGCCCGGGAAGGAAGGCTCGGGCCAGCGCGGGTCCCAGTGGTGACCGTTGGCGACCACGACGTCGGTGTAGCGGCGGGTCTCCGGCTCGGTCGGGTCGCCGTGCGCGCCGCGGGCCCGCAGGGTGACGTCGTACCCACCGGCGACCGGCTGCACCTTGACGACCTCGGTGCGGAAGGTGATCTTGTCGCGCAGGCCGAAGTGGTCGACGTAGGCGTCGAAGTACGCCGCGATCTGCCAGTGGCTGGGGTAGTCGGGCAGGTCCTCGGGCATCGGGAAGGTGCGGTAGGCCATCAGCCGGCGGGAGGTGTTGATGTGCAGCGACCGGTAGGCCGAGGACATCCCGTTGTCGTTCAGGTAGCGCCAGTTGCCGCCGACCTCGCTGCCGGTCTCGAAGCAGTCGAACGCGACGCCACGGGCGTCCAGCACCTGCGCCGCGGCGATGCCCGACGACCCGGCGCCGATGATGCAGACCCGCTTGGCCATGGGACCCCCTTCCTGCGCACCCGGCCGGCCCGTGGACGCTCTGGTGGGGCCACCCTGCCAGAGCCCCCCGCTGTCGTCGGCGTGTCCCTGGCCACGGTCTGGCCTAGGGTCCAGACGTGCCCTTTCCCTCACCGCCGTGGCAGCTGCGGGCCCAGGCCTGGCTGTCCCTGTTCGCCGTCCGGGACGGCGGCCCCGACCGGCCGGCCGGGCTGTACGCCGCTGCCTTCGTGGACTACCGCGCGGGCAGTCCGCTGACCTACCACGAGCTGCTGGTGGCGCGGGTGCTGCGCGAGGGCCGCTCACCGCTGGTGCGGATCACCGACATCTGGGTGGACTCGACGGCCTCCCGGGACGGCGGCCGGGCACTGTGGGCCATCCCCAAGCAGCTCGCCGACCTGCCGCTGCAGGACCGCTCGCTCGGGCTCGGCACCCGCACCACGTTCAGCGGGGTGGCCGCCGGCCGGCACCTCGCCACCGCGGCGTTCACCGCGATGCCGGGAGCCGCGCTCGTGCGGGTGCCGTTCGCCGCGTCCACCTCGCAGCAGCGGGAGGACGGGACGACGGTGGTGACCCCGATGGGCGGCAGCGCCCGGCCGGTGGTCTGCCGCGGCGCGTGGACGTTCGACCCCGACGGCCCGCTGGCCTTCCTGCGGGGCCGGCACCCGGTCGTCTCGCTGCGGCTGCGCGACGTGCGGCTGCGGTTCGGCTGACTCGCCCCGCCGCCCCGCCGCCCGCCCGCACGCCCCCTGTAACGCGGGGTTATGGACGCTTGAGCATGCTCATGCGCGGCGCGAACCGTCCACGACGGCGCCGAAGTCGGCTGCTCGCGTCGTACGCCGGTGTCAGGCGTGACTTCGCAAGGCACGTGGACGGTTCGCGCGGCGTACACCGCACGTCAAGCGACCATAACCCCGCGTTACAGCGGCGGCGCGGGCCCGCCGGAGCCGAGGCGTCAGGCGTTCTGCCAGAGGCCCATCAGGTTGCCCTCGGTGTCGGTGAAGTACGCCGAGAAGCCCATCTCGCCCACCGCCTGCCTCGCCGAGACGGTGCTCCCGCCGAGCCGCTCGACCGCGGCCAGGGTGGCGTCGATGTCCTCGACCTCGAGGGTCAGCACCGGGCCGGAGACCGGGGCGCCGCGCTCCAGCAGCCCGCCGTTGATGAAGCCGGGCTCGCTCGGCGGGCCCTGGTCGCTGGGGCCGGTGGTGGCCAGCACGTAGCGCAGCTCCGGCAGCGGCGCGAGCTGCCAGTCGAACGCCTCGGCGTAGAACCGGTGTGCCCGCTCCTGGTCGTCGAAGGGGATCTCGAAGTGCACCACGCGCCCGCTCATGCAGACCTCCACGCCAACGTCCGGACGGCCGCCGGGTGGGGCCTGGGTGCACAGGCTTACGCTCGCCCCATGCACGGGTCAAGCGAGAGCGCCGTCAACCGGCTGCTGGCGGAGGTACGGCGCAGCCTCGACCGGGTCCACCCCGGCGACCTCGCCGACGAGGTGGCCGCCGGAGCGCTGGTCGTGGACATCCGGCCGGTCGAGAGCCGCGGCCCTGAGGGCGAGATGCCCGGTGCCCTGGTGGTGGACCGCAACGTGCTCGAGTGGCGGCTGGACCCGACCAGCCCGGACCGGCTGCCCGAGGCCGACGACCCGGGCCGCAAGGTGATCCTGGTCTGCAACGACGGGTACGCCTCGAGCATCGCCGCGGAGACCCTGCACCGGGTCGGGCTGGGACGCGCGACCGACCTGGTCGGCGGCTACCGCGCGTGGCGGCGGCTGCAGGGCTGACCGCGCCAGGTCGCCGTCGCGGACACCGTCCGGGTGAGACTGCAGACCCCGGTGACGGCGTCACCGGACCGCCCTCAGCCCCCGACGGTCACCTGCCCGCGGTCGACGTGCCAGCGCTGGTCCAGCCGGACCCCGTCGAGCAGTCGACGGTCGTGGGTGACCAGGAGCAGCGCCCCGTCATACCCGTCCAGGGCCTGCTCCAGCTGCTCGATCGCGGGCAGGTCGAGGTGGTTGGTCGGCTCGTCCAGGACCAGCAGGTTCACCCCCCGCGCCTGCAGCAGCGCCAGCGCCGCCCGGGTGCGCTCCCCCGGCGAGAGCCGGCCGACGCGGCTGGTCACCTGGTCGCTCCTCAGCCCGAACTTCGCCAGCAGGGTGCGGACGTCGGCAGGCGTCATCGCCGGTACGGCGGCCTCGAAGGCGTCCCCGAGCGGCAGCGACTCCTCGAAGCCGGTGCGGCCCTGGTCGACCTCGCCGACCGCGACCGTGGCGCCGAGGCTGGCGGTCCCGGACCCGGCCGCCTCCCGCCCCAGCAGCAGCCGCAGCAGCGTGGTCTTGCCGGCGCCGTTGGGGCCGGTGATGCCGATCCGCTCGCCGGCGCTGACCTGGAGCGACACCGGGCCGAGCACGAAGTCGCCGCGCCGCAGCGACGCCTGGTTGAGGGTGGCGACCACCGAGCTCGAGCGCGGGGCGGAGCCGATGCTGAACTGCAGCGCCCACTCCTTGCGAGGCTCCTCCACCTCGTCGAGCCGGGCGATCCGCGACTCCATCTGGCGGACCTTCTGGGCCTGCTTCTCCGAGGACTCGACGTTCGCCTTCCGGCGGATCTTGTCGTTGTCGGGGCTCTTGCGGATCGCGTTGCGGACGCCCTGGGAGCTCCACTCGCGCTGGGTGCGGGCCCGCGAGACCAGGTCGGCCTTGCGGGCCGCGAACTCGTCGTAGGCCTCCCGGGCGTGCCGGCGGGCGACTGCCCGCTCCGCGAGGAAGGCGTCGTACCCGCCGTCGTACACCGAGACCTGGTGCTGGGCGAGGTCGAGCTCGACGACCCGGTTGACGCAGCGGGCCAGGAACTCGCGGTCGTGGGAGACCAGCACGATGCCGCCGCGGAGCCCGTGCACGAAGGCCTCCAGGCGCTCCAGGCCGGCCAGGTCCAGGTCGTTGGTGGGCTCGTCGAGGAGCACCACGTCGAAGCGGCTGAGCAGCAGCGCGGCCAGGGCGGCGCGGGCCGCCTGGCCGCCGGACAGCGAGGTCATCAGGGCGTCCGGCCCGACCTCGAGGCCGAGGTCGGCGAGCACCGGCGGGATCCGCTCGTCCAGGTCGGGGGCGCCGCTGGCCAGCCACCGGTCCAGGGCCCGCGCGTACGCGTCGTCGGCACCCGGCACGCCGGAGCCCAGCCGCTCGGCGGTGGCCTCCATCTCGGCGGTGGCCTCGGCGGCGCCGGTACGCCGGGCGACGTACGCCGCGATCGTCTCGCCGGGGACCCGCTCGTGCTCCTGCGGCAGCCAGCCGACGAACGCGTCGGACGGGGAGGTGTGCACGCTGCCGGCCAGCGGGGCGGCCGCCCCGGCGAGCAGCCGCAGCAGGGTGGTCTTCCCGGCCCCGTTCGCACCGAGCACACCGACCACGTCCCCGGGCGCGACGCTGAGGTCGAGGCCCTCGAACAGGGCACGGTGTGCGTAGCCCCCGGACAGGCTCTTCGCGACGAGGGTGGCACTCACCGCGCCATCCTAGGGGCGGCCGGGTGGCTCAGCCCATCAGCTTTCGCGCCAGCCGGAGCGGGAGGTGCTGCAGGGCGAACCCGAGCGGCACCCAGGGCCACGGCGGCACCTTCGCGGACGGCTTCTCCTTCTCGATGGCCGCGACCATCGCCCGCACGCCGCGCTCGGTCGAGGCCATCAGCGGGGACCGCTTGACCCGTTCGTTCATCTCCGAGCGGATGTAGCCGGGGTAGAGCACGGTCACCTTGACCGGGGTGCCCAGCATCTCGGCGCGGACCCCCTCCGCGAGGTGCGCGAGGCCGGCCTTCGTCGCGGCGTACGTCGTGACCGGGCCCGGCATCCCACGCAGCGCCGAGATCGACGACACCGCCACGAGGTGGCCACCGCCCTGGGCGCGGAACAGCTCCAGCGCGGCCTCGACCTGGGCCAGCGCGGCCACGAAGTTCGTCGCCGCGGTCTGCCGGTTGACCTCGAAGCGGCCGGTGCCGAGCGGGGCGCCCTTGCCCAGTCCGGCGTTGACGACCACCCGGTCGACCGAGCCGAGCTCGGTGGCGAACGCCCGGAACACCTCGAAGACCCGGTCGTGGTCGGTCACGTCGAGGGCCCGCACCACCACCCGGACACCGGGGTGCCGGGCGGTGAGCTCCTCGCGGAGCTGCTCGAGCCGGTCGGTGCGGCGGGCGCAGAGCGCCAGGTCGTGGCCGCGGGCGGCGAGCTGGCGCGCCAGCTCCGCGCCGAGGCCGGAGCTGGCGCCGGTGATCAGGGTGGTGGTCACGGTGGCCTATCGGTAGGTGAGGAGGCCCGCCTCGGGGTCCTCGAGGTGGCTGTGGTCGTTGAAGGAGACCAGGGTCGAGCCGCGACGCCCGACGACGACCTTGGTCACCGAGGCGTTCACGGTGACCGGGTTGAGCCGGCTCCACACCTCGGCGCCGGCGCCGAGCAGGGTGGCCGCGGCCCAGGAGATCGGGCCGCCGGAGGTGAAGACCACGGCGGTCTGCCGGGGGCCGAGCCGCTCCACGGTGCGCCGTACGGCGGCGTCGACCCGCTCCCCGAACGCCGCGAAGCTCTCGTCGTACTCGTCGGCGAAGTCCCCGCCCGTCCACCGCAGGGTGGCCTCCTCGAACCAGCGCTGGAACTCCTCGCGGGTCAGCTCCTCGCCCTCGCCGGCGTCGGCGGGGTGCAGCGCGAGCATCTGCTGGTGGTCGAACTCGTCCCAGCCGTGGTCCTCGACCACGTCGGCGTCCCAGCCGGCCGTCTCGACCGCGCCGTCGGCGGTCTGCCGGTGCCGTCTCATCGAGCCCCGGACCAGCACGTCGGGGCGTACGCCGCGCGCGGCCAGCGCCGCCCCCAGCACCCGGGACTGCTGCTCGCCCAGCGGGGACAGCACGTCGTAGTCCGCGGCACCCCAGGAGGCCTGGCCGTGCCGCACCAGGAGCAGCTGGCTCATCCGTCGATCAGCCGGTTGCAGCGCCGCTCCAGGTAGGTGGCCACGTCGTAGAAGGCGGCGTAGGCCTCGTTGGTGGTCTGGCCGTGGTGGTAGCGGTAGTAGATCTGCTGGGCGATCACGCCGAGCCGGAACAGCCCGAAGACCTCGTAGAAGCGCCACTGACCGGGGGTGACCGAGTGGCCGGTCCTCGAGGTGTAGTAGTCGACCATCTCGGCCCGGGTGAGCATGCCGGGCAGGTGCGAGGGCTGGCGGCGCATCGCCAGGTACTCCGGCTCGTCGTCGGCCTGGATCCAGTAGGCGAGCGCGCCGCCGAGGTCCATCAGCGGGTCGCCGAGGGTGGCCATCTCCCAGTCCAGGACGCCGACCACCCGCAGCGGGTCGTCGGCGGCGAGCACCACGTTGTCGAGCCGGAAGTCGTTGTGGATCACCCGGTTCGCGACGTCCTCGGGCTGGTGCTCGTCGAGCCAGCCCATCACCCGCTCGTAGTCGCCGACGTTGTCGGTGACCGCCTTGCGGTAGCGCGCGGACCAGCCGCCGACCTGCCGGGCGACGTACCCGGTGCCCTTGCCGAGGTCGGCGAGACCGGCCCGGGACGGGTCGACGGCGTGCAGCTCGGCGAGCACGTCGACGAAGTTCGTGCAGAGGGTGGCGGCGTCCCGCGGCGGCAGGGAGAGGCCCTCGGGGAGGTCGCTGCGCAGGATCGTGCCCTCGAGCCGCTCCATGACGTAGAAGTCCGAGCCGATCACGTCCGGGTCGTCGCAGAAGGCGACCATGCCCGGCACGTAGGAGAACACCGGCGCCAGCCGGGACTGGATGGTGAACTCGCGGCCCATGTCGTGGGCGCCCCGGGCCTTCACCCCCGACGGCGGCCGGCGCAGGATCAGGTCCCGCCCGGGGTAGTGCAGCAGGTAGGTGAGGTTGGACGCGCCGCCGGGGAACTGACGCACCTGCGGGGTCCCCGCGGGCACGTCGTCACCGTGCGCGCGCAGCCAGGTCGCCATCGCCTCGACGTCGAAGGCGTCCTCGCCGCGGACCTCCACCGAGGGGTCGCTCATGCGCCACGCTCCTTCATCCGGGCGGCGATGCCGCGCATCTGCTCGTCGTAGGCCGCCCGGTCGGACTGCTTGAGCGCGTACGCCGCGCGGGCCGGCTCGTCGGGGACGATCAGCTCCTCGCCGCGGTCGACGCCCTCGAGGACGGCGGCGGCGATGTCGTCGGCGCTGATCGGCGACTTCTCGACCAGCCGCTCCATGGTGGCGGCGAGGTCGGCGTCCCCGCCGCGCATCGAGTCCATCAGGTTGGTCCGGAAGTACGACGGACACACCACCGAGCAGCCGACGCCGTACGGTGCGAGCTCGTGCCCGACGGTCTCGCTGAACGCCACCACGGCCGCCTTGACCGCGTTGTAGGAGCCCATCCCGGGCGGGTGCACCAGGCCGGCGAGCGAGGCGGTGTTGACCACCCGGCCGGAGCCCTGGGCCTTCAGCATCGGCGCGAACGCGCGGGTGCCGCGGACCACCCCGAACAGGTTGACGTCGAAGATCCACTCCCAGTCGGCCAGCGCGCACAGCTCCACCCGGCCGCCGCCCGCGACGCCGGCGTTGTTGACCAGGACGTCGAGACCGCCCCACTCCTGCTCGACCCAGGCGCGCGCCGCCTCCCAGTCCTCCTCCGAGCGCACGTCGAGGCGCCGGTGGGTCACGTCACCGTCGACGGGCGGGCCGTCCTGGGTCAGGTCGACCGACAGCACCCGGTCCCCGCGAGCCGCGTAGCGGGCGACCAGGGCGGCGCCGAGACCGGAGGCGCCGCCGGTGACCAGCACCCGCAGCGGTGCCCCGGCACTCACCGGTACTTCGCCATCTCGAGCTTGGCGATCACGCCGCGGTGCACCTCGTCGGGGCCGTCGGCCATCCGCAGGGACCGGGCGCTCACCCAGGCCGCGGCGAGCGGGAGGGCCTCGTCGAAGCCGGCGCCGCCGTGCATCTGCATGGCCATGTCGATGACCTGCTGGGCCATGTTCGGCACCGCGACCTTGATCTGGCTGACCGCCGAGAGCGCGCCGCGCGAGCCCTCGGTGTCGAGCGTCCAGGCCGCGTGCTGCACGAGCAGCCGGGCCTGGTCGATGGCGATCCGGGCGTCCGCGATCCGCTCCGCGTTGCCGCCCAGCTTGGCCAGCGGCCGGCCGAACGCGGTCCGGGTGGTGGCCCGTCGTACGGCGAGCTCGAGGGCCATCTCGGCGAGGCCGACCAGCCGCATGCAGTGGTGGACGCGGCCCGGGCCGAGCCGGCCCTGGGCGATCTCGAACGCCCGGCCCGGACCGAGCAGGACGTTCGACAGCGGCACCCGCACGTCGTCGAAGGACACCTCGCCGTGCCCGTGCGGCTCGTCGTGCATGCCCATCACCGAGAGCATCCGCTCCACCTTGACGCCCGGGGTGTCGCGCGGGACCAGCACCATCGTGTGCCGCGAGTGCCGGTCGGCCTCCGGGTCGGTCAGCCCCATGAAGACGAAGATCTTGCAGTCCGGGTGACCCACCCCGGTCGACCACCACTTGCGGCCGTTGACGACCACCTCGTCACCGTCGACGACCGCGGTCGCGGCCATGTTGGTCGCGTCGGAGGAGGCCACGCCGGGCTCGGTCATGGTGAAGGCACTGCGGATCCGGGCCTCGAGCAGGGGCTCCAGCCACTGCGCGCGCTGCTCGTCGGTGCCGTACTTCAGCAGCACCTCCATGTTGCCGGTGTCCGGCGCGTTGCAGTTGAAGACGTGCGGGGAGAGCACCGACCGGCCGGTGAGCTCGGCGATCGGGGCGTAGTCGAGGTTGGTCAGCCCCTCCCCGCCGTCGGTGCCGAAGCGGGCGGCGTACTCGCCGGCGTGCTCGCGGGGCAGGAAGAGGTTCCACAGTCCCTGGGCGCGGGCCTTGGCCTGGAGCTCCGCGATCAGCGGCAGCGGCGTCCACGGGTCGCCGTCACCGTCGCGGAGGGCGGCGAGGTCCCGGAGGTACTGCTCCTCGACGGGATCGACCTCGGTGGCGATGAAGGCCCGCACCCGCTCGGTGAGGTCGGCGGCCCGTGGCGACGGTGAGAAGTCCATGTCCTTGACCCTAGAACGTTGTTGAGCAATGCTCAATAGGTGTCGCAGACACCCCGCCGGACCCGGTTGTCCCCCGACGACCGCCGACGTCAGCTGGTCGGCATCGGCCTCGCCAGGCTGGTCTCCACCCCGATCCAGGACCTCTCCGTCGACGAGGTGGCCGCCGAGGCGGGCATCTCCCGCGGACTGCTGTTCCACTACTTCCCGACCAAGCGCGACTTCTACCTCGCCTGCCTGGGCGCCGCCGGGCGGCGGATCCTGCGCACCACCGCGCCCGACCCCGGCCTCCCGCCCGAGCAGCGGCTGCGCCAGATGGTCCGGCTGCTGGTCGAGCAGATCGACCGGCGCCGGGACTTCTACCTCGCGCTGCTGCACGGGCTCGGCGCCGCCGACCCCGCGGTGGTGGAGGTCTACGACTCCCTGTGGGCGGAGGCCACCGGGCGGGTGATGACCTGCCTGGAGCTGCCGGAGGACCGGGCGGACGTGGTGCACGCCTGGTGGAAGTACGTCGAGGACCACGCGCTGAGCTGGTCGCGGCGGCCGCCCGAGCGCCGTACCCGGTCCCTGGACGACCTCGTCGACCATGCGGTCACCGCCCTGCACGTGCTGGTGGCGATGGGATAGGGGTGCCCCCTCCCCGGCCCCGCGTAGGCTCGGAGCAGTCCGCCCGCTCCACCCACGATCCGGGGAGACCCCCAATGAAGAAGACCCTGACCGCGTCGGTCCTCGGTGTCCTGCTGCTCTCGCTCAGCGCCTGCGGCGGCTCCGGCACGACCGACGCCGCCAGCGCCCGGAGCACGGAGGACGTGAAGGCCTCGAAGTCGATCTCCGCCTCGATCATGAAGAGCCAGAAGTCCGCCACCGGCTCCTCGCAGTTCTTCTCGATGTCCCAGAAGGACGCGGACTGCATCGGCAACGGGCTCGTCGACAAGATCGGTGTGAAGCAGCTGCAGACCTACAAGCTGCTCGACAAGAACCTGAAGACCCGCGACAGCGTCACCAACGCCACGATGTCGGCCAAGGACGCCACGTCCGCCAGTGGCGTGCTGTTCGGCTGCACCGACGTGCAGGGGATGATGAAGCAGGCGATCAGCAAGAGCGGCAACCTGCCGCCCACGATGAAGCCCTGCGTCGACAAGACCCTCACCGAGTCGAACCTCAAGGCGATGTTCACCCAGATCTTCCAGGGCCAGCAGCAGGCCGCCCAGAAGGAGCTGGTGACCCCGCTGATGAAGTGTGCGACCGCGGCCGCCGGCGGCGGCGCGACCACCAACTGACCCACCCGGGTGGACGTCGACGCCGTCGTCATCGGCAGCGGCCCGAACGGCCTGGTCGCGGCCAACCTGCTCGCCGACGCCGGCTGGGAGGTACTCGTGCTCGAGTCCCGGCCGGCGTACGGCGGCGCGGTGGCGAGCGCTCGCGACGTGCACCCCGACCACGTCCACGACACCTTCAGCTCGTTCTACCCGCTGGCGCTGGTCTCGCCGCCGATGCGTGCCCTGCGCCTGGAGGAGCACGGGCTCACCTGGTCGCACCCCCCGGCGGTGCTCGGCACCCCCTTCCGCGGCGGGGGCTGGGCGCTGCTGCACCGCGACCCGGACCGGACCGCGGGCGGCCTGGACGCCGACACCCCCGGTGACGGGGATGCCTGGCTGCGGCTGGTCGAGGTGTGGGACCGGGTCGGCGACGACCTGGTCGACGCACTGCTGAGCCCGTTCCCGCCGGTGCGGGACGGTGCCCGGGCGCTGCGACGGCTGCCGGGGCCCGGCGCCCTCACCCTGCTGCGGGCGGCTCTCGGGTCGGCCGACGGCCTGGCCGGACGGCAGTTCGCCGGGGACCGCGCCCGGATGCTGGTCGCGGGGAACGCCGCGCACGGCGACGTCGCCCTCGGCACGGCGGGCTCCGGCGTGGTCGGGCTGCTGCTGGCGATGACCGGCCAGCGGCACGGCTTCCCGGCGCCGACCGGTGGCGCCTCGGCCCTCGCCGACGCGCTGGTCCGGCGGCTCACGAGCCGGGGCGGCCGGGTGGTCTGCGGGAGCACCGTGGAGCGGGTGCTGGTCCGCGACGGCCGCGCGCACGGGGTCCGGACCTCCGACGGCGAGATCGTGCTGGCCCGCCGGGCGGTGCTCGCCGACGTCCCCGCCCCCGCCCTGTACGGCGGCCTGGTGCCCTGGGCCGACCTGCCGGTGCGGACGCGGGTCCTGATGCGGCGCTTCCGCTGGGACCCCGCGACCGTCAAGGTCGACTGGGCGCTGAGCCGCCCGGTGCCCTGGGCGGACCGGCCCGACGCCGCCCCGGGCACCGTGCACGTCGGCGAGTCGGTAGCGGAGGTCGCCCGGTACCAGCGCGAGCTGGCGGCGGGCGCCGTACCGTCCCGGCCGTTCCTGCTCGCCGGCCAGATGGCCGTCGCCGACCCGAGCCGCGCCCCGGCCGGCGCCGAGTCGCTGTGGGCCTACACCCATGTCCCGCAGCGGACCACCTCGGACGCGGGCGACGGCGGCGTCACGGGGCGCTGGGGGCACGACGACACCGAGCGGTTCGCCGACCGGATGCAGGCCCGGATCGAGGCCTGCGCCCCCGGCTTCGGCGACCGGGTCGTCGCCCGCCGGGTGCTCGGCCCGCACCAGCTGCAGGAACGCAACCCGAGCCTCCACGGCGGCGCCCTCAACGGTGGCACCGGGGCGCTCAGCCGGCAGCTCGTGCTCCGGCCGGTGCCGGGGCTGGGCGGCGCCGGCACGCCGGTGGCCGGGCTGTTCCTCGCCTCGTCGTCGGCCCATCCCGGCGGCGGGGTGCACGGGGCCTGCGGGGCGAACGCCGCCCACGCCGCCCTGCGCCGGCGCTAGCCCGGTCGCCGAACCGAGACGCCCCGCCAGCACCGGTCCAGCGACCGGGCCGGGCGCGGCCGCGGCCGGGCCGATCGCCCCGCGCTACCGACGGCTGTGGACAGGACGGCGAGGCGGCTCACCGGACCGCTGCGACGCACTCGGCGCGCGGACCGGGCGAGCGGCCTCGCGGCGTGCGCGGGCTGCCTTGATCTGGCGCACCCGGCGCCGGTACCACCAGCGCGCCAGCACGCCCTTCGGTCCTCGTGCGTGACGGTCCTCGTAGCCCCACGGTGCCGGCATCAGCCACACCATCCGATGACCCAGCCGTCGTTGGCGGCGTTGTGGTCGTGGGTGATCGCCCAGGCCCGGTCGAAGCCGACCCGACGCGCGATGTCGTCGCGGCCGACGAACACCACGTCGCCCAGTCGCTTGCGGGTGTCACAGCCGGGGAAGTCCGCCGCGAACTGCGCCCACGTCGGCACGTTCGCGGGCACGTGCGCCCGGATCGCCTGGTCCGCGGCCCGCGGGTCGGTCGACTCCGTGGACTGGGCGGACAACCAGGCCGTCACCAGCAATACCGAGAAAAGAACAGATCGCATACAAAATCACCCCGTATCTTTACCTTAGCAAGCGGTCACCTCGATTCGTAATAAATAGGGATCTTTCGGCATTCGGGACATGAGCCCACAGGATCTCCGGTGTCCGCAGGGTGACACGGGAGGGCGGCCGGCAGCCCCCCATCACCAGCGCCCTCGCCGCACCGGCGGTCGCCAGGCAGACAGGGTCTGGCTGCGCCGGCCCCTGCCGGTCGTCAGCTGGCGACGGTCGCGACCACGCGCGAGCGGGTCGGCGGGTCGGACCAGGCGTGCGCCGTCCGGACCAGCTTGAGGCCGGACCACGCCAGGAACGGCACGCTCAGCAGCACCGGCCAGAGCGGCGAGGCGTGCGAGACCAGGTTGAACATCAGCCCGGTGAACGTGGTGCTGAGCGCCAGCCGGGTGGAGTAGCCGACCATCACCAGCGGCGGGGCCGGGGTGGCCCGCGAGCTGCGCAGGTCGGCGGCGTACGGGCGGCGCACCGACCAGCGCAACGAGGTGGCCACCACCTGGACCGTCACCACCGCCGCCGCGCAGAGCACCGCGACCAGCTGGGCCGGGGTCGGCTGCCCCGCGCGCAGGGACGCCAGCACCAGCGTCACCAGGGTGGCGACGAGCAGGATCTCGGTCAGCACCAGCACCCGCGAGACGAACCCGAGCCGGGCGCCGACCGGGAGGCTGTCGCGCCAGAGCGCCCCCCGCCCGTCCAGGCACCAGGAGTTCACCCCGAACAGCAGCGCGCCGCCCGAGGCGACCAGCCCCGGGAAGATGCCGAGCATGTCCCAGTGGAACGACCCGCCGACCGCGACCAGGCCCGGGAACAGCGCGAGCACGACCATCCCGCGGCGCATCGGCACCGAGCGCCAGATGCCGGCCCGGTCGGTGCGGACCAGGGCCAGCAGGTCGGAGCCGGGGTTCGCCCGGGCCGGACGGGACGACCCCTCGGCCCGGACCTCGTCGCGGGCGGGACGACGGGCGACCCGGGCCGCCCCCCAGGCGCCGACCGCCACGGCGACCGCGGTGAGCACGAGGAGCGCGGCCACCAGGCCCAGCCACGGCAGCCACCGGCCGGACGCACCGTCCAGGACGCCGACCGCGATCCGCAGCGTGGGGCTGCGGTCCAGCACGTCGGTGAGGTGCCGGGTGCCGACCAGCGCCGCGACCCCGGCCACGACGGCACCGGCCCCGAGCCGGACGACGAGGGTGCCGCGCGGGCCGCGGCGGACCCACTCGACGCCCCAGGCGAGCACCTGGGCGACCGCCGTCGCGGTGACCAGCCAGCAGAGCACCGGGAGCAGCGCCGCCACCAGCGTGGGGCGGACGCCGACGGCGTACGAGGTGGCGGCGAGCACGGTCCAGGCCTGCAGCAGCCACGCGATGTTGAGCGGGGCCATCAGCAGCGCGCCGAGGTGGTCCGTGGTCGGGCTCACCGGGAACGCGACGGCCTGCTCGCGTGGGAGCAGCTCGCGGCCGCCCCCCGAGGTGGCCGCCGAGACCACCGCGATCAGCAGCACGCTCACGTAGCCCGAGGGCAGCAGGACCGCGACGTCGCGGCGGGTGAGGTCGTACTCGGGGAGGAACGCCGGCAGCACGGCGACGCCGAGCGTGACCAGGCCGATCACCCCCAGCGCGAGCGGGGCGGCCCGCCGGGCGCGGCCCCGCAGCCCCGCGAGCCGGAACCGGAACAGCGCGACGGCGTCGGCGCTCGAGCGCCAGGCCTCAGTCGAGGAGCGCGCGGTAGACACCGGCTCCGGCCTCCCCGCCCATCTCGGCGGCGGACAGCTCCGCCACCGCGGACCCACCGCGCAGCACGATCGCATGCTGGCAGGCCTGCACCGCGAGCTCGCGCAGGTGCGTGGAGACCAGCACCGCGGCGCCACCGGCGCGCGCGTCGGCGATCACCTCCATGGTGGCCTCGACGCCGAGCGGGTCGACCCCGTCGAAGGGCTCGTCGAGCAGCAGCACGGCAGGCTCGTGGAAGGCCGCCAGGATCACCGACATCCGGCGGCCCATGCCGTGGCTGAAGCCGGCGGTGACCCGGTGGGCGGCGCCCCCGAGGTCGAAGCGCTCGAGCAGCTCGCGGGCGCGCACCTCCCATCCCGCGGGCAGCCGGCGTAGCCGGGCGGACAGCTGGAGGTGCTCCCACGGGGTGGCTCGCGGGACCAGACCGCCGACGTCGGGGCAGTACCCGGTGACCCGCTTGGCCGCGAGCGTCTCGGTGCGGAGGTCGAGGCCGGCGACGTGCACCCGGCCCTCGGTCGGCGGGATCACCCCGGCGAGCACCCGCATGGTCGTGGACTTGCCGGCACCGTTGCGGCCGAGCAGGGCCGTGGCCGCGCCGGGCGCGACCCGCAGGTCGATGCCGCGGACCGCGTCGACCGCCCCGAAGCGGACCCAGAGCGCGTCGACGTCGACCACCGGCGCCGCGGCCACCGCGGGCACCGCGGCGCGCGTGGCAGGGTCGGGGAGGGTCACCGACCCATGGTGCCGGTTTTCGCGACCGGTCGGGGCAGATGTGGGCAAACTGGGCTGCGGGTGTGGGGGCTGTTTCCCAGGTGATGCCGAGAAACTGGCGCTGCCCACGGTGAACTTCCCATGGGGAGCGCCAGTTCTCCGTGGGGAGTGCGACGTCTCAGGGGCCCTCGGGGCCTCCCCGCCCTCGGGGGCTCAGGCCGGGAAGCGCTCGCCCTTCTCGGCCAGGTCCACGACGTACGCCGGCGGCTCGAAGCGCTCACCGTACGCCGCGGCCAGCTCCCGGGCCCTCGCGACGAAGCCGGTCAGGCCACGGCCGGCGGGGCCCTCGTAGCCCTGCATGTACTGGACGGCGCCGCCGTACAGGGGCGGGAAGCCGATGCCCATGATCGAGCCGATGTTCGCCGCGGCCGCCGACTCGATCACGCCCTCGTCGAAGCAGCGGGCGGTCTCCAGCGCCATCCGGAACAGGTAGCGCTCCTGGACGTCGACCAGCGGGATCTCCTCGCCGGCCCGGCCGAAGTGCTCGCGCAGCCCGGACCAGAGGTGCTTGCGGGCGTCGGCCGGGTAGTCGTAGAACCCGGACCCGGCGGCCTTGCCCTGACGGCCGAACTCGTCGACCATCCGCTCGATGACCGCGGTGCCGGGCTGCTCGGGCAGCTCGATCCCGTCCCGGCGGGCGGCCTCGACGGTGGCCTTGCGGACCGCCTGGGACAGCGTCAGCGACACCTCGTCGAGCATCGCCAGCGGCGGCGCGGGGAAGCCGGCCATGGTGGCCGCCCGCTCGACGGTCTGCGGGTCGACGCCCTCCTCGAGCAGCCCGACCGCCTCGGTCAGCAGCGTGCCGTAGACCCGCGAGGTGTAGAAGCCGCGGCTGTCGTTGACCACGATCGGGGTCTTCTTGATCTGCTGGACCACGTCGATGGCCCGGGCGATCGTCTCCTCGGAGGTCTTCTCGCCCTTGATGATCTCGACCAGCGGCATCTTGTCGACCGGCGAGAAGAAGTGCATGCCGATGAAGTCCTCGGGACGGCTCACCCCACCGGCCAGCTCGGAGATCGGCAGCGTCGAGGTGTTGGAGCACAGCAGCGCGTCGGGGTTCACGACGTCCTGCACCTCGGCGTACACCCGGGCCTTGAGCGCCGGGTCCTCGAAGACCGCCTCGATGACCGTGTCGCAGCCGGCCAGGTCGGCGGGGTCGGCGGTCGGGGTGATCCGGGCCAGGATCTCGGCCTTCGCCTCCGCGGTCATCCTGCCGCGCGCGACCGCCTTGTCCAGCAGCGTCTCGGAGTACGCCTTGCCCTTCTCGGCCCTGGCGAGCTCGGTGTCCTTGAGCACCACCTCGATGCCGGCGCGGGCCGCGGAGTAGGCGATGCCGGCGCCCATCATCCCGGCGCCGAGCACCCCGAGCCGGGTGGCCCGGTACGGCGGCACGTCCGCGGGTCGCAGCGACCCGGAGTTGATCGCCTGGAGGTCGAAGAAGAACGCCTGGATCATGTTGGTGGAGTTCTGCCCGACGACCAGCTTGGTCAGGTAGCGCGACTCGATCCGGCTCGCGGTGTCCACGTCGACCTGCGCCCCCTCGACCGCGGCGGCCAGGATCGCGCGCGGCGCGGGGTAGTCCGCGCCCTTGGCCTGCTTGCGCAGGTTGGCCGGGAAGGCCGGCAGGAACGCCGCCAGCTTGGGGGTCGACGGGGTGCCGCCGGGCATCCGGTAGCCCGGCCGGTCCCACGGCTGTACGGCGGCCTCGGGGTCGTCGCGGTGGGCGAGCACCCAGGCCTTCGCGGCCGGGACCAGCTCGTCACGGGTGCCCACGAGCTCGTCGACCAGCCCCTTCTCGAGCGCGGCGGACGGCTTGAACCGGGTGCCGGTGAGCAGCACGTCCATCAGCCCCGAGGACAGCCCGAGCATCCGGACCACGCGGGTGACGCCACCCCCGCCGGGCAGCAGGCCGAGGGTGACCTCGGGCAGGCCGAGCTGCGTGCGGGGGTCGTCGAGGGCGATCCGGTGGTGGCAGGCGAGGGCGATCTCCAGGCCACCGCCGAGCGCGGCCCCGTTGATGGCGGCGACGACCGGCCGGGCGAGGGTCTCCAGGCGGCGCAGCTGGGCCTTGATCGACTCGATGCCGGCGAACACGTCGGCGGCGTCGTCGGGGCCGGCCTGGATCATCCTCTTCAGGTCGCCGCCGGCGAAGAAGGTCTTCTTGGCCGAGGTGACGACGACGCCGGTGATTCCGTCCTTCTCCGCCTCGAGCCGGTCGACGGCCGCACCCATCGACGCGACGTACAGGTCGTTCATGGTGTTCGCGCTCGACGTCGGGTCGTCGAGGGTCAGGACGACGATCCCGTCGGAGTCCTGCTCGTAGCGGACGGCGCTGGGGGTCTGGGTCTGGGTCATGGGTGATCCTCTGGTGGCGGGGACGAAGGTCAGATGCGCTCGACGACGGTGGCGATGCCCATGCCGCCTCCGACGCAGAGGGTGGCCAGGCCGTAGCGCAGGTCGCGTCGCTCGAGCTCGTCGATCAGGGTGCCGAGGATCATCGCGCCGGTCGCGCCGAGCGGGTGACCCATCGCGATCGCGCCGCCGTTGACGTTGACCTTCTCGTGCGGCAGGTCCAGGTCGCGCATGAAGCGCATCGCCACCGCGGCGAAGGCCTCGTTGATCTCGTAGAGGTCGATGTCCGCAGGGCTCAGCCCCGCCTTGGCCAGCGCCTTGCGGGAGGCGGGCGCCGGGCCGGTCAGCATGATCGTCGGGTCGGCGCCGGACACCGCGGTGGCCAGCACCCGGGCCCGCGGGGTGAGCCCGAGATCGACGCCGACCTGCTCGGTGCCGATCGCGACGAGCGCGGCGCCGTCGACGATCCCGCTGGAGTTGCCGGCGTGGTGGACGTGGTCGATCTGCTCGACCCAGTGGTACTTCTCCAGCGCCACCGAGTCGAACCCGCCCTGGTCGCCGATCTGCGCGAAGGACGGCTTGAGCCCCGACAGGCTCTCGACCGTCGTACCGGGGCGGATGAACTCGTCCCGCTCGAGCACGGTGAGGCCGTTGAGGTCCTTCACCGGGACGACCGAGCGGTCGAAGTAGCCGTTCGCCTGGGCCTTGGCGGCGCGGGCCTGCGACTCGGCGGCGAACGCGTCCACGTCGGAGCGGCCGAAGCCCTCCAGGGTCGCGATCAGGTCGGCCCCGATGCCCTGCGGCACGAACGAGGTGTCCAGCGCGGTCCGCGGGTCCATCGCCCAGGCGCCGCCGTCCGAGCCCATCGGCACCCGCGACATCGACTCGACGCCGCCGGCCAGGATCAGGTCCTCGAAGCCGGAGCGCACCCGCATCGCGGCCTGGTTGACCGCCTCGAGGCCGGACGCGCAGAACCGGTTGAGCTGGACGCCCGCCACGGTCTCCGGGTAGCCCGCGGCGAGCGCGGCGGTCTTGGCGATGTCGCCGCCCTGGTCGCCGATCGGGGTGACGACGCCCAGCACCACGTCGTCGACGCGGTGCGGGTCCAGGCCGGGGTTGCGGTCCTTGATCTCGTCGAGCAGCCCGACCACCAGGTCGACCGGCTTCACCTCGTACAGGGAGCCGGTCCTCTTGCCCCGTCCCCGGGGCGTGCGGATCGCGTCGTACACGAATGCCTGCGGCTGCTCAGCCATGATGGGTGTCCAAACTGTCGGGGGACGGGGCTGTCCCTCGATTGTGACACTCGTACTGTTACGGTCGTCAACCAGCCGCGCGGTGTGATCCACGTCGCTCCGCCACCTCCCGAGGACCTGATGCCCGAGCCCGCAGACATCGCCGGCACCGAGCTGGCCACCCACCTGATGACGCTCGACGAGCTCACCCGGCGGGTCGGGATGAGCGTGCGGAACATCCGCTTCTACACGACCAAGGGCCTGGTCCCGCCGCCGATCCGGCGCGGCCGCTCGGGCTACTACTCCGCGGACCACGTCGCGCGTCTCGAGCTGGTCTGCGAGCTGCAGGCACACGGGTTCACGCTGTCGGCGATCGAGCGGTACGTCGCCCGGATCCCGCTCGGCGCCTCGCCGGAGACGATCGCGCTGCACCGGACCCTGCTCGCTCCGTGGATGGCCGAGCTGCCCGAGACGATCTCCCGCCGCGAGCTGAGCCGGCGCGCGGGCCGGGCCCTGTCCGAGGACGACCTGGACACGTTGAACGCGCTCGGCATCGTCTTCCCCACCAAGCAGGGCAAGTACCAGGTCGCGATCGCGCACCTGTCGGTCGGCGTCGCGCTGCTCGACCTCGGGATGCCGCTGGACGCGGCGCTCGCGGCGCAGGACATCTTCACCGAGCACGGCCGCAAGGTCGCCGAGGAGCTCACCGCGCTGTTCCGCACCAAGGTCTGGCCGGCCTACAAGGAGGGCGGCACGCCGCCCGAGCAGCTCACCGAGCTGGTCGAGCGGTTCAAGCCGGTCACGGTGCAGGCCCTGGTCACCGCCTACGAGTCGGCCGTGAACGAGACCAAGCGCGAGACGATCAACCGCCGCTCCCGCTGAGCGCCGCTCCCGGTGAGCGCCGCTCCCGCTGGGCGCCGCTCCCGCTGGGCGCCGAGTCGGCGCGAACGCACGTCTACCGACGGCCGAGTCGGCGCGAACGCAGGCCTCTTGGGACAATCCCGGGGTGAGCTCCCTGCCTGTCTTCCGCTACCACCCCGACCCGGTGTCCACGGGCTACGTGGAGCAGTCGGCCAAGGAGTGCCGGTGCTGCGGCCGGGCGCGCGGCGCCGTCTACGTCGGACCGGTGTACGGCGTCGACGGGCTCGAGGAGCACCTGTGCCCGTGGTGCGTGGCGGAGGGCACGGCGGCCCGCTCCTTCGGTGCGGAGTTCGTCGACACCGGCGCCGGCGTCCCCCGCGGCATCCCGGCGGAGGTGCTCGACGAGCTGGCCACCCGCACCATCGGCTTCGCGGCCTGGCAGCCGGAGCGGTGGCTCTACCACTGCGGCGACGGGGCGGCGTTCCTCGGCCTGGCCAGCGACGACCCCGGCGAGCTGCAGAGCCTGGCCAGCGTGAGTGCGACCTACCGGTTCCGCTGCCTGCACTGTGGCGCCGAGCTCAGCTACACCGACTCCCCCTAGCGGGGACTCAGGCCTGCTCGGCGGCACCGCTCTCGAGCAGGGCGTCGACGTCGCGCAGCCCCCAGGCCTCGAGCGCCTCACGGGTCTGGCCGCCCGGGACGGTCGGCCCGGTGGTCAGGGTCGCCGCGGTGCGGGAGAACCGGGGAGCCGGAGCGGGCTGGAGCACGCCGTCGCGGTCGACGTACACCCCGCGGGCGCGCAGGTGCGGGTGCTCGGCCGCCTCGGTCAGCGGCAGCACCGGGGCGACACAGGCGTCGGTGCCCTCGAAGACCTCCGTCCACTCGGCCTGGGTGCGCTCCTTGAACCGCGCGACGAAGGCGTCGCGGAGCGCCGGCCACTGGGTGGGGTCGTTGCGGTCCGGCGCGTCTGGAAGCCCGAGCAGGTCGAGCAGCAGCGCGTAGAACTGCGGCTCCAGCGCACCGACCGACATGTGCCGGCCGTCGGCGGTCTCGTAGACGTCGTAGAAGGGCGCACCTCCGTCGAGCAGGTTCACGGCTCGGCGCTCCTGGGCGAAGCCGCTGGCCAGCATGCTCGCGTACATCGCCGACAGGTGCGCCGTACCGTCCACGATCGCGGCGTCCACGACCTGCCCGGCACCGCTCACGCGAGCCTCCAGGAGCGCGGCGAGCACCCCGATCACGAGGTACGTCGACCCGCCACCGAAGTCGCCGAGGAGGTTCGTCGGGAACTGCGGACGACCGACGTCCTGCCCCAGGCCGTGCAGGGCTCCGGCGATCGAGATGTAGTTCATGTCGTGCCCGGCGGTGGTCGCCAGCGGGCCGTCCTGGCCCCAGCCGGTCATCCGTCCGTAGACCAGGCGCGGGTTGCGCGCCAGGCAGGCGTCCGGCCCGAGGCCGAGGCGCTCGGTGGCGCCGGGGCGCATGCCCTCGAGGAGGACGTCGGCGCTCTCGACCAGGGAGAGGACCGCCTCGACGGCCTCGGGACGCTTGAGGTCCAGCGCGGCGCTCGGCCGGCCACGGGTCAGCAGATCGGTCGCCCGGTCGCCCGGGCTGCCCGCCCCGCCGGGCCGCTCGACCCGGATCACGTCCGCGCCCAGGTCCGCGAGCAGCGTCGCGGCGTGCGGCCCGGGGCCGATCCCGGCGATCTCGACGACACGGACGCCCGCGAGCGGCCCGCTGCCCTGTCCGAGTGCGTAGGTCATGGGCGCGAGTGTGTCAGCAGCAGCGTCGTCGAGTCGCTCAGTGGTGGTACTCGTGCCCGACCGTGGCCGGTGTCGGCACGCCTGGGGGGTGGGTGGTTCAGGCTCCATTCCCTGCGTTCGCGCCGACTCGGCGGGGTCATTCGCTGCGTTCGCGCCGACTCGGCGGGGTCATTCGCTGCGTTCGCGCCGACTCGGCGGGGTCGTTCGCTGCGTTCGCGCCGACTCGGCGGGGGGCGGCTGGGTCGCGTGTGCAACTAGTTGCATAGGGCCGGGATCTGCGGCAGGCTGTGCCCCATGGCCCTCGAGCACGCGATCCTGGTCTCGCTGCAGGAGCGCCCGGCCGCCGGCCTCGAGCTGACCCGGCGCTTCGACCGCTCGATCGGGTTCTTCTGGAGCGCCACCCACCAGCAGATCTACCGGGTGCTCGCCCGCATGGAGGCCGACGGCTGGCTGCGCTCGGGCACGGTCGAGCAGCAGGGCCGGCCCGCCAAGAAGGTCTACGAGGTCGCCCCGGCCGGCCGGCGCGAGCTGGCCCGGTGGATCGCCGCCGACACCCCCGTCGAGCAGTTCCGCAGCGAGGTCGCGGTCAAGCTCCGCGGCGCGTCGTACGGCGACCGCGGGGCCGTGCTCGACCAGGTCCGCGAGCACCGGGCCGACCACGCGACCCG
The DNA here is from genome assembly GCA_963800225.1 of uncultured Actinomycetota bacterium. Taxonomy (GTDB): domain Bacteria; phylum Actinomycetota; class Actinomycetes; order Propionibacteriales; family Nocardioidaceae; genus Nocardioides_B. The sequence goes on along the minus strand of CAWDAF010000003.1, from coordinate 269,763 downwards.
GCTCGCGCACTACGAGCGGCTCGCCGCGGACGACTTCCCGCAGCCCCCGGCCGGTGGCCACGACCTCGACGTCTACCTGGTGCTGCGCGGCGGCATCCGCCTCGAGCAGTTCTGGGTGGGCTGGCTGACCGAGTATCTCGAATCCCACGACGGAGCCCCCACATGACCTACCCCCACCTGCTGTCCCCGCTCACCGTCGGCGGCCTCACCCTGCGCAACCGCACGGTGATGGGCTCGATGCACACCGGGCTCGAGGACCGCACCCGGCACCTTCCCGAGCTCGCGGCCTACGTCGCCGAGCGGGCCCGCGGTGGCGCCGGGCTGATCGTCACCGGCGGGTACTCCCCCAACGTGCGGGGCTGGCTGCTGCCCTTCGGCTCGATGATGACCCGGCGCCGGCACGCCGACGCGCACCGGCAGGTCACCGACGCGGTGCACGCCGAGGGCGGTGCGATCGCGCTCCAGCTGCTGCACGCCGGCCGCTACGGCTACACCCCGATCAACGTCTCGGCGTCCGCGACCCAGTCGCCGATCACCCCGTTCAAGGCGCACGCGCTCAGCGGCCGGGCCGTCGAGCGCACCCTCGGCGACTACGTCGACGCGGCCCGCCTCGCGCGCCGGGCCGGGTACGACGGCATCGAGATCATGGGGTCCGAGGGCTACCTGATCAACCAGTTCCTGGCCCCGCACACCAACCACCGCACCGACCGCTGGGGCGGCTCCGCGGAGAACCGGATGCGCTTCCCGACCGAGGTGGTGCGCCGGATCCGGGAGGCCCTCGGCGCGGACTTCCTGGTGATGTACCGGATGTCGCTGCTCGACCTGATCCCCGACGGCCAGACGTGGGAGGAGACGGTGACCCTGGCGCACGCGGTCGAGGCCGCCGGCGCGGACGTGGTGAACACCGGCATCGGCTGGCACGAGGCGCGGGTGCCGACCATCCTCACCCAGGTGCCGCGAGCCGCCTGGGCCGCCACCACCGCCCGGCTGCGCCCCGAGCTCGGCATCCCGGTGTGCGCCTCCAACCGGATCAACACCCCCGAGGTCGCCGAGGAGATCCTGGCCTCGGGCGGAGCGGACCTGGTCTCGATGGCGCGGCCGTTCCTCGCCGACCCCGACTTCGTCGCCAAGGCGGCCGCCGGCCGGGCCGACGAGATCAACACCTGCATCGGCTGCAACCAGGCCTGCCTGGACCACACCTTCGCGAACCAGCGCGCGTCCTGCCTGGTGAACCCGCGGGCCTGCCACGAGACCACCCTGACCCTCGCCCCGACCCGGACCGCCCGTCGGGTCGCGGTCGTCGGCGCCGGGCCGGCCGGCCTGGCCACCGCGGTGTCGGCCGCCGAGCGTGGGCACCACGTGACGGTGTTCGAGGCCTCGCCCGCGGTCGGCGGCCAGTTCCGCCTGGCGATGGCGGTCCCCGGCAAGGAGGAGTTCGCCTCGACGCTGCGCTACTACACGCGGCGGCTCGAGGTGCTCGGGGTCGACGTGCGGCTCTCGACGCGGGCCACGGTGGCCGACCTCGCGCCGTACGACGAGGTGGTGGTCGCCACCGGGGTGACCCCGCGGGCGGCGACGTTCGCGGGTGCGGACCACCCGTCGGTGGTCTCCTACGCCGAGGCGATCTCCGGCGCCACTCCGGTCGGCCGGCGGGTCGCGGTGGTGGGCGCCGGCGGGATCGGCGTCGACGTCAGCGTCTTCCTCACCCACGACGGCCCGGAGCCGCTGGAGGACTGGATGGCGCACTGGGGCGTCGGCGACCCCGCCCTGCACGCGGGCGGCCTGACCGAGAAGAAGCCGCGCAGCCCCGCCCGCGAGGTGTACCTGCTCCAGCGCAAGACCACCCCCATCGGCAGGGGGCTGGCCAAGACGTCCGGCTGGGCGCACCGCGCGGTGCTCCGGGACTCCGGGGTCACCCTGGTCCCGGGCGTGACCTACGACCGGGTCGACGACGCGGGCCTGCACGTCACCGTCGACGGGGAGCCGCGGCTGCTCGAGGTGGACCACGTGGTCGTGTGCGCCGGGCAGGAGTCCGAGCGCGGCCTGTACGACGAGCTGGTGGCGGCCGGGGTGGAGGCGCACCTGATCGGGGGCGCCGACGTGGCCGCCGAGCTGGACGCGAAGCGGGCGATCAAGCAGGGCACCGAGCTGGCCGCCGCGCTCTGACCCCTCAGGCGTGCGCCTCGCCGAGGTCCTCGTGGTCGCGGTGGCTCTGAGGCTCGATCTGGAAGGTCGCGTGGTCGACCGCGAAGTGCGTCGCCACGCAGCCGCTGAACTCGTCGAGCAGCGGGCCGACGCCCCGCTCCGCCAGGCAGGCGTCGGTCACGGTCACGTGCGCCGACAGCGACGGCATCCCGCTGGTGATCGTCCACGCGTGCAGGTCGTGGACGTCGACCACGCCGGGCACCTCGCGCAGGTGGTCGCGGACGTCGTCGAGGTCCAGGTGGGCGGGGGTGGTCTCCAGCAGCACCGCCACCGCGTCCCGCAGCAGGCCGAGGGCGCGCGGCAGGATCAGCACCGCGATCACCAGCGACGCCAGCGGGTCGGCCCGGGTGAAGCCGGTCGTCATGATCAGCACCGCCGCCACCACGACCAGCGCGGAGCCGACCAGGTCGCCGAGCACCTCCAGGTAGGCGCCGCGCATGTTCAGCGAGGCGTCCCGGCGGGCGGCGAGCAGGCTCAGCGAGACCGCGTTCGCCAGCAGGCCGACCGACGCGAACACCAGCATCGGGCCGGTCTCCACGGTCACCGGGTCGAGCAGCCGGCGGACCCCCTCGACCGCGAGGTAGCCGCAGACCCCGAGCAGGAAGACCGCGTTGACCAGCGCCGCCAGGATCTCGGCCCGGTGCAGTCCGAAGGTACGTCGCGAGGTCGGCGGCAGGGTGGCGACGTACGAGGCGGACAGGGCGATGGCGACCGCCGCCGCGTCGGTGAGCATGTGGCCCGCGTCGGCGAGCAGCGCGAGCGAGCCGCTGACCAGCGCGCCGACCACCTCGACGACGACCACCACCACGGTGACCGCGAGCACCACCTTGAGCCGCGACCGGTCCACCGCCCGACCCGCCGCGTGACCGTGCCCGTGACCAGCTCCCATGCGAGCAGCCTAAGACCGGCCGGTCCGGCTACCGGTGGGGCCCTCGCGCACCGACGACGACCAGGGCCACCCCCAGACCGGCGACCAGCGGCCCGATCACGGCCCACGCCTCCACCCCGGTCATCGGGCTGCCCTTGAGGTAGCCCAGACCCTGGAAGGTCCACACCGCACCGAGCACGACCATCAGCACGCCGAGCGTGATCGGCACCGTCTTCCGCATGCGCCCAGCCTAGGCCGCCCCGGCCAGCAAGCCGATTCCGGTGAAGACCGGACGAACAAGTCAAGTACGACATACCGTCGTTGTGCGACTTTTTGCCGTCCACCGACTTCGGGACCTCGACTGATGCACCCCTGCCACCGCGCCACCGACCACCGCACCCGCACCGGGATCCTCGGGCGGCTGGTCGGCGCGACCCTGGCCCTCGTGGTGGCCACCGCCGGCACCGCGGTCGCGCTCCCGCCGGACCCGTACGCGCCCTACCAGCCGCAGACCACCTGCAGCCCGCACGCGAAGCCGGGCACCCTGAAGCTGTCCCGGTGGCTGCAGCGGGAGTACCCCGGCACCGGCTCGATGGGCATCTCCCGCTCCTGCCAGGACGGCGGGGTCTCCGAGCACAAGGAGGGCCGCGCCTTCGACTGGGCGGCCGACGTGCACTCCGCGCGCGACCGAGCCGCCGTGCGCTCCTTCCTGCACCGGATCCTCGCCACCGACGCCCAGGGCAACAGGCACGCGCTGGCCCGCCGGATGGGCATCATGTACCTGATCTGGGACGACCGGATCTACTCCTCCTACTACGCGTTCGCGGCCCGCCCCTACCACGGCTGCCGGGTGCTCCAGGGCTGCTCGGACACCCTGCGGCACCGCAACCACGTGCACCTCTCGCTCAGCCGGGCCGGCGGCGACGGGAGGACCACCTGGTACACCGGCGACACCGGGGCCGCCCCCAAGCCGACCCCCAAGCCCAAGCCGACCCCCAAGCCCAGGCCGGCCCCCAAGCCCAAGCCCAAGCCCGCACCGCCGGCCCCGGTGCTCGACCTGACCCACCAGCGCTACGGCACGGTGAGCGTGCCGGCGGGGGGACGCCTGACCACGAGCCGGTTCCTGCTGCGCAAGGGCATCACCTACCAGGTCAGCGCCGCCGGGCTCTACGGGTACGGCGCGGACCCCGCGCAGGTCGCGGACGCGTCCTGCCGGTGGCTCCCCGCGGCCCGGTCCTGGACGGCGTACCCCAGCAGGGCGGTCGCCGCGGGCCACGGCTCGCTGAACCTGCTCGTCGACGGCACCCGGATCAGCGCGACCGCCTGCCACGGGCACAGTCACCTCTACACCCGCACCGTCACCCCGACCCGGACCCGCCCGCTGCGGCTCCAGGTGGCGAACACCCCCGCCGGCGCGACCGGGGCGCTGACCGTGCTGGTGTCCCGGCCCGGCGCCGACGTGAGCCGGGGACTGCCGGCGTACCCGACGCTGGCGCCCGCCCCGAGCGCGTCCGCGGCCCGCTCCGGCACCGGCCTGCTGTCCGAGACCGTGCGGGTCCCGGCCGGCGGCACCGTGCGCACCGCGGGCAGCCTGGCGAAGGGGGCGTCGTACCGGCTCACCGTGGACGGCACCGTCGGCCTCGGCGGCGGGGTCAGCACCGACGGACGCTGCCTGGCGCTGCGCGGCGGCTGGCACCCACAGGCCTCGCTCGACCGGCGGTTCCCGGACTCGCCGCACGGCCGGCTGTACGTCGACGGCGTGCCGTTCACCGGCCGGGCGGCGACCGGGTCGACCTGCGCGAGCCGCACCCACGTGCTCGACCGCACCGCCACCCGCACCGGCCGGCTCGAGCTGGCGGTCTGGGACCCGCTGTCCCGCCGCGACGACACCGGGTCGCTGCGGGTCCGGGTCCAGCGGCTCACCCCGATCCGGACCCCGGTCGCCGCGGCGCCGGAGAAGCCGGCCCGGGCCACCCGGTGGCGGCAGACCCGCGACACCCTGACGGTCAGGGCGTCCGCGGCCAAGGGGACGCTGTCCCGGATGCGGCTGCGGGCCGGGCAGCCCGTCGACGTCGTGGTGCGCGGGTCCTTCCGGTCCGGCGCCGTGACGGCGGACGCCTCCTGCGTGCGGACCCCGGACGGCTGGCGCGTCGCCGACCGCTCGCTCGCCGTTCCCCAGGACCCCTACCAGCTGTGGGTCGACGGGCACCGGGTCGCGTGGCGAGCAACCTCGGGACGGTCCGCGTGCTCGGCGACCCACACCTACCGGGCCCGGGTGGTGGCCACGAAGCCGGGCCCGCTGCGGTTCGCGGTGCTCGACCTCGACCACCGGGACAACACCGGCACGCTGGGCCTCACGCTGACCCGGCGGCCGTGACGGCGACTAGCCTCGTCGTACGGGACGGCACCGGGCGACGGACCTGCGTCGTCCCGCGGTCCGGAGGTCGAGTGACCCGGAGGGAGGTCCGGTGGGTGAGGATGCCGCCAGGCGCCGGGCCGAACGGGCCGCCAGCGCCGAGTACCACGTCGAGGCGGAGCGACGCAGGCGCGAGCAGGAATCGGCCGAGGCCCAGGTGCTGCTCGACCGGTTCGTGGAGGAGGCGAGCGCGGCGGGGCTCGCCACCGAGGAGCTGACCGCTCGGCCCTGGTCCGGACGGGGCCGCTACCGGACCGGCGTCGTGGGGTGGTACCTGCGCCGGGACCACTCGGTCGGGGTGGGCCGCGACGGCGGCTACTACGTGCTGGTCGTGTCGCCGCGACGGCTCGGCCGGTGGCGCACGGTGCCGCTCGCGCCGACGCAGCCGCCGCTCCAGGTGGGTCGAGGCGCCCGCGACGGCGAGTCCGTCGCACTCGCCGATCTCCTCGCGATGCGGCTGCGGTCGCCCGGCACCTGACGAGGTCACCGGCCGGTGGTCCAGCCAGCGCCGTCGTTAAGTTGCACAACGACGTGCAATTTAGAATGCTGGTAGCCGTGACAGCTCAGAGCTCCCGGCGGGCGGACGCCGTGTCGAACCGGGCCGCGATCCTCGACGCCGCCACCCGGATCCTGGTGGCGGACCCGCATGCCTCGCTGGCCCAGGTCGCGGCGGAGGCCGGAGTGGCCCGGCGCACCCTGTACGGGCACTTCGCCTCCCGTGAGGACCTGGTAGCCGCGATCGCGGCCCAGGTGGTGGCCGAGCTGCGGGCCTGCGCCCGGCGCTGGACCCCCGAGCCGGACCCGGCCCTGCGCCTGGCCGGCTACCTGCGTGACGCCAACCGGTACCTGGCCGGCCTGCACCCCCTCAGCGGGCTGGCCCGGTCCGCGCCCGCGCAGGCCGAGCTCGAGGCCGTGGCGGCGTCGGTGCGGCCCTGGCTCGCCGCCACCATCGAGCAGGCGTTCGCCGCAGGCCAGCTGGACCCGTCCCTCTCACCGGAGCTCGCCGTGCATCTGACGGGAGCCCTGACCTGGGCCACGGTCGATGCGGTGGCAGCCGGGCACCTGAGCGACGGGGCCGCCCCCGCGACATCGGTCCGGACGGTGCTGCGGGCCCTGGGCGCGAGCGCCGCCGAGGTCGAGCGGATCGAGGCGGCGCTGTGACGCGGCCGGAGACCGAGGACGGCACCGCCGACGACGCGACCCCGCCGGCCGCGCCCCACCCGGAGGAGACCGCGCCCGTCCAGCGACTGTCGGCGCACCGGATCCGGGTCGGTACGCCGCCCCGGGTGATGCTGCCGCCGACCACGCTATCCCTGGCCACCGGCCGGGTCCTGGTCGCGGTGGGCGCGCCCGGGCACGGGCACACGGCGCTGGCGCTCGCCCTCGCCGGCCGGCTGCACCTCGACGAGGGCACCGTGGACCTCGACGGCGAGACAGCGCCCGGGGGGCTCCAGCGCTCGGTCGCCCTGGTCGACGTACCGGGGGTGACCGAGCCTGACGACAACGTCCCGGTGCGCACCATCGTCGGGGAGGAGCTGGCTACCGCCGGGCTGCCCGCGTCGCGCTCGGACGTGCTCGCGTGGCTGGCGGAGCGGGACCTGGAGGCGCTGGCCAGGAGGCCGTTCGAGGAGGTGCCGCCGGCGCACCGGACCCGGATCCTGGCCGAGCTGGCCGCTCGCCGCCCGGGCGTGCGGTTCCTGGTCGCCCCGCTTCCCGAGCGCCACGGTCACGGCCCGGCCGCCTGGGCCACCCAGGCCGGGCAGCTCACCGCGGCCGGGTTCGGCGTGCTGATCACCGCCACCCACGTCGCCGCCACCACCCTCACCGCACTGCACGCACCCACCGTCACCATCGGGGAAGAGGAGACCGCATGACCGCCTGGCGGATCGCGTCGACCGAGCTGCGACGGCTGACCTCGTCCCGGATGGCGGCCGCCACGGTCGCCGCGCTCGCGCTCATCCCGGCCATCTACGCCGGCCTGTACCTGTACGGCAACCACGATCCCTACGGCAACCTGCGCAACGTCCCCGCCGCCCTGGTGATGAGCGACACCGGCACCACCCAGGACGGCACACCGCGGCATCTCGGCCGCGACGTCGCCGACGAGCTGGTCGCCGGTCACGCCTTCGACTGGCACCAGGTCGGCCCCGCCCAGGCCGCCGCCGGAGTACGGGACGGCACCTACGACTTCGCGCTGACCATCCCGGCGGACTTCTCCAAGGCGCTGACCAGCTCTGCCCGGTTCGATGCTCGCCAGGCCCAGCTGCGCCTGACCACCAACGACGCGAACTCCTACCTGTCGACCACGCTGGCCAACACCGTCGTCGAACGGGTCCGCGCCGCGATCGCGAAGCGCGTCTCCACGCAGGCGGCGGCGAACTTCCTGCTCGGACTCGGACAGATCCGCGGCAACCTGGTGGACGGTGCCACCGGTGCCACCCGGCTGGTCGCCGGAGCGAGATCAGCCGCCGACGGCGCACACGCCCTGCACACCGGCACCGGCCGGCTCGTCACCGGTTCGACGGAGCTCGCGGCGGGAGCCCACCGGGCCACTGCCGGGGCCGGCGACCTCGCCGACGGCGCCGCCCGGCTCAGCACCGGTGCCCGGCGGCTCGCGAGCGGACTCGGCACCCTGGAGAGCAAGACCGCCGACCTCCCCGCCCAGACACGAGCGCTGAGCTCCGGCGCCCGGCAGGTGGCCGACGGCAACGCCCGGATCGCCGCCCAGGGCGACGCCCTGGCCTCGGCCGCGAGCACCGGCCTGACCCGGTACCTGGCCGGCCGAGAGCGACTCCAGCAGGAGATGGCCGACCAGGGTCTCGCCGCCGACCAGCAGCAGCGCCTGCTCTCCGTCTACGACACGGCCAGAGCGCCCCTCACCCGGGCCGACGCCACCATCAAGCAGACCTCCGGGCAGCTCGACCGGCTGGCCGCCGGCGCCCGCAAGGTCGCCGAGGGCAGCTCCGCGCTGTCGAAGAGCGCACCGGCGCTGACCCAGGGCATCGCGCAGGCGCACACCGGCGCCGACCAGCTGGCCACCGGTGCCGACCGGCTGGAGGCCGGCGCCACCGAGCTCAGCGGCGGCGTCAGCGCGCTGAGCACCGGCGCCGACCAGCTCGCCGCCGGCACCCGCCGGGTCGACGCCGGAGCCGCCCGCCTCGACAGCGGCCTGGGCACGCTCCGGGACGGCGCCACCAGCCTGCGCGACGGGCTGCGCGACGGTGTCGACCAGCTCCCCGTGCTCGACAGCAGGGACCGGGCCGCGGTCTCCCGCACCATCGGGGACCCGGTGGCCATCGACAACACCGCCCAGACCAAGGCCACCAGCTATGGCGCGGGGCTGGCCCCGTTCTTCATGAGCCTGGCCACCTGGATCGGCGCCTACACGCTGTTCCTGCAGGTCCGGGCGCTGTCCCGCCGGGCGCTCGCCACCAACCAGCGGCCGTGGCGGATCGCCGTCGGCGGCTGGCTCCCCGCCCTGCTGATCGGCGCCGCCCAGGTCACCATCATGTCCTTCGTCGTGATGGCCGGGGTGCACATCGTGCCGGCCGAACCCGTGGCCATGCTGGTCTTCCTGCTGCTCACGACGGCCACGTTCGCCGCCATCCTGCACGCGCTCAACGTCTGGCTCGGGGCGAGCGGGCAGTTCCTCGGGCTGGTCCTGATGGTGCTGCAGCTGATCACCGCCGGGGGCACGTTCCCGTGGCAGACCATCCCGCAACCGCTGCACTGGCTGCACCACCTGCTGCCGATGTCCTACGCCGTCGACGGCTTGCGCCAGCTGATGTACGGCGGCTTGAGCCGCCTGGCCTGGCAGGACGTCCTCGTGCTGGCCACCTACCTCGCTGCTGCGCTGGCCCTGTCCAGCCTCGCGGCGTACCGGCAGCGGGTGTGGACCGTCCGCCGGGTCAAGCCCGAGGTGGTGCTGTAGCGGGTCGGACCTCGGGCTGCGCAGCGCCGCTACCGCACGCCGTGGATGTTGCGCACGAGCACGCTGCCGAGCAGGCACACCCCGGTCGCGACGGCGTACAGCGTCACGTAGCCGCCGGCGTTCGCGACCAGGAAGGTGCCCAGGAAGGGCGCGAAGACCTGGGGAAGCGCGACGGCGATGTTGATCACCCCCAGGTCCTTGGCCCGCGCGTGCGCGGCGGGCAGCACCTCGGTGCAGAGCGCGAAGTCGACCGAGAGGTAGACGCCGTACCCGATCCCGAACACCACCGCCCCGGCCAGCGCCCCCGGCCAGGTCGGCACCAGCGCCAGGATCAGCGCGCCGAGGCCGGTGACCGTCCCGGAGACGGTGACGAAGACCTTGCGTCGCCGGATCCGGTCCGACCACAGCCCGAACACCACCGTGCTGGCGACGATGAAGACCGCGTAGACCACGGTGAGCACCAGGACGCCGACCTCGGGGTCCGGGTAGCGCACCGCGTCCTGGAGGTAGAAGTAGAGCAGCAGCGTGCCCAGCGAGTTGCCGAGGTTGACCAGGAAGCGGGTCAGCCAGGCCCACGCGAAGTCCGGGTGCCGCCGCGGCGAGATCCGGAAGCTGCCGGCGAACTCCCGCAGCGAGAGCGCCGGGCGCAGGCTGCGCGGCAGTGGCACGTCGCGGCTGCCGAGCACGTAGGGCACCGCGAGCACGACCACCGCGGCCGCCGTCGCGTAGTAGCCGGCCGCCACCCCGCCGGTCACGGTGGCGATGCCGACCCCGGCGACGATGCCGAGGGTCTGCGACACCGCGACCCAGCCGCCGACCACCCCGCGCTCGCGCACCGGCACCAGGTCGGGGACGGTCGCGGTCAGCGCCGCGAACATCGCGTTCAGCGAGGCCTGCGCCAGGCTCCACGCGAGGACCATCGTCAGCAGGCTGTCCGCGGTCGCCAGCAGGGCCAGCGCCAGGGCGCCGAGCAGCGCGCCGGTCGCCACCCACGGCACCCGGCGGCCGAACCGGGAGACGGTGCGGTCCGACAGCGCACCGAACAGCGGGTTCGCGACCACCGAGACCGCCGACCCGACGCCGGTGACCACCCCGAAGACCAGCTCCTTGTGGCCCGGTGAGACCAGCTCCGCCTGCTGGGCCAGCAGCACCTGGATCGGCCCGAAGAAGCCGGCCCAGAGACCGAGCCCGGCCAGCGTCACCCAGGCGACCCACCGCCGCGGGACGGAGTCGACCGGCTCCGCGAGCGCCGCCGGCGCGGCGCCGCCGGTGGCCGCCGCGGTCAACGCAGCGGGTCGGCGTGCGCGGCGATCACGTCGCGGTACCAGCCGAAGGAGTCCTTCGGGGTCCGGCGCTGGCTGTCGTAGTCGACGTGCACCAGCCCGAACCGCTTGGTGTAGCCCTCGGCCCACTCGAAGTTGTCCAGCAGCGACCACGTGTAGTAGCCGCGCACGTCCACGCCCTCCGCGACCGCCTGCGCCACCGCCCGCAGGTGCGCGTCGAGGTAGCCGACCCGCTGCGGGTCGTGCACCTCCCCGTCGGCGGTCACCACGTCGTCGTAGGCACAGCCGCTCTCGGTGATGTGGATCGGCGGCAGCGCGTCGCCGTACGCCGTGCGCAGCCCGACGAGCTGCTCGCGAAGGCCGTCGGGGACCACCGGCCAGTCGAAGGCGGTGCGGTCGTACCCCTCGATCCTGACCACCTTGAACGGCGCCGCGTCGAGCGCCATCCGGGACTCGGCCTCCAGCGGGGACGCGGGATCCGCGACCCGGGTCGGGTTGTAGTAGTTGAGACCGTAGAAGTCCAGGGGTGCGCTGATCACCGCCAGGTCGTCGGCGACCGGCCCGGGCATCAGCTCCGCGAATCCCTCGGGGTAGCGGCCGAGCAGCATCGGCTCGGCGAAGATCCGGTTCCAGATGGTGTCGTAGAGCGCGGCGGCCGCGACGTCGGCCGGGTCGTCGGAGGCGGCCCACACCGGCGAGTGGTTGTTCGCGGCCCCGACGCTGGCCGCCCCCACCGAGCGCAGCGCGGCGACCGCGCGGCCGTGACCGAGCAGCAGGTGGTGCGCGACCGGCAGCGCGTCGAACATCAGCCGCTTGCCGGGAGCGTGCACGCCGACCGCGTGCCCGAGCATGGTCACCACGTTGGGCTCGTTGACCGGGCACCAGTGCTCGACCCGGTCCCCGAGCCTGAGCGCGACCAGGGTGGCGTACTCGGCGAAGCGGTCGGCGGTCTCCCGGTTGAGCCAGCCGCCGCGGTCCTCGAGCGGCTGCGGCAGGTCCCAGTGGAACAAGGTGGCCATCGGCTGCACCCCGGCCGCGAGCAGCTCGTCGACGAGCCGGTCGTAGAACGCCAGCCCCTCGGGGTTCGCCCGACCGCTGCCCGCGGGCTGGATGCGGGGCCAGGCGATCGAGAGCCGGTAGCCGCCGATGCCGAGGTCCCGCATCAGCGCGACGTCCTCGCGATAGCGGTGGTAGTGGTCGCAGGCCTGCTCGCCGCTGCTGCCGTCGGAGACGTGGCCGGGCTCGGCGCAGAAGGTGTCCCAGACGCTGGCGCCCCGGCCGCCCTCGTGGACGGCGCCCTCGATCTGGTACGCCGCGGTGCTGGCGCCGAAGCGGAACCCGTCGGGGAGTCGGGGCAGGTCGCGCGGGGTCGTCTCGGGCATGGCGACACCCTGCCAGAACCGTGGCCGGGCGGGCCGGGTCGCCCGCTCAGCCCGGCAGCGTGGCGTCCGCGGCGGCCAGCACCACCGGGTCCGAGCAGCCGGCCGCGAAGGCCGCGATCCGGCGCCGGATCTCCCTGCCGAGCAGCCACTGCCCGACCGGCTCGGCGACCGGGCGCAGCCATGCCGGCCGGACCGCGTAGGTGTACTTCCAGACCGCGCGGCAGCCGTCGCCGGCGGGCACGAACCGCCACCCGCCGCCGAAGGTCGCGAAGAACCACGGCCCCTCCACCATCGTCATGCCCACCGATGTCGGCGGCCGGTAGGAGACGTACTGGCTGACCATCCGCGGCCCCACGCGGGCGTGGGTGAGCGTGCGCACGCCGCGGCCGGCCTCGGTGGCGCCGTCGAGGAAGCGCTGCGAGCGGATGAACGGGTCCCACCGCAGCCGAACCTCACCCGTCGTCTGCGAGACCGCGAAGGCCCGCTCGGGAGAGATCGGCACCCACGCCTGGGCGCTCACCTGTGGCATGCGCGCAGGCTAGCCCGCCGCGGCGTGCCCGGGAAGGCGCAGCCGGCACGCCCCGGACGGACCATTCCGGCTCCACATGGGCAGAAGGTGCCCGCCCTCGACCCGCACCCCGACCCCCGTCTCCACTGCCCTGCCGAGTCGGCGCGAACGCACGTCACAGCCCTGCCGAGTCGGCGCGAACGCACGTCACAGCCCTGCCGAGTCGGCGCGAACGCAGGTAACGGCGTACCCAATACCTGCGTTCGTGCCGACTCGGCGGTGTTCACCCCTGCGTTCGTGCCGACTCGGCGGGTCAGGGGAGCTGCCAGACGAGCACCTCGGCGGCGCCCACCGCGGTGAGCCGCGGCCCGCCATCGCCGCTGAACCGTGCGGCGTCGCCCTCCTCCAGCCGGCCGGCACCCTCCAGCAGCACTGCTCCCCGGGCCACGAACACGTGCAGGTGCGGGGCGTCCGGGAGCACGACGGACTCGCCGGCCGACAGCCGGGCCACGAACAGCGCCGCCCCACTGGTCGCGATCGTCACCGCGGCGTCGACGGTCGGTACCCCGGACACCAGCGGCACCAGGAGGCCACGGTCGGCGGCCACGTCGTGCTGGGCGTACGACGGCTCGAGCCCGGCCTCGTCGGGGCGCAGCCACATCTGAACGAACCGGGTCGGCACGCTCGCTCCCGGAGCGTTGTTGCGCTCGCTGTGCAGCAGCCCGCTGCCCGCGCTCATCCGCTGCACGAGCCCCGGCTGCAGCACGCCCACGTTCCCCCGCGAGTCCTCGTGGGCGAGGCTGCCCTCGAGCACCCACGTGACGATCTCGGTGTCCCGGTGCGGGTGGGCGTCGTAGCCGGCTCCCGGCCCGACCAGGTCCTCGTTGTGAGCGACCAGCACCGAGAGTCCGACGTTGCCCGGGTCGTAGTGGGCCCCGAAGGAGAACGAGTGCCGCGAGGTGACCCGGTCGGCTGTCGTGGTGAACCGCTCCGCGGCCCGTCGTACGTCGATCACGGGACCATCCTCGTGCCTGGGGTCGAGACCTGCGTTCGCGCCGACTCGGCGGGGTCGAGACCTGCGTTCGCGCCGACTCGGCGGGGGGTCAGGGGATGAGCACGCCGGGGTTCAGCACGCCGTGCGGGTCGAGCCGCTGCTTGACGGCGCGCAGCATCTCGACCCCGACCGGACCGATCTCCTCGGCCAGCCAGGGCCGGTGGTCCTGCCCGACGGCGTGGTGGTGGGTGATCGTGGCGCCGGCGGCGATGATCGCGTCCGAGGCCGCCGACTTCGCCGCCGCCCACTGCGCGAGCCCGTCACCGCGCTGCCGGGCCGCGACGGTGAAGTACAGCGAGGCGCCGGTCTCGTAGACGTGCGAGACGTGGCAGAGCACCAGCGGCGCGTCCCCCTCGAGCTCCCGGGTCACGGCGGCGGTCACCGCGGCGTACAGCGCGGGCAGCCCGGACCAGAACGTCGCGGTCTCCAGCGTCTCCACGAGCACCCCGACGTCGAGCATCGCGTCCCGCAGGTACGGCGCCTGGAACCGTCCCGCGGCCCAGGCGCGACCGGGCTCCTCGCCCAGCGGCCGACCGCCGGCCGCGGCGAGCCGTCGGCCGACCACGTCGCGGCGGCCCGCCACGGTCTCGGCGTCGCCCTCGAAGCCGGCGACCATGAGGCAGCCGCCGCCGCTCTCGCCGCCGACGTCGTCGGGCTTCGCGAGGTTGATCGCCGTCTCGTTCTCGTCCGACAGCCGCAGCACCGTCGGCGCGACGCCCGCCTGGGCCAGCCGCCGCAGGGCCGCGGTCCCCTCGGCGAACGACTCGAACCGCCAGCCGTCGTACACCCGGACCGCCGGCGTCGGACGGACCCGGACCGTCACCGAGGTGATCACCCCGAAGGCGCCCTCGGAGCCGAGCACCAGCTCGCGCAGGTCCGGCCCGGCGGCGCTCGCCGGGGCACTGCCCAGGCTCAGGGTGCCGAGCGGGGTGGCCACCGTCAGGCCCATCACGAGCGCGTCGAAGCGGCCGTACCCGGAGGAGGCCTGGCCGCTGGACCGGGTCGCGGCGAAGCCACCGACCGAGGCGTACTCGAAGGACTGCGGGAAGTGGCCGAGGGTCAGCCCGTGCTCGGCCAGCGCCGCCTCCGCCTCCGGGCCGAGCATCCCGGCCTGGAGGACCGCCGTGCCCGACTCGGCGTCGACCGACACCAGGGCGTCGAGCCGGCGCAGGTCGAGCGCGACCACCCCGGCCAGGCCGTCGCGCCGGGCGACCAGCCCGCCGACCACCGACGTCCCGCCCCCGAACGGCACCAGCGCGACCCGGTGCTCGCTGCACCAGGCCACCACCGAGGCGACCTGCTCGTGGTCGGCCGGCCGGACGACGGCGTCCGGGGCGTCCGAGCCGTCACCGGCGCGCATCCGGAGGAGGTCCGGTGTCGAGCGGCCCCGGGTATGGCGCACCCGGGTCTCGTGGTCGGTGTGCACGTGGTCCTCGCCGAGCAGGGCGACCAGCCCGGCCCGGAGCCCGGCGTCGAGCCCCGGGGGCAGCCGGACCTCGTCGAGCGGGGTGGTGGCGTGCTCCTCGGCGGGCCCGAAGGCCATCTCGACGAGCGCGCGGGTCGCGTCGGGCAGCGGGTGCGCCTCGGCCGGGTCGCCCCAGCGGGCCCAGTGCATCGGTGTGCTCACGTGTTACAGTGTGACACATGACGTCACTTCGTCACAAGGACGGCGACGAGCGCGAGGGGCTCGAGGACGGCCTCCTCGACGCCGCCCGCGCGAGCATCCTCGACGTCGGCTGGCGGCGCAGCACCCTCACCGACGTGGCCCGGCGCGCCGGCGTCTCCCGGATGACGATCTACCGCCGCTGGCCGGACATGACCACCCTGCTGGCCGACCTGATGACCCGGGAGTGGAGCGGGCTGGTCGAGCCGCCGCGTCCGGACGAGCCGCCGCCGGCCGCGGTCGCCGCCGCGGTGAGCGGCACGGTGGCGGCGCTGCGGTCGCACGAGCTGTTCGCCAAGATCCTGGACGTCGACCCCGAGCTGCTGCTGCCCTACCTGCTGGACCGGCGCGGCCGCACCCAGGACACGCTGCTCGGGCTGCTGACGGCGGCGGTCCTCGCGGGCCAGCAGGACGGCTCGATCCGCGCCGGGGACCCGGTCCTGCTCTCCCGCAGCGTGCTGCTCGCGTCCTACGGCTTCGCGTTGTCCGCACCGACGATGAGCGACGCCGGCTGCGACCTCGCCGCGCTCGACGCCGAGCTGCGGCAGCTGGTGGAGAGGTACCTCGCGCCGTGAGCGACACCCGGCTGGACGCCGTACGCCGCGCCCGCGAGCTGCACGAGGCCACCGACGGCCGGACCGTCGACCTGCTGGTCGTGGGGCTCGGCGTCACCGGGGCCGGGGTGGCGCTCGACGCCGCGAGCCGCGGCCTGTCGGTGGTGGCCGTGGACGCCCACGACCTCGCCTTCGGCACGTCCCGGTGGAGCTCGAAGCTGGTGCACGGCGGGCTGCGCTACCTCGCCCACGGGCAGGTCGGCGTCGCCCACGAGAGCGCGGTCGAGCGCGGCATCCTGATGACCCGCACCGCCCCGCACCTGACCCGCGCGCTGCCGATGGTCGTCCCGCTGCTGGCCGGGGTCTCCCCCGGCCAGGCCCGGCTGACCCGGGCCGGCCTGCTCGCCGGGGACCTGCTGCGGGCCGGCGCCCGGACCCCCCGCGACGTGCTGCCGCGCTCGCGCCGGCTGGGCCGCACCGAGACCCTGGCGATCGCCCCGGGCCTGCGCCGCGACGGGCTGCGCGGCGGGCTGCTGTCCTGGGACGGCCAGCTCGAGGACGACGCCCGGCTGGTCGTCGCGATCGCCCGCACCGCCGCCGGCCACGGCGCCCGGGTGCTCACCCGGACTCGGGTGACCGCGCTGACCGGGACCGGAGCCGAGGTCCGCGACGAGACCACCGGCCGCACCGGCACCGTCCGTGCCCGGGCCGTGGTCAACGCGGCCGGCGTCTGGGCGGGCGGCCTGGTGCCGGGCGTGCGGCTGCGCCCGTCCCGGGGCACGCACCTGGTGCTGCGTGACCTCCCCGGCCTGTCGACGGCGGTGATGGCGCCGGTGCCCGGGGAGAGCAACCGCTTCGTGTTCGCCCTCCCCCAGCCCGACGGCGGCGTGTACGTCGGGCTCACCGACGAGCCGGTCGACGGGGACGTGCCCGACGTCCCCGTCCCCACCGAGGCCGAGGTCGACTTCCTGCTCGGCGTCATCGGCGGCGCCTTCGAGCGGCCGGTGACCCGGGCCGACGTGGTCGGGGCCTACGCCGGGCTGCGGCCGCTGCTCGACGCGGGCGGCGGCGACACCGCGGACCTCTCCCGCCGGCACGCGGTGCTCACCTCGCCCGACGGGGTGGTGACCGTCGTCGGCGGCAAGCTCACCACCTACCGCCGGATGGCCGAGGACGCCGTCGACGCCGCGGTGGCCCGGGCCGGCCTCGCCGCCGGGCCGTGCCGCACGGCGCACCTGCCCCTGGTCGGCGCGGTCGGCGCGGTCGGCGCGGTCGGCGCGGTCGGCGCGGTCGGCGCGGTCGGCGCGGTCGGCGCGGTCGGCGCGGTCGGCGCGAGCCGGACCCGCGCTCCCACCCGCCTGGTCCGGCGGTACGGCGCCGAGGCGCCCGCCCTGGTCGCGCACGGCCGGGCCCGCGGCCTCGACGACGCCGCGCTGCTCGACCCGGTGGCCGACGGGGTGCCGGTGACCCGGGCCGAGCTGCTGTGGGGGGTCACCCACGAGGGTGCGCTGGACGTCGGGGACCTCCTCGACCGGCGCACCCGGGTCGGCCTGGTGCCGGCCGACCGGGCCCGTCTGGTCAGCGCCGCCGAGGACGCGCTGCGATGAGCGAGCAGCCGGGTCAGGGCTTGAAGACCACCTTGACCGTGCCGTCGGCCTTCTTCTGGAAGCTGTCGTAGGCGGCGGGTGCCTCCGACAGCGGCACCTGGTGGGTGGTGAACTGCTCGGTGCCGAGCGGGTCGGCGTCGTCGACGAGCAGCGGCATGATGTCGTCGACCCACCGCTTCACGTTGGCCTGGCCCATCCGCAGCTGGATCTGCTTGTCGAACATCGTCATGATCGGCATCGGGTCGCTCTGGCCGCCGTACACGCCGATGAGCGAGACCGTGCCACCACGGCGCACCGCGTCGATGGCGGTGTAGATGGCCGACATCCGGTCCAGGCCGACCTTGCTCATCAGCGGCGCGGTGATCGCCTTGGGCAGCGCGTTGAAGATCCGCTGGCCGACCTCGGCGACCGGGGAGCCGTGCGCCTCCATGCCGACGGCGTCGATGACCGAGTCGGCGCCGCGGCCCTGGGTGCGCGACCGGACCTCCTCGGCGACGTCGTCGACGCCGCGCAGGTCGATCACCTCGGCGCCGCGGGCTCGGGCGCGCTCGAGCCGCTCGGGGACCAGGTCGACCGCGATCACCCGGAAGCCCTGGTGCAGGGCGATCCGGGTGGCCATGTCACCGATCGGGCCGAGCCCCAGCACCAGCAGCGTGCCGCCCTTCGGGACGTCGGCGTAGACCACGGACTGCCAGGCGGTGGGCAGCACGTCGGACAGGAACAGGAAGCGCTCGTCGACCGGGCCGTTGGGCACCTTGATCGGCATGAACTGCGCCTGCGGGACCCGGAGGTACTCCGCCTGGGCCCCGGGCACCTCGCCGTACAGCTTGCTGAAGCCGAACAGCGCCGCGCCCATGCCCTGGTCGCGGACCTGGGTGGTCTCGCACTGCGTGTAGAGGCCCTGGTCGCACATCCAGCAGCTCCCGCAGCAGATCTGGAACGGCAGCACGACCCGGTCGCCGACCTTGAGGTCGCCGACGCCCGACCCGACCTCCTCCACGATGCCCATCGGCTCGTGGCCGAGGATGTCGCCGCGTCCCATGAACGGGCCGAGGGTCTCGTACAGGTGCAGGTCGGAGCCGCACAGCCCGCTGGAGGTGATCTTCACGATCGCGTCGGTCGGCTGCTCGATGACCGGGTCCGGAACCTCCTCCACGCGTACGTCGCGACGTCCGTGCCAGGTGACTGCCTTCATGATGTGTGCTCGCTCTCGTCGTCGGTGGGTCGACCAGGAGGTACCCGAGGAGAGCGGACGAAACGTCTAGCGGCCCAGGTCCTCGACGATCTCGGCGTGCGGTAGGTCACCGAGCCGGTGCCCGGGCAGCAGCAGCTTGGAGCGTCGTACGCCGCTGCCGATGATCGCCACCTCGATGTCCAGGCAGGCCCGGTCCACGAGCACCCGCCAGCCCGTTGGGAGCCCGACCGGGGTGATCCCGCCGTACTCCATGCCGCTGTCCCCGACGGCCCGGTCCATCGACAGGAAGGACGCCTTGCGCACGTCGAGGGTCCGCTTGACCAGGTTGTTCACGTCCGCCCGGGTGTCGGCGCGGACCACGCAGGCGGCGATCCGCTCGGTCCCGTCGCGGCGACCGGAGACCACCACGCAGTTGGCGCCGGCCCTCAGCGGGGTGCGGTAGGCCTCGGACATCGCCGCGGTGTCGGCCAGCTCCGGGTCGATCTCGACCACCGCGGCCTCCCCGGCGTGCGGCCAGGCGGCCAACGCCTCGGCGACGGGGGCGGCCAGCAGGTCCGGGTGCTCGAGTGCGAGCAGCGAGGTCAGGGAGCCGATCCGGGGAAGGTCCATCGGGTCACGCTATCCCGCACCGGCTCGCCCCAAAATGTCACCGTATCGACACCTGTACCCCCTGGTCGGGGCCGCGCCGCGTTGTTAGCGTCCCTGGCGATTCCTCTTCTCTCGGGCACCCCCTCTCTCCTCGGACGCGCTGCCGCGCGCCCGTGGCCGGGACGGTCCGGGACACCGGCACCACCAGTCACCAGCCCAGCCACCAGGAGACACCGTGACCCACGCGTCCACCCCCCGGGCCCCCCGAGGCGCCCGACCCACCGCGCGGACGGGGGTGGCCGCCGCCCTCGGGCTCGCCCTGGTCGCCACCCCGCTCGCCCTCGCCCCGTCCGCGAGCGCGAACCCCGCCGGCACCGGACTGGTGATCAGCGAGGTGTACGGCGCCGGCGGGAACTCCGGCGCGACCTACGCCGGCGACTACGTCGAGCTGCTCAACCCGACCGGCTCCGCCATCGACGTCTCCGGGCTGTCGGTGCAGTACCGCAGCGCCACCGGCACGGCCGCCCCGTCCGGGGTCATCCCCCTCACCGGCTCCGTCCCGGCGCACGGGCACTACCTGGTCGCCGGCGCCACCGGCTCCACCGGCACGGCGCTGCCGACCCCGGACGCCGCCAAGTCGACGGTCAACCTGAGCGGGACCAGCGGCACCGTGTTCCTGGCCACCGGCTCCACCGCCCTCACCGCGCCGCCGACCGGCGGTGTCGGCAGCGTGCCGGGCGTCCTCGACCTGGTCGGCTACGGCGACTCGAACACCTGGGAGGGCCCGGCGACGAAGTCGACCGCGCCGGCCCCGAGCGCCGGCACCTCGGTCGCCCGTGACGCCGCCGGCACCGACACCGACGTCAACGGCGCGGACCTGACCGCCGGCGACGGCACCCCGCAGAACACCACGGCGGGTCCCTCCGAGCCGCCGGCCGACCCGGTCGCCCACAGCATCGAGGAGATCCAGGGCAGCGGTGCGACCAGCCCGCTGGCCGGCCAGTCGGTGATCACCTCGGGCGTGGTCACCGCGGCGTACCCGACCGGTGGCTTCAACGGCGTCTACCTGCAGACCCCCGGGACCGGCGGCACGCTGGACCCGGGCACGCACGACACCTCCGACGCGGTCTTCGTCTACCTGGGCGCCGGCGCGGCCTACCCCGCGGTCGGCGACCACCTCCAGGTCACCGGCACGGTCAGCGAGTTCGCCGGGATGACCGAGCTCACCCCGGCGGCCGGCGGCGTCCGCACGCTCGCCGACACCGTCCCCGCCCCGACCCCCGCCGCGGTGGCCTACCCCGCCACCGACGCCGGGCGCGAGTCGCTCGAGGGCATGCTCGTCGCACCGCAGGGCAGCTACACGGTCACCGACAACTACGCGACCAACCAGTACGCCGAGATCGGGCTGGCACACGACACCAAGCCGCTCCCGCAGCCCACCGACGTGGCCCGGCCGGGTCCGGAGGCGCAGGCCGTCGCGGTCGACAACGCCCGCAAGCTGGTCACCCTGGACGACGGGGCGTCGGTCAACTACCTGACCAGCGGCAAGAACACCCCGCTGCCGTACCTGACCCCGGAGCGGTCGATCCGGGTCGGCGCGCCGGCCACCTTCACCCGGCCGGTGATCCTGGACTACCGCAACAGCACCTGGAAGCTCCAGCCCACCACGCAGCTGACCGCCGACAACGCGGCCACCGTGCAGCCGGCCACCTTCGCCGACACCCGACCCGCCGCCCCGCAGGCGGTCGGCGGGAAGCTGAAGGTCGCCAGCTTCAACGTGCTGAACTTCTTCCCCGAGACCGGAGAGGACTTCGTCGCCGACGGCGGCACCTGCAGCTTCTACAGCAACCGTGAGGGCGACCGGGTCACCGTCAACTCCTGCAACGGCAACGGCCCCCGCGGGGCAGCGGACCAGGCGAACCTGGGTCGCCAGCGCGCCAAGATCGTCGCCGCGATCAACACCCTCGGCGCCGACGTGCTGTCCCTGGAGGAGATCGAGAACTCCGCGCAGTACGCCGGCCCGGACCGTCGCGACGACGCGCTGTCCTCGCTGGTCGACGCGCTCAACGCGGCCGCGGGCTCCGACGTCTGGGCGTTCGTGCCCTCGCCGGCTCCCGCCGACCGTCCCGCGATCGGCGACGAGGACGTGATCCGGACCGCCTTCATCTACAAGCGCGCGACGGCCGAGCCGGTCGGCACCTCGCACATCCTCCAGGACCCGGCGTTCGGCAACGCGCGCGAGCCGCTGGCCCAGGCGTTCCGGCCCGCGGGCGGGGTGGCCGCCCAGGACTTCCTGGTGATCGTCAACCACTTCAAGTCCAAGGGCTCCGGCACCGACGACGGCACCGGCCAGGGCAACGCGAACCCGGACCGGGTCGCGCAGGCCAAGGCCCTGGTGACCTTCGCCGACCAGCAGAAGAGGCTCGCGGGCACCGACCTGGTCTTCCTGACCGGCGACTTCAACTCCTACACCCGCGAGGACCCGCTCCAGGTGCTGTACGACGCCGGCTACACCGACATCGGCTCGGCGCAGGCGCCCGACGAGTACACCTACCAGTACGCCGGGGTGGTCGGCTCGCTCGACCACGTGCTCGCCAACCCGGCCGCCTACGACCAGGTGACCGGCGCGCACGTGTGGAACATCAACTCGGTGGAGTCGGTGGCCTACGAGTACAGCCGCTACCGCTACAACGCGACCGACTTCTACTCCGCCGACCCGTTCCGGTCCAGCGACCACGACCCGCTGCTCGTCGGCTTCGACCTGCCCGCGGCACCGGTCGCGACGACCGTCGCGGCCTCCGCGGCCCCGACCCCGGTCGTCGTCCGGGACACCACCCCGACGGTGACCGCGAAGGTCACCGGCGACGGCTCCCCCGCCGAGGGGGGCACCGTCACCGTCTCCGACGGTGGCACCGTGCTCGGCTCCGGCCCGGTCTCGGCCGGCACCGCGACGGTCTCGCTGCCCGCGTTCGACACGGTCGGCCCGCGCACCCTGACCGTCGAGTACGGCGGTGCGGCCGGGTTCGCGGCGTCGACCACCAGCCTCGCGCTGGACGTGGTCAAGGCGACCCCGACCCTGGGCGTGGACGTGCAGCCGACGGTGATCCACAAGAAGTCGACCTCGCCGCGGCTGCTGGTGCACCTCGCCGCTCCCGGTCAGACGGTGAAGGGCACCGTCGTGGTCCGGCAGGCCGGTTCGATCCTCGGTGTCGAGCGGCTCACCGACGGCGACGCGACGGTCGTGCTGCCGCCGTACAAGAAGAAGGGCGAGGAGACGGTGACCGTGTCCTACCTCGGCAGCGACCTCGCCGCCGAGGCGACCCGGCAGGTCACCTTCACCGTGCAGAACTGAGCGGCGCACGAGCAGGGGCGGTCCCGGGACCGCCCCTGCGGCGTCCCGGGACCGGGCTCAGGCGTGGACGGCGGCCGGGTCGACGACCAGTGCCGGGTCGCCCAGCGCACCCAGCCGGAGCCCGTCGGGGACCAGCCGGGGTGCGTCGACGACGTCGCAGACCACGCAGGTGACGTTGTCGACGCCGCCCGCGGCCAGCGCCGCCGCCACCAGCCGGTCGACCGCCTCGGCGGGGCCGCCCGGCTCCAGGCAGGCCCGGATCGCGGCGTCCTCGACGAGGTCGGTCAGCCCGTCGGAGCAGAGCAGCAGCCGGTCCCCGACACGGACGTCGACCAGCAGCACGTCGGGCCGCACCGGGTGGCAGCCGTCGAAGGCCTGGAGGACGACGTTCTTGCGCGGGTGCCGGCGGGCCTCCGCCCGGCTGAGCAGGCCCTGGTCGACCAGGGTCTGCACGAAGGTGTGGTCGTGGGTCACCTGGACCAGCTCACCGGCCCGCAGCCGGTAGGCCCGGGAGTCGCCGACGTGGCCGAGCCCGACCCGGCGCCCGTCGGTGAGCAGCGCGGTCAGCGTGGTGCCCATCCCGGTCCGGGACGGGTCCTGGTCGGTGCCGACCCGGAGCTGGTCGTGCACCAGCCGGGCGGCCCGCTCCAGCACGTCGAGGACGTCACCCTCCGGGTCGGCCATCGCCAGCGCGCTGGTGACGTAGGCGGCGGTCGCCGAGGCCACCTCGCCGGCCGCCGCGCCCCCGACGCCGTCGGCGACCAGCAGCAGCGACGGCCCGGCGAACCCGGAGTCCTCGTTGTTGCCCCGCACCAGGCCGACCTCGCTGCGGCCGACGGAGTCGAACCTGAGCATCGTGGACCTCCCGCACCCGTGCGCACCGCCGCACCCTGCCCCCAGCCTGCCACGCCAGGCCCCCGCGAGCGCAGCCCGCGGGCCGTCCGTGGCTCCGGGACCGTTGCAGCAGAGGACCCAAGACCCCTGACAAACCAGGCCCGGGGCCACTAGCGTCGCCTGCACCGGCGGCCCGCCCGGTCGCCGCTCACGTCGCAGAAACCGAGGGACACCATGAGCCAGCCTCCGACCGACCCGCCGCCCGACCCGGCCGGCCAGCAGCCGCCTCCACCCGGCTACGGCCAGGGCGGTCCGTACGGGGCGGCGCCCCCACCGCCCGGCTACGGCAGCATGCCCGGCTACGGACCCGGCGACCAGCAGGGCAACCAGCCCGGCTACCAGCCCGGCTACGGGCCGCCCACCGGCGGCATCGGCCAGCCGGCCAACCTGCTGCCCCGGTTCCTGGCCCGGCTGATCGACTTCATCCTGATCGGCATCGTCAGCGGCATCATCGGCAGCCTGATCGGGGCGGTGCTCGGCCTGGGGATCAGCAGCTACGGCTACGGCGTGGGCCGGTCGCTGGCCGCCGCGTCGGTCTCCTCGCTGATCACCGCGGTGGTCTACCTCGGCTACTTCACGCTGATGGAGTCCCGCAACGGTCAGACCCTCGGCAAGATGCTGGTCAAGCTGCAGACCCGCGGACCGGACGGCGGCACCCCGACGACCGAGCAGGCGTTCCGCCGCAACGCCTGGACCGGCCTGAGCGTCCTCGGGGTCCTGCCGGTGGTCGGCGCGATCATCGGCAGCATCCTCCAGCTCATCGCCGAGATCATGATCGCGGTGACGATCAGCCAGTCGCCGGTCCGGCAGGGCTGGCACGACCGGTTCGCCGGCGGCACCCAGGTGTTCAAGATCGGCTGAGCCCGGCCTGCGGGTCGCTCAGCCTGCGGCCCGCAGGAAGCGCTCGAGGACCGGGCCGGCCGTGCCGGAGCCGGACTCGCCGACGTCGACGAAGCAGGCCACCGCGAGGTCGCCGTGCACGGCGATCATCCACGCGTGGGTCTGGAGCGGCTGCCGGTCGCCGAACTCGGCGGTGCCGGTCTTGGCGAGCACCGGCGCGCCGGGCAGGCCGGCCAGGAACGACCCGCTGCCCCGGGTGACCACGCCACGCATCAGGCCGCGCAGCGCGGCCGCCTCGCCCGGCTCGAGCGGCGTCGGGGGCGCCGCCGTCTCGGGCTGCCGAGAGGGCAGCAGCCGGGGCACCACCACGCTGCCCCGGGCCACCGACGCGGCCACCGCGGCCATCGCCATCGGGGAGGCGACGACCTTGCCCTGGCCGATCATCGAGGCCGCGTGACCGGTCTCGGAGCCGGCCTCCGCAGCCGTCGCGGGCACCGACCCGAGGTACGCCGGGAAGCCTAGGTCGTGGTCCACGCCGAGGCCGAGGGAGGCCGCCGCGTCGGCGAGCTCGGGCTGGGAGACCGCGTCCCGCTCGCCGATGAAGGCGGTGTTGCAGGAGTTCGCCACCGCGGTGCTGAGCGGGATCCGGCCCAGCCCGTCGGCGGGGTAGTCGCTGTAGTTCTTGAACCGCTTGCCGTCCACCACGGTGGTCGCCGGGCAGTCCAGCAGCGTCGAGGGGCGCACCCCCGCACGCAGCAGCGCGAGGCTGGTGACCACCTTGAACGTCGAGCCGGGGGCGTACCGCCCCACCGTCGCCGTGGACAGCCCGCCACCGCCCGCACCGCTGGCCACCGCGAGCAGGTCCCCCGTGGAGGGCCGGACCGCGACCACGGCACTGGCCGGGCCGATGTCGGCGAGCGCGCGCTCCGCGGCGGCCTGCAGCCGCGGGTCGATCGTGGTCTGGAGCGGCTTCCCGGCGACCGGGTCGACGCTGAACAGCTCCCGGGGGTCGCCCTGGGCGGGTACGGCGCGCACGGTGACGCCGGGGGTGCCGCGCAGCTGCTCGTCGTAGCGGGCCTGGAGCCCCGAGAGCCCGGCCTCGTCGCCGGCCCGGTAGACGCCGCCGGACCTCTTGACCACCTCGGCGCTGACCGGTCCGACCGTGCCGAGCACCGGCCGGGCGAACTCGCGGGTGGGCGCCAGCGGCAGGGTGTCCCGGACCACCCCGGCGCCGCGGACCCGGCCGGCACCGTCCTGCAGCGCCGTGCGGGCGTCGGCGCCGCGCAGCACGACGGCCTCGACGAACGCCTTGTCGCCGGCGGCCTTCACCCGGGCGGCGAACGCCGTCGGGTCGACGTCGAGGAGCCGGGCCAGGGTGCGGGCCGAGCCGGCCTGCCGGGACGCCGGCACCCTGGTCTTGTCGAGACCGAAGCGGAGCACGGGGCGCTCCTTGACGATCGGGGTGCCGCCGGCGCCGAGGATCTGTGCCCGGTCGGCGAGCGAGGTGCCCAGGGTGAGCCGGTCGCCGGGCACCAGATCGGGGTGGACCAGCGTCGGCGCGAGCCGCACCTGCCACCCGTCGCCGCCGTCGCGCGGCCGCAGCTGCGCGGTGGTCGTGTAGGTCCAGGGCTTGGTGCTGCCGGCGAGCCTCCACCGGTAGGTCAGCTCGGCCGTGCTCGGCTTCCCGTCCTGGCCCTCGACGACGCGCGCGGCCCGGACCGTCGGCGTCGAGTCCCCGAGGCCCTCGACCGTGCGGGTCCACAGCCGTTGGGCCTGCTGCGGTGTGCCGCCGGCGTACGACAGGCCGGTCAGCCGGCCGCTGCCGAGCGCCTTCGCCAGAGCCGCCGCCTCGTCCTGCGCGGTCGGACCGCCGCCGCCGAACAGGCCGCAGCCGGTCGTGGCCAGCAGCCCGGCCAGCACCGTCCCGACGAGGGCGGCGCGGGGAGGACGGCAGCGGGGTCGGCTCACCGGTCGATCGGACCACGCCCGCGGCCCCGAATCAAAGACCGAAGGGCCTCGTCTCGTCCCTTTCGGCGAAGCCCCGGGGTGCGGGACCGATGAGTCCGTCGGCTCGCGCCGGTCGGTACCCCTGACACGCGTCCGGGCCTAGGGTGGGACGCAGAGCGAGGAGGAGCCGATGGCGACCCAGACCCACCAGCCCGTGACCGGGCCGGCGGCGCGGACCGAGCAGGACTTCCCGCAGGTCACCGATCCCTACCGGCGCGAGCTGCTCGCGCACTGCTACCGGATGACCGGGTCCGTGCACGACGCCGAGGACCTGGTCCAGGAGACCTACCTGCGGGCCTGGCGGGCCTACCACTCGTTCGAGGGCCGCTCCTCGGTGCGGACCTGGCTGTACCGGATCGCCACGAACGTCTGCCTGACCGCCCTCGAGGGCCGCCGGCGCCGGCCGATGCCCGCCGGGCTCGGGGCCCCCTCGGGCGACGGCACCCAGCCGGTGGAGGAGAACGGCGAGATCCCGTGGCTGGAGCCGTTCCCCGACGCGGTGCACGAGACCTCGGACCCGCTCGCCGTGGTCACCGACCGGGACAGCATCCGGCTCGCGTTCGTGGCCGCGCTCCAGCACCTGCCCGCCCGGCAGCGGGCGGTGCTGATCCTGCGCGACGTGCTGCGCTGGCGGGCCGCCGAGGTGGCCGAGGCGCTGGAGACGACGACCGCCTCGGTGAACAGCTGCCTGCAGCGGGCGCACGCCACCTTGGACAAGGCGCACCTGTCCGAGGACACCGTCGGGGAGCCCACCGCCGCGCAGCGGGAGATGCTGGACCGCTACGTCCAGGCCTTCTGGGACAAGGACATCGACGCCATCGTCTCGATGCTGACCCGGGACGCGATCTGGGAGATGCCGCCGTACACCGGCTGGTACCAGGGCGCCGAGAACATCGGCCGGCTCATCGACACCCAGTGCCCGGGCGGGCGCCACGACATGCGGATGGTGCCGACCCGGGCGAACGGCCAGCCCGCGTTCGGGCTGTACATGCGTGGCGAGGACGGCGGGTTCCACCCCTTCCACCTGCAGGTGCTGACCCTCGGGCCGGACGGCGTCGAGCACGTCGGGGCGTTCTTCGGCGCCGAGGTGTTCGCGACGTTCGGGCTGCCCGAGCGGCTCCCGCCCGTCGGCGGCTAGGCCGGTCGTGACCGCGTCCGCCGAGGCGGCCGGGTCCTCGTCCGCCGCGTCCGACGGCGCCGCGCTGCTGGAGCGGGCGGTCGGCTACACCCGCGGCTGCCTGTCGCTGGTGGCCGGCACCGCCCCGGACGCGCCCACCCCCTGCGCAGGCTGGGACCTGCGCGCCCTGCTCACCCACATGGACGACTCGCTGGCCGCGCTCACCGACGCCGCCGAGATCGGGTACGTCGACCTGGTGCCGGGGCCGGCCGGCGACCCGGCGCTGCTCGTCGAGCGGCTCCGGGCCAGGGCCTGCGCCCTGCTCGCCGCATGGTCGCGGCCCGGCCCCGGCGACGTCGCCGTGGCCGACCGGGTGCTGCCGGCGGGCCTGCTGGCCGCGGCCGGTGCCCTCGAGGTGGCCGTGCACGGCAGCGACGTGGCCCGGGCCTGCGGCGCCGACCGCCCGCTGCCCGCGAGGCTGGCCCGGGACCTGCTCGACCCGCTGCCGCTGCTGGTCACCGACGCCGACCGCCCGCACCGGTTCGCCGAGCGGGTCGACGTACCCCCGGGCGCCGCGGCGGGCACCCGGCTGCTCGCCGCGCTGGGCCGCCGCCCCGGGTGAGCGCCGGCCCTGCCGGTTTACCAGGGTGCCCTGGTAAACCGGCGCTCCCCATGGGTCACAACCCGGGGGGAGTGCAGGTTCTCCGTGGGCAGCCGGCCTCGTAGGCTCGATGACGACCGCACGTCGAGCCCCCGGGAGTCGTCTTGATCTTCATCACCGCCAAGTTCCGTGTCCTGCCCGAGCACGCCGAGGCCTGGCCGGAGCTCTCCCGGGAGTTCACCGAGGCCTGCCGCGCCGAGGACGGCTGCCTGTGGTTCGACTGGTCGCGCAGCCTCGACGACCCGAACGAGTACGTCCTCGTCGAGGCCTTCCGGGACGGCGACGCCGGCGCCGCGCACGTGCAGTCCGCGCACTTCAAGCAGGCACAGGAGACGCTGCCGCCCTACCTCGCGGAGACCCCGCGGATCGTCAACTTCGAGGTCCCCGGCACCGCCTGGTCCGAGCTCGGCGAGATGGCCGTCAAGGGCTGACCCCGGACCGGACGGGCGGCTCCGCTGCCGGACCGGGCGGGTCACCTGCCCTGCGGTACCGGCCGTCGGGAGAGCCGCAGCGTCCCGTCCTCGAGGCCGCCGCGCCGGATCGTGACGACGTCGCGCAGGTAGTTCTGGCGCAGCCGCCACGGCGCACGGTCGCCCTGCTTGGGCAGCAGGTGCAGCGAGCGCTGCACGTAGCCGGACGCGAAGTCCATGAACGGCTGCTCGCCCATCGTGGGGTCCTTCTCCGGCACCGCGACGTCGAACCCGCGGGAGCGCATCCGCCCGAGCAGCCGGCAGACGTACTCACTGACCAGGTCGGCCTTCAGCGTCCACGACGCGTTGGTGTAGCCGATCACGTAGGCGAAGTTCGGGATCCCCGAGAGCATCATGCCCTTGTAGGCCATGGTGTCCGGCAGGTGCACGTCCTCGCCGTCGACGGCCAGCTCGATCCCGCCGAAGGCCAGCAGGTTCAGCCCGGTGGCGGTGACGATCACGTCGGCCTCGAGCTCCCGTCCGGAGGCCAGCCGCACCCCGGTCGCGGTGAACCGCTCGACCTCGTCGGTGACGACGTCGACGTTGCCGGACCGGATCGAGGCGAACAGGTCACCGTCGGGCACCAGGCACAGCCGCTGGTCCCACGGGTCGTAGGCCGGCCTGAAGTGGGTGTCCACGTCGTAGCCCTCGGGCAGCGCCTGGGCCACGCCCTTGCGGATGATCCTCCTCATCAACGCGGGCCGGCGCCGGGCGAGCTGGTAGCTCGCGGTGGTCACCAGCACGTTCTTCCAGCGCGTCACGGCGTAGGCGGCCCGCGGCGGCAGCCGGTCGCGCAGCGCGACCGCGATCTTGTCGATGCCGGGCATGGCCACGACGTACGTCGGCGACCGCTGCAGCATCGTCACCCGCTCGGCGGCCCCCGCACCGCCGGCCATCGCCGGCACCAGGGTGACCGCGGTGGCGCCGCTGCCGATCACCACGACCGTGCGGCCGGCGTGGTCGAGGTCCTCGGGCCAGTGCTGGGGGTGCACCAGCCGGCCGCCGGCGGCGGTGAACTCCTCGGCACCATCGAAGTGCGGGGTGTAGCCCTCGTCGTAGCGGTAGTAGCCGCTGCACGACCACAGGAAGCGGCAGGTGAAGGTGACCGGCTCGCCGTCCCGGGTGGCGTGCACGGTCCAGGTCGCCTCCTCGGTGGACCACTCCGCCCGCTCGACCCGCACCCCGTAGCGGACCTTGTCCTCCACGCCGTGCTCGCGGGCGGTGGTCCGCACGTAGTCCAGGATCGCCGGACCGTCGGCGATCGCCTTCTCGTCGGTCCACGGCTCGAAGCGGTAGCCCAGGGTGAACATGTCGGAGTCCGAGCGCACCCCGGGGTAGCGGAACAGGTCCCAGGTGCCGCCGATCGCGTCCCGCGCTTCCAGCACGAGGTACGACGTGCCGGGCAGCCGCTCCTCGAGGTGGCAGGCGGCACCGACGCCGGAGAGCCCGGCGCCGACGATCAGGACATCGACGTCAACGGTCATGACGGCAGCCTAGAACGTGTTCTCACATCCACCACAGGGCGCGGCCGTGACCGTGCGCCCAGGCGACCGGCTGCCCGTCGAGGGCGAGCAGGAACGCCGGGACGCCGGCCGGTGGGGACGCGTCGGTGTGCAGCCCGGGCACCACCGCCGGCCCCTCGTTGCTGACCCAGTGCCCGCGCAGGCCGGCGACGGTCTCGACGAACCGGGCCCGGTCCGCCCGGGAGAGGTAGGCGACCACGGCGCTGTGCAGCACCACCGGCGTCACCCCGTCCGGCAAGGCGGCGACCAGCCCCGCGACCTCGTCGAGCAGGTCGCCGCGGACCAGCAGCGGCGGGTCGCGACGGACCAGGTCGGCCGCCGCGGACAGCCGGCGCCGGCGCTCCTGGTGCTCGGGCCAGACCAGGGTCTCCAGCCAGCGCACGGCGTCGTCGTCACGGACGTCGAGCGGGTTGAGGTCGACGCCGGCGCGGGAGACCACCTCGGGCATCGCCCGCGGCAGCGGCGGGTCGCCGTGCACCCGGCACTCCAGCAGGACGGGGCTGGGTCCGTCGGCCGGGTCGAGGCGCACCTCGGTGCCGTCGCCGGACCAGCGGTAGCTGTAGCGGTCCGGGTAGAGGCACAGGCCCGCGGACGCGCCCACCTCGACCAGGGCGAGCGGGCCCGGGAGGCCGGCCAGCACCGGGAGCAGCGTCGCGCACCGGGCGGCCTCGTTGGTCTGGGTGGCCCGGGCCAGCACGGTCGCCCGGACGTCCTCCCACCGCTCGGTCAGCACGTCCCGGAGGGCGGCGTACGGGCCGGGGCGGGCACCGTGCCAACGGGCGGCGGCCAGGACCAGGTTCGGCTGTCGCTTGCCGGGCGGCAGGGTGTCGATCAGCGCCAGCACCTCGGGGTCCCCGGCGATCCCGAGCGCCCAGGTAGTGAAGCACGGGGAGTCGCCGGCCTGCCGCTCCCCGAAGTCGCGGTAGTCCTCAGCGGTCTCCGCCTCGCCGACCGGTCTCACGCCAGTCGACCCCTGGCCAGCCCCAGCAGCCGGTCGAGCACCCGCGCACCGTCGGCCCGCAGGCCGTTGTGCTCGTACTCGTTGGTCACCCAGGCCCGCATCGTCGGCACCAGCCGGGCGGTCTCCTCGGAGAACACCCGGTCGACGTAGGCGTCCTCGGCGTAGACCGCCGCGGCGCACGGCACCTCGCAGGCGGCGAGCACCTCCGCGTCGTAGAGCCGGGGCCAGGGATGCTGCGCGAGCAGCCCGGCCGCCTCGGCCAGCGGCGCGAGCGCGGAGTCGTCCTCGAAGGTCCACGGGAAGACGTGCTCGCCGGTGAACAGGGTGACGTCGTCACGGAACGCCTCCGGCATCACCCGCTCGGCCGACCACCGGGTCGCCTCGCCGTCGGCGTAGCAGGCCTCGTGCACCGCGGCGTAGAGCGGCGCGCGGCCGTTGAACGGCATCTCCGCGGCCAGGTCGTGCCGGAACGCCGGCGAGGCCGGGTCGCGCTCGAGCAGGAAGTGCAGACGCTCGGCGCCGTCGCTCATGCCCAGCCCGTTGCCGATGCTGCGGAGCCGCCGGGAGGTGACCACGTCCCCGTCGGGCAGCACCAGGTCGCCGGCGGTCGCCCGCTCGTGCAGGGCGCGCACCCGGTCGAGGTCGCCGGGGTAGCGCGCGTAGAAGCGTCGGTTGCGCTCCAGCATCGTCGCGTACGTCGCGGCGTACACCTCGTCCACGGGCCGGCCGACCGGTGGCACGCCGCCGGTGAAGAGCGCCTCCCGCAGCGCGTGCGGGGCGACCGAGAGGTAGTGCAGGGCGCAGAACCCGCCGAAGGACTGGCCGAGCACGCTCCACCGGTCCACCCCGAGCGCCGCCCGGAGCAGCTCGGCGTCG
Source organism: uncultured Actinomycetota bacterium (assembly GCA_963800225.1). GTDB lineage: Bacteria > Actinomycetota > Actinomycetes > Propionibacteriales > Nocardioidaceae > Nocardioides_B. The sequence goes on along the minus strand of CAWDAF010000003.1, from coordinate 237,808 downwards.
GCGACGATCGCGTCCGCACGGAACAGCGCCAGCCGGTCGGCCTGCTGCCGGGCGGTCAGCCCGTCGAGCGAGCCGACGGGCGAGGACCGGCCGGTGCCGCGCTGGTCGAGCATCAGCACCCGGAAGTCCCGGAGCGCCCGGTCCAGCCAGCCGGGGCTGCTCGGACCCCGGGTGGGCCGGGGCGCCTCCTGCCCCGGGCCGCCCTGGAGGAAGACCAGGAACGGCCGGTCGCGGCCCTCCGGGTCGGCCACCTCGCGCGCGAACAGGGTCAGCTGCTCCCCGTCGGGCCGGGCGTGGTCGAGCGGGACGGTGAGCTCGTGCTCGGTGAGCACCAGCCCGGGCGCGTGCACGGTGAGGGTGGTGTGGTCGGTCATCGACCGATCATCGCAGCCGGCACCGACCAGCCCCGCTCGTGTGGCGGCGGCCGCTCAACCGAGCCGGGCGAGCACCTCGTCGAGCTTCTGGTAGCCCTCCACCACCCCGGTCTCCATGCCGCTGGCGACGAACGCGTCGCGCTCCTCGAAGGAGCCCACCAGCGACACCGAGGTGACCCGGGACCGCCTGTCGTCGAGGTCCTCGAAGGTCGCGGTCTCCAGGGCCACCCCGTCCGGGACCCCCTCGAAGGTGAAGGTCTGCACGATCCGCTCGTCGGCGCGGACCTCGTGGAAGGCCCCGTAGAAGCGGGCCTCGAAGCCGTCGCGCACCGCGCGGTAGCGCCACGCTCCACCCGTGCGGCAGTCGAAGTGGTCGAGCTCGAAGGTCAGGTCACGGGGGCCGATCCAGGCCGCGAACAGCTCCGGCTCGGTGTAGGCGCGGAACACGAGGGCGGCCGGGGCGTCGAACTCCCGGACGATGGTGACCGCCGGGACCCGGTCGCTGATCTCGATCCTGGTCTCGTTGGGGTGCCGGGTGCTGCTCATGAGGCTGCTCCTGTCTGCTCGTCGCTGCTGGGCCGGTCGCCGGCGTCGTGGTGGGCGGGGTCGGCCTCCGTCAGCCGGTCCAGGACCGCGTCGAGCCGCTGGAACCGGTCCTCGGCCCCGCCCCGGTAGCGCTCGATCCAGGCCGTCATCAGGTCCAGGACCCCCGGCTCGAGGTGGCACGGGCGGCGCTGCGCGTCCCGGGTCCGACTGACCAGCCCGGCCTCCTCGAGCACCCGCACCTGCTTGGAGACCGCCTGCACCGTGACGTCGTACGGCGCCGCGAGCTCGTTGACGGTCGCGTCACCGCCGGCCAGCCGGGCCACCATGTCCCGGCGGGTCGGGTCGGCCAGCGCGGCGAACACCCGGGAGAGCGGGTCGGCTGCCATCGGACCTCCCGTCATCAACCACGAGATCAACCAATCGGTTGACGACCACGGTACGAGCCGTCCGGCAGGTGGTCAACCCATCGGTTGAACGAGCCTTCCGGCCGGGGGCGGGGACAGAAACGCTGTTACCGAACATTAAGGTGGCCTGCCGTGGTGCCGATGCTCCGGTCGGTATGTCGTCGGTGAGGTAGCAGACGGATTCGCAAAACGGGTTATCCCACGCCGATTCGACCCCTACGTTATGACCTATGGGAGAAAAAATGAGTCGTGTGTCGCGTGTGACTGCAGGGTTGATGGCCACGGCGCTGGCCGGCGTGCTCGCCGTGTCCGTCGTCGAGCCGGCCTCCTCGGCCGTCCCGGCCCGCCGCGGCCCGCAGGCGGCCCACTTCACGATCAGCTCGTTCAACGTGCTCGGCGCCAGCCACACCCCCACCGGCAGCCGGCGCGCCGCGGGCAGCACCCGGATCGTCTGGGCGAACCGGCTCCTCGAGAAGCACCACGTCGACGTGGCCGGCTTCCAGGAGCTCCAGGCCACCCAGCTGAGCAAGTTCCTGGCGATCACCCGGGGCGCGTGGGCGGTCTACCCCGGCCTCCAGCTCCGCCAGATCGACAGCGAGAACTCGATCGGCTGGCGCACCGACAAGTTCGAGCTGGTCCAGGCCACCACCGTCAACATCCCCTACTTCAACGGCACGCCGCGGGCGATGCCGGTCGTGCTGCTCCGTGACAAGGCGACCGGGATGATGGGGTACTTCTCCAACTTCCACAACCCGGCGGACACCGGGAAGTACCGCAACCAGGGCAGGTACCGCGCCGCCGCGACCGCGGTCGAGATCGCTGTCCACAACCAGCTCTACCGCCGCGGCATCCCGCGCTTCATGACCGGTGACATGAACGAGCGCGCGCCGTACTTCTGCCGGGTCACCAAGGAGTCCCCGCTGAAGGCCGCCCGGCCGACCAGCGTCCGGAAGAAGGGCGTCTGCCACGCCGACCGGCCGCGCGCCGTGGACTGGATCCTCGGCGCCCACAAGGTGACCTTCAGCCACTACAGCGAGGACCGCAGCAGCCTGGTCGGCAAGACCACCGACCACCCGGTGATCTCCAGCGACGTGACCGTCGACCCGGCCCGGCTGCCCCGCGCCTGGAGCACCACCCCGCCGGCGCCGTACGTCTTCAAGAGCGTCAGCTGATCCCCGAGGAGCCGGTCGGTCCGGCCGCCTCCGCGCTGGAGCGCGCCGCCGAGGCGGTCACCCGCCCGCGGCACGTCACGGTGATCGCGTCGCTGTCGAGCGTGCTGGTGCTGACCGCGCTGACCGGCGTCGCCCTGATCGGCATCGGCCGTGACGACACCAGGCCCACGGGCACGACCACCGCACGGAGCGCCGAGCTGCCGCTGCGGATTCCCGGCGTCGAGGTGACCATGGTCGGGCGGCCGACCGCGGCGGCTCCGGCCGCCACGTCCGGCGTCCGGTCGGCGGCGGACCGGCGGCCGTCGTCGACCGAGCGCGACGACGAGCTGGCGGCCTGGCTGGCCGCCAGCGGCACCGGCGACCAGACCGCGCCGCTGCCGATGACCGGGTTCGCCGCGATGCCCACCCCCTCGCCGTACCCCGCCCTCGACCCCGGCCCGGGCACGGCACCGGACACGTCCGGGCCGCCCGACGTGGCCGCGCCGGCACCGGTGCCGGCACCCGGGACCGCCGCGCCCGGTACGACGAGCGAGGCCTCGGCCCGGTTCCGGCTGAGCTCGTTCAACGTGCTCGGCAGCAGCCATACCCGCACCGGTGCGCGGGGCCGCGCACCGGGCGTGGTCCGGATCCACGGAGCCGCCCAGCTGCTCGCCCGCCACGACGTCGACGTCGTCGGCTTCCAGGAGCTCCAGTCCGACCAGGCCCGGGAGCTGGCGCAGGCGACCGGTGGGGCCTACTCGCTCTACCCCGGTGCCGGGCCGGGCCAGGACAGTGAGAACTCCATCGGCTGGCGGTCGGCGCAGTGGCAGCTGGTCCAGGCGACCACGGAGTCGATCCCCTACTTCGACGGGCACCACCGTCGGATGCCGGTCGTCCTGCTCCGGCACCGGGCCACCGGCATCCAGGCGTGGTTCGGGAACTTCCACAACCCCGCGGAGACCAGCCGGTACCACCACCAGCAGCGCTGGCGCACCGAGGCCACCCGCCTCGAGGCCGCGGTCGCGAACCGGCTGCAGGCCACCGGGGTCCCGCTGCTCATCACCGGCGACATGAACGAGCGGGCGCCGTACTTCTGCCGGCTCACCGGCGCCGCCCCCTCGATGACGGCCGCCCGCGGTGGCAGCAACGGCGCCGGTGGCTGCCGCGTCGGCAAGCCGCGAGCCGTGGACTGGATCCTCGGCTCCCAGGGCGTCGCCTTCAGCGGGTACGACGAGGACCGCTCCGACCTGGTGGACCGCACCACCGACCACCCGGTGATCAGCACCGGCGTCCGGATCGACGCCTCGGTCTTCCCGCGCGCCGTTACCGCCGCCCGCTGAGCGTCCCGAGGCTCCGGCCGAGGTACCTTTCCCACGTGAGGTGGACGCCCGGCCGCAAGGCTCTCGTGACCGCCGCCGGGCTGGCGGCGCTCGCGGCTGCCGGGGTCACCTACGTGGTCGGCGCCTCGGCCGCCCCGGACACGACGGCCGGTGCCGCCCAGCGGTCGGCGGGCCCCACGGACCTCCCCACGGTGACCGCCTCGGTGGTCCGCCCCGCGGGGGCCCAGCCGACACCCCGGGCGACGGGCACCGCCCGACCGGCGGCCGGCCAGACCGTGCGGGCGAGCGGGAGCCCCTCGCCGCGCCCCGCGGCCACCGCGACCCGGAGCCTCGGCCCGCTGCGGCCCGCCGGCTACCCCCCGACCGCGCTGCTGCCGGCGCCGGCGACCCTGGACTTCCGGATCAGCTCGTTCAACATGCTCGGCGCGAACCACACCTCCCCCGCCGGAAAGCACCCCGAGATGGCGTCCGGGCGGGTCCGGGCCTTCCGGGCCGCCCGGCTGATCCGGCAGCACGGCGCGGAGGTGGTCGGCTTCCAGGAGCTCCAGGGCAGCCAGCTCACCGCACTGAAGCAGGCCACGACCATGGACTTCTACCCCGGCTTCTCGACGGGCGACTCCGATAACTCCCTCGGCTGGGACCGGGCCACCTGGGTGGCGGTCGAGAAGCACACGGTGGCGATCCCGTACTTCGACGGCGGCCTGCGGCAGATGCCGTTCGTCCGGCTCCGAAACCGGGCCACCGGCATCGAGGCGTGGTTCGCCAACTTCCACAACCCCGCCGAGACCGCGCGCTACCACCGGCAGCGGCAGTACCGGCTGGAGGCGACCCGGATCGAGAGCGCCCTCGCCAACCGGCTGATCACCACCACCCGGCTGCCGGTCTTCATCACCGGGGACATGAACGAGCGCGGCTCCTACTTCTGCCGGCTGACCAGCACCGCGCCGATGATCGCGGCCCGCGGCGGCACCAACAACGGACGCTGCCGGCCGGAGAACCCGCAGACCATCGACTGGATCTTCGGGTCGCAGGGCGTGGAGTTCACCGGGTACGTCGAGGACCACGGCCCGCTCGTGCGCCGCACCACCGACCACCCCGTCGTGACCGCCTCGGTGCACCTGGTCGGCGTGGCCCCGCCGCCGAGCACCGGCGACTGAGCGGCCCGCCGGTGCCGACCTGGTCCACGCTGCTGCTCACCGCCACCGCGCTGCACGCCGGCTTCCAGGCGACGGTCACGGTGCTGGTCTACCCCGCCCTGTCCCGGGTCGACCCCGCCGTCTGGGGGCGCGAGCACCGCGCGCACTCCCGTCGGATCGTGCCGCTCGTCGGGGTCGTCTACGGCTTCCTGGCGGTGGCCTGCCTGGGTGCGCTGCTGTCACTGCCCGCCTCGCCGGGGCTGTGGGTCGCGCTGCTGGGCTCGCTGAGCACCGTGCTCGTCACGGCGCTCGGAGCCGCCCCCACGCACGGCAGGCTCGCCGACGGCCGGACGCCCGCCCTCGTCGGACGGCTCCTCGTCCTGGACCGCTGGCGCCTCGCCGGCGCCCTGGTGGCGCTGGGCGGCGCCCTCGTCGTGGCGCCGGCCTGACGTCGTACGGCGACAAGGACCGTGCTCAGGTGGCGCTCTGGGCGACCCAGTGCATCGGGTCGCCCCAGCCGAGGTCGTCGACCCCGTGCCGGGACAGTGCCAGCGCGACCAGGGTCCGGCGGTGGGCCGCGAAGGTCAGCACGTGGGCGATCATCCCGCCGTAGGTGAAGACCTCGACCGGGTCGCAGAGCGCGTCGACGAAGGTGTCGTCGAGCCGGTCGTCGCCCACCACGTCGTTGACGTGGCCGAGGTACGCCGCACCCTGGACCTGGAGCCGTTCGCGCAGCGAGGACAGCGACTCGTGGTCCTCGACCGCCCAGTCGTACTCGCGCATCGCCAGCGCGGCGTTCCACATGTGCAGCTGGCCGACCAGCCGCGACAACAGCGACCGGATCGTCTGGACGTCGTCATCGACGTCGAGCTCGATGGGCTGGTCGAGCTGGTCGGCCGCGAGCCGTCCGCTGACGCGGATCATCTCGCCGGTCAGCCAGATGTGGTGCTCGACCATCTTGGTCAGCAGGTGCATGGCGGTCACCTTGTCTCGTGCGGGCAGCCGGAGGCCGCCGGGTGGATGGAAGTGGACGCCGCTCGGGGCGGCGATCCGGATCGGACCGGGGGCACGGCGCCAGACGGCCGGCGACACCCCGTAGGCACGGGTGAAGGCGCGGGTGAAGGCCTCGTGCGACCCGTAGCGCGCCTCGACGGCGATGTCGATCAGCGTGGTCGTGGTGCTGACCATCCGGAAGGCCGCCCGCTCCAGCAGGATCCGGCGGCGGAAGGCCGCTGGCGGCTCACCGGCGACCGCCCGGATCAGGCGGTCGAAGTGGAAGCGTGAGAGGTGCGCCCGCTCGGCCCACTCGGAGCCGGTCACGGGCTCGTCGAGAGCCTCGGCGACGTGGACGACGAAGGCCGAGAACAGGTCCCCGGCCCGGGCTGTCGGCGGTGCGGTCATGGGTCGATCATCACCGGTCGAGCCCGGTCGCCGCTTGATCGCCGTTGCCGGGGCCGACCCCGCGTCCGGGCCCCTGACCGGAGGGGTCGGCCCGCGCCACTACCTCGGCCCGGGTCCGGGCGGCGACCGCAGCTGCTGCGGGCCGGCCGGCTCAACGACCGGGGTCAGTGGGCGGCCAGCCGACCCGTGAGGCGCTCGTGCCGGTCGGCGCTGGCCTCGTTGAGTCCGACGATCTCGACCGTCTTGCCCTTGCGGTGGTACTTGGTGGCGATGGCGTCGAGAGAGGCCACGGTGGAGGCGTCCCAGACGTGCGAGGCGCTGAGGTCGATCACGACGCGGTCGGGGTCCTCGGCGTAGCTGAACTGGGTGTAGAGGTCGTTGCTGGAGGCGAAGAAGAGCTCGCCGGTCACGGTGTAGACGGCGGTGGGGGTGCCATCCGACCCCTGGACGAGTGCGCGGCTGGTCTCGGTGAGGTGCGCGACGCGGCGGGCGAAGAGGGTCATCGCGACCAGCACCCCGACGACCACGCCGATGGCGAGGTTCTGGCTGGCGACCACGACCACGACGGTGGAGAGCATGACGGCGGTCTCGGACTTGGGCATCCGTCGCAACGTGGCGGGCTGGATGCTGTGCCAGTCGAACGTGCCCACGGCGACCATGATCATCACCGCGACCAGGGCGGCCATCGGGATGATGGCGACCACGTCGCCGAACCCGACGACCAGGACCAGCAGGAAGACCCCGGCGAGAAACGTGGAGAGCCGGGTCCGTGCCCCCGAGGCCTTCACGTTGATCATGGTCTGGCCGATCATGGCGCAGCCACCCATGCCACCGAAGAAGCCGGTGATGACGTTGGCGGCACCCTGACCCCAGGACTCGCGGGTCTTGTCGGAGTGGCTGTCGGTGATGTCGTCGACCAGCTTCGCGGTCAGCAGGGACTCCAGGAGCCCGACCAGCGCCATCGCGAGGGCGTAGGGAGCGATGATCTCCAGCGTGTGGAGGCTGAGCGGAACGTGCGGGACGAACAGGGAGGGCAGGCTGTCGGGCAGCTTGCCCTCGTCGCCGACGGCGGGGACGCTGATCGCGGCCAGGACGACGAAGCCGGTCAGGGCGACGATGGCGACCAGGGGCGCGGGGACGACCTTCGTGACCCGGGGCAGGGCGACGATGACGGCGATGCCGACGGCGATCATCGGGTAGACCAGCCACGGCACGCCGACCAGGTGCGGGACCTGGGCGAGGAAGATCAAGATGGCCAAGGAGTTCACGAAGCCGACCATGACCGAACGCGGGATGAACCGCATCAGGCGGGCGGCTCCACTCAGGCCGAGGACGACCTGGAAGACCCCGCCCAGGATCACGGTGGCGATCAGGTAGTCCATGCCGTAGGTGCGGACCACCGGAGCGATGACCAGGGCGACGGCTCCGGTCGCGGCCGAGATCATCGCGGGACGGCCGCCGAGGAAGGCGATGGAGACGGCCATCGTGAACGAGGCGAAGAGCCCGACCCGGGGGTCGACGCCGGCGATGATGGAGAACGAGATGGCCTCGGGGATCAGGGCGAGGGCGACGACGAGTCCGGCGAGGACCTCGGTGCGGAGCATCGCCGGGGAACGCAGGGCGTTGCCGACGGTGGGCTGCAGCGGCGGGGCGGTCGTGCTCACGGGTGATGGTCTCCGTTCGGGCAGCCGGTCGGACCGCTCGCTACAGGAGGAGCGACCCGGCCGAGGCGGCTGAGAGTCGGGGCGGCGCGCACGCGGTGCGCTCGCCGGCCGGGGCGCCGGCGAAAGTCTGCAGCGACTCTACCCTCACGTAACGTTATTGTTGGAATCCGTCCACCAGGTGAGGGACCCGCGACACCGGCCCGCCCTCAGCCGTGAGCCATGTCCACGAAGCGTGAGTAGTGGCCCTGGAACGCCACGGTGAGGTCCCGGGTCGGGCCGTTGCGGTGCTTCGCCACGATCACGTCTGCCTCGCCCGGGCGGGTCGACTCCTTCTCGTACACGTCCTCACGGTGCAGCAGGATCACCATGTCGGCGTCCTGCTCGATCGAGCCGGACTCACGCAGGTCGCTGACCATGGGCCGCTTGTCGGCTCGCTGCTCGGCACCACGGTTCAGCTGGGAGAGCGCGACGACGGGGATCTCGAGCTCCTTGGCGAGCAGCTTGATCTGCCGGGAGAACTCCGAGACCTCCAGCTGGCGGGACTCGACCTTCTTCCCCGAGGTCATCAGCTGGAGGTAGTCGATGACGATCAGCCGCAGGTCGTGGCGCTGCTTGAGCCGGCGGGCCTTGGCGCGGATCTCCATCATCGTCATGTTCGGCGAGTCGTCGATGAACAGCGGCGAGGAGGAGACCTCGCCCATCTTGCGCGCCAGCCGGGTCCAGTCGTCGTCGTTCATGTTGCCGTTGCGCAGGTGGTTGAGCGGGATCTTCGCCTCGGCCGAGAGCAGCCGCATGGTGATCTCGTTGCGGGTCATCTCCAGGGAGAAGATCACGCTGGTCATGTTGTGGTGGATCGAGGCGGAGCGGCAGAAGTCCAGTCCGAGCGTGGACTTGCCCATCGCGGGACGTGCCGCGACGATCACCATCTGCCCGGGGTGCAGGCCGTTGGTGAGCTCGTCGAGGTCGGCGAAGCCGGTCGGCACCCCGATCATCTCGCCGTCGCGGTTGTTGATCGCCTCGATCTCGTCGAGGGCCGACTCCATGATCTCGCTCAGCGGCGCGTAGTCCTCCGAGGAGCGCTTGTCGGCGACGCCGTACACCTCGGCCTGCGCTCGGTCGACGACCTGGTCGACCTGACCCTCGCCGGCGTACCCCATCTGCACGATCCGGGTCCCGGCGTCGACCAGCCGGCGCAGGATGGCCTTCTCCCGGACGATCTCGGCGTAGTAGCCGGCGTTGGCCGCGATCGGCACGCTGGCGGACAGGGTGTGCAGGTACGGCGCCCCGCCGACCCGGGCCAGCTCGCCGCGGCGCTGGAGCTCCGCGGTCGTGGTGATCGGGTCGACCGGCTCACCGCGACCGTAGAGGTCGACCATCGCGTCGTAGATGGTCTCGTGCACCGGGCGGTAGAAGTCCCCACCGCGCACCGACTCGATCACGTCGGCGATGGCGTCCTTGGACAGCAGCATCGACCCGAGCACGCTCTGCTCGGCCTCGTTGTCCTGCGGTGGGGTCCGGTCGCCTCCGCCGCCGCCACCGCTGCGGCCGCCACCGCCGAACCCGCCGCCATCGCCGAACCCGCCACCGGGGCCGGACCAGGGCTCGTCGAGCGCGAACGGAGGCTCCGTGTCCGGAGCGAACCCGCTGCTCGAGGACGCGATACTCATCGGTGAACCACCTTCGCCGGCTGCCCTTCTTCTGACGTCATGCACAACACTCCCAGCACACGCCGACAGTCCCGGGCAGCCACCCCGGTGGCCACCTGCGCAGGGCGACGTTACGGGTCTGCGCGCGACGGCGACAGCCCGTTGTCCACAGGCCCTGGGGATAACTGCGCCAGCCATGTGGAACACGCCCCGGGACATGTGCACAGCCTGTGGTCACAGCTGTGGACAACCACGGTCGAGAATCCGGCAAACACCCCCTGACCTGGGCAAAGACCGGCACCTGGATGTGGACCTGAGAAAAGCTGGCTACCTGTTGTTCACCGTCCAGCCCCCGGGCGGTAGCCCGTCCAGTGGGCGGAACGGATAGGGCAATCGGGGCATGGGGGTGGCCTTTCCCCTGGTTACTCACAACCATGCCCCGTGGTCCTGTCACGGACAGATCAAGACCTGACTCTTACTCACCTACACTGGGACGATGACCGGAACGCAGCCGCAGCAGCAGGGCCCGCGGCAGCTGGACCGGGAGATCCTGCGGCTGGCCGGCCCGGCCTTCCTGGCCCTGGTCGCCGAGCCGCTGTTCCTGCTCGCCGACGCCGCCATCGTGGGCCACCTCGGCACCCCGGAGCTCGCCGGGCTCGGCATCGCCGGGGCGGTCCTGCAGACCGCGGTCGGGCTGTGCGTGTTCCTCGCCTACGGCACCACGGCCTCGGTGGCGCGGCGGCTCGGCGCCGGCGACCTGCCCGGCGCGCTGCGCCAGGGCGTCGACGGGATCTGGCTGGCGGTGCTGATCGGCTCGGCCACGACGGTGCTGGGGATCCCCCTCACCGGTCCCCTGGTCGCCCTGTTCCACCCCGGCCCGGAGGTCGGCGGGCAGGCCACGACGTACCTGCGGGTCGCCTTCCTCGGCGTCGTCCCGCTGCTGGTGATGCTGGCCGCCACCGGGATCCTGCGCGGGCTCCAGGACACCCGCACGCCGCTGGTGGTGGCCGTGGTGGGCAACCTCGCCAACATCGTGGCCAACCTCGCCCTGGTCTACGGCCTCGACCTCGGCCTCGCCGGCTCGGCGCTCGGCAGCGTCCTCGCCCAGCTCGGCTCGGCGCTCGCCCTGCTCGCGGTCGTGGTCCGCGCCGCCCGCCGCCAGGGCGTCCGGCTCCAGCCCGTCCCCGCCGGGGTCCGGCGCGCTGCCCGGGCGGGCGTCGCACTGGTGGTGCGGACGCTGACCCTGCGGGCCTCGCTGCTGGTGATGACCGTCGGCGCGGCCTCCCTGGGAGCCGCCTCGCTGGCCGCCCACCAGCTCGCGGTGACGCTGTGGACCTTCCTGGCCTTCACGCTGGACGCGGTGGCCATCGCCGCGCAGGCGATCACCGGCCGGACGCTGGGCGCCGGCGACCTGGACGGCGCGCGGGCGGTCACCGACCGGATGGTCCGCTGGGGCCTGCGCAGCGGGGTGGCCACCGGGCTGCTGCTCGCCGCGCTCGCGCCGACGGTCGGCCCGCTGTTCACCAGCGACCCGGCGGTGCTCGACCTGCTGCTGCCGGTGCTGCTGGTGGCCGCGGTCTTCCAGCCGGTGGCGGGGGTGGTGTTCGTGCTGGACGGCGTGCTGATCGGTGCCGGGGACGGCCGCTACCTGGCATGGGGCGGCGCCGTGGTGCTCGCCGTGTTCGCCCCGCTCGCCTGGCTGGCGGTGCGGTTCGCTCCCGACGGCGCCCCCACCCTGGTCTGGCTGTGGGTTGCCTTCGGGATCGGGTTCATGGCCGGCCGCGCCGCGGTGCTGGTACGCCGCGCCCGGGGCACGGCCTGGATGCTGGCCGGCGGCTGACGGGGCTCCTCAGGCCACCGGTCAGGGTGCCCGGCCGCCACCCGTCGGCTCGACGAAGAGCGCCCAGACCGGCGAGGAGCGGCGGCGCTTGATGAACTTCCAGTGCCGGACGTACCTCTTGTAGGTGCTGTGCGACCGGATCCGCAGGGTCACCTCGTCCGCGTGCAGGCCGCGGTCGGTCCAGTTGTTCGACCCGGTCCAGACGTACCAGGACGAGCGGTCGCCGCCGACGTGGCCGGAGACGGCGAACATCTTCAGGTGCGAGTACTTCTGGGCGACCACGCCGCGAGGCCCGGGGAACAGCACCCGGCTCACCCGCATCCGCGGACCGGTGCCGGAGGTCAGCTGGGTGTACACGCCCCGCGACATCATGCTGTAGACGATCCGCACGTAGCAGCCCCGTCGGTACATGTCCCGGACCTCTGCCGCGAGGTAGCGCCCGCGCTTGCCGAACCATGAGTGCATCGCGATGTAGATCACCGAGTGGCCCTTGATCCCCGAGCCCCCGTTGGCGCCCGCGCAGCGCACCGACCGCAGCGCGAGCATCGTCCGGTCGGTCTTCCGCGTGGCCTTGCGGAACGGGTAGAACGTGGTCTGGAACCGCCCGGCGTTGTAGACGTAGGGGCCGTCCGCCCGCCGGTCGGGGACCATGAGTCCGAAGTGTCGGCGGAACTGGTCGTAGAGCTTCGGGTAGTTGCGCACGGTGAACAGGTCGTTCCACTGGACACCGACCGCGTTGCCGGTCATGTTCGAGGACCCGGTCATCACCACGTCGCGCGCCTTGCCGGCGTGGCTGAACAGGTAGAACTTCGTGTGCAGCACCGAGGTGCCCAGGCAGCCGTTGCTGCAGCGCCGGGCGAAGCTGCGCCGATGCCGGTAGTGGTTGCCCCGCACACCCAGCGCCCGGACGATGTCGGCCCAGGCGGGCACCGTGGTGGCGCTCAGGTGGGAGTTCATCAAGATCTTGACGCTGACGCAGCGGCGCTGGGCCGCGACGATCGCATCGGCGAACTCCTGGTCGACCACCGAGTAGACGGCGATCCGGATCGCGGACGGGTAGTCGCGGGGGTTCGAAGGACAGGGGACGGGCCGGTGGGTCTTCTTGCCCAACGGCCGACGGTAGCCAGGCGAGCTGTTGATGGTGCGGATCACGTGGGTCAGCAGCGCGCGCCGCTTGGCCCTCGTCGCCGCGTAGGGGTTGTTGAACTTCGGCCCGGACGGCGGCGTGTAGTGGTCCGGCGAGTAGCGGATCCAGGTCTTCGGGTCGTTCGGCTTCACCCGGGCCAGCCGGGCGGCCCGTCGCTTGGCGGCCCGTCGCTTCGCCGCCGCCTTCTTGGCGGCAGCCTGCTTCGCCGCCTTCTGGGCAGCCGCCTTCTTGGCGGCCGCCTTCCTCGCTGCCTTCTTCTGCTTCGGGGTGAGCTTCCTCCAGGCCGCGGCCCGCTCAGCCTTCTTCTTCGCCGCCGCCCGCTCGGCCCTCTTCTTCGCCGCCGCCCGCTCGGCCCTCTTCTTCGCCGCCGCCCGCTCAGCCTTCTTCTTCGCGGCCCGCTTGCGCTTCTGGTCCGCGGTCGACCCCGCAGCCGACCCCCGCACCGACACCTGGGCGGTCGAGGCCGACGACGAGGCCGACGCGGGGACGCTCGAGAGCACCACGAGCGTGCCGCTGAGCGCCACCAGAAGAGCGGTCACCCAGCCGACGAGTGGTCGACCCTGCGGTCGTGGCATGAGCATGGACTCCCGTGATCGACGCCCTCGCACCGAGGGCTCCCGGCCCCGTCATGAGGGTCTGCACCGGCCGGGATGGAACACCTCCGGCCGCTGACCACCCTAACCGGGCGGCGCGCCCGTACAGCCCAACCCGGCCCCCTCCACGTGTCGCCGTGGGGCGGGGCCGGGTGGGGTGTCGCGGGCGTCCGAACGGGTCCGCGGACCGTCAGCGGGTCAGTCGAGCGCCTTGGGCACGCCGTTCTGCACGACCACGTCCGGGGAGGTGATCGTCGGAGCGGTCGGCGAGACCAGCGTGTTGTTCGCCGCCACGCGCTGCGCCGCCGGCCGGGGCGCGGCCGCCACCGACCGGCTCCGAGAAGTTCGCGTAGACCGAGGAGGACATCGTGTTCCTGATGTAGCTCCACTGCTTGGCGTACTGCGCGTAGGCGGCCCGGTCGGAGACCCGCATCATCACCTCGTCGTAGTGCGTGCCGTCGTTGGTGAAGTTGTTCGAGCCGGTCCACACCACGCGGGAGGCGGTGTTGCCGGCGACGTTCCCGGAGACCGCGATGTTCTTGAAGTGGCTGTAGAGGTAGGCGGTCCTGCCGTTCTTGGAGAACAGCGTCCGGCGGACCACCATCCGAGAGGTCGTGCCCCGGTACAGCTTCACGAAGACAGCGTGGCTCATGAAGCTGTAGAGCACCCGGACGTGACAGCCGCGGTTGTACAGGCCGCGCACCTTGTTGGCGAAGCCCTCGCCGCGGGTGCCGAACCACGCGTGCATGTTGATGTACACCAGGGTGTGCCCGCCGATCCCGGTGCCGCCGGTCGCGCCGCTGCACTTGATCGAGTCGAGCAGCTTGCCCTCCGGGTCGGCCGAGCTGCCCTGCGGCCAGAAGGTGGTGACGTACTTGCCACCGGAGGCGGAGTAGACCCGGAGGTGCTTGTCGGTCTTGTCCTTGGCCATCCGGTCGAACATGTCGAGGAGGTCACCGTGCAGGTCCGCGTTGCCGCGGACGCCGTAGAGGTCGTTCCACTGCACCTTGGCGGCGTTGAAGGTCATGTTCGACGAGCCGACGAAGACCGTGTCCTTGATCTTGTTCCACGCCCCACCGGGGGCGGGCACCGTGGAGTCGAACAGGAACATCTTGGTGTGCATCACCCCGGTGCCGCGGCAGCCGTAGGAGCACCGGTGCGCCCAGCTGCGCCTCGGGAAGCCTCCGCTCGGTGCCTGGGACCAGCCCAGCCCGTCGCTGACGATCCGCCAGGCCGGGTCCGTGTCGGCGCTGAGGTGGTTGTTCATCAGGATCTGGACGCTGACGCAGCGGCGGTGCGCGGCGACGAGCGCGTTCGCGAAGCTCTTGTCGGTCATCGAGTACATCGACGTGCGGATGGTGCCGGGCACCAGCGCGGGATCGGACGGGCAGGGAGCGGGCTTGGTGCCGGTGCCCTGGTAGTAGCCCGGGATGCTGTTGATGGTGCGGATCATCCTGGTGAGGTTGCGGCGCTGCTCGGCCCTCGTGCCGAGCGGCTTGTTGTAGCTGGCCCCGGTCGCCGGGGAGTAGCTGTCCGGACGGGTGAGCGAGAAGACCCTCCAGCGGTACGCCGCGGTGGTGCCTTCGATCTCCGGGACGGTGGTCTCGCCGGCGACCACGACCGCGGGCAGGTAGGCCTGCACGACCAGCTTGTAGGGGAACCGGCTCGCGCTGCAGCTGCGGCGTCGTGAACGACCCGGCGGTCTTGGTGACGTCGCCCTGGCCGGTGTCGAGCCGGCAGTCCGTCGTGATGCCCTTCTGGTTCGGGCCGGTCAGCGTGCAGTGGAACCGCACGCCGGGACGGTTGGCCTGGTACTTGAAGGTGTCGGTGCGGTCCAGCGTCGGGCTGGTCGGCCGGCTGGTGATGCTGGTCTGGAGGGTCGGGTCGTCCTGCGCCGCGACCGAGGACCGGGTCAGCGCCTTGCCGGGGGTGGCGCTCCCCGACGGCGAGGCCGCCGCGGACGAGGAGGCCTCGGCGGTCGGCGAGGCCGCCGCGGACGGCGACGACGACGTCGAGCCGGTCGCGGCGCTCCCGGACGGGGGCTCGCTCGCCGACGGGGCACCCGAGGGTGTCGCCGGGTCGGTGAGGTCGGCCGAGGCCACGGTCAGCGGCGCCAGGGCGGCCCCGCTGAGGACGAGGCCGATGACGACCAGGAGACGGACGAGTGCACGCACGGTGGAACCCCCAACACATGAACCGGCGGCGGCACCGCCGGGCTTCCCGAAATCAGCACCTCATCAGAACACACAGGCCCCGGCAGTCGCAGCCGAACCCGGAGCCCCGGATGTGATCGTCGCCGCACCGTGATCGTGCGCCTCCCCGGCCGGTGCCGGCCACCGCCCGTAGGCTCGCGTCGTGACACCCCTGCAGAAGGTCGCCATGGGCCTGGTGATCGTCTTCCTCGCGGCCCGCTTCGGCGGGTACGACGCACTGCCGGACCCGGTCGGCTGGGGGCTGGTCGTCGCGGGGCTGCTGCCGCTGCGCCGGCGGATCCCGTCCGGGGGAACGCTGATCGCGCTCGCGGTGATCGCGTGCCTGAGCGCCGTGCCGCTGTGGCTGCCGGCGGTGGACCGGAGGCTCTCCGCCGCAGGTCAGTGGGGGGTCAGCCTGCCGCAGACGGTGTTCTGCGTGGTCTGGTGCAGCACGCTGGCCACCCTGGTCGAGCGGGCCGGGGACGCCGAGGCCGGCCGGCTGCGGATGCTGCGGTCCGCCTACCTGGCGGTGCTGGTCGGACCGGTGCTGGTGTACGGCGGCGGGGTGACCGCGCTGACCGCGCCGGTCGCGGTCCTGGCCGTGCTCGCCAACGTCTACCTGGTCTACCTGACCTTCAAGGTGTCCCGGCGCAGCTACGGCCGCAGCGAGCAGGGGGCGCCGGCCGTGGCGGCCTAGACCGCAACCCCTCGGCGGCCGTCCCGGAACGCGACGACGGCCGCCCCCACCAGGGGGACGGCCGTCGTACGGCGACGAGGGTCCAGCCGGTCAGGCGGGGACCACGTTGAGGTTGACGAGCGCCTCGAGGTCGTCGTGCACCTTCACGGTCACCTGGTGCGAGCCCAGGGACTTGATCGGGTTGCCGAGGATGATCTTGCGCTTGTCGATCGCGTCCTGGGCCGAGCCGACCTCGGAGTTGATCGCGCCGGCGATGTCGCCGACGGTGACGGCGCCGAAGAGCCGGCCGCCCTCGCCCGCGCGCACCGGCAGCTGGACCGTGGCGGCCTCCAGCTTGGCCTTGATCGCCTTGGCGTGGTCGAGGTCGCGGACCTCGCGGCTGGCGCGAGCGGCCTTGATCGAGTCGACGGTGCGCTCGCCGCCCTTGGTCCAGCGGATGCCGAAGCCACGCGGGATGAGGAAGTTCCGGCCGTAGCCGTCCTTGACCTCGACGATGTCGCCGGCGGCGCCGAGGCCGCCGACCTCCTGGGTGAGGATGAGCTTCATGTGGGTCAGCCTCCTCAGCGAGCCGTGGACGTGTAGGGGAGCAGGGCGACCTCGCGGGCGTTCTTGACCGCGGTGGCGACGTCGCGCTGGTGCTGCACGCAGTTGCCGGTCACCCGACGGGCGCGGATCTTGCCCCGGTCGGAGATGAACTTGCGGAGCAGGGTGGTGTCCTTGTAGTCGACACCGGTCGCCTTCTCCTTGCAGAACTGGCAGACCTTCTTCTTCGGCTTGCGAAGTACTGGCTTGGCCATTGTGGTGCTTCCTTTCGTGAAGCCCGGCTCGCGCCGGAATGGTCGGGGGTGAACGGGTGGTCAGAGTGGTCGCGCAGCGCGCGTCCACCCGTGGTGGGTCAGAACGGGGGCTCGTCCTGGTGGCCGCCGGACCCGCCGGACGTGGCCCAGGGGTCGCCCTGGCCGCCGCCCTGCTGGCCGCCGCCCTGCTGGCCGCCCCAGCTGCCGCCGCCGGAGGAGGCCTGCTGGCCACCCTGGCTGCCGCCGCTGTTGCTGGCCCACGGGTCGTCGCCGCCGCCGGACTGGAAGCCACCGCCACCGCCACCGGAGCGGCTGGTCTTGGTCACCTTGGCCGTGGCGTACTTCATGCTCGGCCCGACCTCCTCGACCTCGATCTCGAAGACGGTGCGCTTCTCGCCCTCGCGGGTCTCGTAGGAGCGCGCCTTGAGACGGCCCGAGACGATGACGCGCATGCCGCGGGTCAGCGACTCGGCGGCGTTCTCGGCCGCCTGCCGCCACACCGAGCAGTTCAGGAACAGCGCCTCGCCGTCCTTCCACTCGTTGCTCTGCCGGTCGAACGTGCGCGGCGTCGAGGCAACGGTGAAGTTGGCGACCGCGGCACCCGAGGGGGTGAAGCGGAGCTCGGGGTCGGCGGTGAGGTTGCCGACCACGGTGATCGGGGTTTCGCCTGCCATGTCAGGCCTCCAGTCGTCAAAACGGTGCTAACAGGGATGTCAGACAGTTCGGTGCAGCGGTGACCGGTGGAGTCGGCCGGGAGGACCAGGGCGGCCTTGAGCCGCCCTGATCGTGGGACCGACTCAGTGAGCGTCGGGCCGGATGACCTTGGTCCGCAGCACCGACTCGTTCAGCGAGAGCTGACGGTCGAGCTCCTTCACGGTCGCCGGCTCGGCGTTCAGGCTGACGACGGCGTAGATGCCTTCGGCCTTCTTGTCGATCTCGTAGGCAAGGCGGCGACGTCCCCAGACGTCGACGTTCTCGATGGACCCACCGTCGGTGCGGACCACGTTGAGGTACGTGTCGAGCGAGGGCGCGACCGTGCGCTCTTCGAGGTCGGGGTCGAGGATGACCATCACTTCATAGGCACGCAAAGCAGTCTCCACCTCCTTCGGACTCAGGCGGCCACGGCATCTCCGTGGCAGGAGGGCTTGCGTCCGCCGCACCCCGTGCCCAGCGAGCTGGATCGGTGGCCCGGCGTGTCGACGGCCCGGCACCCACTCTGGACGTGGGTCGAGCCGGTCGACGCGTGCACGGTACCAGCGCGCCGCACCCCGGCGGAAATCGTCGTCCACAGGCGCATGAGTCGCCGGTCCGGAGGTACCGGACGCCGCACGCACCCGTACGTCGACCGAGGGAGACCCGCATGACCGACAGCCAGCAGGACCAGCAGGAGAAGGTCCACGACCTGGTCAAGAGCACCCGGGTCGCCATGCTCACCAGCATCGGCCCCGACGGTGCCCTGGTGAGCAAGCCGATGGCCACCCAGGACGTGGAGTTCGACGGCGACGTGTGGTTCGTCGCCGAGCGGGCGTCGGAGAAGGTCCGCAACATCACCGCGAACCCGCGGGTCAACGTGTCCTACGCCGGTGGCAGCTCGTGGGTGTCGCTGAGCGGCACCGCCAGCGTGGTCGACGACCCGGCCCGGCTGGCCGAGCTGTGGAACACCTTCACCGACGCCTGGATGGAGGGCGGCCCGGACAACCCGAACAACGTCCTGGTCAAGGTCGACGCCGACACCGCGGAGTACTGGGACAGCCCCGGAGGCAAGGTCACCCAGCTGGTGAACCTGGTCAAGGCCAAGACCACCGGGAAGCGGTTCGAGGGCGACAACGAGAAGGTCGACCTCGACGACTGATGGGGCTGACCGAGCCGGTCGGCCGCCGGGCCGGTCTCCGGTTCGGGACGGTCGGCGGTGCGCCGTACGCTGGCGGGCATGCCTGAGCAGAGCACCGTGCGCATCGGCGCGCACGTCGACCAGACCGACCCGGTGGCCGAGGCGACGGCGCGGGGCGCGGACCTCGTGCAGTTCTTCCTCGGCGACCCGCAGGGCTACAAGGGACCCGAGGTCGCCTATGCGGGCGGCCCCGAGGGGCTGCGAGCGGCGGCGGAGGAGGCGGGCATCGACCTGTACGTGCACGCGCCGTACATCGTCAACGTCGCCACCACGAACAACCGGATCCGGATCCCGAGCCGCAAGCTCCTCCAGCAGCACGTCGACGCGGCCGCCGCGATCGGCGCCAAGGGCCTGATCGTGCACGGCGGCCACGTGAACAAGGCCGACGACCCCGCCAAGGGCTTCGACAACTGGCGCAAGGCGGTCGAGGCGACCGACCTCAAGGTGCCGCTGCTGATCGAGAACACCGCCGGCGGGGAGAACGCGATGACCCGCTACCTGGACCGGATCGCCCGGGTCTGGGACGCGATCTCGACGGCCGAGGGCTTCGAGCAGGTGGGCTTCTGCCTGGACACCTGCCACGCGCACGCCGGTGGCAACGACCTCTCCACGGTCGTCCAGGACGTGGTGGCGATCACCGGTCGGATCGACCTGGTGCACTGCAACGACAGCCGCGACGAGTTCGACTCCGGCGCCGACCGGCACGCCAGCTTCGGGCAGGGCCGGATCGACCCCGAGCACCTCGCGGCCGTGGTCCGCGAGGCCGGCGCGCCGGTGGTCTGCGAGACCCCGGGCGGTGCCGAGGAGCACCGCGCCGACTTCGCGTTCCTGCGCGAGCGGGTGTGAGGCACCGGCCCACCAGCCGACGGGCCCTGCTCGCGGCCGGCGGTCTCGCCCTGGTCGCCGGCTGTGCCTCCCCGCGGGGCGCCGGTGCGGCAGCGGGCACCCCGACCGCCCGGCCGGTGCGGCACCACTACGGCCCCGGCGGCCAGCAGGTCGGTGACCTCTACCTGCCGGTCGACGGGCGCCCGCGCGGCACCGTGGTGGTGGTCCACGGCGGCTTCTGGCAGGGCATGTACGGCCTCGACCTCGGCGCGCCCACCAGCGCCGACCTCGCCCGGCGGGGCTGGGCCGCGTGGAACATCGAGTACCGCCGGCTCGGTGAGGGCGGCGGCTGGCCGACCACCTTCACCGACGTCGCCGCCGCCGTGGACCACCTCCGGCGGCTCGACGGCGTCGACCTCGGCAACGTGGTCACGCTGGGGCACTCGGCCGGTGGCCAGCTCGCGGTGTGGGCGGCGTCCCGGCGCGGCGGCTCGCTGCCCGGCGGCGTCCCGCGGGTGCGGGTGGGTGCCGCCATCGCCCAGGCCGGGGTGCTCGCCCTGGCCGAGGCCGCCCGCACCGGGCTCGGCGGCACCGCGGTGCCCGGGCTGGTCGGCGGGATGCCCGACCGGGTGCCCGCGCGCTACGCCGCCGCCGATCCCGTCGAGCGGGTGCCGCTCGGAGTACCGGTGCGCTGCGTGCACGGCACCGCGGACGACACCGTGCCCTTGTCGCAGAGCCAGGCGTACGTCGACGCGGCCCGGGCGGCCGGGGACGACGCCCGGCTGGTCCGCGTCCCCGGCGACCACTTCGCCCTCATCGACCCGGGCACGCCGGCGTGGCGCCGTACCGTCGAGGTGCTCGCCGCCCTCACCGGCTGAACGCCCGGGGAGCAGGGCCGGCCGCCCCGGCCCGACCGTTAGGCTCGGGCACTGTGACCTCCCCCCTCTCACCGTCCGCACCATCACGCCCGAGCAGCACCTGGACCACCTGCGGGCGGTCACGGCCGGCGGCGGCGCGGCGAGCTTCCTGCAGACCCCCGCCTGGGGCGCGGTCAAGGGCGAGTGGCGCCGGGAGTCGATCGGCTGGTTCGCCCCCGGCCCCGGTGGCGGCGAGCTCGTCGGTGCCGGGCTGGTGCTGTACCGACAGCTGCCCAAGGTGAGGCGCTACCTGGCCTACCTGCCCGAGGGACCGGTGGTCGACTGGGCCGCGGAGGACCTCCGGGCCTGGCTGGACCCGATGGTGCGGCACCTGAGGAAGGCCGGCGCGTTCGGGGTGAGGATGGGCCCGCCGGTGGTCACCCGCCGCTGGGACGCCGCCGCCGTCAAGCAGGGCGTGGCCGACGACGCCGTACACCGGCTCGGGGACGTGCCGCCGACCGAGCGCTCGCAGTCCGGCGCGCGGGTGGTCTCCCAGCTCCAGGAGCTGGGCTGGAGGCCGCAGGCCGTCGACGGAGGGTTCGCCGCCGGCCAGCCGCAGTACAACTTCTGGATCCCGCTGCGCTCCCCGGACGGGTCGCCGCGCACGGAGGAGGACGTGCTCGCCGGGATGAACCAGCAGTGGCGCCGCAACATCAAGAAGGCCGCCAAGGCCGGCGTCGAGGTGACCCACGGCACCCCGGCCGACCTGCCGCTGTTCCACGAGCTGTACCTGCACACCGCCGAGCGGGACCACTTCACCCCGCGGCCACTGTCCTACTTCGAGACGATGTTCACCGCGTTGCTCGCCGAGGAGCCGGACCGGATCCGGCTCTACCTCGCCCGGCACCAGGGTGACCTGGTCGCGGCCACGATCTGGGTCCGCGTCGGCGGGCACACCTGGTACTCCTACGGCGCCTCCTCCAGCGAGAAGCGCGACGTGCGCGGCTCCAACGCCGTGCAGTGGGCGATGATCCGCGACTCGCTGGCCGCCGGTGCCGACGTCTACGACCTGCGCGGGATCACCGACACGCTCGACCCCGAGGACTCGCACGTGGGACTGATCCAGTTCAAGGTGGGCACCGGCGGTGAAGCGGTCGAGTACGCCGGCGAGTGGGACCTGCCGCTGAACGCCCTGATCTACAAGGCGTTCTCCGTCTACATGGGTCGGAGGTGACCGGGCGATGCCGCTGAGTCTCTACGTGGACCGGGCGCGCTGGGACGCGCACCTGGAGCAGGTCCGCGACGCGCACCCCGGGATCGTGCCGGTGCTGAAGGGCAACGGCTACGGCTTCGGCCTGGAGCGGCTCGCCGACCGGGCGTCCTGGCTCGGCGTCGACACCGTCGCGGTCGGGATGTACCACGAGGTGGACCGGGTCGCCCAGGCCTCCGGTGGCGCGTTCGGCGGGTCGGTGATGGTGCTCAGCCCCTGGCGCCCGTTCGAGACCCGCGCGACGCTCGACCCGCACGTGGTCCACACGATCGGCCGGCTCGAGGACCTCGCCGCGCTGGCGGCCCTGGGCCGCGACCGGGGCGTCCGGCCCCGGGTGGTGCTCGAGCGACTCACGTCGATGCGCCGGCACGGCTTCTCCGCCCGCGACCTGCGGGAGGCGGCCGAGCACGCCGGCGACGTCACCGTCGAGGGGGTCGCGATGCACCTGCCGATCTCGAAGGGCTCGCACCTGACCGAGGTGCGGCGGCTGATGACCGACGTGGTCGCCGCCGGGGTGCCCACCCCCCGGGTCTACGTCTCGCACCTGACCGACACCGAGCTCGGCAGCCTGCGGCAGACCTACCCCGACTACGAGTTCCGGCCCCGGATCGGCACCCAGCTGTGGCTGGGCGAGCGGTCGGCGCTGCGGGTGCGGGCGACCGTCCTCGACGCGCACCCGGTCGAGCGCGGTGACGTGTTCGGCTACCGGAGCCGGACCGCCCCCGCGGCGGGGACGATCCTGGTCGTCTCCGGCGGTACGGCGCACGGCGTCGGGCTCGAGGCGCCCACGGGAGGCGCCACCCTGAAGGACCGGGCGGCCCGGATCGCCAAGGGGGGCCTCGACGCCGCGGGCTGGGTGCGGTCGCCGTACACGATCGACGGCAAGCTCCGGGTGTTCGCCGAGCCGCCGCACATGCAGGCCTCCATGCTCTTCCTCTCCCACGGCGCGCAGGTGCCCGAGATCGGCGACGAGGTGGACGTCCGGGTGCGGTTCACCGCCACCACCTTCGACGAGACCGTGGTCGGCTGAGCCGGGTCACCCCCCCAGCGTGATGACCGCCTTGACGTCGTCGGGCGCAGCCTCGAAGGCGTCGGCGGCCCGGGCGAGCGGGACCCGGCGGGTCACCAGCCGCCCCAGCCAGTCGAGGTCGGCGGCGGCGAGCACGTCCGCGGCCTGCGCGTAGTGCCGGAGGTTGGCGTTCACCGACCCCACCACCACGTCGTTCTCGAGCACGATGTCGCGGTTCAGCTCGCCGGCGTCGACCCGGATGCTGCGGCCCCGTGAGGACACCCCGGTCAGCACGGTGATGCCGTAGCGGGCGGTCCCTCGCATGGCACCGAAGACGATGGCGGGTGACCCGGTCGCCTCGATCACGACGTCGGGCCGGACCCGCGCCATGATCGCCTCGATGCCGGTGTGGTGGTAGGTCGCCCCCAGCGCGTGCACGAGCTGCGGTTTGGGACCCGCGGTGACCCGGTCCAGGACATGCACCTCGAGGCCGCGCTGCGCCCCGATCAGGGCGGCGAGCAGCCCGATCGGGCCGGCCCCGGTGACCAGCACCCGCTCCGGCTCGAACCACGACCTCTCGCCGATCCGGTCGACCTGCTCCCAGGCCTTGGCGACGACCGTCGTCGGCTCCATCAGCATCCCGACGTCGACCAGCCGCTCGTCGAGCCTGACGGCGTAGTCGGCCTCGACCGTCCACTGCTCGCTGGCGTAGCCGTCGAGCTGCTTGATGCCTCGCTCGGTGTACCGCCCGTTGCGGCACATGTCGAACTCCCCGTGCGCGCACGCCCCGCACGGCACCGGGTCGGGACGACGTACGACGCCTGCGACCAGGTCTCCCGCGGCGAACGCCGACCCCGCGGGAGCGGTCCGCACCCGGCCGAACGACTCGTGGCCGATGACCAGCCGCTGGCGCCCCGGAGGCGCCCAGCCGTACTCACCGCCGGCGATCTCCTTGTCCGTGCCGCACACGCCGACCGCGATCGCGTCGACCAGCAGCTCCCCCTCGCCCGGCGCCGGGTCGGGCACCTCGGTCACCGCAAGGGATCCGGCCTGCTTCGGCACGATCGTCAGCGCACGCATGCCCCCGTCGTACCCGCTCCCGGCCCGCCCCACGCCCCCGGCCGACGGTCGGCTGCGCGTCGGCGCCCTCCGAGGTTTCCCAGGTGATGTCGAGAAACTGGCACTCCCCATGGTGAATTTCCCATGGGGAGTGCCAGTTTCTCTGCATCACCTGGGAAACCGGCAGACCGGGCAGACGGCAACCGGCCGGCAGACGCGGCAACCGGCGCGCTACGTCCACGGGGCTACGCGGCCGGGACCGCCGACGGCTCGGCGGGGTCGTCGGTCAGCCCGTCGGCCCGCACCGGGTCCTGCCAGGGCTGCAGGATGTCCCGCACCACGATCACCGCGAGGTACAGCTCTGCCGCCATCCGGATCAGGATCGCCAGCGCGTAGAACTGGTCGGGTACACCGCTGGACGCCGACGCGGTCCAGCCGCCGAGGTTGAGCCAGACGGCGCCGAAGTACAGGACCTCGCCGGCGGTCCACACCACCAGGTCGCGCCAGCGCGGCCGGGCCAGCACCGCGAGCGGCAGCAGCCACAGCACGTACTGCGGCGAGTAGACCTTGTTGACCAGCAGGAACCCGGCCACGATCAGGAACGCGAGCTGCGGGATCCGGGGGGTACGGCGGGCGCGCAGCCCGAGCACCAGGACCCCGACGCAGACCGCCACGAAGAACACCGCCGACACCACGTTGATCAGGTGGGGGGTGACGGTGTGCCCACGCTGCTGGATCACCAGCCAGATCGAGCCGAGGTCGGCGCCGCGGTCGTCGTTGAAGGACCAGAACACCTTCCACTGCGCGAACCCGTAGAGCATCGCCGGCCCGTTCACCAGCAGCCAGGTCACCGCGGCGGCCCCGGTCGCGGCGGCGAACGCAGGCAGCCGGCGCCGCCGCAGGCAGACCACGAGCAGGGCGCCGAGCAGGAACAGCGGGTACAGCTTGGTGGCGGTGCCGAGGCCGATCAGCACCCCCGAGAGCACCGGCCGGCCGCGGGACCAGGCCCACAGCGCGCCGGCCACCGCGGCGACGGCGAGCAGGTCCCAGTTGATCAGCCCGGCCAGCACCAGCGCGGGTGAGGCAGCGAACGCCATCGCGTCCCAGGGTCGTCGCCGGTGCACGCCCGCGAGGAACCAGGCGGCGAGCAGTGCGAACGGGGCGAGCAGGATCGCGGTGACCTTGAAGTACAGCCCCGCCTCCTCGGTGACGCCGGGCTGGCCGTAGATCGAGGTCTGGTCGGCGTTCGCGCGGGCGGACACGTCGACGCCGTCGAGGATCTGGGTGACCCGCGCGGCGGTGTAGGCGAAGTAGCCGATCACCACCGGGTACTCCATCGCCGGGTACCGGCCCCCGTTGTCGGCGTACGGCGGGTAGCCGGCCGCGAACCCGCGCCCGGAGTAGAGGTAGGGCACGTCGGAGTAGCACATGGCGCCGTAGCGGAGCTTGTCCCCGGACCAGTTGTCGCGCACGCACGGCGTCTTCTGGACCATGCCCAGCACGAACGCCAGCGCTGCCACCGCGAGCACCACCCGCACCGGGGTCCACCACCAGTGCCCGCGGGACCGGTCACCGACCGGTCCGCCGATGGCCTCGCTGGCCGCCCGCACGAGCGGGTCGGCGCGGGTGGGCCGGACGATCCCGCTCCCGGTCATCTACGGCGAGGGGGTCGGGCTGCCGCCGCCCCGGCCGTTGCCGCGACTGGCGGGACTGCCGTTGGGGCTGGGCGGGATCGTGGCCGTCACCGTCGGCCGCCCGCTGGGGCTTCCGCTGGGGCTGGGGCTCGGGCTCTGGGTGGGCGGCGCCGACGTGGTCGGGGCCGGCGCGCTGCTGGTCGGAGCCGGCGCGGTGGTGGTCGGCGTGGGCGTGGGGGACCGGGTCGGCGTCGGCGTCGGCGAGGGCGAGGGCGTGTACGTCGGGGCGGGTGTGTGGTCGTTGCGCTTGGCCGGCACGTTCGCCGCCGGCGGGAAGCTCTCCACGGGGGCGCCGTCGAGGGTCTCCCGCTGCACCTCGGTCCAGGTCCGGGTCGGGTAGTCGGCCCCGAAGTAGGTCGGCAGGTAGCCGTTCAGCGCGTCGTTGCCGTCGCCGCGCACGTACATCACCGCGGTCGCCAGCTGGGGGGTGTAGCCGACGAACCACGACGAGGAGACGTCGCCGTCGGCGTTGGTGGCGGTGCCGGTCTTGCCGGCTGCCGGCCGTCCCAGCGCCAGCGCGTTGCGGCCGGTGCCGACCTTGACGACCTGCTGGAGGGCGTAGCTGACGTCGCGGGCGACCGGGTCGGAGATCGCCCGGGTGGTCTGCTTCGGGGCGCGGTACTCGGTCTTCCCGTTGGCGTTGACCACCTTGGCCACGACGTACCACTTCTTCGCCTTGCCGCCGGCCGCGATGGTGCCGTAGGCGTTGGCCATGTCGATCGGGCTGACCGTCGCCGAGCCGAGCGAGATCCCCGAGGTCGGGCGGAGCCCCGGCGCGTTCGGGGGGATGCCCATCTTCACCGCGGTGTTCATGATCTTCTGCGGGCCGTTGCCCAGCGACTGGGTCATGTCGATGAACGCGGTGTTGATCGACTGCTCGGTCGCGGTGAGCAGGCTGACCGCCGAGCCGTAGTCGTTGCCGTCGCCGGGTCCCTCGTTGACCACCTTGGCCCCACTGGGGAACACGTACGGCGAGTTGCCGTCGAAGGTGCTCTTCAACGCGTAGCCGTCGTCGATCCCCGCCGCGAGCGCGAAGGGCTTGAACGACGACCCCGGGGAGCCCCCCGCCACGGCCCAGTTGAGCTGGCTCTTGAGGTAGTCCTGGCCGGCGTACATGCCCTTGAGCGCCCCGGTGGCCGGGTCGACGGAGGCCACCGCGACGTGCAGCTGCTTGAGCCCCTTCGGCTTCTGGTCCCGGACCGCCCGCGCGGCGGCGCGCATCGCGTTCTTGGTGAACGTGGTGGTCACCTTCAGGCCACCCGCGGTGATCTCCTGGTCGGTGAATCCCTGGGCGAGCAGGTCCTTGCGGACCATCGACAAGATGTGGCCCTTCTGGCCGCCGTACCGGTCCTGGCTCTTGATCTTCGGCAGCCGTGGCAGCCGCTGCTTGAAGCGGTCGGCCTGCTCGGCGGTGATGTCACCGGTGGTCGCCATCCCGGACAGCACGTACTGGTAGCGGCCGAGCAGCCGCTGGCGCGCCGCGTCGCCGCTCGCCGGGTCGAGGTTGGTCGGGGAGTTCAGCACCGCCGCCAGCATGGCGCCCTCGGGGATGGTCAGCTGCTTGGCGTCCTTGTCGAAGTACGCCTGGGACGCCGCCTGGATGCCGTAGGCACCGCGGCCGAAGTAGATGGTGTTCAGGTAGCCCTGGAGGATCTCGTCCTTGGACTTCTGCCGCTGCAGCTTGAGGGAGACGAAGGCCTCCTTCAGCTTGCGCGAGAGGGTGCGCTGCTGGGACAGGTAGAAGACCTTGACGTACTGCTGGGTGATCGTGGACGCGCCCTGGGTGCTGTTGCCGCGGGCGTTGCTGAACGCGGCTCGCAGGATGCCCTTGGGGTCGATGCCCTTGTTGGTGTAGAACGACCGGTCCTCGGCCGCGATCACCGCGTCCTGGACGTGCTGCGGTACGTCGGACAGCGCGACGCTCGTGCGGTTCTGGCTGGCGAAGCGGCCGACCTCGGTCTTGCCGTCGGAGTAGTAGACGAACGTGGTCTGGGCCGTGAAGTCCTTGTTGGGATCCGGGATGTCGGTGGTCGTGTAGAGGTAGGCGAACGCGACCGCGCCGAGCACCAGGAAGCCGAGGAAGGCCAGCAGCAGCCAGGTCAGGATCCGGCGCAGCAACGGCCGTTTGGTGCCGTCGCCGTGACCGCCCCCACCGGTCTTCGCGGCAGGCTTCCCGCCGCGCCCGCCGCCCGTCCCGCCCGTCCCGCCCGCACCGGCACGCGCCGAGGGCTTGGTGGCGGACGTGGAGGCGGCCCCGCGGGACGGGGCGGCCTTGCGCTCAGGACTCACGGGGGCCTTCCGGGGACGACGTCGGCAGACGGGTGGGGCGAGCCAAGGGTACGGGGCGCGGTGAGCCACCCGGGACCGTACCCGGCGACGCGTCCGTCACAGGAAACGCCGTGGCCTGCGCGTTTACGCGATCGATATATCGGTGCGATACGTTAGGGCGATAGAACGAACGGATACGACGGCCCTTCGGGGCGGAAGCGGGCAGGCACAGGTGGCACGGCGTGGCGAGACCCTCGAGCTGGCGGTCCTCGGACTCCTGCACGAGTCGCCGATGCACGGCTACGAGCTGCGCAAGCAGGTCAACGTGGTGCTCGGCTGGAGCCGTCTGCTCTCCTACGGATCCCTCTACCCGGCTCTGAAGAAGATGCTCAAGGCCGGCTGGATCGCCGAGCACGTCAGCCCGCCCGAGCCCGGCGCGGTCAGCCGTCGGCAGCGGATCGTCTACGAGCTCACCCCGGCCGGCACCGAGCGGTTCCGCGGGTTGATGGCCGACGTCGGGCCGTCCGCCTGGGAGGACGACAACTTCGACGTACGGTTCGCGTTCTTCAGCCGGACCGACATCGGGGCGCGGCTGCGCATCCTGGAGGGCCGACGAAGCCGCCTCCAGGAGCGGCTCGACCGGGTGCAGCAGCAGCTCGAGCGCACCCAGCACCAGATGGACCGTCAGATCGACCGCTACGCGATGGAGCTCCAGCGGCACGGCGTGGAGTCGGTCGAGCGCGAGGTCCGGTGGCTCTCGGAGCTGATCAACGCGGAGCGCCGGGACGAGAGCTCCCGGGACGGCGCCGTGCCGCCTGCCCAGACCACGCAGGCACAACCCCAGCAACAAGACATCCAGCACCAGTAAGTGACACGGAACAATCAAGGAGACCCCATGGGTTCGGTACGAGTAGCAATCGTGGGAGTCGGCAACTGCGCGACCTCCCTGATCCAGGGCGTGGAGTACTACCGCGACGCCGACCCCGACGGGTCCGTGCCGGGGCTCATGCACGTCAAGTTCGGCGAGTACCACGTCGGTGACGTCGAGTTCGTCGCCGCGTTCGACGTCGACGCCAAGAAGGTCGGGTTCGACCTGTCCGAGGCCACCCACGCCTCGGAGAACAACACCATCAAGATCGCCGACGTCCCGCCGCTCGGCGTGACCGTGCAGCGCGGCCCGACGCTGGACGGCCTCGGCAAGTACTACCGCGAGACGATCGAGGAGTCCGACGCCGAGCCGGTCGACGTGGTGGCCGTCCTCAAGGAGTCCAAGGCCGACGTCCTCGTCGCCTACCTCCCCGTCGGCTCGGAGCACGCCGACAAGTTCTACGCCCAGTGCGCCATCGACGCGGGCGTGGCCTTCGTCAACGCGCTGCCCGTCTTCATCGCCTCCGACCCGGTCTGGGCCAAGAAGTTCGAGGACGCCGGCATCCCGATCGTCGGCGACGACATCAAGTCCCAGGTCGGCGCCACCATCACCCACCGGGTGATGGCCAAGCTGTTCGAGGACCGCGGCGTGGTGCTGGACCGCACCTACCAGCTCAACGTCGGCGGCAACATGGACTTCAAGAACATGCTCGAGCGTGACCGCCTGGAGTCGAAGAAGGTCTCCAAGACCCAGGCCGTGACCTCCAACATCGGCCACGACCTGGGCGCCCGCAACGTGCACATCGGCCCCTCGGACTACGTGCAGTGGCTCGACGACCGCAAGTGGGCCTACGTCCGCCTCGAGGGTCGCGCGTTCGGCGACGTGCCCCTGAACCTGGAGTACAAGCTCGAGGTCTGGGACTCCCCGAACAGTGCCGGCATCATCATCGACGCGGTCCGGGCCGCGAAGATCGCGCTCGACCGGGGCGTCGGCGGTCCGATCATCCCGGCGTCGACGTACCTGATGAAGTCCCCGCCGGTGCAGATGCCCGACGACGAGGGTCGCGTGCAGCTCGAGGCGTTCATCCGCGGGGACATCGAGAGCTGATCAGTCTGGCCTCCGCGTCACGTCTCGCGCTTGCCTGTTTCCCAGGTGATGCAGGAGAACTGTCACTCCCCATGGGGAACTTCCCATGGGGAGTGACAGTTTCTCGGCATCACCTGGGAAACAGGCGTACCCACCCCACCCGGTTGGGGACGCTGCGATGATGGGGAGGTGAGCACCCCGTGACCGCTCTGCGGCATCTCGTTCACCTGCTGCGTGGGACCTGGTTCCGCCGGCTCTTCGCCGTGCGCTTCGCCAGCCAGCTGACCGACGGCGTCTTCCAGGTGGCGCTGGCGTCGTACGTCGTGTTCTCCCCCGAGCGCGCCCCCGGCCCCGGGGCGATCGCCGCGGCGCTGGCGGTGGTGCTGCTGCCCTTCAGCGCCCTCGGACCCTTCGTCGGGGTGTTCCTGGACCGCTGGTCGCGCCGCCAGGTGTTGGCGTGGTCGAACTTCCTGCGGGTCGGACTGGTCGCCCTGCTGGCCGCGGCCGTGCACGCCGACAGGCACGGACCGGTGCTGTTCGGGCTGATGCTGGTCTGCCTCTCGGTGAACCGGTTCCTGCTCGCGGGCCTGTCCGCGTCGCTGCCGCACGTCGTCGACGAGGACGACCTGATCACCGCGAACGCGCTCACCCCGACCGCCGGCACGCTGGCCTTCCTGACCGGACTCGCGCTCGGCACCGGCTCCCGGATCGGCTGGGAGTCGCTCGGGGTCGACAGCAACGTCGGCGTGCTGGTCACCGCGGCCCTGCTGTACGGCGTGGCCGGGTGGCTCGCGCTCCGGATCCCGCGCGACCTGCTCGGACCCGACCTCGCCGGCGAGCCCCCGGCGGTGCGGGAGGCGGTCCGGCACGTGGCCCTCGGGCTGGTGGACGGGGTCCGGCACCTGGCCGACCGGCGCCCCGCGGCGTACGGCCTGACCGCGATCGGGGCGCACCGGTTCTTCTACGGCGTCTCGACGGTGTCGCTGATCCTGCTCTACCGCAACTACTTCCACGGACCGGGCGAGGCGGACGCCGCCTTCAACGGGCTGAGCATCGCGGTGCTGGTCAGCGGGGTCGGCTTCGTGACGGCGGCCGTGCTGACCCCGGTGGTCACCGAGCGGCTGGCGCAGCGGACCTGGGTGATCGTGCTGCTGGTCGGCGCGGCTGTGACCCAGGTGTTCCCCGGCGCGCTCTACACCCGGCCGGCGCTGCTGGTCGCGGCGTTCTTCCTCGGCCTCGCCTCCCAGGGCATCAAGATCGTCGTGGACACCCTGGTGCAGACCCATGTCGAGGACGCCTACCGGGGCCGGGTGTTCTCCCTGTACGACGTCATCTTCAACGTCGCCTTCGTGGCCGCGGCCGGCATCGGGGCGATCGTGCTGCCGCCGAGCGGCAAGTCCTACGTGGTGCTGGCCGGGATCGCGCTGGGCTACCTGCTGACGGCGCTCTGGTACGCCCGGGTGACCCGCACCCAGGCGCCCGCCCCGACCCCGACGCTCACTGCCTGACCGCCGCGCTCACCAGCATCCGGGCCGTCTCCCGCGCGGCCAGTGCCGCCTCCGGGTCCGCGTCGAGCGCTCCCGCCGACAGCGCGCCGTCCAGCAGCATGGTGAGCCGGCGGGCCAGCCGGGCCGGGTCGGCGGCACCGGCCTCGGTCGCGAGCTGCTGCACCCAGGCCCGCACCGACTGCTTGTGCGCGATCGTGCGGTCGTGGACCGCACCGCCCGGGACCGCCTCGGCCGCGGCGTTGATGAACGCGCAGCCCCGGTAGCCCTCGCGTCGGCAGGTGGCCTCGAGCGCGTCGAAGAGGCCCACGAGCTGGTCGCCCTTGCCGGGGCCGGCGGCCGCGGCGGCCCGTCGCAGCTGCCCGGTCCAGATCGTGTCGACCCGTCCCAGGTAGGCGAGCACCAGGTCGTCCTTGGCCGGGAAGTGCCGGTAGAAGGTCGCCTTGGCGACACCGGACTCGGCGATGATCGTGTCCACGCCGACGGCCCGCACGCCGCGCGCGTAGAACAGCCGGAAGGCGGTCTCCAGGATCCGTTGCCGGGCCGGGCTGACCCGCTCGGGGGCGGTCGTCGCAGGTGCCATGCGTGTATTGAAACAGACCGGTCTGTCGGGACCGTCATCGACAGAGACAGAACGGTCTGCTAGCGTCTCTCACACCGAACAGACAGACCTGTCTACCTTCTTGAGGGATGCGCCATGAACATCGCGGTCCTCGGCACCGGCATGGTCGGCCAGGCCCTCGCCGGACGTCTCAGCGAGCTCGGCCACACGGTCGTCGTGGGCACCCGGGACCCGCACGCCACCCTGGCCCGCGCCGAGCCTGACGGCATGGGCAACCCGCCGTTCAGCGCCTGGCACGCCGCCCACCCCGGGGTCGGGCTGGCCACCTTCGCCGACGCGGCCCGCGGCGCGGAGCTGGTCGTGCTGGCCACCAGCGGAGCAGCCTCCCTGGCGGTGCTCGGTCTCGCCGGCGCCGACACCCTCGCCGGCAAGGTGCTGCTCGACATCTCCAACCCGCTGGACTTCTCCGCGGGCTTCCCTCCCACCCTGTTCGTCAAGGACAGCGACTCGCTCGGCGAGACGATCCAGCGGGCGTTCCCCGACGCCAAGGTGGTCAAGTCGCTGAACACCCTGACCGCCGCGCTGATGGTCGACCCGCGCCGGCTCGGCGAAGGCTCGACGGTCTTCGTCTCCGGCGACGACGCGGAGGCCAAGGCGACGGTCACCGGACTGCTGGCCGGCTTCGGTCACGACGACGTGATCGACCTCGGCGACCTCAGCACCGCCCGCGGCACCGAGATGCTGCTGCCGGTCTGGCTGCGCCTGATGGGCACCCTCGGCACCGGCATGTTCAACTTCAAGATCGTCCGCTGACCCGAGGGAGGGAGCGGCTCAGCCGCCGAGCACGTTGCCGAACAGGCCGCCCCCGCCACCCTGGGTGGACCCCGAGCCGGCGGGGGGCCCCTCCGAGGGCTGGACGACGACGAGGCCCGGGCCCTGGCAGGCGACCACGGTGCCCTTGACCGACCGCACGTCCTCGCCGACCGCGACCCTCAGCAGCTGCGGGTTCTGGAGGCGAACCGCTTGCCCTCCACCTCCAGGTTGGACCGGGCGAACAGCTCGCTGTGCACCCGGGCAGACTAGGAGCGCGAACCCCACCAGTCGAGCAGCAGCTCGGTGGCGCGCTCCTCGGAGAGCGGGCCGTGGTCCATCCGGGCCTCCAGCAGGAACGCGTACGCAGCGCCGACGTCCCGGCCCGGGCCGATCCCGAGCAGCGCCATGATCTGGTTCCCGTCGAGGTCGGGTCGGAGCGCCGCGCGACCCTCCTCCTCGGCGATCCGGGCGATGCGTGCCTCCAGGTCGTCATAGGTACGACGCAACCGGTCCGCCTTGCGCTTGTTGCGGGTCGTGCAGTCGGCCCGGGTCAGCACGTGCAGCCGGTCGAGCTGGTCCCCGGCGTCCCGCACGTAGCGCCGGACCGCCGAGTCGGTCCACTCCCCGGAGCCGTAGCCGTGGAAGCGCAGGTGCAGCTCGACCAGGGCGGCCACCTCGTCGATGGTGTCGTTGGAGAACCGCAGCGCCTTCATCCGCTTGCGGGTCAGCTTGGCGCCGACCACGTCGTGGTGGTGGAAGGTGACCGTCCCGTCGTCCTGGAAGCGCCGGGTCCTCGGCTTGCCGACGTCGTGCATCAGCGCCGCGAACCGGGACACGAAGTCCGGCCCGCCGCCGGGCAGCCGGTCCTCGAGGTCGATGCTCTGCTCGAGCACGGTCAGGGTGTGCTCGTAGACGTCCTTGTGCCGGTGGTGCTCGTCGCGCTCGAGCGCGAGAGCGGGCAGCTCGGGCAGCACGTACCGGGCCAGCCCGGTGTCCACCAGCAGCGCCAGCCCGCGGCGCGGATAGGCGGCCGTCACCAGCTTGACCAGCTCGTCGCGGACCCGCTCCGCGGAGACGATCTCGATGCGGCCGGCCATCTCGGTCATCGCCCGGACCACGTCGGGGTCGACGGTGAAGCCGAGCTGGGCGGCGAACCGGGCGGCGCGCATCATCCGCAGCGGGTCGTCGGAGAAGGAGTCCTCTGGGGTGCCGGGGGTCCGCAGCACCCCGTGGGCGAGGTCGACGACCCCGCCGAACGGGTCCTCGAAGCCCCGGTCAGGCAGCGTGACGGCCATCGCGTTGACGGTGAAGTCGCGCCGTCCGAGGTCGCCGGTCAGGGTGTCGCCGTACGCCACGACGGGCTTGCGGGAGTCCGCGTCGTACTCCTCGGAGCGGTACGTCGTGACCTCCACCTGCCAGTCGCCCTTGCGGCAGCCGATGGTGCCGAAGGCCCGCCCCATGTCCCACACCGCGTCGGCCCAGCCGGCCAGCAGCCTCTCGGTGGTCTCCGGGCGCGCCGAGGTGGTGAAGTCCAGGTCGTTGTGCAGCCGGCCGAGCATCGCGTCCCGGACCGGCCCGCCCACCAGCGCGATCTGCTCGCCGGCCGCGGTGAACCGGGCCCCGAGCTCGTCGACGACCGGGGAGATGCGCATCAGCTCGCGGATCGCGGTCGCCTGCACGTCGCGCATGCTGCGGGCGTCGGGCTGCTCGGGGGGCTGGTCGGACACGAGGGGCAACTCTATGCCAGAGGTCAGCGTGGTCCGGCCGAGTCGTTAGCCTTGCCGCTGTGACCCGTCCCGCACCGCTCCGGCTGCTGGCCTGCGTCCTCGCGACCGCCGCCGCCGCGACCGGGACGGTGCTGGTGACCCCCGCGGCGAGCACGGCTGCCCTCCCGCGCACCGTCGCGACGCCCGCCGGGCGGGCCGTCACGGACCGCACCCCGCTGGCCGTGAGCCTGCAGACCCTCGCGCCCGCGACCATCCCGACCCGGGGCCGGGTCACCCTCACCGGCCAGATCACCAACCGCTCGCAGCAGACCTGGACCGACCTGAATGTCTACCTGTTCACCTCCGACGAGCCGCTGACCGACCGCGCCCAGCTCGCCGACGCCGCCGGCAGCGAAGCCGACGCCACGATCGGGAATCGCCGCACCGCCCCCGGCCTCTACGACAAGGTCGGCGACCTCGGGCCGGGCGAGTCGGAGCCCTACCGGGTCTCGGTCCGCCGCCAGGACCTCGGCATCTCGGGCGCTCCGGGCGTCTACTGGGTCGGGATCCACGTGCTCGGGGCCAGCGACGGCGTCCGCGACCGGGTCGCGGACGGCCGGGCCCGCACGTTCATGCCGCTGATGCCCTCTGCTCGGAGCTCGGTCGCCGATCGGACGTCGACCCGCCTCTCGCTGGTCGTCCCGTTCCGTCAGCCGGTGCAGCGCGGGGCGGCCGGTCGGCTGCTGGACGTGGGCCGGTGGAACGCCGCGCTGTCCCCGGAGGGCCGCCTCCGCCGGCTGCTGGACCTCAGCCACCGCAGCCGGGTCCCCTTCACCTGGCTGGTCGACCCGGCCCTGCTCGACGCGGTCAGCTCCGTCGCGCACGAGAACCCCCCGATCGACCCCTCGCCGTCCCAGCGCCAGCCCAGCGACCAGCCCAGCAGCGGACCCAGCGACCAGCCCAGCGACCAGCCCAGCGACGGACCCACCGGCCAGCCCAGCGACGGACCCGGCAGCGCGTCCAGCAGCGCGTCCAGCAACGAACCCGGCGACGGGGCCCCGTCGGCCACCGCCGGCAGCGGTACCCCGGCGGACGGCTCCACGACGGCGCCGTCCGCAGCCGCGGAGAGCGCCCGCCGCTGGCTGGAGGAGTTCCGGCTCCAGGCGCCGAGCCGCACGGTGGCGACGCTGCCGTACGGCGACCTCGACGTCGCCGCGGTGCTCGGCGGACCGGTGCGCTCGCTCTACGCCCGGGCCGCCGGACTGAGCGCCACCACGATGCCCGGGTACGGCGTCACCGCAGCGCTCCCGGTCGTCGCCCCCACCAGCGGCTACCTCCCCCAGACGGCGCTGCGGCGGCTACGCATCGAGACCCCGGTCCTGCTCGGCGAGGCTGCCCTGCCCGACGTGCGCCGGACGGTCCTCGAGCGCGGCAGCCGCGCCCCGCTGCTGCGCACCGACGGGGCGGCCGCCGCCGGTGGACCGGATCCCGCGGCGCGGTACGACGCCCTCGGGGTCCGGCAGCGGCTGCTCGCCGAGTCGGCGCTGCATGCGATGTCCTCGCAGCGCCGCCAGCCGCTGGTGGTCTCGCTGCCGGCGGCCTGGGACCCCGGTAGCGACTGGGCGTCCTCGCGCTTCTTCGCCGGGCTGGACCAGCCCTGGCTCCGGCTCGTGGACCTGCCCTCGGTCCTCTCCGCCGCGCCGACCCAGCCCGCCGGCCCGGGTCCCCGGCTGGTCTACCCGACCGCGCAGCGGGTTGCCGAGGTGCCGGTGTCCAACCTCGGTGCCAGCCGTGAGCTGGACCGGCTCGGCGGCGTCTACGCGCGGCTGCTGAGCGCGAACGACACCGTGGATGACCAGCTCGGCCGTGTCGCGATGCTCGGCTCCTCGCTCGGTGCCCGCCGCAACGCCGACCTCGCGCGGGCCCGCACCTCGAGCAGCACCAGCTACGTGCGCTCCCAGATGGCCCGGGTGCGGATCGAGGGACCGCAGTTCGTGATGATGTCCGGCGAGTCCGGGCCGATCCAGGTGACCCTGGTCAACGACCTCGACCAGCCCGTCACCGTGGGGCTGCGCAGCGTCACCCCCGGCTCGAACCTGCACGTCGAGAAGTTCGACCCGGTCACCCTCGGCCCCGGCCGGCGTACGTCGGTCCGGCTCGAGGCCAGCTCGGCCGACATCGGGGTGCACGCGGTGACCCTGTTGACCACCGACGCCGACGGGGTGCCGCTGGGCAGCGAGACCCGGTTCGTCGTCCGCACGAGTCACGTCAGCACGGTGATCTGGGTGATCATGGGGGCGGCCGGCGGCCTGCTGCTGGTCGCGATCGTGGTCCGGCTGTTCCGCCGCATCCGCCGCCGACAGTCCACCCACGGGCCGTTGCTGCCCTCGCACCCGTCCGACCAGGAGCACCCCGCGTGACCTCGAGCCCCACCGGCACCGACACCAGCATCCTGTCCTCCAGTGCGGTGATGGCCGCCGGGACGGTGGTCTCCCGGGCCAGCGGCTTCGTCCGCAACGCGCTGCTCGCCGCCGCGCTCGGCACCGCGCTGCACGCCGACGTGTTCACGATCGCGAACACCATCCCGAACATGCTCTACATCCTGCTCGCGGGCGGGGTCTTCAACGCCGTCCTGGTGCCGCAGCTGGTGCGGGCGCAGCGGCACGACCCGGACGGCGGGGACGGCTACACCAACCGGGTGATCACCCTGGCGGCGGTGTTCCTGGCCGGGGTCAGCGCCGTGCTGGTGATCCTGGCGCCGCTGCTGATGCGGATCTTCCTGGACAGCGCCTTCTTCACCCCCGAGCTGACCCAACAGCGCGAGTCGGTGATCGCCTTCGCCCGCTACTGCATCCCGCAGGTGTTCTTCTACGGGATGTTCGTGCTGGTCGGCCAGGTGCTGAACGCGCGAGGCAGCTTCGGCCCGATGATGTGGGCGCCGATCGCGAACAACGTCATCTCGGTCGCCGTGCTGGGCGTCTACCTGTGGACCTTCGGTCCGGTGCAGGACCTCTGCGGCGCCGGCGGCCAGGCCGCGCTCTCCGGCCCCGGGTCCACGGTGGGCGGCTACACGTCCGGGCAGGAGCTGCTGCTCGGCCTCGGGTCGACCGCCGGGATCGCGGTCCAGCTGCTGATCCTGCTGCCGTTCCTGCGACGGGCCGGCTTCCGGTTCCGCCCCCGGTTCGACTGGCGCGGCGCCGGTCTCGGCCACACCCTGCGGCTGGGCACCTGGACGGTGATGTTCGTGATCGTCAACCAGGTGGCCTACACGGTGGTCGTGAAGATCGCCTCCTCGGGGACCGCCGACGCGTTCCGCAACGTCTGCAGCCCCGGCCACGACAGCGGCACCGGCTACACGATCTACTCCAACGCGTTCCTGCTGGTGATGGTGCCGCACGCGATCGTGACGGTCTCCCTGGCGACCGCGATGCTGCCGCGGCTCTCGGCCTTCGCCGCCGACTTCGACCTGCCCGGGGTGGCCCGCACCGTCGCGTCGACGCTGCGGACGACGTACGCGCTGATCATCCCGTTCGCGGTGCTGCTGCCGTTGATCGCGGTCGACCTGAGCAACCTGATGATCGGCTACGGTGCCGCCCGCGGCAGCGTCCAGGCGTTCGCCGTGACCCTCGCGCTGTTCGCGCCCGGGCTGGTGCTGTTCACCACCCACTACATGATGCTGCGCGGCTTCTACGCCCTCGAGCGGACCCGCACGGTGTTCTGGGTGCAGTGCGTGATCGCCGCCACGAACATCCTGCTCGCGGTGCTGCTCGCCGGGAACGCCACGCCCGAGCGGACCGCGCCGGGCCTGGTGATCGCCTACGCCGGGTCCTACCTGGTCGGCGCGATCGGCTCCTACTCGCTGCTCCGCCGGGTGCTCGGCGGCCTGGAGACACCGGTGCTGGTCCGGTTCCTGGTCCGGCTGCTGATCGCGGCGGGGGTGGCGGCGGTGGTCGCCTGGGCGGTGAAGTACGGCGTCCAGCAGCTGTGGGTGCCCGCCGTCGGGCCGGACGCCACCGCCGGCGGCGGCAAGCTGCAGGCCGCGGGTGTGCTGGCGCTGACCGGCCTGGTGGACCTGCTGGTCTTCCTCGGCCTGGCCCGGCTGATGCGGATCGCGGAGGTCACCAGTGTGATGAGCCTGCTCACACGCCGGCTCCGCAGGTGACCGACCGCCCGTAACATGGGGACCGCGCCCCGCGGCGCGCCCACTGACCCAGCAGTCGACCGAGGAGGGACGTGGCCCAGACACCCGTCGGACCCGGCACCCTGCTCGCCGGTCGCTTCAGCCTCGACGACCTCCTCGACGAGAGCGGCGGCGCCCGCTTCTGGCGGGCCACCGACCGCACCCTGGCCCGCAGCGTCGCCGTGCACGTGCTGCCCGAGACCGATCCCCGGGCCACCTCCCTGCTCACCGCCGCCCGCACCTCCGCCCTGGTCGGCGACGGCCACCTGCTCCGGGTCCTGGACGCGGCCGCCGAGGACGGCGTCGTGTACGTCGTCAACGAGTGGGGCTCCGGGGTGTCCCTGGACCGGCTGCTCAATGACGGACCGTTGTCTCCGCGCCGCGCCGCCTGGGTGGTCAAGGAGGTCGCCGAGGCGATCGCCACCGCGCACCGCAGCGGGGTCGCCCACGGCCGGCTGCTGCCCGAGAACGTGATGATCTCCGAGGCCGGCTCGGTCAAGCTCGTCGGCTTCGTCATCGACGCGGTGCTGCGCACCAACGCCGGCCGCGGGCAGCTGCGGGTCACCGGCGGCGAGCCGATGAGCGCCCACGAGTCCGACGTGGTCAACCTCGCCGGCCTGCTGTACGCCGCGCTGGTCGGCCGGTGGCCGGGCAGCGAGGGCTCCACGATCCCGGACGCGCCCACCGAGCACGGCCGGCCGATGCGTCCGCGCCAGGTCCGGGCCGGGGTGCCCCGGCCGCTCGACGCGATCTGCGAGCGGGTGCTCAACGCGGACGCGCACCCGCACATGCTGCCGATCGAGACCGCACACGAGATCTACGCGGCGCTCAGCGACTACATCGGCGACCCCGGCGCCGCGCCGCTCGGGGTGCAGGTCGACGACGAGGCCACCGGGCTGCTCGACCGGGCCGACCTGCCCGACGGCGGGCGCGGGTCCAGTCACCGCTCCGGCGACCGGTCCGGCCACGAGTCCGGGGACCCGGACGACGGGGAGCCCAGCGACGGGGAGCCCAGCGACGGGGACACCAGCGACGGGGACACCAGCGAGCTGGCCGCGACCGATGCCTTCCCCGCCCCCCACGCGGCCGCCGCGACGTCCTGGGCCCGGTCCGATCGCGGGGAGGAGGGTGCCGACGCCGACCCGGAGGCCACCCAGGCCGGGGTGCCGATGTTCTTCGACGAGGGCAGCGGCGTCGGCTGGCTCCCGGACAGCGAGTCCCGCGGGCTGCGCGAGGGCGGCTCCGAGTCCACCACGCCCCGCGGCGGCACCGGCGTCGACCACGACTCCGACCGGACGGCGTCCCGCGGCAGCACCGACCACTCCCGCCGGGGTCCTCGTACCCCGCCGCCACCCCTGCCCGAGCAGCCCGAGCGGCCGCTGTTCGCCGACGGCCCCGCCGCGGCCGGCGCCGGGGCGGGCACCCGGGCGGCCACCCGCTCCTCGCGGTTCTTCGGCCCCGACACCGGCCCCGACACCGGCTCCTTCACCGGCGGCCAGCGCAGCACCGGCGCCGGCAACGGCTCGCTGCCCACCGCCTGGGGGCCCGACCCGGACCCGGGCCCGGACGAGCCCGTCGACGCCCACGACGAGCCGCTGCCCGGCCGCTCCTGGCTGCGACTCGCGGTCGCGGTCGCGGTGGTGCTCGCCGTCGTGGTGGCCACCGTCTTCGCGTTCAACCTCGGTCGCGGCTCGGGCACCGACTCGACCCCCGCCCGGGCCTCGAGCACCTCACCGTCCGCGTCGGCCACGGCCCGCACCAAGCTCGCGATCACCCAGGTCTCGGACTTCGACCCGGAGGGCGACCCCCCGGAGGAGAACCCCGACCTGACCCGCTTCGCCGTCGACGGCAAGCCCGGCACCGCCTGGGAGACGCTGACCTACCGCGGGAACCCCAAGCTCGGCGGGCTGAAGAGCGGCGTCGGCCTGCGCCTCGACCTCGGCAAGGCCGTCCGGGTCGGCCAGGTGCGGCTCACCTTCCTCGGCAGCCCGACGGGGGTGCAGATCCTCGCCGCGCCGGGCGCGGACAGCGCCCCCACCAGCACCGACGGCCTGCGCACGGTCGCCTCGGACGGCGGCGCCGGCACCTCGGCCACCCTCACCCTGAAGAAGCCCGTCACCACCCGGTGGCTGGTCGTCTGGCTGACCTCGCTCCCGGCCGTTCCGGGCGGCTACCAGGGCCGGGTCGCGGAGATCTCCGTCCGGTCATGAACCAGCCCGACCGGCCGGCGGGCGCCGGCCGGGACCACCCCCACCGACCCGCCGACCCCGTCGTTCCCGACGACCCCGACGCTCCTGACGACTGGTCGTTGCTGCGGGCCCACGTCGACGGTGACGCCGCCGCCTTCGGCACCTTGTTCGCCCGGCACCGCGACCGGCTCTGGGCGGTCGCGCTGCGCACCACCGGCGACCCGGAGGAGGCGGCCGACGCCCTCCAGGACGCGCTGATCGCGGCCTTCCGACGTGCCGACTCCTTCCGTGGGGACGCCGCCGTCACCACCTGGCTGCACCGGATCGTGGTGAACGCCTGCCTCGACCGGCTCCGCCGGCGCCGGGTACGCCGCGCCGCCCCGCTGCCCGACGACCCGGACCGCGAGCCGGTCACGACAGGGCCGACGACCGGGGGGCCGGCCGGGACGCGGGTCGTCGACCCCGCCGACGTGGCGGTGGCCCAGGAGCGGCGCGCCGCCGTGCTGGCCGCCCTCGACACCCTGCCGCTGGACCAGCGGGCGGCGCTGGTGCTGGTGGACATGGAGGGCTACTCGGTCCAGGAGACCGCCGTGATCCTGGACTGCGCACCGGGGACCGTGAAGAGCCGCTGCTCCCGCGGGCGAGCCCGGCTGCTGCCGCTGCTGGTCGCGCACCGGCCCGCGCACCCCGACGGGAACCCCGGGGTGGC
Organism: uncultured Actinomycetota bacterium; assembly: GCA_963800225.1. Taxonomy (GTDB): domain Bacteria; phylum Actinomycetota; class Actinomycetes; order Propionibacteriales; family Nocardioidaceae; genus Nocardioides_B. The sequence continues at coordinate 196,389 of CAWDAF010000003.1, read as the reverse complement.
CCCGCACGTCGGAGCAGCGGGAGCGACCCCGCCCGACCCCACCCCGGAGGAGGAGGTGACCGGCCATGACGCCTGAGCAGGAGGAGCAGGTCCGCGACGAGCTCGCCGCGGCCGGGCCGGACGAGCCCACCCCGATGCCCCCGGACGTGGTCGCCCGGCTCCGGGCCGTCCTCGACGACCTCGTCGAGCCCCGCGTCGCGGCCCGGGCCCGGGTCGCAGGCGCGGGCTCCGGGACCGACCCGCTCGCCCGCCGGCGCCGGCGGCGGTGGCCCGACGTGCTGGTGGCCGCGGCCGCCGTGGTGGTGATCGCCGGGGCCGGTGCCGCCGTGGTCACTAGCGGCGGCACGACGAGCGGCTCCGCCGGGAGCGGCAGCCGAGCCGAGTCCGCCCCTGGCGCCGACCGGGACACCGCCGGCGGAGGCCCCCGGCCCTCGGCCCGCGCACTGACCGCGGACGGGTCCGCGCTTCCCCGGCTGCGCACCGCCTCGCTCCGGGCCGACCTGCGCCGGCTGGCCGCGGGTAGCCCGCTCACGGGGCCGGCGGACGCCACCGGACGGGTGGCCTGCGCGCGGCCGGTGCTCCGCGACGACGAGCGGCTGGTCGCCGTCCGCCTGGACGGGCGGCGCGCGACACTGGTGCTCGGCCCGGCGGCGGACGGGGTCCGTGAGGCGCGGATCTACTCCTGTGGCGACGGCTCCTCGACGGTGGCCCGCGCCTCGGTGCCGGTCCGCTGAGGCCCCGACGCCGTCCCGGCCCGGCGTGGTCACCGCCGGGGAATGCGCGGCGCCTAGGATCGGTTTCACGTGCAACGACCGAAACACCGATCCACGACGGAAGTGAGCATCACCTCGATGAGCAGTGACACCAGCGCCGACCGCTCGGCGATCCGCGACGTCATCATCATCGGCTCCGGCCCGGCGGGGTACACCGCCGCCGTGTACGCCGCCCGCGCCAGCCTCCAGCCCCTCGTCTTCGAGGGCTCCGTCACGGCCGGTGGCGCGCTGATGAACACCACCGAGGTGGAGAACTTCCCCGGGTTCCGCGACGGCATCATGGGCCCGGCCCTGATGGACGAGATGCGCGCCCAGGCCGAGCGCTTCGGCGCCGAGCTGGTCCCCGACGACGTCACCGCGGTCGACCTGACCGGCGAGGTGAAGATCGTCACCGACGGGTCCGGCGTCGAGCACCGCGCCCGCGCGGTGATCCTGTCCACCGGCTCCGGCTACCGCAAGCTCGGCGTCGAGGGCGAGGACCGGCTCTCGGGCCACGGCGTCTCCTGGTGCGCGACCTGCGACGGCTTCTTCTTCCGCGACCAGCACATCGCGGTCGTCGGCGGCGGGGACTCCGCCGTCGAGGAGGCGACCTTCCTGTCCCGCTTCGGCAGCAAGGTCACCCTGATCGTGCGCCGCGACGAGCTGCGCGCCTCGAAGATCATGGCCGAGCGCGCCATCGCCGACCCGAAGATCGAGATCGCCTGGAACACCGCGGTCCGCGAGATCCACGGCGAGGACAAGCTCACCGGCCTGACCGTGGTCGACACGGTCACCGGAGAGGAGCGTCAGCTCGACGCGACCGGGCTGTTCATCGCCGTGGGCCACGACCCCCGCTCGGAGCTGCTCGGCGGCCAGGTCGAGCTGGACGAGAACGGCTACGTGCTCGTCGAGCACCCCTCGACCCGGACCAACCAGCCCGGCGTCTTCGCCTGCGGGGACCTGGTCGACCACCACTACCGCCAGGCGATCACCGCGGCCGGCACCGGGTGCACCGCCGCCCTGGACGCGGAGCGCTTCCTGGCCGCCCTCGACCACGAGGCGTCGACCGCCGGCGCGGCCGAGGAGAGTGTCAAGGAGATCGAGGAGGCCGAGCTGGTCTCCGAGCGGTCCTGACCCCGCCGGGGGAAGAAATGTCCCCGGGGTCGTGTTGACTAGGCAGATCCGCCCAGCACATCCCAGCAGCACCCAGATCCACCCCGACATCTTCGAGAAGGAGCACCTCGTGGCCGAGATGCAAGCAATCACCGACGCCGACTTCGACACCTCCGTGCTGAAGTCCGACAAGCCCGTCCTCGTCGACTTCTGGGCCGAGTGGTGCGGCCCGTGCCGTCAGGTGGACCCGATCCTCAAGGAGATCGCGGCCGAGCACGGCGAGAAGATCACCTTCGTGAAGATGAACGTGGACGAGAACCCGGTCACCCCCGCGGCGTACCGCGTCACCGGCATCCCGACGCTCAACGTGTTCCAGAACGGCGAGCTGGTCAAGCAGATCGTCGGCGCCAAGCCCAAGGCCGCGCTGCTCGGTGAGCTCGCGGACTTCATCGGCTGACCCGTCCGGCCCGCCGAAGACCGCGGGACCACCAGCCACCGGACGCCCGCCTCCTCCGAGGCGGGCGTCTGGCATGTCCGGACGACACGGACCCGGAGGGCTGTCAACGTTGGCGGATCGCGGCCGGGTCTGTTTGGCTGGGTCGTCCCCGGGCTCGCCGGGCCCCTCGGCCGTCCCGGCCGACGTGACGGCCGGCGCGAGCCCACCACCCGTGAGGAGTCGTATGACGCAGTCACAGGTCCTCGGCCAGACCACCCTCGCCCCGCGGCCGCTGTTCCGGCTGGGGGACCACGGACCTGCCGTGCGCGACATCCGCCGCCACCTCGACGTCCTCGGCCTCACCACGAGCCCCGCCGGCGCCGATCCCGACGCGTTCGACGCCGACCTGGACCGGGCGGTGCGCGCCTTCCAGCAGCAGCGCGGTCTCAGCGTCGACGGGATCGTCGGGGTGGGCACCTACCGGGTCCTCGAGGAGGCCCGCTGGCGGCTCGGCGACCGGCTGCTGACCCTGGTCGCGGGCAGCCTGCTCGCCGGCGACGACGTGCTCACCCTCCAGCAGCGGCTGCTCGACCTCGGCTTCCAGGTCGGCAAGGTCGACGGCCGCTTCGGGCAGCAGACCGAGCGTGCGGTGCGCGACTTCCAGCGCAACATCGGGGTGCCCGCGGACGGCACCTGCGGACCGGCCACCCTCAAGGCGCTGGACCGGCTCGTGCCGCGAGTGCGCGGAGGCCGCCCCAACGCGCTGCGGGCCGAGGAGCGGATCCGCCGCGACGGCCCCCAGCTGACCGGCAAGGTCGTCGTCATCGACCCGTGCGTGGGCCGCTTCGAGGACCCCGAGCTGCGACTGCGTGCCGACGCGATCACCAGCGACCTGGCCCGTCGGATCGAGGGCCGCCTGGTCGCGACCGGCGTGCAGGCCTACCTGACCAACACCGGCGGTGCCGGCGAGGACACCGAGGTGGACCGCGCGGAGTTCGCCAACCGCGCCGAGGCACACCTGTGCGTCTCGCTCCAGGTCGACGGCTCGGTCAACCCGGACGCGGCCGGGGTCTCGACGTACTTCTACGGCTCCGAGGCGCACGGCGTGGTGTCCTCGGTCGGGGAGCGGTTCGCCGGCCTGGTGCAGCGGGAGATCGTCGCCCGCACCGACCTGGGGGACCTGCGCTCGCACGCGAAGACCTACGACATGCTGCGCCGCACCAGGATGCCCGCGGTCCGGGTCGACGCCGGCTACCTCACCAACGCCGGCGACGCCGCCCGGCTCTCGGACCCGACCTTCCGCGACGTGATCGCCGAGGCCGTCGTGGTGGCGGTGCAGCGGGTCTACCTCGACCCCGACCACGACTCCCAGACGGGTGTCCTCCGGCTCAGTGAGATCCGGGAGGCGGTCGCCCGGCACCGGCCCTGAGGTCGGCCCGGTGGCCGGCGCTCAGGCGTCGCCCGGGTGGCTGCCGCGGCGCAGCGCCCGGCGGGTCGGCTCCGCGACCGGGTGCCGCGCCGGGCGGACGGCGCCCAGCAGCCGCTCCAGGGCACTCTCCACCTCGTCGCGCCAGGTGACCACCGAGCGCAGCTCGAGGCGCATCCGCGGGTAGCGGGCGTGCGGCCGGTGGGTCTTGAAGCCGACGCCGCGCAGGTAGTCGGCCGGCAGCACGCAGCCGCCGTAGGTGTCGCTGCCCCGCTCCCCGCGCCCGGCGGCCCGGGTGTCCCCGATCGCCTCGACGGCCCGGATCCCGCCCCGCTTGACCAGGTCCTTCACGACCGCCTGCATCAGCACCCGGCCCAGGCCCTGCCCGTCGTACTCGGGGAAGACCATCGCGGTGGCCAGCAGCACCGCGTCCTCGCTGACCGGCGCGGTGGGGAACGCGTCCGCACCCGGGAGGTACGTCGGCGGGGCGAACAGCACGTAGCCGGCGGGGTCGTTGTCGACGTAGGCGACCTGCCCGCAGGACCCCCACTCCAGCAGCGCCCGGGAGACCCAGGCCTCCTTCTCGGCGGCGCCGTCACCGGCCACCTCCGCGCGACGGCGACGGACCGGGTCGAGCTCCCAGAAGGTGCAGGACCGGCACCCGATCGGCAGGTCGTCGAGGTTGTCCAGGGTCAGCCTGACCAGTCGCCGGCCGTGAATCGCTCCCATGACCTGACCCCTTCCGCGTGGCGGCACCCCCATGCCTCATCCTAGGAGGGAGACCCCCAGACCTGCCCAGGAGCGGCACCGATGTCCGAGCACCTCCCGCGCACCCGTGCGCACGGCAACACCCCGGGACCGACCGGTAGCACCCGGCTCGACAGCTACGTGGACCGCTACGCCGCCCGCACGCAGGGGATGACGGCCTCGGAGATCCGAGCCCTCTTCTCGGTGGCGAGCCGTCCCGAGGTGGTCTCGCTCGCCGGGGGGATGCCGAACATCTCCGGGCTGCCCCTCGACGTCGTCGGCGACGCGATCGCCGACCTGGTCGCCACCCGGGGCACGACGGCGATGCAGTACGGCTCCGGCCAGGGCGACCCGCACCTGCGCGAGCAGATCTGCGACGTGATGCGGCTCGAGGGCATCGAGGCACACCCTGACGACGTGGTCGTCACGGTCGGCTCCCAGCAGGCGGTCGACCTGGTCACCCGGATCTTCTGCGACCCGGGCGACGTGGTGATCTGCGAGGCGCCGTCGTACGTCGGCGCGCTGGGCGTGTTCAAGGCCTACCAGTGCGACGTCGTGCACGTGGAGATGGACGAGCACGGCCTGGTGCCCTCGGCGCTGCGCGAGGCGATCGCGCACGTGCAGGCGGCCGGCAAGCGGATCAAGTTCGTCTACACGATCCCGAACTACCACAACCCGGCCGGCGTCACCCTGGCCGCGGAACGACGCCCGGAGATCCTGGAGATCTGCCGCGAGGCCGACGTGCTGGTGCTCGAGGACAACCCCTACGGCCTGCTCGGGTTCGACGAGGAGCCGCACCGCGCGCTGCGCGCCGACGAGGCCGACGGGGTGATCTACCTCGGGTCGTTCTCCAAGACCTTCGCCCCCGGCTTCCGGGTCGGCTGGGCGCTGGCCCCGCACGCCGTCCGGGAGAAGCTCGTGCTCGCCCAGGAGTCCGCGACGCTGTGCCCGCCGTCGTTCTCCCAGATGGCGGTCTCGGCGTACCTCGACAAGCACGACTGGCGCGGCCAGATCAAGCAGTTCCGGGAGATGTACCGCGAGCGCCGCGACGCGATGGTCGAGGCCCTCGACGACATGATGCCGGCCGCGGCCCGGTGGAACGTCCCGACCGGGGGCTTCTACGTGTGGCTGACGCTGCCGCCGGGGCTGGACGCGAAGGCGATGCTGCCGCGCGCGGTGACCTCCCGGGTGGCGTTCGTGCCCGGAACGGCGTTCTTCGCCGACGGCTTCGGCGCCCAGAGCATGCGGCTGTCCTACTGCTACCCGACCCCCGAGCGGATCCGCGAGGGCGTCCGGCGGCTGGTCGGCGTGATCGAGGAGGAGATCGAGCTGCGCCAGACCTTCGGCGCCGCCCCGACGACCGACCGCTCCGTCGGCCGCTACGACGGCCCGACCAGCGACCTGACCTGATGAGCCACCGAGGAGAACCCGTGGTCCCGACCAGCACCCCTCCGTCCGCCCGCGTCCTGGTCCTCGCCGGCGGCCTCTCCCACGAGCGCGACGTGTCCCTGCGCTCCGGGCGCCGGGTCGCCGACGCGCTCCGCGAGGCCGGCACCGACGTCGAGGTCCGCGACATGGACGCCGAGCTGCTCCGGAGCCTCCGCGACGACCGCCCCGACTGCGTGCTGCCGCTGCTGCACGGGGAGACCGGCGAGGACGGCGCCGTGCGGGAGGTCCTCGAGCTGCTCGGCCTTCCCTACGTGGGCTCCCGGCCGTCGGCCTGCCGGGCGGCGTTCGACAAGCCGGTCGCCAAGGCCGTGGTCGCCCGCGCCGGCATCTCCACCCCGCCGAGCGTGACGCTGCCGCACGAGACCTTCCGCGAGCTCGGCGCCGCCGCCGTGATGGACGCGATCGTGGCCACCCTCGGCCTGCCGCTGATCGTCAAGCCCGCCCGCGGCGGCTCCGCCCTCGGCTGTACGGCGGTCCGTGACGCGTCCGCGCTGCCCGGCGCGATGGTCGGCGCCTTCGCCTACGGGGACACCGCCCTCGTCGAGCGGCTCGTGGAGGGCGACGAGGTCGCCGTACCCGTGGTCGACACCGGCGAGGGCCCCCGCGCGCTGCCGGTCGTCTCGATCGAGCCCGACGGCGGGGTCTACGACTACACCGCCCGCTACACCGCCGGCAGCACCGAGTTCGTGGTGCCCGCCAAGCTCTCCGACGACCTCGCCGCCGAGTGCGCCCGGGTCGCCGTGCTCGCCCACGAGACCCTGGGGTTGCGCGACCTGACCCGCTCGGACCTGATCATCGACGCCGACGGCACGGTGTGGTTCCTCGAGGTGAACGTCGCGCCCGGGCTGACCGAGACCTCCACGGTCCCGCTCTCGGTGAGCGCCGCGGGCCTCGACCTCGGCGTGCTGATGGCCGATCTGGTACACAGTGCTATCGACCGGCAGGCCTCGCCCGCCGCGTCCCCCCCGTCCTAGGGGAGCCGCTCCGCTCCCCGGACAGCAGCCGAACCGTAGGAGACCACCCCGTGCGCGACATCACCTACCCGCCGATCATCGTGACGGCCAAGGTCGGCTTCAAGGCGATGGGCCTGCGCTTCCAGATGCACGGCACCGAGCACGTCCCCCGCAGCGGCGGCGCGCTGCTGGCGCTCAACCACATCTCCTACGTCGACTTCATCCTCGGCGGCTTCGCCACCCAGCCCTCGCACCGCCTGGTCCGCTTCATGTCCAAGCGGGAGCTGTTCGACCACCGCCTGGTCGGCCCGCTGATGCGCTCCCTGCACCACATCTCCGTGGACCGGGCCGACGGCCTGGCGTCGTTCGACGAGGGGGTGCGCTACCTCCAGGAGGGCGAGGTGGTCGGGATCTTCCCCGAGGCGACGATCTCGCGCAGCTTCGAGCTCAAGGAGTTCAAGACCGGCGCGACCCGGCTCGCGGCCGCCGCCGGCGTCCCCCTGGTGCCGGCGATCCTGTGGGGCACGCAGCGGATCAAGACCAAGGACCACCCGCAGGACTTCTCCCGCGGCAAGACCATCGCGATCTCCGTCGGTGAGCCGATGCACCCCACCGGCGCCGACCCGGTCGCGGAGACCGCCGAGCTGAAGGCCCGGATGGCCACGCTGCTCGACCGGACGATCCGCGCCTACCCCGCCGACGAGCAGCCGGCCGGCTCGTGGTGGCTGCCCGCGTCGTACGGCGGAAGCGCCCCGACGCCCGAGGAGGCGCTGCGGCTCGACGCCGAGGAGAAGCGCGAGCGGGCCCGTGCACGCGCCGCCAAGCGCGCCGCCAAGCGCGGCTGACCGGCTAGCCGTCGCCGGCCGTCCCACCCGACAGGCCAGCGGCCATCCCACCGGTCGTCCCACCGGTCGTCCCACCGGTCGTCCCACCGGTCGTCCCACCGGGCGAGGTCACCGGGGTGGGCGGCACCGCGGCCGCCGCGGGCTCCGGCTGGAGGGTCCCGGCTGCCACGTCCGGGGCCCCGACGGGCATCCCCACCGGGGACGGCCGCAGGTCGCCCCGCAGCGCCAGGACCGGGTAGGCCGCGGCCACCAGGGTGCCGGCCGCCATCACCGCGAAGAGCACCCGGTAGTCCAGCAACGTCACCAGCAACGCCCCGAGCGCGATCGACACCGCCTGCGGCAGCGTGGTGAGCACCTCGACGAAGGTGCTGACCCGGCCCATCAGGTGCCCCGGCGTGCGGGTCTGGAGCAGCGTGGTGAAGGCGATGATCACGACCGGGATCCCGGCCCCGACCAGGCCGGTGGCGACGAACAGCTCCCAGAGCGCCGTGGCCGCGGCCACTCCGGCCAGGCCGGCCGCCAGCACGGTCAGCCCGATGACGATGCTGACCGGCTCCCCCCACCGGCGGACGATCCGGCTGGCCGACAGCCCGGCCACCACCGCCCCGACGCCCTGCAGGCTGAGCAGCAGCCCCACGAACGTCGGGTGGCGGTGGAAGGCGTCCACGACCGCGTAGATGCCGGACTCGGAGAAGCCGATCATCAGCAGCGACAGCCCCAGCGCGACCGTGGTGTGCAGCAGCAGCGGGGTGGCCCGCACGAAGCTCGCGCCCGCCGCCAGCTCGACCCGCCAGCGGACCGGGCCCGCCTCGGCGGCGCGCCCCGTCTCGGACACCCGCAGCGACGCGATGGCGATCGCCGCCAGCAGGAAGGTGGCTGCGTCGAGCACCGCGACCACGCCCCCACCCACCAGCGCGAACAGCGTCGCGCCCAGCAGCGGGCCACCGAGCCGGAGCACCTCACGGGTGATGCTCAGCGAGGAGTTGACGTCGACGAGCACCTCCTCGGGCAGCATGTCCTTGAGCAGCCCGTTCAGCGCCGCCGGTACGACGACGAAGGAGACGCCGTAGCAGAACGCCACGGCGTACACGATCCACACGTCCCCGGCGTCGTGCACCCGCAGCAGCGGCAGCATCGCCAGCGCGGAGACGACGTTCGCCCAGACCAGGAAGGTCCGCCGCGGCACCCGGTCCACCACGTAGCCGAGCAGCGGTGCCACCAGCGCCGGTGACGTCATCGCCAGGAAGGTCAGTCCCGCAGCGCCGTTGGAGCCGGTCAGCGTCTTGACCCACAGGCTCAGCACGATCAGCATCAGCGAGTCGCCGACCATGCTGGCGGCCAGTCCGCCGAAGAGCCGGGCGAACCCGGGCACCCGGAACGCGGCCCGGATCACCGGGAGTCCCCCACCCGGCTCCGGTCGCGCGCGTTCTGCTTCGGCACGCCGGCTGACGGGGCTGCCGTCGCTGCCGCCGACAACGTCGGCCGCGTCCGGCAGGCTCGGTCCGGGGTCGGAGGCCGTCCAGTGCGGACCGCTCGGGACCAGCCAGCCGACCAGGGACACCGGCCGCGCGCCCGGGGGACGGCGCTCGGGCGCCCCCGACCGGTCGGCGTGCCGCTGCAGCAGCTCCGCCAGCTCCGCGCGCAGCTGCTGAGCCTCCGCGGCGGTGAGCCACACCCGGGACTGCACCAGCCCGGTCGCGTCCCGCCAGGCGGACGGCTCGGTGTCCCGGGCGGCGCGGGCCGCACGCAGCCGCTGGACCTCCCGCTCGACCAGCATGTCGGTCAGTCCCTCGGCGGCCACCCGGGTGGGGGCGTCGACCTCGTCGTCGTTCCACTCCAGGGCCTCGCTGACCGCGCGCCACCGGCGGTCGCGCCCCGTGCCTCCCGGCGCCTCGCGGACGAAGCCGTGCGCCTTGAGCTTGCGCAGGTGCCACGAGCAGTTGGACGGTGACTGCTCCAGCAGCGCGGCCGCGCCGGTGGCCGTCATCGGGCCCTCGCTGATCAAGGCCTCCAGCAGTGCGAGCCGCAGCGGATGCGCGAGCGCCTTGAGGGCGGCGGCGTCGGTGACCCGACGGCGGGTGAGTGGCATGGGCTGAAGGTACTCTTTCGAAACGTTTCCTTCAACGATTCTCGCAGGTCAGCGCCCTGTTCGTCACGAGGACAACCTTGGCAGGTCAGCCGCCTCGGGGCATCCTGAGGCCTGTGGACACTTCCCGCAAGACCCTGGACCTGCTCGTTCTCGGTGGCACCTCCTGGCTCGGGGGTGTCATCGTCACTGTGGCCACCGGGCGTGGGCACCGGGTCACCTGCCTGGCGCGCGGCGAGTCCGGGACGCCCCCCGAGGGCGCGACCTGGGTCCGGGCGGACCGCACCGACCCCGCGGCGTACGACGCCGTCGCCGAGCACGACTGGGACGCGGTGGTGGACGTCAGCTGGCAGCCGGACCTGGTCCGCTCGGCGCTGCGGGCGCTCCGGGACCGGGCCCGGCACTGGGTCTACGTGTCCTCGGGGTCGGTGTACGCCGACGACACCACCCCCGGCACCGGCGAGGAGTCGGCGCTGCGGCCCGCGCACGAGGGGACGGGTCCGGTCGGGGTCGAGCTCTACGGCCCGGCCAAGGTCGCCTGCGAGGAGGCCTGCCTGTCCAGCCTGGGCGCCGGCATGGTGCTGGTGGCCCGTGCCGGTCTGATCGCGGGGTACGGCGACCGCAGCGACCGGCTCGGCTACTGGCCCGCGCGCGTCGCGCGTGCCGGGGACGGCGAGCCGGTCCTGGTGCCGCCCCGCGGCGCACCCGCCCAGGTCGTCGACGTGGAGGACCTGGCGGGCTGGCTGGTGCTCGCCGCCGAGGGGCGGACCGCCGGCGTGTTCAACGCCGTCGGGGACGTCGTGACGGTCGGCGCGGTCCTGGAGGCCTCGGTGGCGGCCGCTGGACGCTCACCGCGCTTCGTGGAGGCCGACGACGAGTGGCTGGCGGAACGCGGCGTGGAGCCGTGGATGGGCGAGGAGTCGCTGCCCCTCTGGCTGCCCGGGGCGGCGTACGCAGGGTTCAGCACCCGGCGCAACGAGGCGGCCCGGGCGGCCGGCCTCCGACTGCGCCCGCTCGCCGACACCGTCGAGGCGGCGCTGCGCTGGGAGCGCGAGCGGGGCCTGGACCGCGACCGGCGGGCCGGGCTCACTCCGCGGCGGGAGCGCCGGCTGCTCTCCGAGCTCCTGGCGCTTCCGTGATTGATCGCCCTATCGCTTTGTCGACAAAGCGATTCGTCTACTCCGAGGACTCCTGGCGGGTCCGGTTCGGGTGGCCCGGGTCGATCAGCCCGATGATCCGCTCCAGGTCGGGCAGCGACGCGAACTCGACGGTGATCCGGCCCTTGCGCTTGCCGAGGTCCACCTTGACCCGGGTCTCCAGCCGGTCGGAGAGGCGCACGGCCAGGTCCTCGACACCGGGTGCGGTCGGCCGGCTCCGGCGGGCCGGCGGCCGGGGCTTCCCCAGGTCTCCGACGGCGACGATCTCCTCGAGCGCGCGCACCGAGATCCCCTCGGCGACCACCCGTCCGGCGAGCCGGTCCTGGACCTCGGCGTCCTCGACCGCGAGCAGCGCCCGTGCGTGACCGGCGGAGAGCACGCCGGCGGCTACGCGCCGCTGCACCGCGGGGGAGAGCTTGAGCAGCCGGATCGTGTTGCTGATCTGGGGCCGGCTGCGTCCGATCCGGGTGGCCAGCTGGTCGTGCGTGCAGCCGAAGTCCTCGAGGAGCTGCTGGTAGGCGGCCGCCTCCTCGAGCGCGTTCAGCTGGGACCGGTGCAGGTTCTCCAGCAGCGCGTCGCGGAGCAGGTCGTCGTCGCCGGTCTGCCGCACGATCGACGGGATGACGGGCAGGCCCGCCTGCTGGGTGGCGCGCCAGCGCCGCTCCCCCATGATCAGCTCGAACTGCCCGTCGCCGGTGTCGCGGACCACGATCGGCTGGAGCAGCCCCACCTCCCGCACGGAGTGCACGAGCTCGGCCATCGCCTCCTCGTCGAACACCTCGCGCGGCTGGCGCGGGTTGGGCCGGATGTCCTCGACCGGGAGCTCGGCGAAGTAGGCGCCGTCGACCGGGCGCAGCTCGGTCCCGGGGTCGACATCGGTCGCTGTCCCGGCCACCGCGACGCCGTCATGCACCGCGACTGCGTCATGCGTGGCTGCGCCGTCCGGCTGGCCGTTCTCGCGGGCCCGCTGCTCGCCGTCCTCGTCGCGGGTCACGGCGCTCTCCCCGTCGGCGGCGTGCCGACCGGACTCGGGAGAGGAGCCGTCCGTGGCCGCAGCCGGGTGACCCTCGGCGCTCTCGCTCTGGCCGGCGGACTGCTCCTGAGGCCGCTCGGCACCGCCGTCGGCACGGTCCCGGGTCGCAGTGGCGCCGGCGCCGTTGCCGTCCTGCGAACCGGCCGTCCCCGACTCATCGGCGGCACCGTCGGAGGTCGTGCCCGGCACGTTGTCCCCGGGCAACGGGACCCCGATCCAGTCCGCGCTGCCGGGGCCGGCGGGCGCGGCGGCGCCGTCGCTGACCCCGCCGGCCACTGCCTCCCCTGCCGCGGAGCCGTCCCCCGACGACTCCCGGGCCACCGGCACCTCGCTGAGCACCGAGCCGCCCTCGTGGTGCTCGGGGCGCGGTCCGGTCGGGATCAGCGACCCCAGGCCTCGTCCCAGACCGCGTCGCTGCGGGGGCTTCTGCGTCATGCGCGTGCTCCTTCATCCACCGTCGTGTCCAGGTCGGCCCGCAGCGCCATCTCGCGCGCGGCCTCCAGATAGCTGAGCGCCCCCGGGGACCCGGGGTCGTAGGTCATCACGGTCTGGCCGTAGCTCGGCGCCTCCGAGATCCGCACCGAGCGCGGGATCGCGGTGCGCAGCACCTGCCCCTGGAAGTGCGTGCGCACCTCTTCCGCCACGCCGGCCGAGAGCCGGGTGCGGGCGTCGTACATGGTGAGCACGATCGTCGAGACGGTGAGCGTCGGGTTCAGGTGGGCCTTGACCATCTCCACCGTCTCCAGGAGCTGACCGAGACCCTCGAGCGCGTAGTACTCCGCCTGGATCGGGATCAGCATCTCGTCACCCGCCACCAACGCGTTCAGCGTCAGCAGCCCGAGGGACGGCGGGCAGTCGATGAGCACGTAGTCGATCCGGTCCTCGCCGGTGCCGAACACCTGCGGGTGCGCGTGGATCGCCCGGCGCAGCCGGCCCTCCCGGGCGACCAGGCTGACCAGCTCGATCTCGGCGCCCGCCAGGTCGATGGTGGCGGGGACCACGAACAGGCCGTCGATCTCCGGGCTCGGCTGCACGACCTCGGCGAGCGGTCGGCCCTCGACGAGGGCGTCGTACGTCGACGGCGTGCCGCGGTGGTGGTCGATCGAGAGCGCCGTGGACGCGTTGCCCTGCGGGTCGAGGTCGATCACCAGCACCCGGAGCCCGTGCTGGGCGAGGGCGGCGGCCAGGTTCACCGTGGACGTGGTCTTGCCGACCCCGCCCTTCTGGTTCGCCACCACCATCACCCGGGTGCGGGCGGGCCGGGGCAGCGGGTCACCGAGGCGACGCCCTTCGCGGACCAGGAGGGCGTGCTCCGCGGATCGCGCCAGCGGGGTCGACTCGTCGGAGCCGACTCCGAGCGCGGCGATGTCCCCCGCCGTCCGGAAGGTCGCCGTCGGGGCAACGGGCGCGGTCGTGGTGGTGGGGGTGTGGGTCATGTCGGCCTCCAGCGCCTCGCGGACGGTCTCACCCGTCGGGGCACTCGGGATGGGCGTGATCTCGGGTGAGGCGGTGGACTGGCGGTTCCCCGGCGTGCCGGTTCCACGTGAAACAGCGGACTCCGCTGCGGTCGCCGGGTCCGGCTCCGTGACGCGGGCCGCAGTCGACGGCACAGGCGGCGAGGGCTGCTCGACCGTCCGGGCGGCATCCCCGGCGGGAGTGGTGGGAGCCGACGCGGTGGAGAGGGAAGAGATGGCAGCGGAGCCGGTCGGTCCCTCCGAACCGTCGGTTCCACGTGAAACAGCCGCTTCGGTCGTGCTCGAGGGCGGGTCGCTCGGGAGGTCCCCGTGCTGGACCGGGGCGGTGTCCGACGCCTGCACCGAGTCACCGTCCGGTGCGGCCACGTCGCGCTCCTCACCCGGGACCTCGGGGCTCTGCCCAGCGACCGTGCCACTGGCGGACCGCTCGGCTGCACCCGTGGACCCGGGCGTGACCGCGCCCCCGGCAGAGGCATCCGGCTGAGCGTCCGCACCGGTCGAGGAGGTCTCCGCCGACCCAGGTTCGGTTCCACGTGAAACCGGCTCCGCCGAGCCGGGCCAGCCAAGCCCGGCAGCGGACCAGGGGTGCGGCGACTCCGGCCAGCCCAGACCCGGCACGACGGTCATCGTGTCGGCCGTGGAGGGGGTCATCCGTGAGCGGAGGTCTCCCGCGATCGTCACCTACGCCGTCCTTTTCGCTGCGTGCGCCGGGGCGGTGTCGTCCGCGCCTGGTCACGGTCCCAACCTAGTCGGGACGGGCGGCCCGCTTCCACTCGAACCACCGTGGTCGGTGGATCGATCACCGCCTCTCCCACCGTGACCACCTCGACGGAGCGGCCGCCACACGACTCGAGGTCGCTGCGAGCCGCGGCCACCTCGTCGGCGGCGGACGATCCCTTCATCGCGACCAGGGCGCCACCCTGCCGCACCAGCGGCATCGACCAGGCCAGCAGCCGCGGCAGTGGGGCCACCGCGCGCGAGGTCACCACCGAGAACTCGGCGCTACCGTGCAGCTCCTCAGCCCGGCCACGTCGCACCTCGACGTTGTCCAGGCCGAGCCTCTCCACCACCTCGGCCAGGAACGTGGTCCGGCGCAGCAGCGGCTCCACCAGGGTCACCCGCAGGTCGGGACGGCGGATGGCCAGCACGAGGCCGGGCAGCCCGGCCCCGGACCCGATGTCGCAGACGTCCGCGTCCTCGGGGAGCAGGTCGGTCAGCACGGCGCAGTTGAGCAGGTGCCGGTCCCAGATGCGTGGGGCCTCCCGCGGGCCGATCAGCCCACGCGTCACGCCGTCGGTGGCGAGCAGGTCGGCGTACGCCGCGGCGAGCTCGAGCCGTGACGCGAACACCCCCCGGGCCGTCTCCGGCACGGGGGGTGTTTCACGTGGAACAGGGGACTCACCCCGGGTCATGCCGCCACCATCCTCACTGCGGCAGCACCACGACGTACCGGTGAGGCTCGTCGCCCTCGGACGCGGAGGAGAGGCCGGCCGCGGCCACCGCGTCGTGCACGACCTTGCGCTCGAACGGCGACATCGGGTTCAGCGACTTGCGCTCACCGGACTGCTTCACCTCGGCGACCACCTCGTCGGCCAGCTTCTCCAGCCGGGAGCGCTTGTCCGCCCGGAAACCGCCGACGTCCAGCATCAGCCGGGACCGCTCACCGGTCTCGCGGTAGACGGCCAGCCGGGTCAGCTCCTGGAGCGCCTCCAGCACCTCGCCGTCGCGACCGACGAGCTGGCGCACGTCGCCGCCGACGATGCTCACCGCGGCACGGTCACCCTCCACGTCCATGTCCAGGTCACCGTCGAGGTCGGCGATGTCGAGCAGCTCCTCGAGGTAGTCCGCCGCGATCTCACCCTCGTTCTCCAGGCGGTCGAGCAGGTCGCCCTCGTCGCCGGAGTCGTCCGTGTCGCTGTCCGACCCGGCCTCGTCGCCCGAGTCCGCGGTGGCGTCGGCACCGGCGTCCGTGGGAACGGCCTCGGAGGATCCCGCGGACGAGGAGCCACCGGTGGTCTCGTCGACGGCGTCCCCGCCGTCGGTGGCGTCCGGGTTCTCGGTGTCGGTGGTCGTGGGGTCGGTCACGTCGCTGCTCCCTGTGGTTCGTGTGGCACGTCGGTCTGAAGCGGGGCGGTGCGCCGGCTACTCACGGCGTACCAGGGGTCAGGCGCTGTTCCGCCCGGACTGCTCGCCGTCGTCGTCCTCGCCGGAGGCCGTCTTGCGGGGGGTCGCCCCACCGGCTGCCGTGGGACGGGTGCCGGGCGGGGTCTGCTTGCGCCGCTGGCTCCGGGTCTGCTTCTTGGGCTGCTGACGGCGAGCCGGGTCCGGCGCGACCTCGGTCTCGGGGGTCGGCTCGAGCGTCGTGGTGGGGTCGGGCAGACCCTTGCGCTCGCGCTTGTGCGCGTCACGCTCCTGCTTGGCCTTGGCGGCCGGCGTCCCCGGAGCCGGGTTGTTCCGGATCACGTAGAACTGCTGGCACATCGTCCACAGGTTCGAGGTGGTCCAGTAGAACAGCACGCCGATCGGGAAGGCGATACCTCCGACGGCGAAGACGATGGGGAGCACGTAGAGGAGCATCTTCTGCTGCTGCGCGTACTGCCCGGTCATCGCGTCCGCCGGCATGTTCTTGCTCATCAGCTGACGCTGGGTCAGGAAGGTGGTCGCGGTCATCGCCACCACCAGCACCCCGGCGAGGATCCGCACGCTCAGCATGTTGGTGTTGGTGAAGCTGTCGGAGATCTTCGCGCCCAGGAACGTCGCGTTCGCGAACTGGTTGGCCAGCGTGGACGTCATCAGCGCCCGGCTCTGGTCCGGGTGCTTCGCTGCGTGGTCGATCAGCCGGAAGAGCGCCAGGAAGATCGGCATCTGCAGCAGGATCGGCAGGCACGAGGCGAACGGGTTGGTGCCCGTCTCCTTGTACAGCGCCATCGTCTCCTGGGCGAGCCGCTCACGGTCGTGGCCGTACTTCTTCTGCAGCTCCTTGACCTTCGGCTGGAGCAGCTGCATGTTCCGGCTGGACTTGATCTGCTTCACGAACAGCGGGATCAGCGCGGCACGGATCAGCAGGGTGAGCCCGATGATCGACAGCACCCAGCTGATGCCGGTCTCGGGCCCGAAGATCCCTCCCCAGACCCGGTGCCAGGCCAGCAGGACGAAGGACGTCAGGTAGTACAGCGGCGTCATGATGAAACCGCCGAGCTGCGTGAGGAAGTCGATCACTCAGGCTCCTTGAGACTGGTGGGAGGGTGACGCCTTGGGGGGAACCGGGTCGTACCCACCTGCTGCCCACGGGTGGCACCGGGCCAGCCGGCGCACGGCATACCAGCTGCCCCGGACGCTACCGTGCACGGTCACCGATTCCAGGGCGTACGCGGAGCAGGAGGGGTGGTAGCGGCAGACCTGGCCGTACAGGGGGCTGATCGCGAAGCGGTAGGCCCGGAGCAGACCGATGAGCACGTACTTCATCTGGCCCCCTCGGCAGTCAGCCGATCCTCGGTCACGTCGGCAGTCAGCCGATCCTCGGTCACGTGCAACCGCCGGAGGGCCGTGTCGAGGTCCCGCTCCAGCGCGCCGTACGACGCCTGGGCCGAGGCCGGCAGGGCCCGGACCACGAGCAGCGCCGCGTCCGGGATCAGGTCGAGCCGAGCGCGAGTGATCTCGCGCAGTCGACGTTTGACCCGGTTGCGCGCCACCGCGTTGCCTACCGCCTTGCTCACCACGAAACCCACCCGAGGGCCGGCTGCGTCCACGCGCGACGAGGCCGACCCCGCGGAGGCGGTCCACAGGTGCAGGACCAGCGTCCGGGAGCCGGCTCGGCGGCCGCGTCGGGTCGCCGTCGCGAATCCGGCCGACGTGGTCAGCCGATGACGACGGTCAAGCACCGCGCGACCCGCACCGCATGAGGTCGCCGATCAGACGGCGAGCTTGTTGCGACCCTTGCGGCGGCGCGCGGACAGGATCGAACGGCCGGCACGCGTGCGCATCCGCAGGCGGAAGCCGTGCACCTTGTGGCGACGACGGTTGTTCGGCTGGTACGTACGCTTGCTCACGGCTGATCTCCGTACTGGTGTGGCGAGTGGTGCGTGGTCATGGGCGACCGGCGGGGTGCCGCGGACAGGCAGCACCGGTCGACGCCGGTTCGACCTCCCAACGGTACGCGTTGGCGCTCAGACGGGTCAAACCGGCGGCCTGTGGACAACCGCTTGATCCACAGGTCGTCCAGTTGTTAGCGTGCGGTCGTCCCAAGAAGGTCCGCGGTCGACTTCCCTGTGCTTCCCCCCGCCTGTGCCGGTTCTTGTCCGGCGCGCCCGGAAAAGCGCCTCTGACCTGGGATTTCTTCTGATGTTCCGGGGAAGGTCGACCTCGCAGAACGACCGCCCGAAGCCGTCCCGGGGCGAGATGCACAACCTGTGGACAAACATGTGGACCGGAACCGGGACCATCAGCACCGTCGACAGCGACACCAACCAGCCTGGATGGGAGTGGGGAGACCCACGTGAATGACCATGACTGACCACCCAGAGGATCGACCAGCCGACGGACCCGGCGAGCACCGCGCCGACCAGCGCGGCCCGGATCGACCCGGCCCGGACCAGCTCGGCCGACTGTGGCACGACCTGGTCGAGGACCTGCCCCCGAACCAGCGCGCCTGGCTGGCCGCGAGCCGTCCGGTGACCCTGCACGAGGGCACCGCCATCATCGCGGTGGCCGACGAGTTCACCCGCAACCAGATCGAGGGTCGGCTGCGCACCCGGCTCGAGGACGCGCTCGGCGAGGCGTTCGGCCGACAGGTGCGGATCGCCGTGACCGTCGATCCCGAGCTCGGCGGCCGGGACCTCGGCGGCCGGGACCTCGGCGGCCGGGACCTGGAGCCGGGACCTGGGAGGGACCGACCTCGGCGCCCGCGACCTCGGCCGGGACCAGGCCGACGGCGACGCCGGCGCCGGCTACCTGTCCGAGCGCGCCGGCCGTCCCCGCCACGAGTACCCCGAGTACACCGAGTACGGCGGCGCGCCGGATGCCCGCGTCCCGGGGCAGGACGCCACCGACCGGCAGTCCCGCGGGAGGCCCGACGGCGCCACCTATGGCGACATGTCGACAAATCCCCTCGACCACCCCACCCCGGCGCGGCAGCCGGGCGACTCGGGCCGCACCGGGGGGTCGCTGGCCGGCAGCGCCCTCGAGACCCGGCTCAACCCCCGCTACATCTTCGAGACCTTCGTCATCGGCTCGTCCAACCGGTTCGCGCACGCCGCGGCGGTGGCCGTCGCCGAGGCGCCCGGCAAGGCGTACAACCCGCTGCTGGTCTACGGCGACTCCGGACTGGGCAAGACCCACCTGCTGCACGCCATCGGCCACTACGTGCGCAGCCTGTTCGCCGGGGCCCGGGTCCGCTACGTGAGCTCGGAGGAGTTCACCAACGAGTTCATCAACGCGATCCGCGACGACCGGCAGGACCGGTTCAAGCGGCGCTACCGCGACGTGGACGTCCTCTTGATCGACGACATCCAGTTCCTGGAAGGGAAGATCCAGACCCAGGAGGAGTTCTTCCACACCTTCAACACGCTGCACAACGCCAACAAGCAGATCGTGATCACCTCCGACCGGGCCCCCAAGCGGCTCGAGGCGCTCGAGGACCGGCTACGCAACCGGTTCGAGTGGGGCCTGATCACCGACGTGCAGCCGCCCGACCTGGAGACCAGGATCGCGATCCTGCGCAAGAAGGCCGCCACCGACCGGATGACCGCCCCCCCGGACGTGCTGGAGTTCATCGCCTCCAAGATCCAGACCAACATCCGCGAGCTCGAGGGCGCGCTGATCCGGGTCACGGCGTTCGCCGGCCTCAACCGGCAGCCCGTCGACCTGACGCTCGCCGAGATCGTGCTCAAGGACCTGATCCCCGAGGGTGGCGAGCCGGAGATCACCGCGGCGCTGATCATCGCGCAGACCGCGGCCTACTTCGGGCTGTCCATCGACGACCTGTGCGGGCCGAGCCGCAGCCGGGTGCTGGTCACCGGCCGGCAGATCTCGATGTACCTGTGCCGGGAGCTCACGGAGCTGTCGCTGCCGAAGATCGGCCAGCAGTTCGGCGGCCGCGACCACACCACGGTCATGCACGCGGACAAGAAGATCCGGCAGCTGCTCGCCGAGCGGCGCAGCGTCTACAACCAGGTGACCGAGCTGACCAACCGGATCAAGCAGCAGGCCCGGCAGTCGTGACCGCCCTTCGCGCCCCTCTCGCCGGGTGGTCGGCGGCCCCGCGAGGGGGCTCCGACCACCACGTCGGCGGGGCGCGGAGCTGGGGACGGACCTGTGCAGCTTTGTCATTCGCCGGTGCACCGCCTGTGGACAACTCGGGGACGACCACCGAGCGGCCCCGGTCGAATCACAAGGCCATCAGCTTGTCCCCCGCGTCGTACACAGGGGTGTGGGACAAGAAAACCGGTGATGACCTGCAGGAACAGCGGTTGTCCACAGTATCCACCGCTCCTGTTAACACTACTCACCTCTACCTGTTCCGATCCTTCGAGAACATCACTCCGGGCCTCGATCTGGGGACAACCTGTCATTCGGCCCCCGGAGACGAACCACAAGTTGGTGGCACTGCTGCCACCCACGACGACGCCATGGCAGGATGCTCACCCCGGAGCGCAGGAGCCGGCCCGGGCAGTGGCACACGAGGCTCGACCAGTGAAGGACCAGTGAGGCACCAGTGAAGTTCACCGTCGAACGCGACGTGCTCGCCGACGCGGTCGCGTGGGCGGCCCGAAGCCTGCCGGTCCGGCCGAGCGTCCCGGTGCTCGCCGGGCTGCTGATCGAGACCGTCGAGGGCGGCGACGGCCTGCAGCTGTCGACGTTCGACTACGAGACCTCGGCCCGCGCCACGCTGCCCGCCTCGGTGCAGGACGAGGGCAAGGCGCTGGTCTCGGGTCGGCTGCTGGCCGACATCTGCCGCAGCCTGCCGAACAAGCCCGTCGAGATGACCATCGACGGCTCCAAGGTCTCGCTGACCTGCGGCTCCGCGCGGTTCAGCCTCCAGACGATGCCGGTCGAGGAGTACCCCACCCTCCCCGACATGCCGCAGGCCACCGGGACCGTGCGCAGCGACCTGTTCGCCAACGCCGTCGCCCAGGCGGTCACCGCCGCCGGCCGCGACGACATGCTGCCGGTGCTCACCGGCGTCCGCATCGAGATCGAGGGCTCGTCGATCTCGCTGCTGGCCACCGACCGGTTCCGGCTCTCGCACCGCGAGCTCCAGTGGGACCCCGGGGCGACCGACGTCTCCGCGGCCGCCCTGGTCCCCGCGAAGGTGCTGGCCGACACCGCCAAGTCGCTGACGTCGGGCACCGAGGTGACGATCGCGCTCGCGTCCTCCGGTGCCGGCGAGGGCATCATCGGCTTCGAGGGCGCGTCCGGCGGCGGCGTACGACGGACCACCACCCGGCTCCTCGACGGTGAGTTCCCCAAGGTCCGTACGCTCTTCCCCGCCGAGCACGCCACCGTCGCACGGGTCGACCGGGCCACCCTGGTCGAGGCCGTCAAGCGGGTCTCGCTGGTCGCCGAGCGCAACACCGCCGTCCAGCTGGCCTTCTCGGGGGGCGTGCTCACCCTCGACGCGGGCAGCGGGGACGAGGCGCTCGCCACCGAGCAGATCGAGGCATCCGTCACCGGTGAGGACATCACCACCGGCTTCAACCCGCAGTTCCTGCTCGACGGGCTCACGGCGCTCGAGGAGCCGGTCGTGGAGCTCGCGTTCACCCAGGCCTCGAAGCCGGCCGTGATGTCCGGCGCCGACAGCCTGGACGGCGACGCGGACACCGACTTCCGCTACCTGCTGATGCCGCGCCGCCTGCTCTCCTGAGCCGATCAGGGCGCGAGTAGCCTCGGAGCGCCCGGGTACCGGCCCGGCACAGGAGAAGACACCTCGACTCACAGTGGCAGCGCCACCGGAAAGGGAGCGGTATGGACCTCGGTCTGATCGGGCTCGGCAAGATGGGCGGCAACATGCGGGAGCGGCTGCTCCGGGGCGGGCACACGGTGGTCGGCTTCGACCGCAACCCCGACGTCAGCGACGTCGACAGCCTGGACGCCATGCTCGAGAAGCTCCCCTCGCCCAAGGTGGTCTGGGTGATGGTGCCCGCCGGTGACCCGACCCGGGAGACCGTCGCGGCGCTGAAGGAGAAGCTCGGCGAGGGTGACATCGTCATCGACGGCGGCAACTCCCGGTGGACCGACGACAGGGTCAACGGGGAGTCGCTGGCCGAGAAGGGCATCGGCTTCGTCGACTGCGGCGTCTCGGGCGGCGTGTGGGGCCTGGAGAACGGCTACGCGCTGATGGCCGGCGGGGACAAGGCCCACGTCGACCTCGTCCAGCCGATCTTCGACACCCTCAAGCCCGAGGGCGAGTTCGGGTGGGTGCACGCCGGCAAGGTCGGTGCGGGGCACTTCTCCAAGATGGTGCACAACGGCATCGAGTACGCGCTGATGCAGGCGTACGCCGAGGGCTGGGAGCTGCTCAGCAAGGTCGACGAGGTCGAGAACGTCACCGAGGTGTTCCGCTCCTGGCGGGAGGGCACCGTGATCCGGTCCTGGCTGCTCGACCTGCTGGTGGCCGCGCTCGACGACGACAGCAAGCTGGAGCAGATCGCCGGCTACGCCGAGGACTCCGGCGAGGGCCGATGGACCGTCGAGGCCGGCATCGACAACGCGGTCCCGACCCCGGCGATCACCGCGGCGCTGTACGCCCGGTTCGTCTCCCGCCAGGACGACAGCCCCGCGATGAAGGCCGTCGCCGCCATGCGCAACCAGTTCGGCGGCCACGCGACCAAGGTCAACGCTCCGCCCACCACCAGCGACAAGTAGGCCCGCTCCCCCGTGCACGTCTCGCACCTCTCGCTGCACGACTTCCGGTCCTACCCGGAGGCCGAGGTCGCGCTCGGCCCCGGGGTGACGGCGTTCGTGGGCCGCAACGGCCAGGGCAAGACCAACCTGGTCGAGGCGGTCGACTACATCGCGACGCTCTCCTCGCACCGGGTCTCCGGCGACGGCCCGCTGGTGCGCCTGGGTGCGGACCATGCCGTGGTCCGGGCGGCCGTGGTCCGCGACGGGCGCGAGGCGGTCCTCGAGGTGCAGATCAACCCCGGTCGCTCCAACAAGGCCCGGGTGAACCGGTCCCCGCTCCCCCGGGCCCGCGAGCTGCTGGGCCTGGTCCGCACGGTGCTGTTCTCGCCCGAGGACCTCGCCCTGGTCAAGGGTGACCCGTCGGAGCGGCGGCACTTCCTCGACGACCTGCTGGTCCAGCGGGCCCCGCGCTTCGCCGGGGTCCGCTCGGACTACGACCGGGTGCTCAAGCAGCGCAACTCGCTGCTGAAGACCGCCGGGATCGCGCGACGTCAGGGCCGCAGCGCCGACTCGGCGCTGTCCACCCTCGGTGTGTGGGACTCCCACCTCGCGCGCACCGGCGCGGAGCTGCTCTCGGCCCGCCTGGCCCTCGTGGAGGCGCTCCGGCCGTACGTGGCGGCGGCGTACGACGCGGTGGCCCAGGGCGCGACCCGCACCGAGGCGACGATGACCTACAAGCCCTCCTTCGAGCTGCCGGCCGGCCCGGACGGCACGGCCAGCGACGACCGGGAGGAGCTGGCCGCGGCCCTGCTCGCGGAGGTGGAGCGCCGGCGCGGCGACGAGATCGACCGCGGGATCAGCCTGGTCGGGCCGCACCGCGACGACCTGACCCTGATGCTCGGGCCGCTGCCCGTGAAGGGCTACGCCTCGCACGGAGAGTCCTGGTCGACCGCGCTCGCGCTCCGGCTGGCCTCCTACGACCTGCTGCGCGCCGCCGGCGACGACCCGATCCTGATCCTCGACGACGTCTTCGCCGAGCTGGACACCGAGCGGCGTGAGCGGCTGGCGGAGCTGGTGGCCGGTGCCGAGCAGGTGCTCGTCACCGCCGCGGTCCCCGACGACATCCCCGCCGCGCTGGCCGGGGCGAGGGTCGACGTGGTCGACGGCTTGGTGCTCCCCGGTGTCTCCTGACGGCACCGGCTCTCCCCGCGACCCGGACCCGGCGGACGGCCCGGGCGGCGGACCCGTCGAGGGACCCCGGCCGCCGGAGCCGGTGGAGCACGACGACACCGGGCTCGACCTGGCCCGCAGCATCGCCCGCTCGATGGCCCGGCCCGGTGCCCGGCGGCGTACGACGAGCGGCGGAGCACCCTCGAAGTTCCGCCCGTCGAGCCGCCGGACCGACCCGCAGGCCTCCGGGGCGCACCCCGACGAGCGGGACCCCCAGCTGATCGACTCGACGATCGGCCGGCTGATCGCCGACCAGGGGTGGGGCACCGACGTCCGGGTGCACGGGGTGTTCTCGCGCTGGGACAGCCTGGTCGGGCGCGAGGTCGCCCTGCACTGCCTGCCCGAGTCGTTCGACGACGGCAAGCTGCTGGTGCGCACCGACTCCACCGCGTGGGCCACCCAGATGAAGCTGCTCTCACCGACCGTGGTGCGCCGGCTCAACGAGGAGCTCGGGGACGGCACGGTCACGCTGATCGAGGTGCGGGGGCCGCACGGCCCGTCGTGGAAGAAGGGTCTCCGGTCGGTCCGCGACGGTCGTGGGCCGCGTGACACCTACGGCTGAGGTCGTGCCCGGAAAGTCCGAGCCGCCCGAGGCCCCTGGAGCCGATCTGCGGGCCTCGGGTCGGTACAGGGACTAGAACGAGCCCCTGCGCAGCCGTCCTGACCGCCCTGTGGGGCCGGGAAACGGCCTCTCAGGTCGCGGCAGGTCCCCTCCCGTGGGGGCACAACCCCCGGATATGGGCCCTGACGGGGTACACTGAGGGAGGTCGCTTCCCGGTCCGGGACGACCGTTCTACGTGTGCGCAGACGTGAAGAGGATGGCTCGTGGCTGACGACATGCCCGCCAACACCCCTGCAGAGATCAGCACCACCCCGTCCCCCGCGGACACCCCCGGCAGCAGCCCGGCAGCAGCGGTCGAGCCCGGCCCGCCCGCCGAGGCGGTGGCCGCGGCGGCCGCCAACCTGGCCCCGGTCAGCGAGGGTCACGCGGTCGAGGACGGCAAGTACGACGCCTCGGCGATCCAGGTGCTCGAGGGCCTGGAGGCCGTCCGGAAGCGTCCCGGGATGTACATCGGCTCGACCGGTGAGCGCGGCCTGCACCACCTGGTGTGGGAGGTCGTGGACAACTCCGTCGACGAGTCGCTGGCCGGCCACGCCACCAGCATCCGGGTCACCCTCCAGGACGACGGCGGTGTCCGGGTCGACGACGACGGCCGCGGCATCCCGACCGACGTGCACCCGCACGGAGGGCATCCCCGCGGTGACCATGGCGCTGACCATGCTGCACGCGGGCGGCAAGTTCGGCGGCGGCGGCTACAAGGTGTCCGGCGGTCTGCACGGCGTGGGTGTCTCGGTGGTCAACGCGCTGAGCACCAAGCTCCAGGTCGACGTCCGCAACCGTGGCTACCACTGGCGGCAGACCTTCAGCCTCGGCGAGCCCGACGGCCCGCTCGAGCAGCTCGAGCCGACCGACGAGACCGGCACGACGATCACCTTCTGGGCGAGCCCGGACATCTTCGAGACCACGACGTACTCGTGGGAGACGATCACCAACCGGATCCGGGAGATGGCCTTCCTCAACAAGGGCCTCGAGATCGTGGTCCGCGACGAGCGGTCGAACGTGCCCTCGGAGCTCCAGGACGCCATCCAGGACGACCTGCTCGGCGACGCCGACGCGGACACCCGGGCCGCCGGCCTGGCGGACACCGACGGGACCGCGGACCGGGTCACCGAGCGCACCTTCAAGTTCGACCGCGGCCTGGTCGACTACGTCGAGCACCTCAACAAGCGCAAGGACAAGGCGCACCCGAGCGTCATCGAGTTCGAGGCGGAGCTGGTCGACAGCGGCATGAGCCTCGAGATCGCGATGCAGTGGACGACCAGCTACACCGAGTCGGTGCACACCTTCGCGAACACGATCAACACCCACGAGGGCGGCACCCACGAGGAGGGCTTCCGCTCCGCCCTGACGTCCCTGGTCAACAACTGGGGCGAGGAGTGGAACCTCATCAAGAAGCGCGAGGACCGGGTCTCCGGTGACGACGTGCGCGAGGGCCTCACCGCGATCATCTCGATCAAGCTCGGCGAGCCGCAGTTCGAGGGCCAGACCAAGACCAAGCTCGGCAACACCGAGGCCAAGGGCTTCGTGCAGCGGGTGGTCAACGAGCAGCTCGGCGCCTGGCTGGAGAAGAACCCCGCCGAGGGCCGCGACATCGTGCGCAAGGCGCAGGCCGCGGCGTACGCCCGGGTCGCCGCGCGCAAGGCCCGCGAGCTCGCCCGCAGCCGCAAGGGGCTGCTCGGCGGCGGTGGCCTGCCCGGCAAGCTGGCCGACTGCCAGTCGACCAACCCCGAGGAGTGCGAGATCTTCGTGGTCGAGGGCGACTCGGCCGGTGGGTCGGCGAAGGGCGGCCGCGACCCGCGGATCCAGGCGATCCTGCCGATCCGCGGCAAGATCCTGAACGTCGAGAAGGCCCGCATCGACAAGGTGCTGGCCAACAACGAGGTCCAGGCGATCATCTCGGCGCTCGGCACCGGCATCCACGAAGAGTTCGACATCGAGAAGGTCCGCTACCACAAGATCGTGATGATGGCCGACGCGGACGTCGACGGCCACCACATCCGGACCCTGCTGCTGACCCTGCTGTTCCGCTTCATGCGCCCGCTGATCGAGCACGGCTACGTCTACCTGGCGCAGCCGCCGCTGTACCGGCTGCGCTGGAACAAGCCGCACGAGCACGAGTTCGTCTACTCCGACGCCGAGCGCGACGCGCTGCGCAACGCGGGCATCGAGGCCGGCAAGCGGCTGCCCAAGGAGAACGCCATCCAGCGCTACAAGGGACTCGGCGAGATGAACGCCAACGAGCTGTGGGAGACCACGATGGACCCGGACAACCGGCTGCTGCTCCAGGTCACGCTCGAGGACGCCGCCCAGGCCGACGAGATGTTCACGGTGCTGATGGGTGAGGACGTCGAGCAGCGCCGCTCGTTCATCCAGCGCAACGCCAAGGACGTCCGGTTCCTCGACATCTGATGTCGTCCCCTGCCACGCCGCCACCCGCCACCGGGCTGCTGCCGCGCCCCGTCCGATCGACCTCGACGAAAGATGACCAGTGACCGATAACAGCACCGAGATCCCCGGCGGGCCGGGCGGACGGATCGAGCCCGTCGAGCTCCAGGTCGAGATGCAGCGCTCCTACATCGACTACGCGATGACGGTGATCGTGGGCCGGGCGCTGCCCGACGTACGCGACGGCCTCAAGCCGGTGCACCGCCGCGTCCTCTACGCGATGTACGACGGCGGCTACCGCCCCGACCGCGGGTTCTCCAAGTGCTCGCGCGTCGTCGGCGACGTGATGGGGCAGTACCACCCGCACGGTGACACCGCGATCTACGACACCCTGGTGCGGCTGGCGCAGCCGTGGGTGATGCGGGCGCCGCTCGTCGACGGCCAGGGCAACTTCGGCTCTCCGGGCAACGACCCGGCCGCCGCGATGCGGTACACCGAGTGCAAGATGGCGCCGCTGGCCATGGAGATGGTCCGTGACATCGACGAGGACACCGTCGACTTCACCCCGAACTACGACGGCCGCTCGCAGGAGCCGGCCATCCTGCCGGCGCGGTTCCCGAACCTGCTGGTCAACGGCTCCGCGGGGATCGCGGTCGGCATGGCCACCAACATCCCGCCGCACAACCTCAAGGAGATCAACGAGGGCGTGCAGTGGTCGCTGGCGCACCCCGACGCCTCCCGCGAGGAGCTGCTCGAGGCCCTCCTCGAGCGGGTCAAGGGGCCGGACTTCCCGATGGGAGCCCTGATCGTCGGCCAGCAGGGCATCGAGCAGATGTACCGGACCGGTCGTGGCTCGGTCACCATGCGCGCGGTCGTCGACATCGACGAGGACGCCAAGGGGCGTACGACGATCTCGATCACCGAGCTGCCGTACCAGGTCAACCCGGACAACCTGGCGCTGAAGATCGCCGAGCTCGCCGACTCCGGCAGGATCTCCGGCATCTCCGACGTCCGCGACGACTCCTCGGGCCGCACCGGCCAGCGGCTCGTCGTGGTGCTCAAGCGCGACGCCGTCGCGCGGGTGGTGCTGAACAACCTGTTCAAGCACACCGAGCTGCAGTCGAACTTCGCGGCCAACATGCTGGCGCTGGTGGACGGCGTGCCCCGCACGCTGACCCTCGACCAGTTCATCTCGCACTGGATCACCCACCAGGTCGAGGTCATCCAGCGCCGGACCCGCTACCGCCTCCGCCGCGCGGAGGAGCAGGCCCACATCTACCGCGGCCTGGTCAAGGCCCTCGACATGCTCGACGAGGTGATCGCGCTGATCCGGCGCAGCCCCGACGTCGAGGAGGCCCGAGGTGGCCTGATCGCGCTGCTGGAGATCGACGAGATCCAGGCCAACGCCATCCTCGAGATGCAGCTGCGCCGGCTCGCCGCGCTCGAGCGGCAGAAGATCATGGACCGGCTGGCCGAGCTGGAGGCGATCATCGCGGACCTGGAGGCGATCCTGGCCAGCGAGGAGCGCCAGCGCCAGATCATCTCCGAGGAGCTCTCCGAGATCGTGGAGCGCTTCGGCAACGAGCGCCGCAGCCAGATCATCCCCTCCGACGGCGACCTGTCGATGGAGGACCTGATCCCCGACGAGGACCTCGTCGTGACGATCACCCGCGGCGGCTATGCCAAGCGCACCCGCGCGGACCTCTACCGGACGCAGAAGCGCGGTGGCAAGGGCGTGCGCGGCGCGACCTTGCGCGGCGACGACGTGGTCGAGCACTTCATGGCCACCAGCAACCACCACTGGCTGCTGTTCTTCACCACCGCCGGCCGGGTCTACCGGACCAAGGCCTACAACCTCCCGGAGGCGTCGCGCGACGCCAAGGGCGGTCACGTGGCCGGCCTGCTGTCCTTCCAGCCCGACGAGAGCATCGCCCAGGTGCTCGCGATCCGGGACTACGAGCAGCAGCCGTACCTGGTGCTGGCCACCCGCAACGGCCTGGTCAAGAAGACCCGGCTGGGCGACTACAACAGCCCCCGGCAGGCCGGCGTCATCGCGATCAACTTCCGCGAGGACGACGACGAGCTGATCGGTGCCGAGCTGGTCGGCGCCGAGGACCACGTGCTGCTCGTCTCCCGCAAGGGCCAGGCGATCCGGTTCCACTCCGACGACATGCGGGCGATGGGCCGGGCGACGTCCGGTGTCACCGGCATGAAGTTCCGCGGTGACGACGAGCTGCTGTCGATGTCGGTGATCCGCGCCGAGCAGGTCGCCGCCGAGGAGGCAGCCGCCTCCGCCGCGGAGTCGGCCGGCGAGTCCACCGCGGCCGGCGACCTCCCCGACGTCCAGGAGCAGTACGTCTTCACCATCACCGACGGCGGCTTCGCCAAGCGCTCGCGGATCTCCGACTACCGGCTGCAGTCCCGCGGCGGCATCGGGATCAAGGCGATGAAGCAGGACGACGACCGCGGCAGCCTGGTCGGTGCGTTCATCGTGGTCGAGGGCGACGAGGTGCTGGCCATCAAGCAGTCCGGCCAGGTCACCCGCAGCGCCATCGACGACAACCTCCGCCCGACCGGCCGCGACACCAAGGGCGTCCGGTTCGTGGGCGTCAAGGAAGGGGACGGCGTCGCCGTGGTCGCTCGCAGCGTCGAGCGCGCCCCGGAGATCGACGACGCGGTCGACGAGGCCGTCGAGGCGGGTCTCTCCGCTGACCAGACCGGTGAGATGGACGTTCACCCAGCAAATGCGACAATCGACGATGACGTACCGTCCCCCGTCGAGGTCGACGGGGCGGACGACGACGACGTAGACCCCGAGGAGTCCTGATGGCCGACCGCCGTGCCGACGACAGGCCGCTGGCCCCACGCCGTCCCCTGTCCGGGCCGACTGACTCCGACAGGTCCGAGGACCAGGCCAAGCGGCCGTTGACCGAGCGCGTCTCGGCGGCGGTCGCGGCCGCCGGCACCAAGGTGCAGTCGACCGGGCAGTCCACCACCGGCCGCGGTACGACGACGTCGACCGGTCGTGGGAGTGACCAGACCGGTCGCGTGGCCCCCGGCTCGGGCGCAGCCAAGGGGACCTCGGCCGTGCGGGCCGGCTCGAGCCGGCCCAAGGGCACCCGGCGGGCCCGGTTGCGGCTGGTGCACCTCGACCCCTGGTCGGTGATGAAGACGTCGTTCCTGCTCTCCATCGCCTTGGGCATCGTGCTCGTCGTGGCGGTTGCCGTGGTCTGGTCGGTGCTGAGCGCCGCCGGCGTCTGGGACTCGATCAACAAGACCGTCAGCGACGTCATGGGCGGCGACTCCACCCAGACCTTCGACGTGAAGAACTACGTCGGCACCAGCCGGGTGCTCGGTTTCACGATGGTGGTGGCGGTCTTCGACGTGGTCCTGATCACCGCGATCTCCACGCTCGGGGCGTTCCTCTACAACCTCGCCGCGGCACTGCTCGGCGGCGTCGAGGTCACCCTGGCCGAGGACGACCGCTGACCGGTCCATCCTCGCTACCGTTCGCGGAGGCTCGGTTTGGGCGGCACCGCGACGATGCGGTAATCTCTGCCCTCGGTCCGGCCTCACCGCCGGACCTCCCGATGTCACCCGCGGTGACGTCGCTGGGGCCTATAGCTCAGACGGTTAGAGCGCTTCCCTGATAAGGAAGAGGTCGGAGGTTCAAGTCCTCCTAGGCCCACCGACAACAGCACCCCCGATGACCAGCCGAGCGCGGTCAGCGGGGGTGAGTCTTTCCCGGGACTCCTTCCGGCGACGCGTCGGGGGCGGCTACCGGGTCGTTGGCTCCCCCGTCCGGCTGCGGTCGGGCTGCCGTCGCGCGTCGTTCACGTGCGCGTCCTACGTTCCACGAACCGACCGTAGACACGCCACGTCACTCGAGGAGACGGACCCATGAACCGCCCACGCCTGCGCACGATCGTCGCCATGACCGCCTGCGCCCTGCTCGTCGGCGGGGCCGCCGGCGCCGCCGCCGACACCTCGCACCATGCCCGGCGGCACGACGGCGCGCTCGCCCGCGACGTCGCCGCGGTGGACCGGGACACCGTCTGGACCCAGGTCGACAAGCTCGAGCTGAGCTTCCCGACGTACCACACCGAGGGCCTCGCGATCACCCCCAAGCACCTGTTCCTCTCGGCCGTCCAGATCATCGAGCCGACCCAGAAGTACCCGACCCCCGTCGGCGGCTACGACCGCACGGCCGGCAAGGGCATCGGCCACCTGTTCGTCATGGACCGGCAGGGACACCTGCAGAAGGACATCACCCTCGGCGAGGGCGACCGGTACCACCCCGGCGGCATCTCCTACGACGGCACCGACGTCTGGGTGCCGGTGGCCCAGTACCGCCCGGGCTCCAGCGCGATCATCTACCGCGTCGACGCGGACTCACTGGCCGTCCACAAGCAGTTCGAGGTCGACGACCACATCGGCGGCATCGTGCGGGACAAGACCAACGGCCACCTGGTCGGCAACAACTGGGGCTCGCGGCGCTTCTACGAGTGGACCGCGCGAGGCAGGCAGGTCCACAGCTGGAGGAACGACAGCTACTTCACCGACTACCAGGACTGCCAGTACGCCGCGTCGGCCAAGATGATCTGCGGCGGGGTCACCAACCTGCCCCAGACCCCGAGCGCCGGCGGTGACCAGGGCACCTACGAGCTCGGCGGCGTCTCCCTGATCGACCTGCGCAGCCACGACGTGCTGCGCGAGGTGCCGTTCCAGAAGTGGTCCTCCGCCGGTCACGTGATGACCCGGAACCCGGTCAAGCTGGCCGCCGACGGCAACCGGCTGACCCTGTGGGCTGCCCCGGACAACGGCGAGGAGACCAACGGCACCGAGCTCTTCACCTACCGGGCCAGCGTCAGCCCCTGACCACGGACGGGTGGCTAGCCTGGCCGCATGAGGACGACGTGGGGCCGGCGCGTGCTGGCCGGGCTCTACGTCGGCACCGTGGCGGCACTGGCGGCGAGCGCGTTCTCCGACCCGAGCGCTGGATTCACGTGGAACCGTGAGGGTGTCGCGATGGCCCTGACCCTGCCGGCGCTGCTGCCCGCGCTGCCCGTGGTCTACCTGCTCGGCGCCGCCGCCTGGAGCGTCACCGGCGCCGATCACGGCGGGCCGATGTGGCCGGTGACGGCTGCGTACGCCGTCCTGTTCGCGGCCACCGCTGTCGCGAACCTGTGGCTCCTGCACCTGCTGGCGCGCCGCCGACGCCCCGCCGGGCCGTCGCCACGTCGGCGGCTGCCCGGCGTCGCGCCTTAGGCCGCCGTGCTCCCGGCTCTTGCCGACTCCATCGGCGGCGTCCATCGCGGTGTCGGCGAGCCGCAGGCCGCTGACCTCCGCGTCGGGCTGGAGCAGGGCGCGGTCGAGGAGGTCGCGAACAGCACCCGGTTGGCGGGCCTGTTCAGCGCGTCGTGCAGGGCCTGGCCAGCAACGAGGTGGACACGACGAGGACCCAGGTACGGCGCACGGGACTCACTCTCGGCAGGCGGATCCCGGGGTGGCACCCAGCCGACGGCGGCGAGCCGGACCGGCGGAGTTCGCCGTTCGACGCCCGGTCGCCCGGCCAGCGGCGTCACCGCCCGGGCCGGTTGGTAGAGTCGCCTGTCGCACACCGGAGAAGGGACCCGCATGAAGAAGCTCCTGCTCGTCGTCGCAGCCGCGGCTGCCGCCGTGATCGCCTCCAGGAAGGCCAAGGCGGGTCAGCGCGAGCAGTCGCTGTGGGCCGAGGCCACCGACGACGTCAAGCGGTCCTGACCGGTCGTTCCGCGGGCGTTCGCCCGCCAGCCAGGGGCCATGGCGCAATTGGTAGCGCACCTGCTTTGCAAGCAGGGGGTTAGGGGTTCGAGTCCCCTTGGCTCCACCACGAGAAGCCGCGGGTCAGCCAGCGGTTTCTTTTCCATTGAGGGCTAACCCACTGCTGTGTTGGAACTGGATGAAGGCGGTCAACTGCCGCCACGGACCCAGGAGCAGCCATTGCCCCCAGCCCCCGTCGACTCGGGTCGCTGACCGAATCCGTCGAGATCCCTCCCGTCTCAGTCAAGACCGTCCGGGTAAGAGTCGAGTCCCACAACCAGGTAAGCGATACGCACCCGGTGAACACGTGGTGCAGCGGTAAGGCATTGCCGCAGCGTCGAGGACGGACGGTCACTATCGTCTGAGTCATCTTGTGTGAATGGAGAACCGTGGAGATTGATGTGTCGGCTTGGGCCGTCATCCGTGACGAGCCGGGCGGGCGCGACAAGAACAAGCGGTGGCTCGCCGAGGACGCAGACGCGCCGCGCGATCGGCACTGGCTGTGGAAGTACCGGCAGACGACTGGTGACGGATCCGAAGCAGCGTTGACAGACTGCGCGGAGGTCTTCACATCACGGCTTGCCGCAGCGGTTAGCCTACCGGCAGCCGAGTGTAAATTTGCGGTCCTCGATGGGGAGCTCGGACTGATCTCCCGCAACGTCACTCCGCTGGGCTTCAACCTGAACACTGGCACGGCGTACCTGCCCGAAGTGGAGGGCTACCAGCGTCGACCGTCCCCGGGTTTCAGTGCGGACGGCGGGCGCATGCGTCTGGAGGAGGGTTACACCCTCGACGCCGTTCAGCAGGTTCTCGAGCAGGTCGAGCCCCCGCCGGGCATGCGCGACCTCACCGGGTTCGCTGTCTTCGCTGGCTATCTCGTGCTGGATGCCCTTGTCGGGAATGGAGATCGGCATCCTGGCAACTGGGCGATCCTGGAGCGTCAGAGTGACGGCGTGCGCTTCCTCGCACCGACGTACGACCATGGCAGTGCGTTGGGCGCCGGCCTGACAGCCGCCAACAGGCGCGACAAGGATCCTGTGGCTTTCGCCCGTCGAGGACGGGCGAATCCCTTCGCGCCCCACAAACAGGGGCTGGTGGACCTCGCGCTACGGGCGGTCTCGCGCAGCGGCGCAGATCTCTGGGTGGAGCGCGTCGCTGCTTTGGACAGTCGCTCGATCCGGGAGACACTTGAGGCGCCCGAAGGCAGACTGTCGGAGGTCGCGACTACCTTTGTCGAGCGAGTCATACTCGAGAACCAGAGGAGGTTGTGCCATGGCGACGCTGATGAAGACTGATGAACTCCTTGTCAGCCGGCAGGACCCCGAGACACGTCGCTACAGCCGTGTCGGAGTCTTGAGCCACGACCGACACATTTTCCGCTTCAAGTACGACGATGGCGTCACTCGAGCCCTTCCAGGACTTCCACTCGGGCGAGCCCATGAGAGTGAGTCTCTCTTCCCGATCTTCGCTGAGCGGGTGATGGACCCGCACCGGGCCGAGCGCGCTGAAACGTTGGAGCAGTTGGGCTTGGGTTCAGAGGCGGAGCCGCTCGAAGTGCTCGCCGTGTCCGGCGGCGGTCGCACAGGCGACACGTATGAGTTGACTCCGCTGCCCCAACCGGGACCTGTCAGTCTCCCGTTCCTCGTTCACGGCATTCGACACCTGACGTCTGAAGAGCGCGCTGAGATCGCCGACCTGAAGCCAGGTGACCGCTTGGAGCTGCGCTGCGAGACAGACAACGAGGTCAACGAGCGTGCCCTGCTTGTGCGACAGAGCGGTGACCGTCTCGGATACGTCCCGGAACCACTCCTCGACTACGTGCACCGGATCATGGAGCGCCCGTACGAACTCGTCGTCGACCGGGTGAACCCGATCGAGGCTGGCATGCATATGCGTCTGCTGGTGCGTCTTACTGGCGAGCTCCCGGCGTAGGACATCGCCCGTCCACCGCAGTCCGGTCTCACTCGGGAGCCGCCCGCCATGACGCCTTGTCGCCTGCACGTCACCGGGGCGAGCGGGTCGGGGACCACGACCCTGGGGCGGGCGTTGGCGACGGACTGGGCGGTGCCGCACGCCGACGTGGACGACTACTTCTGGCTGCCGACCTCGCCGGCGTACGTGGAGAAGCGACCCGTCGACGACCGGCTCCGGCTGATGGCCGAGGTCTTCCTGGAGCGCGACGCGTGGGTCCTCACCGGCTCCGTCATGGGCTGGGGTGACCCGCTCGCACCCCGCTTCGATGCCGTCGTGTTCCTGACCCTCGACGCGCCACTGCGGCTGGCGCGCCTGCACGAGCGCGAGGTCGGCCGGTACGGCGACGCGATCGGTCCCGGCGGGCGGCGCGAGCAGGCGCATCGAGAATTCACCCAGTGGGCCGCCGGCTACGACCAGCCGGGCTTCACCGGTCGCAGCCGAGCCCGCCACGACGAGTGGCTGGGCGGCCTGGGACGGCCCACCCTGCGGCTCGACAGCGCCGCGGGCGTCGACTCGCTGGTGGACGACGTGAACCGCTGGCTCGACGCGGGGATGCCGGGGTGACACCTCCCGCTCACCCGCCCGGGGTGAGGCGTCGGCTCGGGCGCGTCGGTTCAGTGGGAGCCGAGAAGTCGCGGACCGAGAGCGGGGGAGCCGACATGCCGGAGCCGCTGGCGAGCTGGCAGGACGGCGCGGCCCGGGACGCCGTGATCGGCTTCGTCGAGCAGGTCTGTGGAGCGGACGGCGCGGAGCCCGTGCCGGTGGCCGAACGGGTGGCGGTGTTCGACAACGACGGCACGCTGTGGTGCGAGAAGCCGATGCCCGTCCAGCTGGACTTCATCCTGCGCCGCCTCGTCGCGATGGCCGAGGCGGACCCGGCCCTCCGTGACCGGCAGCCCTGGAAGGCCGCCCACGAGCACGACTACGGCTGGTTCGGCCGGGTGCTCGCCGATCACTACGCGGGCGACGACACCCAGGTGGCTGCCCTGGCCGGGGGAGTCCTGGCGGCGTTCGCCGACATCAGCGTCGACGACTTCGACGCCCAGGCGGAGGCGTTCCTGCGGAGTGCGCGCCACCCGACCCTGGGGCTGGGGTACCTCGAGTGCGCCTTCGCCCCGATGGTCGAGCTGCTCGGCTACCTGGAGGCGAACGGCTTCTCCAGCTACATCGCCTCGGGGGGCGGGCGCGACTTCATGCGGCCGATCTCCGCCGAGGTGTACGGCGTCCCCCGCGAGAGCGTGATCGGGAGCAGTCGGCGCTGGCCTACACACCCGACGGGCACGGCGGCTCGATCACCCGCACAGCCGCGCCGGACTACCTGGACGACGGCCCGGAGAAGCCGGTGCACATCTGGACCCGGGTCGGACGGCGGCCGCTGCTCGCCGCCGGGAACTCCAACGGTGACATCGAGATGCTCGACTACAGCCGGCACCCCGGCCGGCCCTCCCTGCGCCTGCTGGTCCTGCACGACGACGCCGAGCGGGAGTTCGACTACGTCGGCGGCGCGGAGCGGGCCCTCGAGCGGGCCCGCCGGGACGGCTGGACGGTGGTCAGCGTCCGGAACGACTGGCGCAGGGTGTTCTGAGGCCTCGACCGCTCCCGCTACTCCTTGTCCGTCCGGCCCGGGTTCGGGCGGCCCGGCAGGGGCAGCGGCCACACCTCGAGAAGGGAGTCGGCCGCGCGGAGGGCGACCACGGCGGCGGAGAGGGCGACGCCCGCGGCGAGACCGATCACGACCTCCTCCTCGGACCGCCCCGTCGAGTCGACCAGCATCTTCAGCATCGTCATCTCGGGTCTCCTGCCTAGGGGCGTGCGCATCCAGTGGTCGTGCCCCCCGCGGTCACCACTGTTCCCGCGCTCCCCCGGACCGGGCATCACCCCACGAGGATGAGCGCGGCCGCCGGCCTGGCTATGGTGTCGGGACGCTTCCACGCGAGAGGACGACCATGACCCAGCAGCCCGCCGAGACCGTGTTCACCTACGGCGCCCCCCAGCTGAAGTTCGGCTCCGGGGCCTCAGACGAGGTCGGCTACGACCTCTCGCAGCACGGCGCCTCCCGGGCGCTGGTGGTCACCGACCCGGGCGTCGCCGCGACCGGCCTGCCGCAGCGGGTGGCCGAGCAGATGGGCCGCTTCGGCATCGAGGCCGTGGTCTTCGACGGCAGCCACGTCGAACCGACCGACGACAGCATGCGGGAGGCGATCGAGTTCGCCCGGGACGCCGGCCCCTTCGACGCGTACGTCGCGGTGGGCGGCGGCTCCAGCATCGACACCGCCAAGGCGATCAACCTGTTGATGACCAACGACGGCGAGCTGATGGACTACGTCAACGTCCCCGTCGGGAAGGGCCGGTCGCCGGCGAAGCCGCTCAAGCCGCTGGTGGCCGTGCCGACCACCGCCGGCACCGGCAGCGAGAGCACGACGGTGTGCGTGCTCGACGTGCTCAGCCTGAAGGTGAAGACCGGGATCAGCCACCCGCGGCTGCGACCGACGATGGCGGTGATCGACCCCGACCTCACGGTGAGCCAGCCGCCGATGGTCACCGCGTCCAGCGGCATGGACATCTTGTGTCACGCGCTGGAGAGCTACACCGCGCGGTGGTACACCACCTACGACAAGAAGACACCCGAGCAGCGGGTTCCGTACTGCGGCTCCAACCCGATCGCGGACATGTGGTCGGAGAAGGCCATGTCGCTGCTCGGGGCGGCGTTCCGCACCGCCGTGCACCACGGCGACGACCACGCGGCCCGCCAGGACATGGCGCTGGCGGCGACGTTCGCCGGCATGGGCTTCGGCAACGCCGGCGTGCACATCCCGCACGCCAACGGCTACCCGATCGCCGGCCGGGTCCGCGGCTTCCACCCGGCGGACTACCCCGGCGAGGAGCCGATGGTGCCGCACGGCATGTCGGTGGCGTTGACCGCCCCGGAGGCGTTCCGCTTCACCTTCGACGCGGCGCCCGAGCGGCACCTGCGGGCGGCGGCGCTGCTCGACCCCAGCCTCTCCGGTGCCGGCGGGTCGGCCGACACCCTGCCGTCGGTGATCATCGACCTGATGCGCGACATCGGCATGCCCAACGGCATCGGCGCGGTCGGGTACGGCGAGGACGACGTCGACGACCTCGTCGAGGGCACCCTCAAGCAGCAGCGGCTGCTGACCACCTGCCCGCGCGAGGTGACGGCCGAGGACCTGGGCGGGATCTTCCGGTCCTCGCTCGAGCTCTGGTGACCCGGGCCGGGTGACCCAGCCGTCGACCCCGGCGTCCCCGGCTCAGTCGCGGTGACCCAGCAGCCCCAGGGCGAACTGCGCGTACTCCGCCGCGATCTGCTCCGGCGTCGTCGGCCCGTCGGGGTGGAACCACTGCGCCAGTGAGGTGCACATGGTGGCGATCGCCCGGCCGGCGTCGGCGCCGTGGGTGACCCGCAGGCCGCCCTGGCTGACGGCCGCCGCCACCTGCTCGTCGAGGAGGTCCTGCACCCGGCCGCGCAGCCGGGCGATCCGGCGGTAGCTGTCCGGCTCCAGGCTGCGCATCTCGGTGGCTCCGACGAACGCCAGGTCGTTGCGGCGGGCGTGGAACAGCGCCAGCGCCTCGACGACGAGCGCCACCCGGCTGACCGGGTCGGTGCCCTCGTCGCGGGCCTGCTCCACCCGCCAGATCAGGTCGGTCATGGTGAGGTCGAAGACCCTGACCAGCAGGTCCTGCTTGCTGGCGTAGTGGTGGTAGACGCCCGGGACGCTCATGTGGGCCAGCTCGGCGATCGCCCGCATGCTGGCGCCGTGGTAGCCGATCGCCACGAAGGCCCGGACGGCTCCGGCCAGCACGCCGTCGATGGGCAGCGGCGCGAAGTCGCGCCAGTGACCGGTCTCGACCTCCACGGTGGGGCCTGCCGGCGTCGCCGGGGCGGGGTGCGCGAGCACCGGTTCGGCGTCGGGGAGCAGGTCGGCGGCCGGCACCCCGAGCGCGGCCGCGAGCTGGTGGAGCCGCTCGACGGAGAGCCCGGTCCGGTCGTTCTCGACGGCGCTGAGGGTGCCCGCGCTCACCTCGACCCGGGCGGCCAGGTCGCGCAGGCTCAGGCCGCGCAGCAGCCGCAGCCTGCGGACGGCGGTGCCGGCGGAGGAGGCTCGAGGCTCGGACACTTGTTCAGGATACCTGAACAAACGACGGAGGCGGCGCCCGGCGCCAGCCGGGTCCAGGACCGGGATCCTGGCCGTCCCGACCGTTGACAGCGGCGGAAGGACCGTGTGACGCTGCTCTCATCCCACCCTGTCACCGAGCGATCGCTCCGTATGCCTGGAGGTAACTGATGTCCGATGTGCCGAACATGGAGGTACTGCTCAAGGACGCGCCGACCAACTGGGGCAAGTGGGGCCCGGACGACGAGGTCGGCGCCCTGAACTACCTCACCGCCGAGGAGGTCCTGCGCGGCGTCCGGCACATCTCCTCGGGCAGCGTGTTCACCCTCCAGCGGCTGATCGGCGACCCGAAGGGCGACCCGGTGTGGCCGGGCCGCAGCCCTGCCGAGAAGACGATGGTCCTCGACGAGTCCTCCTGGGACGGCGACGGCGGACCCCAGTTCCCGGGCGGCCTGCACTACGCCGACGACAAGATCCTCGCCTTCCTCCAGGGCTCGACGCAGTACGACGCCCTCGGGCACGTCTGGTACGGCGGCAAGATCTGGAACGGCTACGACGCCCGCACCACCGTCGGCGGCCTCGACAAGGCCAGCGTGGCTCCGATCGCCGAGCGCGGCGTGGCCGGCCGCGGGATCCTGCTCGACATGGCCCGCTTCCGGGGCAAGGAGAACCTGGACAAGGCCGAGACGTTCACCCACGAGGACCTGATGGCGTGCGCGGAGTCCCAGGGCGTCACCATCGAGAAGCGCGACATCCTGGTGATCCGGACGAACTTCCTCAAGCTCTTCTTCGAGCAGGGCGACGCGTTCTACGAGGGCTTCTGCGAGCCGGGCCTGGTCTACAGCCCCGAGCTGGTGGCGTGGTTCCAGGACATGGAGATCCCGAACCTGGTCACCGACACGATCGCCAACGAGGTCACCACCGACCCGAACACCGGCGCCGCGCTGCCGCTGCACTGCGCGCTGATGCGCAACCTCGGGGTCACCCTGACCGAGATCTGCGACCTGGAGAAGCTCGCGGCCTCGTGCGCCGAGGACAAGCAGTACACCTTCCTTTATGTCGCCGCCCCGCTCAAGGTGAACGAGGCCAGCGGCTCGCCGGTCAACCCGCTGGCGATCAAGTAGCAGGTGCCGAGCCCGTGACGACCTACACCGACCGCCCCTGGCTCCCGCTCTACCGCGAGGGCACGCCGGCCGACATCACCGCCGAGTTCGCCACCATGCTGGACCTGTTCGCGGCCACCGTGGCGCGAGCCCCGGCGGCGGTGGCGATCCGGTACTTCGACGCCGCGCTCACCTTCGCCGACCTCGACACGCGGTCGGACGCGCTCGCGGTGGCGCTGGTGGAGCACGGCTTCGCGCCGGGGGACCGGCTCGCGATCTACACCCAGAACAACCCGGCCTTCGTGGTCGGGCTGCTGGGGGCCTGGAAGGCCGGCGGGGCGGCGGTGGCGATCAACCCGATGAACAAGGCCCGGGAGCTGACCTACCTGCTCGAGGACTCCGGGGCGTCCGCGCTGCTGTGCCTCGAGGAGCTCTACGAGGCGGTGGCCCGTGACGTGATCGGGACCGGGACCACCCAGGTGACCACCGTCGTCACCTGCTCGCCGCTCGACGAGCAGACCCGCGACGACGAGCGGCTGTTCGCCGGTGCCACCCGCGGCGGCGCCGAGGGCACCCTCGACCTCGCCCAGGTGTACGTCGACCACGCCGGCCGGACCCCCGCGCCGGTCGCCCCGCGTGGCGAGGACGTCGCGGTGCTGACCTACACCTCGGGCACGACCGGCGTGCCGAAGGGGGCGATGAACACCCACGCGAACATGGCGTTCAACTCCCAGACCTACCGCGACTGGATGGGCCTGGGCCCCGACGACGCGGTGCTCGGGGTGGCGCCGCTGTTCCACATCACCGGGCTGATCGGGCACGTCGGCGTCGCGCTGCTGGCGGGCTGCCCGCTGGTGCTCGTGCACCGGTTCGAGCCGCACGT
Source organism: uncultured Actinomycetota bacterium (assembly GCA_963800225.1). GTDB lineage: Bacteria > Actinomycetota > Actinomycetes > Propionibacteriales > Nocardioidaceae > Nocardioides_B. Next base: position 155,944 of record CAWDAF010000003.1, on the reverse strand, counting down.
GGTGATGGACGCGATCCGTGAGCACCGGCCGACCTTCACCGTCGGGTCGATCACGGTGTTCATCAACCTCGCCGGCATGGAGGGCACCACGCGCGAGGACTGGTCCTCCTTCCGGATGCTCTACTCCGGCGGCGCCCCGATCGCCCCGGCGGTCACCGACCAGTTCGAGGAGAAGACCGGGCTCTACATCCACAACATCTACGGCCTCACCGAGACCAACAGCCCCTCGCACGGCGTACCGCTGGGGCAGCGGGCTCCGGTGGACCCCGCCTCCGGGGCGCTGTCGGTCGGGGTGCCGGTCTTCAACACGGTGGTGCGGATCCTCGACGAGGACGGCAAGGAGGCCCCGGTCGGCGAGATCGGGGAGATCGTCACCTCCGGCCCGCAGGTGGTACCCGGCTACTGGAACAAGCCCGAGGCGACCGAGCAGTCGCTGCCCGGCGGTGAGCTGCGCACCGGCGACGTCGGGTTCATGGACGAGCGCGGCTGGTTCTTCCTGGTCGACCGGAAGAAGGACATGATCAACGCGTCCGGCTACAAGGTCTGGCCGCGGGAGGTCGAGGACGTGCTGTACGGCCACCCGGCCGTGCGTGAGGTCGCCGTCGTCGGCGTCCCCGACGAGTACCGTGGCGAGACCGTCAAGGCCTACGTGTCCCTCAAGCCGGGTGCCAGCGCCACCGAGGACGAGCTGATCGACTACGCCAAGCAGCAGATGGCGGCCTACAAGTACCCCCGGTCGGTCGAGTTCATCGACGAGCTGCCGAAGACGACCACCGGCAAGATCCTGCGCCGGGAGCTCCGCGGGACGACTGCGTGAGCGACGCGCCCGGCGCCGCCGACTGGGCCGGGCTGGTCCGGCTCGACCGGCTGGGTCCGGTGCTGGCCGACGTCCTCGGCGACGACCGGTGGCGGGACTGCTCGGCCGCGCTGGTCAGCGGGGGCAAGTCGAACCTGACCTTCGAGGTCGGCTGCGAGGCCGGCGTGGTCATCCTGCGCCGGCCACCGTCGGGGTCGCTGCTCCCCAGCGCGCACGACATGGCCCGGGAGGCGAGGGTCCAGCGCGCGCTGGTCCCGACACCGGTCCCGGTGCCGGTGGTGATCACCGAGGACCGCGCCGGTGACCTGATCGGGGCCCCGTTCTACGTGATGGAGAAGGTCGAGGGTCACGTCATCCGGACCGCGTTGCCCCCGGGGTACGCCGCCGACGAGGCCGGCAAGGTGGCGCTGGCCGACGCGCTGGTGGACGTGCTGGTGGCCCTGCACGACGTACGGCCGGACGCGGTGGGACTCTCGGACTACGGGCGCCCCCACGGCTTCCTGGAGCGGCAGATCCGCCGGTGGAACGGCCAGTGGGAGCGGTCCAGGACCCACGACGTGGCGGCGGTCGACGAGCTCGGGCACCGGCTGGCGGCCCGGGTGCCGGGGGCGCAGCGGTCCGCGATCGTGCACGGGGACTACCGGCTGGACAACGCCCTGATGGACCCGGCCGACCCCGGGCGGGTGGCGGCGGTCCTGGACTGGGAGCTGTCGACGCTGGGCGACCCGATGACCGACCTCGGGCTGCTGCTGTTCTACTGGCGCGAGCCGGGCGAGTCCGAGCCCGCCCTCACCCCGGCGGTCACCCGCACGCCGGGCTTCCCGGGGCGCGCCCACCTCGCCGGGCGGTACGCCGCCGCGACCGGTGCGGACCTCGGGGACCTGCCGTTCTACGAGGCGTTCGCGCACTTCAAGTTCGCCGTCATCGCCCAAGGGATCGCCGCCCGGGTGGCAGCCGGCGCGATGGCCGGCCAGCAGTTCGGCGACCTCGAAGCCGAGGTCGCCCGGGTCGCAAACGAGGGCCTGGCCGTCCTCGCCCGGGGAGGCTGATCACGGTGGCCCGGATGCTCTACTCGGTCACCATGTCGCTGGACGGCTTCATCGCCGGACCGGGCGGCGACATGTCCTGGCTCGCCCCCTACCTCGGGCCCAACCCCGCCGTCGACGACCTGATCAGCCGGATCGGTGCCCTGCTGGTCGGCGCCCGCACCTTCCGCGGCGACGACCCGCACCGGGGCACCGACAAGCAGGGCAAGCCGTTCGGTGGCGGCTGGTCCGGTCCCCAGGTGGTGCTCACCCACCACCCGCCGGCCGACCCGGTCGAGGGCGTCACCTTCGTCGGGGACCTCGCCGGTGCCGTCGCCGCCGCCCGGGAGGCCGCCGGCGACCGCTACGTCAACGTCCTGGGCGCCGACACCGCCCGGCAGTGCCTCGCGGCCGACGCGCTCGACGAGGTGCTGGTCCTGGTGGCCCCGGTGATGCTCGGCGGCGGGGTCCGGCTGTTCGACCGGCCGGACGGGGACGCGGTCCGGCTCGAGCGGGTCTCGGTGAGCCAGGCGCCGCTGGCCACGAACCTGCTCTTCCGGGTGCTCCGCTGACGCCCCCGGCGGCGGGACCCGAGCCCGGCCCCGGGCCCGGACGCGGGGCCGGGTGGGCTGGGTCACGCACGTAGCCTGACCTGGTGATCCGTCCGCTGCTCGCGCCGCACATGCTGGCCCTGCACGCGCTCGCGGTGTTCGCGACGACGGCGACGGTGCTGCTCGGGCTCTGGCAGTACGGCGCCTGGCAGCACGGCCGCGAGGAGCAGACGAACTCCCTGGTCAACGTCCCCGCCAAGCCGCTCGACTCGGTGCTGACCTCCGACCAGCCGTTCCCCGGCACCGCCGTGGGGCAGCCGGTGGAGCTCGCCGGCCGGTGGCTGCCGGGATCGACGATCTACGTCGCCGACCGGGTCCAGAGCGGCCGCCGCGGCGTATGGGCGGTGACCCCGGTCGCGGTCTGCGGCACCGGCTCATCGTGCCGTAGGGCGCCGGCCATGCTCGTCGTACGCGGGTGGGCGCCGTCGGTGCAGGCCGCGCCGGCCGCTCCGACGGGGCGGGTCCGGCTCACCGGCTGGCTGCAGCCCGGTGAGGGCTCCGGGGTGGCCGACCCCGACCCGACCGACGACGTGATCCCCGAGATGCGGGTCGCGGATGCCATCCAGCACGTCGACCAGGACCTCTACGGCGGCTACGTGATCGCCCGCAGCCCGGTCGCCAGCACCGGGCTGTCCGCGGTCACACCGGCGTCGCTGCCCAAGCCGGCGAGCTTCACCTCGCTGCGCAACCTGCTCTACGCGCTCGAGTGGTGGGTGTTCGCCGGCTTCGCGGTCTTCGTGTGGTGGCGGTGGTGCCGCGACGAGGTGAGCCGGGTCACCGGAGTACCGTCGAGCGCGTGAAGACTGCCCTGCTCAGGTACCGCGTGATGGCCAACGTCGTCGGCGTCCTGCTGATCGTCCTGGTGCTCGTCGGCGTCCCGCTGAAGTACCTCACCGAGGACGGCACCAGCCTCCAGCAGACCGGCGACTGGATCACCCAGTACCTGGGGGTGGCGCACGGCTGGCTCTACATGATCTTCCTGGTGACGGCCTTCCTGCTCTCGCGCAAGGCCCGGTGGAGCGTCGGCTTCACGGTCACCACGCTGCTGTGCGGCACCGTCCCGATCCTGTCGTTCTGGGCCGAGCACCGCGCCACCCGCGCGGTGCGCGCGCAGCTCGGCGAGAGCCGCGACAGCGCACCCGTGCGGTCCTGAGCCCCGGCCGATGAGCGACCGCGGGGGCACCGCCTTCGTGCTCGGCGGCGGCGGCCTGCTCGGGGCGGTCGAGGTCGGCATGCTCCGGGCGTTGTTCGAGGCCGGGATCCGGCCGGACCTGATCGTGGGTACCTCGGTCGGCGCGCTGAACGGCGCCCTGGTCGCCGCCGACCCCGGCGCGGGCGTGATCGACCGGCTGGTCGGCCTGTGGGAGAGCGCGGTGGGCAACCGCGAGGTGTACGGCGACGGCGCGCTCCGCCAGGTCACCCGGGCGGTGCGGACCGGCACCCACCTGCACTCGTCCAAGCCGCTGCGGGACCGGCTCGGTCAGGAGCTCGGCGACCTGACCTTCGAGGAGCTCGCGGTGCCGTTCCAGTGCTGCGCGGCCAGCATCGAGCGGGCCGCCGAGCACTGGTTCACCAGCGGCCGGGTGGTCGACGCGGTGGTCGCCTCGGCCGCCGTCCCGGGGCTGCTGAGCCCGGCGGAGGTCGAGGGGGAGCACTACCTCGACGGGGGCATCGTGAACTCGATCCCGGTCGGCCGGGCGGTGGCCTGCGGCGCCGAGCGGGTCTTCGTGCTCCAGGTCGGCCGGGTGGACCAGCCGCTGGGGGTGCCGCACCGGCCGTGGGAGGTCGCCCGGGTGTCCTTCGAGATCGCCCGGCGGCACCGCTTCCACCGGGAGATGGCCGACCTGCCCGCGGACGTCACCGCCCACGTGCTGCCCTCGGGCGGGCTGACCCGCCGGGACGACTCGCTGCTGGCCTACCGGGACTTCGGCGCGGTCACCCGGCGGATCGACGCCGCGTACGCCGCCACCTCGGCCTACCTCGCGAAGCACCTGTGACCGGCTGGTTCCGGCGGATCGTGCTGGCGCCGGCCGTGATCGCGCTGACCGTGCTGATCGTGACCACGATCCCGCTCTGGCTGGTCGTGGCGATCGTGCTCTCGCCCGCAGTACCGGGCCGGCTGCGGCCGCTGCGGCTGATGTCGCTGGTGCTGATGCACCTGGTCCTGGAGAGCCTGATGCTCGTCGAGCTGTTCGGGCTGTGGATCGCGTCCGGCTTCGGGGTGTTCCTCCGCCGGCCGTACTTCGAGCGCATCCACTACGACATCGTGCAGACCTACCTGCGGATCTTCTTCCGGGAGGCGCGGCGGGTGGTGCGGCTGAAGATCCTCACCGAGGGCGAGCCGCCGGACGCCTACCCGGGGCAGCCGCTGCTGGTGTGCTGCCGGCACGCCGGGCCCGGTGACTCCTTCACGCTGATGTACGCGCTGATGCAGTGGTACGGCCGCGAGCCGCGGGTGGTGCTCAAGGACACCCTGGCCTGGGACCCGGCGATCGACGTGCTGCTGAACCGGCTGCCGAACCGGTTCGTGTCGGGGAGGCCGCGGCGCGGCCGGGACCTGGAGACCCAGGTCGGCGAGCTGGCGGCGAACCTGGACGAGAACGACGCGTTCGTGATCTTCCCGGAGGGGGGCAACTTCACCCCGGAACGACGGCAGCGGCAGATCGACAGGCTGCACAGGCTCGGCTTGGAGCGGATGGCGCGGCGTGCCGAGCGGATGGAGAACGTGATCGCGCCACGACCCGGCGGCCTGCTCGCGGCGCTGGACGCCGCCCCGGACGCCGACGTGGTGCTGGTCGCCCACACCGGTCTCGACCACCTCACCGGGGTGCGGGACCTGTGGCGGGAGCTGCCGATGGACAAGCAGATCATCATGCGCTGGTGGCGGGTGCCGCGCGCGGAGATCCCCGAGGGCCGCGAGGAGCGGATCGACTGGCTCTTCGACTGGTGGGAGCGGATCGACACCTGGGTCGACGAGCACAGACCAGTCGACCTGCCGGCCCCACGCTGGCAGCGCCAGGGGGACCGGCAGGTCGGATGAGGCCGGTGCGGGCCGGAGCCCGCCGGGACTACTGCTTCTCGATGTCGATCTCGGTGACCGGGTTGTCCGGGGTGCTCGCGCCGTGCGGCACGTCGGCTGCGTCGGACGCGGCCTCGGCCGGGTCGGAGGCGGCCACGTCGTCGGCCTCGTCGGCACGGTGCGCGCCGGTGGCGGCACCGACCGGACCGGCCGCGGGCGAGCTGGTCGGCGCCGGCGGCGGGGTGTAGGCGGACTGCCAGCTGGTGGTCGGCTGGCGGCTGCTGAGCTTCTTGGCCACGGCGACCGCGATCCCGCCCAGGCCGAGCACCACCAGCACGTTGCGCACGCGGTGCGTCTTGCCGGGGGCCTCGATCTCGCCCTTGAGCGCGGCGGCGACGGCCTTGCCGCGCTTGCCGCCCTCGGCACGGACGTCCTCGGTGGCCTCGTCCACGGCGACGAGCGCGGCGGTCAGGGCCGGCAGCACGTCGCTGGTGAACCGGTCGCCGATCTTGTCGCGGGCCTCGGCGACGTAGGGGGCGGCCTTGTCGCGGGCGTCGCTCAGCACCGGGGCCGCCGCGTCGCGGGCCTCGGCGACGTAGGGGGCGGCCTTGTCGCGGGCGTCCGCGACGTACGGCGCGACCTTGTCGCGGGCCTCGGCGACGTACGGCGCCACCTTGTCGCGCGCCTCGGCGACGTAGGGGGCGGCCTTGTCGCGGGCCTCGGTCAGCACCGGGGCCGCTTTGTCGCGGGCGTTCTCGACGTGCGGGGCCAGCGTGTCGGCCAGGGTGCCGGCGTGGTCGCGCAGCGTCTTCTTCTTGCCCATGGGGAGAGGGTCCTCTCGTCTGTCGGTCCGTCGTCCGGCCGGCTGCGGTCCCGCCGGCCGGCGTCCCGGGGTGTTGCCCCGTCTCCACTCGATCATGCCCGCATCGCGGACAGGATGAAACACCGGCTCTCAGCGCGAGACGCCCGCCGGGCCACCGCCGGCCCACCGCCGGCCCCGTCTGACGACCGCTGGGACCGGCGGGTTGGGCCCCGTGGGAAGATCGGGGCGCACTGACGAAACCAATCGAGAGGCGGCGCAGTGTCTGAGACCTACGCGACGTTGAAGACCACCCAGGGTGACATCGTCATCCACCTGTTCCCGAACCACGCCCCGAAGACCGTCGAGAACTTCGTCGGCCTCGCGGAGGGGACCCAGGAGTACTCGGTCCCGCAGACCGGCAAGAAGTCGCCCGACCGGTTCTACGACGGGCTCGGCTTCCACCGGATCATCGAGAACTTCATGATCCAGGGCGGCTGCCCGCTCGGCACCGGCACCGGCGGCCCCGGCTACCAGTTCAAGGACGAGTTCCACCCGGAGCTGCAGTTCGACCGCAAGTACCTGCTCGCGATGGCGAACGCCGGCCCGGGCACCAACGGCTCGCAGTTCTTCATCACCACCGCGGAGACCCCGTGGCTGAACAACCGCCACACCATCTTCGGTGAGGTGGAGGACGAGGCCAGCCGCGCCGTCGTCGACAAGATCAACACCACCCGGACCGGCGCGGGCGACCGTCCGGTCGAGCCGGTGGTCATCGAGACCGTCGAGATCGACCGGCGCTGACCGCCTCGCTCGACACTGCCCCAGGACACGGAGCTGACCTGAGCTGACATGAGCACACCCGAGACGCCGGCGACCGGGGCCTCCGCACAGGGGGCCCCGGTCTGCTACCGGCACACCGACCGCGAGGCACACATCCGGTGCCAGCGCTGCGACCGGACGATCTGCCCGGACTGCATGCGCCCGGCGGCTGTCGGCTTCCAGTGCCCGTCCTGCGTCAAGGAGGGCAGCCGCGGGACCCGGTCCGGCCGGACGGCGTACGGCGGCCGGCGGACCGGCAACCCGGCGCTCACCTCCCAGCTCCTGATCGCGCTCAACGCCGTGGTCTGGGTGCTGATCCTGGCCACCGGCTGGCGCAGCAGCCCGCTGATCGACCAGCTCGCGCTGCGCCCGGACGGGGGCCTGCTCCGGGTGAACGGGGTGCTCTACGACCTCGCTCCCGGGGTGGCCGACGGCGCCTACTGGCAGCTGGTGACCTCGATGTTCGCCCACGTCGAGCTCGCCCACATCGGCTTCAACATGCTCGCCCTGTGGGTGCTCGGGCCGCAGCTGGAGATGGCCCTGGGTCGGGGCCGCTTCCTGGCGCTCTACTTCATCTCCGGCCTCGCCGGCAGCGCGGTGGTGCTGTGGTTCGCCGCGCCGTACAGCCAGACGCTCGGTGCGTCCGGCGCCATCTTCGGGCTGATGGGCGGCCTGCTCGTGGTGGCGATCAAGGTGAACGGTGACGTCCGGGGGATGCTCACCTGGATCGGCATCAACTTCGTCATCACGTTCATGTTCATCGGCCGGATCTCCTGGCAGGGCCACGTCGGCGGCCTGGTCGGCGGGATGCTCGTCGCCGCCGCCCTGGTCTACGCCCCGCGGCAGCACCGCCGTACCTGGCAGGTCGCCGGCGTCTCGGCCGTGGCCGGCGTCGTCGCGATCGCCGTGCTGACCCGGATCGCCCTGCTCGCCTGACCCCGGAGGCTCGCAGGGGTGGTGCAGTTTCCCAGGTGATGCCGAGAAACCGGCACTCCCCATGGGAAATTTCCCATGGGGAGTGCCGGTTCTTCGGCATCACCTGGGAAACCTCGCAACGATCGCGCCGCGAGGGGCACCCCAGCCGACCCGTCATCCACATTGGGGATAACCCCTGTGGATGAAATACCAGCGATGTAATTCGTCCACAATGTGCTCCACACATGTGCAGAACCGGTGCCCCGGACCGAGGTCCGTGACACCGGTTCCGGGTCGACGTGGGGCCCGGCGCTCAGCGGCGGGCGGGGAGGGTCACTCCCAGTGCGTGGCGTAGATGAAGCCGACGGCCATGAAGCCGATCCCGACCACCAGGTTGTACTGGCTGAGGTCGCTCATCAGAGGCACCGTGATCTGCGAGCCGGTGACGTAGTACAGGACGATCCACAGCAGGCCGATCAGGAAGCAGCCGAGCATCCCGATCACGACGCCGCGACCACGGCCGAGCGGGGTGGAGGGGTGCGCCGCAGAGGCGAGGCCGACGAAGATCAGCCCGAACCCGATCACGTAGTTCCAGTGGCCGAGGTCACCCATCCAGGTCAGGCTGGTGCCGGCCGAGTCGGGGCCCGCGACGGCGGTGTAGACGACCAGCCAGCCGATGCCGAGCAGCACCAGGACGGCGGCGACGGCGGTACGAGCCACGGACGTGTGCGTCCGGGGGCCCAGACTCATCTGGGAGCTCGGGGAGCCGCGGCGGGACGAACGAGATTCGGACACACTCAACTCCTGGGTGCAACACGTCGGATCGACGATGCATGTGGACAACTCGGCTAGCGTAGTCGCCGACGGCGCCGTGGCACGACAGCACCGCGCCCGACCGCCCCCACCGACCAGTTGAGAGCACGCGATGGCCGCACACCCGCACCGCCAGTCCTGGCGCACCCGGCTGTCCATGGCCTTCGCCACCCGGACCCGCACCTACCGGTCTCGCGCGGTGTGGTGGCGGCTGTTGGCCCCGGCGGTCTTCCTGTGCGCCGGCGCGCTGTTCGTGACCAGCATGGTCAGCGCCAAGGGCACCGACCTGCGGGCCGGCCGGTACGACGACCTGAACGGTCTCGCGAACGCGGAGGCGCACGACCTCGAGGGGCTCCGGGCCCGCAGCGCCGCCCTGAACGCCGAGGTCGACCGGCTCACCAAGGGGCTCGGCAGCGGGGGCGCCACCGCGGTGCAGCGCCGCGCGGACGCACTCAAGGGGCCGGCCGGTCTGGCCCCGTTGAGCGGACCGGGGATGACCATCACGCTCGACGACGCCCCGCAGCAGGCGCTCGCCGACGCCGGCGCCGACGTCAGCGACCTGCTGGTGCACCAACAGGACATCCAGGCGGTCGCGAACGCCCTGTGGGCCGGCGGCGCGACCGGGATGACCATCCAGGGCCAGCGGGTGATCGCCACCACCGGCATCAAGTGCGTCGGCAACACCGTGGTCCTGCACGGTGTGCCGTACTCGCCGCCGTACCGGATCTCGGCCGTCGGCCCGGTCGCGGACATGCAGGCCTCGGTGGACTCCAGCCCCTACATCGAGCTGTACCTCCAGCAGGTCAGCAAGGGCCTGGGCTGGAAGGTGAGCACCCAGGACTCGCTGCGGCTGCCCGGGTACGACGGCTCCACCCAGCTCGAGTACGCCCGGCCCGCGACCGGCTGACCCGGGTCCCCGAGCCCCGGGGCCCCGGACTAGGCCGGTGGCGGGGTCGTCGCGGCGGTGCTCGCGCTCGGCGAGGGGGCCTTCGCCGCAGAGGTCGAGGCGGAGGGGGAGGGGGTCGGCGTCGGGGACTTGCTCGGGGTCGGGGTCGGGGTCGGTGTCGGCGAGGGGGTCGGGGTCGGCGGCGGCGGCTCGTAGGTCGACACCGTGATCACGACCGTCGTGCCCTGCGGCTGGGTGGTGAACGCGGTCGGGCTCTGCCGGAGCACGGTGCCCTTCTGGGACTTCGTCGAGGAGTCCGAGACCACGTCGACATTGAACCCGGCAGCCTCCAGCTTGCTGCGGGCGGCGCCCTCCTTGAGGCCGACCACGCTCGGCACCTCCTTGGGCCCGGCGGAGTAGGACACCGTGACCAGGCTGCCCGTCGACACGCTGACGGCCGGGTTGGGGTTGGTGCCGATCACGGTGCCGGCGGCCGCGTCGGACTTCTTGCGGACCAGCTTGACCCGCAGCCCGGCGTCGGTGAGCTCCTGGCGGGCGGTGTCCTTGTCCTTGCCGATCACGTAGGGCACCACCACGTCGGGCTTGCCGGTGGAGACGGTCAGGTCGACGTTGCTGCCGGGCGGCAACGTGCTCATCGCGTCCGGGTCCTGGGCGATCACCCGGCCCTTCGGCACGTCCTCGGAGGCCTCCTGGGAGACGGTGCCCACCTGGAGGCCGGCCTCGGTGATCTTCTGCTCGGCCTGGGCCTGGGTCATGTTGACCAGCTGCGGCACGGTCTTGTCGTCAGGCGGGGAGCTCACCAGCATCGGCCCGACCACCACGGCCAGGGCCAGGACGGCGATCACCCCGAGGATCGTCGCGATCAGCGGCCAGCGCTTCTTGCGCTCCGGCTCGTCGTCCGCGTCGTCGGACCGGACGCCGCCGAAGATCGAGGTCGCCTCGTCGGGCGACACCGGGTCGACCGTCCGGCACCGGTACGACGGGCGCGACCACGGGCTTGCCGGACAGGAAGCGCTCGATGTCCGCACGCATGGCGGCCGCGCTCTGGTAGCGGTCCTCGACGCTCTTGGTCAGCGCCTTCATCACGATCGCGTCGACCTCGGGGGGCAGCTCGGGGTCCAGGGTGCTCGGCGGGGCCGCCGGCTCGCGGACGTGCTGGTAGGCCACCGAGACCGGGCTCTCCCCGACGAAGGGGGGCCTTCCGGTGAGCAGCTCGTAGAGCAGGCAGCCGGTGGAGTACACGTCGCTGCGGGAGTCGACGGTCTCGCCGCGGGCCTGCTCGGGGGAGAGGTACTGCGCGGTGCCGACCACGGCGGCGGTCTGGGTCATCGTCGAAGACGAGTCGGCGATGGCGCGGGCGATGCCGAAGTCCATCACCTTGACGTCGCCGCTGGGGGTGAGCATCACGTTCGCGGGCTTGATGTCGCGGTGCACGATGCCGGCGCGGTGACTGTAGTCGAGGGCGGCGAGGACGCCGGAGGTGATCTCGAGCGCGCGCTCGGGGAGGATCTTGCGGCCCTCGCGGAGGATGTCCCGCAGCGTCCGCCCGGCGACGTACTCCATCACGATGTAGGGCTGCGGGACGTGCGAGCCGTCGGTGGAGGGCTCCTCGCCGGTGTCGTAGACCGAGACGATGGCGGGGTGGTTGAGGCCGGCGGAGCTCTGCGCCTCGCGACGGAAGCGGGCCTGGAAGGTCGGGTCGCTGGCGAGGTCGGTGCGCAGCCGCTTCACGGCCACCACCCGTCCGAGGCGGACGTCGGTGCCCTTGCGGACCTCCGCCATCCCGCCGCGGCCGAGGAGGTCGCCGAGCACGTAGCGTCCGCCCACGCGCAGGTCGCCCCTGCCCGCCTGTCCGTCGCTCATGGCTTCTGGCTGCCCTTCGTGTCGCCTGGCTTCGTGGGGGTCTTGTCCGGCTTGCCGGAGGCGCTGGGGGTGCTGGCCGTCGGAGGGGCGGTGGTCGGGGCGGTGGTCGGGACCGGGTCGCCGTACACGGACAGGGTGACCGTGGAGCCCTCGGCCACCTCCCCGGTGGGGTTCACGTCGGCGACGGTGTCCTTCTGCTGGTCCCCCGGGTTCTCCGCCGGCCGCTCGTCGACGTTGAGGCCGAGCGCCTCGAGGTCCTTGCGGGCATCCGCCTTGGGACGCCCGACGTAGTCGGACTTGGTCACCGTGACCGTGGCCGGCGCCGCCGACGTGGTCGGGGTGGTCGGGGTGGTGGTCGGGGTGGGGGTGGGGGTCGCGCTGGGCCGCTTCGTGGGGGTGGTGGCGGTGCTCTGGTCGGTGGTCGCGCTGTCGGAGGGGGTGCCGCCGCCGGTCAACCGGGTCAGCAGCAGCAGGATCCCCAGCACCGCCACGGCGGCGATCGCCCAGGGCAGCCACGGCGGCAGTCCGCGCCGGCGCCGGTCGTCCCCCGAGCCGTCCCGGCCCTCCGGGGCGCCGGGGACCGGGGCACCGAGCACCCGGGTGCCCCCCTCGTCGGCCGCCCCGAGAGCGGCCCCGGCGGCGGCGCCGGCCACCCGGGTGGGCGCACCCGCCGACGCGGTGGGGTCGCCCGCGCGGACCGGTCCCCCGCGCAGCGCGGCGGCGAGGTCGCGGACGCTGGCGAACCGGGCGGCCGGCTCCTTCGCCAGGGCGGTGGCGACGATCTCCCGGAGCCCGGGCGGTACGTCGGAGGGCAGCGGCGGGGGGTCGTCGCGCAGGTGGGACAGCGCGGTGGCGATCGGAGAGTCGCCCTCGAAGGGCCGCCGGCCGGCCAGGCACTCGTAGAGCACCACGCCGAGGGAGTAGATGTCGCTGGCCCCGGTGGACGGCTTGCCCTCGGCCTGCTCGGGGGAGAGGTACTGCGGGGTTCCGATGACCTGGCCGGTCTGGGTCAGCGACACCGCGTCCGCCGCCCGAGCGATGCCGAAGTCGGTGATCTTCACCCGGCGGTCCGGCGTGACCATCAGGTTCGCCGGCTTCACGTCGCGGTGCACGATACCGAGGTCGTGCGCCGCCGCCAGCCCGTCGGCCGCCTGGGCGACCAGGTCGGCCGCCGTCGCGGCCGGCATCGGCTCCCCGCGGAGCAGCACCGACAGCGGCTCCCCCCGGACCAGCTCCATCACCAGGTAGGGCCGCGGCGGACCGTCGTCGGTGGGCAGCTCGCCGAAGTCGAAGATCGCGGCGACGTTCGGGTGGTGCAGCGCGGCCGCGTTGCGTGCCTCGGTCTCGAAGCGGCTCCGGAACATCGGGTCGTCGGCGTACTCGCGCTTGAGCAGCTTGACCGCGACCTCACGGCCGAGCACCTGGTCGGTGGCGCGCCAGACCTCGCCCATGCCGCCGGTGGCGATCCGGCTCTCGAAGCGGTAGCGGCCGCCGTCCGGAGTCCGGGTGGGACCGGCCGTCACTTGCCGATCACCGCCTCCATGACCTTCTTCGCGATCGGGGCGGCCAGGCCGCTGCCGGAGATGGCGTCGCGCTGCACGCCGGCGTCCTCGACCAGCACGGCGACCGCGACCTTGGGGTTGTCGGCCGGCGCGAACGAGACGAACCAGGCGTACGGCGGCCGCTCCGGGGAGCTCTGGGCGGTGCCGGTCTTGCCGGCGACCTTGATCCCGGGGATCTGCGCGGTCCGGCCGGTGCCGTTGTCGACGACCTCGATCATCATCTGGGTGAGGTCGCGGGCCACCGAGGAGGAGACCGCGTTGCTGCGGTAGGCCTCCGGGTTGGTCTTGTCGAGCACCGACAGGTCGGGAGCGCGGACCTCGTCGACGACGTAGGGGCGCATCACCGTGCCGCCGTTCGCGATGCCCGCCGCGACCATGGCCATCTGCAGCGGGGTGGCCGCGACGTCGTACTGGCCGATCGCGGACAGCGCGGTCTGCGGCTTGTCGGGGTGGGCCGGGAACCGGCTCTTGACCTGGCCGTTGAGGTCGTTGAGGTAGGTCTGGTCGAACCCGAACTTCTCCGCCTGGGCGCGCAGCGCGTCGTCGCCCAGCCGCAGCCCGATGTCGCCGAAGGACACGTTGCAGGACACCTCGAGGGCCTGGGTCAGCGTGATCGGGTCGCCGCCGCAGCCGCTGCCGTTCTCGTTGACCAGGTTGGTCGTGGTCTGCGGCAGGTCCAGCGTGGTCCCGCCCTTGACCTTGGTCTCGGGGGTGTACTGGCCGCTGGAGAGGGCCGCCGCCGCGGTCACCAGCTTGAAGGTCGACCCGGGCGGGTAGATCTCCTGGATCCCGCGGTTGAGCAGCGGCTGGTCCTTGTTGGCGTTGAGCTGCTTCCAGGCGTCCTGCACCTGGCTGAACTGGTGCGAGGCCAGCCGGTTCGGGTCGTACGTCGGCGAGCTGACCATCGCGAGCACCTTGCCGGTGGACGGCTCCAGGGCCACCACCGCGCCCTGGACGTTCTTGCCGAGGGCGCGGAGCCCGTCGAACGCCGCCGTCTGGGCCTTGGGGTCGACGGTCAGCGAGACCGAGCCGCCCTTGGGCTGGCTGTTGCCGAGCATGTCCACGACCCGGTTGACGAACAGCCGCGGGTCGCTGCCGGAGAGGATCTCGTTCTGGCTCGACTCCACCCCCGAGCGGCCGTAGATGTAGGAGTAGAAGCCGGTGAGCTGGGCGTACTTCGCGGGCTGCTTGTAGACGCGCTGGTAGGTGTACTGGTCGTCGACCTTGCGGCTCTCCGCGATCGACGTTCCGCCGGCCACGATGGCACCCCGCTTGCGCGCGAACTCCGCGTCGCGGACCCGCTTGTTGTCCGAGCGCGAGTTGAGGCTGCCGGCGTCGACGTACTGGAGGTAGGTGGCGTTGAGCAGCAGCGCCGCGAACAGCAGCATGCAGAAGATCGCCATGGTGCGGATGGGCTTGTTCACCGGAGGTTCACCACCTGGGTCGCGTCGTCCTCCTCGGGGGCGGTGAGCTCCGGGAGCGGGCGCCGGGCCTGGTCGGAGATCCGCAGCAGCAGCGCGACGATCGCCCAGTTGGCCACCAGTGACGAGCCGCCGTAGGACAGGAACGGGGTGGTCAGGCCGGTCAGCGGGATCAGCTTGGTCACCCCGCCGACGACCACGAAGACCTGGAGCGCGAAGACCACCGCCAGGCCGACCGCGACCAGCTTGCCGAACGCGTCACGGCACACCAGTGCGGTGCGCAGCGCACGCTCGACGATCAGGCCGTAGAGCAGCAGCACGGCCATCACCCCGGTCAGCCCGAGCTCCTCGCCGATCGAGGCCATGATGAAGTCGGAGTAGGAGAACGGGATCAGCGTCGGGTCGCCCTGGCCCAGGCCCCGGCCGACCAGCCCGCCCCAGGCCATCCCGTACATGCCCTGCACGATCTGGTAGGCGTTGTTGCTCGGGTCGAACGGGTGCAGCCAGGCGTCCACCCGGGACTGCACGTGCCCGAAGGCCAGGTAGCCGGCGTAGGCGCCGCCGACGAACATCACCGACCCGACGACCAGCCAGCCGGGCCGCTCGGTGGCCACGTAGAGCATCACCAGGAACAGCCCGAAGAACAGCAGCGAGGAGCCCAGGTCGCGCTGGAAGACCAGGATGCCGAGGCTGATCAGCCACATCACCAGGATCGGGCCGAGGTCGCGGCCACGGGGCAGGTCGATCCCCGCGAACCGGCGCCCGGCCAGTGCGAGGGCCTCCCGGTGCAGCACCAGGTAGCCGGCGAAGAAGATCACCAGCAGCACCTTGGCGACCTCGCCGGGCTGGAAGCTCAACGGACCGAGCCGGATCCAGATCCGGGAGCCGTTGATCGTGGTGCCGATCAGCGGCATCAGCGGCATCAGCAGCAGCAGGATCGCCGCGAAGCCGGAGGTGTAGGTGAGTGCCTGGAGCCGTCGGTGGTCCCGCAGCACCACCAGCACCAGCACGAACAGGACGACGCCGATGGTCATCCACATCAGCTGGCCCCGCGCGAAGGTCTTCGCGTCCGGGTTGGCGGCCAGGTCGGCGAGGTCGATGCGGTGGATGACCGCGAGGCCGAGGCCGTTGAGCGCGGCCACGATCGGCAGCAGCACCGGGTCGGCGTACGGCGCGAAGATCCGGACCACGATGTGGCAGCCGAGGCACAGCACCGCCAGCCAGCCGCCGTACCCGACGATGTCGGCGGGGACGGTGCCCTCGACGCCGAGCCCGACCGCGGCATAGGCACCGACGCCGACCACCAGGCTGAGCAGCAGCAGGAACAGCTCGGCGCCGCGCCGGCGGCGATGCGTGAACGCCCGGTCGCGGGGGGTGCCGGTGGGGGAGGCCAGCATGCTCATGGCGTCTCCTCGATGCAGTCGGGCGGTGCCAGCGTCGGGCTCGCGGCGGCCGACGGGCCGGTCGACGGGCTCCCCGAGGCCGCGGCGCCGGGCGAGCCGCTGGCGCCGGCCCGGGGGGTGGCGCTCGCGGTGGGCTCGGCGGACGGCCGGGCCGACGCCCGGGCCGACGCCTGGGCCGACGCCTGGGCGGACGGCCGGGCGGTCGGGCTGGTCGGGCTGGTCGTCGGGCTGGTCGTCGGGGCGGGCGGAGGGCAGACCCGGGCCAGGCCGGTGAGCCGCTCCACGATGCTGCGCGCGTCGTCCAGCGAGGTGGCCGGGATGCCGCTGGCGACCTGCTCGGTCGGGTACTCCGGGAGCGCCGCGATGGTCACGTCGGTGTCCTCCGCGACCCGGGTCAGGGTGAGTCCGGGGATGTCGGCCTGGACGCCGCGCCAGATCGCGACCGTGTCCCCGTTCGCGGCGACGTAGTACTGGTCCTGGCTCCAGCGGTAGCCGAGCACCCCGGCCGCGACCAGGACGGCCACCAGCACCAGCAGCGCCACGCTCCGGCGCACCCAGCGGCCCCCTCGCGGCGCCCGGGGGGCGTAGCGGAGCTCCTCGGGGTCGGCGGGCTGGTCGGCGTCCTCGCCCGGGACCGGGTCGATCTCGCCGGTGTCCCCGCCGCGGTGGCCACGGAAGAGGCTCTTCGCTCCGGGGCGACGGGCGTGGTCGGCCGCCGCGCCCACGACGACGGGACCGGCCTCGGTGGCGACCGGAGGCGCGCCCTCGACGGGCGGCGCCGCGGGGTCCACCACGTCGGCGACCACGCAGGTGACGTTGTCGGAGCTGCCGGCCTCCAGCGAGGCGCGGATCAGCTCCACCACCGCGTAGTCGACCGAGCCGCTGCCCAGGATGTCCGTGAGCCGCTCGTGGTCGAGCACGCCGGAGGCGCCGTCACTGCAGAGCAGCAGCCGGTCGCCGGGGGCGAGCTCGATGTAGAACAGGTCGGGGTCGGTCTCGTGCACGCCGTCGACCGCTCGCAGGATCAGGTTGCGGTGCGGGTGCGTCCGCGACTCCTCCTCGGTGATCCGGCCCTCGTCGATCAGGCTCTGCACGAACGTGTGGTCCTTGGTCAGCTGCGACAGGGTCCCGTCGCGCAGCAGGTAGCCACGGCTGTCCCCGATGTGCGCGAGCCCGATCCGGTTCCCGTCGAAGAGCGCCGCCGTGACCGTCGTGCTGGTGCCGTCGAGCTCGGGATCCTGCTCGACGAGCTCCGCGATCCGGTCGTGGGCGCGGTGGATCCCGCCGGCGAGCGCCTCGAGGAGGTCGCTGGGAGCGGGCCCGTCGAGCCGCCGCAGGGCGAGCACCGCGGTGCTGGAGGCGACGTCGCCGCGGGCCGCGCCGCCGACCCCGTCCGCGATCACCAGCAGGTTGCCGCTGGCGTAGCCGGAGTCCTGGTTGTCCTTGCGGACCCGGCCCACGTCGGACAGGGCGGCGTAGCGCAGGGCGAGCCTGCGCTTCTGGGGCCCGGCGTCCCGGGGGGTGTCGCCGTCGTGAGCGGTGGGGTCCATGCTCGGGAGGTCCTACTTCCGCAGCTCGAGCGTGGTCTTCCCGATCCGGACCTTGCTGCCGAGCTGGAGAGTGGTCGGCTGGGTGAGCCGGTGCGAGCCCATGTACGTGCCGTTGGTGGAGCCGAGGTCCTCGACGAACCACTGGTCGCCGGAGCTGGCGATCCGCGCGTGCCGGGTGGAGACGTAGTCGTCGTCGAGCCGGATCGCGGCGTCGCTGCCCCGGCCGATCAGGATCGGCACCTCGTCGAGGGAGACCGTCTCGCCCTCGTTGGCGCCCTCGATGACCGCGACGTGGGTCGGGGCGCCGCGGGGCCGCTTGGCCGGCTTGACGCGCGCCCGGTCCTGTCGACGGGACTGCTTCTCCGCCTTGCGGTCGGCGCGTGGCGTGGAGTCGACCCGGGCGCCGAACATGTCCGAGCGCACCACGGAGATGGCCGAGAGCACGAAGATCCACAAGATCGCCAGGTAGGCGAACCGGATCAGCATCAAGGTGAGCTCAGACACCGTGCCCCCCCTGATCGGGCCGGTCCCAGGCCGAGGGGCGGCCCCAGTCCGACTGGTCGGAGGCCTGCCCGCCCGGTCGTTCCGCCGGTCGTTCCGCCGGTCGTTGGCCCTCGTCGGGCACGAACCGCACGGTCATGGTGGTGTTGCCGATCTTGACGGTGGCGCCGTCGTCGAGGCTGGCCTGCTGCACCCGGCTGCCGTTGACCAGCATCCCGTTGGTGGAGCCGAGGTCCACGACGCTGACCTGGGTGCCGCCGTGGCTGCTGGCGCCCTGCGCGGCGACCCGGATCTCCGCGTGCCGCCGGGACACCCCCGGGTCGTTGATCCGCAGGTCGGCCTCGGTGCCGCGACCGATCACGATGCCCGGCGGGTCCAAGGGGTGCTTCATGCCGTTGACCTCGAGGATCACCCGGGCGCGGCGTACCGCGGTGTCGGTCACCGAGCGGTCGGAGACCGGCGTGACCTTGGCCAGCGCCGAGCTGCGCACCCGGAAGCGGCCGGTGGACAGGTCCTCGCCCTCCTCGAAGCCGATCGAGATCGGGCCGGTGAAGACGTAGGACTGCTCGTGCGCGTGCTCGCGCAGCATCTCGGTGAGCTCCTCGGCCAGGGTCGAGGAGTACGGCGAGAGCCGCTCGTAGTCGGCCGGGGACAGTTCCACGTGGAACTGGTTGGGGACCAGGCGGCGGTTGCGGGAGAGGATCTGGGCCGAGTTGTCGACCTCGCGCTGGAGGGCGGCCGCCACCTCGACGGGCTGGACGGCGCTCCGGAAGGCCTTGGCGAACACGCCGGAGACCATCTGCTCGAGGCGGTTCTCGAACTTCGACAAGATGCCCATGCCGCCTCCTTCTGGTCGCTGGTCGTCGGCACCGGCTTGTCCGGTGCGCGGTGGTTCCTACCCCTGTGTCCGTCCGGGCGAACCCGCGCAGGGGTGAGCGGTCGGCCCCGGTGTACCAGGCATCGTAACGGGCCACCTTGTGCCACCCCGGGGCGGACGCGGCCCGGTTTGGGCAGGGTCGTGCCCGTGGGATACATTGAGCGGGCTTCAAGCGCGAGTGGCGGAATAGGCAGACGCGCACGGTTCAGGTCCGTGTGCCCGAAAGGGCGTGGGGGTTCAACTCCCCCCTCGCGCACAACAGCCCCAGGTCTTCTGACCTGGGGCTTTGTGTGTTCCGGGCTGGTCGGTGCTGGACGGCCCGCGATAACCGGTTGTCGTCCGGTTCGGCGCTCACGATGCTGGCCCGGTGACCCGACGCCCGGACGCCTACCCGGTGTGGCTCGCCTACTGCGGGCTCTGGGGGCTGGTCGCGGCTCTGAGCTGGGTGACCACGCCGGTGTACCTGGTCCGCGACCTGGGCCTGGACCCGCTCCAGCTCGTGCTCGCCGGCACGGCGCTCGAGGTCGCCTACTCGGTCCTCGAGGTGCCGACCGGCATCGTCGCGGACCTGGTCAGCCGACGGTTGTCCCTGGTCGTGGCCGGGCTGGTGATGGGGACCGGGATGCTGGTCGTCGCGCTGCTGCCGGGGCCCGGCGGGGTGCTCGCGGTGCTCGCGGGGATGGCCGTGTGGGGTGCGGGATGGACCTTCCGCAGCGGCGCCGAGGACGCCTGGCTCGCCGACGAGACCGACCGGGCGACGATGGTCCGGGGCTACACGCGCGGCGCCCAGGTGGGCCGGGTCGGCCGGCTGCTGGGGCTCGGGCTCGCGGTGCCGCTGGCGCTGGGCGACCTGCGCCTCCCGCTCGTCGCCGCGGGCGTCCTGGCGGTGCTGACCGGGCTGCTGGTGGCGCTGCTGATGCCGGAGCGCGGGTTCACCCGGCCGGAGCGCACCGGGAGCCACCTCGGCCAGGGGCTCCGGACCGCGCGGGAGGGCGCGCGGGTGGTCCGGGCCACCCCGGTGCTCGTGCTGGTGCTCGGTGTCCTCGCGCTCCTGGGCGCCTGGGAGGAGGGCTTCGACCGGCTCTGGGAGGCGCACCTGCTGCTCGACGTGGGGCTGCCCGGGTTCCTCGGGCTGGCCGACGTGGTGTGGTTCAGCGTGCTCGCCGCCGCGGTCACGGTGCTGTCGATCCTGGTGGCCGCGCCGCTCGTATCACGCTGGGAGCGGCTCTCGCAGGCCCGGTTGGCGCGGCTGCTGGCGTCGACGCACCTGCTGCTGGCCGGCTGCGCGCTGGCGTTCGCGCTGGCCGGGTCGTGGTGGCCCGCCATGGCGGCGTACCTCGCGACCGCCGTCGTCCGCGACCTCACCGGGCCGCCGCTGCGGGCCTGGCTCAACGGCAGCGTCACCGACTCCGCCCGGCGCGCCACCGTGCTCTCGTTGACGTCGGTCGCGGGCAGCGCCGGTGAGTGGGTCGGCGGCCCGGTGCTCGGTCTGGTCGGCAACCGGTACGGCGTCCGGGCGGCGCTGGCCGTGGGGGCGGTGCTGCTGGTGCCGGTGGCCGGACTGTTCGCGCGGGCGGTGCGGCACCTCGGCGTCGAGCCTCGGCTCGGCCGGCCGGTCGACGGACCGGACGGCCGAGCCGCGGTGGACCGCTCCGCTCAGCGGTGACCGGCGATCGGGTGCGGGGCGTAGCCCGCCCCGAGCTCCTCGAGCTCGTCGTCGGCCAGCTCCAGGTCGACGGCGGCGACCGCGTCGGTGAGGTGGTGCGGCTTGGTCACCCCGATGATCGGCGAGGTGACGGCCGGCTGGGCCATCAGCCAGGCGAGGGCCACCTGGGCGCGGGCGACCCCGCGCCGCTCGGCGACCGCGGCCACCGTGCCCACGACCGCCTTGTCCTCGTCGCGGTACAGCGAGCCGCCGAACTCGTCGGTCTCGGTCCGCGAGGTGGCGGTGTCCCAGTCCCGGGTCAGCCGTCCACGGGCCAGCGGGCTCCACGGGATGACCCCGATGCCCTGGTCCTCGCACAGCGGCAGCATCTCCCGCTCCTCCTCGCGGTAGATGAGGTTGTAGTGGTTCTGCATCGACACGAACGGCGTCCAGCCGTTCATCGCCGCGATGTGCTGGGCCTTGGCGAACTGCCAGGCGTACATCGAGGACGCGCCGATGTAGCGCGCCTTGCCGGCCTGCACGACGTCGTGCAGCGCCTCCATGGTCTCCTCGATCGGGGTCTCGGGGTCCCAGCGGTGGATCTGGTAGAGGTCGACGTAGTCGGTGCCGAGACGGGTCAGGCTGGCGTCGATCTCGTGCAGGATCGCCTTGCGGGACAGGCCGGCGCCGTTGGGGCCGGGCCGCATGCGGCCGTGCACCTTGGTGGCGATGACGACGTCCTCGCGGTCCGCGAAGTCGGCGAGCGCCCGTCCGGTGAACTCCTCGCTGCTGCCGCCGGAGTAGACGTTCGCGGTGTCGAAGAAGGTGATGCCGGCCTCGAGCGCGTCCTTGATGATGCCGCGGGCGGCGTCCTCGTCGAGCACCCACGGGTGGCCGCCGCGGGCCGGGTCGCCCCAGCTCATGCAGCCCAGGGTCAGGGCGGACACCTCGAGTCCGGTGCTGCCGAGTCGTTCGTAGCGCATGGTTCGTTCTCCTCGCGTCGTGGTGGGGGTCGGTCAGCTGTGGTCGGCGGTGAGCAGCCCGTGCAGGGCGGCTCGCGCCAGCCGCTCGGCTCCCTCGTCGGTGAGCGGCAGGTGCCCGGTCATCAGCCGGAACACCAGCGGCCCGAAGAGCAGGTCGGTGGCGGTGTCGGCGTCGACGCCGGGGTCCACGTCGCCGCGGGCCCGGGCCCGCTCCCACAGCGCGGCGACGTCGCGGCGGCGACCGGCCAGGAACCAGGCCCGGAAGTACGCCGCGCCGCCCTCGTCGAGCACGCAGGCCGCGAGCAGCTGGGCGAAGACGGTGCCTTCGGGGCTGGCGTAGAACCGGCTGACGAGCCGCACCTGCTCGGTGAGGTCGCCGACCGTCGTACCGGTGTCGGGCAGCGGGACGGCGTCGGCCATCTCGCGGCCGAACGCCTCCGCGGCGACCGCGGTCCGTGAGGGCCAGTGCTTGTAGAGCGTGGCCTTGCTGACCCCGGACCGGGCAGCGATCGCGTCGATGGTCGCGGCGGGCAGCCCGCCCTCCGCCAGCAGCCGGCGGGTGGCGTCGACGGCCGCCTCGTGCACGCGCAGCGAGCGCGGTGTCCCGGGCCGGGCGCGCAGTCCCTCGCCCGTCCCGGGAGCACCGTCGGCGGCGGTCATGGCTCAGACCGCCGCGGTGAGCGCCTCGAACTCGGCGTCGGTGAGCTCGATGCCGGCTGCGGCGGTGTTCGACTCGAGGTGGTCGACGCTCGACGTGCCGGGGATCGGCAGCATCACCGGGGAGCGCTTGAGCAGCCAGGCGAGCGCGAGCTGCGAGGGTGTGGCGTCGTGCTTGCGCGCGGACTCGGCGAGCGGGCCGTCCTGCTGGGAGAGCGCACCGGTGGCCAGCGGGAACCACGGGATGAAGCCGATGCCCTGCTCCGTGCAGTGGTCGAGCAGCGGCTCGGCGTCGCGGTTGGCGAGGTTGAACAGGTTCTGCACCGACACGATGGTGGCGGTCCGCTGCGCCTCGACGAGCTGGTCGACGCTGACCTCGGAGAGGCCGATGTGCCGGATCTTGCCCTCGTCCTGGAGCTTCTTGAGCTCGCCGACCTGGTCCTCGACCGGCACCTCGCCGTCGATGCGGTGCAGCTGGAAGAGGTCGATCCGCTCGAGGCCGAGCCGGCGCAGGGACAGCTCGCACTGCTGGCGCAGGTACGCCGGCCGGCCGACCGGGGTCCACTCGCCGGGGCCCTGCCGGGTCAGGCCGGCCTTGGTGGCGATCACGACGTCGTCGGCGTAGGGGTGCAGCGCCTCGCGCAGCAGGTCCTCGGCGACCTCGGGGCCGTAGGAGTCGGCGGTGTCGAAGAAGGTCACGCCGATCTCCACGGCCCGTCGCAGCACGGCGTGTGCGGCGTCCCGGTCCTTCGGCGGACCCCAGACGCCCTCGCCGGGCAGCTGCATGGTGCCGTACCCGAGCCGGACGACGGGCAGGTCGCCGCCGAGCTGGAAGGTGCCCGAGGGGGCGGCGAGGTTCGTGGTGCCGGACGTGGTGGTCATGCGCACTCCTGGTGGATCGGGGAAACTGAACGTTCAGTTCAGTTTAGCGCGCCGGTCCTAGGCGCGGCGGCTGGCGACCAGGGACGCCAGCCGCCGGGTCATCAGCTCGAAGACCACCTTGTGCGCGGCCAGCTCGCCCCACCAGAACAGGTGCCCGGTCAGGCCGGCCGGCTCGAAGGTGGTGCGGACGGTCAGCTCGGAGCCGGCCCCGGCGGCGTGCACCTCCAGGTCCAGGCACGCGGTGCCAGGCAGCCGGGTCAGCGCACGGATCCGCAGCCGGGTCGGCGGGTGCACCTCGACGACCTCCCAGAAGTCCAGCGCGTCCCCGACCTCGAGCGGCCGGCCGGGGCCGGTGATCCGGTGCCCGGGGCCGCCCAGCAGCCGGTCGAGGACGCCGCGGGCCCGCCACAGGTCCCGCGGCGCGTAGAACCGCTCGTCCCCGCCGAGGGACAGCAGGGCCGACCACGCCTGGCCGGGCGGCACGTCCACGTGCGCGGTGTGCTGGTCGAGGTACGGCATCGGGGTGGTCGGGTCAGCCCAGCCCGACGAGCTCCCGGGCGCGGGCGACGAGGTCGAAGTGGGCGACCGCCCAGATCGCCACCCCGGCCATCGCCAGGCCGAGGACGGTGAGCACCGAGGAGCTGACCGGGTGCCGCTTGGCGTGCGCCCAGGCCTCCTTGCCCTTCTCCTTGAACGCGGCGAAGAACCGGTGCGCCCACTCGAACTCGGTGGACCAGATCCACAGGCCGAGCAGCACCGGCGGGATGGTCAGCGGTCCGGGCAGCACGGAGAGGGCGAGGCCGGCGGCGATGCAGACCAGGCCGGCGAGGAACACCCCGACCCGCCAGCCGTGGCTGATGCCGGGCTTGCTGCGGATCCGGTCACGCAGGGAGCCGCGCTCGACGGGTCGCTCACCGCCGAGGGCGTCGGCCCGCTCGTCGGGGTCGGTGCGGGGCGTGCTGGGCATCAGGGCTCCTGGAGCTGTCAACGGTCTCAGTCTGTACCCCAACGACGTCCCGGCGACACGTTTAGTGCCGCCTGGACCACCCCTGGCGTGCCCGCGGTCGCCATACTGACCCGATGCAGCCGGAGACGACCGAGATCCTGCGAGGCCTGCCGCCCCTGCGTCGCGAGGTGTTCGAGGCGCGGCTCGAGCGCTGGCTCCCGGACCTCCGGGACGCGCTCGCCCCGCTGTACGTCGACGCCGAGGAGGTCGCGGACCGGCTGGTGGCGATCGCCGCGGCGGCCTTCGCCGGGCGGGACGACGAGCTGCACCGGCTCGACCTGCGGCGCTCCCTGGAGCCGGACTGGTTCCAGCGACCGGGGATGCTCGGCTACGCCGCCTACGCGGACCGGTTCGCCGGCACCCTGCCCGGGGTGGCCGAGCGGACGCCGTACCTGACCGAGCTCGGGGTGGGCTACCTGCACCTGATGCCGCTGCTGACCCCGCGCCCGGCGCCGAACGACGGTGGCTACGCGGTCGCCGACTTCCGCAGCGTGCGCCCCGACCTGGGCACGATGGAGGACCTGAGCGACCTGACCCGGACGCTGCGTGGCGTCGGGATCAGCCTGTGCCTCGACCTGGTGCTCAACCACGTCGCCGAGGAGCACGAGTGGGCCCAGCGGGCGCGGGCCGGCGAGCAGCGCTACCGCGACTACTTCCTGGTCTACCCCGACCGGTCCATGCCCGACGCCTTCGAGCGGACCCTGCCCGAGGTGTTCCCGGACCTCGCGCCGGGCAGCTTCTCCTGGGACGAGGAGCTCGCCGGCTGGGTGTGGACCACCTTCAACCGCTACCAGTGGGACCTCAGCTGGGCGAACCCGGACGTGCTCTGCGAGTTCGCCGACGTGATCTGCTTCCTGGCCAACCAGGGCGTCGAGGTGTTCCGGCTGGACGCGATCGCCTTCACCTGGAAGCGGCTGGGCACCAGCTGCCAGAACCAGCCGGAGGTGCACGACCTGACCCAGGCGCTGCGCACGGTCGCCCGGATCGCCTGTCCCGCGGTGGTGTTCAAGGCCGAGGCGATCGTCGGCCCGCGGGACCTGCCGGCCTACCTGGGGGTCGGCGAGCACCACGGCAAGGTCAGCGACCTCGCCTACCACAACGGGCTGATGGTGCAGGTCTGGTCGATGCTGGCCAGCGGCGACGCCCGGCTGGCCTCGCGGGCGCTCCAGCAGCTGCCGGCGCCCCCGTCGACGACGGCCTGGATCACCTACGCCCGCTGCCACGACGACATCGGCTGGGCGATCGACGACGGCGACGCCGCGGCGGTCGGGCTGGGCGGCTTCGAGCACCGGCGGTTCCTGTCGGACTTCTACGCCGGCGAGTTCCCCGGGTCCTGGGCCAGTGGGCTGGTCTTCGGCGAGAACGAGGCGACCGGCGACCGCCGGATCTCCGGCTCGCTCGCCTCGCTGGCCGGCCTCGAGAAGCGTGACCCGTACGCCGTGCAGCGGATCCTGCTCGCGCACGGGCTGGTGCTCGGCTACGGCGGCCTGCCGGTGATCTGGATGGGCGACGAGCTCGGCCTGCTCAACGACCCCGACTGGGACGCCGACCCCGACCACGCCGAGGACAACCGCTGGGTGCACCGGCCGGCGATGCCGTGGCCGGTGCCGGCCGACGAGCACGGCATCCAGGCCGGGGTCCGGCACCTGGCCCGGGCCCGGGCGGCGCTGCCGCACCTGCACGCGGCGGTGCCGGCCACGGTGCTCGACCCCCGGGACCCGGGTGTGCTGCTGGTCGCGCGCCGGCACCCGCTGGGGGTCATGCTCGGTGCCTACAACGTGCGGCCCGAGCCCCGGCACGTGCCGCTCGACGTGCTCCGCGACCTCGGCCTCGACCCGGCCCGGGTGGTCGACCACGTCTCCGGCTCCACGCCGGTCCTGCGCGACGACGCCCTCCAGCTCGCGCCGTACGCCGCGGTCTGGCTGACCGGCGAGTAGCGCTGGCGGCGCACCTGCCCTGCTCGAGCCGCCGGCCCCGCCCCCGTTGATCCGGGGCCGGCGGCGGTCCGGTCAGGCCGAGATGGCGTCCTGGTCGTGCGCGTCGACGACCCCGGCGCCGCCGACCTGGATCTTGCGGGGCTTGGCCTTCTCCGCGACCGGGACCTGCAGTCGCAGGACGCCGGCGTCGTAGTCAGCCTTGATGCGGGTGAGGTCGAGGTTGTCGCCGAGCACCAGCTGTCGGCTGAACAGACCGGTGGGGCGCTCGGAGGCGAGCATCTCCCAGTCGCCGCCCCGCGGCGGCCGCTCGGCCCGCAACGTCAGGACGTTGCGCTCCACGTCGATGTCCAGCGTCTCGGGACGTACGCCGGGCAGGTCGAACTCGATGATGAAGGTGTCGCCCTGGCGCCAGGCGTCCATCGGCATGACGGCCGGGCGGGACGTCGTACCGGACCCCAGCACCTGCTGGGCCAGCCGGTCGAAGTCACGGAACGGGTCGGTGCGCATCAGCATGGTGTCTACCTCCAGTCGGTTGCCGGGCGTCCGAAGGATCTCCATCGGACGTGTCAGGTTTTATATACCTCGGCTACGCTGTCCGTGCAAGTGCCAGCGAAGGAGGACCCATGGCGGACGACGCGCGCCCCTCCTCGCACGCGCTGTACGCGATCTCGGTGGCCGCCGAGCTCTCCGGCACCGCGGTGCAGAACCTCCGGGTCTACGAGAGTCGGGGCCTCGTCGAGCCGCTCCGGACCGAGGGCGGCACCCGTCGCTACAGCGACGACGACATCGACCGGATCCGGCGCGTGGTCGCCCTGCTCGAGGCCGGTCTCAACCTGGCCGGCATCGCGCTGGTGCTCGAGCTCCAGGACGACAACGAGCGGCTGCGCCGGATCGTCGGCCCTGGCTGAGGTTGGTCGACGCGGCCACAATGGCTGCATGATCACGCGTGAACTGGCCGTCGAGCTCGCCCGTCGGGGACTGGCCTGGCGCCCGGCCAGCGGGGACCGCTTCCATGTCCCCGACCGGGACCTCGACGACGAGGTCTTCGTGGTGAGCGGGATGTCGATCGAGGTCTCGGACCTGCCGTCGGGCACCGAGATGCGGTTCAACGGGACCGTCGAGTGGGCGCTGGACAGCATCGCCCAGGCCGAGGTGATCTGGCTGCCGCACGAGGGCCAGATGCGTGAGGTGCTGGGTGACCGGTTCCTGCGGCTGGAGTCGGTGACCGGCGGCTACGCGGTGGTGCTGACCGGCGAGCAGCGGCACGTCGACATCGACGCCGAGCGCGCCTACGCCCGGGCGCTGCTGTCCGTGCTGCCCTGAGTCGTCTCGACCCGTTGGCGGAGACGTTCCTTGATCTCCTCGGGTGTCAGCTGCGCACGCTGACGCTGGTCGCGGGCGATGATGGCCCCGGTGGCCGCGACCCCGGCCAGTCCTGCCACGCCGAGTGCCTTCCACAGCTTCATCACGCCACCCCTTCGAGGAGTCCCGCCGATGCCCGACCGCAGCAGCCTCACCCTCGACGCCGCGGTCGACCTGACCCGCACCGGCGACCTCTGGCTGTTCCGTGGACGCTCTGTCGCGGACCACGCTATCCGGGCGGTCACCAACAGTCCCGTCAACCACGTCGGCATGGCCGTGGTCCTCGACGACCTGCCGCCGCTGATGTGGCACGCCGAGCTCGGCCGGGGGCTGGTCGACGTCTGGTCGGGCAAGCACCAGCGCGGCGTCCAGCTGCACGACCTGAGGGACGCCGTCTCGCAGTGGTCGGAGCGCTACGAGCAGCGGGCCTGGCTGCGCCAGCTCGACGTCACGGTCGACGCCGCGATGGAGGAGGCGCTGCTGACCACGATCGCCCGGATGGACGGCACGCCGTTCCCCGCGACGGCCGCCCTCGCCGGCCGGTGGCTGCGCGGGCGGCGTCGGCGGCCCGCGTCGGTCGAGACGACGTACTGCGCGGAGGTCGTCGCTGCGACGTACCAGGCGATGGGGTTGCTCGACGGGGAACGGCCGACCAACTACTACGACCCCGGCAGCTTCTGGTCCGGGGACGGGCTGGAGCTGCTGCGGGGCGCGCGGCTCGGCGAGGAGATCCGGGTCGTCGTCTGAGCCGAGTCGGCGCGAACGCCGGCTTGGACCCCGCCGAGTCGGCGCGAGTGCACGTCTCGACCCCGCCGAGTCGGCGCGAGTGCACGTCTCGACCGAGCCGAGTCGGCGCGAACGCAGGCTTGGACCCCGTCGAGTCGGCGCGAGTGCACGTCTCGACCCTGCCGAGTCGGCGCGAACGCGGTCCTGGACACTGCCGAGTCGGCGCGGACGCGGGCTCGGGGCGGTCCCGAGTGGGACCACGCTCGGTCTCACCCGGTGAGCAGCCTCCTGATGCGCAGCCGGGCGCAGTGACAGCCTGGCCGGATGGCGAATGTCTACACGCACGGCCACCACGAGTCGGTGCTGCGCTCGCACCGGTGGCGAACGGCGGAGAACTCGGCCGGCCACCTGATCCCGCTGCTCCGGCCGGGGATGCGACTGCTCGACGTCGGATGCGGGCCGGGGACGATCACCATGGACCTCGCCGACCTGGTGGGACCTGCTGGCCGGGTCACCGCCCTGGAGCGGACCGAGGCCGCGCTCGACCTGGCGCGCGACGAGGCGTCTCGGCGCGGGATCCGCAACGTGGACTTCGCGGTCGGCGACGTCGAGGGCCTCGATCTGGTGGACGCCTCGTTCGACGTGGTGCACGCGCACCAGGTGCTCCAACATGTCGGCGACCCGGTGCGAGCCCTGCGGGAGATGCGGCGGGTGTGTCGTCCGGGAGGTCTCGTGGCGGCTCGGGACAGTGACTACGCGGCGTTCACCTGGCATCCGCAGGTGGACGAGCTCGACCGGTGGCTGGAGGTCTACTCGGCCGTCGCGCGGTCGAACCACGCGGAGCCGGACGCGGGACGCCGCCTGCTGTCCTGGGCGCATGCCGCGGGGCTCGAGGACGTCACGGCTGGGTCGAGCACCTGGTGCTACTCGACGCCGACGGACCGGGCTTGGTGGGGTGGGCTGTGGGCGGACCGGATCGTCGACTCCGACCTCGCGCGCCAAGCGGTCGACCGTGGGCTCGCCACGCCGGGCGAGCTGCGAACGATCTCCGCGGGATGGCGCCGCTGGGCAGCGGAGGACGACGGCTGGTTCAGCGTCCTGCACGGCGAGGTCGTGGCCCGGGTCTAGGTCGGTCCGGCGCCCGACTCGGAGGCTGAAGACGTGCGTTCGCGCCGACTCGGCACCCGTGACGCCTGCGTTCGCGCCGACTCGGCACCCGTGACGCCTGCGTTCGCGCCGACTCGGCGGAGGGGGCGTTAGAGGGGCGTTAAGAACCGGGATGTCGGCCCGTGACGGGCGGACGATCGAGACGTGACCCGGACTGTGCATGCGCCGGACCGTCCCGTCGAAGGAGCACGATGACCACCACCGTCCGCGAGCTCGCCGCCGCCCCGCGCGAGCGCCGGCTGCGGGGCTGGCTGCTGGAGGACCTGGCCGAGCGCGTCGGCCAGCACCCCGGCCCGCACGCGGAGCAGCCGCAGCACGGCCGTACCCACCCGTGGTGGAAGGTGATGTGCCTGACCGGCGTCGACTACTTCTCGACCCTCGGTTACCAGCCCGGGATCGCCGCGGTGGCCGCCGGGGTGCTCTCGCCGTTCGCGACGCTGGTGCTGGTCGCGCTCACCCTGCTCGGCGCGCTGCCGGTCTACCGGCGGGTGGCGGAGGAGTCCCCGCACGGTGAGGGCTCGATCGCGATGCTGGAGCGACTGCTGCCGTTCTGGAGGGGCAAGCTGTTCGTCTTGGTGCTGCTCGGCTTCGCCGCCACCGACTTCCTGATCACGATGACCCTCTCGGCCGCCGACGCGACCGCACACATCGTGGAGAACCCGAACGTGCCGGGGTTCCTCGCGAGCCACGCGGTGGCGATCACGCTGGTGCTGCTGGCCCTGCTCGGCGGGGTGTTCCTGCGCGGCTTCACCGAGGCGATCGGCATCGCGGTCGCCCTGGTCGGGGTCTACCTGTCCCTGAACGTCGTGGTCATCGGGGTGTCGCTGTTCCACATCGCCACCCAGCCGAGCGTCGTGACCGACTGGACGACCGCGCTGACCACCCAGCACGGCGACCCGTTGATGGTGGTCGCCCTGTCCCTGCTGGTCTTCCCCAAGCTGGCGCTCGGGATGTCAGGCTTCGAGACCGGGGTCGCGGTGATGACCCATGTGCAGGGTGACCGCGGCGAGACCGAGGCCGACCCCGCCGGCCGGATCCGTGGCACGAAGCGGCTGCTGGCCACCGCCGCCGCGACCATGAGCGTCTTCCTGGTGCTCAGCAGCTTCGTCACCACGCTGCTGATCCCGCCGGCCGCCTTCCAGGACGGCGGCGACGCCTCCGGGCGCGCGTTGGCGTACCTCGCGCACGGCTACCTCGGCAACGGCTTCGGCACCGTGTACGACGTCAGCACGATCGCCATCTTGTGGTTCGCCGGCGCCTCCGCGATGGCCGGCCTGCTGAACCTGATCCCGAAGTACCTGCCTCGCTACGGCATGGCGCCGAGCTGGGCGCGCGCCGTACGCCCGCTGGTCCTGCTGCTGACCGCCCTCGCCTTCCTGGTCACCTGGATCTTCGACGCGAACGTCAACGCCCAAGGTGGCGCCTACGCCACGGGCGTGCTGGTGCTGTTCTCCTCGGCCGGCGCCGCAGTCACGCTGGCGGCACGTCGCGCGGGGCAGCGCCGGCTCTCGGTGGCCTTCGCGGTGATCACGCTGGTGTTCGTCTACACGACGGTCGACAACGTCATCGAGCGCCCGGACGGGGTGAAGATCGGCTCCTGCTTCATCGCGGGGATCCTGGTCGTGTCGCTGGCCTCGCGGCTGTCCCGGTCGTTCGAGCTGCGCACCACCGAGGTCCGCCTCGACGCGACCGCCGAGATGTTCTTGCGGGACTGCGCGCGGCGGACCATCCGGCTGGTGGCCAACGAGCCCGACGCCCGCGACCTGCGGGAGTACGACGACAAGCTGATGCAGATCCGGGCCGACCATGACCTGACCGACGACACCGACGTCATCTTCGTCGAGGTGACGATCGGGGACCCGTCGGACTTCGAGTCGGTGCTCGACGTTCACGGGGAGGTGATGCACCACCACCACCGGGTGCTGCGGGTGTCGTCGTCCTCGGTGCCGAACGCCCTGGCCGCCCTGCTGCTGCACGTGCGTGACCTCACCGGCGCGACCCCGCACGTGTACTTCGAGTGGACCGAGGGCAACCCGGCCGCCAACCTGCTCCGGTTCCTGCTCTTCGGGGCCGGAGAGGTGGCGCCGGTGACCCGCGAGGTGCTCAGGCGCGCCGAGCCTCGGCGGGCGCGGCGGCCACACGTGCACGTCAGCTGAGGGGGTGAGCCCAGCGGCGAGACACAATGGACGAATGGTCGAGATGAGCCGCCCCGAGCGCGTGGTGGTGGCGCTCACCGGCGGGCCCGAGGGCGAGGTGCTGCTGCGTCGGGCCGCCGCCCTCGTGGGCCGCTTGAGCGACGACGGCGTGCCGATGGGCGAGCTGCACAGCGTGTACGTCGTCCGCCCGGGGGCCGGCGGGGCGCCCGACCCCACCGCGCTGGTGCGGCTGCGCGGCCTGACCGAGGCACTCGGAGGCAGCCACCACACGATCACCGCCGGCGACCCCGCCCAGGCCGTGCTCGCCTTCGCGCGGAGCCTGGACGCCACCCAGGTCGTGGTCGGTGTGAGCCGTCGTGGACGGGTCCGCTCCGCGCTCCGGACCGGGGTGAGCGAGCGGCTGGTCGCGGACGCCGGCGACATCGACGTGCTGATGGTCAGCCATCCCTACGCCCATGGGGCCGCCGACCCGGCGCAGCCGCCGGCGCTCGGTGGCGGACGCCGTACGGCGGGCTGGGTGCTCGCGGTGCTCGGGCCGGTGCTGCTGACCGTGCTCGGCGCCTCGCGAGGCATGTCCACCTCGCAGGCGCTGGTCTACCTCGCACTGACCGTGGCCTGCGCCTTGGTCGGCGGGCTGTGGCCGGCGGTGGTCGCGGCGGTGCTCGGCAGCCTGCTGCTGAACTGGTACTTCACCCCGCCGCTGCACACGTTCACCGTCGCGGACGTCGACAACCTGGTCGCGCTGGCGCTGTTCCTGCTGGTGGCGGTCGCGGTCGCCTCGGTCGTCGACCGCTCCGCGCGGCGCTCCGTGCAGGCCGACCAGGCCCGGCGGGAGGCGGACGCGCTGAGCATGCTGAACCGGGCCCTGCTCCGCACCGGTCACGGGGTCGAGGAGCTGCTCGGGCTGGTCTGCGAGACGTTCACGATGACCTCGGCGACGCTACTGCGGGCCGACCCCGACGGCGGCTGGACCGTGGTGGCCACCCGTGGCCCCCGGCCCCCGCTCGACCCGGCCGACGCCGACGCCGACGCGGACGCGTCCCCGGACGTGCGGCTGCTGCTGCGCGGTCGGTCGTTGCCGGTCCAGGACCGCCGGGTGCTCACCGCGTTCGCCACCCACCTGGCGGTGGTCCTGGAGCGGGCCGAGCTCGCCGAGCGCGCGGCGGCCGCCTCCCTGCTGGCCCGTGGCAACCGGATGCGCACCGCGCTGCTTGCGGCCGTCTCCCACGACCTGCGCACCCCGCTCGCCGGGATCAAGGCGGCGGTGACCACCCTGCGCACCCCGGACGTCGCCTGGTCCGCGCAGGACCGGGACGACCTGCTCGGCGCCATCGAGGACTCCGCAGACCGGCTCGGTGCGATCATCGCGAACCTGCTCGATCTGAGCCGGCTCCAGACCGGGGGCGTGACGCTGGTCCCGCACGAGGTCGGCCTCGACGACGTGGTGGCCCGTGCGGTCGCCGGCCTGGCCGACGAGCACCGGGTCGCCCTCGACCTGCCCGACGACCTGCCCGCGGTGCGGGTGGACGCCGGGCTGCTGGACCGGGTGGTCGCGAACCTGGTGGACAACGCCCTGCGGCACACCGGCACCCTCGTGCAGGTGCTCGGCGAGGCCGATCCCGACGTGGTCCGGCTGCACGTGGTCGACCACGGGCCCGGGGTCTCGGAGGCCGCCCGGGTGTCGCTGTTCGAGCCGTTCCAGCGGCTCGGGGACGCACCCGCCGGGGAGGGCGTCGGGCTCGGGCTGGCGGTCGCCCGGGGGCTGACCGAGGCGATGGGTGGCACGGTCACCGCGTCCGACACCCCCGGCGGCGGCCTGACCATGACCGTCGAGCTTCCCGCCGTCCGGCAGGCGCCGCACCCCGACCCGGTGGCGGTGCGGCCGTGACCCGGGTGCTCGTCGTCGACGACGACCCGGCGATCCAGCGGACCCTGGCGATCGGTCTGCGGGCCCGGGGCTACGACGTCGTCCCCGCCCGGGACGGAAGGACCGCCGTGGACGCCTGCGCCGCCGACGAGCCCGACGTGGTGCTGCTCGACCTGGGCCTGCCCGACCTGTCCGGGGTCGAGGTGCTGCGCAAGGTTCGTGAGCGCAGCCAGGTGCCGGTGATCGTGCTCTCCGCCCGGCACGGGTCCGACGACAAGGTGCAGGCCCTCGACGTGGGCGCCGACGACTACGTCACCAAGCCGTTCGGCATGGACGAGCTGCTGGCCCGGGTGCGGGCCACCGTCCGCCGCTCCACCGCCGACCAGCCACCGGCCCCGGTGGTGACCGACGCGTTCGAGGTGGACCTGGCCGCCCGGCAGGTGCGCCGCGACGGGGTCGACGTCCGGCTGACCCCGACCGAGTGGCGGCTGCTCGAGGCACTGGTGACGCGACCGGGTCGGCTGGTCTCCCAGCGCCAGCTGCTCAGCGAGGGGTGGGGCCCGGGCTACGTGGTGGAGACCAACTACCTGCGGGTGTACGTCGCCGGGCTCCGCCGCAAGCTGGAGCGCGACGCATCGCG
This sequence comes from uncultured Actinomycetota bacterium, assembly GCA_963800225.1. GTDB lineage: Bacteria > Actinomycetota > Actinomycetes > Propionibacteriales > Nocardioidaceae > Nocardioides_B. Next base: position 122,011 of record CAWDAF010000003.1, on the reverse strand, counting down.
GCCGCGGCACCTGCTCACCGAGCCGGGGATGGGCTACCGCTTCGTGCCGTAGCGCTCAGTGGTCGGTGGCGCGCAGCGCGGGGTTCTCGAAGGTGGCCGGCTCGTGCAGCAGGTGGGCCCGGCCGAACGGCCAGACGATCGCCCACACCTTGCCGACCACGTCGTCGGCCGGGACGGTGCCGCCGCCGGGGAGGTCCTGGTGGAAGCGGCTGTCCTCGCTGTTGCCGCGGTTGTCGCCCATCACCCAGAGCCGGCCCTTCGGCACCCGGACGTCGAAGCGCCGGTCCGAGGGGTTGGCGCCCTTCATGATGTAGGACTTCTCGTTCAGCGGTACGCCGTTCACGGTCACCCGGCCCTGGGCGTCGCAGCACTTCACCCGATCGCCGCCCACGCCGATGACCCGCTTCACCAGGTGCCCGCCGGTGGGGTACAGCCCGACCTCGGACAGCGCCTTCTGCAGCGGCGTCAGTCGGGGAGCGCCCTCGATGCCCAGCCACCGGCCACCGGGGTCGTCGAAGACCACGACGTCGCCGCGCTGCACGTCGCCGCCCCAGTAGGAGATCTTCTGCACCAGGATCCGGTCGTCGTCGACGAACAGCGGTCGCATCGACCCGGACGGCACGAAGAACATCTGCACGAAGAACGTCTTCACCACGGCCGAGACGAGCAGCGCCAGCACCAGCAGCACGATGGTCTCGGCCCACACCGGGACAGCCCGGGTCCTGCGAGGCCTGGTGGGGGCCTGGTCCCGGGTCGTCATGCGCTCGACTCTATGCGACGGGCGGGAACCCACGGGCCCGGACCACCGGACTCGCCGACGGCCCGGGCGGGAGGTCAGCCGGCGGGGGACTCGGCGCGGCCGTCCTCGGCCCAGGCGGTGTGGAAGGTGCCCTCGCGGTCGGTGCGCTGGTAGGTGTGCGCCCCGAAGAAGTCCCGCAGCCCCTGGATCAACGACGCCGGCAGCCGGTCGCGGCGGAGCGCGTCGAAGTACGACAGCGACGTGCCGAGTGCGGGCACCGGCACCCCGGCGGCGATCGCGGTCGCCACCACCCGGCGCCAGGCGTCGGCCCCGTGCTTCACGGCGGTGGCGAAGTAGTCCTGGGTGAGCAGCGTGGTCAGGTCCGGCTCGGCGTCGTACGCCTCGCGGATCCGGTCCAGGAACTTCGCCCGGATGATGCAGCCGCCGCGCCAGATGGTCGCCATCGAGCCCGGGTCGACCCCCCAGCCGTACTCGTCGCTGCCGGCGACGATCTGGTCGAAGCCCTGCGCGTAGGCGACGATCTTGGCCGCGAGCAGGGCCGCGCGGACGTCGTCGACGAAGCCCTCGGGGTCCTCCAGCGCCGTGGTCGTCTGGGGTGCCTCGAACATCGCCTGCGCGGCCCGGCGCTGGGCGAGATGGCCGGAGATGCTGCGGGCGAAGGTGGCCTCCGCGATCCCGGTGATCGGCACCCCGAGGTCGAGGGCGCTCTGCACCGTCCAGCGGCCGGTGCCCTTCTGCTCGGCGGCGTCTGCGACCACGTCCACGAACGGCTTGCCGGTCGCGGCGTCCACGTGGCTGAGCACCTCGGCGGTGATCTCGATCAGGAACGAGTCGAGGTCCCCGGTGTTCCAGTCCCGGAAGATGTCGGCGATCTCGGCCGGCTCCTTGCCGGCCAGGTGCCGCAGCACGTCGTAGGACTCCGCGATCAGCTGCATGTCGGCGTACTCGATGCCGTTGTGCACCATCTTCACGAAGTGGCCGGCACCGCCCGGTCCGACGTGCGTGCAGCAGGGGGTGCCGTCGACCTCCGCGGCGATCGACTCGAGCACCGGCCCGAGGGTCTCGTAGGCCTCCTCGGACCCGCCGACCATGATCGAGGGGCCGTTGAGCGCGCCCTCCTCGCCGCCGGAGACGCCCATCCCGACGAAGTGCAGGCCGTGCTCGGCGAGCGCCTCCTCGCGGCGGGCGGTGTCGGTGTAGTGCGCGTTGCCGGCGTCCACCACGATGTCGCCCTCGTCGAGCAGCGGCACCAGCTCGTCGATCACCGCGTCGGTGCCCGCGCCGGCCTTCACCATCACGATCACCGCCCGTGGGCGACGGATCGAGGCGACGAAGTCCTCGAGGCGCTCCGAGCCCACGAAGCTGCCCTCGTCCCCGAACTCCTCGACGAGCGAGGTCATCCGGGCGGTGGTGCGGTTGTGCACCGCGATGGTGTGGCCGTGCCGGGCGATGTTGCGCGCCAGGTTGCGGCCCATCACGGCCAGGCCGGTCAGGCCGATGGTGGCGGTGCCCTCGCGGGCAGTGCTGTCGGTGGTCGTGTCGGGCGACGTCATGTCGCCAGCCTTCCACCGCCCGACAAGTCGACCCGTCGGGCGGGCCCGTCCGGGCGTCCGGTCAGCCGGGCTGGCCCAGGTCCTGGCCGGCGCCGGCGTTCGGCGCCGACAGCCCGGTGTCCTCGTCCTCGTCGGGCTCCGCCGCCAGCGGGTTCTTCTCCGGGTTCAGGTCGTCGGGCAGCTGCTCGTCGGTGATCGTCCCGGGGGCGTCCTGCTGGTCGACGGTGCTGCTGCCGGTCGTGGACTCGGTCTCGTTGCTCGCCTCGCTCATGGCCGTCCCATACCCCGTCGTGTAGGCCGGCAAGCATCGCCGGCACGACGGGACAGTGGCCCCGACCCGGAGGTCGAGGCCACTGCGTTGATCCACCCAATCTCGGCCCGGAGGGGAGCGGCCCCCCGAGCCAAGTCCTTAGTCGGACCGGGGTGATGGTTGGACCCGCGACAGGTGGTGGGTGTCGCCGGGTCCAACCATCGGCTCGTGGCCCGAGTGAGCCGGTGTCAGCTCATGCTCGGCGGCATCATCACCGAGTCGATCAGGTAGACGGTCGCGTTGGCGGTCTTGACGCCGCCGCAGATCACGTTGGCCTGCTGCGCCTTGAGCTGGTCGGGCGTGCCGGAGATCTTGAGCTTCTCGCCCTCGACGGTCTTGAGGGTCTTGCCCGCGATGTCGGTCGGGTTCATCTGACCGGGCACGACGTGGTAGGTCAGCACCGTGGTCAGCGTCTTGGCGCCCTTGGGGGTGCCGAGCAGCTTGACGGTGGCCTTGGGCAGCTTGCCGAACGCGTCGTCGGTCGGCGCGAAGACGGTGAAGTCGCCACCGTTGAGGGTGTCGACCAGGTTGACCTTCGGGTTCAGCTTGCCGGAGACCGCGGCGGTCAGGGTCTTCAGCACCGGGTTGTTGCTGGCGGCGACAGCCACCGGGTCCTGGGCCATCCCGGCCACGGAGCCCTTGCCGTCCGGGACCTGCTTGGCGTACGCGGCGCAGCCGGGGCCGGCCAGGTTGGCGGCGACGTCGTCGCTCGGGGCGGCGCTGGAGGGAGCCGCGGACGACGGGGCGGCGCTGGAGGCGGTGTCCGAGCCGGCGGAGGTGCTGGAGTCGGTCGAGTCGCTGCTACCGCACGCGGCGGTCATGGTGAGCGCGGACACGACCGCCGTTGCTGCGGCGATCCTCTTCATGGTGCGCATGTGCTTTCCCTTCGTTGGCTTCGGCGTAGTGCCTTGCTCTGTGGGTGGTTCGGCCTGGTGGCCGGACCGGATTGGTGGATGGGGCGGAAAGAACGGGGATCTGGTCCCGAGACGCGTCAGGACGCGGTGACGTTGACGCTGTGCCAGCCGGTCGACCCGTTGGGCGCGATCGGGACGCGCTTGTCGGTCTGGGTGTAGCCGGTGTCGTCGGTCGCGCGGACCTCGATCAGGTGGTTGCCGGGCTTGGCGTCCCACAGCCAGCGCCACTGGCGCCAGGTGTCGATGTTGTCCTGCTCGGCGAGCTCGGCGTCCTGCCACGGACCGCCGTCGACCCGCACCTCGACGCGCTTGATGCCACGGTCCTGGGACCACGCCACCCCCGCGACGGGCACCTGGGTGCCGGCCTTCACCGCCGCGAACGACTTCGGTACGTCGATCCGCGAGGAGGTCTTGATCGGCGCCTTCACCGAGTAGCCGCGGGTGGACCAGTACGCCTTGAAGTCGGCGAACCGGGTGACCTCGAGGTCGACCAGCCACTTGGTCGCCGACACGTAGCCGTACAGGCCGGGCACGACCATCCGGACCGGGAAGCCGTGCTTGAGCGGCAGCGGCTCGCCGTTCATGCCGACCGCGATCAGGGCGTCGCGGTGCGGGTCGTCGAGCGCCTGGAGCGGCGTCCCGATCGTCATGTTGTCCGCGCTGGTGGACTTCACGGCGTCGGCCCCGCTCTGCACGCCGGCCTCCTCCAGGAGGTCGCGGACCGGGATCCCGAGCCAGGTGGCGTTGCCGAGGTACTTGCCGCCGACCGGGTTGGAGACGCAGGTCAGGGTGATCCGGCGCTCGATCATCCGGCGCTTGAGCAGGTCCTCGTAGCTGAGCTCGATCTCCTTGTCGACCATCCCGTGGATCCGTAGCGTGAAGCCGTCGATCGGGACGTCGGGCACGCTCAGCGCGGTGTCGACGCGGTAGAACTCCCGGTTCGAGGTCAGGAACGGGCTGATCCCGGGCACGTCGAAGCTGGTGCCGGACGCCAGCGGCGGCGCGGCGGTCGCCGGCGTCGGCAGCGTGATGTCACCGCGGGCGGCCGCGGCGGCCGAGCCGCCGAAGCCCTGCCGGACGGCGCCGCCCACTGCGGCCACGGCACCGACCGCGACCGCTGTCTGCAGGAAGCCTCGGCGGTCGAAGCCGGCAGGTAGGTCGTCGCCCTCGACGTGGGTCGGGAGCAGGTCGCCGATCAGCAGCCGGGGCTTGCCGTCCTCGACGCTCTCCCGGGCGTCGGGGCGGCGGGCGGAGTCGAGCTGCTCGCGGGCGCCCGCTCTGGTCGCGGCGGCGGTGCCGGTCGGGGGCTCGGTCGCGCTCTCGGTCGAGGGGGGCGACGAGTGCACGGGGGTACGCAGGGGCCGCAGCAGGAGGAGCAGCGCGACGGCGCCGACCACGAGCAGGGCCAGAGCGGGCAGCACCCGCAGCGCGACACCGGCGGACGCGGTGCGGTCGGTGGCAGCCGCCACCACCGCGACCAGGCTGAGGGCGACGAAGCCGGCCAGGGCGAGCCGGGGACGCCGTACCCCGACGGCACCGAGGAGCGCAGCGAGCAGGGCGACCGTGAGGATGACCCCGCCGATCAGCACCGGCTTGTCGTTCGAGCCGAACCTCTCGATCGCAAACTCCTTGAGCGGGCGCGGGGTCGCGTCGACGGCGCGGTTGCCGACCGCCAGCAGCGGCGAGGTGACTCCGGTGACGACGGCGGCGATGGCCTCCGACACGGCGACAGCGGCCACGCCGGCGAGCAGCCCGGCCGCTCCGCCGGCGAGCCAGCGGTGGCGGGGTGCGGCGGCAGCGCCGGACGTGGTCGGCTGGGGTTCAGACATGCGGGTGGTTCGGCGCGGGGCCCGGTCCGGATGGGTCCGCGCGGTCGGGCCGTACTCGGACGACTCGGCCCCAACCCGGCATCGGCACCGACTGATGACCCACCTGCGGGATTGTGCGCCCGTCCCCACCGGTACAACCTGAAGAGGTCCGACCACAGGGAGGGACCGGATGGGCGCAGGACCGGCGGGCGCCGGCGATGCACGGGTCCGACGGATGTCGGCGTTCGTCGGTCGCCGTGGCGAGTGCGAGAGCCTGGCGGACACGTGGCGCTCGGTGCGGGACGGAGGCGGTCCCGCTGGGGTCCTGGTGGACGGCCCGGCCGGTGTCGGGAAGTCGCGGCTCGTCGAGCACGCTGCCGCGGAGCTGGTCGGGCCGGGGGACGTGCTGATGCTCGGCCATTGCGTGGACCTCTACGGCGAGGAGATGCCGTACGGCGGCGCGGCCGACGCGGTCCGGGGCCTGATCCGGCGGTACGGGGTCGAGGCCGTCCGGTCCTGGAGCGGTCGGTCCGCACCCGCCCTGGCGAGCCTGATCCCGGACCTCGACCCGGACGTCACCGAGGTCGCCCCGTCGCGGCTGCTCGAGGGGTTCGCCGCCCTGCTCGAGAACCTCTCGCGCGAACGTCCCACCTGGCTGTGGATCGAGGACCTGCACTGGTCGGACCGCGCGACCCGGGCCCTGGTCTCCTGGGTGATGAGGACCGTCGCGGCTCCCCGGTTGATGGTGACCTGCACGCTGCGCACCCAGGAGCCGTCCACCCCGCCCGAGGTCACGGGCTTCTGGACCGAGCTGCGCCGGCTGCCCCACGTGCGGGCGGTGACCCTGCGGCCGTTCACGCGGCACGAGGTGGCTGACCACTGGCGGGCGCTGAGCGGCAGCCACCCGTCGGCGGTGCTGGCGGACCGGGTCGGCGAGCTCTCCGGAGGCCTGCCGTTCTACACCGAGCTGCTGGCGGAGGCCGGCTGGTCGGTCGAGCAGCCGCTGGACGAGTCCCTGCGCGAGCTCGCGTCGACGCCCCTCACGCGCCTCGGCCCCGCGGGACGAGCAGTCGTGCACGCGGCCAGCGTCGAGGACGGACGGCTCTCGCACGCGGTCCTGGACGCGGTCCTGGGCGGCGAGGTCGACGTCGAGGCCGGGATCGCGCAGGCGGTGGCGGCGGGGGTCCTCACGCCCGAGCCGGGCGGCGACGGCTACCGGTTCCGCCACGCACTCATCCGGGAGGCGGTCGCGGACCGGCTGCTCCCGCCGGAGCGGGCCCGGTGGCACACCCGCTGGGCGGCGCGGCTCGAGGACTCACCCACCCTGGCGCAGGACCCGTTCGCCCGCATCGCGGCCGCCCACCACTGGGTCCGGGCGGGCAACGCGTCCCGCGCGTTCGACGCGGCGCTGGCCGCCGCCGAGCTCGCCGCCCGGATCATGGCGCTGGACGAGGAGGCACGGCTGCTGCACGAGGTCCTCGAGCTGTGGCCCCGGGTGCCGGATGCGGAGGAGCGCTGCGGGTACACCCGCGACGACCTGCTGCGTTCGGTGGTGGTCGCGCTCGCCTTCCTGCCCGACCCGCCGGCGCTGCGGCGGCTGCTGGACCGGGAGCTCCTGACCGCGGGGGAGAACCCGGCCCGTGACTGGGTGCTGCGGGAGCTCCGCGGCCGGTTCCCGGCCGACCACGAGCCGGCCCCACCCGACGTACCGGACCCGGACCGGGCGGCGGCGGACCTGGTGCTCGCCACGCCGCTGGAGCACCCGTGGCTGACCTACATGGCACACGAGCTGCTCTGGCAGTTCGAGCGGGAGGACCCCGCGATGGCGGCTCGGCTGGCCGCGCGAGGCGCCGCCTCGGCGCGGCTGCGGGTCGAGCGGACCCCACCGCGGCGGGCCTACCTGCCGATGACCCCGACGGTGGACGTTGTGGTCGCCGACACCGGCGTGCAGGGCGTGCTCTACGCGAGCGGCGACGTCGAGGGGGCGGTGCGCATCCTGGAGGCGATGCCTCGCGACATCGAGCCACGGCGGATCGCCGGCTACGAGGACTGGAACCTCTCGGACGCGCAGTACGTGCTGGGCAGGTACGCCGAGGCGACCGCGACCGCGCAGCAGGGGTTGAGCCGCATCGTCGAGCCGCACCGGGCCCCGGGGCTCTGGAGCGGGCTGATGACCCAGGTCGCCGAGTGCCAGCTGGCGCTCGGCCGCTGGGACGACGCCGGCGCGACGCTCACCCGCTGCGGTGACCTCGTCGTCGACGACGACCCGAAGGCGCAGGCACTGGCCCTGGCCGGGCTGCTCGCGTGCTGGCGGGGCCGGCTCGGTGAGGCCGCCACCCTGTTGGCGCGGGTGCAGGCTGCCCCGGATCACTGGGGCGAGCCGCCGGATCTGGTGCGCACGCGCTGGCTGGCCGCGGAGCTGGCCGCGGCGCGCGGCGACCTCGACCTGGTGCGCAGCACCCTCGCCCCGCTGTGGGGCGACCCCGACTGGGACGTCGCCTCCGGCCACCTGTGGCGGCCGCTGCTGCTGCAGCTGCGGCTGGAGGTGGACACCCTCGTGCAGGTCAGGGGCCCGGCCGCCGACCGGGCCCGCGAGCGCGTCGAGACGTGTGGCGCGGTCGCCGACCGGCTGCACCGGGTCGGCGACGCGGGCGTCGCCTGGGGCCTGCACGCCCGCGCCGAGCTCGGCCTCGCCGACGGCTGCACGGACCCCGGTCCGTGGGAGGAGACGTGCGCGGCCTGGGAGAAGACCGGTCGAGTCGTCGAGGCGGCGTGGGCGCGACTGCGCCAGGCCGGCTGCCTGGCCGCGACCCGCCGGCGCGACGAGGCGTCGGCCGCCGTGGCGGGTGTCCGGTCGCTCGCCGACGACCTCGGAGCGGTCGGGCTGCGGGCGGCCGCCGACGCGCTGGCCACCCGGATCGCCAGCCCCGGCGGGCGCAGCGGCGACGCGCCGTACGGCCTCACCGGCCGTGAGCTCGAGGTGCTGCGACTGGTGGCGCTGGGCCGCAGCAACGCCCAGATCGCGCAGGACCTGTTCATCTCGCCCAAGACCGTCTCCGTGCACGTCTCCTCGGTGCTCGCCAAGCTGCAGGCCTCGTCCCGCACCCAGGCGGTGGCCACCGCGCAGCGGACGGGCCTGCTCGAGCCGTTCACCCAGTCCTGACCGGGCCGGCCCGGGAACAGGGATTTCTCTGGATCCCCCCACCGGCTCTTACCGCGAGCGTGGCTGTCATCGAAGCCACCACACGGAAGGACCAGACCATGTCCACCACCCCGATCGCCCGTCCTCGGCCGACGTCCACCCGGGCCCGGCTGACCACGCTCCTCGCGGCCGCCGCCGCCACTGCCGCGCTGTCCGTCGCGTCCGCGGGCACCGCCGCAGCCACGACCCCGGAGCCCCTGGGATCCTCCTCCCCGCCCCCGGTCCTGACCGGGAGCGGCTGTCTCCTCGTGCAGCAGCTCATCGTGAACAACCCGAGCATGAACAAGCCCCGCGGCCACCAGGACGTCGCGGACGGGCGCAGCTGGGCCGACGGCTGCCTCTGAGCAGCTCCCCCGGGGACGAGGCCTGCCAGCCCTCGCCAGCAGCGTGTGGGTGAGGGACACTCGGGGTAGGTCTCCGGCGGGAGACGGCGGCGAGGGGGGATCGTGGGGCGAGCAGGGCGACCGGTGGCCATCGGCGCGCTGCTGGCGACCCTGGTGATCCCGTTGGCGGGCTGCTCGGGAGGCACGGAGGCGCTCGAGAAGGCGTCGGCCCAGCAGACGTCCGCCGGGTCTCCGAAAGCACACCCGTCCCCGGTGGCGCCGTCCACGTCCGCGGGCGCCGACCCCGCGTCGTACGCCGTCCCGGACCCGGGGCACCTGAAGCCGCCGCTGCTGACCTCCGACCTGCTGGTGACCAGCTCGCGGACGATCCCGGACTCGGTGCGCCGCGCGGTCGCCGGAACGCGAGGGGTGAGCGCGGTGCTGCCGATGTCGCTGGCAGCGCTGTCGGCCAACGGCCGCACGCTGACCATCGCCGCGGCCGACCCGGGCCGGTTCCGCCGGTTCACGCCGTTCGCCACGGCCAGCTCGGACGAGGTCTGGTCCCGCGTCGCCGGCGGCGAGGTAGCAGTCGACCCCGCACTGCCGCGCCGGCTGGAGGAGAAGAAGGGCTACCTGCGGCTCGGGTCCGCGGAGGACTCACCCGAGGTGCATATCGGCGCCTACGCCCCGATGGTCAAGCAGATCTCGGCGGTGGTGAACCTCAAGCGCGGCCAGCAGCTCGGCCTGCCGGTGCGCAACGCGATGCTGGTGTCGACCGGCACGCTCACCCCCTCGGCGGTCACCGGTCGGCTCAAGAAGGTGCTCGGGCCGGACACCACCCTCCAGACGCTCGCGCTCGAGTTCAACACCGGGCTGCAGACCGCGGTGCTGTCGGGGACGTCGGTCTCCAGCGCCGTCGGCACCTTCGCCTACACCCCGCATCCGAACGGCACCGTCACCCCGGAGCGGCGCTGGGTGAGCGCCTACATCCGCCGGGAGACCGTGCCGATCCTCGGCACCGTGACCTGCAACAAGGGGATGCTGCCGCAGCTGCGGGCCGCGCTCTCGGAGGTGGTCCGGAGGGGCCTGGCCGACAAGATCCATCCCGGTGAGTACGCCGGCTGCTACTACCCGCGCTTCATCGCCAACGACCCCGGCAAGGGGCTGTCGCTGCACTCCTGGGGCATCGCGGTCGACCTCAACGTGCCCGGCAACCAGCGCGGGACCGTCGGGCAGATGGACCGCCAGGTGGTGGCGATCTTCAAGCGGTGGGGCTTCGCCTGGGGCGGCGACTGGAACTACACCGACCCGATGCACTTCGAGATGGCCAAGGTCGTCCGGGCCCGCTGACCCGCCGGTCGAGCCGGCGCGAACGCAGGTGTGCACAGGGTCGAGTCGGCGCGAACGCAGGTGTAGCGGTGAGGCCGGGCCGGACTTTCCGTGCGTTCGCGCCGACTCGGCGGGGTCTTTCGGTGCGTTCGCGCCGACTCGGCGGGTCAGACCTTGTTGTGGTGCTCCACGACCTGGCGGGCGACCTCGGCGAGCTTGAGGTTGAGGTCCTGGGACGCGCTGCGCAGCATCGCGAACGCCTCGTCGTCGGTGATCTTGTGGAAGGCCATCATCAGCCCCATCGCCTTGCCGATCTCGCGGTTGCTCTCCAGCCCCGCCTTCAGCGTCTGAGCGTTCTGCCGCTCCTGCGACGCGACCAGCGCGACGGTGATGAACGAGGCCAGCACGATGCCCTGGTCGACGGCCCGGGCGGTCAGGCCGCCGGCGGTGTCGGAGAACAGGTTCAGCGCTCCGGTCTTCTGCTGTCCGGCGACCAGCCGGAAGCCGGCCATGCCGCGCACCGGGGTCTGGGTCAGGACCTGCTCGGTCAGCCGCGGCCACGGGGACCCGTCGGTGAGGTCGGCGTCGTGGTAGACCGCCTCGTCGACGATCGCGTCCAGGCAGGGGCCCTCGCCGAGCTCGCGCTCGAGGTCGTCGACCAGCTGGGCCGTGCTGTCGCTGGAGGCGACCGTGACGAACTGGCCGTCCTGGCGGAGCATCAGGCTCGCGTGGTCGCAGCCCTCGACCAGCTGCGGGGCGGCGTGCACGATCGCGTCGTACACCCGGGTGAAGTCGTCGGTGGCGTAGACGACCTGGGCCAGGTTGTGGAAGACCTCGGCGGTCGCCGAGTCGATCGACACAGGTACAAGCTCGTCACTCATGTCTGGCGCTTCCTTCGTCCCAGTCGCACACGTCCTGTCGCTCTCAAGACGTCGCGCCATTCTGGCACGCGTCGAGCGCTGGTCAGCCCGTCACCGGTGCCGGCCCCGGGCCCGCGCACGAACCACTGGTCGACCCTAGCCGCTGCAGCGCCGGCCCGGTGATCGCCCGGTGACAGCCGGCGAAGGTCGCTCGGGTGGCGTCGTACCCTGAGCGCTGTCAGCAGCTGCTCGTCCCCTCCCCAGGAGTGCCCATGCGTTCGGTCCAGGTCGTCAACCTCGTCGGTCCCGCGGGTGTGGAGGTCGTCGAGGCGCCCGAGCCCGCCCCCACCGGCGGCCAGGTGCTCGTCGAGGTGCACGCCCTCGGGATCAGCTGGCCCGACCTGCTGCAGAGCCGTGGCGAGTACCAGCTCAAGCCGGAGCTGCCCTTCCAGCTCGGCGTGGACTTCGCCGGCGTCGTGCGCGAGGCCCCCGAGGGGGCCGGTTTCGCGGCCGGGGACCGGGTCGCCTGCTGCCTGCCGTACGGCGGTGGTGCGGACCTGGTCGCGGTCGACCCGGGGAGCGTCTTCCCGCTCCCGGACGGCGTCTCGTTCGAGAAGGGCGCCGCGCTGCCGATGAACTACCTGACCGCGCAGTTCGCCCTGGAGACCCGCGGGCACCTGCGCGAGGGGGAGACCGTGCTGGTCAACGGAGCCGCCGGCGGCGTCGGCACCGCCTGCCTCCAGGTCGCCAAGGGGTACGGCGCCCGCACCGTCGCCGTGGTCTCCACCCAGGAGAAGGCCGACTTCGTCCGGTCCGTCGGCGCCGACGAGGTGCTGCTCGTGGACGGCTTCCTGGCCGGGGTCAAGGAGCTCACCGCAGGCCGTGGCGTCGACGTCCTGGTCGACGTCGTCGGCGGCGACCTGATGACCGACTCGCTGCGGTCCCTGGGCTCGCTCGGCCGGCTGCTCGTGGTCGGGTTCACCGGCGGCACGATCCCGCAGGTCAAGGTGAACCGGTTGCTGCTCAACAACATCGACGTCCGCGGCGTGGGCTGGGGCGCCTACGCGATGGCGCGGCAGGGCTTCATGCGCGGCCAGTGGGACGCGCTGCTGCCGATGATCGAGTCCGGGGTCGTGGACCCGCCGGTGGGGACGACGTACCCGGTCGCGGAGGTGTCGCGGGCGCTGGAGGAGATGGAGCAGCGCAAGGTGCTCGGCAAGACGGTGCTGACGCTGCGCTGAGCGGCTCCCCCCTTACGGTGAAGGTGTGATGCGCTGTCCGTGCCTGCTGGCACCATCAGGCTCATCCGGCAGGGTGCGGTCCGGGTGCGGCTCGACGTCAACGACGTCGAGGCCGGCATGCTGCTGCGGGCCGCGGGCGCACGCCGGTTCGCGCACAACTGGGCGGTCGCGAAGATCAAGGCGAACGCCGACCAGTGGGCGGCTGAGGCCACCTACGGGATCGCGAAGGCCGACCGGGTCCGGCCACTGACGTACTTCACGCTCGCGAAGATGTGGACCGCCGAGAAGCCGGTCGTGGCGCTCGTGGGCCGGAGAGCACTCGACCTGGGCGTTCCGGTACGGCATCCGGGCCGCAGCTGAGGCGCACGCCGCGTTCCTGACCGGGCAGCGACGGTTCCCGCGGTTCAAGTCGCGACACCGGGACCGGGCCCGGTTCACCGTGGCCGACGGACTGCGCCTCGAGGCGGGCCGGGTCCGGCTCGCGAAGTACGGCTGGGTGAAGATCACGGCCCCCTGTCGCGCGCAGGTCGACCTGCGCCGGCTGGTCCGCCGGGGCCGGGCGCGGTTGCTGAACATCACCGTGACCCGGCACTCCGATGGGCGCTGGTACGCGACCGTCTGCTTCGAGCGCGAGATCCGCACCCCCGTCGAGCGGCGGATGGCACCGGCCGGTCCGGTCGTCGGGGTGGACCGCGGCGTCAAGGTCTCCGCGGTGGTCGCGACCGCCGACCGGACCGTAGTCGCGGAACTCGCCGGCATCCGGGCGCTGCGTGATGCCCGCCGGAGGGTTGCGCACCTGCAGCGTGACTTCTCCCGCACCCAGAAGGGGTCCGTGAACCGGGCCAAGGCCGCCGCCCGGCTGGCTCGGGCGCACGCCCGGGTGGCCGCGGTCCGGGCGGACGCGCTGCACACGTTCACCGCCCGGCTCGCCCGGACGTACGGCGTGGTCGTCGTGGAGGATCTCGCGACGAAGAACATGCTGCGCAACCGGCACCTGGCTGCCGCGATCGGCGATCAGGGGTGGGGTGAGCTCGCTCGCCAGCTCGCCAGCTCGCCTACAAGACGGTCCGTCACGGCGGGCTCCTGATCGTCGCGGACCGCTGGTTCGCGACGTCGAAGACGTGTTCGCGCTGCGGCTGGGTGAAACCCAAGCTCAGCCTCGCCACCTGGGGCGAGGCCCAGCTTGCTGGGCTCATCCCGGTCGGGGACCGCCACCCGGGCGGCCCGTCAGCCGTCACCTGCCGGCATGCCTGTGGAGGGAGCAACGAGCCAGCAGCAACGCTGGCGGGAGCTCTCGTCGAACCAGGAACCAGTCGGCCACGCGACCGCGTGACGTAAGCACTGGACTGCCCCGGGACAGGGGCACTTACCGGCAAGCGTGATGGTCTGCCATCACACTTTCACCGTAAGGGGGGGCGGCTCCTCAGGCGGTGAGGTCCGCGTAGTCGGGGTGCCTCTCGATCCAGGCGCGCACGAACGGGCACTGCGGCACGACCCGGAGCCCCTCGGCGCGGACGGCGTCCAGGGCCGCCCGGACCAGCGTGGAGCCGACGCCGTTCCCCTCGAAGGCGTCGTCGACCTCGGTGTGGGTGAACACCACCCGGTCGGCGTGGCGACGGTAGGCCGCGAACCCGGCGACGGCGCCGGTCTCGTCGACGGCCTCGAACCGGCTTGCGTCGGGTCGGTCACGGACGGTCAGCTGGGGTGCCTGGGTCATGCCCTCGATGGTGCCACCCGACGCCAGGGGGGCGCCGGGAGCCGGTTGTACGCTGGCGCGCGTGACGATCCTCGACGACGCCCGCGCGGGCATGGACCCCGACACCCGACCCCAGGACGACCTCTTCCGGCACGTGAACGGGCGATGGTTGGAGACCTCGGAGATCCCGGCCGACCGCTCGGCCTGGGGTGCGTTCACCGAGCTCGCCGACGAGTCCGAGGCGCGGGTCCGCACCATCATCGAGGAGCTGGCGGGCGCCGCCCCGGGCAGCCACGAGCCCGGCTCGAACGCCCAGAAGATCGGTGACCTGTTCACCAGCTTCATGGACGAGAAGCGGGTCGAGGAGCTCGGCGCCGAGCCGGTCCGGGCCGACCTCGAGGCCGTCGCCGCGCTGCCCGACCTGGCCGCGCTGGCCGGCTTCGTCGGCGGCCTGGAACGGCGCGGCGGCAGCGGCTTCTTCGGCGCCTACGTGAACACCGACTCGCGCAACTCCGAGCGCTACCTGGTCAACCTCGTGCAGGGCGGCACCGGGCTGCCCGACGAGTCCTACTACCGCGAGGACAAGTTCGCCGACATCCGCGCCGCCTACCTCGGGCACGTCGAGACGATCCTGTCGCTCGCGGGCTGGCCCGAGCCGGCGGCCGCCGCGCAGCGGGTGATGGCCGTGGAGACCCGGCTGGCCCGGGGCCACTGGGAGCGGGCGGAGACCCGGGACGCGGTCAAGGGCTACAACCTGATGACCTTCGCCGAGCTCACCGACCTCGCGCCCTCGCTGCCCTGGAGCACCTGGGCCCCGGCCCTCGGGGCGACCGAGCAGACCCTGGCCGAGGTGATCGTCCGTCAGCCGTCGTACTTCGAGCACCTCTCGAGCGCCCTCGACGAGGTGTCCCTGGAGGACTGGAAGGCCTGGCTCGCGGTCCGCGTGGTCCGGTCGGCCTCGCCGTACCTCTCGAGCGCGTTCGTGGAGGAGAACTTCGACTTCTACGGCCGCACCCTCAACGGCACCCCGGAGCTGCGGGCCCGCTGGAAGCGCGGTGTCTCCTTCGTCGAGGGCTCGATCGGGGAGGCGGTCGGAGAGCAGTACGTCGCCCGGCACTTCCCGCCGCGGGCCAAGGAGATGATGGTCGACCTGGTGGCGAACCTGCTCGAGGCCTACCGCCGCAACATCGAGTCCCTGGACTGGATGACCGACGAGACCAAGCAGCGGGCCTACCGCAAGCTGGGCACCTTCCGGCCCAAGATCGGCTACCCCGACGAGTTCCGGGACTACACCAAGCTCGAGGTGAGCGGGACCGACCTGCTCGGCAACGTGCGCGCGGTCGCGGCGTTCGAGACCGACCACGAGCTCGGCAAGATCGGCTCGCCGGTGGACCGGGACGAGTGGTTCATGCTGCCGCAGCACGTGAACGCCTACTACAACCCGGGGATGAACGAGATCTGCTTCCCCGCGGCGATCCTGCAGGCGCCGTTCTTCGACGCCGACGCCGAGCCGGCCGAGAACTACGGCGGGATCGGTGCCGTGATCGGCCACGAGATCGGGCACGGCTTCGACGACCAGGGCTCGCAGTACGACGAGCTCGGCAACCTGGAGAACTGGTGGACCGCCGAGGACCGGGCGGCGTTCCAGGAGCGGGCCGACGCGCTGATCGCCCAGTACGACGCCTTCGAGCCGGCCGACCTGCCCGGTGAGCACGTCAACGGCGCCCTGACCGTGGGCGAGAACATCGGCGATCTCGGCGGGATCACCATCGCGCTGAAGGCCTACCTGATCAGCCTCGAGGGCGCCGAGGCCCCGGTCGTGGACGGCCTCACCGGCGAGCAGCGGGTGTTCCTCAACTTCGCGCACGTGTGGCGCTCCAAGCGGCGCAAGGAGCAGCAGCTCCAGCTGCTGACCGTCGACCCGCACAGCCCGGCCGAGTTCCGCGCGAACATCGTGCGCAACCTCGACGAGTTCCACGACGCGTTCGCCACCCGGCCCGGTGACGGGCTGTGGCTCGAGCCCGAGGCGCGCGTCCGGATCTGGTAGCCGCGGCGTCGGGTGCGGCGTGCGGCTCCCTGCCGGTTTCCCAGGTGATGCCGGGAAACTGTCACTCCCCATGGGGAACTCCCCATGGGGAGCGCCGGTTCCTCGGCATCACCTGGGAAACCGACGCAGGGGCAGGCGCCCGACGCGCGGCTCACCCGGTCAGGCGAGCACCGACTCGATCGCGGCGGTCACCTGCGGGTCGTCGGGGACCACCTGCGGGCTGAACCGCGCGACCACGGCGCCGTCGCCGTCGATCAGGAACTTCTCGAAGTTCCACTGCACGTCGCCGGCGGCGCCGCTCTGGTCGGGGGTCCGCACCAGCTCCGCGTACACCGGGTGCCGGTCCGCGCCGTTCACGTCGACCTTCTCGGTCATCGGGAAGGTCACCCCGTAGGTGGCGGAGCAGAACTCCGAGATCTCCTCGGCGCTGCCGGGCTCCTGGCCGCCGAACTGGTTGCACGGCACGCCCACGACGCTGAAGCCCCGGCCGGCGTACTGCCCGTGCAGCGCCTCCAGCGCGGTGTACTGCGGGGTCAGCCCGCACCTGGACGCGACGTTGACGACCAGGGCGGGCTTGCCGCCGGTGAGGTCGCCCAGCGTGGCGGGCGACCCGTCCAGGCGGGCGATCGGGATGTCTGGGAGGCTCATGCACGCCAGCCTAGGTCGGGGACTCCGGCGCCGGCCTACGCGAGACCTGCGTCGTGGACACAGATCGCGATCTGCACCCGGTTGTCGACCTCGAGCTTGGTGAACAGTCGGCCGATGTGCGTCTTCACGGTGGGCACCGACAGGTGCAGCCGGGTCGCGATCTCGGCGTTGCTGAGCCCCTGGCCCACGGTGACGGCCACCTCGCGCTCGCGCTCGGTCAACCGGGCGAGCCGCTCGCGGGCCAGCCGGGTCCGGTCGGGAGCGCCCGCCCGCAGCTGCTCGATGAGCCGGGCCGTGACGCTGGGGGACAGCATCGGGTCCCCGTCGGCGACCCGCCGGATCGCGTCGATGATCGCGGCCGGCGGGGTGTCCTTGAGGAGGAAGCCGCTCGCGCCGGCGCCGAGGGCGCGCGTGACGTAGTCGTCGGCGTCGAACGTGGTCAGCACGATCACCCGGGGTGGTGACTCCCATGACCCGAGGTGCTCGGTCGCCTCCAGCCCATCCATCCGGGGCATCCGGATGTCCATCAGCACGACGTCGGGGTGGTGCTCGCGGGCGGCTGTGATCCCGTCGCGGCCGTCGACCGCCTCGGCGACGACCTCCAGGTCGGGCGCGCCGCCGAGGATCAGCGACAGCCCGGATCGCACCAGCGCGTCGTCGTCGACCACCAGCACCCGGATCGGCGAGCCGCTCACGTCTGCCACGGCAACCAGCAGGTCAGCTCGAAAGTGCCGCCTTCGCGTCGGGTCCCCAGCCGGCCCCCGGCCAGCTTGGCGCGCTCGCCGAGCCCGACGAGACCCAGTCCCGATCCGGGAGTCGGGGTGCCGTCGAGGGCGCTCGCGCTTCGGGCCGGGTTTCGGATCCGGATGCTGACCCCCTCCTCCGGCGAGCCACCGACGTCGACCATCACGGTCACTCCCGGGGCGTGCTTGCGGGCGTTGGTCAGCCCCTCCTGGACGATCCGGTACGTCGCCCGACCGACCGGATCCGGCATCCGGGAAGCGTCGTGTACGCGCTCGTCGTACTGGATCCGCATGCCGGAGTCCTCGGCCTCGCGGACCAGCGCGATCAACTCCCCGAAGGTGGGCTGTGGCCGGTCGAGGAGCGCGGTCGACTCGTTGCCGCGGAGCACACCGAGCACCTGGCGCAAGTCGGTCAGCGCCTCGTGAGACGTGGCCTGGATCAGCTCGGCCGTCCCACGCAGCTCGTCGGCCCTGAGGTCGGTGCGGTAGGCCAGCGCCCCGGCGTGCATCGTGATCAGGCTGATCCGGTGCGCCAGCACGTCATGCATCTCGCGAGCGATTCGGGCTCGTTCGGTGGACCGGGCCTGCTCGACGCGCAGCCCCTGCTCGGCCTCCGCCCGCTCGGCGCGGTCTCGCAGCGTCCAGAGCAGCTCGCGCCGGGAGCCGAGGTACATGCCCCAGACCAGCATCGCGACCGTGAATGCCAGGCCGAACGCGAACGTGATCCACCAGGGATCGTCGGTCGGGCTGGGGCCGACCACCGGGTACACCATCGCCCCGGCCAGGCCGAGCAACCCCACCGTCAGGATCTGGGGCACCTGTCGCCGGGTCGCGAGCGACACCGACGTCAGCACACCGGGACCGGCGGAGGAGACCGACACGGTACTGAAGGCAGCCGTCAGGGCTGCCACGGCGAACGGGCGGCCCCGTCGCCAGAAGGACAGCACCAGGCTGACCAGGCCGAGGGTGAGATCGATCCAGAACAGCGGGCGCGCCTGGTGCCACTGCACGGTCGCGGTCGCGGGCCAGAGCCCCGCGCTGATGGACAGCACGGCGGCCGTGCGCCAGGCGTGCGACCGCCAGGTGAGCGGCGGGTTGTACTGCTCGGGAGTCGGCTCCTGCACCGGGTCAGCCTAGGTCCCCGCCGGCCGCGAGGCGGTCACAGCGACTCCCACGGGTAGCCGCGCTCCCACGAACGCCGCGCGCACCAGGTCACGCCCTTCCTCGATCGTGGGATCGAACGGACGCCGCCCGACCAGGCCCACGGCCGGTCGAACGTCCCGAACGCCTCGTCGTCCATGGCGTCGACGCTATGGGGTCGTCCCGGCCGGCGGAATCGCCCCTGGTTGCGAGCGGAGCCGACTTAAGTATGGGTCAGTCGATCCCGCGGGCGGATGCCGCCGGCCCCCTGGGCCGGAAGGGTCGATGCCATGATCACAGTTGACGGGGTAACCAAGACGTACGGCGGCCACCTGGCAGTCGACGACGTGTCCTTCGTCGCGGAGCCCGGCCGGGTCACCGGCTTCCTCGGGCCGAACGGCGCCGGGAAGTCCACGACGATGCGCATCATGGTCGGGCTCACGCCGGCCACCCGCGGGAGCGTCACCATCGGCGGTCACCGCTATGCCGACCTGCCGAACCCGGGCCGGCTCGTCGGGGTCCTGCTCGATGCCTCCGCGCAGCACGCCGGGCGCACCGGTCGCGAGATCCTGACGATCGGTGCGCAGACCATGGGCCTGCCACGTACGCGCGTGGAAGAGATGCTCGAGCTGGTCTCGCTCTCTCCGGTCGAGGCCAGACGTCGGGTCCGCAACTACTCGCTGGGCATGCGGCAGCGGCTGGGCATCGCGCACGCGCTGCTCGGCGACCCGCAGATCCTGATCCTCGACGAGCCCGCCAACGGCCTGGACCCGGCCGGCATCCACTGGATGCGTGGGCTGCTCCAGGAGTATGCCGCGCGCGGTGGCACCGTACTGCTCTCCTCACACCTGCTCCACGAGGTGGAGCGGATCGCCGACGAGCTGATCCTGATCGGGCACGGCCGGATCGTCGCGCAGGGCACCAAGGCCGAGCTGCTGCAGACCCGTGGCGCCTACGTGAAGGCCGTCGAGCACGAGTCGCTGCTGGACGCGCTGACCCGCGAGGGCATCCACGCGGTGCCCTCCGGCGAGGGGCTGCGCAGCGACGCCGAGGCGGTGCAGGTCGGCAAGGTCGCGGCCGCCGCCGGCATCACCCTGGTCGAGCTTCGACCCGCCGAGGGGGCCGGGCTCGAGGAGCTGTTCCTGCAGCTCACCGCCGACACCCAGCGCGACACCGCCCAGGAAGGGGCCCTCGCATGACCGCCACCTCTCTCGACCCCGCCGCAACGCCGCTCGACCTGTCGGGCACGCCACGGATCCCGCTGGGCCGGCTGGTCGTCGTGGAGCTCCGCAAGCTCGCCGACACCCGCTCGGGCAAGTGGCTGCTGATCGCCATCGGCGTCATCACGCTGCTGATCGTCACCACGGTGTTCCTCACCGCGAAGCAGTCCGACCGCACCTTCTTGAACTTCATGGGCGCCACCGCCACACCGCAGGGCTTCCTGCTGCCGGTTCTCGGCATCCTGCTGGTCACCAGCGAGTGGAGCCAGCGCACGGCGCTGGTCACCTTCACGCTGATGCCCCTGCGCGGTCGGGTGGTGCTCGCCAAGGTGCTCGCCGCCCTCGCCGCCGGTCTCGCCGCGATCGTGCTGGCCGTCGCGGTCGCCGCGCTGGCGACCGTGCTCGGTGGTGCTCCGGACGCATGGGCGCACATCGGCCTCGACGACTTCGCCAAGTTCGGGGTGCTGCAGGCCACCGGTGTGCTGCAGGGCCTGGCCTTCGGCCTGCTGTTCCTCAGCTCCGCCGCGGCGATCGTCGTGTACTTCGTGGTCCCGATCGCCTTCTCGATCGTGGCGAACCTGTGGAGCGCGCTCAAGGACGCCGCCCCATGGATCGACCTCGGCACTTCGCAGACGCCGCTGTTCAGCGGTGCGCACCTGACCGGCGAGCAGTGGGCCCAGCTGGCCACGAGCACGGCGCTCTGGGTGCTGCTGCCGTTCGCCCTCGGTGTGTTCCGGGTGCTGCGGGCCGAGGTCAAGTAGCCACGTTTGCAAGTGCCCGCGCCGTGGCACCGGTAAGAGGTGACCACGGCGCGGCTGATCTTCCCCCACCAGCTGTTCGTCGAGCACCTCGACGCGGCGGACGGCACGCTGATGGTGCTCGTCGAGCCGGACCTGTTCTTCCGGCAGCTCGCCTTCCACACCCACAAGCTGGTGCTGCACCGCGCGACGATGCGCTCGTTCGCCGACGTGCTGCGCGAGCGCGGCTTCCCGGTCGCGTACGTCGCGACGTCGGCCGGGGCGACCACCGACGAGCTGCTGGCCGGCGTCCTCGCCGAGCACGACGTGAGCTCCGTGAGCGTGTACGACGTGGTCGACGACTGGCTCGACCGCGACCTGCGCCGGGTCTGCCGCCGCCGGCAGCTGCCTCTCGAGGTGCTGGAGTCACCGGGCTTCCTCACCACGCGCGACGAGGTCGCGCAGGCGTTCGACGGGGTGAGGCAGCCGCGGATGCAGACCTTCTACGAGCGCCAGCGGCGCCGCCTCGACCTGCTGATGGAGGGCGACCGGCCGGTCGGCGGCCGGTGGAGCTACGACACCGAGAACCGCCGACGCCTCCCGAAGGACGTCGAGCTCCCCGCGGAGCCCCGGGCCACCCGCAGCGACCACGTGAAGGACGCCATCGCCTGGGTTCGCGAGGAGTTCCCGGACAACCCCGGCGACCTGGCCGGCTACCACTGGCCCACCACTCACCGGCAGGCCGAGGGCTGGCTGACCCGCTTCCTGGACGAGCGGTTCGCGCTCTTCGGGCCCTACGAGGACGCGATCGCCGCCGACGAGCCGTGGCTGTTCCACTCGGCGCTCAGCCCGCTGATCAACATCGGCCTGCTGGACCCGCGGCACGTGGTCGAGCGGGCCGTCGCGCACGCCGCAGAGCACGACGTCGACCTGCCGAGCGTGGAGGGGTTCGTGCGCCAGGTGATCGGCTGGCGCGAGTACATGCGCGCCTCGTACGTCGTGCACGGCCGCGCCATGCGGACCCGCAACCTGCTCGGCCTGACCCGCGAGCTGGACCGGTCGTGGTGGGACGGCACGACCGGGCTCGAGCCGGTCGACACGGTGGTCGGGCGGGTCGCCAGGCACGGCTACGCCCACCACATCGAGCGGCTGATGGTGCTGGGCAACGCGATGCTGCTGCTGCGCATCGACCCCGACGAGGTCTACGAGTGGTTCATGACGTTCTTCGTGGACGCCTACGACTGGGTGATGGTGCCGAACGTCTACGCGATGAGCCAGTTCGCGGTCGGCGAGCTGGTGACCACGAAGCCCTACGTGAGCGGCTCGAACTACCTGCGGAAGATGAGCGACTTCGGCCCCGGTGAGTGGACCCGGGTGTGGGACGCGCTCTACTGGCAGTTCGTCGCCGACCACCGGGACGGGTTCGCGGCCAACCCGCGCAGCAGCGTCGCGGTGCGGACCTACGACAAGATGCACGACTCCCGCAAGAACGAGCTGGCCGCGGTGGCGGCAGATTGGCTGGGCCGATGATGGACACCCTGCGCACCCCCGAGGACCGCTTCGACGCCCTGCCCGGGTTCGAGCACCCGCCCTCCTACGTCGAGGTGCCGGACGGGGACGGCGGGACGCTGCGGATGGCGTACGTCGAGACCGGGCCGGCGGACGGCCCGGTGGCGCTGCTGCTGCACGGGGAGCCGACCTGGTCGTTCCTGTACCGCCACGTGATGCGGGTGCTCGCGGACGCCGGCATCCGGGCCGTGGCGCCGGACCTGGTCGGGTTCGGGCGCTCGGACAAGCCCACCCGGGAGGCCGACCACACCTACGCGCGGCACGTGGAGTGGCTGCGGGCCCTGGCCTTCGACGCCCTCGACCTGCGTGAGGTGACCCTGGTCGGCCAGGACTGGGGCGGCCTGCTCGGCCTGCGCCTGGTCGCCGAGCACTCGGACCGGTTCGCCGCCGTGGTCGCCGCCAACACCGGCCTGCCGACCGGCGACGTCGCGATGCCGGACGTGTGGTGGCGGTTCCGGCGCGCGGTGGAGCGGGCCGACGTGCTCGACGTGGGCCGGCTGGTCGCGGCCGGCTGCGTGCACCCGATGGACGACGCCGTCCGCGCGGCGTACGACGCACCGTTCCCCGACGAGTCCTTCAAGGCGGGTCCGCGGGTGATGCCCACGCTGGTGCCGACCGCCCCGGACGACCCGGCGACCGATGCGAACCGGGCCGCCTGGCGGGAGCTGGCCGACTTCGAGCGGCCGTTCGTGGTCGCCTTCAGCGACGGTGACCCGATCACCGGCGCGATGGCTCCGGTGCTGAGCCGCACGGTCACCGGTGCACGCGGGCGGACGCACCCGGTGCTCGAGGACGCCGGGCACTTCCTCCAGGAGGATGCCGGCGAGCAGCTCGGCGGCGTGGTCGCGGACCTGGTCCACTCGCTCGACGGGTGACGGGGCGCACCCGCGGGTGCATCCTGGAGGTATGCGCCCGACGCTCTTCGCGTACGCCGGCGGCGAGTCGGCGTTCCTGGCCCTGGCCGCCGCCCACCACGCGCGCTGCCTGGCCGACCCCGAGCTGAACCACCCCTTCAGCCACCCGGGCCAGCACCCGCAGCACGTCGAGCGGCTGGGTCTGTACTGGGCCGAGGTGATGGGCGGCCCGCCGCGCTACTCGGAGGCCTGCGGTGACCAGTCCGGGCTGCTGCGGATGCACGCCGGCAACGGCGACATGGGTGACCTGGGGCGCCGGTTCGTGGACTGCTTCGTGCGGGCCGCGGACGACGCGGGCCTGCCCGAGGACCCGGAGTTCCGGGTCGCGCTGCGGGCCTACATGGAGTGGGCGGTGTCCGACGTGCTCGACTACGCGCCGACGGACGCCCGGGTGCCGTCCGGGGTGGCGATGCCGCACTGGTCGTGGGACGGGCTGCAGCCCTGACGGGTGCGGGTCCCTTTCAGCGGGCGGCCTCCTCGAACGCGCAGAACTCGTTGCCGTCGGGGTCGGCGAGCACGGTCCAGCCGATCTCGTGGTCGCGGGGCCGCAGCACCCTCGCGCCGGCGGCGACCAGCGCGGCCAGGTCCGGGGTGGTCACGTCGAGGTGGACCCGGTTCTTCCCGGCCTTCGGCTCGGTCACCGGCGCGAAGTCGATCGACTCGAAGGGCGCCCGCGCGATGTCCTCCACCCAGGAGAACCCCCGCTCGTCGTCGACCAGCCGGGCGCCGAGCACGTCGGCCCACCAGCCGGCGATCCGGTGGCTGTCGGCCGCGGAGGGGCCGGTGTCGACACCGATCTCGTAGAGCCGCCGGGTGATCTCGCCCTCGCGCACGAACGCGCAGAACTCGCCGCCCTCGGGGTCGGCCATCAGGGTCCAGGAGAAGCTGTCGGCGTCCAGCACGGTCGCACCCAGCCGGGTCAGCTCCTCGACCGAGGAGACGTTCACGTCCAGGTGCACGCGGTGCTTGGCCGTCTTGGGCTCGGGGACCCGGTTGACCCAGACGGTGTGCCCGGGGGTCGGGCCCAGCAGCTGCCAGTCGCCGTTGCTGTCGGCGGCGCAGGGCTGCGGGACCAGGCCCAGCGCGGCGCCCCAGAACGCGGCGAGCGCGGCGGGGTCACGCGCGTCGAGGCAGAGGTCCTTGAAGGCGGCCGGCGGCATGCGGGTCAGCCTAGGTCGAGGTCGCCGGCAGGGACAGCGCCCGGGCGGCCATCTGCTCGAGCGTCGCGCCCATCTCCGGCTCGGGGAGCATCGCGCTGTGAGGGGTGGAGTTCAGCAGCCCGAACGTCGCGTGCGCCATCGCCCGCGCCCGGGTGGCGTCGAGGTCGGGGTGCAGCTCCCGCAGCCGGTCGGCCCACACGTCGACGTACCGGCGCTGCAGGGTGCGCACCCGCTCGCGGGCCTGGTCCGGCAGTGAGGCCCAGTCGCGGTCCTGGACGACGATCAGCGGCTTGTGGTGCAGTGCGAAGTCGACGTGCCAGGCGACCAGCGCCCGCAGTGCCGTGGCCGGGTCCGCGGTGGCCGCCGAGCGCTCGCGGCCGACCCGCAGCAGCTCCTCGCTGATCTCCACCAGCATCTCGGCGAGCATCGCGTCCTTGGACGGGAAGTGCTTGTAGAGGGCCGGCCCGGAGATGCCGCAGGCCGCACCCAGCTCCACGACGGAGACGCCGTGGAAGCCGCGCTCGGCGAACAGGGTCGCCGCGGTGGCGAGGATCTGCTCGCGCCGGCCGGTCATGCACAGCAGGGTAGCGGGGTAGGTTAACGACCGCTAACCTGAGGCTCGACCCTCTCTGCTGACAAGGAGCCCGTATGCCCGAGGCGATGAAGGCGCTCGTGGAGGACCTGCGCGCGCGGGTGGCCGCCGCCCGCGAGGGTGGCTCGGCCTCCGCCCGCGCCAAGCACCTCGACCGCGGCAAGCTGCTCGCCCGGGACCGGGTGGACCGGCTGCTCGACCCGGGCAGCCCGTTCCTCGAGCTCAGCCCGCTCGCCGCGACCGGCATGTACTCCCCGCAGGACGGGCCGGACGCGGTCCCGTCGGCCGGCATCGTCACCGGCGTCGGCCGGGTTGCCGGCCGGGAGTGCGTCGTGGTCGCCAACGACGCGACCGTCAAGGGCGGCACCTACTACCCGATGACGGTCAAGAAGCACCTGCGCGCCCAGGAGGTGGCCCGGGCGAACAGGCTGCCGTGCGTCTACCTCGTCGACTCCGGCGGCGCCTTCCTGCCGATGCAGGACGACGTCTTCCCCGACAAGGAGCACTTCGGGCGGATCTTCTTCAACCAGGCCAACCTGTCGGCGGCCGGCATCCCCCAGGTCGCCGCGGTGATGGGCTCGTGCACGGCCGGTGGGGCCTACGTGCCGGCGATGTCGGACGAGTCGGTGATCGTCAAGGAGCAGGGCACGATCTTCCTCGGCGGCCCGCCGCTGGTGAAGGCCGCCACCGGCGAGGTGGTCACCGCCGAGGACCTCGGCGGCGGCGACGTGCACGCCCGCCGCTCCGGGGTGGTGGACCACCTCGCGAACGACGACGGGCACGCGCTGGAGATCGTCCGCTCGATCGTGGCCACCTTCGAACGGCGTCCCGCGCCCTCCCTCGAGCAGCACGAGCCGGAGGAGCCGGCCGAGGACCCCCAGGGCCTCTACGACGCGGTGCCGACCGACCCGCGGACGCCGTACGACGTCCGCGAGGTGATCCGCCGGATCGTCGACGCCTCCCGCTTCCACGAGTTCAAGGCGCTCTACGGGGAGACCCTGGTCTGCGGCTTCGCGCGGGTCTGGGGATACCCGGTCGGGATCGTGGCGAACAACGGGATCCTGTTCTCCTCCTCCTCGCTCAAGGGCGCCCACTTCATCGAGCTGTGCAACCAGCGCGGGATCCCGCTGGTGTTCCTGCAGAACATCACCGGCTTCATGGTCGGCCGCGAGTACGAGAACAACGGCATCGCCCGTGACGGCGCCAAGCTGGTCACCGCGGTGGCCTGCTCGGTGGTCCCGAAGTTCACCGTGGTGATCGGCGGCTCGTTCGGGGCCGGCAACTACGGCATGTGCGGGCGCGCCTACGACCCGCGGTTCCTGTGGATGTGGCCCAACGCCCGGATCTCGGTGATGGGCGGCGAGCAGGCCGCGTCGGTGCTCGCCACCGTCCGCCGCGACGGCCTGGAGGCCCGCGGCGAGGAGTGGAGCGCCGAGGACGAGGAGTCCTTCAAGGCACCGATCCGAGACACCTACGAGCACCAGGGCTCGCCGTACTACTCGACCGCCCGGCTCTGGGACGACGGCGTGATCGACCCCGTCGACACCCGCCGCGTGCTCGGGATGGGCCTGGCCGCCGCCTCGAACGCCCCGATCCCCGAGCCGTCCTACGGCATCTTCCGGATGTGAGTGAGATGAACCCGACCCCCCGCCCGTTCTCCACGCTGCTCGTCGCCAACCGCGGCGAGATCGCGCTGCGGGTGATCCGTGGCGCCCGCGCCCGGGGACTGCGCACCGTCGCGGTCTACTCCGACGGCGACCGGGAGGCGCCGCACGTGCGAGCCGCCGACGTCGCGGTCCGGATCGGTCCCACGCCGGCCCCGGATTCCTACCTGAGCATCGAGGCGATCCTCGAGGCCGCGCGCCGCACCGGCGCCGACGCGGTCCACCCCGGCTACGGCTTCCTGTCCGAGCGGGCCGCCTTCGCCCGTGCGGTCACCGAGGCCGGGCTGGTCTTCGTCGGCCCCTCCGGCGACGTCATGGACCAGATGGGCCGCAAGGACGTGGCCCGCGAGATCGCCGTCGCCGCCGGCGTCCCGGTGGTGCCGTCGGCGGAGGTCGGTCCGGACGGGCGGCCCGGTGAGGGAGCAGGCGGGCCGGACGCCGTCGGCTACCCGGTGCTGGTCAAGGCGGCCGCCGGCGGCGGCGGCAAGGGCATGCGGATCGTCCGGGACGCCGCCGAGCTGGACGCGGCGATCGCGGCCGCCAAGCGCGAGGCGCTCAGTGCGTTCGGCGACGACACCATCCTGGTGGAGCGCTACGTCGAGCACGGCCGGCACGTCGAGGTGCAGGTGCTCGCCGATGCGCACGGCCACGTCGTGCACCTCTTCGAGCGCGACTGCTCCGCGCAGCGCCGGCACCAGAAGGTGATCGAGGAGGCTCCCGCGCCGACCGTCTCCGACGCCGTACGGCGGGTGCTGACCGAGTCCTCGGTCGCCCTGGCCCGGGAGGTCGGCTACGTCAACGCCGGCACCGTGGAGTTCCTGGTCGACGGGGAGGAGGTGTTCTTCCTGGAGATGAACACCCGGCTCCAGGTCGAGCACCCGGTCACCGAGCTGGTCACCGGCCTCGACCTCGTGCAGCTCCAGCTCGCGGTCGCCGCGGGCGAGCCGCTGCCGTTCACCCAGGACCAGGTCACCTGCACCGGGCACGCGTTCGAGGCCCGGGTCTACGCCGAGGACGCGTTCAACGGGTTCCTGCCCCAGGCCGGCGTCGCCGAGCTGGTCCGCTGGTCGCCGCTGGCCCGGGTCGACGCCGCCCTCGAGTCCGGACAGCGGGTGAGCACCTCCTACGACCCGATGCTCGGCAAGGTGATCGTGCACGGCCCCACCCGGGAGGCGGCCCGCCGCGCCCTGGTCACCGCGCTCGACGACTCGGCGATCCTGGGCCTGACCACCAACCTCGGGTTCCTGCGCGGGCTCGCCGACTCCGACGCCTTCCGCGACCACGAGGTGGACACCGCCTGGCTGGACCGGCACCCGGACGCGATCCGTCCGCACGGCACCGAGGTCGCCGCGCTGCTGGGTGCCTGGGCGCTGGCGACCACCCGCGACGCGGACACCACGCACCCGTTCGGTGCCGGCGACGGCTGGCGGCTGGCCGGGCCGGCCGCTCCGGTGCCGGTCGAGCTGGTCGTCGACGGGGAGGACCGGCTCTACCGGGTGGACCCGGCCGGCTCGGTCAGCTCCGGCGAGCACGCCTGGGCGGTGCACCCCATCGCCGGGGCCGACGACGTGCTCCGCGTCGAGGTCGACGGGCGGGTGCACGAGGCCGCGGTCCGGGTCGGGCCGCACACGGTCGCGGTCGCCTACCTCGGTCTCACGCACAGCTTCACCCGGCCGGACCCGTTCGGTCCCGGCGCGTCCGCGGGCGTCTCGGACGGCAGCGTCACCTCCCCGATGCCCGGCACCGTGCTCGCGGTGCACGTGAGCGAGGGGCAGCAGGTCGAGGAGGGCGAGGTGCTCGGACTGCTCGAGGCGATGAAGATGGAGCTGTCGCTGCGGGCACCGGTCACCGGCTCCCTCACCACGGTGGCGGTGGCGGCCGGAGACCAGGTGGCGCTCGGGGCGACACTGTTCGAGGTGGCCCCGGAGCAGGTGGGCCCGGAGCAGGCGGAGGAGGAGCAGGCATGAGCGAACCGGCGGGACTGCCGCAGGTGGTCCGCGACCCGGACCTGCCCGGTGCGGTGACGATCTACGAGGTGGGCCCCCGCGACGGCCTCCAGAACGAGTCCGCACTGGTCCCGACCGCCACCAAGGCGGCCTTCGTCGGGCGGCTGCTCGGCGCCGGCCTCCCGGTCGTGGAGTCCACCAGCTTCGTGCACCCGCGGTGGGTGCCCCAGCTCGCCGACGCCGCCGACCTGGTCGACGTCCTCGTGCGCGACCTGGGGGACGGCGCCCGTGACCTGCCGGTGCTGGTGCCCAACGAGCGCGGCCTGGACCGGGCGCTGGAGAAGGGCCTGCGGCACGTCGCGATCTTCGGCAGCGCCACCGAGACCTTCGCCCAGCGCAACCTCAACCGCAGCCTCGACGAGCAGCTCACCATGTTCGAGCCGACCGTACGACGGGCCCGCGAGCACGGCCTCGACGTCCGGGCCTACGTGTCGATGTGCTTCGGCGACCCCTGGGAGGGCCGGGTGCCGATCGACCAGGTGGTGGCCGTCGGCAGGCGGCTGCTCGACCTGGGCGCCTCGCAGCTGTCCCTCGGCGACACCATCGGCGTGGGCACGGCGGCGCACGTGACCGCCCTGCTCGGCGCCTTCCACGAGGCCGGCGTCGGGGTCGGGGACCTGGCCGTGCACTTCCACGACACCTACGGCCAGGCACTGTCCAACGCGACCGCGGCGCTGCGGGCCGGGGTGACCACCTTCGACGCCTCCGCCGGCGGCCTCGGCGGCTGCCCCTACGCCAGGAGCGCCACCGGCAACCTGGCCACCGAGGACCTGGTGTGGCTGCTCACCGGTCTCGGCATCGAGCACGGCGTCGACCTGACGCGGCTGGTGGAGACGTCGGTGTGGATGGCCGGCGAGCTCGGCCGTCCCAGCCCGTCGGCCGTGGTCAAGGCCCTGGCCGGTACGCCGGCCGGGTAAGGCACACTTTCCGGCATGAGTCGCGTCGTCTACCTGCACGTCGGGGCGCCCAAGACCGGCACGACGTACCTCCAGGACCGGCTCGCGCTCAACAAGTCCGCGCTGGCCCGCCACGACGTCTTCTACCCGCTGTCGCTGCACGCCAGCCAGTTCCGTCCCGCGCTCGACCTGCTCGACATGCCGTGGGGCGGCCTCCAGGAGGACGTCGACGGCGAGTGGGACGCCCTGATGGGCCGGATCCGCCGGCTCAGCGGGACCGTGGTGGTCTCGCACGAGATCCTCGCCGCCGCCAAGCCCGCCCAGGTCAAGAAGGCGATGGCCGGTCTCGAGGGCAGCGAGGTGCACCTGGTCTACTCGGCGCGCGACCTGGCCCGGCAGATCCCCGCCGAGTGGCAGGAGGGCGTCAAGCACCAGCGCAAGATCGGCTTCAACGGCTTCCTCAAGCAGGTCCAGGAGGCCGACCGGACCCGCCCCAGCCAGTGGTTCTGGCGGGTGCAGAGCCTGCCGGACGTGCTCGGCCGGTGGACCCGCGGGCTTCCCCCCGAGCGGGTGCACCTGGTCACCGTGCCCCAGGGGGGCGCGCCCCGCGACCTGTTGTGGGAGCGCTACTGCACCGCCTTCGGGATCGACCCGCGCTGGGCGCCGGAGGAGAGCGAGCGGGAGAACGTCTCGATCGGGGCCGCGGAGACGTTGCTGCTCCGCAAGCTCAACCGGCGGCTGCGCCGGGCCGGGCTGCCCTCGGACGACTACCGCCGCCTGGTCCGTGAGCTGGTCGTGCACCAGACCCTGGCCCAGCGCCCGGCCATGACCAAGGTGACGCTGCCGCCGCAGGCGTTCCAGTGGGCGAACGAGGTCGCCGGGGAGTGGATCGACTGGGTGCACGGCTCCGGGATCGACGTGATCGGCGACGTGGAGGACCTCCGCCCGGTGCCGCCGCCGGAGGACCAGAAGTGGGTGAACCCCGACCGTCCGCGCCGCCCGGAGATGGTCGACGCCGCCGTCGACGCCATGGTCGCGCTGGCGCTCGAGGCGGCCGCCCGTCCCGACCCGCACGAGCAGCTCGGCGCCCGGATCGGTCGCGCGGCCCGGCGCCTGCGCGGCCGGTGAGCCCCTCCGCCGGCTACCGGGAGGCGGCCCGGTCCTGGACCGAGCACCTCCGGGCGGGCGGCACCACCCCGTGGGCGGGCTGGTCCGCCGGTCACCACGAGGCCACCGTCCCCGACGGCTGGACCGTCCCCGGCGCCGCCGAGCTCGAGCTGGTCCGCCGGCTCGCGGCCCGCGGCCTGCTGCACGGGGAGGCCTTCACCGCAGTCGCCGACGTGGTGCTCGGCCGGTCCGGTCCCGGCCGAGGGCTCGCGCAGCAGCCGCTGTCGTGGCCGGCCAGCCCGGGGGCCCGACGCTTCGGCGCACCGCCGGTCGACCCGGCCGACGTGCCCGAGGAGGAGCTGGTCCGGCTCGGCGTCGGGGCCCTGACCGACCTGCTGCTCGCCGCCCACGGCGAGGGGACGGTGCCGGGGCCGACCTCGTTGCGCCGCCGGCCGCTGACCCGGACCCCGGCGTTCGCGCTCACCGGCGCGCCGGTCACCAGCTCCGCCGTACGCCGGGCGCTCGGCGCCGCGGGCCACGCGGAGGGTGGCCGCTCGCCCCGGGTGCTGCTGGTCGCGGCACCCCTCGACGAGTCCCTGGCGCAGGTCTGGTCGGCGCGCGTGCAGCGCGGCGCCCCGGTGCGCTGGCCCGGCTTCGTGCAGCGCTGGTCGGGGCGCCGCCACCTCCCGCCCGCCGCGGACCTGCCCGCCGTGGCCCGCCAGTGGGCGATCCGGGTCGGCCCCGGCTCGGTGCACGTGATCGTCTCCGCCGGGGACCCGGGCACGGTCGCCCGCACCGCCGCCGGGATCCTCGGGGTCGGCCTGTCCCCGGCCCGCCGCGGCGACGCCCGCGCCCTGGTCCCGCGCTGGCGGGACCTGAGCCCCGAGGCGGTCGACGTGCTGCGCCGGGTCAACGCGGTGCTCCGGGTCCGGGCGGCCGCCCCCCGGCGCGAGGTCGTGCTCCGGGGGCTGGTCCGCACGCTGGACGCCGCGCCGACCGGGATCCCGGCCGGCCCGACGGCGTCGCTGACGGTGCCCGAGCCGTTCCAGGACTGGGCGGGTGAGCGAGCCGCGCGGCTCGTCGAGGACCTGCGCGCCGGCGGCTACCCTGTGCACGGACGCCTGGACCGGCTCGTCCCGAGGTTCGAGAGCCGGCCCACCCATCCCCGTCTCGGGCAGGTGCTCGACCTGGTTCTCGAGACCTGTCTGCGCAGCGGGCCGGCACCACACCCGAAGGAGCGTGAGCGGTGAGCGACCCGAGCCCGGAGCCGATCGGCCCCCGCCGGGTCCTGGTGCACGTGGGCGCACCCAAGACCGGCACCTCCTTCGTGCAGGACCTGCTCTGGCAGAACCGCGAGTCCCTCGCCGATCGGGGCGTGCTCTACCCCGCGGACCGC
Organism: uncultured Actinomycetota bacterium; assembly: GCA_963800225.1. Taxonomy (GTDB): domain Bacteria; phylum Actinomycetota; class Actinomycetes; order Propionibacteriales; family Nocardioidaceae; genus Nocardioides_B. The sequence goes on along the minus strand of CAWDAF010000003.1, from coordinate 90,176 downwards.
TTCGACGAGCACTTCCTCGCCGCGCTCGACCTGATGGAGCTGCACTGGGGCGGCCTCGAGGAGCAGGCGGTCGGCGCCTGGGACCGGCTCGCCGCCCGGGTCCGGGCCTGGGAGGGCACCGTGATCATCTCCCACGAGATCCTCGCGACCGCCTCGAGGCAGCAGGTACGCCGCGCCCTGGACTCCTTCGGTGAGGCCGAGGTGCACGTCGTGCTCTCCGCGCGCGACCTGGTCCGGCAGATCCCCGCCGAGTGGCAGGAGAACGTCAAGCACCGGCGCACGGTGGCCTACCGCGACTTCCTCGACACCATCACCGACCCCGCCCGCACCGGCCGGCTCGCCTCCTGGTTCTGGGGCGTGCAGGAGGTCCCCGACATCCTGGACCGCTGGGGCGGCACCCTGCCCCCCGAGCGGGTGCACCTGGTCACCGTGCCCGGGCCCGGCGCCGACCGCGGCCTGCTGTGGCGGCGCTTCGCCTCGGTGCTCGGCCTGGACGCCGGCGAGCTGGTCCCGGACACCAGCCGGGTGAACGCCTCCCTGGGCGTCCCGGAGACCGCGCTGGTCCGCCGGCTCAACGAGCGGGTGAACCACGGGGTCCTCGTCGGGGAGGACTACCGCCGCTTCGTCCGCGAGCTGCTGGCGCACCGCACGCTCTCGCAGCGCGCCGGGTCCCCGCGGCTCGGGCTGCCCGCCGACGTACGCGTCTGGGCGGTGGAGCTGTCCCAGGCCTGGGTCGAGGACCTGGCCACCCGGGGGTACGACGTGGTCGGCTCGCTCGACGAGCTGGTGCCCGACCCGGCCGACCCGGGCGACTTCGCCGACCCGGACCACCCCGACGAGGAGGCGGTCGCCGACGCCGCCACGCAGGCGGTGGTCACGCTCCTGGAGGAGGTGGCCCGGCTGCACGGGTCCGAGGCCCGGCTGGAGCGCGAGCTCGCCGGTGCCTGGGAGGAGCTCGAGCGCGCCCGCGGCCCCTGGTTCCGGGTGAAGCGCCGACTGGTCCGCGCCGCGGACGACAGCCGGCTGGCGGCCGCCGGGCTGGCGGCCTACCGCAGGGTCCGCGGACGCAGCTCGCGCGCGGTGTAGCGCCCCACCTGCCAGGTGCCGTAGGCGTCCGCGCTGCCGCCGAACAGTCCGCCGACCACCGGGACCCGGCGGCCGACCGTGGTCGCGATCCGCTTCCCGGCGACCTTGGTGAGCAGCTCGGAGGTCACCTCGGCGGCGACGATCCGGTTGAGGTGCTCGTCGTAGGTGGGCGCGGTCGCGATCCCCATCGGGGTGCTCGGCAGCTTCTTCTTGCGGACCAGGTTCTTGACCGAGTCCTCGCCGAGGATGCAGGCCAGGACCGCGTTGCGGACCCGCTGGTCGGCGAGCTCGTACCCCTGCAGGTGCGCGATGCTCGCGACCAGCCGGCACTGGATCAGGGTGAGACCGGTGACGTTCGCGGGGATCGCCACCGCCGCCGTCATCAGCCCGCCGACGTTGGTGAGGAAACCCTGGGCGGCGGCGTACCGGACGTGGTGCTCGATCATCTCGTGGATCGCCTTGTCCACGTCGCCACCGTGCTCGCGCAGCTGCTTGTCGGCGGCCGCGGCCGCGGCGGGCAGCGGGCCGGCGCCCAGGATGGCGCGGCGCAGGGCCTCGTGGACGAAGCCAGTGCTCCGCCCGGGGACCGCCTTGAAAGCCAGTCCCTTGCCGATGGTGGCGCCCATGCCCATGTGGTGTCCTTCGTCGTGGTTCGAACGGTGTCAACCCGCCCAACGACGGGCGGTCACCAAGGTGTTCCCTGATTGGATGTGCTCATGCCCACCGAGCCGCCCGACACGGGCTGGGTGTTCCCCGACATCGCCGCCCTCCCGGCCGGTGGCCTCGCCGACGACCTGGTGGGGAGTGGCGCCGACCTGGACCCGGGCACGCTCCTGGAGGCCTACCGCCGCGGGCTGTTCCCGATGCCGGGGGAGGGCCGTCGCCGCTCGCTGCTGTGGTGGTCTCCGGTCGAGAGGGGGGTGCTCCCGCTCGACGGGCTCCGGGTGTCCCGCTCGCTGCGCCAGTCGCGGCGGCGGATGGAGGTGCGCGTCGACACCGCCTTCGACGAGGTGATCGCGGCCTGTGCCGACCCGGGCCGGGAGGGTTCCTGGATCGACGGCCCGATCCTGGCCGCCTACACGCGCCTGCACGAGCTGGGCTGGGCGCACTCGGTGGAGGCCTGGCAGGACGGTGAGCTCGTCGGCGGCCTGTACGGCGTCGCGGTCGGCGGCCTGTTCGCCGGAGAGTCGATGTTCCACCGGGCCACCGACGCCTCCAAGGTCGCGCTGGTCGGGCTCGTGGACCTGCTCAGCGACGAGCACGCCGACCGCCGGGTGCTCGACGTGCAGTGGGCCACCGACCACCTCGCGTCGCTGGGGGTGGTCACGGTGTCCCGCGCGGAGTACGCGGCGATGCTGCGAGACGCCGCCGACGTACCGCTGCCGGCGGCGTTCCGGTGAGCCTCAGACCACCTGCGGGGGCCGACCGCTCTCGCTGACCATCGGCCGGCCGGCGGCCTCCCAGTCGAGCATCCCGCCGTCGAGGTTGACCACGTCGTGGCCCTGCTGGTGCAGGTACTGCACCGCCTGTGCGGAGCGGCCGCCGACCTTGCAGACCACCAGCGTCTGGCCCGCGGGGATCTCCGAGAGGCGGCCGGGCAGGTCGCGCAGCGGGATGTGCGTGGCGCCGTCGATGTGGCCGTGCTGCCACTCCATCTCCTCACGGACGTCGAGGACGTGCAGGCCCTCGGGCAGCGGGTGCGGGACGCCGTCGATCGCGACGGTGGGGATGCCGGTCATGCCCCCACGGTAGCTACTTCAGCAGCCGGGACATCCGCCGGTCCGCGAGCGGCTTGCCGCCGGTCTGGCAGGTGGGGCAGTACTGCAGCGAGGAGTCCGCGAAGGACACCTCCCGGACGGTGTCGCCGCACACCGGGCAGGGCAGGCCGGTGCGGGCGTGCACGGCGAGGTGGCTCTTCTTCTCGCCCTTGAGGTCGGCCGCCGCCAGCCCCCGGGACCGCTCGACGGCGTCGCCGAGGACCCCGCGGATCGCGTCGTAGAGAGTCTGCAGGTCGTCGCCGACCACCGACGAGGCCGGCTTGAACGGCGACATCCGGGCCGCGTGCAGCAGCTCGTCGGAGTAGGCGTTGCCGATGCCGGCGATGGTGCCCTGGTGCCGCAGCACGCCCTTGACCTGGGACCGGCCGGCGTCCTGGAGGATCCGGCCGAGGACGTCGATGGTGAAGGACTCGTCGAGCGGGTCGGGCCCGAGGGTGGCGATCCCGGGCACCTCGTGCGGGTCGCGGACGACGTACAGGGCGAGCCGCTTCTTGGTGCCGGCCTCGGTGATGTCGAGCCCGGAACCGTCGTCGAGGTGCACCCGGGCCGCCATCGGGGACTTGTTCGACGGCTTCGGCGGCGCCGCCGGGACCTCGGCCCGCCAGCGGATCCAGCCGCCCCGCGCCAGGTGCAGGACCAGGTGCAGGCCGGACGCGCTGATGTCGATGAACTTGCCGTGCCGGGTGACGTCGTCCACGAAGCTGCCGGCCAGCGCGGTGAGCGGCGGGTCGAAGGTCTTCAGCGCGCTGAACGCCGCGATGTCGACCCGGGTGAGGGCGCGCCCCTGGAGCCGGCCGCTCAGGTCGAGGGCGAGGCCTTCCACTTCGGGGAGCTCGGGCACCTGGCCATCCTAGGAGCCCGGCCCCGGGTCGTGGGTGACAAGTTCTTGAGTGGCGGGCGACACTGGGGGCATGAACCCGGTCACGCCGTTGCCGGCGGCGGGCGAGGTCTTCCTCGACGCCCGCGGCTCCGGCCGCGCGCTGCGGGTCACCTGGCACGGCGAGGTCGACGTCGTGGTGCTCTCGCTGTGGCACGGCGGCACCTGCACCGGGTCGTTCCGGCTGCCGGTCGAGGACGTCCCCGACCTGGTCGACGCGCTGCGCAGCGGGCTGGCCGGGGTGTACGACGGGCACCGTGCCGCGCTGTCCCGGGTCGACGGTCCACGGGCGGGCTGACGCCGCGAGGCTCTCCGGGAGTCTGGGGCTCTCTAGCCTCAGTCCTAGACACCCCGATAACAGTCGATCGACGACGCGCTAGGGAAATCTACGACGGACGCTAGAGACCTCGATACTGTCCCAGCGTGGACCCCGTCAGGAACCCCTACGCACCCGGCGCCGGCCAGCGGCCGCCCGAGCTCGCCGGCCGCGACCGCCAGCTCCGCCAGTTCGAGGTGACCCTCGAGCGGGTCGCCGCCGGCCGTCCCGAGCGCTCGATGGTGCTCTCGGGGCTGCGCGGCGTGGGCAAGACCGTGCTGCTCAACGCGCTGCGCGGCCTCGCGGTCAACCGGGCCTGGGGGACCGGCAAGTTCGAGGCCCGCCCCGACCAGTCGATGCGGCTGCCGCTGGCCCAGGCGGTGCACGCCGCCGTCCGGGAGGTGGCCCACCGGCACCGCGACCCGGACCGGGTCGACGCCGTCGGCGGGGTGCTGAAGTCGTTCGCGCTGCGCACCCCGCTCCCGGACCGCAAGGGCGTGCGGTGGCAGCCGCCCACCGACGTGCCGGCGATGAAGGGGCGCGCCGACTCCGGGGATCTCGAGCTCGACCTGGTCGAGCTGTTCACCGACGTCGCCGACCTGGCCCGCGACCTCGGGGTCGGCATCGCGGTCTTCATCGACGAGATGCAGGACATCGGCACCGACGAGCTCGCCGCGCTGTGCGGGGCCTGCCACGAGATCAGCCAGCAGGGCGCGCCGCTGCTGGTGGTGGGGGCCGGCCTGCCGCACCTGCCGGTGGCGCTGGCCGCCAGCAAGTCCTACGCCGAGCGGCTCTTCCGGTACGTCGAGGTGGACCGGCTGCCCCGCGGGATGGCCGACCGGGCGCTGCTGGTGCCGGCCGGCACCGAGGACGTCGACTTCGACCCGGCGGCGCTCGACGAGCTCTACGCGCTCACCGACGGCTACCCGTACTTCGTGCAGGCCTACGGCAAGGTCACCTGGGACTGCGCCGTGGCCAGCCCGATCCGGGTCTCCGACGTGCGCGAGGCCGCGCCGGAGGCGGAGGGGGAGCTGGCCGTCGGGTTCTTCGGCGCCCGCTACGACCGGGCGACCCCGGCCGAGCGCGACTACATGCGCGCGATGGCGGACCTCGCCGTGCACCACGACGACGGCCCGGTCTCCACCGCGGAGGTCGCCCGCGAGCTGGCCCGCAAGCCGCAGAGCCTCTCCCCGGCCCGCGACGGGCTGATCAAGAAGGGGCTCGTCTACTCCAGCGAGCGCGGCACGGTGGCCTTCACGGTCCCGCACTTCGGGAAGTTCCTCCGGGCCCAGCGCACCTGAGACCGCCGCGACGGCTGCCTTCGCCGTACACGCCCGGACCGGTGCGGGACTCCTGCGCCGGGCGGTGCCACGATGGAGCCATGCACCACGTGGAGGGGCGGCCGCAGGTGGTGGCGCACCGGGGCGCGAGTCACGACAACCCGGAGCACACGCTCGGGGCCTACACCGCCGCCCTGGACACCGGCGCCGAGGGTCTCGAGTGCGACGTCCGGCTGACCGCCGACGGGCACCTCGTCTGCGTGCACGACCGTCGCGTCGACCGGGTCACCAACGGGCGCGGCGTCGTGTCGACGATGGAGCTCGCCCAGCTCGACGAGCTCGACTTCGCGTCCTGGAAGAACCCCTGGAGCGACCTCGACGACGAGGCCCCCGAGCTCGACGAGGAGACCCGCCGGGTGCTCACCCTGCGCAGGCTCCTGGAGATGGTCCGCGACTACGACCGGCCGGTGGACCTGGCCATCGAGACCAAGCACCCCACCCGGTACGCCGGCCTGGTGGAGCGACGCCTCGTGGACCTGCTCGACTCGGTCGGCTGGGCCGGCGCCGACTCCCCGGCGCGGGTGATGAGCTTCTCCCCGGTGGCGCTCGGCCGGCTCAAGAAGCTCGCACCCGACCTCGAGGTGGTGCTGCTCATCGACCGGCAGTACTCGTGGCAGATGGCCACCAGCGTCCTGGGCCCCGGCTGGATCGCCGGACCGGGCATCGACCTGCTCCGGGAGAACCCCCGGCTGGGCCGCAGGCTGCGTCGACGGGGCCGCCGGATCCACGTGTGGACGGTCAACGAGCCCGCCGACTTCGACCTGTGCGTGGCCGCCGGGGTGGAGGCGGTGATCACCGACGACCCGCGGCTGGCGCTGGCCCACCTCGGCGGACCTTCCGTGCTCCCGCCCACGGAGTGAGACCCAGGACACGGTCGTCGGTGTTTGACACCGGGGGCAGGGGGCAGGATCGCCTCGACCGACCATGACGAGGAGGAGGGACACCGTGCCGAGCAACGCTCTGCGTACGCCGGAGACGATGCGCCTGCCTTTCAGCCCGTCGTCGGTGTCGGTGGCCCGCCACCGGCTGAAGAGCTGGATGGCCGACCTGGGCGGCTCCCACGAGGCCATCGAGGACGCCCGCGTGGTGATCTCCGAGCTGGTCGCGAACTCCGTGCGACACGCCCAGCCGCTGGCCGACGGCAGCATCCTGGTGGCACTGACCCGCGAGGACGACGCCGTGCAGGTGTCGGTGACCGACGGCGGCGGCGGCACCCGCCCCCGCAACGTGCACGCGTCCACCTCCGCGCTGGCCGGTCGCGGCATGGCGATCGTCGAGGTGCTGTCGGAGAAGTGGTGGACCGAGCGCTCCGGCTCTCGCTCCACCGTCCACGCCCTGCTCAAGAGGTAGTGCGCCTCCCTGCGTAGGCTCTGCCGGCATGGGAAAGAAGTCGCGCGTCAAGGCACGCTCCGCCGGCCAGGCCGGCCCCGCCGATCAGCCGGGCGAGGTGGGCCCGCGCCAGCCGTGCCCCTGCGGCTCGGGCCGTCGCTACAAGGCCTGCCACGGCAGTGCCGCCGGCCCGGTCCCGGCCTTCGTCGCCCGCCCGTTCGAGGGGCTGTCCGGTGAGTGCGACGTCATCGCCATGCGCGAGATCCTGCCGGCCGCGACCGCCCCGCTGACCCTCCGGGACGGACTCGGCGACGGCCGCCCCGTGCTGCTCTGCTCGCTGCTGCCCGCGGCGGCGCCGGCGCTGTCGCGTGAGGACGGCAGCATCTGGCTCGGGCTCCAGGTGCAGCACGGCTTCGGCGACCCGAGCCGGGACCTGGCCGCCGTACTCCAGCGGGCGCTGGACTCCGAGCCCGGCGCGGGGGTGATCGGGCTGACCGACGCTCCGGGGGAGGGCCCGCGGCTCCAGGACCTGGTCACCGACGCGCCGTTGGAGGTGACCGTGCACGACGGGTTCGACTACTGGATCGCCGACGTCGAGGACCCCACCGGCGCCGCCGCCGCGTCGCTGGAGTCCGCGAACTCGGCCGCCAACCCCAGCGCCCGGCTGGCCTCGGTGGAGGCGGCGTACTGGACCGACGTCGGCAACCGCGAGCACCTGCGCTGGGTGATGCCGTACGACGAGGAGCCGCTGCTCGACGCGCTGGCCCGGCTGCACGTGGCCGGGCGGACCACCGTCGCGGAGGGCTCGCGCCTGGTCGGGATGTTCCGCGCGCACGGCCGGCTGGTCCCGGTCTGGGACCTGCCCTCCGGCACCGGGGCCGCTGTCCTGGAGGAGCCCGCGGCCCGGTTCGGCGAGGCGCTCCAGGTGGCCCTGGCCGACTCCTCCCCGCTCACCGGGGACGAGCGGGCGGCCCGCAGCGGCCTCGCCAACCGGCAGCTGACCATCCGTTGACGGGCCGCGCCGACGATTCGGATATGTCGGACTAGACCGCCAAGGCAAAATTTGCACGGCGGGTCCCCGTCACGGGGGGTCCGAGTTGATGAAAGGGTCAACGAGCCGTACATTTGACTCTGCCCGGTCGTTGTTGCATCCCCCGTCAGCAACGGCCGGGCCTCCATCTTTCTGGCGGAAACGCCAAGGAATCCGTAGGCCAGTCCCTCCCGGACTGGCCTTTTGCGTTGTCCGAGCGCGAGCCGGACACCGCGGAACCGGACCGGCCGGTCGGGCGTCCCGGTCGGGCGTCACCGACGTCGACCCGTCGTCAGCCAGCCGTGACAGTGCGCCGGGTCGTCGTCGCCGCCGCTCTCGGGGTGGCGCTGCTCGGCACCGGCACCCTCCCGACCTGGGACGCCGGTCGTACCGAGCCCGTCGACCTGTCGGCGATCCGGGGCACCGACCCCCGGGTCACCCTGGTCGCGCCCGAGTTCCCGCGGCTGCTGCTGCTGCTGAGCGTGCCGGTCGCGGAGGCGCCGGCACGGATCACCGGGCACCTCCGCCACCGTCCCTGAGCGGTCCCCGGCCGTCCGTCGCTCAGACGAGCGGCTCGCGGCTCACGGGGCAGGACATGCAGCGAGGCCCGCCGCGCCCGGAGCCCAGCTCGGACCCGGAGATGGCCACCACCTCGATGCCCGCCTCCTCCAGTCGTGAGTTCGTCTCGATGTTGCGCTCGTAGGCCACCGCCACCCGCGGCGAGATGGCGAGGGTGTTGTTGCCGTCGTCCCACTGCTCGCGCTCGGCGGTGACCGGGTCGAGCCCGGTGTCGATCTGGTGCAGCGTGTCGATGCTCATCGCCTTGGCGGCCGCCACCAGGAACGGCTCGGCCTCGGCCACGCGCAGCACCAGGTCGGCGTCGGTGTCCCCGCGCTCGGCGAGGGTCACCGCGTAGGCCTGGAGGCTGTCCGCGACGTTGGGGTACATCACGATCTTGTCGACGTCGACCATCGTGCACACGGTGTCGAGGTGCATCGTCGCGCGCTCCTGCGCGATCGGCACGGCCAGCACGGTATGGGCCAGGTCGGCCCCGAAGACCTGCCGGGCCAGCCGCTCGGCCCCGGCAGGCGTGGTCCGCTCGCCGACGCCGACGGCGATCACCCCCGGGGCGAGCAGCAGCACGTCGCCCCCCTCGACGTACTCGTGCTGCCAGCCGTGGATGCGCGGCGTGCCGGCGAAGCGCGGGTGGTCGGTGTAGATCAGCTCGGTCAGCTGGGTCTCGCGCTCACGGGCCGGCATCGCCAGCGACGTGATCGCCACCCGGTCGTGCACCCAGACGCTGGAGTCGCGGGTGAAGAGCAGGTTCGGCAGCGGATCGATGAGGAAGTCGTCGGTGGCCAGCAGGCTGGTCACCAGGCCGTGGCCGCCGCGGACCTCGTCGTTGCGGACCCCGGCCGTCAGGAAGAGCGACAGCTCCTCGGGGCTCTGGTCGTGCAGCGCCCTCGTCAGGTACGTCCGCAGCGTGTCGCCGAGGTGCAGGCTGGCCATCGCGCCCGCGATCGCGTGCTCGCGGGCGTCCGGGCTCTGCAGCGTCTCGGTGAGCAGGTCGGTCAGGTACAGCACCTCGACGTCACGGTCGCGGAGCGCCTGGGCGAAGGCGTCGTGCTCGTCCTGGGCGCGGCTGACCCACGGGATCCCGTCGAAGAGCAGCTTGTCGTTGTTGCGGGGGGTGAGCCTCTTCAGCTCCGGGCCCGGCCGGTGCAGCATCACCGTGCGGAGTCGGCCGACCTCGCTGTCGGCGCCGTGGCTGTACGTCGCACCCTGGTTCGTCATAGCCGGAAGCGTAGTGCCCGTGCCCCCACCACCGTCGAGTCGGCGCGAACGCACGCTTGGAGGGGGGTCGAGACGTGCGTTCGCGCCGACTCGGCGGGGTCGAGACGTGCGTTCGCGCCGACTCGGCGGGTGTGGGGGGTGGGTCAGGCCCGGATGACCTCGACGAGGGTGATGACCGCCAGGATCAGGCAGACCGCGGACCCGACGTAGTGCAGCACGGACAGCCGCATGTAGCGCAGCAGCACCCGGCCGGCGATGACGGCGAGCCCGGAGACCGTGAGCAGGGCCGCCCACGCGCCGACGAAGACGTTGAGGTGGTCGTGGTAGCGGCCGACGAAGCTGATCGTCAGCAGCTGCGACAGGTCACCCCACTCGGCGGCGAACAGCACCAGGAAGGAGGCGACGGCCGCCTTGGCGAAGGACTTCGGCTCGGTGGCCTTGGCCGCGAACTCCTCCTCCTGCTCGTGCTCCGCGGCGTCCGCGCCCGGCGCCGTGCGGAACAAGATGACCGCCCCGAGCAGGAAGATGGCCAGCGCGACGCTCTTGACGAGCACGTCGGGCAGCAGCGTGGCGAGGGCGCCGACCGTGACCGCGACGAGGGTCTGCACGCCGAAGGCCAGCCCGACGCCGATCCAGACCGCGAGCGGCTTGTACCGCGTCGACAGCACCAGCGCGGCGATGAAGGTCTTGTCGGGCAGCTCGACGATGAAGATCGCGACGAAGGTGGTCGCGATGATGGCGAGGTCCATGACGTCCTAAGGCTCGTTGACGAGGTGGCGGCTCGCGGCGACCGCGTCGGCCAGCACCTCCTTGGCAGGCCGGCCCGAGGTCGCGGCGGCCAGGGAGACGTCCTCGTACTCCGGCTGGGCGTTGACGACGTGTCCGTTGTGCAGCGCAAGTTTCACATGGATCGGGTGACCGTCGACGACCACGGTCCGCATCCGGCGCTCCAGCGCGGTCTTGCCGATCGTGGTCTCGCGCAGCCCGATCGTCGAGGTCTGCCGGAAGATCTCGGTGCGCACCGCCTCGGCCCGGTCCGCCGCGACCAGGGCGGACAGGGTGTGCGCGGGGCGGCCCTTCTTCATCACGATCGGGGTCAGCCAGGCGTCGGACGCCCCCGCGGTCAGCAGCGCCGCGATCACGTTCGGCCACAGCCGCGGGTCGAGGTCGTCGATGTTGGACTCCAGGACCAGGGGGGCGGCGGTCCCGTGCGCCCCGGCGGTCGGCTCGCCGACCAGCAGCCGCAGCACGTTCGCGTGGGTCGAGGGGTCGCGTCCGCCCGCGCCGACGCCGACGCTCCGCACGGTCATCGCCGGCTGCGCGCCGTACGACGTGGCGTGGCCGGTGAGCAGGGCCGCCCCGGTGGGCGTGCACAGCTCGCGCTCGCCCGGCCCGGCGTACGACGGCACCCCCCGCAGCAGCTCGGCGACGGCCGGGGGTGGCACCGGCATCTCGCCGTGCGCGCCCCGGACCCGGCCGGAGCCGACCGCCACGGCGGACACCACGAGCTCCTCGAGCCCGAGATGGACCAGCCCGGCGCAGACCCCGACGACGTCGGCGATCGCGTCCAGGGCGCCGACCTCGTGGAAGTGCACGTCCGCGGGCGAGGTGCCGTGGACCGCGGCCTCGGCGACCGCGAGCCGCTCGAAGGCAGCCCGCGCCCGCTCGTGTACGTCGTCCGGCAGACCCGACGACGCGAGCAGCGCCTCGACGTCGCGCCAGCTGCGGTGGGTGCTGCTGTCGGCGACCTCGACGTGCACCCGGGTGGCCGCGAACCCGTTGCGGGACACGGTCTGCGCGGTCAGCGCGACGTGCTCGGGGGCGACCGCGGCGACGGCGGAGGCCGGTACGTCGAGCGGTACCCCGGCGCCGACCAGGGCCCCGAGCAGCATGTCCCCGCTGGCGCCGGAGGAGGCGTCGACCCAGCCGATCACGGGTCGACCCGCGGGGCGGCGTTGCGGGCCACCCGGGCGGCGAACACGCCGGCGCCGAACCCGTTGTCGATGTTGACGACCGTGACCCCGGGGGCGCAGGAGTTCAGCATGCCCAGCAGCGCGGCGAGGCCGCCGAAGGAGGCGCCGTAGCCGACGCTGGTGGGGACCGCGACGAGCGGGACGCCGACGAGCCCGCCGACCACGCTGGGCAGCGCGCCCTCCATGCCGGCCACCACGACCAGGCAGTCGGCGGCCGACAGGTCCTCGCGCACCGCGAGCACCCGGTGCAGGCCGGCGACGCCGACGTCGGTCACCACGTGGACCCCGGCGCCGTACACCCGGGCGGTCAGCGCCACCTCGGCGGCGACCGGCGCGTCGGAGGTGCCGGCCGCGACCACGGTCACCGTGCCCCGCGGCACGGGCAGCGGGCCGAGGGTCGCGGCGCGGGCGACCGGGTCGAGGACGGCGTCCGGCAGTGCGGCGAGCACCGCCTCGACCGCCTCCTCGGCGAGCCGGGTCGCCAGCACGGCCCGGTCCGGGTGGGCGTCGTGGAGGGCACGGAGGATGTCCACGACCTGCTGCGGGGTCTTGCCGGCGCCGTAGACGACCTCCGGGTCGCCGGTGCGGGCCGCGCGGTCGGTGTCGAGCCGCGCGTAGTCGCCCAGCGGGGTGATGCCGTCGTGCGTCATGCCGGGGAATCTATAGGCTGCTCGACGTGCCCGGAGTCCCGCCCGCCCGCTACGCCTACCTCGGTCCCGAGGGGACCTTCACCGAGCAGGCGCTGCGCAGCCTGCCCGCGGCCGCGAAGGCCGACCTCCAACCCTGCTCGACGGTGACGGTCGCGCTCGACGCGGTCCGCGGCGGCGAGGCCGACGGGGCGGTGGTCCCGATCGAGAACTCCGTCGAGGGCTCGGTGCCGGTGACCCTCGACGAGCTCGCGACCGGCGAGCCGCTGATGATCACCCGCGAGATGACGGTGCCGATCGCGTTCAGCCTGCTCGCCCCGCACGGCGTCGGGCCCGAGGACGTACGGCGGGTGGCGACCCACCCGCACGCGGCGGCCCAGACGCGGCGCTGGTGCGCGCTGCACCTGCCCGGCGCAGAGGTCGTGCACACCACGTCGACGGCGCACGCGGCCTTCATGCTGACCCAGCCCGACCCCGGTTGGGACGCCGCGATCTCCGCGCCGGTCGCGGGTGACCACTACCGGCTCGCCACGCTGGCGGCCGGCATCGGCGACAACCCGGACGCGCTGACCCGCTTCGTGCTGGTCTCCCGGCCGGGGTCGCCGCCGCCGCCGACCGGCCGGGACAAGACCTCGATCGTGGCGTTCATGCGCGAGGACCACCCGGGCGCCCTGCTGGAGATCCTCGACCAGCTCACCGTCCGGGGCGTCAACATGACCCGGATCGAGTCGCGTCCCACCGGGGCCGCGCTCGGCAACTACTGCTTCTCCATCGACTGCGAGGGGCACGTCGAGGACGCCCGGGTCGGGGAGTCGCTGATGGGACTGCGCCGGGTGTGCGCCGACGTCCGGTTCCTGGGCTCCTACGAGCGCCACGACGGCGTCGCGCCGGACATCCGGGTGGGCACCTCCGACCGGGAGTTCCTCGACGCCGCGGCCTGGCTGTCCCGGCTGCGCAACGGCTCCTGAGACCTGACCGGCCCGGGCTCGCGCGCCTCCGCCACGGACCCGGGGCGCCGCCCTAGGCTCGCCGCGATGAACGAGTCCCTGCTCTCCGCCCTGGTCGTGCTCCTGCTCGTGGTGAGCGTCGCGGCCCTGGTCGTCGGCGTGCTCGCGCTGCGGCGTACGACGCACAGCTCCCGCCGGATCTCGCGCCGCAACCCCGCCCACGTGCCCGCCGACCTGGAGGGGCTGCGCGGCGAGGTGCAGGCGCTGCGCGCCGAGGCCGCCGAGGCGCTGCGGCACCTCGCCGTGGTCCGCTACGACGCCTTCGGCGACATGGGCGGCCGGCTGTCCTGGTCGATGGCGCTGCTCGACGACAGCGGCAACGGCGTGGTGCTCACCTCGATCCACGGACGCAGCGAGGCCCGCACCTACGCCAAGAACATCGCCTCCTGGACGTGTGACCAGGCGATGTCCCCCGAGGAGGAGGAGGCCGTCTCCTACGCCAAGGCGGCGTGAGGGACCTCCTCAGCCGGGCCGCCGGCCCGTCACGATCCGGGCCGACTCCGAGCTGACCAGCCGGGCGTCGACGAACCCGGCCCCGGTGAGCTCGGCCACCAGGTCCTCGGCCCCGCGCGGCGGCACGCCCCACGACCCGTGCACCAGCCGGTCCATCGCCGCCTCGCGGCCGTCCCCGGAGTGCAGGTCCTCGTCGAGCACGGACGGCTCGGTCATCACCGGCGACATCAGGTGGCCGCCGGGCCGCAGCGAGCGCAGCGCGGTGGCGAGGGCGGCGGCCCGGGTCGGGCCGGGGAAGTAGAACTGGCTCCAGAAGGCCACGTCGAAGGGCTCCGGCTCCACCAGCCGGGTCGCGTCCGCCAGCACGAACCGGACCCGGTCGGCCACCCCGAGGGCGGTGGCCCGATCCCTGGCCCGGGCCAGCAGCGACGGGGACAGCTCGACGGCGACGGCGGTCATCCGCGGGAAGAGCTGCAGCGCGGTCAGCATCGCCCCCGCGACGCCGCAGCCGAGCTCGAGGTACCGGCCGCCCGCGGCCAGCGTCTCGCGGATCTGCGGCACGCTGGAGAAGTTGGCGTCGATGAGCTCGCGGGCCAGGTCGGTGTGCGGGGGCAGGGTCACCCCGGCGGCCAGGGCGGCCTGGGTGTCCTCGTCGCTGGACCAGTAGTCGCCCCCTTCGGCCACCAGCCGGCCCACGAGCCGCTGCCGGGCGGCGCCGTACCGGAACAGGTCCAGCGCGTACGCCGTGCCGCCGGGGTCGAGCAGCGGCGCGACGTCCTCGCTCACCCGGTAGTCCTCGCCGGACCGGGTCACGATGCCGTGGGCGTCGAGCGCGAGCAGCAGGTCCCGGACGGTGCCGGGCTCCCGGCCCAGGTCGGCGGCCAGCCGCTCCGCGGTGACCGGCTCGGCGCAGCGGGCCAGCAGCCCGGACTCCAGCGCGCCGCGCAGCAGGGCGGCGTGCTCGCCCGCCGCGACCATCCCGAACACCGGCGCGAGCGCGGGGAGCACCCGGTCGGCGCTCACGCCGGCTGCTCGACCGGCAGCAGCCGGTGACCGCACGGCCCGTCCGGGCGCACGTCGAGGGTGCGGGCGGACGCGTCGATCGCGACGGTCGCGAGGGTCCGGTGCCAGAGCACCGGGTCGGTGCCGGTGTCGGGGTGCCGGCACACGCCACCCTCGTCGTCGTGGTGGGTCATCGCCGCGACCACGTCGGTCGCGGTCAGCGGCATCCGGTCCGCGAACGTCTCGACCAGGTGCGCCCGGCGGACCTCGGTGCTGGTCGAGATGGTGCTCGCCAGGCAGCCGTCGCGGCCGTCGTCGGAGACGAAGTGGTTGGTGCGGACCAGCACGCCGTCGGTGGGCGCGAGCAGGCCCGGGCCGCCCGGGAACAGCTCGATCGAGACCGCCCCGTCGCGGTCGTCGACCACGGTCAGCGAGGTGGACGCCGACGTCGGGGCGGAGGCGATCAGGACCGCGTCGTCGACCGAGGCGGCGTCGTCGAGGATGGCCCGGCTCAGCAGGTGCACCGGGTGGCCGATCTCGCCGCTGGCGACGGCACCGGCGTCGTGCCGGTGGTGCAGCATGTTCAGCATCACCCCGACCCCGCGGTCGTTGACGCCGATCTTGGCGAGCATCCCGAACTCGGTGACCGTCTGCACGACCCGGCCGTCGGGGTGCGGGATGGTCCAGGTGAGCCAGCCGTCGGCCATCGCGTCGTACCAGTCCCAGGTCTGGACGGCGACCGGCGGACGGCCCGGCGGCTGCGCGACGACCGTGGAGCACTCGGTCTGCCCGGTGGGGTTCGCCGCGACCAGGATCTCGGTGCGCGCGTTGACCGAGGCCACCTGCTCGACGGCGAGCCCGGCGCCGGCGGCGATCCCGGCGATCTCCTCGGCATGACCCGGGGCGACCCGCTCGATGGTGGCCCACGCCCGCGCCGACCACAGGTCGACGTCGAAGGAGCCACCGGCCCGGGTCGTGAACAGCCGGCGGTAGCGCGCGACGGTCTCGGCGACCTCGCCGGCGAAGCGGCGGCCGAGCTCGACGCCGCGCTCGTGGGGCGGCAGCACGGAGGAGGTGAAGGTGGTGGTCACCACCCCAAAGTAGCCCGTTGCGGGCAGTCTCAGCGGGGCACCCGGACCAGCAGCCGGCCGTGCACGCACTCGGCGTGCAGCTCGCGGCCCGGTCCGACCGGGTCGCCGTCGAGCTGGCGGGGGGTCTCGCTGTGGGCACGGACGCTGACCGTCCGACCGGTCATCCGGTTGATCAGGTCGTCGGTACGGCGGGCCTTGGACAGCACCCGGACCGCGAGCGGGATCCAGCTCAGGAAGAACCGTGGGTGCAGGATCACCACGTCGAGGACGCCGTCGTCGATGGCGGCGTCGGGCAGGAGCGGCATCCCGGCCTGGAGGTAGCCCACGTTGCCGATCAGCACGGTGCGGGCCCGGTGCCGGGTCCACTCGCCGCCGTCGAGGCTGATGTCCACCCGGATCGCGGGGAACATCAGGTTCCGCAGAGCGGAGACGACGTAGGCCAGCCAGCCGACCCGGGCCTTGATCTGCTCGTTGGCGCCCTCCATGATCGCGGCGTCGAAGCCCATCCCGGCCATCACCATGAAGTGGTCGTCGTCGCCGAGCCCGTCGCCGGAGACCTTGACCAGGTCGATCGCCCGGTCCTGGCCGCGCAGCGCCACGTCCACGGCGGCCTGCAGGTAGAGCGGGATGCCGAGGTTGCGGGCCAGCAGGTTGCCGGTGCCGGCAGGGACCACGCCGACCGACACCCCGGTGCCGGCGAGCTCGGCGCAGACCGTGCGCACGGTGCCGTCGCCGCCGCAGACCAGCACCAGCTCGGCGCCGGAGATGGCGGCGTCCTCGGCCATCGAGTGGCCCGGGTCCTCGACGGTGGTGGTGTACCAGGTCGGTGGCTCCCAGCCGGACTCCGCGGCGCTGCGCTCCACCATCGCCTTGAAGGCGTCGGTGTCCTCGACCTTGATCGGGTTCAGGATCACCGCGAGCTGCCGGGTGGTCGGGACCGGCGTGCTGAACTCCTCCTGGGCCTTGGCCCGCGGGGCCGGGTGGTAGACGACGGTGCCCAGGCAGACCCAGAAGGCGCCCACGGCGAAGCCCGCGACCACGTCGGAGGGGTTGTGCACGCCGAGGAAGATCCGGTCGAGCCCGACCAGCAGCGCGAGGCCGATCGCCACGGCGTACAGGGTGCGCCGCAGGCCGCGCCGCCGGACCAGCAGGGTGGCCAGCACGATGATCACGCCGGCGGCCGCCGCGATGCCGGTGGCGTGCCCCGACGGGAAGGAGTAGCTGGTCAGCGTGGTGACCGGGTCCGGCCACACCGGTCGCTTGCGCTGCAGCACCCCCTTGGCGAAGAACGTCGTCAGCGACGCCGCCAGCATCACCCCGACCGTCCAGAACGCCGCCCGGACCAGCTTGCGCGAGGCCAGGACGCCGGCCGCGATCAGCGTGTAGACGGTCATCGGCAGGGTCGTGAAGACCACCGCGACCACCAGGAAGAAGTGCTGCGCCGCCGGGTGCCGGAACGTCCAGCCCTCCGGGCCGCTGCCCAGCCTGTTGTCGAGACCGTCGAGGGCGTGCAGGTCGGCCTCGTAGAGGACGGTGAGGGCGACCACCACGAGCAAGCTGAGCAGTGCTCCGGCCAGCATCCGGTAGCGGGACGTGGTGAAGGGCACGAGGCTCCTGTCGAGCGACGCGGTGAACCGCGGTGAACAGATCCGGACAAGTATGACGTTGCCCCCCCGAGCCCCCGGCATGCGCCGGGCCGGACGTCGCACGCGTCACCCGGTCCGCCGCCGAAACCGGGGTGATCCGGGCATCGCGCGGCGGATAGGCTGGCGCGATGATCGACCCCCGCATGCTTCGCGACCACCCCGACCGGATCCGTGCCGCCCAGACCAAGCGCGGGCTCTCCCCGGCCGCGGTGGACGAGGCGCTGGCCGCGGACGAGCGCCGGCGCACCGCGATCGTCGAGTTCGAGCGGCTGCGCGGGGAGCAGAAGGCGCTCGGCAAGCAGATCCCCGGCGCGCAGGGCGAGGAGAAGCAGCAGCTGCTGGCCCGGACCAAGACCCTCTCGGGCGAGGTGAAGACCGCCGAGGCCGCGCAGGGCGAGGCCGACGCGGCCTACCGGGCGGCGCTGATGGCGATCCCGAACCCGGCGGCCGAGGCGGCACCCGCCGGCGGCGAGGACGACTTCGAGGTGCTCGAGCTGGTCGGGGAGCCCCGGGACTTCGCGGCCGAGGGCTTCGAGCCCCGCGACCACGTCGAGCTCGGCAAGATCCTCGGCGCGATCGACATCGACCGGGGCGCCAAGGTGTCGGGGGCCCGCTTCTACTACCTGACCGGCATCGGTGCAGACCTGGAGTTCGCGCTGGTCAACATGGCGATGGACCAGGCCCGCGGCGCCGGCTTCACCACGATGATCCCGCCGACCCTGGTCAAGCCGCGGGCGATGGAGGGCACCGGCTTCCTCGGCCAGGCCGCCGACGACGTGTACCGCGTCGAGGGCGAGGACATGTACCTCGTCGGGACCTCGGAGGTGCCGCTCGCGGCGTACCACTCCGACGAGATCCTGGACGCCAAGGATTTGCCGCTGCGCTACGCCGCGTTCAGCCCGTGCTTCCGCAAGGAGGCAGGCTCCTACGGCAAGGACACGCGCGGCATCATCCGGGTGCACTGGTTCGACAAGGTGGAGATGTTCTCCTACACGACTCTCGAGGACGCCGACTCCGAGCACCAGCGGCTGCTGGGCTGGGAGAAGGAGTGGCTCGCCAAGCTGGAGCTCGCCTACCGGGTCATCGACACCGCGGCCGGCGACCTCGGCCTGTCCGCGCAGCGCAAGTTCGACTGCGAGGCCTGGATCCCGACCCAGGGCAAGTACCGCGAGCTCACCTCGACCTCGAACTGCACCGACTTCCAGGCCCGCCGGCTCGACATCCGGGGCCGCTTCGAGGACGGCGTGAAGCCGCTGGCCACCCTCAACGGCACGCTGGTCGCCATCCCGCGCACCATCGTCGCGATCCTGGAGACCCACCAGCAGGCCGACGGGTCGGTGCGGGTGCCCGCGGCGCTCCGGCCCTACCTGCAGGGCCGGACCGTGCTCGAGCCGGTGAGCCGGTGACCTTCACGCCCAAGCTGGTCGCCCTGGACATCGACGGCACGCTGTTCACCAACGTCCCGTCGACCGGACAGGTCGAGGAGGTGATCCGGCCCGCGGTGGTCGCGGCGGTCCGCCGGGCCTACGACGCCGGGGCGCACGTCGTGCTCGCCACCGGCCGCTCGACGTTCGGGATCACCGACGTGTGGGACCAGCTCGGGCTGCCCCAGGCCGGCGGCGACGTGCTGTCGGTGGCCAGCAACGGCTCGGTCACCTTCCGCTACCCGCCGCTCGAGGTGCTCTCCACGGTCACCTTCGACGCCAGCGAGATCGTCTCGATGCTGATGGAGCACGTCCCGCAGGCCGCCGTCGCGGTGGAGGAGATCGGAGTCGGCTACCGGATCAACCGGCCGTTCCCGGACGGGGAGATCACCGGCGAGATGGTGCTGCAGAGCGTCGAGGAGCTGGTCGCCGAGCCGGTCACCCGGGTGATCATCCGCGACCCGCACTCCTCGGAGGAGGAGTTCCTCGAGCTCGCCGAGAAGGTCGGCCTGCACGGCACCAACTACTTCATCGGCTGGACCGCGTGGCTCGACATCGCGCCGGAGGGCGTCTCGAAGGCGTCCGCGCTCGAGGGGGTGGCCGCCGAGCTCGGCGTGCACCCGTCGGAGGTGCTCGCGATCGGTGACGGCCGCAACGACATCGAGATGCTGCGCTGGGCCGGGCGGGGCGTGGCCATGGGGCAGGCGCCGCTGGAGGTCCAGGAGGCCGCCGACGACGTGACCGAGACCGCCCTGAACGACGGCGTCGCCGTCGAGCTCGCGCGCTGGTTCTGAGCCGCGTGCCCCGGCCCGCGATCCGTCTGGTCGCCACCGACCTCGACGGCACCCTGCTGCACGCCGACGGCACCGTCACCGCCCGCACCCGCGAGGTGCTGACCGCGGTCGAGGACCTCGGCGTCACCGTGGTCTTCGTGACCGGCCGCCCGGTGCGCTGGATGCACGCCCTGTGGGAGCACGTCGGCGACCACGGGCTGGCGATCTGCTCCAACGGCGGCATCGTGTACGACGTCCACGCCCACGCCGTGCGCAGCTGCCGGCCGATCCCCGTCGAGACCGGGCTGCACGTCGCCCAGCTGATGCGGGAGGGCGTCCCCGGCACCACGTTCGCGCTGGAGAAGACCACCGGGTTCGGACGGGAGCGGCGGTTCATGGAGCGCCACGACCTGCCCGAGGACCTGCAGGTGGGTCCGCTCGAGGAGATCTTCGACGACCAGACCGTCAAGCTGCTGGCCCGCCACGAGGAGCACGACCCGCAGGAGTTCTGGGCCGAGACCGAGCGGCTGGTCGGCCACCTGGTCACCACCACCTGGTCCTCGCTGGGGGCGCTGGTCGAGATGAGCGCCGCCGGCGTCAGCAAGGCGACCACGCTGGCCGCGCTCTGCGACCAGCTCGGGATCCGCGGCGAGGAGGTCGTCGCCTTCGGGGACATGCCCAACGACCTGGCGATGCTGGACTGGGCCGGGACGTCGTACGCGATGGCGAACGCGCACCCCAGCGTCCTGGACCTCGCCGACCGGACCGCTCCCTCCCACGAGGACGACGGGGTCGCGGCGGTGCTCGAGGAGCTGTTCGGCCTCTAGCTGCGTGTGTCCCGCCTCAGGGTTCCGCCGGCTCCCTTGACCGGTCTCGCCGTGCGACGGCCCTGCACGCGTGCGTGGCGGCGCAACAGCTGGGCATGTCAGGCGGCTTCGGGCATCAGGGGGACACCACGACCTTCCCCAGGGCAAGGCCGTCGCCCACCCGGGCGAGGGCGCTCGAGACCTCGTCGAGGCTGAACACCCGGTCGACCTGAGCCGTCACCTCGCCGGCGACGCACAGTGCTGCCAGCGGCTCGAAGTGTGCGGGGCCCTCCTTCACGACGAGCATGCCGAGTGACCGTCCGGTGAGCCGGCCGGACGCCCAGCCCAGGCTGAGCACGCGGAGCATCGCTCGCACCGAGCCACCTACGCAGCGATAGGTCCCGGCCGGTGCAAGGGTCCGCCGGTAGGCGAAGACCGAGCGGCAGGCCACCAGGTCGAGCACGAGGTCGAAGCGAGGCACGACCCTGGAGAAGTCCTCACTCCGGTAGTCGAGCACTGCGTCCGCTCCCATCGCGAGCATGTGGTCGAGCTTCACGGCGTTGTCCACACCGGTCACGTGAGCGCCTGCCCGCTTGGCGAGCTGGATCGCGAACGAGCCCGACCCACCACCTGCCCCGATCACCAGGACCCGGTCTCCCTTGCCGGCCTTCGACATGCCTTGCAGGGCGATCGCGCCCGACTGCGGGATCGTCGAGGCCTCTGCGAACGTCAGCTCGGGTGGCTTGAGCGCAAGCTCCGACATGGGCGCCACGGCGTACTCCGCGAAGCCGCCCTTGAGTCTGAGGTTGTCGCCGTAGACCTCGTCACCGACGTGGAACCGTGTGACACCGGCTCCGACCGCGTCGACCACGCCGGCGAGGTCCGAGCCGAGGGTCCGGCAGGCGGGGCGCCGCAGCCCGCCCGCCCGGGCGTACGCCGGTGAGCCGACGAGGCACTCCCAGTCGCTGAGGTTGACCGAGGTCGCCGCCACCCTCACCCGGACCTGGCCCGTGTCCGGCACAGGCATCGGAACGTCCTCGACCCGCACCACATCGGGTGGGCCGTAGCGGTCGTAGACCGCCGCCCTCATGTCGACTCCGTGCCGCACTCGGTCACCTGAGTCAACCTAGCCGGGTCAGCCCCGCTCCGCGTCGCCTTGGGGGTGGCACGCAGGACCCAGGCGCCGTCCCGTGCGGTTCTCTCGCAGGCCTCGGGGCAGGTTCTCGGGCAGGCTTCTGGGCTAGGGGAGCGTCGCGTGCTCGCGGCGGACCACGCCGAACATCAGCACCGCCGCCAGCAGTGTCACGCCCAGCATCACCGCGCCCATCGGGGCGGCGGTGGAGCTGCCGGAGGCGCCGACCAGCGGGGCCACCACGGCGCCGACCCCGAACTGCACGCAGCCCAGCACCGCGGCCGCCGTACCAGCCGCCTCGCCGTGCCGGGTCAGCGCCAGCGCGGGGGTGTTCGGCATCGACAGCCCGGCCAGCGAGACCAGCAGCGCCAACGGGACGAGCACGCCCGCCAGGCCGCCGAAGCCGGTCAGGCCCACCGCGAGCAGGGCCGCCGCGGCCGCCATCGCCCCCAGGATGGCCCCGGTGAGCACGGTGCGGACCTGGAGCCGGCGCAGCAGCACCGGGTTGAGCTGTGAGGTGAGCGTCAGGCCGGCGGCGTTCAGGCCGAAGACCAGCCCGAAGGTGCGGGCGTCCAGCCCGAAGCCGTCCTGGAGCACGAACGAGGCTCCCGAGACGTAGGCGAACATCGCCGCCATCATCGACCCGCCGATGAAGGTCAGCGCCACGAAGACCCGGTCGCCGAGCAGCGCCCGGTAGGCGGCCAGGGTCGCGCCGACGGTGGCCGGCCGGCGCTTCGACTCCGGCAGCGTCTCGCGGATGCCGAGGGCGGCGACCACGACGAGCAGCAGCGCGGCCCCGGCCAGCACCACGAAGATGCCGCGCCAGGAGGTGAAGCCCAAGACGATGCCGCCGAGGGTCGGCGCCAGGATCGGCGCCAGCCCGATCACCAGCATCAGCCGCGACATGATCCGGGCCACCGCGACCCCGGAGAACAGGTCCCGGACGATCGCCATCGCCACCACCGACAGCGCCGCCCCCGCCAGGCCCTGCACGACCCGGACCCCGGCGAGGACGCCGACCGTGGGGGCGATCGCACACAGCAGCGAGGCCCCGGCGTGCGCGGCGAGGCCGATCACCAGCGGCCGGCGCCGGCCGAAGGCGTCGGAGAGCGGGCCGATCACCAGCTGGCCGACGGCCAGGCCGAGCAGCATGCCGGTCAGCGTCAGCTGCACCGCGGAGTCGCTCGCGGACAGGTCGGCGGCGATCCGCGGGAACGCCGGCAGGTACATGTCGATGCTCAGCGGGCCCAGCGCGATCAGGGCACCCAGCACCATCACCAGCTGGACGTAGCGGCGGCCGGTCAGGGCCGTCGGGGTCTCGCGGGACGGAGCCAGGGAGGTCATGGGTCCAGTCTGGGGGCTCCCGCCGATGTCGCCCAACCCGCCGGAGGGGGACCGTCGGCCCTTCCGCATTCGCCGATTACGCGCAAGACTCTGCACCCCGGGCCGCTGTGACCTGGGTCACGAGTTCCGCGGAGGTCGTCGGATGTCAGCACAGGACGCGGTCGGTGCCACGCGCGAGGCGCTCACCAAGCTCGCCTCGACGGTGTTGCGGATCCGCAACGAGTACGGCGACACGCTCGGCGTACGACGGCTCACCTCCGACGTGGACCGGCTCGCCGAGGCGCTGGACCTGCTCGGTGACCCGCAGCCGGGACACCGCCCGGAGGTGAACCCCGCCGAGATGATCGTGATCCCGGACGACCCCTACGACGAGAGCATGTGGAACGACGCACAGTCCGAGACCCAGCACGCCCAGTAAGCCGACGCACCAGGGGGAGCGCATGTCGCACGGTGTGACCAGCCCGGGCCGGGCGCAGATCGAGCAGCGGACCCTGCGCCAGGACCGCTGGTGGCTCTACCCGGCGGTGACGTTCGTCGTCTTCGTGTCCTTCATCGTCTACGCCACCTGGCGGGCGTTCTCCGGCCAGGACTACTACGCGGCGCCGTACCTCTCGCCGTTCTACTCGCCCTGCCTGACCACCTCGTGCGTGGCGGGCTCCTCGGACTTCGGGCACCCGTTCAGCTGGTGGCAGCTGTCGCCGGCGCTGCTGATCCTGATCTTCCCGCTGGGCTTCCGGATGAGCTGCTACTACTACCGGAAGGCCTACTACCGGTCGTTCTGGCTGAGCCCGCCGGCCTGCGCGGTGGCCGAGCCGCACACGTCGTACACGGGGGAGCGGCGGCTGCCGCTGATCCTCAACAACGTGCACCGCTACTTCTTCTACGCCGCGGTGCTGGTCGCGCTGGTGCTCAGCTACGACGCGGTGCTCGGCTTCCGGGACCCGTCCGGCGACTGGGGGCACATGGGCCTCGGCACCCTGGTGCTGGTGGCCAACGTGGTGCTGATCTGGCTCTACACGCTGGGCTGCCACTCCTGCCGGCACGCGGTCGGCGGGCGGCTGCGGCACTTCTCCCGGCACCCGGTGCGCTACCGGGCCTGGACGCTGGTGTCCCGGCTGAACGCCCGGCACGCCCGCTACGCCTGGCTGTCGCTGTTCTCGGTCGCGATCGCCGACCTGTACGTCTACCTGCTGGCGACCGGTGCGATCACCGACGTGAGGTTCTTCTGATGAGCGACGAGCGGCATCCGATGACCGGCAACCGGATGGACCCCGGCGCCACCGCGTCCGGGTTCGGCGCCGGCTTCGAGCGGCACACGTACGACGTCGTGGTGATCGGCGCGGGCGGGGCCGGGCTGCGCGCCGCGATCGCCGCCCACGACGCCGGGGCCAGGGTCGCGGTGCTGTGCAAGTCGCTGCTGGGCAAGGCGCACACCGTGATGGCCGAGGGTGGGATCGCGGCCTCGATGGGCAACGTCTACCCCGAGGACGGCTGGCAGGTGCACTTCCGCGACACCATGCGCGGCGGCAAGATGCTCAACAACTGGCGGATGGCGCAGCTGCACGCGAAGGAGGCGCCCGACCGGGTCCTCGAGCTCGAGGAGTGGGGCGCGCTGTTCGACCGCACCCCCGACGGCCTGATCTCCCAGCGGGACTTCGGCGGCCACAAGTACGCCCGGCTGGCGCACGTGGGCGACCGCACCGGCCTGGAGATGATCCGCACCCTGCAGCAGCGGGTGGTGGCGCTGGGGATCGACGTGTTCATGGAGCTGACCGTCACCGACATCTTCAAGGACGGGGACCGGGTCGCCGGCGCGTTCGGCTACTGGCGGGAGACCGGCCGGTTCGTGGTCTTCGACGCCCCCGCGGTCGTGCTGGCCACCGGCGGCATCGGCAAGACCTACCAGGTGACCTCGAACTCCTGGGAGTACACCGGCGACGGGCACGCGCTGGCGATGAAGACCGGCGCCTCGCTGATCAACATGGAGTTCGTGCAGTTCCACCCGACCGGGATGGTCTGGCCGCCGTCGGTGAAGGGGATCCTGGTCACCGAGTCCGTGCGCGGGGACGGCGGGGCCCTGAAGAACTCCGAGGGCGAGCGGTTCATGTTCGACTACATCCCGGAGTACTTCAAGAGCGAGACCGCCGACTCGGTCGAGGAGGCCGAGGGCTGGTACACCGACAAGAAGAACAACCGCCGGCCCCCCGAGCTGCTGCCCCGTGACGAGGTGGCGCGCGCGATCAACTCCGAGATCAAGGCCGGCCGCGGGTCACCGCACGGCGGGGTGTTCCTGGACATCGCGTCGCGGCGGGACGCGGAGTTCATCCGTCGGCGGCTGCCCTCGATGTACCACCAGTTCAAGGAGCTCGCGGACGTCGACATCACCGCCGAGCCGATGGAGGTCGGCCCCACCTGCCACTACGTGATGGGCGGCGTCGAGGTGGACGCCGACACCGAGCAGAGCATCGTGACCGGCCTGTACGCCGCGGGCGAGGTCGCCGGCGGCATGCACGGCTCGAACCGGCTCGGTGGGAACTCGCTGTCCGACCTGCTGGTGTTCGGGAGGCGGGCCGGCCACAACGCGGCCTACTACACCCACCGGCTGAAGGACTCGCGTCCGCGGGTCCACGAGGCCGACGTGGCCGAGGCGGCGCGGGCGGCGCTGGCGCCGTTCGAGATCGAGAACGGCGGCGAGAACCCGTACACCATCCAGAAGGACCTCCAGGACGTCATGCAGCGGCTGGTCGGGATCATCCGCAAGGCCGAGGAGCTCGAGGAGTCCCTGGTCGAGATCGGGCGGCTCAAGGAGCGCGCCAAGCGGCTCGCCGTCGAGGGGCACCGGCAGTACAACCCGGGCTGGCACCTGGCGATCGACCTGACCAACCAGCTGATCGTCTCCGAGTGCATCGCCAAGGCCGCCCTGGAGCGGCAGGAGTCCCGGGGCGGGCACACCCGCGACGACTTCCCGGGCCCGGACGAGGCCTGGGGGCGGGTGAACCTCGTGCTCACCCTGGCCGGGGGCGACTTCTCCGCGCCGGTCGACCTGAGGCACCAGCCGCTGCCGGTGATGCCCGACGACCTCAAGGAGCTGTTCGCATGAGCTACGACCTGAGCCTGCGGGTCTGGCGGGGGGACGCGAGCGGCGGCGACCTCGGCGACTACACGGTCGCGGTGGAGGAGGGCGAGGTGGTCCTCGACGCGATCCACCGGCTCCAGGCCACCCAGGCCGGCGACCTCGCCGTCCGGTGGAACTGCAAGGCCGGCAAGTGCGGGTCGTGCAGTGCGGAGGTCAACGGCCGGCCGCGGCTGATGTGCATGACCCGGCTCTCCGACTTCGACCAGGACGAGACCATCACGATCACCCCGATGCGCAGCTTCCCGGTGATCCGGGACCTGGTCACCGACGTGTCCTTCAACTACGAGAAGGCCAAGCAGGTGCCCTCCGCGCACCTCGCGCCCCCGGACCGGGACGGGAAGCGTCGGATGAGCCAGATCGACGTCGAGCGCGGCCAGGAGTTCCGCAAGTGCATCGAGTGCTTCCTGTGCCAGGACACCTGCCACGTGGTCCGTGACCACGAGGAGAACAAGCGGGCGTTCGCCGGTCCGCGGTTCTTCCTGCGGTACGCCGAGCTCGACATGCACCCGCTGGACACCCACGACCGCCGCCGGCTGGCCCAGGACGCCGCCGGGCTCGGGATGTGCAACATCACCAAGTGCTGCACCGAGGTCTGCCCCGAGGGCATCCACATCACCGACAACGCGATCATCCCGATGAAGGAGCGCGTGGTGGACCGCAAGTACGACCCGGTCACCTGGCTCGGGTCGAAGATCCGCCGCCGCGACCCCCGTACCGAGCCCTGACCCCGATAGTCCGTGACGTTCTTGCTGCTGGGGAGGCCCCGGAACAGCAAGTACGTCACGGACTATCGGGGGGGGGTGGGGTCAGAGGTACATGCCGCCGCGGTTGCCCTGGTCGTGCTGGCCGGGCTGCTCCGGCTGCGGCAGCTCGCCGTCCTCGGGGGCCATCCCGGGGGGCAGTGCCCGGCGCATCTGCTCGAGCTGCGCACGGGCGGCGACCTGCTGGGCGTAGATCGCGGTCTGGATCCCGTGGAAGAGCCCCTCGAGCCAGCCGACCAGCTGGGCCTGGGCGATCCGCAGCTCGGCCTCGGAGGGGGTGTCGGAGCTGAACGGCAGCGACAGCCGCTCGAGCTCCTCGACGAGCTCGGGGGCCAGGCCGGCCTCGAGCTCGGTGATCGAGGACCGGTAGATCCCGGCGAGCCGGGTGCGGCTGGCCTCGTCGAGGGGCGCGGACTTCACCTCCTCGAGCAGCTGGCGGATCATCCCGCCGATCCGCATCACCTTCGCGGGCTGCTCGACCAGCTCGGTGATGTTGCGCTCGTCCTCGGACCCGTCCTGGGCGCCACCGGCCGACGCCATGCCGCCGGGGCCGATGATCATGACGCGGGGGTCCTCGGGGGCGCCGTCCGGCGTGGGTGAGGTCATGGGGCCCACCTTAGGGGGTGAGCACGATCTTCCCGATGTGGTCGCTGGACTCCATGATCCGGTGCGCCTCACGGACCTCCGCGAGCGGGATCGAGGTGTGTACGAGGGTCCGGACCGATCCGTCCGCGACCAGCGGCCAGACGTGCTCGACGACGGAGTCGCAGATCGCGGCCTTCTCCTCGGCGGGCCGGGCGCGCAGCGAGGTGGCGATGACGGCGCCGCGCTTGCGCAGCAGGGCGCCGAGGTCGAGCTCGGCCTTGGCCCCGCCCATCAGGCCGATCACCACCAGCCGGCCCTCGGTGGCGAGCGCCTCGACGTTGCGGGAGAGGTACTTCGCGCCCACGTTGTCCAAGATGACGTCGACGCCCTTGCCGTCGGTGGCCTTCGCGACCTCCTCGACGAAGTCCTGCTCGCGGTAGTTGATGGTCACGTCGGCGCCCAGCGACCGGCAGACGTCGAGCTTCTCCTGGGAGCCGGCGGTGGTGATCACCCGGGCGCCGAGGGCATGTGCGAGCTGGATCGCGAAGGTGCCGATGCCACCGCCACCGCCGTGCACGAGCAAGGTCTCGTCGGGCTGGAGGCCGGCGATCATGAAGACGTTGGACCACACCGTGCAGGCGACCTCGGGCAGCGCCCCGGCGGTCACGAGGTCCACGCCGGCCGGGACCGGCATCACCTGGCCCGCCGGCACGAGCACCTGCTCGGCGTACCCGCCGCCGGCCAGCAGGGCGCAGACCTCGTCGCCCACGGCCCAGCCGTCGACACCCTCGCCGACGGCGCTGATGGTGCCGCTGCACTCGAGGCCCAGCACGTCCGAGGCGCCCGGCGGGGGCGGGTAGAAGCCCTGGCGCTGCATCGTGTCGGCCCGGTTGACGGCGGTGCCGGACACGGTGACCACCACCTCGCCGGGCCCCGGGGCGGGGTCGGGGAGATCGGCGACGACGAGGGCCTCGAGGCCGCCCGGGTCCGGGGCGATGACAGCGCGCATCCCCCCACCCTAGGGCGGCGGGGAAGCGGTGCTCAGTCGGCCTCGACGAGCTCGGCGTCGTCCTCGCCGAGGTCGACGTCGGGGACCGGGTCGGGATCCTTGCCGTCCCACTTCTCGGCGAGTGCGGTGGCCGCGGAGGCGAGCTGCTCCAACCGCTCCGGGTCGGCATCGTGGGCCGCCGCGGCATAGCCGAGCAGGTACGTCGTGATGGGCGCCGCGGGGCGCTCGACGTTGTGGGCGGCATCGCGAGCGAGGTCGAGGACGAGCCCCTCGTCCACCTCGGTCTCGATGTCGAGGGCGTCGCAGAGCTCATCGATCCAGTCGTGCAGGTTCACCGCACAAGCGTCGTACGGCGGCGGCGATCGTGCAACCTCATCCGCCGAGTTCGCTCAGGGTCCCGCGCACCAGGTCGACGATCTCCTCGTCGCCGAGCCCGGCCCCCCGGGCCTCCCGCACGAGCTCCAGGGTGCGGCGCCGCAGGACCGGCCCCGCCGGGGCGGGCGGTGTCTGCACGATCGTGCCCACCCGGCGCCGGGTGGTGACCAGCCCTCCGGCCTCGAGCTCGCGGTAGGCCCGCGCGATGGTGTTGGTCGCCACCCCCAGGTCGGCGGCGAGGGCCCGGACGACGGGCAGCTTCTCCCCGGGCCGGATCGTCCCGGTGCGAATGTGGCCGGCGATCTGCGTCCGGACCTGCTCGTACGGCGGTGTGGCAGCCGTCAGGTCCAGGGTGACCGAGACCGTCATGCGTCCACGCGGGTCGGCGCCTCGGCGGCCGCGAGACGGGGAACCGGGAGCAGCAGCGCGGCCAGGCCGAGCACCACGAGGAGCGGCCCGGCGACCATGGCCACCAGGGCGAGCGCGTGCCACGGACCGGCCTCGGCGACACGCCGTCCGGCGCCCCCGGCGAGCAGCAGGTCCGGGCCGAGGGTGAGCAGGGCGCCGGCCACGAGCGCGCGCAGGGCCCGGGCCGCGGAGGCACGGCGCAGCACCAGGTCGGTGTCGAGGTCGGCGGTCACCACCGCCGCCCGGCGGACCGCGGCGCCGACGGTCAGGGCGCAGAGGAGCACGCAGACGGCGAGCATCACCAGCTGGGGGAGCCCGTAGGTCCAGCCCGGGAACGGCCCCGCGCCGGAGGCGCCGTCGGTCCGGACCCGGGTGACCGAGCGGCCGCTGCCGTCGGCCAGCAGCCCGGTGGCCACGAGGACGAGGGCGAGCGAGACGACGGCGGTGAGGGCGGCCGTGGACCAGGCGCCGCGGAGCAGGGTGCGGACCGAGCGGTCGTGCAGCAGAGCGGTCCGAGTCGCACCGTGCGGACGCGGCCAGGTCAGCTCGCCGGCCAGGAGCACGACCAGCGCCGACGCGGTGGCGACCAGGGGTGCCACGGCGACCGCCCGTTCGTTGCCCGGGCTGCCGAGCACGTCGGCTGCCGCCAGCCAGGCCAGCACGAGCAGGCTGGCGGCCATCAGGACGAACGCGACGAGCGAGGTGACCACGGCGTGCCGCCGGGCCGAGGCGACCTCCGAGGTCAGCGTGGTGCCGGGCCTGGCGGACACGGCCAGCGCCACGGCCACCACCGCCGACGCGAGCAGCAGCAGCAGGAGCGGGACGAGGACGACGACGGTGAGCGACACGGTGACCCCCAGGATTCAATGACTCAATGACTTAGTACATTACGTCATTGGGCGGGGTTCGGGAAGCCCCTCAGGTCGCGCAGGTCCGCCCAGGTGTCCACGTCGCGCGCCTCCTCGCCGACCACGGACACCTCGACGAGCCGCAGCGAGCCGACCAGCCGGCGTACCGGCAGGCCGTGCTCCTGCTCCGGCGTCGGCGGCCGCGCCGCGGTCAGGGCGGCGTGCCGGTAGACCGCCGCCAGCGGCTGGCGCCGGCCCTCGCGGTCGACCAGCACGGCGCCGTCGGCGGTGGCGTCCCCCGCCACGGCCCGGGCGAGCCGGGCGACCGTGCCGGCGTGCACCCGTGGCATGTCCACCGCGAGCACGGCGACCAGGTCCGGCGGCACCAGGAACCGGTCGAGCGCGGCGAGCAGCCCCGCGGCGGGACCACCCCGCGGCGGGTCCTCGGCGGTCCAGGTGACGGGTCGTGAGGCGGGCACCTGCCGGCCGACCACGACCACCTCGACCGCCGACACCGTCGCGGCGAGGGCGTGCTCGAGCAGGGTCACCCCGTCGATCTCGATCGAGGCCTTGTCGACGCCGCCCATCCGTGCGGCGGTGCCGCCCGCCAGCACCACGGCGCCCAGGCGCAGCGGTTCTGCGGGTGAGGTCATCGCGCCAGTCTGGCAGGCTGGCCCCGTGAGCGACCTCCGTCTGGCCCTGGTCCAGCAGTCCGCCTCGCTCGACCCCGCCGAGAACCGCGCCGCGTTCGACGACGTCGAGAGGCGGCTCGAGCCCGGCACCGGTCTGGTCGTGGTCCCGGAGGCCTTCATGCGCGACTTCGGTCCGCCCGGCTCGGACATCGGGGCGTACGCCGAGCCGCTCGACGGTCCCTTCGTGCAGCGGCTGACGAGGCTCGCCGCAGCCCGGGACACCACCGTCGTCGCCGGCATGTTCGAGGTCAGCGGCGACCCGTCGCGGCCCTACAACACGCTCGCCGTCGTGGACCCCGACGGGCTCCGGGCGTCGTACCGCAAGATCCACCTCTACGACTCCTTCGGCTACCGGGAGTCCGACCGGCTGCTCGCGGGCCCGGTGGAGCCGGTGCTGGTCGAGGTCGGCGGGGTCAGCGTCGGGCTGATGACCTGCTACGACCTGCGCTTCCCCGAGCTGGCCCGCGAGCTGGTCCGGCTCGGCGCGCAGCTGCTGGTCGTGCCCGCGGCGTGGGTCGCGGGGCCGGGCAAGGTGCTGCACTGGCGGACGCTGGCGATGGCCCGGGCGATCGAGAACACCGTGTACGTCGCCGCGGTCGGCCAGCCCGGCCCCCGCTACACCGGACACTCCCTGGTGGTCGGCCCGACCGGTGACCTGGTGGGCGAGGTCGGCGACGGGGACCACCTGCTCACCGCCTCGATCAGCACCGAGGACCTGGACCAGGCCCGCGCCGACAACCCCTCGCTGCGCAACCGCAGGTTCTAGCGGCCCGGAGGCGGCCCCTGCGCCGAGGTGTAGCGTCGCGCCATGGCTCGTGCACCCAGGACCGCCGACGTCGTCGCGGAGATGGTCGCGAACGTCATGACCGTCTCCGTCGCCGCGGGTGACCACGTCGACGTCGGCGACACCGTGATCCTGCTGGAGTCGATGAAGATGGAGATCCCGGTGCTCGCCGAGCACGCCGGCACCGTGGCCGCCATCCGGGTCGGGCCGGGCGACGTCATCCAGGAGGGTGACGTGTTGGTCTCCATCGACCTGTAGTCGCCCCTAGACTGCTCCACCGGGGCGGTCTCCGGGCCGCCGCCGTGGAGGGGTGCCGGAGCGGCCGATCGGAACCGCCTTGAAAGCGGTCGCTGGCAGAGATGTCAGCCGCGGGTTCGAATCCCGCCCCCTCTGCTGGATCCAGCGGACGCGCCACCGCCCGCTGGGTGAGAATCGTGGCGGCAGCGCCCGGGAGGACGACCCCGCCGGGCCGGTGGAAGGGCAGGATGAGCGCGCAGCGGCAAGACCAGGACCTCGGGGACGAGGCTGCGCGCGCCGAGGCTGCCAGGTGCGCCGCGGCACGCCGGCTGCTGGTCCCGCGGTCCGGGCTGGGCTCGTCCGACCACCTGTGCGCGCTCGCCCTGCGGCTGCTCGGCGCCGAGCTCGCCCAGGTCTCGATCCGGTGCGCCGACGAGGTCGTCGTCTCCCGCTTCGGCATGGCCGGGCGGACCGGCACGCGCCTGGAGGTCCCGGTGACCAGCGTCGACGGCGTGCACGTGGTCGGGGCGCTGACGGTGCTGGCCGGCGCGGACCGGGTCTGGAGCGACCAGGACCGCACCGCCCTGGACGTTCTGGCCGCCGGGGTCGCGGCCGAGCTGGAGCGGGCCGCCGGGCTGGTCGAGCGGCAGGGGCTCCAGGAGCGGCTGGCGGTGGCGCTGGACTCGGCCGGGATCGGCAGCTGGGAACTCGACCTGGACAGCCGCGAGTTCCACGGGGACGCCCGGCTGCTGGAGATGTTCGGGATGCCGGGCGACTCCCGGGAGGTGCGGATCAGCGCCTACGCGAGCCGGATCCTGCCCGAGGACCGCGCCCGGGTCAGCCGATCCCTCGGGCGCTCGGTGGCCGACGGGTCGGACTACGTCGAGGAGTACCGGGTCCGGCAGCCCGATGGCTCGGTGCGCTGGGTCGCGGCGCGGGGGCGGCCGATGTACGACGCCGAGGGCGGGCTCGTGCGGTTGGTGGGCTCCGCCTTCGACACCACCGACCAGCACGCCTCGGCGGACCGGGCCGAGGCCACCAGCGGTCTGCTGGCGCTGGTCGCGTCGGCCAGCGAGGTGCTGGCCAGCTCGCTGGAGCCGGAGGACGCGGTCCGCAGCTTCGTCCGGCTGGTGGTGCCGACGCTCGCCGACTGGTCGGTGGTGAGCCTGGTGAACTCCGCAGGCGTCCTGGAGGACGTCGACTGGTGGCACCGCGACCCGGATCGCCAGGACCTGCTGACCCGGTTCGCGCTGCACCGGCTGGAGGGCCGCGACGAGGTCGCCGGCTCGCTGCTGGCCCTCCGCTCGCGGCAGCCGTTCGTGCTCACCGAGAACGCCCTGGACTACGCGCTGCGGACCCTGCGCTCCCCGGAGGCCGTGCAGGCGGTGACCCTGCTGGGCCTCGGCTCGGTCGCGGTGTTCCCGCTGATGACCGACGCCGGCGACGTGATCGGGCTGATCACGCTGGCCCGCGACGAGGGTCGGCCGTCGTTCTCCGCCGAGCAGCTCTCGGCCGCCGCCGACCTGTCGAGGCGGGCCAGCATCAGCCTGGAGAACGCCCGGTCGTTCGGCCGGGAGCGGGAGATGTCCGAGCAGCTCCAGCGCAGCCTGCTCACCGACCCCGTCCAGCCCGACCACGTCGAGGTGGTGGCCCGCTACACGCCCGCGGCCAAGGCCGCCCAGGTGGGCGGGGACTGGTACGACGCCTTCGCCCAGGACGACGGCGCCACGGTGCTCGTGGTCGGGGACGTGGTCGGGCACGACTCGGTCGCCGCGGCGGTGATGGGTCAGATGCGGAGCATGCTGCGCGGGGTGGCCGTCACCAGCGGCGCCCGGCCGGCCCGGCTGCTCGCCGACCTCGACCGGGTGCTGGTGACGTTGCGGATGTCGACCAACGCGAGCGTGGTGGTCGCACGGGTCGAGAGCGAGCCGGGCGCCGGCGAGATGACCCTGCGCTGGTCGAACGCGGGGCACCCGCCGCCGCTGCTCGCCCACCCCACGGGTGAGGTGACCGTGCTCGAGGAGCACGACCTGCTGCTCGGCGTCGACCCGGAGCATCCGCGCACCGAGCAGCAGGTCTCCCTGGCGCCGGGGTCGACGGTGCTGCTCTACACCGACGGGCTGGTCGAGCGTCGTGGCGAGGACATCGACGAGAGCGTCGAGCGGCTGCGCGTCGCCCTGGTCGACGTACAGGACCGGCCGCTGGCCGAGGCCGTGGACGGACTGCTGGCCGACCTGCTACCGCGGGAGCCCGACGACGACGTCGTCGTGCTCGCGATGCGGGTGACCGGCTGAGCGGCTACTCCGACCCGCCGATCTCCAGCGACACCGAGTCGTAGACCAGGTCGTTGAGCCGTTGGTGGTGGTGCTCGATGTCGGTGCGCAGACGCCCGACGTCGCGGCGGACCACCTCGAGGTCGGGCTCGTCCAGCACCCGCGGGGCGAGGGTGTCGAGCCGGCGCACCAGAGTGTCACGGTCGCGTTGGAGGCCCGCCTCCCGGGCGGCCAGCCAGGCATCGCCGTCCCGGGCCTCCTCGCGCGCCAGGGCCTCCTTGACCCCGGCCATCCGGTTGCGCACCAGCCGCCGCCAGACATGATGGCGACGTGGGGCGTCGAGAGCGTGCTGGAGTCCGAGCAGCGCGTGTTCGAGACCGGTCATGGGCCTCACCTCCGACGGCAGGCTGGGGGTTCCGAGTGTGACTCCGCTCACGTCCGGTGACAAGGGCCATGGTCGCGGCGTTTGGACCAGGAGCCTCCGGTTGGGTCTAATCGGGTGGTGACGTCCAGCTATCGGTTCTCCGGCCCCTTCGTCGTCCGGTTGATGGGCCTGGGCATCCTCGCCGTCGGGGTGCTGGTGCTGGTGCTCGTCGTCCTCGTCGCGCTGCTGTCCCTCCCGGCCGGGCTGGTCACCGTCGCGGTGGTGCTCGCCGTGGTCGCGGTGGTCGCGGTCGGCCTGCTGGCCCGCCGCCGGGCGGTCGTGGTCCGCTTCGACGACGCCGGATACCGGATCCGGCACGTCCGCGGTGCGGGTGTCCGCGAGGCCGAGTGGAAGCAGGTCGAGGACGTCACGGCGGCCACCGTCGCCGGGGAGCGCTGCGTGGTCCTGCGGCTGCGCGACGGCCGTACGTCGACCGTGCCGGTGGGCGTCCTCGCCGCCCGCGCGGAGGACTTCGTCGCCGACCTGCAGCAGCACCTCAACCGCGGACACGGGTATCGCCGTGTATCCGGACCGCGCGGCTGATCCGCCCGATTCGCGCCGTCCGGTAGCCGCCCGGTAGCCTGTGCTGGCTGTCGGGGAGGTGTCGCCTAGTGGCCTATGGCGCCCGCCTGCTAAGCGGGTTGAGGGTTACCCCCTCTCGCGGGTTCAAATCCCGCCACCTCCGCCACACGTGAAGCGGCTCCCACCTCGGTGGGGGCCGCTTCGTCGTTCCCGGGCGGCCGGTCAGCCGGACGCGGCGGCGTCCCGGACCTGGGCGCCGGCCGGGTTCAGCGTGACGTACGGCGAGACCCGGAACTCGCCGATGGTGTCGACGACCACCGGTTGCAGGCCGACCGGCACCCCACCGCGCACCGTCACCAGGGTCACCTCGGCGTCGCGGCGGAGCTTGCTGCCGATCGCCAGGGCGTACGCCGCGCCGCCGGTCGTGCCGTTGGTGTAGGAGTAGCCGACCTTGTCGTTGGACCCGCGCACCAGGGTCGGCCCGATCTGCTCGTGCACGTGGCCGGCGAGCACCAGGTCGACGCAGCCGCGCGCCAGCGCCTCCCGGCCGCTGTTCGCGTCGTGCACCATCAGCGTGTTGACCCGGTCGCCGGCGGCGTCGTGGCGGCAGGCCAGGTCGGCCAGCCGGCTCTCCTGCTCGGAGAAGGAGATGCCGCGCTCGTCGCGCCAGGTGCCCAGTCCGCTGCTGCGGGGGTCGCTGACGCCGAGCAGCCGCATCCCGCCGGGCCCGTCCACGACCGAGCCGTCCAGGGTGGAGAACCCGAGCTTGGTCGCCTGTGCGGTGACGAAGTCGCCGTTGTCGTGGTTGCCGGCGATCGCGTAGCGGGGCTCGACGTCGGCGAAGGACTGCTCGAGCGACTCGAGGCTGAACGCCTCCCAGGCGCCGCCGGTGGAGGTGTCGTCGCCGGCATCGAGCAGGAACGTCGCCCCGCCCTGGTCGGCGACCGCTCGTGCGACCGGGTCCATGCCGATGTTGTCGTGCCGGTCGCTGACCAGCAGGCCGACCCGCTCGCCCTCGTCCGGCTCGTGCAGCAGGCCGGCGAGCGCGGCCGGGGCCTGGTCCGTGAGCCGGCTGTAGAAGGAGACGCTGCGCCGGTAGCTGTCCACGGCGCTGGCCACCAGCCGGCGGGTGCCGGTGGAGATCAGCCCGGACTCGATCTGCAACGGCCGGGCCTGCGCCGGGATGGTCACCTCGGGAAGCGCGGCGGGCAGCGGCTGCCAGGTGTCCTGCTCGACGGGCTCCTCGCCCCGGTCCCACGGGTGGACGACGACCAGGCCGAGCACCAGGACGCCCGCCAGCACGCCGGCGGTGCGCCGTACCGTCAGGGCGCCGGCCACCTCGGCCCAGCGCCGACGGCCCACCAGCAGCACCACGCCGGGGGCGAGCAGGCCGACGAGCGCCCCCTGGGCCGCGCTGTCGAGGGCCAGGCCGAGCATCGTCTCGCGGACCTTGCGGATCTGCCCTTCCGGCTGGCTGGCGATGAACGCGTAGCGCTGGATCAGCGCCGGGTAGGAGTCCGCGGTCGTCTTGCCCAGGTCGATGCCGGCACCGAGGCGGCTGCCGGTCGGGTAGCGCAGGCTCGGCAGGTACGGCCCCAGGTCCAGGGTCGCGAAGCCGTCCAGGCTGGGACTCACGACCGCGTCGTGGCCGGCGAGGACCGTCGTGCGCGAGCCGTGCAGGAACAGCGTCCCGGCGACCGGTACGGCGACCAGTGCCCAGGCGCCGAGCAGCAGCAGGAGCCGCCTCCAACCCGGGAGCCGGACCCGTCGGAGCTGCTGCCCGGTCCACCGCACCCGCTCAGCCTAGGAGTCGGACCGGCCAGAAAAGTTCGATGGGCAGGTATCAGGGTCGACCCGGGCGGCTCCTCTCCTGGTGTGCGGCTACGGGGGTGCGGCACACCGGGGCACCGGCCGGGAGGCGCGGTGCCCCGTCACGGGGGTGGTGGAGCCGCTCGGGCTCGGGGGATGGCCGAGCGGCTCCACCAGTGGTACGACGACCCGTGACGAGCAGGCGTGGCGCTCCCTATGCTCCGGACAGGGGCACGGGGACGACACACGGCGACGGAGGACGGGTCTCATGGTGAGCAGACCGGTGGGGGAACGCGGGGGCGGGTCGCTGCCGCCCGAGCCGCCGCGACACGGCGGGCAGGGCGCAGGTCGGGCCGGCCGGGCGGGCGTGGTCCTGCTGGACCCGTCGACGGCCTACCGCACCAAGGCGCCGGCCGACGTGCGGCCGACCACCTTCCTGGGCGGCTCGCTGCTGGTGCGGGGGCGGCACCCGGCCACCTGGGAGGCCCTCGGGGCGGCGCTGGCGGACGCCGGCTTCGCGGTCCACGAGCGAGACGACCTCGGCCGCCGGGTGCTGGACGCGGCCGGCCTCGAGGAGGAGCACCATCGGCAGCTCTCCGACGTCTGGGTCGAGCGGGTCACCCTGGCCCCGGACCCGGAGCGTGCCGACCAGGTCTTCCGGGCCCTGGACACCTGGCGGCTGCTCCAGGGCTACCGCGCCCGGGTCGGGGAGGACCGGGCCCGCTGGGCCGACGTCGGCCTCGAGCACCCGGTGTCGCGGGGCGCGCGCCCCAACCCGTACACGACCCCGCACCCGTACACGACCCCGCACCCGTACACGACCCCGCACCCGGCCGGACTGGCGCTCTACGCGGAGGCCGGCTGGGGCGGCCGGCAGCCGGTGAACTGGCTCGGTCCGGCCCCGCGCGGCCGGCTGCCGCGCGGCGCGACCACCCGGCCGCAGGTGGTGGTGATGGACTCCGCCATCGGCGCGCACCCGTGGCTGACCAAGACCCACGTCACCCGTGAGCCGGAGGTGCTCGGCCACCGGATCGGCATCGGCGCCGCCGACGACGGGGCGGAGCGCACCGGCAGCGGGGACAGGTTCACCGGTGAGCTCCAGCCCGACGCCGGGCACGGCACCTTCATCGCGGGGCTGGTCCGGCAGGCCTGCCCGGACGCGCACGTGCTGGGGGTCCGGCTGTTCCAGGGCGACGGGGACGTCACCGAGTCCGACATGCTCCGCGCGGTCCAGCTGCTCGCCCTGCGGCACCTGCTCGCGCTGGAGGGCCGCGGCCACGAGGGGACGCCGTACCAGCCGCTGGACGTGCTCACGCTGTCCCTCGGCTACTACCACGAGCAGCCGGAGGACGCGTCCTTCGACGCCCTGCTGCTCGCCCCGCTCCGGCTGCTCGGCCGGTACGGCGTCTGCGTGGTCGCCTCGGCCGGCAACGACGCCACCAGCCGGCCGAGCTACCCGGCGGCGTTCGCGCCGGCCGACGGCGGTCTCGGGGCCGACGAGGAGACGCTGCCGGTGGTGAGCGTCGGCGCCCTCAACCCGGACGGGACCGTCGCGCTGTTCAGCAACGACGGGCCGTGGGTGCGCTTCTGGCGTCCGGGCGCATCCCTGGTGAGCACCCTTCCGACCACGTTCGACGGCTCCGAGGAGGCCCGCAACGTGCTGGCCGACGACCGCGGCCGGCAGCGGTCCGCCCTCGACCCCGACGACTTCACCGCCGGCTTCGCCGTCTGGAGCGGGACGTCGTTCGCGGCCCCGGTCCTGGCGGGCCAGCTCGCCGAGCGGCTCCTCGAGGAGTCCGACGAGCAGCCGCCCGGCGACCCGGCCGCCCGGGTCCGGCGGGGCCGAGCCGCGCTCGCGGTGCTTCCGAAGACCGAGGGGCGGCCGTGATCGGCACCGAGCCCGGCGGCGAGACGCTGTGCAGCCGGGCGTCGTCGTCCTTCGAGGCCTTCCGGGCCGGCGACCGGGCGGCGTTCGACGAGCTGGTCGGCCTGCTCACCCCGCTGCTGTGGCACACCGTGCGCGGCCAGGGCGTCGACCCGGTGGCGGCCGAGGACGTGGTCCAGACGGTCTGGATGCGGCTGCTGCACGGCAGCGCCGCGATCCGCGACCCGCAGACGGTGGTCAAGTGGCTGCTCACCTCCGCCCGACGCGAGGCCTGGCGGGTCAGCCGGCGGGCGCGCAGCGAGCTGGTCCGGACCGCCTCGCTGTTCGGCGAGGAGGGGGAGGAGGTCACCGCGATCCCGGCGCATCGGGACCAGACCCCCGAGGAGGTGGTCTTCCGTGAGGACCGGGAACGACGGCTGTGGGAGCACGTGCAGGCGCTCCCGGACCGCTGCCGCGAGCTGATGCGGGTGATCGCCTTCGCGGACCGACCCGACTACGCGCTGATCGCGGAGTCGCTCGGCATGCCGGTCGGCAGCATCGGCCCCACCCGCGGCCGGTGCCTGGCCAAGCTGCGCCAGGAGCTGGCGACAGACCCCCACTGGGAAGGACGTGAGTCGTGATGGACGACGACCGCACCCTCGCCGGGCTGGCCGAGGGCCCGCTCGACGACGTCGACGCCGCGATGCTGGACCGCGTGCGGGCCGTGTACGACGAGGCCGACCCGGTGCCCGCCGATCTCGTCGACCGGGTCAGGTTCTCCCTCGCGCTCGAGGAGATGTTCGACGAGGTGGCCGGGATGACCCGGGTGCCCCTGGATGCGATGGCGACCCGCAGCGAGCCCGCCCAGGGCACCCGCACCGAGACGCTGACCTTCTCCGCGGACCGGCTGACCGCGATGGTCACGGTGAGCCGCTCCGGGGCCGGCCGGCTCCGGCTGGACGGCTGGATCGCGCCCGCGGAGGTCTGCCGGGTGCGGCTGCGGATGCAGGCCGGCGGCGACCACGTGGTGGTCTCCGACGCCCAGGGCCGGTTCAGCTTCGAGAGCCTGCCCGACGGCTTCGGCCAGCTGAGCTTCCACCCGGTCGGCGAC
Source organism: uncultured Actinomycetota bacterium (assembly GCA_963800225.1). GTDB lineage: Bacteria > Actinomycetota > Actinomycetes > Propionibacteriales > Nocardioidaceae > Nocardioides_B. The sequence goes on along the minus strand of CAWDAF010000003.1, from coordinate 50,490 downwards.
CGGGACGTCGCGGACCTGTCCTACGCGGAGGAGAACGCGGTCGTCACGCCGCTGTTCCAGCTGTAGGTTCGCCCGGTGGCGACCCTCCTGGACCCCGACGTGCTCCGCGCCGAGGTCGAGGAGGCGCGGGCGCTCTCCCAGCAGGGCCGGCCGGTGGTCGCGCGGACCCGGTACCGGGCCCTGCGACGTCGCATCGAGCGCGCCGGTGACGAGCGGGTCGAGGTCGGCGCCCAGCACGTGCGGGTGATGCTCGGGCTGGCGGCCGCCGAGTTCGAGGTCTCCGGGCGGCTGGGGTCGGCGCTGGCGCTGCTCGCCGACGCCGAGCGGGTGGCGCTCGACGGCTCCGAGGAGCTGCTGGCCTCGGTCCGCGGCCAGCGCGGGCTGCTGCTGCTGCGCGGCGGTCGCCGCCGCGAGGCGCTGCGGGCCCTCGACTCCGCCGCCGAGGTGCGCGCGCACGCCGAGCCGTACGACGTGACCGCGATCCTGCTGAACCGCGGGGTGCTGCACCTCGACATCGGCTCCCTCGACCAGGCGGTGCGTGACTTCGAGGAGTGCGTGCAGGTCGCCCGGGCGGCCGACGACCACGTGCTGGCGTGGAAGGCCCGGCACAACCTGGCCTTCGCGGACTTCCTGGCCGGCCGGCTGCCCCGGGCGCTCGCGGCGATGGAGGAGGCCGAGGACGCGCTGGGCCGCGACCTGCACCCGATCGGCCGGCTGGACCGCGCCCGGGTGCTGCGCGAGGCCGGCCTGGTCCGCGACGCCGACCTGCTGCTGGCCCGGGTCGCGGAGGAGCTGCGGGCCCGGGGGCTGTCCCAGGACGTCGGCGAGACCGAGCTGGTGCGGGCCGAGTGCGCGCTCGTCGAGGGGGAGGCGGACCGGGCCCGGCGGCTGGCCCGCCGGGCCGAGCGGCTGTTCGAGCGGCGCGGGAACCGCTCCTGGCAGCGCCGGGCGCAGCTGGTGCTGCTGCGCTGCGAGCGGCGCTCGGTCGACGGGCGCGTCGCCCGAGGCCGTGGCGCCGCGCTCCGGCTGATCGCCGCCCGGGCCCGGGAGCTGGCCGCGGACTGCCGGGCCGAGCGGCGGTTCGACCTGGCCCGCAGCGCCGACCTGCTGGCCCTGGAGTGCGCGCTGCGGGCCGGCGCCCTGCCGGACGGCGCCGTCGCGCCGCGGCTGCGGGGCAGCGACCCGCTCCAGTCCCGGCTGCAGACCCGCGAGGTCCGGAGCCTGGTCGCGCTGCACCGGGGGGACACCGTCCGGGCCGCCGCGGAGGTACGCCGGGGGCTGGTCGAGCTGGGCTCCTACCAGAGCGGCTTCGGCTCTCTGGACCTGCGGACCGCCAGCGCGGTGCACGGGCTGCCGCTGGCCCGGCTCGGGCTGGACGTGGCGCTGCGCAACGACAGCCCGGCGGAGTTCTTCGCGGCGCTGGAGCGGGCCCGGGCCGTCTCCACCAGGCTGGCCCCGGTCTCCCCGCCCAGCGACGAGCGCACCGCGGCTCTGCTCACCGAGCTGCGGCGCAGCGAGCAGGAGGCCCGGGACCGGCAGGGCGACCCCGGCGCGAGCGAGGAGCTGGCCCGGCTGCGGACCCGGATCGCCGGCCTGCAGCGTGAGGTCCGGGCCCGCGCCTGGGAGCTGGAGGGCCGCGCCGGCGCACCGGCGGCCCGGAGCGCCCGGGTCGCCGAGGTCCGGCAGCGGGCCCGTGAGGTCGGCACCGCGTTCGTCAGCTACGTCGTGCACGACGGCCGCTGGCGGGCTGTCCTCGCCTCCGCCGGCCGCCCGCGGCTGCTCGACCTGGCCGGCGCGGCCGAGGTCGAGGAGCTGGTCCAGCGGGTGCGCGCGGACCTGGACGCGCTGGCGATGCCGCTGCTGCCGTCGGCCCTGCTGGACGCCGTACGGCGCTCGCTCGAGGCCGGCCTGCGCCGGCTCGACGACCTGCTCGTGGCGCCGCTGGGTGTCGACGGGACGCCCCTGGTGGTCTCAGCCAGCGCGGCGCTGGGCCTGCTGCCGTGGAGCCTGCTGCCCTCACGGCGGGGGCTGCCGGTGGTGGTCACGCCGGGGGCGACCGCGTGGCTGCGGGTCGGGTCGGGACCACGCCGGGCGGATCCCCGGGTGGTCGCGGTGGCCGGTCCGGGGCTGCTCCGGGCCGGCGCCGAGGCGGCCGACGTGGGCGGGGTGTGGCCGGGGGCGGCGCTGGTGACCGGAGCGGAGGCGCGGACCGCGCCGGTCCGCGAGGCTCTGGCCGGGGCCGACCTGGTCCACGTCGCCGCCCACGGCACCCACCAGCAGGAGAGTCCGCTGTTCTCCTCGCTGCGGCTGGTCGACGGGCCGCTCTACGCCTACGAGCTGGACGCGGACGTGCGCTCGGCCCCGTGCGTGGTGCTGTCGGCCTGTGAGGCGGGTCTCGCGACCGTGCGCCCCGGGGACGAGGGCCTCGGGCTGACCAGTGCGCTGCTGCACCTCGGGTCCCGCTCGGTCCTGGCCGGCGTCGCCCGGGTCCGCGACGACGTGGCAGCCGGGGTGATGGCGCGGGTGCACCGGGAGCTGGTGGCCGGCACCGACAGTGCAGCGGCCCTGGCGACCGCTCTGGCCGAGTCCGAGCAGTTTGCGCCGTTCGTGGCGTTCGGGGGCACTTGGTAGCATCCCCGGCCTTTGCAGAGATGTGCAACCGCCCAGGCGGCTCGCCGCTGGGTGTCAGATTCTGCAGGAACATGCAGTGCATACTCCTGCGGAGCCAATTGGTGGCCGCTCGACGGTCCGCCCGTCCACACTAGGTTCAGGAGGGCAAGCCCTGAGCCCGAGATGAGCAAGAGGTCGCATCTATGAACCGACACCGATCCGCCGCCAGGTGGTTCGCGGGACTGATGGTCGCCGGCGCCGTCGTCGCGGGTGGTCTGGCGCCCGCCCAGGCGGACACCGGCTGGAACGGGACGAAGTCCTCGATCACCACCACGGTCGAGGGACACCACGCCACGCCCACCGACACCGGCTGGAACGGCACGTAAGCCGGCCCCCACAGACGCGTTCGGCTCCACCCCCCCGGGAGTCGTGTCGCCATACAGGTTGAGAACGGACGAACGAGTCATCCCCCCGGCGGTTTCGTCCAGTGCCACCCCCCCGGCCGGTTCTCGACCACCCGCAAGGGCAGTCACCTCAGGTGGCTGCCCTCGCGGTGTTCCCGGGTCACCGCGAGGGCAGCCACGGCGGTGCTTCGCGGTGCGGCGGGTCAGCCGAGGTCGTCCGGGGCGGCCCCGACGTCGTCCACCGGCGCGTCGGCCGGCGCGTCGGCCGGCTCGCCGAGCCGGTGCGGGTCGGCGCTCATCGCGTAGCCGAGCTGGAACCGGGTCTGCACGCCGTACTCGTCCTTGAGGGCGGCGATGTACCCGGCGTAGGTGCGCGTGCTGACGCCGAGGCGCTTGGCGCTGGCCGGGTCGCTGTGCCCCTCCACCAGCAGCCGGATCGTCATCGCCCGGACGTCGTCGGCGATGTTGCGCTCCGCCTGGTTGCCGCTCAGGTTGAACGGCTGTGCGCGCTCCCAGGAGCGCTCGAAGATGTCCACGAGATAGGCGATCAGGGACTTGTCGTGGATCGCGATCGCCACGTGGTGGTTGTCCGAGGCCGGCACCACCGCGACCTGACGGTCCACCACGATCAGCCGGCGGAAGAACTCATCGAGGGTGCGGACCTCGGCCCCTCGGGAGACGACGTCGGCGACGTAGTCACGCGTGGCCGGGCTGTGCCGGGCGGAGTGCTGGTAGAGGGTGCGCATCTTGACGCCGCGCTGCAGCGCCTTGACGTCACGGTTCTCCGCCTCGGCCAGCGTGGTCGCCGGGCGCCGGCCGTGCGGCTGCGCGGTGAGCAGCTCCCGGCGGGAGTCGTTGACCGAGGCGTGGATGAAGCTGTTGATGTTGTCGAGCCCGTGGATCTCGGTGATCGCGCTGGCCGCGGCCTGCGGCGAGGTCCGGAAGACCTGTCCGAGCTCGCTGAAGGCGTCCGCCCAGCGGGCCGACTCGGTGAGCAGCTCGGCGCCCTGCAGACCCAGCGGTACGACGACCTGGGCCTGGATCGCGGCCGGGTCCACCGGGTGCATCAGGCCGGTGACCTGGTCCTCGCGGAGCAGCCCGATGTCGACCAGGAGGTCCAGGGCGGGACGCAGCGCACCCTCGACGTCGAGCTGGGGGTCGTCGTCGGTGCGCAGGTAGCCGCGGGTCACGGCATCGGTGTAGATCCGAGTCGCTGCCGACTCCAACAGTTGTCGCTGCTCAGCCCCGTAGCTGCTCCGGGTCACCGGTCTCCTCTCCACCGCGGCAAGTATGCCCCAGCGCCGACGGTCCACACCGGGGGTCTCCGGGGTGGTCGAGCAGGTCACGACACGGCGAGAGGCCCCGACCCGGTCCGGTCGAGGCCTCTCGTGACGAGCGGTGCAGCGGTGCCGGGCTCAGCTCCCCAGGCGCGCCTTGAGCCCGTCGAGCTCGGTCCACAGGACGGCCGGCAGGTTGTCACCGAACTTCTCGAACCACTCGGTGATCTGCGGGATCTCGGCCTTCCACTCCTCGACGTCGACGGCCAGCGCCGCCTCGAGGTCCGCCTGCGACATGCCCAGTCCCTCCACGTCGAGGGAGTCGGGGGTCGGCACGTAGCCGATCGGCGTCTCCACGGCGTCGGCCTGGCCCTCCATCCGGTCGATGACCCACTTCAGGACGCGGCTGTTCTCGCCGAAGCCGGGCCACAGGAAGCCACCGTCCTGGTCGCGACGGAACCAGTTCACGTAGAAGATGCGCGGCATCTTCGCGGCGTCGTTGTCCTTGCCCATCTTGATCCAGTGACCGAAGTAGTCCCCGGCGTTGTAGCCGATGAACGGCAGCATCGCCATCGGGTCCCGCCGGACCACGCCCACCTGGCCGGTCGCCGCGGCCGTGGTCTCGCTGGACAGGGTCGCCCCCATGAAGGTGCCGTGCGTCCAGTCCCGGGCCTCGGTGACCAGCGGGATCGTGGTCTTGCGGCGGCCACCGAACAGGATCGCGTCGATCGGGACCCCGCGCGGGTCGTCGTACTCCGGCGCCAGGATCGGGCACTGCTTGATCGGGGTGCAGTAGCGGCTGTTCGGGTGGCTGGAGAGCTCGTCGGAGTCCGGGGTCCACGGCTCGCCCTTCCAGGACGTCGCGTGGGCCGGCGGGTTCTCCAGGCCCTCCCACCAGACGTCGCCGTCCTCGGTGAGCGCGACGTTGGTGAACACCGAGTTGCCGAGGTTGATGGTGTCCATCGCGTTCGGGTTGGTGTCCTGGTTGGTGCCCGGGGCGACGCCGAAGAAGCCGTACTCCGGGTTGACCGCCCACAGCCGGCCGTCCTCGCCGATCCGCATCCAGGCGATGTCGTCGCCGATGGACTCGACCTTCCAGCCCGGGATGGTCGGCTTGAGCATCGCCAGGTTCGTCTTCCCGCAGGCGCTCGGGAACGCCGCGGCGATGTACTTGGTGACGCCCTCGGGGTTGGTCAGCTTGAGGATCAGCATGTGCTCGGCCATCCAGCCCTCGTCGCGCGCCATCGCGCTGGCGATCCGCAGGGCGTAGCACTTCTTGCCGAGCAGGGCGTTGCCGCCGTACCCCGAGCCGTAGGACCAGATCATCCGCTCCTCGGGGAACTGGACGATGTACTTGGTGTCGTTGCACGGCCACGCCACATCCGCCTGGCCGTCCTCGAGCGGCATGCCGACCGAGTGCAGGGCGGGCACCCAGTGCACGTCCTGTCCGGCGGCGCTGAGCTCCTCCATGCGGCGCAGCACGTGGGTGCCCATCCGCGCCATCACCGTCATCGAGGCGACGACGTACGCCGAGTCGGTGATCTCCACCCCGAACATCGGGGTGTCGGCCTCGAGGTGGCCCATCACGAACGGGATGACGTACATCGTGCGGCCCTTCATGCACCCCTGGTAGAGGTCGCGCATGATGGCCTTCATCTCGTTCGGGTCCATCCAGTTGTTGGTGGGCCCGGCGTCCTTCTCCTCGACGCTGCAGATGTAGGTGCGGTCCTCGACGCGCGCCACATCGGTGGGGTCGGAGGCCGCGTGGAACGAGTTCGGCTTCTTGTCCGGGTCCAGCCGGGTGAAGGTGCCGGTCGACACCAGGGAGTCGGTCAGCTCGGTCCACTCCTCGGCCGAGCCGGTGCACCAGTGCACGCGGTCCGGCTGGGTGAGCTCCGCGATCTCGGAGACCCAGGACAGGATGCCCTCGTGGGTCGTAGGTGCGCTCTGCTGTGTGGTGTCGGCGGTCATGCTCACCGGGTTCCTCTCGCGCGTTCGCGTCCGCGACCCCGGCCCCCGGCGGTGACCGGGTGCCGTGAACGACGGACGGCCACAGCGACGTCGGGCGACGTCGGTGGCGTGTCGTGGAGTTGATTATTGAGTTGAGATCGCCGCACCGTTGCGAGCGACTTGAGGCTTCTCCCTCCCCTGCGTTCGCCGGTGCTGCGTCGGCGGACCCGAGGAGTGTTGGTGAATGTACTCACAAGGTCCGCCCTCCGGCTATTGGATCGGTCAAAGCGATGTGGTCCCGGTCACGTGCCCGATCGGCAGGCCTGTATGCCCGATCGGTGCCCGGTTGCGGGACCCGGTGCCAGGACGGGGCCGGCGTGCACCGGTCCCGCGTTGGCATGCAACGACCCTGCCGCCGGCCCGGTCCCGTCGGCAGGGTCACAGGTCCCGAGGTGAGCGGAGAAGGTCACCAGCGCGGGTGGATGTCCGCCCGGAGGTGCTCGTCGTAGATCCACCGGACGCCCCGGTCGAAGCCGTCGCCCAGCGGCCTGCGGCGGCGTTGCCCGGGCCTGCTCGACGTTGCGGGCGACGGGGATGACGGTGGAGACCGCCTCGTGCTGCCAGAGCCAGCCGATCGCCGCCTGCGCGGGGGTGCTGCCGGCCGGGGTCTCCTCGCGGACCGGGGCGGTGAACTCCTGGGCCGCGGCGGCGGCCGGGAACACCTCCTCGACCGGCTTGAGCCTGAAGGCGTCGGCGATGATCTGGACGGTCGCGACACCGGGTCGCGGTGGTCGGCGAGGAACCCGCCGATGATCGTCTCGCTGCGGCCGTCGCCGTAGACGTCGGCGGTGTCGAAGAAGGTGCCGAGGCCGACGACCGAGTCGGAGCGTCCGGTCCTGCCGAGTGCTCTGTGCTGCATCAGGGGTTCCATGCGGCCGCCGTGCCCCGTCCCGCGCTACTGCACGCGGGCGAGGGTACGGCGGCCGCGGTCGCGGACCCGGGTGCGGGGCGCGTCGACGACCACCCGGACCGGGACGTCGCCGGAGGGGAAGGCGACGCGCATGTCGCGGGCGAGGCGCTCCGCGCGCTCGCGCAGCTCCGGAACGTCGGTGCCGGTCGAGCAGCGGGCGTCGACCTGGACCAGCGGACGGCCGCGCTGCTCGCGGACCCGGCCGCTCGCCTCCGGCAGCACCAGCTCCGACTGGAGGGCGGCGGCGCCCGCGCGGGCCAGCGACGAGGTGTCCAGGGTGATCCGGCCTGCGCCCGAGCTCGGCGAGAGCCGTGCCTCCCGCCCGCTCACCCGGGGCAGGTGGGCGACCACCCAGCGCAGGCCGGCCAGCACGAGCACGACGGCCAGCACCGCGGTCACGAAGGGCCACCAGGTCGCGGAGGTCTGGTCGGACACGGCGCCGGTGCGCAGGGTGGACCGCAGCGGCAGCACCCGCTGCAGCTTCCAGTCGACCAGGGCGAGACCGAGGAGGACCAGGACGGTGGCGAGCGCCAGGCCGGCGAGTCGGTCGAGGGTGACGAGCTTCCTGCTCACAGCACTGCTCCTTCGTCGCGTACACGCTGGGTTCGGACGGTGACCTTGACGCGGGCGCCGTCGAGACGCTCCCGGACGGCCTCCTCGACGGGTCCGGCCACTTGGTCGGGGGCGTCGCCGGCGACGCGAACGCGGACCGCCGAGCGGCTGCTCGACACGGCGACGCGAGCCACCCCGGGGACGCCTTCGGCGGCGTCGCGGGCGATCGCGGAGAGGGCGGAGGGGGAGACCCAGACGTCGGCCTCGCCGTCGACGCGGACGTGCGTCCGGCGGCGCGGCTTGAGCGTCACCAGCAGCACCAGAAGGCCGGCCACGACCAGGGCGACGCCGACCGGGACCGTCCAGGAGGCGGCCCGCAGGCCGTCGAGGCCGTCGAGCACGGAGCCCAGCCAGGACGTGCCGGTCCCGGAGACGTGCCAGCGGGCCAGGGCGTCCTGGCCGGCGACGACGCCGAGGGCGATGACGAGGAGCGCCACCAGGAGGGCGAGCGTGCCGGCGGCGGGCCGGGCCCGCGGGCCGGTGGTGCGGACGGGGGACGGGGTGCTCACTGGACCCTCCTGGTCTCGGACGTTGCGGCCTCGGAGGTGACGGCGTGCACGGTGATGTCGGTGGAGCGGACCATCAGGCCGGTCAGCCGGACGGTCTCGTCGGTGACGTGGCGGCGCACCTCGGCGGCCACCTCCTCCACGGGGCAGGGCCACAGCACCGCGACGTCGAGGTCGAGACGGACCCGGTCCTTGTCGATGGACGCCGAGACCCGCGGCAGCCGCCGGCCGACGAGCCGTTCGAGGCCGTCGGAGCGCTTGACGACGTGGTCGACCTGGAGGGCCGCGAGCTCGGCGATCCGGGTGACGACTCGGGGAGCCAGCTCGAGGCTGCCCCGCTGCCCGGGGTCGGTCTCAGCCACGCCGACGACCCCGCAGGATCTCGGTCAGGTCGAACTGGCCGTCGAGGTGACCCCCGACGGCGTAGCCCGCGCCGCCGAGCACGATCGCGAGCAGCAGGCCGAGCAGGCCGCCGAGGACGGTGGCGATCGCGAGCAGCAGGCCGGCGATCAGGCCGAGGGTGGCACGGTTCATGACTCTCCTTCGGGTGCGTGGCGTGGCCACGCGGCGGGACTTCGGGGGGTGCTGGATCGAGCGGAGGTGGAGCCGGCGGCCGGGATCAGTAGGTGGCGTAGCGGCGGGCGCCGGGCAGCCGTCGCGGCAGCGCCGTCCGGGCCGTGCGGGCGAGGGTGCGCAGCCGGCGCACCGGCACCCGGCGCGCCCGGCCCCGGGTGCCGGCCGGCAGCCCGGTCGGGTCCCCGGCGGCGGCAGGGGCGGCGTCCAGGTCGGGCGAGCAGCCGCACGAACGAGTCCGCGTCGCCGCCCCGGTCGGGGTGGTGATCGCGGATCAGCGCCCGCCGTACGGCGCGGACCGCCCGCTCGTCGTGGACGGTGCCAGGACCTGCACTCATCCGGCGACGTCCTCGACGATCACGTCGACGCGGCCGGCGACGACCGGGCGGACCGCGGTGCGCACGGCCGTCGCCACCTCGGCCAGCGGCTGCCGACCGGTGGTGACGATGTGCAGCTCGCAGCCCTCGTCGGTCAGCCGCACGCCCACGACCCGGCGGCCGGGGAGGTAGGTGGCCACCCCGCCGAGGATGCCGCCGTCCAGGTCGTGGACACCGGGCACGGTGCGGACCGCGTCGGCGACCTGCTCGGCGAGCTCGGGGGAGTCCGTCACTGGACTCGGCTCGGGGTGGGGTCACCGTCGGTGCCGTCGTCGTCGGACTCGAGGTGCACGTCGTGCACGGTGATGTTGACCTCGGTGACCTCCAGCCCGGTCATGACGCCGCCCTCGTCCGGGCGGCGCGCCTCGGCGACGTCGAGGCGTTCGCTGCCATCGTCGACCGGCACGGCCCGGTGATGCGGCGTTACGCCCGCCTCATCCTGGGCAACGACGACGACGCCTTGGACGCCACCCAGGACGCCCTGGTGTCCGCGTGGCAGGGCCTCGACTCGTTCCGCGGCGAGTCGGCCCTCCGCACCTGGCTGTTCACCCTGGTCTCGCGGCGGGCCGCCGACCTCCAGCGCAGGCGGCGACCGCTGCCCGTGTCCGAGGACGACCTGGAGCAGCACCTAGAGTCGGTCTCCGACCAGGCCGTCGGGGGCGTGCTGGAGGGTGAGCTCGTCCTCGCCCTGCAGTCCGCGCTCCAGGAGCTGCCGTGGCACCAGCGGGCCTGCTGGCTGCTGCGGGAGATCGAGGGCCTCTCGTACGACGAGATCGCGACCGCGCTGGGTGTCACCCCGGCCAGCGTGCGTCGCTACCTGCACCGTGGACGTGAAGCGCTGGCGAGGAGGATGGAGGCGTGGCGATGATGGACCGTCCCGACCCGCTCGAGCGCGCTGCCGAGCTCGCCCGCTCTGAGCCGTCCACTCCCCGGACTGGGAGGACGTGGCCTGGTCGGTGATGCGGCGCGTCCGTGCCACGGTCCGCCCGCCGCCGGATCCGCGTGTCACTCCTGACGAGCGGCTGACGACCTACGTCAGCGACCGCGTGGTGCTGTCCCCTGCGGAGCGCGCTCGCCGACCTGGACCGCTGGCGCCGTCCCGGATCAGGTCGAGTGGCCGACTACCGCTGCACCGCGTCGCGTCGAGCTGGTGGCGCGCTACGCGCCGACCTCCTGCTGCTACCGCTGCCAGAGTCGTGCGCGTCTGCGCTGCTCTCGATCACGCGTCGAGGTGTCCGTGGACGTCGTCGACGTAGCCTCAGACCCGCGGAGTAGCCGACCGTCGCCACGTCGCCCTGGCCGCCGTGCTCGTCGTCGTGATGGTCGGCGGCACGCTGCCGACCTCCGTCTACCGCAGCTACGAGGTGTCGTTCGGGTTCGGCCTGTCCACGGTCACCTTCGTCTACGCCGCCTACGCCGCGGGGGTGCTGGTCGCGCTGGTCTGCTGTGGGCAGTGGTCCGACGTGCTCGGCCGGCGGCCGCTGCTCGCGGCGGGGCTGGTCGCGGCGCTCGCCAGCGGGGCCTGCTTCCTGCTCGCGGACGGGCTGCCGCTGCTGCTGGCCGGCCGGCTGCTGTCGGGGGTCTCGGCCGGGGTCTTCGTGGGCACCGCGACCGCCGCCGTCACCGAGATGGCCACCGGTCCGCTGCGTCCGCGGGCCCCGCTGCTGGCCACGACGGCGAACGTCACCGGCCTCGGTCTCGGCCCGCTGCTCGGCGCGGCCTGCGTGGCGTGGGGGCCGGCGCCGCTGCGGACGCCGTACCTCGTGCACCTGGTCCTGGTGGTGGTCGCGCTGGTCGTGGTCGGGCTGCTGCCGGAGACCGCGGAGCGGGCCACCGGGGCCGGGTTGCGGTTGATGCGGCTCGGGGTTCCGGAGCGGACCCGGCCCTACTTCGGCAGCACCGCGGTCCTCGGGTTCGCCGGGTTCGCCGTCCTCGGCCTGTTCACCGCGGTGACGCCCACGATCGCGGTCCAGGTGCTGCACCTCGACGACGTGCTCGCGGTGGCCGGGCTGATCTGCAGCCTGTACGTCGGCTCGGCGCTCGGCCAGCTGGCGCTGACCCGGCTCGCCGAGGCCACCTGGGAGCGGGTCGCGGTGGCCTGCCTGGTCGCCGGGATGGTGCTGGTGGTGACGGTGCTGCTGACGGCGTGGTGGCCGGTGCTGGTGCTCGCCGGTCTGGTCGCCGGCGTCGGGCACGGGGTGGCGTTCGCCCGGGGGCTGCGCACGCTGGCCGCCCACACCCCCGACGGCGAGCGGGCAGCGGTGACCTCGACGTACTTCGCCGTCGTGTACGTCGGCATGTCGGTGCCGATCGTGGTGGAGGGGCTGGCCTCGCAGGCGGTGGGCGTGGTCCCGGCCGGGATCGGGTTCGCGGTGGCCGTCGCGGTGGCGGTGCTGGGCGCCGGGGTGCAGGTGCGTCGTCGCCAGGCCCGCGAGGAGGTCTCCGCCTCGTGACCGGGGCCGGACCCGCGGGTCAGCCCTCGGAGTCGCCGCCACCCTGGGGAGCCGGCTGCGCGCCGACCTTGGACCAGGACGCCTCGGCGCCGCTGTGCCCGATCCGGACGACCTGCTGGGCGGTGCCGGCGGCCGCGAGGACCGCGAGCACGGCGGCCGCGACCGGCAGCCACGTCGGGGCGGAGGCACGGCCGCCGTCGCGGGTGGTGCGGCGGGCGAGGAAGGCGATCAGGGCCGCGGCGACGACCAGGCCGATCACCCAGGGCAGCAGGCCGTCGGCCAGGTGTGCGTGCTTCTCGACCGCGGCGCTGCGCCCGACCCGCGCCTCGAGCGACTCACCCGACGAGGTGGACAGCGGCGTGAGCACGACTGCGAGGAGCGCGAGGCCGAGCGGCGCCCAGCCGGCCCAGGCACGGAACCGCGGCCAGAGCCCGGCCAGCAGCACGGCGACGGCCGCGGTGGGCACGACGACGACGGTGGCGTGGACGATCAGCGGGTGCACGGGGAGGCCGAAGATGGTGTCGAGCACGGGGTCCTCTTTCGATCAGCGGGGAGCGGGCGCAGAGAGGCGCCATGCAGCAGGGTGACGATGGAACCTGTGAGGCACGTGAACGCTTCTGTCTCAATCGTCACCGCGGTCGGCCAGTCGTGCCAGCACCTTGCCGGTGATCCCGGCGAGCGTCGCGAGCTCCTCGGCGGTCAGCGCGTCGACGAACAGCTCCCGGACGGTCTCCACGTGCGCGGGCGCCGCGCGGTCGATCGCCTGCCGGCCCGCGGGCGACAGCACGATGAAGGAGCCTCGGCCGTCGTCGAGGCAGTCGTCGCGCTGCACCAGGCCGCGCCGCTCCATCCGCCGTACGTGGTGGGAGAGCCGGCTGCGCTCCCAGTGCAGGGCGTCGGCGAGCTCGGAGACCCGCAGCCGCTCGGCGGGGGTGTCGGTCAGGGCGACCAGCACGTCGAAGTCCTGGAGCGAGAGGTCGGAGTCCGCCTGGAGCTCGCGGTGCAGCGCGGCCGGCAGCAGCGCGTTCAGCAGCAGCCAGTCCCGCCACACCCGCTGCTGGTCCTCGGTCAGCCATCGGGTGGTCATGGGCCCACCCTAGCGGAATAGTTGACACATCACCTAAGTTGACGGAGTATTCCAGGTGACACGTCACCTACCAGTGACCGTCGGAGAGGACCTCACATGAGCACCCAGCAGATCGAGCCCACCATCGACGTACGCCGGTCCGCGGACCGGTTCGCCAGCGAGTTCGGCTGGCTCGACTCCAAGCACTCGTTCTCGTTCGGTCACCACTTCGACCCCGCCAACACCGGCCACGGCCTGCTGCTGGTCAACAACGACGACGTGGTCGACCCCGGCACCGGCTTCGAGACGCACCCGCACCGCGACATGGAGATCGTCACCTGGGTGATGGAGGGGTCCCTGGTCCACCAGGACTCCACCGGTCACAACGGGATCATCTACCCCGGTCTCGCGCAGCGGATGAGTGCCGGCCGCGGCATCCTGCACTCGGAGAAGAACGACTCGTGGCGCCTGGAGGGCGAGACGCACCGGGACCCGGTGCACTTCGTGCAGATGTGGGTGGTGCCCGACGAGGGCGGCATCACGCCGGGCTACGAGCAGCTCGAGATCGCCGACGACCTGCTCAGCGGCGGCCTGGTCCCGGTCGCGTCCGGCATGGACAAGCACGACGGCGAGGCGGCCATCCGGATCAAGAACAGGTACGCCGCGCTGTACGCCGCCCGGCTCCAGCCCGGCCAGTCCGTCGAGCTGCCCGAGGCGCCGTTCCTGCACCTGTTCGTGCCCCGCGGCGGCGTCGTGCTGGAGGGGGCGGGCCCGCTGGCCACCGGAGACGCGGTCCGCTTCACCGCGACCGGCGGCCAGCGGGTGACGGCGACCGAGCCGGCCGAGATCCTGGTGTGGGAGATGCACGCCACCCTGGCCCGCTAGACACAGAGCGGCACCCGAGCAAGTCCGACGAAGGAGAGCGCGACATGACCGAGCGAGACGCGACCGCACTGGCGGCCGCACGTGACCGGATCCGTGCGCAGCACCTGCGTCCGGTGGAGAGCCGCCCCGTCTCCACCGCCCGCGGGCTGCACCACACGGCCCTGGTCAGCAGCGACGTGGAGCGGACCGTGCGGTTCTACCAGGACGTGCTCGGGTTCCCCCTCACCGAGCTGATCGAGAACCGCGACTACGAGGGCTCGTCGCACTTCTTCTTCGACATCGGCCACGACAACCTGCTGGCGTTCTTCGACTTCCCGGGGCTCGACGTCGGCCCGTACGCCGAGGTGCTCGGCGGCCTGCACCACCTGGCGATCTCGGTGGATCCCGAGCGCTGGGAGGTGCTGGTCGGCCGGCTGGAGGACGCCGGCGTCGAGCATGAGGTGCACAGCGGGGTGTCGGTGTACTTCCGCGACCCCGACGGCGCGCGCATCGAGCTGATCGCCGACCCGCTCGGGGAGATGTACGGCCAGCACGTGCTCTGAGCGCGCTGCCAGGAGCCCGGGGCTGCGGCGCTGCCGGTCGCGGTGTACAGAACCAGCGCTCCTGTCAATTGACAGATCTGGACCTCTTGTCAACGAGATGGACAATGCCTAGGGTTTTGTAAACCTCGACAGGCAGGAGTCCCGGCATGGCCAGCAGCACCGGCACGATCCGCGCAGGCTCGACCGAGCAGTGGACGGACCGCAAGCGCTCCCTGTGGCTGATCGGCCTGGTGGTGCCCTCGCTGGCCTTCGTCGCCCTCGGCATGCACGCGCTCACCGGCTGGGGGGTGTGGTTCTGGGTCGGCCCGATCGTGGTGCTCGTGATCGTGCCGGCGATCGACCTGGCCACCGGGCTCGACCGCTCGAACCCTCCCGACGACGTGATCGAGGCGCTCGAGAACGACCGCTACTACCGGTGGATCACCTACCTGTTCCTGCCGATCCAGTACGCCGGCTTCCTGGCCGTGATGTGGCTGGTCGGTGCCGGTGACCTGTCGGGCGTGGACAAGGTCGGGCTGGCCGTCTCGGTCGGCTGCATCGGCGGGATCGGGATCAACACCGCCCACGAGCTCGGCCACAAGAAGGAGAGCCACGAGCGCTGGCTGTCCAAGATCGCGCTCGCGCAGAGCTTCTACGGGCACTTCTACATCGAGCACAACCGTGGTCACCACGTCCGGGTGGCGACCCCGCAGGACCCTGCCAGCAGCCGGATGGGCGAGACGTTCTACCGGTTCTGGCCGCGCACGGTCGTCGGCTCGCTGCGCAGCGCCTGGCGGCTGGAGCGTCGCCGCTACGCCCGCCGCGGCCGGCACCCCTTCCGGATCGGCAACGACGTGCTCAACGCGTGGCTGATGTCGGCGGTGCTGTGGGGGGTGCTGGTGGCCTGGCTCGGCCTCGACGTGCTGCCCTACCTGGTGGTGCAGGCGGTCGTCGGCTTCACGCTGCTCGAGGTGATCAACTACATGGAGCACTACGGCATGCTCCGCGGCCGGGTCGGCGAGGGTGAGCGGGAGCGCTACGAGCGGGTCGCCCCGCGGCACAGCTGGAACTCCAACAACGTCGCCACCAACGTGCTGCTCTACCACCTGCAGCGGCACAGCGACCACCACGCGAACCCCACCCGCCGCTACCAGACGCTGCGCGACTTCGAGGAGTCGCCGGTGCTGCCCACCGGGTACGCCGGGATGATCCTGCTGGCCCTGGTGCCGCCGCTCTGGCGCCGGGTGATGGACCCTCGCGTGCTGGCCCACGTGGACGGCGACCTGACCCGGGTGAACCTCGACCCGCGGCACCGCGAACGGCTGTCGGCGACCTACGCGGGACCCGTCGAGGTGCCCGTCGAGGTGCCTGCGCACCAGGCTGTCCCGGCGACCTCCCCGGCCGCCCCCGGTGGGCGCTGCCCGGGCTGCGGATACGTGTACGACGCGGCGGCCGGCGACCCGCGTGAGGGGTTCCCGGCCGGCACGCCGTGGTCGGCGGTGCCCGACACCTGGTGCTGCCCGGACTGTGGCGTGCGCGACAAGCTCGACTTCGTCGCGGTGCCCGGGCCGCTGGGCGCCTGAGCGCTGCCGACTTCGCAGGGGCCAGGAGGCGGCCGCGGCTCTATGCTGCTGCCATGGCGACCGTCGTGGAGAGCAGGCAGCGGGAGGGCTCCCTGCGCCAGCGCATCATCGCGGCCGCCGTCGACCTGACCGCGCGCTCCGGATGGTCCTCGGTGACGATGAGCCGGCTGGCCGCCTCGGTCGGGGTGAGCCGGCAGACCGTCTACAACGAGATCGGCACCAAGCCCGCCCTGGCCGAGAGCATGATCTCGGAGGAGCTCGGCCGCTTCCTGTCCATCGTCGAGCACGCCTTCGACCGGCACCCCACCGACCTGTCCCGGTCCATCCACGACGCCGCGCTGGGGGTGCTCGAGCTCGCCGAGGACAACGCGCTGCTGCACGCGATCGTGTCCGCCACCCACGGCGCCGGCACCGAGCTGCTGCCGCTGCTCACCACGCACGCCGGCTCGCTGCTCGGCACCGCCAAGGCGATGGTCGCCGACCGGCTCCGCCCGATCGACCTGCCGTTCACCCCGGACCAGCTGGCGGCGCTGATCGACACCGTGGTCCGGCTGGTGCTCAGCCACGTCATGCAGCCCACCGACAGCCCAGCCCGCACGGCCGACGACATCGCCTGGGTCGCCGGGCGCGTGCTGCGGCCCGACGCCTGACCGCCGCTACCGCCGCACCATCGCGCGGGAGCCGGCGAAGCGCTCACGCAGGCTGCGCTTGAGCAGCTTGCCGGTGGCGTTGCGCGGCAGCGCGTCGACCAGCTCGACCCGGGTGGGGCACTTGAAGTGCGCGATCCGGGCGCGGCTGAAGTCGATCAGCTCGGCCGCGGTGACCTCGCCCTTGGCCACCACCACGGCGAGCACCGTCTCGCCCCACTCCGGGTCGCCGACCCCGATCACCGCGCAGTCCTCGACGGCCGGATGCCGCTGGAGCACCCGCTCCACCTCGATCGGGTAGACGTTCTCCCCGCCGGTGATGATCAGGTCCTTGATCCGGTCCACCAGCGTGACGAACCCGTCCGCGTCGGCCACCCCGAGGTCGCCGGTGTGGAACCAGCCGTCGCGGATCGCCTCGGCCGTCGCGTCCGGCCGCCCCCAGTACCCGGCCAGCACCGTCGGGCCGCGGAGCACCAGCTCGCCGACCGTCCCCACCGGGACCGGCCGGTCCTCGGCGTCGACCAGCCGGGCGTCGACGTGCATGAACGGGCGTCCGACGCTGCCCGCGTGCGCGACCACGTCGGCTGCGTCGAGGAACAGCGCGGCCGGGGACAGCTCGGTCATCCCGAAGCCCTCGAGGAACGTCCAGCCGGCGGCGACGAAGAACTCGATCACCGCCAGCGGGCAGGGCGCCCCGCCGCACAGCGCGTAGCGGAGCGCCGGCGGCCTGGCCTCCGCGATGCCCTCGACCTTGGTCATGGCGGCCCACATCGCCGGCACCATGAACTGGGTGGTGACGCCGTACTCCTGCATGCGCCGCCAGGTCAGCGCCGGGTCGAAGGCGTGCTGCACGACGACCGTCCCGCCGACGTACAGCAGGGGGAGGGCGGACAGCCCGAGGGCGCCGATGTGGAAGAGCGGGGCGACCGCGATCGTCACGTCGCGCTGGGACAGGCCGGGTCCGGCCAGCACCACGTTGACGGCGTTCCACAGCATGTTGTCGTGGGTGAGCATCGCGCCCTTGGGGACGCCGGTGGTGCCCGAGGTGTACATCACCACGCACACGTCGCTTCCGGCCACGTCCGGCAGCGGGGTCATCGGGTCGTGACCGCGCAGTGCGTCCCACTCGGCGGCGTCGTCCACGTCGAGCACCTGTTGTACGCCGGCGGCGACCCCGAGCGCCTCGGCGGCGAGGTCCGCGAGCCGGCCGGACACCGCCAGCAGCCGGGCTCCGCTGTCCTCGAGCACGAAGGCCACCTCCTCGGGAGCGAGCCGGAAGTTGACCGGCACCGTGATCGCGCCGAGCTTGGCGGCCGCGAACAGCAGCAGCAGGGTCTGCGGGCAGTTCTCGGTCAGCAGCGCCAGCCGGTCACCGCGCTGGAGGCCGGCGGCCCGGAGCCCGGCCGCGATCGCGGAGGTCTCCCGGTCCAGCTCGGCGTAGGTCCACGTCGACCCTGTCTCGGCGTCCACGAGGGCGGTCGCGCGCGGGTGTCGCTCCGCGTGACGGACGATCCAGTGGCCGATGCCTTCGGGCATGAGCGCCTCCTCCCCGTCAACCTAGCCCCGGCCGATCCACGGTGGCCAGCCTCGTGGCCGGCGCAGCCGGGGGAAGCCTCGGTCATGACCGGATCAGCCGCGCCGTCCCGGATCGCCGGGGTGAGGGGCTCGTCGCGTCCATGGTCACCGACTCCCGGTTCCGGGCCCTTCGACCCTTCACCAGCGCGTCTGCTCGGACTGCACTGAGGCAGGAGACGTGAGGAGTTGATGCCATGAGCTGCTGGTGCGGCCATGGGCCCTGGCACCACCAGGGTCATGTCTATCCATCGCCCTATCCGCCGCCGCATTACCCGCCGCCGCAGTACCCGCCGCCGCAGTACCCGCCACCGGCGTACTACCCGCCTGGGGAGCCGTACGAACGGCCTCGTCGCCGGCGACCTCGTGGTCGCGACCCCGAGGAGCTCCAGGAGTACCTGCAGGACCTGCGGGAGGAGATCGACCGGGTGAGTGACGAGCTCGCGGCGATGCGGGAGTCCGATGAGGCGGAGTCTTGAGGAGGTCGCGATGACCACCGCTGTTGTCGTCGGAGTCGATGGCACCGGGCGCAGCCTGAAGGCGCTCATGTGGGCAGCCCACCGTGCGTCGCTGCACCGGGTGCCGCTCCGAATCGTGCATGCGCTACCCCGGTACGAGGGCGACATCCCGCTCTTCCCACCGGGTCGGTTCGAGGAGGCGCAAGACCACGGCCGAGAGATCCTCGAGGAGGCCACCTCCCTGGTCCGCGAGGCCTACCCGGACATGGACCTGGTCACCGAGATGCCGATGGGTACCCCGGCACGTCTCCTCCTCGCCGAGTCAGAGCATGCCCACGTGGTGGTGATCGGCGCCAAGGGAACGGACATCGGGAACCTTCTCCTGGGTTCCACTGCCCTGCAGGTGGTCGGTCATGCCGCGTGCCCGGTCGTGGTCGTCAACCACGTCACCACCGGACACCACCTCGTGGTGGTCGGCACCGACGGATCCCCGGACTCCACCGAGGCGCTCGCCTTCGCGTTCGGAGCGGCCTCCCTCGGTAAGGCGCGTCTGCAGGTGGTCAGCGCGCTGGGTCTCCCACAGGGCTGGCCGACGCACCTGATGCGGCCTTTGCCCGGGGACGACGAGGAGGTGGCCAAGCGTCGCCAGCAGGTGGAGAACCAGATCGCGCCGTTCCGGGAGCGGGACCCCGACGTCGAGGTCGACCTCGACGTCCACCGGGTCGGGCCGCTGCACGCCCTCGCCACCGCATCACACCGAGCAGACCTCCTGGTTGTCGGCTCCCGCGGACGCGGCGGCTTCCACGGCCTGGCGGTCGGTTCGACGACCCACAAACTGCTGCACATGGCCGGTTGCCCCATGGCAGTCGTCCACGCTCGCACCGAGTAGCGCTCCCATACGGAGGTGGAGGTTCATCCTCCTCGCTGACCCGCTCGGCCCGGCCCGGCAGGCAGGCAGGCACCACGCATACGCGGGACCATCGGCTCTGCGGAGATCGTCGTGCTGGCAGTGGACTGGGATCATGGGGTCCGTGGTACCGGTCGACGAGGTACGGACCCATCACGACCTGGCGGTGCACGAGGTCCTGCTGCTGCTGGGAACCGATCACCTGACAGGGCTCGAGGAGCAGGACGCCGCCCGGAGGCTGGACCTCTACGGGCCGAACGAGCTCCCGCGGGTGGCGTCCGCCGGCCCCGTGCGCCGGTTCCTCCGGCAGATGCACAACCCGCTCGTCTACGTCCTCGTCGGGGCGGGCGTCGTGACGGTCTTCCTGCAGGAGTACGTCGACGCGACGGTGATCTTCGGGGTCGTCCTGGTCAACTCGATCGTGGGGTTCATTCAGGAGTCCAAGGCGGAGTCCGCCCTGGACGCTCTGCGGTCGATGGTGCACACCGAGGCCAGGGTCATCCGAGGCGGCCGGCCACGAAAGCTCACCTCGGAGCAGCTGGTGCCCGGGGACCTGGTCCTGGTCGAGGCCGGCGACAAGGTCCCGGCCGACCTGAGGCTGGTCAGCCAGACCGAGCTGCAGGTCGACGAGTCGGCGCTCACGGGTGAGTCGCTTCCGGTCGCCAAGGACGAGGTGGTCCTGCCGGCCGCGACGCCGGTGGCCGACCGGCGAAACATGGCGTACTCCGGCACGCTGGTGACCGTAGGCACCGGATCCGGGATCGTCGTCGCGACGGGCGGCGACACCGAGCTCGGTGACATCCACCGGCTGGTCGGGACGGCCAAGGTGCTGGCCACGCCGCTGACCCGCAAGCTCGCCGCGTTCAGCGCCTGGTTGACCGTGATCATCCTCGGCCTCGCGGCTGTCACGTTCGTGGTCGGCGTCGTGCGCGGAGAGCCGGCGACGGAGATGTTCACGGCCGCCGTCGCCCTGGCCGTCGGGGCGATCCCCGAGGGCCTGCCCGCGGCGGTCACGATCACCCTCGCGATCGGAGTGTCTCGAATGGCCCGCCGCCGCGCGGTGATCCGTCGGCTGCCGGCGGTGGAGACCCTGGGTGGCGCCACGGTGATCTGCTCGGACAAGACCGGGACCCTGACCGAGAACCGGATGACCGTCCAGGTCGTGTGGACGGTGACCCGGGAGGTCGCGGTCCCGGGGCAGGACGCCACCGGCGGCGTGCCCCCCGAGGATCTGCCCGACGAGGCCGTCCGGTGGTGTCTGCTGGTCGGGGCCAACTGCAACGACTCCAGGCTGACCGAGACCGGCGCAGGCGTCGGTGATCCCACGGAGACCGCCATGCTCACGGTCGCCCAGAGGTACGGCGTCCGGCCCCATGCCCTCCGCCGGGTCGACACCGTCCCGTTCACCTCCGAACGCCAGTGCATGACGACCACGCAGGTCGACCCGGCCACCGACCGAGAGGTGCTGATGGTCAAGGGCGCGGTGGAGCGGGTGCTCGAGATGTGCACCTCTCAGATGACAGGCGACGGCTCGACCTCACCGCTCGACGTGGAAGTCGTGCTGGCGGCGGCCGGCCGACTGGCAGCCCGAGGCATGCGGGTGCTCGCCACCGCCGTCGACCGGGCCGCGAGCCCTGGAGTCCCCGACCTGCTCCTGAGCGGCAGGAGCCCGAGGCTCACCTTCACCGGCCTGCAGGCGATGCTCGACCCGCCCCGCGCCACAGCCCCCGCAGCGATCAGGACCTGTCGCACCGCGGGCCTCGCGGTCAAGATGATCACCGGCGACCACGCCGCGACGGCCGAGTCCATCGCCCGGCAGATCGGTCTCCTGGACGACGGCGACCACTGCGGCGTGCTGAGCGGCGTCGAGCTCGACGCCATCGACGACGACCGGCTGGCGCAGGCGGCGGAGAGCGCGACGGTCTTCGCGCGGGTGAGCCCCGGCCAGAAGCTGCGCCTGGTGGCGGCCCTGCAGGCCCGCCACCACGTGGTGGCGATGACCGGTGACGGGGTCAACGACGCGCCGGCGCTCAAGCAGGCCGACATCGGCATCGCCATGGGGTCGGCCGGCACCGAGGTCGCCAAGGAGGCCGGCGACATGGTCCTGACCGACGACGACTTCGCCACCATCGAGGCGGCCGTCGAGGAGGGCCGCGGCGTCTTCGACAACCTCACCAAGTTCATCGTCTGGACACTGCCCACGAACATGGGCGAGGGGATGGTCATCCTGGTCGCCATCCTCCTGGGCGGGACTCTGCCGATCCTCCCCACCCAGATCCTGTGGATCAACATGACCACTGCCGTGGCGCTCGGCCTCATGCTCGCCTGGGAGCCGAAGGAGCCCGGGATCATGGAACGGCCGCCTCGCGACCCGAGCAAGTCGCTGCTCACCGGCCCGGTGATCTTCCGGACCGTCCTCGTCTCGGCGCTGCTCGTCATCGGCGCATGGTGGGTCTTCGAGTACGAGCTGGGCCACGGCGCGTCGGTGGAGGCGAGCCGGACGGCCGCAGTGAACCTCTTCGTGACCGTGGAGGCGTTCTACCTGTTCAGCTGCCGCTCACTGACCCACCCCTTCTGGCGCATGGGGCTGTTCACCAACAAGTGGCTGCTCGTCGGCGTCACGGCGCAGGCGGTGGGACAGGCCGCGTTGACCTACCTTCCCGCCATGAACACCGTCTTCCAGACCGCCCCCATCGGCTGGGGCGCCTGGCTGCGGATCTTCTCGGTCGCCGCCGCGGCGGCGGTGGTGGTCGCCGTCGACAAACGCCGGCTCCGCGGTCGGCCACTGTGACGGTGCCAGGACCTGCGGCGGGTGCCTGTCAGGTCCCACCGGGACCGGCAGGACGGGCGGCGTCTCGCCGCTCGAGCACGACGACGGCTGTCTCGGTCGGCCGACGCGCGGCGTAGCCGTCAAGGTTCTGGTCGATCTCGGCCCAGCGGGACCACAACCGCACGCGCTCCTCTCCCTGCGCGCGCCGCGCACGGACGCGTCGAGTTCCGTCCCGGGTCTGGGCGACGGCATCGGGGTTGTCCTGAAGGTTCAGCCACCAGGCGGGCTCCGCTGGGCCCCACCCGTTCATCGCCATCGTGACCAGGTTCGGACCGTCCTCGAAGTAGCCGACGACTACCTGTCGTGGCTTCCCGGAGCGGCGCCCCGTGGTGGTGAGGCGCAGGGTCCCCCATCTGCCCGGCTTCGGCCGCCACAGGCCGAGGCGGCCGCCGGTGGCGCGCAGCAGCGCGCGGTGGCCGTGCCAGAAGGACACGACGAACCAGCGCGGCGGCAGCCGTGCCGGCCGACTACCCGCCGGCTCTTCCCCTGTCTCCCGATGACTGGCCACCAACGCAGCGTGCCCGGCGTGGGACGGGCCCGCTAGGGCCAGAGGTCCGACGCTCACGCACTGGCAGTCAGGTCCGGGTCGAGTTCGTCGTAGCGGTGGAACCACGGTCGGGCTGTCTCCAGCTGTGCGGCCAGCTGGAGGAGAAGCCCGTCGGATCCGAGCGGGCCGACGAGCTGTACCCCCAGAGGCAGGCCGGAGGCGGTCCAGTGCACCGGCACGCTGATCGCGGGCCGTCCGGTGAGGTTGGCCAGCTGGGTGTAGGGCACCCAGCCGAGGTTGTCGGAGATGAGCTGGTCCAGCATGCCGGTGGCCGCCAACAGCCTCCCGGCCCTCGCCTTGGCGACTCCCCGGGCCAGCCGCTGCAGGGAGTCCGAGGAGGTGAACGCTCCGACTGCGGGTGGGAGCTTGGCCAGGGTCGGGGTGAGGAACAGGTCGAACGACTCGTGGAACTCCGCGAGGGCGCGCACATGGTCGGTGACACGGCTCAGGGATCGCAGCAGGGCTCCCACGCCTGCCGCGCGGCCGAGCTCGGCGATGGCCAGCGTGTCGGCCTCGAAGTGACTGTCGGGCGCGTGCAGGCGCCGTTTCACGGCGGCGACCTGACCGTGCACCTGCGCGAACCAGATCGTCAGGAAGTCTCGTGCCAGCGCCTCGTCGTCATGGGGCGGCGAGACTTCCTCGACCTGGTGCCCCAGCTCGGTGAGAAGTTCCGCGGCGGACTCGACCGCCGCCCGTGCCTCGGGGTCCGGGTCGCTCTGGATGGCGGAGGCGGACGAGTAGCCGATGCGCAGGCTGCGAGGTGGCCGGGTGAGGTGCTCGGCGAACCCGACGGTCGGGATCGCCGCCTGGTACGTGGCGGTCGGCACGGAGCCGACGATGGCGTCCAGCAGCCGGGCGCTGTCCCGCACGGTGCGTGAGACCACGCCCTGGGTGCCCATGCCGAGCACCAGCTCACCCGCCTGCGGTCCGTACGGACCCAGCCCGCGGCTCGTCTTCAGACCGACCAGGCCGTTGCACGCGGCCGGGATGCGGATCGAGCCGCCTCCGTCGGTAGCACCGGCGGCCGGAACGATGCCGGCAGCGACCGCCGCCCCCGACCCGCCCGAGGACCCGCCCGGGGTGTGGCCCAGGCTCCACGGGTTGCGAGCGGCGCCCCACAGGTCCGGCTCGGTGACTCCCTTGAGCCCCAGCTCGGGCGTGTTCGTCTTGCCGAAGATCACCAGCCCGGCGTCGAGGAAGCGTTGCGTCACATGCGCGTGGTCCGAGGCGACGTCGTGGGCGAGGGCCCGGGAGCCGTTGGACGTGGGAAAGCCGGCGTACTCCTGCCAGAGATCCTTGATGAGGAACGGGACCCCGGCGAAGGGCCCGGTCAAGGCGGGGTCGGACGCCCGCGCGTCGGCGACGTCGTCGAGAGGGGCCACGACGGCGTTGATGGCGCCGTTGACCTGGTCTCGACGGCGCCGGGCCAGGGCCAGCAGCTCCGCCGCGGTGATCTCCCGCTCGGCCACGAGAAGTGCCAGAGCGGTGGCGTCGTGTGCCAGGTACTCACGCAAGTCCATGTTCCAGAGTAGGGCAAGGAGCCGCCCTCTGCCGGGCCCGCTTTCGTGCACCCCAGAAGGACGCGCGGGTCGGTCGCCGGTCCGGGGCCACGGGCACCGGCTCGACTCAGAAGGCTCCCCAGGGTCCGGCGCGGCGATAGCCGGCGAACATCAGCAGGGCGATGACGACCTGGACCACTCCGCTGACGCCCTGTACGACGACGTACCAGTCCGGGCCGTCGGGGGCCAGCCGGCCGGCGAGCTGGAGGGCGGCCACGGGCACCCGGAGCGCACCCGTCCCGAACGCCACCAGGATCAGCCAGAACAGCCAGCGAGAGCGCCTCAGGACGCCGATCGCCAGCAAGGTCAGGAAACCCAGCAGCGCTGCGCCCAGACCGACGATCGCCGGGGGTCCGCCCCCAGGAACGCGGTCCGCAAGCCCGTCCCGCACGGCCTGCGACAGGGACGCCATCCCGACCAGCGCGACCCAGGCCAGCACGAAGAACCCCAGCACCAGGGCTTGGGTCCGGTTGATCGTCTCGGGTCGCGCCATCGGCACTCAGCTGAGGGACGAGTGGGGATACCGGTGTGACCTCACAGGACCTCCTGTGTCCTCGTCCCCAGGGTTCTCGGCGCCGTCCGGGGTGCCGAGAGGCTTTGGTCCTGCCACGGAGAGGTCGCACGATCACGGCTCGGCACCTCGGTATCCCGCACTACGCTGCCGACATGCCTTCCGCCCCGGACTCCAGCCGGCTCGCCGTTCTCATCGATGGTGACAACACGACGCCCACGATCATCGAGGCGCTGCTCGCCGAGATCGCGAAGTACGGCAGCGCCACGGTCAAGCGAGCCTACGGCGACTGGACGACCTCGAACCTGCGGGGCTGGAAGGAGGCGATCAACGCTCACGCCATCCAGCCGATGCAGCAGTTCGCCTACACCACCGGCAAGAACGCGACCGACAGCGCGATGATCATCGACGCGATGGACCTGCTCTACACCGGGAACCTGGACGGCTTCTGCATCGTCAGCTCCGACAGCGACTTCACCAAGCTCGCGTCCAGGCTCCGGGAGTCCGGCAAGACCGTGTACGGGTTCGGTGAGCCGCGGACGCCGCAGTCACTGGTGGCCGCGTGCGACAAGTTCGTCTACCTCGACGTCCTCCGGCGATCCGACAAGCCGAAGGAACCCAGCGAAGGGGAGGCGTCGACGGCGGCCCCGGCCCGCAGGAGCGGCGGCGAGCTCCGCGGGGACGCCAAGCTGATCCGGTGGCTGCGTGAGGGGATCGACGCGGCCTCGGACGACGACGGCTGGGCCAACCTCGGAGGCGTCGGCTCGTACGTCGCCAAGCAGGCGCCCGACTTCGACTCCCGGAACTGGGGCTACGCCAAGCTGGTCGACCTGGTGACCGCGATCGAGCTCTTCGAGGTGAGACGGTCCGCCGGGCAAGGGGTCCGGGTGCGGGAGAAGCCGAAGGGGGAGGGGTCCGATAAGGCAGTCGCCAAGAAGGCAGCCGGCAAGAAGGCAGCCGCCAGAAAGGCCTGAGCCACCCCTGCCCGGCGAACGGTGCGAGCATCGCGAGCGACTCGACGGATCCGGCTATCCGCGACAAGGGCGACCTGGTCGCCGACCCCGAGCTCGGTGGCACGGCCCCGATGGGGGAGTGGACCGGGGACGAGGCAGCAAACACCTTCAGCTACTGAGACGCGTGGCTCGGGCCTGCCGGTGCCGGGTGTCCGCGCGGGCTGAGCACTGCCCGCACGCGATGGCAGCGCATGCGAGCAGGGAGACCACGACGGCGACCGGGATGCCCAGGAACCACGTGAGGTAGGCGATGAGGGTCGCGGCGTTGCTCAGCCCGTCGTCTGTGAGCGCTGTGCTGGCCACGAAGACCACGCCCCAGAAGCCCCAGATCGACCCTAGAGTCCACAGGTACGGCTTCACGCGGGGTCCTTCCTGAGCGGTGCCGGGGCCTGACCCGGCTCTCCGGACACGGGGTGTGTGCTGATCATGCCGCCGATCCGGCGGCGGTGGGAAGGGTCTCGAACCCGTGCAGGCATCCCGCGCCACGTCGTTCGCCTGATGCTGATTCACCGGCGCGGATCTAGGCTTACCCGCGTAGGCGTCGGCCACCGGACGGGGGCGTCGCGACGGATCTGAGGTGCGTGCGCATGGCCGAGGTAGTGCTGAGGGTTCGCCTGATGAGCGGTGATCAAGTCGACGTCAGGTACGCGGACGAGGAGAGGGACGACGACGAGGTCGTCAAGCGAGTCGTCGAGACCCTCGCGGCCGATTCCGGGGTGCTTCGCACCAGTCATGGTGATCGGCTCATGGTGCTCTACGGCAGGGGAGTTGCCGCCGTCGAGATTGCGCCACGCGGAGCGGTCCTCTAGGCACGACCGGCCGTCCCCTCCACACGAACGAGCCGGACCGGGACGTGGTGTCCGGAAGGGCGGTGACCGGGCTCGCCGTCAGCGACCCCTCAACGGCGCCCCGGTCCGCACCGAATCGACCACGTCGTGGATCGCCCGGGTGACCGCGGCGGCGTGATCCCGGTCCTCCACGAAGGAGGCGTGGGTCGCCCCCGACTCGACGCGATGGAGGCTGTTGGTCGACAGCGTGGCCATCTCGTTCTGTACAGCCATCCACCCCGTGGAGTTCCCACGATCGGCGGTCAGGACGATCAGTGGCTTCGCATCGAGGCCGCGGAGTGTCCCGGCTTCGGCCTCGGACCGATTAGCGACACCGAACTCGTCGAGGAAGCCGCCCATCTCCTTCCCGGTGGCGGCGGTGGCACGTGCGTCGTCCCGATACCGAGGCGGTAGATCCGAGAAGCCCGTGTCGGCGATGAGGCGCCCGACCCCCAGGTGAGAGGTCGTTGCGACCAACGAGGACAGGTGCTTCACGATGCTGTAGGAGGTCGCCTTCTGCGGGGACACGCGGGCGCCCGTGGCGGCGGTGGAGTCGACGAGGACGAGGCCGGCGACCTGCTCGGGATACTTCGCGGCGTACGTCCTCACGTACAGGCCGCCGAAGGAATGCCCGGCCAGCACGTACGGACCTGGCACGCGCGCGCGACCTAGCAGCCTGTGGAGATCGGTCGCGATCTGCGTGGCATCGGGCGGACTCGCGGCAGGGTCGCTCCAGCCGCGTCCCGCCCGGTCGTACACGCACACCCTGCTGTCGCGGGCCGCAGCGGGTGCGATCAACCCCATCGACGCCGCGGAGCCGCCGCCACCGGGCTCGAGAATCACGGTCGGACCGCGTGAGCCGGTGCACTCGAGGTGGAGTCGGTACGGTCCCACGTCGACGAGCCGACCGCGCATGGCGACCGCGGGTGCGGTCGACCGGCTGATCGTCTCGTAGCCTCCGCCGAGGGCGAGGAGCACCAGGACGACCAGCACCGGGTTCAGCAGCCACACCCTGCTCCGGCTGTGCAGCTCGCGCCTGGCGCGGGTCCAGACCCAGGCCACCAAGACCACCAGGGCCGGCGGCCAGACCCACCCCAGCGCATCCACCACGGCGTCCGGGGCCAGGAGCACCAGCGCGCCGGCCAGCCCCATGAAGACGGCCGGCGCCACGGCCCAGCGTTGTGGCTGGTCGGTGAGCCGAGTGGACAGGACTGCCATCAGCGCCCACCCGAGGGCGAAGCCGATCAGCACCATGGCGGTGGAGAACCTCTCGTCCACCGTGCCGACGGGGAGGAACGGCAAGATCACCGCCGCGGCGAGACCCGCGGCCAGCGATCCGGCCACGACTCCACCGACGTGCGAGTGCCGTGGCCCCGGGACGGCGGGCGCGACCTGGTCGTCGCTCGCAGGTGCGGTCTGGCCTCGCGGACTCATGACGGCCTCTGTCCTTGCCAGGTGTAGGGCCCCCGCTCGTCGAGCATGCGCTCGGCGGGCCGGTGAGGAAATAGCCCGGCTGGACGCCCCCCGGGTGCCATCCGGCGGTGGCCGCCGTCCCCAGCGGGGACAGCCTGTTCTCCCCACGCGACTATGGTTGGTCGATGGACCGGGCCGTCAGCTGGGCCGACCTCCCGACCGGCGTGAGACTGCCGTATGTGTCGGTCGGTCCCCGCTCCGCGACGCCGGTGGTGCTGCTGCACGCATGGGGAGAGTCCCGACGATCCTTCGATCGGCTCATGCCGATGCTCGCCACCTCGGTCCACGCCCTGGCAGTCGACCAGCGAGGTCACGGGGACGCCGACCGGCCGAGGTCCGGGTACTCCCTGGCGTCGTTGGCCGAGGACGTCGTGGCGTTCATGGATGCCTTGGGCCTCTCCTCGGTGGTGCTGCTGGGCTCCTCGAGCGGCGGCTATGTCGCCCAGCAGGTCGCGGCCATCAGTCCGCGCCGCGTAGCCGGGCTGGTGCTGGTCGCGTCCCCGCGCAGCCTGCAAGGGCGGCCGCCATTCGCCGACGAGGTCGACCGGCTCTCCGATCCGGTGGACGAGACGTGGGTCCGAGGCTCGCTGACGTGGTTCCCGAGGTACCACGACGTGCCGCAGTGGTACGTCGAGGACCGTGTCCGTGACGGGGCCCGCATACCCGCGCACGTCTGGCGGGCGAGCCTGAACGGGCTCTGCGACGCGACGCCCCCCTGCGACGCCGCGAGCATCACCTCGCCCACCCTCATCCTGTGGGGCGACCGGGATGAGCTGCTGGCCCGAGAGCAGGCAGACGCCCTCGTCCGTGCCATTCCCGGCTCACGGATGATCGTCTACGCCGATACCGGCCACCTCGTCCTCTGGGAGCGACCCGACCGGGTGGCGACCGACCTGACGGCGTTCGTGGGTGCGCTTCCCCACCGTCGGCGCTGAGCAGCGAACGCCGCCGCCGGCGGTCCTCCCACGATCAGCTCAGCGGCGGCCGATCGCCAGGTAGGCGAGCGGACCGAACGGCTGCACCGCGAACGACGCGACCCACAGCAGCTTCGGGCCGCGGACCCGCTCCGCGGGCCGACCTCTCAGGTCTCGCAGCGCCCAGGTGGTCAGGGCCAGCTCCGCGACGGCGCCGGCGAACACGGCCTTGTGCTGCGTGGGAGACAGGTCACCCCACGACTTCTTGCTCGTCATGCCGCCGACTCTACGGACCGCCGGCCGAAGGGCGCAGCGGAAAATTCCGGTCGGCGCTGTCGAATTGCTGCGGGTCGGTCCGTCATCGTGGTGAGGTCGCAGACGCGGCCCGGCCATATCCAGGAGGCACGTTCGATGAGTCGCTACCTTGTGCTGTTGCCCGCTCCAGAGGCGGAGTGGGCGACGCTGCCCGAGTCGGAGCACGAGAAGGGCATGAGGTCGCACGCGCAGTTCCACGAGGACCTGGCGCAGGGGGGACACCAGCTGCTGGCCGTCAGCCCGCTCGAGCCGTCGGCGAAGGCGACGTCGATGCGTCCCGACGGACGCGGCGGAGCCCTGGTCACCGACGGGCCGTTCACCGAGTCCGCCGAGCAGATCGTCGGCTTCTACCTCGTCGAGACCGACCACGAGGCCGACCTCCGCGCCGCCTGCGAGCGGTTCGCCGCGCGAGGCGAGCTCATCGAGCTGCGCCGCCTGGACGAGTGAAGGAGAACGACATGACCGAGTACGTGGTGCTGATCGTCGGGGACGACGATCGCTGGTGGAGCTCGATGAGCCTGAGGGAACGCAAGGACGCGTACGCCGAGTACGCCCGCTTCGGCGAGCAGCTGGCCGGGCGCGGGCACAAGGTCACCGGCGGCGCCGAGCTGCACCGGCGCTCCGAGGCCAGGTCGATCCGGCCGGGCAGCAGCGTGGTGACCGACGGGCCGTTCACCGAGACCGCCGAGCAGGTCGGCGGCTTCTACGTCGTGGAGTCCGACGATCTCGACGACCTCCTCGACTGCTGCAAGATCATCGCCGCCGTGGGTGACGGGATCGAGGTGCGCCGTACGGTCGATCCCGCCGAGCGGCCCTCATGAGGCGCTACGTCGTCCTGGTCGCCTACGAGCCGGCGCACTGGGAGTCGGCCTCGGAGTCGGTCCGGCGGGAGTACTTCGCCGCCCACCACGCCTTCGAGGAGTACGTGGACGCGCACGGGCGCCGGCTGGGCTCGGCGCCACTCGCGGGTGCCGACACGGCCACCACCATCCGGCACGTCGACGGGGTCGCCACGGTCACGGACGGTCCGTTCGTCGAGTCCGTCGAGCAGGTCGGCGGCTACTACGACATCGAGCTCCCCGAGCTCGACTCCGCGATCGCCGCCGCGCGCCTGCTGCCGTCGTCGTACGCGGTGGAGATCCGCCCGGCCATGACGATCGAGGGCTACGAGTCGGCGTGACCGAGCCTGGCGAGGCCGTGCTGGAGAGGGTCGTGCGCGAGGAGTGGGGGCGGCTGACGTCGCTGCTCCTCGCGCAGTTCCGCCGGCTCGACCTCGTCGAGGACGCCCTTGGCGACGCGGTGGAGGCCGCGGCTCGGCGCTGGCCGACGAGCGGCCCGCCGGACAACCCTCCGGCGTGGCTGCTGACCACTGCCCGGCGGCGGGTCCTCGACCGGATGCGCGCGGAGTCGATGGCGCACCGCAAGGCGGTCCTGCTGGAGACCGATGCCACGCACCGCGCGGAGAACCAGCCGACGATGGCCGACCCGGGGGGCCTCGTCGAGGACGACCTGCTCCGCCTGGTCCTGATGTGCACCCACCCCGCACTCGCGCCTGAGGCCGCCAGCGCCCTGGTCCTCCGCCTGGTCATGGGGGTCAGCACCCACGACATCGCCCGCCTCTTCCTGGTCACCGAGCCGACTGCGGCCGCCCGGATCACCCGCGCGAAGAAGAAGATCGTCGCAGCCGGCATCCCGTTCGCGGTCCCCGCCGCGGACGTGCTCCCGCAGCGGCTGGAGACGGTCGCCCAGACGGCCTACCTCGCCTTCACGGCGGGCTACGCACCGGGCAGCGGCCCGGACCTGCTCCGTGCCGACCTCGCCGGCGAGGCGATCCGGCTGGTCCGGGTGGTGCGCCACCTGCGCCCCGACGAGCCGGCGCCGATGGCCCTGCTGGCCCTGATGCTGCTGCAGCACTCACGGCGCGACGCCCGGGTCGGCGACGACGGACGCCTCGTCCTGCTCGCCGACCAGGACCGGCGCCGGTGGCGCCGCGACGAGATCGACCAGGCCTTGGCGCTGCTGGCCGACCCGGTCCTGGCGGGGCCGGTCAGCCTGGTTGCCGCGTCGTACGTCATCCAGGCCCGGATCGCCGCCGAGCACGCCATGGCCGGCACGCCGGAGGAGACCCCGTGGGACAGGATCGTGGAGCACTACGACCTGCTGCTGCGGATCGTCCCCACGCCGAGCGCGCGGCTGGCCCGGGCCGTCGCGGTCGCCGAGGCCGCTGGCCCGGGGGCGGGACTGGCCGCGCTGGACGGCATCGAGATCCCCGGCAGCCACCGCGTCCCCGCCGTCCGGGCGGAGCTCCTGGCCCGGCATGGCGACGCGTCGGGCGCCCGGGCCGCCTACGCCGACGCGATCGCCGCGTGCCGCAACGACGCCGAGCGGGCGCACCTGCTCGAGCGGCAGCGAGCCCTCAACGGTGCCTAGGCGGGTTATTTGACCCCTTCACCGGAAATTTCCGGAAAACACGGTCTAGACCGCTCTCGCGTGTGACGATCCTCGGCATGCGAAACCGAATCGTGGGGGCCCTGATCGCCCTCGCCCTGACCGCGCCTGCCGGCGTGGCGCTGACCGCCACCACCGCCGACGCCACGACGCTCAAGTACTCGTCGTGCTCGACGCTGGCCTCGAAGTTCCACCACGGCGTGGCGAAGAGCCACACGGCGGCCGTTCGGCAGGTCCGAAACGGGTACCGCATGCCCGCCTACGGCTCGCTCGCGCGGAAGGTCTACTGGGCGAACTACAAGCGGCTCGACCGGGACAGGGACGGCACGGCCTGCGAGCGCTGAGCGTCGTGCGGACGAGGCGCGTCCTCGCCCACGTGTGCGCCGCCCTGCTCGCCGTCGCCGGCCTCACCCTGGTGACCGCGCCGACCGCGTCGGCGGCGACCCCGGTCAAGATGCGGCTGACGCGGGCGGTCAAGAGCCTGCCGGTCGCGGCCGAGACCCGGGCCGGCTACGACCGGGCGAAGTTCCGTCTCTGGGTCGACGCCGACCACGACTGCCGCGACACCCGCGACGAGGTGTTGGCCGCGGAGTCACTGGTGCGCGTCAGCGGCTGTGACATCCGGCGCGGGAAGTGGCGCTCCTACTACGACGGAGCCGTCACCCGCAGCTCGTCGACCTTCGACATCGACCACCTGGTACCGCTCGCGGAGGCCTGGGACTCGGGCGCGCGACGCTGGACGGCGGCGACGCGGCAGCGCTACGCCAACGACCTCGGGGACAGCCGCACCCTGGTGGCCGTCAGCGCCTCGGCCAACCGGTCGAAGTCGGACCAGGACCCGGCCGAGTGGATGCCCCGCCTCGGCAAGTGCACCTACGTCCGGCAGTGGGTGGCGGTCAAGCTCCGCTGGTCGCTGAAGGTGAACGCCGCCGAGAGGCGTGCGCTCCTGGCGCGGGCCTCGCACTGCGCCAACGACGTGATCACGGTACGCCGCGCGGTCATCACGACCACGACCTCGACAGGTGGCACGACCGGCGGCGGGAGCACCGACCCCCGGTTCAGCTACTGCTACCAGGCGATCGCGGCCGGCTACGGGCCGTACGTCCGCGGGCGCGATCCGGAGTACGCGTGGTACACCGACCGCGACGGCGACGGGCGGGTCTGCGAGTCCTGAGGTGCTCTCGTGGTCGGTGACAGGGAGGCCAGGTCCCCGGCTTCGGCGCGTCACTTAGCCCACTGAGACGCATGTCTTCGTGGCAGCGCTTTGAATTGTTTCTTCGCCCGACATTCATGTCATGGGGTGCTGTCTGAAGGCGCAGCTCCGGATCCGTTTAGTCGCCGGATTCATCGGGTGGGCTGGCCAGATGCTTCGGCGGATCTGGCATCTCATGGAGGATTGCATGCCACGAGTCGTCGAGCTTCTTCTGCTGCGTGCCTAAAGCGTCGAAGACGCCTTCGAGTGACTTCCTCATCTCGTCCGAAGACATCCCGGTCAATTCGTACGAGACGTCACCCGACAAAAGAGACTTAGCCCGGCGGGCACCGCTGGAATGTGCATCGATTAGCCGCGCTCAAACGATGCGATGGCTTCGCCGATTCCGTAGACCCCGATCTCAAGCAGCTTGTCGAGGACGTCGAGCAGGTTGGACCGTTCCTCCGGGTCCCTGCTTCCTGCCAGTCCCCGAACGACGAGCTCGCTGACGTAGTGGGCGTCACCTGCCGCGCCTGTACGAATGTCCCCCGCCTCGTCCGAGAACTCATCCAAGAACCGCTGAGCGGCCGCCAGTTCGAGGTCGCTGACACGGTCCGGCGCATGTTCGAGTGTTAAGAAGATCTGAGGCGTGGCAGGCCGGTACGCGGGGGACGCAATGAGCGCCAACAAGAGCGAGGCGTACGGCCTGAGGCGCCGCTCACGAAGGTGCGGCGCGACGGAAGCGGCCGCCTCCCTCACCGACTCGTCTTGATCCTCGAACAGCGGTGTGAGCGTTGACACCGCGAGCGCGCGATGCGAGGTGCGATCGACCCTCACGGCCAAGAACTTCGCGAGCCCCGTCCGAATCCGTGCGTCGCCCTGCCGCGCCGCTTGCAACAGATCCGGCTGCTCCCATTCCAAACCAGCAAACCCAGCGAGCTGCCCGCCAATCTCGCTGACGTAGCCATCCTGCGATCGCAGCATGCGCTCGATAATCGGGACGACGCGATCAATGTCCCGATAGCCAACGAGAACGATCAGGTGATCAACGTGATCCGAAGCCAGCAGCATGTCGTCGGATTGCATCAGGACGTCGAAGGCTTCAAGTGCCTCGTCACGAGCATGCTTGTAGGCCGCGGCGATCGTATGGGCGACGCAGGACCGAACACTCAGCACGGGGTCCTGGGCCATCTGCGTGAGAAACGGCGCGACTACTTCGGTTCGCGATCCATCGGCGTCACTCACGAGCAGGTCACCGAGTGCCTCGGCCAGGGTGCCTCGGGCCGTATTGATGCCATTGAGGCGCAGGTCCTTAGCCGCCCGATCCTCGTCATCATCACCACGGGTAAACACCGGGCGGTCATCGGTCGGATCCTCAGCATGGAGGGTGCGGTCCCGGATCAGTTCGACAAGATCGAGAGGCACTCGTTTGTAGTAGCGGCGCAGCGCTTGTCCGAGCCAGCGGTCATTATCTGAGTGCCGGAGCGCCGCGATGGAGCGGACCGCGTCGTACACGACGTCGGCATCCGCCGGCAGCTCCTCGGCTTCGCCGAGCCCCATCAGGATCGCGTCGCCATAGGCAGGATTGAGATCGGCAGTCATCCTGCCCGCGAGACGGGCGAAGCGAGCCGGGTCCTTCTTGACCTGCTCCTGCAGTACACGGGACAACTCGCGCGAGCCGCCCCTGAATGTCTCGTAGTCCGTCAAATCGTGATTGTACTTACGCATAGCTCCGAGCCAGGCGTTATCAGACATCTTGGCTGCCGCGTCAGACTCGATCGGCGATCCGATCATGCCTACCGTCATGCCCCCGGATTGGCGCGGCTCTCGAGTCTCAAACCGGCGGCGGTACTCCTCGAGACGAAGCTTGCCTCGATCGGATAGCCGGTCTTCTTCGAGTGCGGAGAGGAAGTCGAATGCGTAGCGGTATCGGGTGCGCGGTCGTTCGTTCCGAGCAGTGTCGAGGGGCCGTGTTTCCCAGGGCATCAGCAGATCGCGGAACCGGTCCTCCAGCCTCTGGTGCAGGTCGTCGCTGACGTGCGGACTTATCGCGGCGACCAGCTGCCGGGCAGTCCCGCTCAGGTTCGAGACATTGCCGCACAGAAGGCGATGCGTCCCCTGGAGCAGCAGTTCGGCCGCCCAGTCTGCAAACGTTTCGCCCCCCGCGATCAACCCCCGATAAAGGAGGAACTGAGCCGCGTCGTGCGGATCATCGGCCAGAGACTCAAGGAGCGGTCTGGCGTCTTCGGGCGCGCGCCCGGACACCTCTGCGAGTGCGCTGGCGAGACCATGCAGCAGCGCGTCATCGAGTTCACGATCGTGCCCGTCAAGATCGTACCGATAGCTGAAGTGCTCATCGAGGATCGGCTCGCCATCGCGCCGGCGGGGTTTTCCCGTCCGTGTCACCACCCCGATCATGTACGGCAGCATGGCGGTGACGAACGCCAGCGGCTCCGCCTTCGCGGCCTTTTGAACGAGGTCACTGCCGTGGTAGTCGCGCGCCATCAGCCGCGCCACCCCGCCCCGAGCATCGAGGGCGTAGGGATCCTCTCCCGTCGTGAGGTATGCCGTCAGAAACTCAATAGCCCACGTCGGCTGCTTCTCAGCGAGCTCGTGCGTCGCCAGCCACATGTCCTGCTCGAGTCCGACGAAGGCGCCGTCGCATACAGCGTCGAGGAACAGATCAAAGAGCCGTCGATCATCTTGTATTGGTGCGAAACGCGTGATCCAGCGTCGCCAGGCTGGGTAGTCTGGGTCGGCGCGTCGCTGCGACAAAATGTCGAGCACGCCCTCGACGTTTCTGACGCGTGCGCCGCTCATCATGAGGTCGACCGCAAGCGAGCGCTGCGTGCTGTCACCGTCGAGCCACTCGTCGATGACACCGTCATGCCGCAGCCGATCGAACCATGGGCCGCGAAGGAAGCGAGTCCACAGCCGCTTGGCGAATGACTGCTCACTTGCCGCGACGCGGAGCAGCACGTCGGCGGTCTCGCTCGACGGGCTGTCGAGCGCCGCGAGCATGCCAAGCACCGTGTCCTTGATGTGGAAGCGAACGGTGTCGCTCATCAGCAGTTCCTCGACCTCGTGGAGGAAGCGCTGCGGTTCTTGCTCCTGAAGGTGCTGCAAGATCTGCCGCACCTGCGCCCGTCGGAACAGTTCTTGCTCGCCCTGCCCCAAGAAGACAACCAACGATTCGGAACGTCTCACCCACAGACGGGCGAACGCGTAGTCAAAGAAGGTCTCATGGAAGAAGGCGACCTTGTTGCCGTCTCGGACCAAGACGCCTTCCGACACGAGCACATTGGCATGCTGGGTGAGCTGCCCAGCATCAAGCACCGAGGCCGGGACCGCCAGCGTCTGACTGCTACTCATCTCACCGGCAACACGCGCGATGACGTCCATAAACTCGACGCCCTGTCGACGGGCTTCGCAGCGACGGAGCTTGTGGTCCCAGTAGGCGTCAAACAGCGCAAGCGACGACTGGAAGGTGAGGGCGCCCTGCTCCTCCGCGATGCTAGCCAGCAGCACGAGGTTCAGCGGGTTTTGAAGCAAGCCTTTCTGCGACGCGCTCAAGCCCGCAGGATCGAGGCCAAGCGACTCGACCGCGTCGTCGACTTCGGAGGGTGTGAGCGGCTCGACGCTGACGGGCTTGATGTCATGCGACTTGAGCAGAGCCTTAATGCGGTAGTCGTTCGCCACATCGAACGCGCGGCACGCGAGGACGACGCGCACCCCAGGCACGGTCGACGCCTCGCGAATCAGATCTGCGACTGCATCAAAGTTCTCCGGTAACCGACCCGACGCCAGGCTGATGGCATCCAGCTGATCGACGACCAAGACGGCGTTGTCGCCGCCAGCCGCAACCGCGAGGTCCGTCACCGGCGAACCAGTGAACCCGAGCAGCTTGCCAAGCTCCTCGGTCGAGGTGAAGGCGCCGTACCGGTCGAGTCGAAACGCCAACACCGTGGAGTCCCTTTCGAGCGTCTCAACCGCCTGGTGCAAAACAGCACTCTTGCCGCTGCCTGCTGAGCCGACAAGTAGCACGACGCGAGACGAGTCAAGGTGCTCGACCAGCTCGCCTGCCGCGTCTCTGGGAATAGGGGGACGCAGCATCGTTTGGCGCGTGAGGTCGTGCCAGCTCGCCGTTAACGAGCGCACCCGTTCAAGGGATGACGCCTGTTGGTGAGCGGTGATCGGCACGATGCCGTGGGCCCGCAGCTTGTCCAGCAGCGTGGCACGCTCGAAGCGCACCCCCAGGTGATCGAGCAGGATCTCAGCGATGTGGAGGACACAGGCGCGGCCGGTGTTCCCTCCGAGCAGAAACGACGCGACCATGTCGTTGAAATGCCTAACATCGGCTTCGTCGGTGGTCTTAAACCACATGCCGCGCAGCGTCAGCCACACGTCGTCTTCGGAATCGAACGCATCCAGCGCGCTCAGCCGGGCAAGTTCACCGCCAAGATCCTTGTTCAGCACCTGTTTAAACGTGTCGATATCTGGAGTCCGCCTCGCGTAGTCAGCGAGCTCCCGGAGGGTTGGACATGGTGTCAGCGACGAGAAGAAGAACTGCCGCCCCTGACTGACGTGCTGCTTGGCGTGCTGCCACACCTTCAGCAGATCGAGCGCGCTGACGGTCCATCGACTCTCAGTGCCGTTCTGGCGCTTGACCTGATGCGCCACCTCGACGCCGTTCGATTCAAAGGTGAACTCGGAGCCAACAGCCCGCTCGGGATCCATGTCTTCGACCGTCAGCGTCGCGCCCGGGTTTTTTAGGCATTCCAAGGCGTATTTGACGGCAAACGCCGCCTCATACCTATTGCCGAGCTTGTCGGCTTCGCCGCCGGGCCTCGCCACTAGCGCCCCGGCCCAGGGGCGTTCATGGTCCGAGGGTTCTTCATATTTCTATTCTACGCTTCCGCACCGACAGCGACGACGCCGTCGCGGGGTCGGATCTCTGGCAGGTCGGTCGTTGTTGTGACCTGGTCGTAGATCGCCTCATCCTCGACCACTCGTCGTAGTCATCCGTCTCCCCCAGCAGCACCCGGAGGAAATACTCCGCCACCCACTTGCGGGACAACGGACTCTTCGCGGGGGGCTTTTCAAGCCCGCGCTGCGTCTGCCAGACGAGCTGCTACTTCGTCAGGTGCGCCGACATCAGCAAGTCGAGCGCCAGCCCGTGACGTAGCCTGCCGGGTCGGTCGAAAAGTAGAACTCGTCGTCTTCGACCGGCGGGCTCAGCAGCTCCGCCCTTCTCGGGCGTTAGCGAAACACGGTGGAACCGGGGACCCCGGCGTGCTCGGAGACCGCTTGGCTATCCGTAGCACCTTGTAGGTGGGCATTTTCTGGTGGGGTCGTCAAGTTCATCGATAGACTCGTAGAGAACTTCCGGGTGGTTTTCGAGTGTCCGGACGGCGAGGAGTGGCCCGGCGAGCCAGACGGACTTTCACCGTGCCGGGGATTGCCTGCGCTGCGGCTGCGCGGATCAGCCGCGATGAGTCCTTCCGCCGCGAGCCGGCTTACAGCTACCTGACGAGATCGGCTCGGACGCCATCGCCGCGCTCGGGTGCCGGGTCTCCATGCTCCAGCGACGTCAGCCATGCGCTTCTTGGCCTGGCGCATAAGCGCCCTTGATTCCCAGACCATGTCCAGATGGGGTGGGGGTTGCAGTCGACGGACGACCACCGTTTCCGATCCCGTCAAGAGTCGCGTTCGCGGGCTTGACCCAGTGGCGAGAGTCAGTGGCGGCGCCGGCGGGCTTGAGGCAGCCACGAGCAGCGTGGGTTTGGCCCTGCTGCAACGGACCTATGGCCCTGACAGAGATCCGAGGCTCGTGCGACGGTGACCGTGAGATCGAGGCCCTCAGGGAGGACGCCAATGACCGGCCAACGGAGGACACGGGCCACTCGACGGCGGACGCCGGACAACAGCTTCGAAGCAGTCGCGCGTCGCCTCAGCGACGAGGCCGGTCCGATGTCGGCAGCCAACATCTCGCGGCACTGGAGACGACCGCCCGGACCTAGTCCGCGAGTGGTATCCGGAGGGCTGCCTGGCCTGGGCAAACGCCGCTAACCGGACCAGCCGCCAACTAGCTGATCCGCGCCGTCACGAGGGTGCATCTTTCCGTCGCGCAGCGGACCCCGCGACAGATCGGCTCCACTTGAATGGGGCGAGCACGCTGGGTGCCGGTGCGGTCACGGGCGCAGACTGAGGATGCATTCAAGCTGAGCCGCCGTCCGGGCGG
Organism: uncultured Actinomycetota bacterium; assembly: GCA_963800225.1. GTDB lineage: Bacteria > Actinomycetota > Actinomycetes > Propionibacteriales > Nocardioidaceae > Nocardioides_B. Next base: position 11,249 of record CAWDAF010000003.1, on the reverse strand, counting down.
CAACGATTCGACGATCCCGGCCAGTGGTCAACCAGAGGAGGTCTCGTGCCGCTTGTGACCTGCCCCGTCTGCGAGTCCGACGAAATCGACGTGACCGAAGACTTGAAGGACGGACGACGACGATTGCGTTGCGAACGCGGGCACGAATGGGTGATGGGAACTTCGCGACCTGATCCCGCCCTCGGTGCCCGACTCGTCGTGCCAAGTAGTGACGCGGACTATCTCGCATGGATCAGCACTTGGCCGGACGGTTACGTGCTGAATTGTCTTGCCAGCCGCAATCCACTCGACTCCAGGCTTCACAGAGGCCGATGCCCGTCGATCAGTCAGCTGCAACCGGACAAGGACACCTTCGTTGGAGAATAGATCAAGGTGTGCTCGACGGATCGCCGGCAAGTCCAGGAGTGGGCGTTGCGCGAGTGTGGCGAAGCGCCTCAGTTCTGCCAACTCTGCATGTAGGTGCGCGTCGCCACGAGGCGCCGGACCGATGACCTTCAGGCTGCGTTGGCGATCCTCACAGTAGCCGCCATTGAAGCGCGGAGCCAGTGGCGGTGCCGAGTCATTGTGCGGCAATGCCGTGGTCTCCCTGCGCGCTACGACTCTGGCCGCCTACCCTTGCGTGTCGCATTGTGGGAGGGGGGGACGGATGTCGGTTGTTAGGTGCCGCGATTGCGCTCGCGACGTGTCGACGCTGGCCACCGCGTGCCCCAACTGCGGGCGGCCGATCGAGGGGAACCTCCCTGGGACGCCGATCGAGCTCGGGAGTGCTCTCGGACTGATCGGACAGGCCGTTGGCAGTCTCATCATCCTCATCGTGTGCCTCTCCTACCCGCCCCTCTTTGCACTGCTCGCGCTATACCTCGCTAGCGTGCTTATTCAGCGGAGCCGTGGTTAGCCCAACGGCCGCCTTGCACCGTAGGTCGGGCGCGGCTTACAGCCGGCTAGCGGCATCGAAGACCCTGGGTTAGAGGCATGCGTCATGGTGAGTGCCGGGATTCTTGGAATCTCCACCCTGAACTCACCTCTCGAAGCTACGGTCGCCCCTATGGGGGAGCAGGGGACCGCTGACGAGAAGCCGATGAAGCTGCGGTACGCCGGCACCTGTCGGCTTTGTGGGGTGGACCTTCCGGCGCGCACCGAGGCCGTGTACGAGCGGACGACGAAGACGGTCCGTTGCCTGACGCATGATCCCGCAGCACTGGGTCGATTGACACCCGAGCTACCTGTCTCGAACCCCGTTGCTCCCTCGGACCCTGGCCAGGAGCCGACGGCCCCGGTGGCTGCCATAGATCCGGGCACACCTGGCGGCTCGGCACGTCGCGAGTTCGAGCGGCGTCAACGTGCGCGGCAGGACCGGGTACGGGCCAAGCATCCGAAGCTCGGTGGACTCATGCTTGCGCTGAGCGATGACCCTCAAAGCACTCGGGCCTGGGACGTCGGCGCGGTTGGCGAGGAGCGTCTCGGTCGCCGGCTCACCGAGCTCGCCGGCGACAGGATGCGCGTCCTACACGACCGGCGCATCCCTGGATCCCGGGCGAACATCGACCACCTGGCAGTGACCCCAACTGGCATCTGGGTCATCGATGCGAAGAAGTACAAGGGGCGTCCCCAGCTCAAAGTCGAAGGCGGCATCTTCCGCACACGGACAGAGAAGCTCTTGGTCGGTTCTCGCGACTGCACCAAACTGGTCGACGGGATGCTGAAGCAGATTCAGGTCGTCGAGGCGATTGTTGGAATCGATGTCGCCGTCCACGGGGTTCTGTGTTTCGTCGAAGCGGACTGGCCGCTCATCGGCGGCGCATTTCGGACCCGCGGTGTCGAGGTGATGTGGCCCAAGAAGCTCTACCCGAAGCTCCAGGAGCCCGGCACCCTCAAGCGGGCGGAAACCGACGACCTGCACCGGCGACTCGCCACGGCACTCACGCCAGCCTGACCCCACACCAAACCCACGCGGGCGGTCGTCACGAGTGGCGAGCGGGAGAAGTCTGCGCGAGCGCATCCAGGCGTACGAAGCTCCAACATGGGGCCGTCGACCCTCGACTCGCGCACCTTGTAGGCCGCATGATTGATCCCATGACGCGTCCAGAGGCTTCCTCCCCCGCGAAGTTGCCGGTTAGCAGGCCTACCTCGCCAGCGGCCTGGTTGCTTCGAGGCGTGATCGCCCTTCTGCTGTTATTTCTTGGCAGCGCCTTCGTCGCTTTCATCTACCCGTGGTTGGTCTACTACGGAGTCATCGGCTAATCACCGCGGAGACATACAGACACACTCTCGTGCTGCCATGCGAGCGCTTTGACCCTGCGTCTTATCGCCGCGAGCCGCCAGAGTCATACCGCCCCGACGCGCTCTCGACCCCGGCGCAAGTGAAGGCGCAGCACGGCGACGACACGAGCCGCCAATGGCGATGTCTCCCTGCCAGGACGCCAGACTTCAGCAGCACCGACCAACTACGCAGCGTGTGTTCGATGCCGACCTAACTCAGGGCGTGGCCAGGCTCCGCGGCTGGCCATCCTCCTTTGTCACTTTCGTCCGAGACCGCTCCCAAGGAATGACGCGCACCACGACATCAGCGGGCGTCTGGTGAGACACTGCAGCCGTGCCAGATGTGAGTCCTACTGAGCTCGGAATTCCGCAGTGGTGGCAGTTCATGTACCCACTGCTGCAGGTGGCGTCTGACGGCCGCGATTGGCCACGCCGAGGCTTCTATCCGGCCGCTGTTGAGCGGGCTGGCGTCGCAAAGGATCTTCGAGCGCTGCAGCACAAGTCAGGCGACCTTGTCGCTGAGCACCGTGCTGGCTGGGCGAAGTCGGGCCTGGTGCGCGCCCGCCTGCTGGAGCCGGTCGGACGAGGCGTCTTCCGCATCACGGAGGCTGGGCGCTCCTTCCTCGCCGCGCACCCCGATGGGTTCTCTCTCGCCGATGTTGAGCAATTGCCTGCTTGGGAAGAGTACGAGCCAAAGCGGCGGCGGCTGAAACCCACAGACGACCCCATTGGCGAAGCTGAGGTTACCGATCTCGCCCCCGACGACTTGCTGGACGCTGCCGAGTCGTCAATCGAGGAGTCCGTGGCAGTCGAGCTCCTGCAGAAGCTTCGTGACGGAGACTGGCGATTCTTCGAGCGAACCGTCCGACGGCTCCTCACCGCGATGGGATACGGGACTGAGGGCGAAAGGCTGCGGACCACACGCGCTGGCGATGGTGGCATCGACGGCGTGATCAACCGCGACGCGCTCGGCCTCGACCGCATCTACATCCAGGCGAAGCGGTTCCGTGACTCGGCGGTGGACAGCGATACCGTGCGCACGTTCTTGGGCTCGCTGGATACCCAGAAGGCTTCGTTCGGCGTCATCTTCACGACCAGCCGCTTCACGATCGATGCGGTCGAGGCAGCTGATCGAAGCAGTAAGAGCGTCGTCTTGATCGACGGTCGCAGGCTCGCCGAGCTAATGATCAGATATCGCATTGGAACGCAGGTGCGTCGAACTGTCGAGATCGTCGAAGTCGACGAGGACTTCTTCGAATAGCCCAGCCATGTGGTGGCGCGCACCCGGACGGCGGGGCATCTCGCCCACCAGACGGATCGGCGCCAGGAGCGTCCATCCGCGCGCCGCGGCCGCCTGTCACTGCCTGTCGGCGCCATCTCGCCTGCGACGCTCCTATGCTTCGTCAAGCAGCTGTGGCCGTGTTTTCGAGTAGGCGATAGAGGTCGCGGGCGACGTAGCGGGCAAGGCAGCGTTTGATCTCTCGGCCGGTCTTGCCTTCGGCAGTGCGGCGAGCGACGTAGTCGCGGGTGGCTGGCTGGTACTGGATCCGGCTCTGGACCACGGTGTGCAGTGCGTTGTTGAGCTGGCGGTCGCCGTAACGGTTGAGCCGATAACGGGTGGTGACTTGGCCACTGTTCGCCGGGATCGGTGCCACGCCGGCGAGCATCGCGAACGCCGCCTCGGAGTGGATCCGGCCGGGGTGGGACCAGGCGCACAACACCGTCGCGGCCACGATCGGTCCGACGCCGAACTCCTCGAGCAGGTCAGGACGCCAGCTGCGGATGATGGCCACGATCGCCTTCTGCAGCTCCCGTGCCTCTTTCAGCATCGCGTGCGCGCGACGAGCCAAGGTCCGCAGCGCCACCACGGTGCTGGTCGTCTCGATGTCCCAGGAGGCGTGCACTCGCAGGTTCGCGGCGGTGTTGAGCATCGCGGCAAGCTTCTGGCCGCGGAACCTGGCTCGGATGGGTTCGGGTGCCGCGATGACCAGGCTGAAGACCTGCTGCTGGGCCTCGGTGGAGGCATTGATCGCGGAGCGGCGAGCAGCCAAGAGCACTGACAGTGCTTGGCGTTCGCCCCCGGTGCGGGGAGTTCCCAACCGCGGTCGAGCCATCGCTTCACGCGCAGCGCGGATCGCATCGAGCGGATCGGACTTCGCGCCGTTGCGACGCGCAGCCCGCTTCGGGCGGTCCAGCTCGATGACGATCTCCGAGATCTCCAGCAGGTGACGGCTCAGACCGGCGCCGTGACCGCCGGTCCCCTCGATCGCCCAGGCCCGCAACGTCGCGTGGTTGTTGGCGAACTCCACCAGCTCGGCATAGCCCTCGGCTGTCGCCTCGACGGTGATCTCGTCGAGGACACCACCGGTCGCAGCATCGACCACGGCCGCGGAGTGGGTATGGACGTGGGTGTCGACGCCGATGACGACATCGACCACCTCGCGCAGATCGGTCAGACTGTTCATGCGTTCTCTCCTTCGCCGGACGGGACGTGGTTCCGGTCCGGGACGGAGGCTCGGCAGGACTGTGATGAGACACATCCGGCGCCGCTAACGCCAGGTGGTCAAGCTCCTGATCAGGCCAGCTCCTCCAACCGGGCCGGGGCCGGTAACCACGAGCGGACAGGTCGCAGCAAGGCACGAAGCCAGTCTTTCCGGGGGTCACACCCGCGGTCACCAACCACAGCCCAGCACCTTCAGGCTGCGTTGGCGATCCTCACAGTCCTTCCGCCGCGAGCCGGACGCACTGATCTGAGCCGATGTGAGTGCGTCCTCGGACGAGATCTGAGAGGGTCGGGTCCGTGACGAAGAAGGACTCATCGGACTGGCCACCCCCGAAAGCAGCGTCGCTGCTGGACGTCGTCCTGGCTGCGCTGGCTCGGCTGGAGACTATCGGCGTCACACCCTGGAACATCTGGGTCGAGCCTCCCGCACAGTGATGGTGACTCTGTCTGAACGCCCAAACGACGCCTTGGCGCACGAGATCGTTGCTGTTCTGGAGCCGGTGAAGGTCGATGCCCATTGGCACGAGGGGTTCGGTGAGATTGCCGAGCCCGGATCGGACCTGGACGACGACGACTTGGATGATGGGCCTGCTGACGGGTGTTCGGTCTGTGGAGGACCTGGCGCTTTCCGCGAGTGCCTTCTGGATCCATCAGCCCAACTCGAACTTGGCTTGGCTCTCGCGTCGAAGTGGCACGTCTGTGCGGCGTGTCTGGCGACCATCGCGGCGTCCGACCCCGATGCCCTGAAGAGCCGTCTGCGCCCCGAGGACCGAACGGCCCCGTATGTGGACGTGCTTGTCGGAGGTCTGCTCGACGGCATCCACCTCTAGGGCCAGCCGCGCTCGTAAGCCGCGATCCGCGCTCGCCTTGGCACGACGTTCGTGTCTAACCGATACTGAGGTCGCGCATCAGTTCGTTGTTCCGGAAGTCAGTGGAGGGGTACCAGCAACTTGCTGATCGATCTTGACTATGGGCACTACTGGGTTGGTCCGCCGGTCACCGACCCGTTGTTTGGTTCTCCCGGAACTGTTCGGGTACTCGGCGGTTCCCTCTTGGTCTGTGCGTTCACCCAGGCCGGCCCGGTCAGCCTTCGCATCCTGATTGGAGACAACGCGCCAGGTGTTGCGGAGGACAACTGGCGCCGGGAGTGGGAGTACGTCGAGGACGTAGTCGTCGCGAACACGGAGGACCTCGAGGTTCGGTCTTGGGAGTACGGCGAAGCCGACCCGCCGTCGGGCTCGGTGGTGCGCCCGGGTCGGTGGGCGATGCGATTCCACGCCCGCGGAGAGGCCAAGGTTGCCGCGGAGGACAACGTGACCCAGATGGCGCTGGAGGAGCATCTGGTCCTCATCTGGCCGGCCGGGGCCGAGCCCGGCCGCGCTCCCGTTTGGGATGAGGTCAGCGGTACCCGCGCGGGGAATGGGACCGGCACGGCCATCACGGGTTGGGGTGAGGAAGGCGTACACGAATTCGGACGGGTGAGAGACCCCGGCCGGCTGCTACCGCCTGACCGGCGCCTCCCGGGTTGCCGAAGACGGGACCCCCGTCGCGGCGAGTGCGGGGTTCGTGCAGGTCGGCGATGATGACCTGGTTGTCGCTACAGGGACGACCGCCTCGTTCGAGCTGTCGATCAATGGGGATCGGTTCCGGCCGGAACCAAACGAACGAGTCGGCGGCTGGTGGCGCCCAACCGACCAAGGGCACCTGTTCTCGACTCGTCCCATCCGCCTGCTCGACGACCGAGGCGACGTCCCTCGACACTTCAGTGACCCCCTTCTGCCTGCCGGTCGCTGGAGGGTCCAACTGGTGACTCGGATCAAGGAAGCAGACGATCTCGTGGCGGGCCTCCCGATGGACACGGCCGAGCCCGGTGCGCGATACGACCAGCGACTCCTGGTGTGGCCCGACGAGGCACCTACTCGAAGCGAGTTCTATGAGGCAGAGATGGGCGAGGACGGCGCAGTCGAGTACGTCTACGGCGACGAGGAGGATGACCAGGCCTACTGACCATCGCAATGCTCTGCGCACCTCGACGACACGGGAAGCGCCACAGCAACGTCCGGAGCCGCGATCCGGGCGGACGCGATGAGGGAGCACAGGTGGTGGGTATGGTGCACGCGTGACACGGACACGGGCTGCCACGGCGCTGGCTGCCGTGTTGGAGCGCGTCCCGGCCCCCGCTGAATACAACGGTGACCTAGAAGTCCTCGACTCATGGACTGAGACCGATGACACGATCTGCCTCGTCTACCGAGGTTGGTCGCACCAGGGGTTGTGGGGACTGCGTCGAAGGATTGACGCGGACCTGCCCCTGGAGGTAGTCGTGGGACAGATTCTTGACGCCGAGTTGGGTGAACCCCCTGGTTCGCTGGTGGACGGAGTCGAGCCGGACGCCAATGGGATTACGTGGTGGGAGGGCGAGCGACCCGAATGGTGGCGGGGCCCTGGCGCTCCGCAGGACTGACTGGCAAAGACGCCCGGATCTGCCGCGGATAGTGAAGCGCGATCATGGCGATGAGCGGACGGCATGGAATGAATCGCCCCGGGTCTGATGGAGGCTCTCAATCCATGGAGGATGAGAGTCATGGCAGCACCCAGGAAGTACGGCGACGAGCTGCGTGAGCGGGCCACTCGGATGGCCGTGGAGTGAGGCAGGACCCGGCGACGAGGTCGGGCGCGATCGCGCGGGTCGCCGGCAGTTCGGGATGCATCCCGAGACATTGCGCAACTGGGTCCGGCAGGCCGAGGTCGACGGCGGCATGCGACCGGGCACGACTACGTCGGACGCTGAACGGCTGGCCGAGCTCGAGCGGGAGAACCGCGAGCTGCGGCGGGCCAACCACATCTTGCAGACGGCCTCGGCTTTCTTCGCGGCGGAGCTCGACCGCCCCACCAGAAGTAGTCGCCTTCATCGACGCCCATCGCGACGACGTGGTCGATGGGCGCGAGGTCGGGGTCGAGCCGATCTGCGCTGTGCTGAAGGACGCCGGCGTCCAGATCGCCCCGAGCAGCTACTACGCGGCCAAGGCCGGCCGCCTTCGGCACGCGCGCTCCGCGATGCCGAGCTGATCGTCGACATCAGGACCGCACACGAGGCGAACCTCGGTGTCTACGGCGCGAGGAAGATGCACGCCGAGCTCAACCGCGAAGGCGTCCAGGTCGCCCGCTGCACGGTCGAGCGGCTGATGCGCGCCGACGGCCTGCGCGGGATCCGCGGGAGAAGTCCCGCAAGACCACCATCGCTGACGGGGCGGAGACCGAGCGGCCCGAGGACCTGGTCAACCGGAAGTTCGTCGCGACCGCGCCGAACCAGCTCTGGGTCGCCGACCTGACCTACGTCCGCACCCATTCGGGCTGGGTCTACGCCGCCTTCGTCATCGACGTCTTCAGCCGCATGGTCGTGGGCTGGCAGGTGTCGACCTCGCTGCGCACTGACCTGGCCCTGGACGCTCTGGACATGGGGCTGTGGGCGCGGCAGCGCGCCGGCCGCGACGTCACCGGCCTGGTCCATCACTCCGACCGCGGAGTCCAAGGCGGATTCAACCGGTCGTCGCAACACCTCGATCACGGAGGTGTGCGATGGCGAGTCCGAGGAAGCCGTGGCCGGAGCGACCGGCGGGTGCGCGGCGGCAGTGGGCCGCGGATCGGGCGCTGCGGCCGGCGATGCGGTCGCCGGGCCGGCCTGAGCCGTCGCGGGCGGTGCAGCGGGAGTTCTGGCGGCTGATCGCGACGGGGATCACGACGGTCGAGGCGCTCAGGCGACGTCGGCGTGTCGTCGCCGGTCGCGATCCGCTGGTTTCGCCACGCTGGCGGGATGCCGCCGCTGAGCCTGGACGAGCCCACCGGGCCGCTATCTGTCGTTCGCCGAGCGTGAGGAGATCGCGCTGCTCAAGGCCCAGGACAAGGGCGTGCGTGAGATCGCTCGCGGGATCGGCCGTGACCCCGGGACGGTGTCGCGCGAGTTGCGGCGCAACGCGGCGACCCGGAGCGGCAAGCAGGTCTACCGGGCCGTGGTGGCGCAGTGGAAGGCGCAGCAGGCCGCGAAGCGCCCGAAGACCGCGAAGCTGGTCGAGCAACGACGCGGTTGCGTGAGTACGTCCAGGACCGGCTCGCCGGCAACGTCCGCCGCCCCGACGGCACGATCGTGCCGGGTCCGACGCCGCCGCCGTGGAAGGGGCTGAACAAGCCGCACCGCCAGGACCGGCGGTGGTCGACGGCGTGGAGCCCGGAGCAGATCGCGCAGCGGCTGAAGGTCGAGTTCCCCGATGATGAGTCCATGCGCATCAGCCACGAGGCGATCTACCAGTCGCTGTTCATCGAGGGCCGTGGTGCGCTCAAGCGCGAGCTGGTCACCTGTCTGCGCACCGGCCGCGCGCTGCGGGAGCCGCGGGCCCGGTCGCGGAACAAGGCGCAGGGTCACGTGACCGCGGACGTCGTCCTCAGCGAGCGCCCCGCCGAGGCCGAGGACCGCGCCGTCCCCGGCCACTGGGAGGGCGACCTGATCATCGGGACGGGCCGGTCGGCGATCGGCACGCTCGTCGAGCGCAGCAGTCGCTCCACGCTCCTGGTGCACCTGCCGCGGATGGAGGGCTGGGGCGAGAAGCCGTACGTGAAGAACGGGCCGTCGCTCGGCGGCTACGGGGCCGTCGCGATGAACGCCGCGCTGACGGCGTCGATGACCAAGCTGCCCGAGCAGCTGCGCAAGACGCTGACCTGGGATCGCGGCAAGGAACTCTCGGGTCACGCGCTGTTCGCGTTGGAGACCGGCACGCGGGTGTTCTTCGCCGACCCGCACTCGCCGTGGCAGCGGCCGACCAACGAGAACACCAACGGCCTGCTGCGGCAGTACTTCCCCAAGGGCACCGACCTGTCGCGCTGGTCCGCCGAGGACCTCGAGGCCGTCGCTCACGCGCTCAACAACCGGCCCCGCAAGATCCTCGGCTGGAAGACACCCGCCGAGGTCTTCGAGGAGCAACTACGCTCCCTTCAACAACCCGGTGTTGCATCGACCGGTTGAACTCGCCCAATACACCACGATCCGCTACACCGAGCGGCTCGCCGAGGCCGAGGCCGTCGCCTCGGTCGGTCGAAGGGCGACAGCGTACGACAACGCGATGGCCGAGGCGTTCAACGGCGCTGTACAAGGCCGAGTGCATCCGCAACCCCGCGATGCGACCGAGAGGCGGCTGGAAGTCCATCGGCGACGTCGAGATCGCCGTCGCCGAGTACATCGACTGGTTCAACCACCGACGCCTGCACGGCGAGATCGGACTCGTCCCACCCGTCGAGTTCGAGGCCGACGACTGGGCCGGCCAGGACGTCAGCCTACGTACACCCCGGCCCCACCGAGGCCGGATCCAAGTAACCGAGCCTCCACGAAACCCGGGGCGATTCACATCCGCCTGCGCGGATGCCGGGAGAGGTCGTCAGGATCGCCCGCCTGGGGTGACTACAGGGTGCCGTGGAAAGGCGTTGAGTGAGGGTGTTCGCCTGTGAGGAGGGAGCGATATGAGCGATCAGAGCGTGCTGATCAACGGGTTCGGCGTTCTCTTCGTGATTCTGAACTCCTTCGGATTGGGTCTCAGACTTCCGATCGGAAAACTGCTGGGGCAGGTCGCTACCCATTGGAAGATCGCCATCTGGGCGTTGGTGATCAACTTCGTCCTCATCCCGCTGCTGTTCGTCGGCTACTGATGACGATCGCCTCAGCCATACCCGCAGAAATCAAGGTCGGATTCTGCATCGCAGCCCTGTGTGCGGGCATGCCATTCGCTCCGATCCTCGCCAAGTTGGCCAAGGCGGATACCAGCATCGCCACCACCCTGCTGGTGGTCTTGACTGTTGCGACGATCATTGCCCTCCCGGTTGGGCTACCCCTCGCCATCGATGTGGTCGACGCCCCGCTCAAGACCTCGGCGTGGGAGATCGCGTGGCCGCTGCTGTCTTCCTGCTCCTGCCGCTGGTTCTCGGGTGCGCGTTCAGAGTCGGGTGGCCCGACCTCACGGCACCTCTGGCGAAGTGGGTCGTCCGAGTGGCAATCCTGTGTCTGCTGTTCAATGTCAACTTCACGCTGGTTGCGTATTGGAGCGACTTCGTCCAGGCCTGGGGCACCGAGAGTTACATCGGGGCTATTGCCGGCCCATTGATCGGCCTGGGATGCGGCTACCTCTCGTCTCCGGTCTTCGCATAAGAAGTTGGAGCCGGCATGCGACCGAGATCACCACGGCGATGCGCAACATTGCCCCGATGCTCCTGATGATGATCTTCCCCTTTGGATCCGACCCGATGGTCACCGTGTCGATCACGATCCTCAACACCGTCGGCGTCACGATCGTTCTGCTGTTCGTCTTGATGTGGCGGCGTGCTGCTTCACCATCGGAAACTCACCCAACGACCAACGAACCAGCACGCGAAGAACTCTGACCGAACGTCCGGATTTGGCACCCCTCTGTGATGGTCCTATGGACTGTCAACCGTCGCTGTGCCG